>NZ_JBIWKS010000006.1:267852-495659 GCF_044765805.1 Lentzea sp. NPDC102401 | reverse complement strand
GGCGTGACCGAGGAGACCACGACGGGCGTGATGCGCCTGTACCAGCTGGCCGCCGCCGGTGAGCTGCTCTTCCCGGCGATCAACGTCAACGACGCCGTGACGAAGTCGAAGTTCGACAACCGCTACGGCATCCGGCACTCCCTGATCGACGGCATCAACCGCGGCACCGACGTGCTGATCGGCGGCAAGGTCGCCGTGGTCTGCGGTTACGGCGACGTCGGCAAGGGCTCCGCGGAGTCGCTGCGCGGCCAGGGCGCGCGTGTGATCGTGACGGAGATCGACCCGATCTGCGCGTTGCAGGCGGCGATGGACGGCTACCAGGTCGCGAAGCTGGAGTCGGTGCTGCCGATCGCGGACATCATCATCACCACGACCGGCAACAAGGACGTGGTGACGGTCGAGCACATGGCGCAGATGAAGCACCAGGCGATCCTGGGCAACGTCGGCCACTTCGACAACGAGCTCGACATGGCCGGCCTGCAGCGCTATCCAGGCATCCGCCGCAACAACATCAAGCCGCAGGTCGACGAGTGGATCTTCCCGTCGGGCCGCACGATCATCGTGCTGTCCGAAGGCCGCCTGATGAACCTGGGCAACGCGACGGGTCACCCGTCGTTCGTGATGTCGAACTCCTTCTCCAACCAGGTGATCGCCCAGATCGAGCTGTTCACCAAGTTCAAGGAGTACGACAACGAGGTCTACCGCCTCCCGAAGGTGCTCGACGAGAAGGTCGCCCGCATCCACCTCGAAGCACTCGGCGGGGAACTCACCGAGCTCACCAAGGACCAGGCCGCCTACCTGGAACTGGACGTCGCCGGGCCGTTCAAGCCCGAGCACTACCGCTACTGACCGAGATCGCGTGGCAGGTGCGGAGTCCGGCTCCCTTCGCGGGGGCCGGCTCCTGCCCGCCGGCTCAGCCGCCCCGAGCACCGGAAGTGTGAGATGACCGAACCGATCCTCGACAGACTGCCCCTGGACCGCGAGAACCCGTTCGACCCGCCCGCCGCGATCACCGCGATCCGCGACAGGGCGCCGATGAGCAGACTGAGGTTCGCCGACGGACACGTCGGCTGGCTCGTCACCGGCTACCACGAGCTGCGGGAGGTCTTCGGCAGCCCCAGGTTCAGCAGCAGCAGGGAGAACCACCACCTGCTCGACCCGCGGTTCCAGGGTTCCGACGATCCCGGCAACTTCGTCAGCCAGGACCCGCCGGACCACACCCGGCTGCGCAAGATGCTCCAGGGCCAGTTCACCGTGCGGCGGATGAACCAGCTGTCCGACTGGATCAGCACGATCGTCGACAACCAGCTGAAGCACCTGCGCTCCCTCGGCAACCGGGCGGACCTGGTGAAGGAGTTCACCCTCCCCATCCCGTCACTGGTGATCTGCGCGTTGATCGGCATCGACTACGACGAGCGGCACAGGTTCCAGGAGGACACCGAGAGGCTGGCGAGCCAGGACACCACCCCCGAGGAGCTGATGGCGTCCCTGAACCGGATCCGGGGCTTCCTCGACGAACTGGTCGTCAGGAAGAAGGAGAACCCCGGCGACGACATGCTCAGCGGCCTGCTGGTCTCCGGAGAGCCGACCGACGAGGAAGCGTCGAACATGGCGTTGCTGCTCCTCCTGGCGGGCCACGAGACCTCGGCGAACATGCTGGCGCTGGGCACGTTCGCACTCCTGCAGCACCCTGACCAGCGCAAGATCCTCATGGAGGAACCGGAGATCGCCGACAACGCCGTCGAGGAGCTCATGCGCTACCTCTCGGTTCCTCACTTCGGACCGTTGCGCACCGCGCTCGAGGACGTGGAGATCGGCGGACACCTGATCAAGGCCGGCGACACCGTGCTGGCACACCTGCCCACGGCCAACCGCGACCCGAGGAAGTTCCCCGGCAACCCCGACGAACTGGACTTGCGCCGCCAGGGCCCGCACCACCACCTGGCGTTCGGTCACGGCATCCACCAGTGCCTGGGCCATCAACTCGCCCGGATCGAGATGCGCATGGGCTTCACCAGACTGTTCCAGGAGTTCCCCGGCCTCCGGCTGGACGTCGAACCGGAAGAAGTGCCACTGCGCACGGACATGCTGCTCTACGGAGTCCACTCGCTGCCGGTGACCTGGTAGCGGTGAACGGCCCTACCTGGAGTCCTGTGCCTCGATCAGGTCGAGGTCGCGGACGCAGAAACCGTGGTGCTCGAAGGTCTCGTTGAGCACCGTGCGGAGGCACTGCCGCACCGTGCGGCCGCGCGCGTACGGCGGCCAGACGTCGTCGTCGGGCACCGGCGCCTGCGCTGCGAGCTGCTCGGCGGTGACGTCGTCGAGCCAGGCCTCGAGCTCGGCGGCCTGGACGGCACGCACGTTCACGATCTCGTCGAGGGCCGGATCGAGCGAGAGGTCGAGCCCGTGCGCTTCGCGGTAGGGCTCGACGTCCGGCCCGATGCCCATCGGCGTGAACCGCGCCGTCGAGCCCAGACAGCAGCGGCGGAACCACGAGTCGTGGACGAAGGCGAGATGGCGCATCGTCTGCACCGCCGACCACTCGTCGTGCACGCTGCGGCGCTCGATGCCGGGCGCACGGCGGATCCGCTCGATCGTGGCGGCCCAGCCGGCGTGGAGCTGCCGCGCTGCCTCGCGCAGATCGGCGGGGTCCTCGGAGCGGACCAGCACCCGCACCGGATGGCGCCGGTCCAGCTCCGCCTCGACGTACCCGGTGACCTCGACACCGTTCACCACGAGGTTGGTGACGAGCCCGTCGATCACGGCGTCCTGCAGGACGACGCCGATCAGGCGCGCCCCGGTCAGATCGCACTCTCGGAACTCCGCACCGCGCAGGTCCTCGTCGACATATCGCGTCATGCTCCGCATCCTAGGTCCGAGCACATGCCTGACCGGGTGTTTCGCCGTGATCGACGGCATGGTTCTCTCTGGTCTGGAAACCGGAGCGGACGAGAGAGAACCGAGTGATCAGAGACAACGACCCCGCGACGGTCGCCGAGCTGGACCGCCTCGACGAGGCGGTCAGGGCAGCGCCCGCGGGAGACATGACGGCGCAGATCGCGCTCTGGCGCCAGGCGACCGCTCTGGAGCACTGGTTCTTCCTCGCGCGGGGCTCGGCCGACCAGCCCCGTCCCTATGCCGTGGCCGCGGAGCAGGGGTCGATGATCTGCCTCTACAGCAGCGCCGCACGGGCGAACGAAGCCGGCCACGCCCTCGGGCTGGCCGACTCGCAGGGGAGCGTGGTGCCGACTTTCGGCGTGCCGATGCCGGTCGCGATCGACTACGTCGCCTCGTTCGGCCAGGCCGGCGTCTTCGGCGTGACGCTGGACCATCCACGGCTCGGTCACTACATCCCGCTGGCGAACCTGGGTCTGCTCAAGGGCTGGATCGAGGGGGCCGGGCGGTGAACGGTGCCGACTGCGGCGACGGCTTCGTCGAGGTGATCGCGCGCGAGGTGGACGCCGACCCCGGGAATCTGGCGCTGCGTGAGGACTTCGTCACGCTGCTGCTGGAGCAGGACCTGGGACGCGCGGCCACCGAACTGAAGAAGTTCGAGGCCATCGGCGGTGATCCGGCACGGGTCCGGCTGCTGCGCGCCCGGCTGATGGCAGCGCGGCTGCGAGCGTCGAACCCGCCGCCTGCGGCACCGACCGGGGGAGGCGGGCGGACGCCGGTCCCGTCCCCGTCCGATGAGGACCGTCGGGACGGCAGCGACGGTCAGACGTCGTTGTGGGACAACGAACGCCCGGCGGTGACGCTGGCCGACGTCGCGGGGCTCGCCGAGGTCAAACGGCACCTGGACACCACGTTCCTGGCGCCGCTGCGCAATCCCGAGCTGGCGGCGGCGTTCGGGCAGAAGCCGGGCGGGTCGCTGTTGATGTACGGCCCACCCGGATGCGGCAAGACGTTCATCGCCAGGGCGATCGCGGGTGATCTCGGGGCGTCCTTCATCCACGTGACCCTCGCGGACCTGCTCAGCAAGTGGATCGGGGAGAGCGAGAAGGCGATCCAGAGCGTGTTCCGCAACGCCCGCGCGGCGGCGCCGTGCGTGATCTTCTTCGACGAGTTCGACGCCCTCGGCGGCCGGCGCACCTCCGGCGGCGGCGGGTCGCAGTCGATGCGGATGCTCGTCACCCAGTTGCTGGAGGAGCTCGACGGCGTGGCGAGCGCCAACGACGGGGTCTACTTCCTGGCCGCGACGAACCGGCCGTGGGACATCGACCCCGCGCTGCGCCGACCGGGCCGGATCGACAGGACGGTGCTGGTGCTGCCACCGGACGCGGCCGCCAGGGCGTCGATCGTCCGGGGCGCGCTGGAGGGCAAGCCGGCCGGCGATGTCGACGTCGCCGCCGTCTCGGCGGCGACCGAAGGGTTCTCCGGTGCCGACCTCAGCCACCTGACGACCACCGTCCTGCAGCAGGCGATGGTCGAGTCGATGAGCAGGGGTGAGCTGGTGCCGGTCACCACCGGCGCGATGCTGGCCGCGGTCGGCGGCATCACTCCGTCCACGACGTCGTGGTTCGACCAGGTGGCGCCGGTGCTCGAGTACGGCGTCGACGACGGCACCTTCGACCAACTCCGGGCGTACCGGGTCAGGCGAGGCATGCGATGAGGGACTTCGGCCGCACGGCCTCCGGCGGCGACGACGCCGTCGAACGAAACCTGGACCTGGCCTGGGAGCTCTTCGCGGTACAGCCGGCGCATCCCAGGATCGCCGAGCTGGCCTCACAGGTCCTCGCGTCCCAGCCGGAGAGGAGCAGCGCGGCGCTGTTGCTCGGCAATCGCCGTGAGGTGTGCGGCGATGCCGGCGAGGCGCGGCGCCTCTACCTCCAGGTGGCCGGTCGCCGCGACGGCCAGTTCGTCAACGCGGCTCGTGCCCTCCGGCACCTGGCGCTGGCCGAGCACGATCATGCCGAGGCCCTGCGGTGGGCGCGCACGGTGGTGAGCGAGGACCACGAGGAGTGGGACGACTGGATGGAGCTCGGCTTCGCCCAGGCACTCTGCGGGGACCACGAGGACGGGTGGCGCCAGCTCGACGACGCGGTGGCACTGTGCTCCCGGACGGCGCCGGACGGACTCCCCGGCGCGCTGGGGAAACGCGCGGCGTACCTGCTGGGGACCTTCGCACCACCCGGCCGCTTCGCCGTCACGGCCGAGGAGGCCGTCCGGGCCGACGCGGCGAACTCCTGGGTCGCTCTGATGCTCGGCTGGGCCTACCTCGTGCAGTACCGGTTCGCCGATGCCGAACAACTCGGTCTGCGGCTGCTGCGCGAGAACCCGACCGAAGACATGCTGCACAACCTGGTGGGGACCGCCCGCACGTTGCGGCAGATCGTGGAGAACGCCCACGCCCAGAACATATCGCTGGAGGACATCCGCAACGCCGGGGTGATCGAGATGGGGTGGCGGCAGCTCCGCGACCAGATGCTCGGCACCGACCTGGCGTCCGCGCTGGCGGCGCTGGACGACGTGATGCCCGCCGGCCTGCGCGCCACCCTGCGACCGGGTACCTCGATCTCCGACGAGTCTCTGAGGGACGCGCTCGGCTCCATGGCCGCGGAGGACCTGGTGGCCTGGCACGACGGCCAGCAGCCCGGTTCCGGTGGCGTCTGGGGGCTCGCCGAGCCGTTCCGCCTGATGTCGGCAGCCGAGATCATCGCCCTGAGCACCGAGATCGAGGCCGACCCGCGAGCGCACCCGGACTGGCCCGAGAACGAGGTCTGGGAACAGGTGATGACCGACGACGCCGGGGCGTACCTGGTCGTCGTCGCGTTCGGGGAACTGGTCAAGCGCCGCCCGGGACACCCCGACGAGCCCGTGGCCGCGTCCGTGGCCGACTGGATCTGGGACCGGGTAGCAGGCTTCGGCGGTCAGGACCCGCGACCGGCACCCCGGAAGAACGAAGTGCTTCCCGCCGACCTGCCCGCTGTCCCCGGCACGTCGCTGACCGGCACCATCGCCACGATGTACGCCGCTCTGGGCACGTCCGAGAGATCTGCGCCCTGCGAGGAACTGCGTGGGCTCTTCCCCGGCGCGACCGTCCGGCAGAGTGCGCTGGGCCCCGCGGTCCCAGGTCCCGACGGCGTCGACATCGCGCTCCTCGACGGCCTGGTGAAGAAGGTCACCGTCGACGTCGCGCTGTGCCCGAGCGCCGACCGCGTGATCTCCGGGCTCGACCTCGGCGGGCAACGCGAACCAGTCGACGCCTACCTGCGCGCGCACGGCGCCCTCGTGCACAACAGCTGGGAGAATCGCGCCTCCGGTGAGGTCACCGTCAACTACGATCTCGCCCAGCATCGACTCGGCCTGCAGTGGCAGACCGGGAAACTCGCCCGGATCTTCGTGGCCGCCGTCCAGCCGGTAAACGACTGAACAGGGGATGTCGCTTTCTGTAGCGGGGCGCTCACCAGCAGAGATGTGACCATGAACACTTGCCTGTGATGTTGTCGTGTTCATTTCGTAATGTGGCGCGCTGTGTGAGCATGCCCCGTCCCCAACGCAAGGTGTTCCCGAATGTCGGGCCGACATAGAACGCAGCAGACAGCCAGCCGGAAACTGCCCATCGCGGTCGCCGTCACCCTCACCGTGGGCCTGGGCGTGACCTTCTGGGTCGTCCGGGGTTCCGACCAGCCGGTCGATCCAACTGGAGCCGCCGCCCTTCTGGCTGCCCCGCAGACGTCCGTCAGCCAGGACCTGCGGCCTGCCACGACCTCTACCGCGCCGTCGTCCTCGGAACCCCCGGTGACCACCACGCCGCCCCCGGTGACCACGACGACCCCCGAGGCCCCGCCTCCGCCGCCCCCGCCCTGTCCGACCACCCTGGACGGCGTCAAGCCGCACGTGGCGCAGGTGGGCCACCACATCGCGGGCAAGTTCGGTGTCACGGACATCGGCGGCGCCGCCGGCCGCGGCGGCTCCGGCGAGCATCCCCAGGGTCTGGCGCTGGACTTCATGGTCGACACCGCCACCGGCAACGCCCTGGCCGACTACGTGCTGGCCAACCGCAAGGCGTTCGGCGTGACCTACGTGATCTGGCGCCAGCGCTACAACGACGGCAGCGGCTTCTCGCCGATGGAGGACCGTGGCAGCCCCACGGCCAACCACATGGACCACGTGCACGTGTCGTTCCAGGCGGCCGCGACCGTCAACGTCACCTGCTGATCTCTTCGGACGGGATGCGCCGCTCCAGCGGCAACGGCCGGTCGACTCTCGCACCTGACAGACGCCTTCGGCACCGGCGTTCCGCCCGATGAGCGGTGGTCGGGTCAACGGCGTTGCCTGGTCGTTGCGGCTGGACGTGCGCACGCGGCTCGGTCAGGTCTCGAGTCCGGGCCTTGCGGGGTCGGTGCGCAGCCGCGACACCGGTCAGCAGCCGAATGCTCCGAACGCTGCGGGCACGGGGCCGATCAGCCGGATGCGGCACTGGCGCGATCGAGTCGGGCTCGTGCGAAAAGCGGACAGGATCTTCGGCGGACGTGTTCCGTGGGAGCGTTTCCATGGTGCACTGCAGTCCGGCGCCGGTCAGGTCCGGCTGCCGGGAAGGGTGCACGGAATGAGTCTCCGGCGGCGGATCGCTCGTGTCCTCGTGGCCTTGATGACGGTGTGCGGCGTGGTCACCGGTGCCTCACCGGCAACCGCGGCCACCCCGCCGTCCCTGACCTTCACGAACCAGCACAGCCAAGCGCTGTACGGCGCCGCTTACGTTGCCGCGCTGGACAATCTGCTGCGCGTCAACACGGTGGGCTACGACGCGCACTACAACAAGAGCGGTCTGATGGACCCGGCCACCGGCATGGTTCGCGCCGGTGGTGGATACGCCCAGCCGTGGACGCGCGACGCGTCGATCAACAGCTGGAACGCGGCCAGCCTGCTGTCGCCGGCCCTGGCGAGGAACACGCTCTGGGCCGTTGTCGACAAGGACTCCGCCGGCGCCCTGCGGGTGCAGCAGGACGACCAGCAGTGGGACCAGGTCATCTGGCTCACCGCCGCGTGGCACCACTACCTCGTCACCGGAGACCAGGAGTTCCTCGGCAACGCCTACCGTGCCGCCAGGAACACCCTGACCATCCGCGAACGCGCCGGTACGGCCGGCTTCAACCCCACCTACGGGCTGTTCACCGGCGCGTCGTTCTTCAACGACGGCATCGCCGGCTATCCCGCGCCACCTGCCGACGCGACCGAGTCGGTCAGCACCGGCAGCATGCCGTGGCCGGGCGTCGCGAGCGGGATGTACCTGAGCACCAACGAGGTCTACTACGCCGCCTACGTCAACGCGGCGAACATGGCGGAGCGGCTGGGGCAACCGCAGGAGGCCGCCGGTCACCGCGCGAAGGCCGCCGCGCTCAAGGCCGCGATCAACCGGCACTTCTGGAACCCGGCGACGGGCCTGTACAACTACCAGCTGCTCGCGGACGGGACACCCGGCGCCCACCAGGAGGGCACCGGGCTCGCGTTCGCGATCCTCTTCGGCGTCGCGAACCAGGCTCAGGCGCGGTCGATCCTCGCGAAGGCCCGCGTGATGACCTGGGGCATGCCCGACACCTACCCGCACTGGGACCGCTACTCCGAGGCGCGGCCCGGCCGGCACAACGCGATCGTCTGGCCGCTCGTGCAGGGCCTGTGGGCCAAGGCCCAGGCGCTGCAGGGCGATCAGAGCGGTGTCGCCGCGGAGACCGCGAGGCTGGCGAAGCTCGCGAACGACAACAGCGGGTTCTGGGAGATCTACAACGGCACCACCGGCGTCGTCGACGGCGGCTACCAGCGGCTGGGCGACACGGTGAAGTTCCACTGGGGCTCCGAACCCGACCAGACCTGGTCCGCCACGGCGTTCCTCGACATGGTCCACAGTGGACTGTTCGGCCTGAGGTACACCAGCGCGGGTCTGGCCTTCGCGCCGACCCTGCCCGCGGGCTGGGGTGATGTCACCCTTCGCGACCTGCGCTACCGCGACGCCGACCTGACGATCACGCTGCGCGGCGCGGGCACGACGATCCGCTCGGTCACGGTCGACGGCCGGCCGTCACGCGCAGAAATCCCTGCCACGCTCAAGGGTGCGCACACCGTCGAGATCACCCTGACCGGAGCTGCCGGCGGTGACCGGGACGGCGACGGCGTGCCCGACGCGGGGGACCGCTGCGCCGACACCGCGGGCACCGTCTCCGGCTGCCCGGCACCTGCTCACCTGGAGGCCGAGGACGCGCACAACACCGGTGGCGTCAAGACGAACGTCAACCACACGGGCTATTCCGGCAGGGCGTTCATCGACGGCCTCTGGGCGCAGGGCGCCGCGTCGTCGTTCACGCTGCACCGCACGTCGGCTGCACAGGGCTCCGGCGCGATCACCGTGCGGTACGCGAACGCCAACAGCGACGCCCGCACGATGACGCTGTCGGTGGACGGACGCGCCGTGCGTCAGGTGGGCTTCCCGAAGGTCTCCGGCAGCTGGGACGCCTGGGGCACGGTCACCTTCGACGACGTCCCGCTGAACGGCCGCGACCCGGTGGTGACGCTGTCCTACGGCCAGAACGACACCGGTTCGATCAACCTCGACTGGCTCGGCTACCGCGGACCGTGATCTGCCGGTGCGGTGAGCAAGGCCAGGACCGCGACGTCGGCGTCCGCGGCCTGCTGTGCCGCCGACAGCACCATGTCGAGCGGATGGCCGTCCTGCTGGGCGAACAGCTGCCGGGTCATCGCGGCCGAGGCGGTCAGCCATCGATGACGTTGTTCGGACTCCTGATGGAGCCGGACGTCGTTGCTGCTCGCGCGCTCGACAGCCTCACAGCAGACATGATCGTGACCTCTCTCGTGCGTCATACCCCGAGCGTTCGCGGTGACCGTCGGGGCGGACGCAGACATCGGTCCCGGCCCGGCAGGGACGTCACGCCCTGTGCGACAGCCGGTCCCGGAAGAGCAGGCGTTGGCCGGCTCACCGGGAGGGGAGCGGTGCGGTGGACTCGCGGACGACCAGCCTGCACGGCTGGCGGATCACACCGGAGCGGGTCTGCCCGTCCAGCGCGGCAAACAGGTGGGTGGCCGCCGTCGTGCCCAGCTGCTCCAGGTTGAGGTCCACAGTGGTCAGTGGGAGCCTGCAGTCCGCGGCGAAGATCTCCCAGTTGTCGTAGCCGACGACGGCGACGTCGTCGGGGATGGTCCGGCCCAGGTCGGTGAGCGTGTCGGCCACGCCGGTCGCGATCTGGTCGTTCCCGCAGAAGATCGCGTCGACCTCCGGGCTGCCGGCCAGGAGCATCCGGGCGGCCTGTCTGCCCCAGCGCTGGGACCACTCGCCGTACAGCGGTGCGCCGCCCGCGAGGGTGAGGCCGTGTTCGGTCAGCACGTCGGTCAGGCCGGTGACCCGATCGCGCGCGGCCCGGTAGGACTCGGGTCCCGTGATGTGGGCGATGTGCTTGCGCCGCAACGACACCAGGTGCGCGGCGGCCAGTCGTGCGCCGCCCTCGTCATCGGCCAGCACGGAGAAGTCGCCGGGGTCGGTGGATTCGCAGTAGACGTAGACGACCGGTACCGGGATGTCACGGGTGAGCGAGGGGCGGATGTCGTTGCTGTCGCCCAGGATGATGAACCCGTCGACCTGACGGGCGAGCAGGGTGCGGATGTAGTGCTGGCGGCGGATGGCGTCGCCGCGGGCGTCGCAGAGCAGCACCGACATCTGCTCGTTCGCCAGCGCGTTCTCCGCACCGAGCAGGATCGGGATGGAGAACCGTCCGGCGAGCTCGTCGGTGAGCAGCCCGATGGTGCGGGTGCGCCCGGAGATCAGCCCCCTGGCGAGCGCGTTGGGCTGGAACGAGAGTTCGGCCGCCGAGCGCAGCACGCGTTCGCGGGTGGCCGGGGCGACCTCGGCGCGCGCGTTGAGCGCCTTGGAGGCGGTGGAGATCGAGACGCCCGCCAGCTTGGCCACGTCGCCGAGGGTCACCACGTCGGATCGTCTCTTGGTCACCGAAAGCCTTTCGAACGATTTCGACTGCTGATTCGACTGTAGTCACACCTCACAGCCTGTGTAGAGAGCGCGGCGGGTGACATTCCCGTAACACGAATGGCAGATTGCCGAAAACGATTTCGGTCGCCATCGTGGCTGCAGCACGACGGTTGGGAACGTTCCCAGTTCGAGGCGGCAGGAGGACCCGGATGACTGTGACGTCGCGGAATGCCGATCTCGTCGGTGGTCGCCCGGTCGTGCCGTCCCGCGGGGCTCTGCGCCCGCTGGGGCTCGGCGAGGTGCGGATCACCGGAGGTTTCTGGGCCGCGCGCCAGCAGGTCAACGGCGACGCCACCCTGCGCCACGCCCGGTCGTGGATGGACCGGCTCGGGTGGATCGGCCACTTCACCACCGGTGGTCTCGGATCACCCGACCGGCGGGGGCGGGAGTTCTCCGACTCCGAGGTCTACAAGCTGGTCGAGGCCATGGCCTGGGAGGTCGCCCGCACCGGCGATCGCGACATGGTCTCCGGCATCGAGGAGCTGACCGCCGCCATCGCTTCGGCGCAGTCGCCGGACGGCTACCTCCACACGGCGTTCGGCCGCGAAGGCCAGCGGCCCCGCTACAGCGACCTGGCGTCGGGGCACGAGCTGTACTGCACCGGCCACCTGCTCCAGGCGGCCGTGGCCGCGGCGAGGACCGGCGTCGCGGCTCCGTTGCTCGACGTCGCCCGTCGCGCCGCCGACCACGTGTGCCGGACGTTCGGGCCGGACGGGGTGTGGGGGCTGTGCGGGCACCCGGAGATCGAGGTCGCGCTGGTGGAACTGGCGCGGCTGACCGGTGAGCAGCGCTACCTCGACCAGGCCGCGCTCTTCCTCGAACGGCGCGGTCACCGGACCCTGCCACCACACCACTTCGGCTGGGCCTACGCCAACGACGACGTCCCCGTGCTGACCGCGACCGTCCTTCGTGGACACTCGGTGCGGTCGCTGTACCTGGCGTGCGGTGCCGTCGACGTCGCGGTCGAGAACGGCGACGACGAACTGCTGGCCGCCGTCGCCGAGCAGTTCGACCGCACCCTCGCCCGGCGCACCTACCTGACCGGCGGGATGGGGTCGCGGCACGAGGACGAGGCGTTCGGCGACGACTTCGTCCTGCCCGCCGACCGCGCCTACTCCGAGACCTGCGCCGGGGTGGCCGCGGTCATGCTCGCCTGGCGACTCCTGCTGGCGACCGGCGAGGGACGCTACGGCGACTTCGTCGAGCGCGTCCTCTACAACGTCGTCGCCACGGCCATCGGCGACGACGGCCGCTCTTTCTTCTACGCCAACACGTTGCACCAGCGCGTCCCCACCGCGACGCTGCCCGGCGACGAGGAGCAGCTCGGGTTCGGCGGTGGCCCCAGGGCCCCGTGGTTCGAGGTGTCCTGCTGCCTGCCCAACATCGCCCGCCTCCTGGCGAGCCTGTCGACCTACCTGGTCACCGCCGACGACGACGGCCTGCGCGTGCACCAGTACGCCGACGCCGAGATCGACACGGCCCTCGCGGACGGCCGCCGGGTGGCGCTGACGATGCGCACGGACTACCCCGACAACGGCGCCGTGACCGTGCGGATCACCCGGACCGACGGCGGGTCGTGGCCGTTGACCCTGCGGGTGCCGCAATGGGCAGACGGCGCGGTGCTCGTGACAGTGGACGGACGACGCACCGTCCCGGTCGGCGACCTGGTGGTGCGCCGCGACTTCACGGTGGGGGAGGAGATCCGCCTCGAACTGCCGATGCGGCCCCGCTTCACCCGTCCCGACCCGCGCATCGACGCGGTGCGGGGCTGCGTCGCCGTCGAACGGGGGCCGATCGTGTTCTGCGCGGAGTCGGTCGGCGGCGAGAGCGGTGACCTCGACGCCCTGCAGGTCGAGGTCACCGCCCAGCCCGCCGACGCAGGCGGGGAGGTCGCGGTGCGCGCGCGGTTCGGCGTCCCCGCCGAGTCACCGTGGCCGTACGGGGCGGGCGAACCGGCGTTGAGCACCGACACGGCGTTGCTGCACCTCGTGCCTTACCACCGCTGGGCCCGCAGAGGTCCGTCGACCATGCGCGTGTGGCTGCCGGCCACCTGACCCATCCGCCAACGCAAGAGGAGACACCCGGTGAACCTGAGAGGTCTTCGACTGGCCGCCGTCGTGACGGCAGGCCTGCTTGCCGTGACGGCCTGCGGCAACGGCACCGCGACGGACTCCACCGCCGCGAGCGCCGACGACGGGGCGACCCTGACCCTGTGGACCCGCGCCGCGACCGAGTCGGTGTCGAAGGCCATGGCCGACGCCTACAACGCGACGCACCGCAACAAGGTCGAGGTGACCGCGTACCCGAACGAGGAGTACCCGGCGAAGCTCGCCTCCGCCGCGGGCGCGAAAGCCCTGCCGGACCTGTTCGCCGCCGACGTGGTGTTCGCCGCCCAGTACGCCTCCCAGGGCCTGTGGGCCGACGTGACGGAACGGTTCGCGGCCTTCCCCGCCAAGGACAGCGTGGCGCCCTCGCACGTGAAGGCGGCCACCTGGGACGGACGCAACTTCGCGGTGCCGCACACCATCGACATGTCGGTGATGCTCTACGACAAGGACCTGTACGCGAAGGCGGGCCTCGACCCGGAGAAGCCGCCTGCCACGCTGCGGGAGTTCGCCGACCACGCGCGCAAGATCGACCAACTCGGCGGCGAGGTCAGCGGCACGTACTTCGGTGGCAACTGCGGCGGCTGCGTCGAGTTCACCCTGTGGCCGTCGGTGTGGGCGGCCGGCGGCGAGGTCCTCGACGCGGACGGCAGGCACGCGAAGGTCGACTCGACCGAGATGGCCGAGGTGTTCGCGCTCTACCGCTCGCTGTACGAGGACGGGGTGGCGGCACCGGCCTCGAAGGACGAGGCGGGTCCGACCTGGCTGGGCGCGCTGCAGGGCGGGAAGGTCGGCATCGCCCCCGGTCCGTCCGTCTGGCTCGGGGCGATGGAGGCCAAGGGCGTGAAGGTCGGCGTCGCACCGATCACGGGGCTCACCGGTGGTGAGTCGACGTTCGTCGGAGGCGACACGATCGGTATCGGCGCCACGAGCGGGAAAGCCGCGCAGGCGTGGGACTTCCTGGCCTGGACGATGTCGGACGAGGCGCAGGTCGAGGTCGTCGCGAAGAACAAGGGCGTACCCACCCGCACGGACCTGGCGTCCAACAGGTACTCCTCGCTCGACCCGCGGCTCGTGACGATCAACAGCCTGGTGGCGAAGGGCAGGACGCCGTACGCGCAGAACTTCAACGCCTCGTTCAACGACGCGCAGAGCCCGTGGCTCAAAACCGTCCGGGGTGCGCTGTTCGGCGACGCGGACAAGGCGCTCAGCGAAGGCAACTCCGCCATCACCAAGTCGCTTCAGCAGGGCTGAGACCCATGGCCGTGACGACGACGTCACCTCCGCGGGAGCGGGTGGAGCCAGAGCACCGGTCCGCACCTCGCACGACCCGCCGCCCGAACAGCGGCAGGCGGTGGCGCGCGCTGGCCGGCGCCGCGTACGCCGCGCCGACAGCGGTGATGGTGGGCCTGTTCTTCCTGGTCCCACTCGGGCTCGTCGGCTGGATGTCGTTGCACCGCTGGCCGTTGCTGGGCAGGCCGACGCTCAACGCCCCGGACAACTACGCGGGCGTCGCCGACAACGAACTGGTCGTGTCGGCGGCCTGGTTCACCCTCAAGTACACCGCGATCATGACCGTGCTGCTGTTCGTGGTCGCGTTCGGACTGGCCCTGCTGGTCCAGCACCGCCGGCCCGGCGTCGGGTTCCTGCGGGCGGCGTTCTTCCTGCCGATGGCCGTCGGCTTCGCCAGCGCGTCGCTGCTGTTCCTCGGCCTGCTCAGCGACGAGATCGGCCCGGTCAACGACCTGCTGTCCTGGCTCGGCGTCGTCGACGGCTACGTCTCGTGGACCAGCGGCAGCGCCGGGTCCGCGCTCGGCTCGGCGGTCGTGCTGGTGCTGTGGCGGTTCGCGGGGTTCAACATGCTGATCCTGCTGACCGGTCTGCAGGCCATCCCGGTGGACGTCTACGAGGCCGCGCGCATCGACGGGGCGTCGCGCTGGCAGACGTTCCGGCGGATCACCCTGCCGTTGATGCGGCCGACGATCGCCCTGGTCCTCACGCTGATGTCGACCGGGTCGCTGCTCGCGTTCGACCAGTTCTGGATCCTCACCCGTGGCGGCCCGGACAACAGCACCACGTCGCTGGTGATGGTGATCTACCGGGAGGCGTTCATCCGCCTCGACCTCGGTTCGGCCGCGGGCATCTCGGTGGTGCTGCTGGCCGTGCTCCTCGTGTTCAACGCAGTCCAGTTCGGCGTGCTGCGCCGTCGCTCCGAGTGAGAGGCCCCGAAGCCATGCCCGGAACCAGCACCGGCTCGCGGTGGGGCTACTACGTCACCGGCGCGGCACTCGCGATCCTGTTCCTGTTCCCGCTGCTGTGGAGCGGGTGGGCGTCGGTGCGCACGGACACCGGGTTCGGGCTGGAGAACTACGACCGGCTCTTCACCTCCGGCAACGGCATCCGGCCGTACCACGTGCTCAACAGCCTCGCGGTCAGCGCGTTGACCGTCGGCGGCACGTTGTTCGTCGCGACGCTGGGCGGCTACGCGTTCGGCCGGTTCCGGTTTCCCGGCCGTGACGCGTTGTTCCTGCTCACGCTGGCGATCCTGATGGTCCCGTACGCGACGATCCTGATCGCGCTGTACGTACTGCTGGGCTGGCTCGGGCTGGAGGACTCGCTGGTCGGGCTGAGCCTGGTGCTGATCATGTTCCAGCTGCCGTTCTCTATCTTCATGATGCGCAACTCCTTCGAGGCCGTCCCACTGGAACTGGAGGAGGCCGCGCGGGTCGACGGCTGCACCACCTTCGGCACGCTGGTGCGGATCATGCTGCCCGCCGTGCGGCCGGGACTGATCACGGTGGGGCTCTTCGCGTTCCTGACGTCGTGGAGCGAGTTCTTCGCACCGCTGATCCTGCTCAACTCCACCGACAAGTTCACCACCACGCTCGCCGTGGTCAACCTGCGCACCGCGAGTCACGGTTCCATCGACTACGCCGCCCTGGAAGCCGGCGTCGTCTTCATGGCCGTGCCTTGTCTCGTGCTGTTCGCCTTCATGCAGCGCAGCTACGTGCGCGGGTTCACCTCCGGTGCACTGAAAGGCTGAATCCCTGCTATTGCAAGGAGTATCGACGGTGATACGACTGTGCAGACAACTTCTCCTCGCCTGCCTCGCCGGGGCCCTCGTGGCGAGTGGCGCGGGCGTGGCTCAAGCCGGTCCCGCCCCGATCACGGCGGCGGACACCTGGAACCCGCCTGCGAACCTGGTCACCCCGCTCAACCAGGTGTGGTCGCACCAGGAAAGCACCTACGGCAACCTGTACGGCTTCCGCAACTACGGCTGGGACCAGGTCTTCGCCAACGGCGGCTACCTGAACTTCTGCGTGCGGTGGGACTCGCCCGCCAGTGTCTCCGCCGCCCAGCGCGACCAGATCCACGCCCAGCTCGCCCGTCAGTACAAGAAGTGGATGGACGTCATGGCGGGCCACGACAACTGGCCCTACGCCACCGTGCCGATCAAGGTCGTCGGCTGGGCGGTGCGCGACCGCGCGCAGCTGCAGTGGACGGACAACTCGGTCGACATCTACGTCAACAACATCCGGGAGAACGCGCCGCAGTGCGCCGAGCCGTGCGGCCGGTTCTTCGTCCGCGACGGCGTCTACCGCAACTGCCCCGGCGGAGTGGCCCGCCACTACGACCAGTCGCTCTGGCTCACCTCCGGGTTCGGCGGGGGAGCGGGAGGTGACTGGGGCCAGCGGATGGGCAGCGAGTACTTCCTGAACAACCTCAACGCCGACAGCGTGACGATCTTCCTGCACGAGGTCGGCCACACGTTCGGGCTGGACGACTTCTACGACTGGACGCCCTCCGGTGTCAGCAACTTCATCATGAAGGCGGGCAGTTCCGCCACCATCACCGAGTTCGACAGGTGGATGCTGCGCGACTGGTGGCGCCACCTGAAGAACCGCTACGGCCTCTGATCTCCCCGCGTGACCGTCCCGTGATCCCTGCCGCGTCACGGGACGGTGGCCTCGCCCTGCCCGTTCTCGTGTCATCCCCCTGAAAGGTGACGCGCATGTCCCTGCCCACCCCCAGCCGTCGTTCCGTCCTGCGGGCCGGGGTGCTCGTCGCCGCAACGGCCGCGGGCACGTTCCCCGTCGTTCCCGCCGTGGCTTCCGGCGCCGCCGCCCGCCAGGACGCCGGCGTGTCGGCGGAGCCCTTCCCGCTCGGCGCGGTGACCCTGCTCGCGGGCCCGTTCCAGACCAGCACCGCCCGCACCCACGCCTACCTGAAGTTCCTCGACCCCGACCGGCTGTTGCACACCTTCCGGCTCAACGTCGGACTGTCCTCTTCGGCCGTCCCCTGTGGAGGGTGGGAGTCGCCCACCACCGAACTGCGCGGGCATTCCACCGGCCATGTGCTCACGGCGCTGGCGCAGGCGTACGCGAGCACCGGCGACACGGCGTTCTCCAGCAAGGCGAACTACCTCGTCGCCCAGCTCGGGACCTGCCAGGACCGGGCCCAGACCGCGGGTTTCACCGCCGGCTACCTGTCCGCGTTCCCCGAGAGCTTCATCGCCCGCGTGGAGGCCCGCGAACCGGTGTGGGCGCCCTACTACACGTTGCACAAGATCATGGCCGGCCTGCTGGACGTCCACCTGCTCGTCGGCAACGCCCAGGCCCTCACCGTGCTCACCCGCATGGCGGGCTGGGTGCGGACCCGCAACAGCGCCCTGACCTACGCGCAGCGGCAGGCGATGCTGAAGACGGAGTTCGGCGGCATGAACGAGGTCCTGACCAACCTGTACCAGGTCACCGGTGACCCGAACCACCTCACGAGCGCCCAGTACTTCGACCACGCCGAGATCTTCGACCCCCTCGCGGCGAACACCGACGCGCTCAACGGGTACCACGCCAACACCCAGATCCCCAAGGCGATCGGTGCCATCCGCGAGTACCACGCCACCGGCACCACCCGATACCGCGACATCGCCGCGAACTTCTGGACCATCGTCACGAGCGGACACACCTACGCCATCGGCGGCAACTCCAACGGCGAGTACTTCAAAGCCTCCGGCAGGATCGCGTCGGAGCTGTCGGACAGCACCTGCGAGTGCTGCAACTCCTACAACATGCTCAAGCTGACCCGGCAGCTCTTCCGCACCGACCCCGGCCGCGCGGACCTCTTCGACTTCCACGAGAAGGCGCTGTACAACCACCTGCTCGGCGGCCAGAACCCGAACTCCGAGCACGGGCACCACAGCTACTACGTGCCGCTGCGACCGGGCGGCATCCGCACCTACAGCAACGACTACAACGACTTCACCTGCTGCCACGGCACCGGGATGGAGACCAACACCAAGCACGCCGACAGCATCTACCTCCAGGCCGGCAACACGCTTTACGTCAACCTCTTCATCCCGTCGGTGCTGACCTGGCCGGGCCGCGGCATCACCGTCCGGCAGGACACCACGTTCCCCGACACCGCGTCCACGAAGCTGACCATCACCGGCTCGGGCGCGATCGACCTGCGCGTCCGCATCCCCTCGTGGGCAACGGGAGCCCAACTCCGCGTCAACGGCGTGGCTCAGGCCGCCACCACACCCGGCACCTACGCGCGGATCAACCGGACGTGGGCGAGCGGGGACGTCGTCGACCTGACCCTGCCGATGACGCTCACCAGGGAGAGCGCCCCCGACAACCCGTCCGTGCAGGTGGTCAGGCACGGTCCGATCGTGCTCGCGGGCGCGTACGGCACCACCAACCTCACGACCATGCCCACCCTCCAGGCGTCGACGCTCCGGGCGACCCAGACCCCGTTGCAGTACACGGCCACCGCGAGCACCGGCCCGGTCACGCTCTCGCCGTTCCACCGGCTGCACGGCCAGCGGTACACCGTCTACTGGAACGTCGGCGACGCACCGCAACTGCCGCCGTTCGTGGCGCACTATCCGTTCGACGCGGGATCGGGCACCACCGCCGCGGACGCCACGGGCAACGGACGCACCGCAACCCTGGCAGGCGGCGCCGGGTGGACCACGGGACGTTCCGGGGGCGCGGTCGACCTCACCGGTTCCGGTGCGCACGTGGTGCTCCCGTCAGGGCTGCTGGCGTCCGCGACCGCCTTCAGCGTGACGGCGTGGGTGAGGCTCGACGCGGTCACCACGTGGGCGCGGGTGTTCGACTTCGGCGCGGGTACCGGCGCGTACCTGTTCCTCACCCCGCGCAGTTCCGCCGGTGGCGCCAGATTCGCCATCACCGCCACCGGCGCCGCGGGGGAGCAGCAGATCAACGCGGCCTCCCCGCTGCCGGCCGGGGTGTGGACGCACGTGGCGGTGACGCAGCAAGGAGATCTGGGCGTCCTGCACGTGAACGGCACCGAGGTCGCGCGCAACTCCGCGATGACGGTGCGCCCGGCAACGCTCGGTGGCACGGGCCAGAACTGGATCGGGCGCTCGCAGTACGCGGGCGACCCCTACCTCGACGGCGCGGTGGACGGCTTCCGCGTGTACAGCCGCGCCCTGTCCGCGGCCGAGGTCGCGGACCTGCACGCGACCGGCCAGTAGCTCGTCCCGCACCCCTGAAGGAGAAGTCATGCCGTTCCGGCACAGGGCGGTGAGGCTGGGCGCCGCGATCGCACTCGTGACCAGTGCGCTCGTCACGCCTGCCGCACACGCGTCGAACCCGATCGTCACCTCCTACTACACCGCGGACCCGGCGCCACTCGTCGTCGGCAACACCATGTACGTCTACGCGGGCAGGGACGAAGCCGCCGCGGGAGGCAACAACTTCCTCATGCGCGAGTGGCGGGTGCTGTCCTCGACCGACGCCGCCTCGAGGACCGATCACGGCGCCAAGGCGAACATCGGCACGTTCAAGTGGGCCGGCGCGGACGCGTGGGCCAGCGAGGTGGAACCCCGCAACGGCAAGTACTACTGGTACACCTCGGTCAACGGCAACGGCGCCGGGTGGATGGACATCGGCGTGGCCGTCGGAGACAGTCCACTCGGGCCGTTCACCGACGCCAAGGGCAGCCCGCTCGTCAGCGACAGCACCCCGAACTCGTCGGGCCTCAACATCGATCCCACGGTGTTCACCGACGACGACGGCCAGGCCTACCTGTACTGGGGCGGCTACTGGGGTGTCCGCGCGGCGAAGCTCAAGCCGAACATGATCGAACTGGACGGCCCGGTCGTCACGCCCACGGGACTGACGGACTACTGGGAAGCGCCGTGGATGTTCAAGCGCAACGGCCTCTACTACATGATCTACGCCGCCAACGACACCAACGGCTGCGTGACGTCGTCGAGCTACGCGTGCCAGCGATACGCCACCGCGACCAGCCCTCTCGGCCCGTGGACGCACCGCGGCGTCGTGCTCGGCCAGGTCTCCTCGACCACCAACCACGCGGGCGTCGTCCAGTTCAACGGGCAGTGGTACATGGTCTACCACAACGCCAACGCGCCCGGCGGCGGCAACTTCCGCCGGTCCGTCGCGGTGGACCTGCTGAACTTCAACGCCGACGGCACCATGCAGCGGGTCACCCAGACCACCGCCGGGCCACCGCCCAACCCCGGCGCGGGAACCGGGCCAGGGACCAACATCGCGCCGTCGGCGACCCGGTCCACCTCGTTCGTCTCGGCGTGGGAGAACTTGGCGGCGATCAACAACGGCGGCGTGCCCGCGAACTCGGCGGACCGGGGCAACCTCGCGTACGGCAACTGGCCGGAGCGGGGCACGCAGTGGGTCGAGTACACGTGGCCTTCCAGCCGGTCGATCGACAAGGTCTCCACCTACTGGTTCGACGACGACCAGGGCATCGACCTGCCCGCCTCCTGCCAGGTCCAGTACTGGAACGGCAGCGCCTACGTGCCGGTGCCCGGCCAGTCGGCCTGCGGGGTCGCGGGCAACACCTTCAACACCACCACGTTCACCGCCGTCAGCACCACCCGGCTGAGGCTGAGCATCACCTCCGCGCCGGACCACTCCACCGGAGTCCTGGAATGGCAAGCGTTCCAGGCCTGACCGCTCACTCTCGGAGGTGTACGACATGATCCTCATCAGACGCGCCAAGCGGTCGAGGTGGACGGTGCTGCCTGCCGCGATCCTCGTCCTGGCGGGCGTCACGGTCGCCACGAAGACCGCACACGCGGCCCAGACCATCGGCTATCCCACGTTCTCCGGGCCCGCCATCCCCGCCGCCCCGGTCGGCTACAGCACCGGTAGCACCATGAAAGCCATCTACGACGCGGAAAGCGCCGGAACCGACTTCTGGATGGACCGGCTGCTCGCCAGGCCCGGCAACGACCCGGCGGGCACGTGGCTGATGACCCGCGGCCGCGGCCTGTACATGAACACCCACAACCCCGGCGTCATCGGCTTCGGCGGCAATGCGGCCTACTGGGACAACATCAGCAGCCAGAACGCCTACGCCGTCACGATCTCGCCGGGGACGTTCGCCGAGCAGATCAGCGGCCGCGTCCAGACGCCCAGCCACTGGAAGGGCGTGTTCACCAGCGGATCGCTGCGGGTCGACATGGCGAAGTTCATCACCCACAACAACGTCGCCGTCACGAACCTGACGATCACCAACAACGGCAGCGCGTCCTCCACGCTGCAACTGCGGGCGACCTCACCCTACGCGACCACCGCCTCCGGTTCAGAGCTGACCGGCAGCAGGCTCGTGAAGAACAACCTGACCACCATCCGCCCACGCCTGTCCGGTGACGGGTTCGCCGTCGCGGGCGGCGGCCTCGACCGTTCGATCACCGTCGCCGCGGGGCAGACCGCGACGACCAAGGTCGTGATGGGCTTTCTCACCGACGAGATCCCCGAGTCGGCGACGGAGTACAACGCCTACCGCGGCTACACCCCCGCGACCGCGTTCGCGACCCACGTGCGGGCCTACAACCGTTGGTGGGCCGACAACATCCCCTACATCGACGTGCCGGACCCCGCCATCAAGAAGAACATCTACTACCGCTGGTGGCTGATGCGGTACAACTACCTCGACGTCGACATCCCCGGCCAGGACTACCAGTTCCCGGTGTCGATCGAGGGCGTCACCGGCTACAACAACGCGATCGCGTTGACGCAACCGATGCACATCGACGACCTGAAGTACCTGCGTGACCCGGTCTACTCCTACGGTCCGTGGCTGTCGGCGGGCCAGACGTCCAGGGGCGGCCGGTTCATGGACAACCCGGGCGATCCGGAGAACTGGTCCAACTCCTACACCCAGTACATCTCCGAGGCCGCGTGGCGCAGCTACCAGGTCCACGGCGGCCAGCCCGTGATCGCCGGCACCCTGGCCAGGTACGCCGAAGGCGATGCCAAGGGCCAACTGTCCTACTACGACTCCAACAACAACGGCGTCATCGAGTACGACTGGGGCGCCCTGACCGGCAACGACGCGGACGCGGTCTCCTTCGACTGGCGCGCGGGCAAACTCGACCGCGCCGAGACCGCGTACGTCTGGAGCGGCGCGATGGCCGCGCAACAGGCCTACGCGACCGTCGGCAACACGGCCAAGGCCACCGAGATGCAGGCGCTGGCCGACCGCATCCGCAACGGCGTGATCACCACGCTGTGGAACCCCGGCCGGAGGCTGCTGGAGCACAAGCACGTCGCCACCAACACCCACGTGCCGTGGAAGGAGATCAACAACTACTACCCGTACTCGGTGGGCCTGATGCCGAACACCGAGCAGTACCGCGAGGCCCTGCGGCTGTTCGACGACCCGGCCGAGTACCCGGTCTACCCGTTCTACACCGCGAACCAGCGCGACAAGGCAGCGGCCGCGGCGGCGGGGTTCCCCGGCAGCAACAACTTCTCCACGATCAACTCCACGGTGCAGTTCCGGCTGTACTCCTCGGTGCTGCGCAACTACCCGAACCAGTGGATGTCCAACGAGGACTACAAGAAGCTCCTCTACTGGAACGCCTGGTCCCAGTACGTCGGCGGCAACACGCAGTGGCCCGACGCCAACGAGTTCTGGGCGGACTGGAACGCAGGTTCCCGCACCATCGACTACCGGTCGTGGATCCACCACAACATCCTCGGCAGCAGCAACTGGACCGTCATCGAGGACGTCGCCGGTCTGCGTCCGCGCAACGACGCCCAGGTCGAGCTGTCGCCGATCGCCATCGGCTGGTCGCAGTTCGCGGTGAACAACCTGCGCTGGCGCAACATGGACCTCAGCGTCGTGTGGGACGACCCCGCCGACGGCATCACCCGCTACACGGGTGTTCCGCAGGGGTATTCCGTGTACCTGAACGGAACGCGGGCCTTCACCGTCGACCGCCTCACCAAGGTGCTCTACAACCCGGCCACGGGCTCGGTCACGTTCCCGTCCGGGGCGGGTGTGGTCAACTACAGCACGGCGATCGCCGGCGCGCAGGCTCCGCAGAACGTCGTGCAGAGCAGCAGCCGCATGGTCGACGTGTTCGCCAAGGCGGGCGCCGACCTGACGTCGACGACCCCCAACCTGGCCCAGGGCGCGGGCGTGTCCGCGTCGTACACGGCCTCGGGCACCTCGGCCGGGGCGGCGGTGGACGGGTTCCCGATCAACGATCCCGTCTGGGGGAGTTCCGGCTCGCCCAACGGCACGGACTCCTACGAGCTCGATCTCCGGCAGTCCCGCACGGTCGACGAGGTGCGGCTGTACTTCCGCGACGACCGCGCGGGCAACCGCTACCGGGCCCCCGCCTCGTACAACGTCCAGTACTGGAACGGCGGTGCGTGGGTCGACGCCGCGGCCCAGTCGAGATCGCCCGGTATCCCAAAGGCCAACTACAACGTCGTCCGCTTCACCCCGGTCGGCGCGCAGCGGATACGGGTGCAGATGACCCACGCCCCGGGTTTCAAGACGGCACTGACCGAGGTGAAGGTCTACAACCGGGGCGGCGGAACCGATCCGGGGCCTGGGCCGGCGACGAACCTGGCGCTGACCGCGACACCTTCGGCGTCCTACACCTCGGCGTGGGAGAGCGTGAACGCCTTGAACGACGGGATCGATCCGCCCTCGTCCAACGACACGGTCAACCCGCGGTGGGGAACGTGGCCCAACACCGGGGAGCAGTGGGGTGAACTGACCTGGGCGACGGCGCAGACCGTGAAGTCCGCGCAGGTCTACTTCTTCGACGACAACGGGGGAGTGCGCCTGCCGGCGTCGTGGAAGCTCCAGTACTGGACCGGCACCGCCTACGCGGACGTGCCGGGAGCGAGCGGCTACCCGGCCGCGATCGACCAGTACAACCAGGTCACCTTCACCGCGGTGAGCACCACCCGGTTGCGGGCGGTGCTCCAGAGCGGCGCGAACTCGGTCGGCGCGCTGGAGGTGAAGGCCTTCGGCTGACCGGCATCAGAGTCCGCTGGGCGGCGTCGCCCGCCCCGCGGACCACCCCACGTGATCGACCGAGGACGTGAGAACCGATGACCCGAACCACGGTGAAGACGTTCCCCTTGCTGCTCGTGGCGGCCCTCCTGCTCGCGGGCGCACCCCTGCCGTTCCTCGACGCCGGCGCGGCACTGGCCGACGCGGTGGCCTTCTCCAGCACCGTGGTCAACCAGGGCAACGGCAACTGCGCGACCGCACCCTCGGGCGTGGTGCAGCTGACCCAGCGATCGTGCGACTCCACCACCAACCAGAAGTTCACGTTCAGCCCCGTCGCGGGCACCACGGACACCTACACCGTCGGGACCTCGACCGCGGGCAGTTGCGCGGACATCTCGGGCGCCTCCGGAGCGGACAACGCCGCGGTGATCCAGTACGCCTGCCACTCGGACGCCAACCAGCGGTTCCGGTTGCAGGCCGTGACCATCAGCGGGGTCGCCAACACCTTCGCCCTGGTGGCGGTCGGTTCCAGCAAGTGCGTCGCGCCCAGCGGGGACGGCACGGCTACGGGCACCGGCCTGGTGCAACTGCCGTGCGGCTCCATGACGAGCCGGGTGTGGCGAATTCCCGGGTTCTCCTCCGGTCCGCCAACGGGCGACCCGCCGTCGAAGACCGTGCGGGTGCTGTGGCTCAGGCCGTCCGACGTGCCTTTCGACCAGCGTTACCCCGACGGCATCGGGAAGGTCGTGGTCGAGGCGCAGAAGTACTACCGCCAGGAACTGGGCAGGACGTTCACCCTCAACCCCCAGATCGTCGAGGTGGTCGTCGGCGACCACGTCAAGAGCTGGTACGAGAACACGCCCAACGGCCCCGACCGGTACTGGTGGTCGGTGTTCAACATGCAGAACGAGCTGACGCGCAAGAAGGGCCTGCGTTCCCCGGACAGCCGCTGGCTTCTCGTGGGGGAGATCAGCGCCGAGGGACCCGGCGCGGGCGGCGGAGGCGGCAACGGCTGGGTGATCCTCTGCCAGCACGACGCCGACGGCGCCGCCGGCATCGGAGGGCCGATGAACCGCTGGTACGGCGGCATGGTGCACGAACTCGGCCACGCCCTGGGCCTGCCCGATTCCACGTCGACCGACGGCACCCCGATGTCGGCCTCCTTCTACGACTACCCGAACACCCACTTCAGCCAGGCGCAGAAGACCGCGATCCTCAACGGTCCGTACGGAGGTTTCCTGTTCTGACGGCGAGCTTCGTCGTGGTCAACCTCTGCGGGTGATGCGGTTAGGGTGGTCCCGACTGCTCGGAGGTTGCCGTGGATGGCGATGTGTTGCGACCGGGTGATGTGCTGGCGGCGGCCGAGAGCGCACCGCCGGTGGAGTCGGTCGAGGTCGTCGCGCGAGACCTGGCGAAGCGGTTCGAGGCCGTCGACGTGTCGTTCCTGTTGATCGACGTCGGCGATGAGCGGCTGGTGCGGCTGGCCTCGACCACCCGCGATCTTCCTGGGCGCGGCGCGGAGAGCGTTGATCTGCGGGACAGCGTCTACGAGGAAGTGTTGCGCACCCAACAGCCGTGGCAGGGGCCGGACGGCGGCGGTGTGCGGGTGGTGCTGCCGGTGACCAACCGCGGCGACTGCGTCGGGGTGCTGGAGGTGACGGTGCCCTCGATCGACGAGGAGGTGCTGTCGCAGCTGGGGGAGGCCGCGCACGCATTGGCCTACGTCATCGTCACCGACCGCCGCTTCACCGATCTCTACCACTCCGGCAGGCGCACGACGCCGATGAGCCTGGCAGCGGAGATCCAGCACCAGCTGCTGCCCACGGCGTCCTGCTGCGAGGCCGCCCAGTTCACCGTGGCCGGTGCTCTGGTGCCCGCCCACGACATCGGCGGCGACACCTACGACTACGCCCTGGACCGCGACGTCCTGCACCTGTCGATGACCGATGCCGTCGGTCACGACGTGGGCTCGGCGATGACGGCGACTCTGCTGGTCGGCGCGCTGCGCAGGGCCCGCCGGGCAGGCGACGACCTGGTGAGGCAGGCACAGCAGGCCAACCACGCCCTGCTGGACCACCGCCTGGGAGCACTGGCGACCGGGCTGCTGGTGCGCGTGGACCTGCGCGACGGAACGGTCGAACTGGTCAACGCCGGTCACCCGGCACCACTGCTGCTGCGCGACGGCGTGGTGGACGAGCTCGAACTGAAGGTCGACCTGCTCTTCGGTGTCCAACCGCATCCCTACCGGGTGCAACGGCTGAACCTGCGACCCGGAGACCGGCTGATGCTGCTCACCGACGGCATGTTCGAACGCGACGCCGAAGCCGTCGACCTTCCCGCGCTGCTCCGCAACACGGAAGCGCTGCACCCCAGGGAAGTGGTACGAGCGGCGACCAGAGCTGTGAGGCGCGCTTACCGCGATCGTCTCCAGGACGACGCCACCGTGCTCTGCCTGGACTGGCACGGAATCGGCCGCACCGAACGCCAGGCGGACAACGGCGCCGACACGGACGCCGCCTCGCCCTCGCGCCCTCTGCGTCCGGCCGAACAGGCGAACGTCAGCAAGCCCTGACGACGACCGAGTGCGCCCGCCGGAATTCAGAGTCCGGAATCGCTGACGGCGGGGCCGTGTTTCGAGATCTGCCGTTGCGCACAAACCCGTCCGAGATGTGATGTGTTCGGAGATTGATGTCGGTCCGAACAGGGCATCCGGGGCCGCGCTACTTCTGAGAAGAAAGTCGACATCATGCAAATTCAGCACGTTTCGCGTCATGACATCGGCGGCCACGACGAGCTCTTCAGCCACGTCGACGTGGTTCGTGCCGTCTCAAGGCCTGGTACGCCGCCCGCCGCAAATCAGTGGTCCCACGCCGAACTGTTCCGCGAACCGGCCGACTCTCTGCAGAACATCAGCACGAGCGCCTGAACTCGTGGCGCCGGCAGTACGCGGTGCCTGCGTCGCTGCGGTTGTGCGTCTCCGCGTACGGGCATAGCGTAGTTCGCGGTTGCCCGACGGGAGTGGCGATGAACAGCCGGTACAACGAAGCTGTAGACGCACTGACCACCCAGATCGTGGATCACGACGGCGTTGCGATCGTCGTGCTGACCGGCGAAGTCGACATGGTGACGGAGGTCGATCCGCTCGCCGGGGCCATCGCGGCCGTGAAGCGGACCAGTGCCGGTCTCGTCATCGACCTGAACGCCGTCACCTTCTTCGGATCCTCCGGCATCAACCTGCTGGTGGCCGCGCGGCAGCACGCCCGGCTCATGGGCGTCCCGTTCGCTGTCGTCGCAGATCGGCCGGCCGTGCTGAAGCCGTTGGAGATAACGGGGATGGACGTGTGCCTCGCCCTGTTCCCCAGCGTGCCGGACGCCCTGGCGGGCATCCGCGCCCAGCCTTCCGTGCCGCCTCAGTCGCGGCGTTAGCGGGCACCGCCGCCGGTCACCTGGGCGCCGTTGTCGCTCAGGGGGTCGACGGGCAGGGCACCACGGCCCACACGCACTTCCCGACGGCGCGCCGGGCCACGCCCCACTTCTTGGACAGCTGGTTCACCATCACCAGCCCGCGGCCTCGTGCCGAATCAGGTGAGGACGGCCGCAGCTGGGGCGGTACTGCAGAAGCGTCCTCGCTGGCGATGCTGACCTCGCAGGGCTTGGTCGACCTGCGCAGCTTCACCCGTGCCGGGAACCGGCCGTGGTCGTACACGTTGGACACCAGCTCCGTGACCACCAGCAGCACGTCGAGGAGATCGTCCTCATGCAGGTTCGAGAGCACCGACCGAGCCCATCGCCGGACTTTGCCGGTGTCGGGAACAGTGTCGAGAAGTTCCAACGTGTACCACCCGTCAGCAGGTACTCCGTCCATCGTGTTGGGGCTCTGTTCTGCCGACGTCATACCCGTTGAAGTACCTCACCTGAATCGATCGAAACCCATGTCAACGCAATATGACCAGCCAAAGCAACTCTGGTCGAGACCGGTCCAGAAAAACGATTCGTACCTGCCGATGTATCGCGCCCACGCTGTGTGACTGATTCGCCATGACCGGCCGCTCAACCGGCCGAGCCAGGACCGGGCCATTGAGGATCGCCGGCGACCACGGCATTGGTGATCGCCGGGTCGCGGCCCGCCCACCAACCGGCCGCGACGATCAGGGGCAGGCATCCCGCCGCGAGGATCAGACCGATCTGGACGGCGGTCTCGCGCTCGGCGGGCAGGCCCAGCGTCCAGCCGAGGAAAGGTCCGAGGAACGCCAGACCGGTCACCACCGCGACGGCGTCGACCACCGCCGCGCGTGACCGGCGCACCGCCCCCTGCGCCATCGTGAGACCGATGCCGGCGCCGGCCAGACACAGCGGGAGCGCCAGCTTGGGCGCGGTCGTCGTCCCGGAACCGGAGGTGAAGAACACCACCGCGCCGGTGATCGGGACGGCCGCCAGAAGGAGGAAGACCAGCGGCAGCACCACGACCAGCAGGTGTACGAGCCGGGCGGGGGTCCGGCCGGCCGCGACCGACATCCCGATCAGCAGGGCGAGCAGGGTGATCAGTCCGGCGTCGATCACGTCGTCGCCGATCACCTGGCCGAACCCGGTGAGCGGTGCGGGACGGATGTCCAGCCCGGTCGCCGCGACCACGACCGGCAGGCGTTGCCACGTGCCATCGGCGTCGCGAACCGCGAGCCCTTCGACGCCGTTGGCCACGATCACCTGGTGTCCACTGGGGACGGAGCGGACCAGGACGTCCACACTGGCCACCTTGGACACGCGGCTCACTCCGCCGGGAAACGGGTGCTGGCGCTCGACGAACGGCCAGCGCGCGGCCGGCACCTCCCAGACCGTGTGCCAGGTCCGACCGGCGTCGGTCGTCTCGTCGACGCCGAGCATCCGGCCGCCGTGGGGCGTCTGTGCAACGGTGCCGAGGTCACCGCCACCGTGCGCCCGATAGCAGTGCGCGGGGTCGTCGGGCACGCAGGCTTCGAGCTGCTGGCGCTCCGGCAACTGTCCGAGCGGCGTGTCCGGCAGCAGTGTCCACTCGCCGGTACCGGAGCCGGAGGCGTAGAACCGTTCGTTCACCTCGATGATCACCTGCCCGCCCGTGAGCTGCACGGAGTCCACCGACGGAGTCGTGTCGACGGGTGCGGAGGTCGCGGCGATCGCCAGCACCGCGAACGGCATCGCGAGCACCACCCGCAACCGGTGAGCCGGGCCGTCCGGCAGCGGTGGGGCGGCCGCCGCCCGCCGCCAGGCCCACCAGGCGAGGCCCAGCGCGGGCAGCGCGATCAGGTCGCTCGGGTCGGCCAGAACGACCGAGGGTCCGTTGACGATGGACCAAGCCGCCGACGCGACCTCGGCTCCCGTGCGGCTCAGCTTGACCCACGCGAATCCGGCTCCCGTCAGCAGCGTCGCCGCCGCGGCGCCGAACGGGCCGGCGCGGAACAGGCCGAACAACACCCCCAGCACCGCCGGCGCCACCACCAGTCCGGCGACGTCACTGAGTTTGCCGGTGACGACCCCCGGCCACGCCTGTTTGAACACGTGGTCGTTGAGCAGCAGGACCGCGGTTGCCGCGACGGTCAGCGGATGCGCCACCCAGCGCAGGAAGACCCCAGCTCGCATGAGGCCAGCCTGCGTTGCCGTGATCACGGCGACGACTCGGCCCGGCGCCAGATCGGCCTAGGCGAACTCTCGGAGCCGTCAGCCGTGAGCACACCATTCCCGGTCCGCGCCGGCCGGATGACTCGGTCGTCGAGCAACTCCTCGCCACCGCGACATGACGGGGCACGTCGGCCACGCTCAGGGCCACTCCTCGCCGTTCGTCACAGGTCCAGCCACATGATCCGCAGGCCGACCAGCCCCTGGGTCGGATGGCGGAACGCCCTGGGCGCGGTGCCGAGTGTGACGAAGCCGAGGCTCTCGTAGAGGTGGATCGCCGCCGTGTTCGTGTCGACGACGGCGTTGAACTGGATGGCGGCGAACCCGCTGCGCCGCGCCCAGTCGATCATGTCGGTGGTGAGGGCACGGCCCACACCCTTGCCCCGGGCCTCCTCGGCGACCATCAGGGTGCCGGAAGCGACGTGGTTGCCGGGGCCGCCCCGGTTGGCGTACATGTTCGCGGTGCCGAGCACCTGATCGTCGCCAGCCACGACCACTCTCGCCGGTGCGGGCAGCAGCCACGTCCGCCGGGCGTCGGACTCGCTCATGCCGGGGTCGTAGGGGATGGTCTCCTGCTGGGTGATGACGTTCCGGATGATCGGCCAGATCTGCGGCCAGTCGTCCTCGCGGGCCTCACGAACGGTGGGAAGCATGCGGTCCTTCGCCTTCCAGGGCTTGGGTGATCTGGCGGGTGGTCTGCGCGGCGGCGCGGGGTTCGGCCGCGGCGTGGTGGACGTGGGCGTTCAGTCCGGTGGCCGGCGCCCAGCCACGGCCGCGCGTCCAGGCGTTGTCGCCGACCCCGAGCGTGGCTCGCGTCCCGGCTGACAGCACCGTGAAGGCGATGATCAGGCCGAGGGCCGGATCGCCCACCCCGAACTCGCCGAAGTCGATGACGGCACTGAGGCGTCCCTCGGTCGTCAGCAGGTCGCCGGTGTGGAAGTCGCCGTGGCGCCACACCGGATCCTGTTGCGGGGCAGCGAGAGCCGCGTCCCGCAGTTCGGTCGTCCACGCTTGGTCGAACGGGACCTCCGAGATGGCCGACCGCGTCGCCGCGTCCCGTGTGGACGGTGGTGCGGCGATGCCGGTCGGTTCGGCGTCGAACCGGTGCGGCGTCTGGAGGAACCCGGCCGGCGCCTCGGGCGAACCGGACAGTGCCTCGACGGTCGCCACCTCCCCGTTCAGCCGGCCCATCGCGGGAACCGCGTGTCGGCCAACCACCTCGCCGGCGTCGCGTCGATGTTCGGTGTCGCTCCGGCGGACAAGCGCTGCTCCCTGCGGGATGGACGATCAACGGCCGTGGCAGCCTGGCATCGTCCCTCAGGTTCCATCAACCGGTTATCGAGGTGTCGTCACCAGTTCGTGGAGGCTGCCGTCGGGTCGGCGAGGTGCTCCCCGCGGTCTCGGCCTCTACGGTGGCGTGAGCGGTAGGACAGGGAGTTTGCGCATGGTGAGGCTGGACCGGCTGGTCAACGTGCTGGGTGGGTACGGGGTCCGGTTGTGTTGTTGCCCGGTGCCGCGATCGGCGGAGCTGCGTGGAGTCGTGTTGCGGGACGCGGCGGACGACCGCGCCGAGGTCGGCGACGTGTACCTCGCCGTCGGTGCCGGGTCCGTGGCCGAGGCCGTGCGTGCGGCGGTGTCCGCGCGTTCCGTCGTGGTGCTCGTCCGAGGTGGTGAGGAGCTCCTGGCGGACGCCGTCGCGGTGGGGGAGTCCGAGGGTGTCGCGGTGATGCTGGCGGATCCGGCCCTGTCGTGGAGCCAGCTGGCGGGAGTCGTGTACGGCCTGGTGCTCGAGGGCAGGGAGACCGAGTCGGGACGCGGTCCCACCGACCTGTTCGCGCTGGCTGACAGCCTGGCAGCGGCCACCGGCGGCGCGGTGACGATCGAGGACCGGCTGTCGCGCGTGCTGGCCTACTCCGGCCCGCAGCAGGAGGTCGACGCGGCACGCCTGGAGACCATCATGGGCCGGCAGGTGCCCCCGTGGGTTCGCGAGTTGTTCGACGCGGCGGGTGTGCGGACGCACCTGCTCGGGTCCGATGAACCGCTCTTCGTCTCCGGCGAGCCCGCGCGCGGCCTGACCGGGCGGATGGTGGTCGCGGTCAGGGTGGGCAGGGAGTTGCTGGGAGCGATCTGGGTGGCCTGCCCCGCGCCGCTGGAGGGTGCTCGGCGCACCGCGTTGACCGACGGCGCCCGCACCGTGGCGCTGCACCTGCTGCGGTCGCGGGCCAGTGCCGATCTGGAGCGCCAGGTGGAGTCGGAGTGGGTGATCCGGCTGCTGGAGGGCACTGCGGACGCCGCGACGGTGATCAGTCAGCTCGGGTTGCCGCCGGGACCTGCCAGGGTGGTCGCGGTGCGCGCGCACGTCGGGGACGAGCGGCACGCGGCCGTGTTGTTGGCGTTCGAACAGGCGACCACCGGTTTCGGTTGGTCGCGTCCGGGACGAAGTACGTTGGCGGGCAACAGTGTTTACACGATCCTGCCGGGGGAGCGGGTCGCCGCGGCGCGGGAGTGGCTGGCGTCTTTGAGGGCGGCGCTACCCGAGAACGTCACCACGTCGGCGGGAATCAGCGCGGTCGCCGAGCCCGCGGACCTGCCCGCGGCCCGGCAGGAGGCGGACGAGTGCCTGGCACTGCACGAGATGCGGGCCGCGGACACGGCTCCGCCCGCTTACGACGAGTCGTGGGACGAGATCCTGCTGCAGCGTCTGCGCACCGCGGCACGGGTCGGCCGGGCGTCGGCCCGCGGTCCGGTGGCCGACCTGCGCAAGCACGACAGCGAACACGGCACCGATTACGTCGCGACGTTGCGCGCCTGGCTCGAGGCGCAGGGCGATCTGGCGGTGGCCGGTGAGCGGCTTGCCGTGCACGGCAACACCGTGCGCAACCGGCTGCGCAAGATGAGCGAGGTGACGAACCTCGGGTTGGACGACGCCGCCAAGCGGGTCGCGATGCTGATCGATCTCGCGGCGACGGTGTCGGAAACCGACAATCGCTGAGCTGCGATTGTAGGAAGCGGACAACCGGTTCGGCCTCTGTCCCCAGCATCCTGGAATCGAGACAGGCGATGACAGGAGGTCGGGATGGACGAGCGCCTTGACGGTGGTCCGCGCTCAGCGGTGGTGGTCGGCGCGGGCGTCGTGGGGCTGTCCGCGGCATGGTTCCTGCAGGAGCGCGGCGTCGAGGTGACGGTCGTCGACCGGACCGGAGTCGCGGCCGGCGCGTCCTGGGGCAACGCCGGGTGGATCGCACCCGGACTGGCGATCCCGCTGAACGAACCGGCGGTGCTGCGCTACGGGCTGCGGTCCCTGTTCGACCCGGCCGCGCCGCTGCACATCCCGCTGACCGCGGACCCGAAGCTCTGGTCGTTCCTGATGCGCTTCGCCGCCCACTGCCGGTGGCCGTCGTGGACCAGGGCGGTGAAGGCGAACCTTCCCCTCAACGAGGAGAGCGTCGAAGCCTACGACGTGCTGACCGCGAACGGCGTCGAAGCGCCTGCGATCGACGCCCCGATCACCGCCGTCTTCGCCTCTCCCGATAAGGCGCGAGGTCTGGTGCGAGAGCTGGAAAGGCTTGCGGCGGCCGGACAACCGGTCGACCACACCGCACTGTCCACAGCGGACTTGCGTGAGCAGGTCCCCCTGGCGTCCGCCGTCCTCGCCACCGGTGTGCGCATCGACGGGCAGCGTTTCGTCGACCCCGGCGGCTTCGTGCGGGCTCTGGGCCGTGCCGTGGTCGCCCGTGGCGCCACGATCCGTTCTCTGGTGGTGGCCGGCATCCGGTCGGAGACCTCCGGTGTCACCGTGCGGGCGAAGGACGGCGACGCCATCACCGCGGACGTGGCGGTGCTGGCCACCGGTGCCTGGCTGCCGGAACTCGCCGCACGAGCCGGTGTTCGCACGCCGGTCCAGGCGGGTCGCGGGTACTCGTTCACCGTGCCGACGCGGAAGCCCGTCCACGGCCCGGTCTACCTGCCGGAGGTGCGCGTGGCGTGCACGCCCTACCAGGGTGGTCTCCGGGTCGCGGGCACCATGGAGTTCCGCGAGCCGGTCGCGCCGCTGGACGAGGCACGGGTGGACGCGATCATCGCCTCCGTCCGGCCGCTGCTCGACGGGGTGCGGTGGGAGGACCGCACCGACGTCTGGGTGGGTTCCCGCCCGGTCACGCCGGACGGTCGCGCTCTCATCGGCGCGACCAGGATTCCGGGCGTCTACGTCGCGGGCGGGCACGGCATGTGGGGCCTGGCGCAGGGGCCGATCACCGGGCGGTTGCTGGCGGAGCAGATCACCACCGGCAAGCAGCCTGATGCGCTGCGCGAGTTCGACCCGCTCAGGTGACCGCCACGTGGAAACCGAACACACCGACCCGCCGCTGACCGCCGGCGAGCGAGCCGAACTGGCGTGGCTGCGCAAGGAGAACGACTTCCTCCGCGTCCAGCGCGACATCCTCCTGCGCGTGGCCTCCGGCTACGCCCACGACTTCGAAGCGGCGCTGCGCCGCAACGACGGCCAACGCCACCACTGACCCCCTTCCTGTCCGTGCGGGTCGCGGGTCGACGAACCCGGCCCGCGCGGACGCCCCCGCCGTCAGGGCGGTACCTCCCCCCAGACCGCCCTGACGGCACTTACACCTGCCACGGAGGCATGACATGACGAGTACGACCCCGCGCGTGTGGTTGACCCCGCAGGCGCACCACAGGCTCCGCAACGAACTGATGACCCTGCTGTCGCCGGTGCGCAGCCGCCTGGGTGAGGAGTCCAGCGAGTCGGACTTCCTCTCGCAACGGGATCGGGAGGCGCGCATCCGTCAGATCAAGGACCTCCTCACCAACGCGATCGTGGGCGAAGACCCACCAGACGACGGCATCGCCGAACCCGGCATGGTGCTCACCGTCAGCTTTGACGACACCGGTGAGACCGACACGTTCCTGCTCGGGGCACGCGGCGCGGAGCACGGCACGATCGAGGTGTTCTCGCCGGACTCCCCACTGGGAGCGGCGGTGAACGGTGCCCGCCAGGGAGAGCAGCGCGCCTACCGGACCCCCAGCGGAGCCACGGTCCGCGTCACCCTGCTGAACGCGGTGCCCTACGGGCAGGCGCGCGAGGAGGAGGTCCGGTGACACCGGCGCGCTGCGAGCCGGGTCAGGAGGTGTGCCGTGCTCAGTGACCGTGAACGCGAGACGCTGTGCGAGATCGAACACAACCTCAGTGACGAGGACCCGAAACTCGCCGAGGTCTTCGAGGGCGCTCGGCTGCAGGCCCCGCATGAACGCCACCGCCGCTCGTACCTGGCTCTGCTGGTGATCACCGCGCTGCTGAGCGTCCTCGCGATCGCGCTCGGGCACCTGACAGGTGCACTGGCCTGTGCGCTGGTCGCCGGGTGGACCTGGGGCGTGTGGCAGCGGAGGACCCAACCCGGTCGAGACACGCGGACACGCTGAGCCACCGCGCGTCCTGGTCGGACAATCCGCAACGGCAGGAGGAGGCAACAGGTGACGAAGTCGTTCAGCGACGTTCAGAACCCGCCGCAAGGCACCTTTCGACTGCGACTCGCCCCGGACGAGGTCCGGGAACTGCGCAGGTACCTGTCGGTCATCGTGACCAGGGTGCGTGCGGCGATGACGGTCGATCCCGATGATCCGGACCTTCACCCGATCAAGAAACTCACGATCGATCTGGCCGGCGCTCCCGCCGTCCCCGGTGCGCAACTGGTCCTGCTCGTCACGCTGTTGCGCCGCACCCTCGGCGACGGTGTGATCGTCGAACTGTCGGGGGTGAAGCCGACGATCCTCGGGTCGCTGGTCGCGTTCGGCATTCCTCCCGACGTGGCCGTGATCGACTCGCGGGGTCGCCCGTGGACCAACTGAAGACGCCTAGAGCGCTCCGGTCTCGTGAACCGGCGAGCAGGACCGCTGCCCGCCCATGCCCAGGATCAGCGCGACCGCGTCCTCCTGGCACGCCCCCGGTGTCAGAACCTCCTGCAACAGCAGGCCGCGGATCGCGGCGACGGCGACGGTGGCCCTGGTCAGCGCTTCCCCGGCGGCGAGCCCTTCGCGCTCTGCCAGTGAGGCCAGCATCCTGGTGAGATCGTCCAGCGACGAGATGAACTCGCGGTAGTCGTCCGGGCTGTACGCGGCCAGCCCCACGACGTGGAAGAACCCGCGGACGCGCGACAGCTGCTCCGGGCGGGTGTAGGCCCGCCAGATCGCCAGGACGAGGTCGTCGAAGGTGCCCTGCGCGGCGTCGCGGAACAGCGCCTCGTTGTCGCGGGTGCGCTGTGCCGCGAGCACGGCCGCCAGGACACCCGTGAGCGACCCGAAGTGGTACCGCAGGAGCGCGTGGCTGGTCTCGGTACGGGCCGCGATCTCGCGGAGTGAGGTCTCCGGTGGTGGAAGGCCGTCGTCGAAGACGTCGAGGAGCCGCGCCAGGAGGCGCTCGCGGGCATCGCCGCTGCGTGCCGTGCTTGACAGGACCACCCCCGTAGTTTATCCATTGGACAAGTAATTTATCCATTGGAAAAACGCCGGAGGGCTCGTGGGACGTTTCCAGGTGGTGGGCGCGACGGTCGTGGACGGGTCGGGCCGCGATCCGGGCGACGTCGCCGTCACGGTCGAGGACGGGCGCATCACCGAGCTCGGTGCCCCCGGCGCGCACGGTGAGCGACTCGACGCCGGTGGGCTGACGATGACGCCCGGTCTGATCGACGCGCACGTCCACCTGGGGCTGTCGAGTCCGATCCGGTCGCAGTTCTCGTTCCAGATCAGTGCCGCCGAGATCGCGGCCGACATCTTCGCCACGGCCGGTGCGGCGCTCGACGCCGGTTTCACGACCGTCCGGGACACCGGCGGGATCGACGGCGGTGTCGTCACCGCCATCGCGAAGGGCAAGGTCAGAGGGCCACGCGTGGTGTCGTGCGGGCCTGTTCAGTGCCAGACCGGCGGCCACGGCTACTACGGGGCCGAGTGGGAGCCCACCGAGCTGTGGAGCAGCCATCACGTTCCTGGTCTGTGCGCCCTGTCCATGATGGCGGGCAACGCGGACGAGCTGCGGCGCAACGTGCGCGAGGCGTTCCGGCGCGGGGCGTCGTTCCTGAAGCTCTGCGTGACCGGCGGGGTGGTGGGCGGCAACGACCGGCTGACCGACACCCAGTTCACCGTCGAGGAGATCGCCGTCGCAGTGCAGGAAGCCGCGGCGCGAGGCACTTACGTGACGGTGCACGCCCACAACAACGAAGGCATCCGGAACGCGGTCGAGGCCGGGGCGCGCTGTGTCGAGCACGGCACGGACCTCGACGAGCCGACGGCCGCTCTGATGGCCGCTCACGGGGTTGCTCTCGTACCCACGTTCGCCGTCGTCGAGCGGCTGCTGCACGATCCCGCCGCAGCCGGCCTGGACGAATCGGCACGCGATCGGGTGGCAGGGGTGCGGGAGCGGATGGCCAGGGCACTCGCCGCAGCCAAGGAGGCCGGGGTGCGGATCGGGCTGGGTTCCGACCTCATCGGCCCGGCCCAGGACCACCGCGGTGAGGAACTCGGACTGCGCGCACAGCTCGAGACACCGATGGACGCTCTCGTGGCGGCCACGAAGACCAACGCCGAGATCATCGGTCTGGCCGAGGTGGGCGTCCTCGCTCCCGGCAGGCAGGCGGATCTCGTGCTCTGGAACGGAAACCCGCTCGAAGACCCGAACATCTTCGCCGACCCCGCCAACGCCGTACTCGTCGTCCAAACCGGACGTGTTGTGAAGGATCTCCGATGAGCACCATGTGGAACGGCTGCCTCGCCGACACCGACTACTTCGAACTGCGTTCCAGCGGTGGGCACGACTACGGCGTCTGGGTCACCACGCCGCCGCGCTACGACCCCGCCACAGCGCAGGCGCCGGTCGTGTACGTGCTCGACGGCAACTTCGCGGTGGGTCTGACGGCCCCGCTGATCGTCACCCAGCACGACCCCATGCAGCGGATCAAGCCGTACATCCAGGTCAGCGTCGGCTATGCGGGCGAGGAAGCGGAGCACTGGGCGCGATTGCGCAACAGGGACCTCGTGCCACCCGGCGAGCCCGTCGCCAAGGAGTTCCTCGACGCCGTGGAGATGGGAGTCCGGGCGGGCACGATGACCCGCGAACAAGCCGACGCCTACGTCGACGAACTGCGCGACACCCAGGGCGACGCGTTCCTGAGCTTCATCACCGACGAACTGCACCCCCGGATCGAACGCGACTACGGCACGGCCACGAGCGGTCACGGCCTCTTCGGCTACTCCTACGGCGGACTCTTCAGCCTCTACGCCTGGCTCACCGGCACCTCGCTCTTCGAGAGCGTCGGGGCGGGCAGCCCAGGTGTCGCCGGCGAGGACAGCCGGATCTTCACGCAGATCCAGGAGTTGGGCGACCAGCCGGCCAGGCTCCACCTGACCTTCAACGACCGGGAGATCCTCGGGAACGTGCCCATCTACCAGAACCTCACGAAGAACGCGGCTACCGTTCTGCACCTCCTCACCGCCCGCGGCGCGGCCGTCACCAGCGAGGTGCTGCGCGACACGCACGTGACCGGTCTGCAGGCCTCGTTCCTCAGCTACCTCAGGACCTGCCGAGCCGTGTGACCGTTGGTGCGGCCGGCCGTGAGCCGGCGAGCGGAGATTCAAAGATCACGGCCTCGGGGCCTGATGCCCGATTCGTGGCGCTCGCTCGGCTTGACTCGCTGCCGAACTCGTCGGCTGACCTCAGGGTTCAATCTCAGTTGCACTGCGGCCCACGGCCTGATCGACTGCGCATGACCAGTCGGCCGGACAAGGAGAGGCACATGCGCGTGGCGTTCGTGTTCACCCAGAAGGTATTCGTTGCCTATCTAGAGGACATGACGCTTGTCGCGCACCTTGAACTTGGGAATTCTGGCTCACGTCGACGCTGGTAAGACCAGCCTCACCGAGCGGTTGCTGCACACCGCCGGTGTCATCGACGCACTCGGCAGCGTGGACGCGGGGAACACGCAGACCGACTCGCTCGCGCTCGAACGGCAGCGCGGCATCACGATCAAGTCCGCCGTCGCGTCGTTCGTCGTCGGTGACGTCGTGGTCAACCTGATCGACACACCGGGCCACCCGGACTTCATCGCCGAGGTGGAACGGGTGCTCGACGTGCTCGACGGTGCCGTGCTGGTGGTGTCCGCGGTGGAGGGCGTGCAGGCGCAGACCCGCGTGCTCATGCGCACGTTGCGGCGCCTGGAGATCCCGACCGTCGTGTTCGTGAACAAGATGGACCGTCGTGGCGCTGACGGGGAGCGCGTGGCGCGCGACGTGGTCGAGAAGCTGGCGACCGAGGCGCCGATCTACTTCGGGTCCGCGATCACCGGCGAAGGCCTGGACGAACTGGTCGCCGGCGTCACGTCGTCGTTGCCGGTGACCGCTACGGCCGGCGGTCCGCTGTCCGGCACGGTGTTCAAGATCGAACGTGGCAGGGCGGGGGAGAAGATCGCGTTCGTGCGGCTGTTCTCCGGGACTGTGCGGGTGCGTGATCGGGTGAAGATCGGTGACCGCGAAGAGAAAGTCACCTCGATCGCGGTGTTCGAGGGCGGCTCGGCGCCACGTCGCGCCACCGCTCGGGCAGGGCAGATCGCGAAGCTCTGGGGCCTCGACGTCCGCATCGGCGACACGATCGGCGTCGCTCACCACGACCGAGTACGCCACTTCGCACCACCGACGCTGGAAACCGTTGTGGACTCGCACAACCGGGTGGCTCTGCACTCCGCGTTGCGGCAACTCGCCGAGCAGGATCCGCTGATCGACCTGCGGCTCGACGGCGACGACATCGTGGTCTCGTTGTACGGCGAGGTGCAGAAGGAGGTCATCGAGGCGACGCTCGCTCTGGAGTACGGCGTTGCCGTCACGTTCCGCGAAACGAGAACGATCCGCGTGGAACGTCCCCGAGGCGTGGGTGAGGCTGTGCGGTTCCTCGGTGAGAACCCGTACGCGGCCACCATCGGCTTCCGGGTGGAACCGGGGCCGGAGGAGTTCCGGCTGGAGGTGGAGCTGGGCTCGTTGCCGCTCGCTTTCTTCAGGGCCGCGGAGGACGCCGTGCGCGACACGTTGCGCGCTGACCGGATTCATGACTGCACGGTCACGATGACGCACTCCGGATACTTCTCGCCGGTGAGTGTGGCGGGCGACTTCCGCGGCCTCGCACCGATCGTGCTGCGGGAAGCGTTGCGCCGAGCGGGAACCGCGACGTGCGAACCGATGCACCGCTTCCGGCTGGAGATCCCGGCGGACGCACTCGCCACGACGCTCGCCGCGCTGGGCAAGGTCGGCGCCGTTCCGCTGACGACGACCGCGACCGTCCTCGAAGGACACATTCCGGCGGCACGGGTGCGTGAGCTGCAACGACGACTGCCCTCGCTGACCAGAGGGGAAGGTGTGCTGGAAGCTGAGTTCGATCACTACGCCTGATGCTGTGGGCCGTGGCAGGCGAAGTGCACCCGCTCGACCGCGTCGAACCGCAGGTCTTCCGTCTCCGCCTGGCCGACCTCGACCAGGCGGCCCCCACGGCGACTGACGGCCCGCGGCGTCCTCGTTCACTTCTGAAGAAGCAGGTCGCTCCTAGGCACGCGTCAGCGTCTCCGCCAGGAACGGCAGGGCGAGCGCGAGGACCTCGTCGGGTGTCTGGACGTGCGGGTAGTGGCCGGCGCCCTCGATGACCGCCAGTTCACCACGTCCTCGAGGCAGGTCGGCGATGACCTTCTCGCCCTCGGCGCGCGGGTCGGCCCAGTCGGGGTCGGCGCTGCCCATGACGACCAGGACCGGACAGGTGACGTTGGCCAGCTGCGCACCGGCGTCGGCGGGACTGGTCTTGCACATGGCCTGAAGGACCTTCATCCGGCCGGGCTCGCGCAGCTTGGCCTCGATGCGGGCGAGTTCGGCGTCCCAGTCCGCGGGCTTGCCCGGCACCGCCAGGTCGAGGTAGCGCTTCCAGCTCTCCAGGCTTCCGCCGAACATGACCTTCGCGAGCTGGGTGTAACCCGCACGGAAATGCTTGACGCGCAACAGTCCTGCGAGATCGAGGGACTGCGCGCGGGTGAACGGCGCGAGCTCGACGACGCCGGTGATCACGTCGGGTGCGGTGGCGGCGGCGATGGTCGCGGCACCGCCACTGATCGACTGGCCGATGATCACGGCCGGGCCACCGAGGTGGCGGGCGACGGCGACCAGGTCACCAGCGATGTCCGTGCGGCTGTAGCCGTTCCAGCCCAGGCTCGAGTCACCGCAACCGCGGATGTCGACGTTCGCGACCCGGTACCCCCTCGCGGCCAGAGCGGGGGCGAGGAACCGGTAGGAGTGGCGGCTGTCGCCGATGCCATGAGCCAGCACGACGAGCGGACCCTGCCCGGTCACGTCGTAGGCGATGGTGTTTCCGGCGATGTTCAGGTACTCGGTCATGCCGTCCTCCGAAACAAAAGCTAATGACGTTAGCCATAAGCTAATGGCATTAGCCTAACCCTGTCAAGGGTGCGGGGTCTCGATTGGTGGCATGGCTCGATCAGGGCGTGGTACCGCTGCTGCGCTCGCTCATGGGCCTGCTGGCCGAACGGGCCGGCGTGCGCACCCCTCGCTCTACCGGCACGTCGAGTCCCTGGACGCCCTCCGCCGCGGCAGCGCCCTGCAGGCCGAACGCGAACTCGGCGCGGTGGCGGCCAGAGCGGCCGTCGGCAGAGCGGGTCCGGACTCGGCCTGCGCGACGCCGACGCCATCGACGCGGCCCGTGCGCTGCGATCCACGGTTTCGCGAGCCTGGAGGGCGCAGGTGGCTTCGGGCTGCCCCGTGACGTCGACCGCAGCTACGGTGTGCTGATCGAAGTCTTGATCGCAGGCCTGAGGCAGAGGGGCACGCCGCCTGCCGGGAGCCTGGGCACCGTTCTGCTGCTGATCGAAGGATTTGACCTGTGCTTGCCCGCCGCGCCTTCATCCCCGAGGAACTGCTTCCTCCTGGCTCACGAAGGACATGGCCACTTGACGTGCCGTGCGTTGCTCAGCTCGCAGCGGAGGGGATGTCGTTCGAGCGGCCGGTGACGTTCCTGGTCGGAGAGAACGGCTCGGGCAAGTCCACGTTGGTGGAGGCCTTCGCCGAGTCCTGGGGGCTGGACGCGCAGGGCGGGCGGGCTGGGCGGAAGTACGTGAACGACCGGCCGAAGTCGGCACTGGGCGAGATGGTGCGGTTCGAGACGACCGCGCTCGGGACGAGGCACCGCTCTGGACCGCGGACGAAGCGCAAGGGGTACTTCCTTCGTGCGGAGACGGCGTTCGGGTTCATGAACGCGGTCAGCGGCTTGCGGGGTTATTGGGACGAGGACACGAACGAGATGAGCCACGGAGAGGGCTTCCTGACCGTGTTCGCGGCGATGTTCCGCGAACCGGGGTTCTACCTGATGGACGAGCCCGAGGCGGCGCTGTCGTTCCAGTCGTGCCTGCGCTTGATGCATCTCATGTACGAGCTGGGGAAGTCAGGTGCGCAGATCGTCTGCGCGACCCATTCGCCGATCCTGGCGTCAACGCCGGACGCCGCCGTCATCGAAGTGGGAGAGCACGGCTTCCGGAGGTCCGAATGGAAGGACCTGGCGGTGGTCGACCACTGGCGCCGATTCATGGCCACGCCTGACGCCTACCTGCGCTACGTCACCGAGGAGTAGCAGGCGCTCACTGAGGACCTGCACGCCCCAGTGCCGCACTCGTGCCAGGTTCGCCGCCGGTGTCAGCGGAGACCGGACCTGGGGGTCGGTTCCAGTCGCACCGTGGACTCGGCTCCGTTCAGCAGTGCCGACACCACGTCGACGACCGTCGCGCATCGGGGGTGGCTGTGGACGGCGTCCAAGACCCGTTCTCGGTTCGCGGCGTCCTCGAAGCGCCGGATCCAGACGAAGCTGTCCTCCTCGCCGGCCACGGTGAAGGAGCCGGCCACGGTCATGCCCATCTCGCGGTGCAGGGGGATGACGGTCTCGTCCATGTACTGCGCCAGTTCGGGGCCGAGGCCGGCGCGGGCGTGTTCTGTCCGGATCTCGTAGAACATCGAGTTCTCCTCGTCGGCCGTCAGGTAGTTGGTGCGGAGCGTTGGGCGGCGAGTGCGTAGACGTTCGGGGATCCTTCCCACGGGCAGGTGCGCCGCACGGCCCAGTGGGTGATCAGCCAGCGTCCGTCGTGCTTGTGCAGCTTCAGCTGCCAGTACCCGCGCATGGTGCAGTGGTCGATGACTCCGGGGTCCGCGGGGACGTGGTGGTAGGCGACCACGTGTGCGCGGCACTCGGCTTCGTCGCCTGACAGGCGCACGTCCAGGTTGGAGGTGGCGTGGTGGGTGCAGTCGAAGCCGGTGAGGGTGCCGCTCGCCAGCTTGACCAGGTCGGTGGCTGCCGTGGTGGCCGGTGGTGTGCCGAAGTGGTGGGTTGACAGGTCCAGCAGCACTTCGTCGGCGAGCAGCCGGCGCAGCGCGGCCCAGTCCCTGTCGTCCTGGGAGTGGGCGAGGCCGGCGACGACATCGGCGATGGCCGCGCGGTCGGCCAGTTCTTCGAGGACACCCCGGCCCTGCGAGAAGGGTTGGTGGACCTGGAGATCGGCAGCATCCGTGCCGGCGACTCGGAGATCCACTCGGAAGCGCTCGTCACCGAGACGCTGATCGCGGCGGTGCGTCCCGGCCACCCACTCGCGAAGGTGAAGACCGTGACGCCGCAACGGTTCGCCGCCGCCGACCACATCGTCGTGTCGCGGCGCGGCCGGGCTCGCGGCCCGATCGACGAACAACTGGCAGAACTGGGACTGAGCCGACGCGTGGTGGCCGTGGTGCCCACGTTCGCGAGCGCGCTGTTCCTCGCCTCGGAGACCGATGTCGTCTGCATCGCCCCGGCCAGGCTGGCCCAGCGGATGCTGGACACGTTGGGGCTGCGCGCGTTTCCGATCCCTCTCACGCTGCCGTCGGTGACCGTCGGCATGGCGTGGCATCCACGCAACCACCACGACCGCACGCACCAACTGCTGCGCGAACGCGCCCGTCACATCATGGCCACCGCCGCGGAGGGCGTCAGTCGGTGACGGTGTCCTGCGCGGCGAGGCCCCTGCGGTGGTGCAGGCGGCGCACGACTTCGATGGAGCCGGTCACCACGCACGCGAGACCGACGCCGACGGCGATCGCCAGCAGTGTGTTCTCCTGGAACAGAACGCCGCCGAGGTAGCCGGTGAGCGCGGTGTAGGCGCTCCAGGACGCGGTGGCGAACGCGACGAACAGCACGTACCTGCCGAGCGGGAAGCCGACGAGCCCGGTGGACAACGTGGCCAGGTAACGCCCGACCGGGATGAAGCGCGTGGTCACCAGGATGAAGCCGCCGCGGGCATCGAGCTCACGGGCGAACCAGTCGTGCGCCGCGCGGCGTTTGGTACCAGGCGGGAGACGCTGGAGCAGGCGCGTGCCGAACAGCCGTCCTGCCACGTACGGGACCAGGTCGCCGAGGAAGGCGCCGAGTGTCGTGGCGGCGATGACGAGCACGATGTCCGTCTGCCCGGTCGCGGCGTAGACGCCCGCGACGATCACGACGGGTTCACTCGGGATCAGGGGCAGGAGGAGTCCAGGAAGGACACCGCGATCAGCACGGCGTAAAGCCACGGCGAGGAGATGAGCGACTCGGCGAGCCGCATCCAGTCGATCGCGAAGGATCCTTTCCCGCGCGGCGGCCGGGATGTATGCGCGCATTGACGTTCGAACGCGAAATTCGTGCTTTTCTGTCGCCGCCCGGTAATGGCGATCGCCCTGGGCTTCCTCTGTGAAACTAGGCGGGGATCAATGTGGCGACAAGTGCGTTCTCGGCAACGATGTGTTCGCCCTGGCGCAATCGGGGTGGTCAGTGAGCGCACACGACGGCCTGGACAAGGCCGTCGTGTGCGGCGTGCCCTGGAACTCTCAGCCGCTGACCGAGGCCGAGAAGTTGTCGACCGCCAGGCCGGTGCCGCCGTTCCACGGCTCGAACCCGGCCTGGATGCTGGTCAGGTACCAGGAGTTCGTGATGGCACCGCGGTTGCGCACGTCGTTGATGAAGTCGAGCACGCTGAACGACCACGAGTTGATCGGTGACGGCGCGACGTAGGAGATGACGTTGTTGCCGCCGTTGTTGCCGCGCCACACCTGCCAGCTGCGCCCGCCGACGTTCGTCGTGCCGACCGCGCTGCCGATGGGCTGGATCGAGCCCTGGCGGTTGAACCAGATCATGATCTCCATCTGGTTCACGCCGTTGGTCTTCGGCGTGGGATCGAGCCAGATGTCGTAGGAGGCGTTGTAGGTACCGCCGGTGTAGCGGTAGTTGATGGACGACGTGGCGCTGCGGATTCGGCTGACCTGCATCGGCAGGGTGGAGCCGGGGGAGCAGTTGGTGTAGTGACAGCCGAGGAACGCCGACGGGTACGACACCGGCGCGCCGTTGGTCGGGGACGAGCCCTGCTGGCTGGTGATCTGAAAACCGGACGACGTGACGTTGATGCACTGTTGAGCCGAGGTGCCCCAACGATTGTTCTGCACCACGTAACGGCCCTGGATGGTGGTTGATCCGTACTGGTCGCAGATCGTCACATCGGCGTGAGCTGGGGCCGCGGTCGCGACGAAAGTGCTCGCCACCAGCAAGCCGGCGGCAGCCACTGCACGGATGGTCTTTCGCATGACAACTCCAATGACAGGGTTATGGGAGCGCTCCCATAGTACCGAGATGTCAATGAGCGCGCAGATTGTCGAATGGGCGCTGTCGAATAGCGCGTCGAATCGACGGTAATGCTGGGCAGAGCAGGAAGACGCATTTGTGCGGTGCGCGCGAAGAACTGGAGAGAGATCAGTCTCGCCGGTCGCGCGTGATGAGCTTGCGCTGGGTCCGGCGGCCCTGCGCCACCATGAACGGAATCGCGCGCAGCCCGAAGCGCGGGAACGTGTCGGCCAGCCGAGCGAGTGCTCCGCGCCAGCGAGGGATGGCGGTGACCGGTTTCGGTTTGTCGAGCACCTCGGCGACGGCGGCGGCGACGTCGGCGGGTTGCAGCAGTGTGCCGGAGAACGACAGCGCGGCGGCCGGATCGTCGAGCTTGTCGTAGAGCATCGGTGTCCAGATGCCGTCCGGGCAGACGCACGAGATGTCGATGTCCTGGACGCCCGCCGCCCGGAGATCGCCGAGGGTGCTGAGGCTGAAGCCGATGGCCGCGTGCTTGGACGCGGCGTACACCGCTTCGCCCACGACGGCCGTGATGCCCGCCAGCGACACGATGTTCACGACGTGACCGCCGCCGTGGCCGCGCATGGCCTGGATCGCGGCGACCGTTCCGTTGATGGTCCCGAGGGCGTTGACCTCGACCATCAGCCTGCGGGTGGCGGCGTCCTGCTCCCACGCGGGCCCGGTGACCAACACCCCCGCGTTGTTGACCCAGACGTCGAGGCGGCCCGCACGGGCGACGATGTCGTCGCGCGCCGCTTGCACGGCCGCGTCGTCCCGCACGTCGAGCACCCGCGCGATCGCGCCGATCTCGGTGGCCGTCGCCGCCGCGGTGGTTTCGTCGACGTCGGTGACCAGCACCGTGTAGCCGCGTTCGACCAGCATCCGTGCGACCAGCTTGCCCACGCCGCGCCCGGCTCCGGTCACGACCGCGCCTGCTTTTGCCGTCATGGCAGGAGTATCGCGTCCTTCGCGCCGTCGATCGACCCCGGCGACGTCACGTGGAGTGCCACGTCACGGCGGAGTCGGTGTTCGCGCGAGTGGTGCGGAAGCCGTTGGCCGGATGCTTCGTGTCGGGATGGCCGAACGAGACTCCGACGACGACGCGCCGGGAGTCCGGCAGTCCGAAGTGGTCGCGCAGGAAGCCGGAGTACCCGGCGAGCGCGGCCTGTGGCGCCGCGGCGAGACCGAGGCTCTGCGCGGCGAGCAGGAAGGAGTTGAGATAGAGGCCGCAGTCGATCGCGCCGTAGACGCCGAGGGCGGCCTCGGTGGTGATGATCGCGACGTGCGGCGCGTCGAACAGTTCGAAGTTGCGCAGCATTTGCCGGCCCGTGCCCTGGTGATCGCCGCGTTCGATGCCGAGGCTGGTGTAGAGCTGCTTGCCGCACTCCCGCCGGCGTTCCTGGTAGACGCCCGTGTACTGGGTGGGGAAGGGGAAATCAGGCTGGCCCGGATTGGTCTGCAGGTGTTCGAGCAGCCGCGTGCGCATCCGGTCCGTCGCGGCGCCTTCGGTGACGATCACGTGCCACGGCTGGGTGTTGCACCAGGACGGGGTGCGCTGGGCGAGGGCGAGCACCTGCTCGATGGTGTCCCTCGGGACCGGCTCGGGCAGGAACTGGCGGCAGGTCCACCTGTCGGCGAGCAACCGGTGCAGGGCCTCGTGCAGGTCTGGGGGCGTGACGGCGGCCGCGCTCACGGGAACCTCCGAAGGTGGTCTCTTTTCGAGACCGACGCTAGCACGAGCGGTCTCGAAAAGAGACCACCTTCGGTAGGGTCGGGGCATGCGGTACGAACAGCTCGCCGACCTGCCCTGCTCGATCACCCGCCCGCTGGTGGTGCTGGGGGACAGGTGGACGTTGCTGATCCTGAAGGAGGCGTTCGCGGGTGTGCGGCGGTTCAACGCGTTCCGGAGCAACCTGGGCATTCCGCGCAGCCGCCTGCAGGACCGGCTCGGGCGGCTGGTGGAACACGGGATCCTGGTGCGGCGGCAGGCTGCCGACGGGGACCACGCCGAGTACCGGCTCAGCCGCAAGGGGCACGACCTCTACCCGATCCTGATGGCGATCAAGGACTGGGGCGACGCCCACATGGCGCCTGACGGGCCGCCGGTGCACTACCGGCATCGCGACTGCGCCGGCGAGGCACGGGTCACCCTGGCGTGCGACTGCTGCGGAGAATCAATGACGGCCCATGACGTCGTGCCCGAGGCCGGTCCTGGTCTTCTGGCCCATGTCGACGTGGACGCTCAGGGCTAGTTCCACGGGCGATGGCGTTCACCACGGCGGCCGACGGGTGGCGGCGGCCCTGTTCCAGCCGCCGCACGCCACGAGCCCGCCGCCCGCCGGGCGGTAGACCGACGGACGCGGGCTCGGTGGTCTCGCGCAACCGGCGCACCTCTGCACCCAGATCATGCGTCGCCATGACGCGAGTGTCTCTTGTGGAGCCAACAGTCAGCCGGTGGAGCAGGCCGTGCCGTTGAGGGTGAACGAGGACGGCGCCGCCGCGTTTCCGGTGTGCACGGCCTGAAAGCCGATGTCGACCGACCTGCCGGGCGGGATCGTGGCGTTGTGGCCGGCGTTGCGCGCGGTGACCTGGCCCGCCGACGGCGAGTAGGTGGCGTTCCAGCCGGAGGTGATGGTCTGCCCGCCGGCCAGGGAGAAGCCGAGGGACCAGCCGTTGACCGCCGCGGTACCGGTGTTGGTGATGGCGAGACTCGCGGTGAGGCCGTTGTTCCAGGCGTTGACGGTGGCCTTGACGGCGCACGTGCCCGGCGTCGGCGGGTTCGGGTCACCGCCACCGATGACTCCGAAGTACTCGAGTGCGACAGCGGCCATGCCCGACGACGGCAGGCTGTGCCCGGCGCCCTGGATGCTGTAGGCCTCGACCTTGTCCGAGTAGCGGCTGCGGTTCCAGCCGGCGCGCGGGGTGTCGGTCGACGTCGGCGTCTGGCTCAGGCCGAACACGTCGGTCCACTGCTCGACCTCCTCCTGCAGCAGCGAGTACGGCACGAGCGTGTCCGCGGTGCCGTGCCACAGCTGCATCTTCGGCCGCGGGCCGGTGTAGCCGGGGTAGGCCTGCCGGACGAGGTTGCCCCACTCCTGCGGGGTGCGGTTCAGGCCGCCGCCCCCGGTGCACCGGCTGCTGCCCGGCGGGTAGTCGGCGGCGTTGGCGAAGCAGTGGAACGGCACGCCCATGAACGCCGCGCCCGCCTTGAACACGTCCGGGTAGAGGGCGAGCATCTCGTTCGTCATCATGCCGCCGGAGGACGATCCGGTGGCGAAGACCCGGTCCGGGTCGCCGCCGTAGCGCTGCTCGACGTGGGTCACCATCGACACGATCGACACCGGGTCGCTGCCGCCACCGCGGCGTTTGGCCGCGTCCGACCACGTGTCGAAGCACTTGCCGAAACCGGCTTCCTGCTGCGCGCTCGGGTAGATGACGATGAAACCGTGCCGGTCGGCGAGCGAGGCGAACTCGCTTCCCGAGTAGAAGCCGGGACCGGAGCCGCCGCAGCCGTGCATGGCGACCACGATCGCGGGCTTGGCCGGCCGGGTGTCCGGCGCGTAGACGTGCATGCGCATCCGGCCGGGGTTGTCGCCGAAGCCGGTTACCTCCACCAGCGAAGCGGCGGACGCCGGTGTCGCGGGCACGACGCCGGCGAGAGCGAGCACGGCGATGACGATGGCGATGAGAGGTGTTCTGCGCGTGATCACAACTGACCTCCGGTCAGGGCTTCCGAGTCCCCCGGACCGCGAAGCTATTCACTTTCGTGACGGTCGTCAAACTTTCGACGAACGAATTTGGTGAGGCGTTCGACGAACGACCTCTCCCGGGTTCACTGCGGGGTGCCGGTGATGGTCAAGGTCAGATCCGAGTCGGTGACCGTCACGACGACGTGCTGTCCACCCTGCAGTTCGCCCGCGAGCAATGCCCTGGACAGTCGCCGGTCGAGTTCCTTGGCGATGGTGCGGCGCAACGGCCGTGCGCCGTGCTCGGGCACGTAGCCGCGGGCGGCGAGCCAGTCGGCGGCCTGCTCGTCCACGTCCAGCGTGATGTCCTGTTCGCGCAGCCGGTCGCGGGTGGGTTCGAGCAGCAGCGAGGTGATCTGCCGCAGCTGGCCGGCGTCGAGTCCGCGGAACAGGATGATCTCGTCGAGGCGGTTGAGGAACTCCGGGCGGAAACTGCGGCGGACGGCCGCCATCAGCGGTTCCCTCAGTTGCTCGACCGACAGACCCGAGGTGGTCGCGGCGAGGAGCTGGTCGGCGCCGATGTTGCTGGTCATGATGATGACGGTGTTGGTGAAGTCGGCGGTGCGTCCGGCGGCGTCGGTGAGCCTGCCCGCGTCGAGCACCTGCAGCAGGGTGTTGAAGATGTCGGTGTGCGCCTTCTCGATCTCGTCGAGCAGGAGGACCGAGTACGGGGTGCGCCGGACCGCGCCGGTGAGCTGACCGGCCTCCTCGTGGCCGGCGTACCCCGGTGGCACACCGATCAGCCGCGTGACCGCGTGCGCCTGCGAGAACTCGCTCATGTCGAACCGGATCAGCCGGTCCTCCGAGCCGAACAGCGCTTCGGCCAACGCCCGCGCGATCTCGGTCTTGCCCACGCCGGTCGGGCCGAGGAACAGGAAGGAACCGACGGGCCGGTGCGGGTGCTTGAGGCCCGCGCGGCCCTGGCGGACCGCGTCGGCGACCGCCTCCACCGCCTCGTCCTGCCCGACGATCCGCTGGTGCAGGTGGTCCTCCAGGTGCAGCAACCGGTGCCGTTCCGCCTCGGTGAGCTGGGCGACCGGGATGCCCGTGCTGCGGGACACGATCTCGGCGACGTCGTTCGCCACGACCTGGGGCGCGTCGGCCAGCGCGGCGCGGGCGGCCTCCAGTTCGGCGACGGCCCGGTCGAGCTCGCCGGTGAGGAACACCGCGTCCTCGCCCTGTGCGGCGTCCTTCTCCCGCTCCAGCCGCCGCACCCGCTGTTCGAGCAGCACCGGATCCGGTGGCATCGGGGACTTCTCGCGCAACCGGACCCGCGCACCCGCGCGGTCCACCAGGTCCACGGCCTTGTCCGGCAGGAACCGGTCGGAAACGTACCGGGCCGACAACTCCACGGCGGACACGATCGCCTCGTCCGAGATCCGCACGCCGTGGTGCATCTCGTACCGGCCGCGCAGCCCGCGCAGGATGGCGATCGCCTCGTCGACCGACGGTTCGGCGACCTGGATCGGCTGGAACCGCCGCTCCAGCGCGGCGTCCTTCGCGATGTGGCGCCGGTAGTCCTCGGCCGTGGTGGCCCCGATGACCTGCACCCGTCCGGTCGTGAGCACGGGTTTGAGCATGGTCGCGGCGTCCATCGGCGCGCCTTCCGCACTGCCCGCACCCACCAGGACGTGAAGCTCGTCGATGAACAGGATCACCATCCTGTCCGTCGCCGTCACCTCGGCGATGACCCCTTCGAGCCGTTCCTCGAACTCGCCCCGGTACTTGGCTCCGGCGACCATGCCCGCCAGGTCCAGCGAGATCAGCCGCCTGCCGCTCAGCGTGGCGGGTACGTCGCCGCTCGTGATCCGCGCCGCGATGCCCTCGACGACGGCGGTCTTGCCCACACCGGGGTCGCCGATCAGGACGGGATTGTTCTTGGTACGCCGCGACAACACCTCGAGCAGCTCGTCGATCACGTCCTCCCGGCCGATCACCGGGTCGAGCAGGCCGTCCCGCGCCGCGGCGGTGAGATCACGCCCGAAGCGGTCGGTGCGCCGCGTCGCGGACTGCGGCTCCACCAGCCCGCCGAACAGCTTCCCGACCAGGTCCTCGAAGGAACGGGACCCGAAGCCGAACACCCAGTCGTCTGCCATCGGCCGCCATCTTCGCTCGATCGGAGGGCTTATGTCTCCAATCTTCCGCCTCGTGGCCCGAGAACACAGGTCAGGCTCTCGCCCCGCCGGTAGGCGCATCGCCCAGGTGTCGTTCCACGGCGTCCGCGGTGCCGAAGGACAGCTTTGGCCGGGACCGGCGGAACACGCGGTTCAACTGTCCTAAGTGGACTTGAATCGTCGGTTCGGGCGCTCCCGTGTTGCCGGCGCGCCGCCAGAGCCCAGGCGGCTGAGCGGAGCGGGAGAGTGGTGAGACGGGGTGAACAACGCGACCATCGGATTTCGACGCGTTAATGCGCACCTGCGAAAAGGCGACAGGACCTCTCCGGCAATCTAAGTGCTCGGGCCGAAGCGGTCAAGGGCGGAGTGTCCCGATCGACAATCGTTCGACAAGGTCAATCTGGGGAAAGCACGAACTCCTGTCATTCGACGCATTCGATTATCGATTCGCTTGACTGCTGGGCGCGAGCGCTGTTAGGACTGATCACGCCTCATTCAGGCCGCATTGCCGATCGGCCGGACATCCGAGTTGTCTCAACCCCGCACGAGATCAACTTTGTGGAGATGCCATGTCAGCACGTCGAGACCAGTCCGAGAACGCGGATTCGCAGCCCTTGCGCCGGCGGACGTTGCTCGCGGCGGGCGCCGCGCTACCGGTGCTGGCGGTGGCGGCACCTGCCGCGGCGGCCACCTCGGTGGTCGTCGAACCGTCGAACGTGCAGCAGACGATCCTGGGCTTCGGCGGTATGAACCACACCGTGTGGATCAGCGATCTGACCGCTGCCCAGCGCGAAACGGCGTTCGGCAACGGCGCGGGACAGCTGGGGTTCACCGTGCTGCGCATTCCCGTCCACGAGGACAGGGCCAACTGGAGTCGGGAGGTCGCCACGGCCAGGCGTGCGGTCGAGCTCGGGGCCAAGGTCATCGCTTCCCCGTGGAACCCGCCTGCCTCGATGACTGAAAGCTTCTCCGGAGGCAAGCGGCTGCGTTACGCCTCCTACGGCGCCTATGCGCAGCACCTGAACGACTTCTCCGCGTTCATGGCGAACAACGGAGTGAACCTGTACGGGATCTCGGTCCAGAACGAGCCGGACTACGCGCAGGAATGGACGGCGTGGACCTCCGGTGAAATCGTCAGGTTCCTGCGCGAGAACGCGGGCGCGATCAACACCAGGGTCATCGCTCCGGAGTCGTTCCAATACCGCAAGAACCTCTCCGACCCCATCCTCAACGACGCCGCCGCGCTGGCGAACGTGGACATCATCGGCGCGCACCTCTACGGCACCCAGTCCGCGGACTTTCCGTATCCGCTCTTCCAGCAAAAGGGCAACGGCAAAGAGTTGTGGATGACCGAGGTGTACCACCCCAACAGCAGCGACTCCGCCGATCTGTGGCCGCAGGCGCTCGACGTGGGCGAGCACATCCACCGTGCGTTGGTGAACGGCCGGTTCCAGACCTATGTGTGGTGGTACATCCGCCGCTCCTACGGTCCGATGCGCGAGGACGGGCAGATCAGCAAGCGCGGCGCCAACATGGCGCACTTCTCGAAGTGGGTTCGGCCCGGCTACTCGCGCATCACCGCCACCGCGAACCCGCAGTCGAACGTCTACATCTCGGCGTTCAAGAGCGGATCCAGGATCGTGATCGTCGCCGTCAACAAGAACACGTCGCCGGTCGACCACGTGTTCACCGTGCGGGACGTTGGTTCCGCGACCATCTCGACCTGGCTGACCAGCCAGACCGCGACCCTCGCGCACTACAACGACTTCACCATGTCGAACGGCTCCTTCAACGCCCAGTTGCCTGCCCGCAGCATCAGGACGTTCGTCCTGAACTGAGGGCATCGCCCTCGTCTGGTAGCCCGTGAGATCAGGGCGCGTCCGTGCGTGCGGGACGATGCGCATCGCCGTCCATTATTCCCTGCAGTCCAACGATTTCGAGCGTCTGCAGGACGAACTGCCAGGGCCCGACGCCGAGCTGTCGCAGCCCTGGCGCGTGGTCGTGCGCGACCGTCACCACGGCCCCGGCGAACAGCAGCCACCAGAACGCCCGTGCAGGCCAACGAACCCGGCCGAGCCGGGCCTGGTGAAACGGAACGTGCCGCTGCTCGTCCTGCAGAATCCGATCCGCGACGTCGGCGGTGAGCGGGTCTCGACTGCCGTCCCGCAACGCCCGGTAGTACCGCAGCGCCACGGTTTCCGCGATGAGCAGCACCATCAGTTCCAGTCGCAGTCCCAGCGCACGACGCAACCGCACGAACACCGCGTCCGTCCAATGTGAACTGATCGTCGGCTGGCCGGCAGCCCGCAGCAGGTGCTCCAGCATCCGGGCGTGGTTCTGTTCCTCGGCGACGAACAACCGCACCGCCGCGCCGTACGCACCGTCGCCCGCCTTGGCGATCAGGTTGGCGCCGTCGCCGGACTCGCCGACCTGGAACCGTTGCACGCTCTTGACGACGTCGGGGTGCAGCCGGGCGCCCGAGGTCCAGTCGGGATCACCCACTCGCTTCCGGTGCGCGGCTTCGGCCTCGAAGTTCTCGACCCATGTGGTGAACATGAAGGGAAGACGGCCGGGTCACCGCCCGCGTTGGCCGGTTCGTGGGGAGGTTCTGTGAAGGTTCGGTGTGCGGCTATGCCTCGAACTTCGTCCATCGCCCCTCGGAGACCACCTCGACGGAGCCGTCGACGACCTTGATGGCCGTCTGGTCGTCGATCGCGTAGGCGGGGACGCCGATCTCGGCGGCCCACCGCTCCGCGTCGGCCATGGTGTTGGTGGGGAAGACGTCCAGGTGCGGGAAGATCGAGAAGTCGACGACCCCCAGGGTGCGGTCGTCCGGAGCCGCGGGCCACTCGACGAAGTCCGTCCCGACGCGGGGTGTCATGACCATGCTTCCGGCGTTCACGCCCACCCAGACCTCGTCGGGCAGGGAAGGCAGCAGATCGGCCAGTCCGGACTCCCGCATCCAATGGCACAGGTACGTCGCGTCGCCGCCGTTGACGAGGAGCACGTCGGCCTCGCGGACCCAGGGAACCCACCGTTGCGCGTCGATGGTGGGCAGGGCGGCGAGTTCGAGGACGCCGAGCGACCCCCAGCCCAGGCCGGAAGAATGCCGTGACCTGGGGCCGGCGGCGTCCACGAATCCCCGCACCGATGCCGGACTGCTCATCGGATTTCCCCACTGGGCTGTCGGGATGCAGAGGGCGTGGCACTCGGAGATCGGCTTGCCTGCGAGCTGCACGAGGGCCGAGTGGATGCTCGGGTTCGTGACGCCGCCTGACGTGAGCAAGAGCTTCACAGTTGTCTCCAAAACGCGCGCGGAAGGTGGATGTGGTTACAGACCACCGACCGGGCGGCAACTCATCGCGGATCGCGCCCGCCGGAGTCGCAGCCGCGCGCGTAACGGCGCAGGCCCTGAGCGCGACCACTATGACGAGGGCGTTCCCGCTGGGCGGCAGGTCAACCGATGTCCTGTTGGTGCGGCGACCGACTTCCACCGTCGTGACCCGCGTCTGCCCCGCAGCGCCGAGGTGATCATGCACGTCCGCAGGGGGCCGTCATGAGCGTCGTCGACACCGCGATCAAGTTGTCCGCTCAGGCAGTCGATGTCGCGTCGAGCGGCCATGGTCTCGTGGGACCAGTGGTCGAGTTGTTCCTTCGCAACCTCGTCGAGGTGCAGGACGAACAATCAACCCTGCTGCGGAAGATCGATCAGAACGTGCAGAACCTCGTGGACGGCCCGTGGCGCACAGCGCGACTGCACCTGGGCGAATGTCTCCTGCCGGCGCGCACCCCGGAGCAGGTCACCGAGTCGCAACGCCTTGCGGCCAACTACCTCCGTGAAGCGGTCGGCATCTCCAACGGGCTCGGTGCCGCCTACGCCGCGTTCGACCTGTCCGTCCTTCTCGCCGCCCAGGGCGACCTCGACGCGAGCCGCTTCTACGCCCGGCAGTCGATGGCCTCAGCCGGCAAAGCAGTCATCGAAGTCAGCACTGCCCGCAAACCGATGTGGAAGCGAAGCCTGGAAAAGGAGATGATCGGCGTGCTCCTGTTGACTCTCTTCGAGAAGCGGCCACTGGAGTATCGCGAATGGCTGGTCCTGGCAGCGTCACTGGGCGACTTGTGCGGGCTCGACTTCATGCGTCAGGAGATGGCCAGGTTTCCGCAGATCGCACGCGTTGACCTGTACCACGACTGGGATGGCATCGCCGAGTTCGGACAGCTCGAGAAGCCGAGTTGGCTCCAGCATCCGTGGCGGCCTGCGAGCTGACTTCGGTGGCGACGCTGCTCAGCGGTGTCCTCTCGGCGATCGACGACTACGCGCGCACGTATCCGTTCCGCGGCAGCGAAACCGGTGCCGTACCACGACGACATCAACTGCCGGCAAGACCGGTACGTGTTCGCCGTGGGCGGTTGGTGACGACTACGTTGGTCACGGGCGCGCCTTCGTGCGCGAGTTCAGCAGACCGCGGGCGGCGAGGTTCTCCATCAGCGCGGTGATGCCGAACGCCCAGTCTTCCGCGTCCTCGGCCGTGTTCACGACGTTCGTCAGCGCGCCCAATCGGGGCGAGGAGATGCGAACGACGTCCCCGACCTTGTGGGTGAACCCTTCGCCGGGCTGGTCCCGGTCCTCGGTCGGAGCGAACATCGTGCCGGTGAACAGCGCGAAGCCGTCGGGATAGCGGTGGTGGGCGCCGAAGGCGTGGGACACGAGGTCCTCGAGTTCCCGGCTGATCTCGGAGACCGGATTCACGCCGTGCAGCACGAAACCGTCGGGGCCGGTGATGTCCAAGGCGATCTCGGTGGCTTTGGCGTCCGCGAGGGTGAACCCGTCGTCGAACAGCCGGAGGAACGGACCGATGGCGCAGGAAGCGTTGTTGTCCTTGGCTTCGGTGAGCAGGAGAGCACTGCGGCCCTCGAAGTCGCGCAGGTTGACGTCGTTGCCGAGCGTCGCGCCGACCGGGTTTCCGCGCGAGTTCACCACCAGGACGAGCTCGGGCTCGGGGTTGTTCCAGGCTGAGCGGGCGAGAACGCCGATGTCGGCTCCCAGCCCCACCGCCGAGAGCACCGGGGCCTTGGTGAAGATCTCGGGGTCAGGCCCGATACCGACCTCGAGGTACTGCGACCACAGGCCCTCGGCCTGAAGAACCCTCTTCACCTCCGCGGCCTCCGCGGACCCCGGCTTCAGGTTCGAGATGTGGCCCTGGACGATCGCGCCCACCTTCTCGCGAACTTCCTCGGCCCGCTTGGGATCCCCGTCGGCGCGCTCCTCGATGACCCGCTCGAGCATGCTGCGGACGAAGGTCACGCCGGCGGCCTTGAGCACCTGCAGGTCGACCGCTGCCAGAAACCGGGGAACGGCGTCGGCCGGGTTCGTCGTAGCGGCCAGAACCTCCGCGAGCGGCCACGAGGTGCCGCCCTGGTGGTTCTTGACGATCTCCAGCGCGTCCGGCCGCTCGAGCAGTGACGACACGGTCGACGTCAGCGGCGACAGGTCGACGACCTCTTCGCCGCGGATCGTCACGACCGAAGGCCCGTCCGCGGACGGGTCGAAGACCCTCGCGACAAGGGTGGCGTCCGCTGCGTCGTGAGGGAGAACGTCGGCGGCGTTGAGCGAGATCCCCATGGAAATCCTTCCTGCCGGCACCACAGATCAGTTCGAGGTCTCGATGAGCTTCCCCTGTCTCGGCTTCGAGTGACAGCTCTGCCTCGCGGCGATATTCGATCGCTGCCACCCGGCCGTCTGCGGGAGCATGAGGAAGCCGGGTTGCTCGGAGGGGGCGGATGGTCGTGCCAGGATCGGAGAGGCCTGTCCGCAAGAACGCGGTGCCGCTCGCCCTGCGCCTGTACGGAAAGGAAGTGCGGCGCCACGGACTCATCTCCGCGGGGGCGCTCGTGTTGCCCGCGCTGGGCGTCACGTGTCAGCTCTATCTCGCGCCGTTGGCGGTGGGCGGGCTGGTGGGGAAGTTCGCGGGTGGTGGCGGCACAAGCCTCGGCACCGCCCTGCCGTACGTGCTGGCCTTCGGCGGTTTCATGCTGCTCTCGGAACTGTTGTGGCGCATCGGCCTGCACTGCCTCAACCGCGTGGACGGCCGCGGGATCGAGAACCTGTCCGCCCTCGCGATGGACGAGTTGCTGGGCAAGGACGCGGCGTTCTTCCACGACAACTTCGCCGGTTCGCTCACCAAAAGGGTGCTGAGCTTCGCGTTCCGCTTCGAGGACTTCGTGGACACGCTGGCGTTCAAGATCTTCGCCAACCTCATCCCGCTGGGTTTCGCGTGCGTAGTGCTGTGGAGCTACCACCCGCTGCTCGTGGCGGTGCTGGTCGGCCTGATCCTGGTCACGGGATGTGTCGTCGCGCCGCTCATCCGCCACCGCCAGCGGCTGGTCGACGAGCGCGAGGCCGCCATCGCCCAGGTGTCCGGCCACGTCTCGGACACGCTCACGAACATGGAGACGGTGCGGGCGTTCGCCGCCGAGCCGCGCGAGGGAGCGGAACACCGGACCCGTGCCGCCAAGCAGCGAACGCTGGCAATGCGGTCGTGGGACTACAACAACCTGCGCATCGACACCGTGATCGCGCCGCTGTCCGTGCTCACCAACGTGCTCGGCCTCGTGGTCGCGATCGGGGTCAGCGACGGGCTCGGCGTGGAGGCGATCGTGGTGACGTTCGCCTACTTCGGGAACGCGACGCGGATCATGTTCGAGTTCAACCAGATCTACCGGCAGGTGGAGAGCGCGCTCACCGAGGCAGCCCAGTTCACCGAACTGCTGCTCGACCCGCCGACCGTGCTCGACCCCTCGCACCCGGAACCGTTGCGCGTGAAGGACTCCCGGGTCCAGTTCGAGAACGTCGTGTTCACGCACGGCGGTGGCGAGCCGCTGTTCGACGGACTCGACCTGGACATCCCGGCGGGCACGCGGATAGGGCTCGTCGGCCGCTCCGGCGGCGGCAAGACCACGCTCACCCGGCTGCTCCTGCGGCTGATGGACGTCGACCAGGGCCGCGTCCTCATCGGCGGCCAGGACATCGCCCGCCTGAGTCAGGCCGACCTGCGCGGCCTGATCGGGTACGTGCCCCAGGACCCGGCCATGTTCCACCGGACGCTGCGCGAGAACATCGCGTTCGCACGGCCAGGCGCGACCGACGCCGAGATCCACCGCGCCGCGCATGCCGCGCACGTGACGGAGTTCGTGGACGCGCTGCCCGACGGGTTCGACACCATGGTCGGCGAACGCGGCATCAAACTGTCCGGTGGACAGCGCCAGCGGGTCGCGCTGGCCCGCGCCATCCTGCGTGACGCGCCGATCCTGCTGCTGGACGAGGCGACCAGCGCGCTGGACTCGGAGAGCGAGGTGCTGGTCCAAGAGGCGCTGTGGCGGCTCATGGAGGGCCGCACCGCGATCGTCGTGGCACACCGGCTGAGCACGGTCGTGCGGATGGACCGGCTGATCGTGCTCGACCGGGGCCGGATCGTCGAACAGGGCACCCACGCGGAACTGCTCGACGTCGACGGGACGTACGCGAAGCTGTGGCGCCACCAGTCCGGCGGCTTCCTCGACGAGGCGGTGCCCGCCGAATCCCTGGCTGGTGAACTGAACCGCGGCTGAGGCAGGGAACGCCCGCGTCGTCAGGTGCGCCGGCGCTCTTGACCTACCGGCGTCCCGCGACCGCCGCCAGAACATGCCGACAACGCCGTTACGACTCCTGGGATCCGCGCACTCCTCGCGGTCGGCGGCCGATCACTCGACGCGCCTCGGCACCTCGGACGGGTCGATCCAGGCCGGGGTAACGCGGCCGTGAACGTCGTCGCGCAGGTCACCGCTGTAGCGGCGGCGCTGGTTCACGTGACGGCGTGGGTGCGGGAGGCGTTCCTGATCTGCTGGGTGTTCGGGCGGTACGCCGAGGACGTGCCGGCGGTCCGGCTGCCGATGTTCGGCACGGGGTTTCACGACCTGTGGCCGTGGCTGTTCCTGGGACGGTCCGGCCGGGGGTCTCAGGTAGTGGCGCAACTGCTGGGTCGGCTTCTCGACCAGCCGCCACGACAGCAGGCCGGCCAGGTAGGCCGTCGGCACCGACACGGCCATCAGCAGCCACGGGTCGCGCACCCCTGCCAGCACGTAGAGCTGCTGCACCGGCATGCCCCAGATGTACATGCCGTAGCTGCCGTAGACCCACTCGTCGTGTCCGGCGAGCCGCCGCGGCCAGTGGTGCGCCCAGGTGACCGCGCCGTAGCCCGCGGCCAGCGGCAGCACGAAGCGCGCGGCGGGCTCCACCGGTGGGGTGAAGTTGGCGATCAGGTACAACGCGCACAGGCCGTACGCCACCAACGGCCGGAACTGGATCCGGTCCCGGTAGGCGAAGAAGATCATGCCCAGCACGAACGGCACCATGTACGTGACCAGCGGCGCCAGCGGCAGGCTGAGCAGGCCGCCGAAGACCCCGTTGTACCCGACGCGCGCCTGCCCGAACCCGTCCAGCACGACGAACACCGCCAGCACCGGGAAGAGCGCGAGCCGGCCTTTGCCCAGCGCGCCGGCGAGCCCGGCGGCCAGCACGATCAGGTAGCCGGTCGTCTCCATCGGCAACGTCCAGATGGAACCGTTGACCGACCAGGGGAACGGGTTGGTGGCGAACACGCCCGGAAGCGTGTGCTGCAACGTGTACAGGCCCGCGTTGTTGACGACGTAGCCCCACGTCTCGTGGCTGCGCCAGTACTCGGCCGGGCTCAGCACCGTCACGAGCGGACCTATCACGAACGCGCTGATCATCACGACCACGAGCAGAGGAGGCCAGATCCGCAGCGCCCGCTTGAGCAGGTAGCGCCACCACGAGGCATCGCGATGCCAGCTGTCGGCGATCTGGTAGCCGCTCATGGCGAAGAAGGCCATCAGCGCGAAGTAGCCCGGCGAGAGGTTCCACCTCTCGGGGAACATGCCGATCTCGGCCGGGCGAACCAGCGGGAAGCTGTGCTCGATGACGACCAGGGCCGCCCCGATCAGACGCAGCCAGGCGAAACCCGTCTCGATCTTCGCATAGCGCTTCCCCTCGCCGAGCGAGCTGTCCGCCCGCGTCAACACCTCGCCCATGGAACTTGCCCGACCGGTGCCATAGGCCTAGAAGACTATCGCGACCGGCGAACGGTTCAGTGCGGGCTCGGCCTTTCGTTCGAACCGACTGTTGTGTCAAGGCCCTGGGCCTGCGCCCAGGGCCTCGCGCCGCTCAGCCGCCGTTGAGTGGAGAGACGTTGAAGGAGTAGTACTCCTTCGTCGACTCCGAACGGTTGCCCGGCTCGGGCGGGAAGATCGCGTCGATGAACAGCCCGCCGCCGCAGTTGGGCTCGGAGAACATGTTCAGCACCGAGTTCTTCGTCCTGTTGGCCAGGTAGGTGGCCTTCTCCCCGAGCAGGCCGTGCACGTTGTAGCACTTGCGCGGTTTCAGGTTGTGGATGGTCACGGGCACCGGCACGCTCGGCGCGGACCACACGGCGCGGTCACCGGGCGGGCAGTCGGCCGCCGCCACGCCAGAGGTGGCCAGCACGAGTGCGATGGACGCGCCGAACACGCCGGCGCCAGACAGGATCTTCATCAGCGAATCCCCCAACAGTTTCTGCCGATCTCGGTTCGGATGCTGCCAGAACGGCTGTCGCAGGGTGGGCGAAATCAGTTGACCGGGAACTTTCGCACCCGCCTTGGCCACGGCTCGGCACCTGCGGTTCGCGCGGGTCTGGGCCACGTTCTCGTCGGCGGCCACACCGGCGGGCGCAGCCAGGCACGAGGTGGTCGACACCTTCCGCGACGCCGTCAGACCCGCTCAGCGAGCACTCCGAGCAGGTCGGCGTCAACCCCGCCGACGTTCGTTCCGGTACGCGTCGACCTTCGCGGGATCACTCGATCCAGCTATTTCACGCCCTGCCAGGCGCGTCGACTCGTCCGATGTGGACACAACCGGCAGGTTGGCACAGCGTTGCGACCGAAACACGGGGAAGGAACGACGAGCGGATGATTCGAATCGTGCCCGCCAAGGACCAGCAGGTGCGGGTGACCTGGGCGCTGCCCCGGCACGAGCCGCCAGGGCCGGTGAGCGTGGTCGGTGATTTCAACGGCTGGACACCGGGAGCGACCGAACTCCGCGCCCGCTCGAACGGCAACCGCACCGCGGTGGTCGTCGTTCCGCGCGGCACGACGCTGCGCTTCCGCTACCTCGGCTCGAACGGCCACTGGTTCGACGACTCTGACGCGGCGGCACAGGACGACCACGGCTGCGTGATCACCGTCTGACGGCGCCCCAGGTCAGCCGGCGAGCGCCGGCGACCCCGGTTCAGCACGTCGTGTTGTCGCTCTTCGCCTCAGCGTCGCGGCGATCGGGCTCACCGCATGGTCATCTCGGCCCGTGTGGACGACGCCACATCCGGACCTGGCAGCGCGGTCCTGTGTGGACAGCATCGTCGTCGCCGGCGTGAACCCGCTGCTACACCTCCTTTTCCCGGACAGTGGTCAGCGAGGTGAGCCCGGACATCTCGAGGATCGGCGCGAGCAACGGGTTCGCGATCAGCTCGGCCCGTTCGGCGTGCGTGAACAGCACGCTCATCCCGGCGCTGTCGATGTACTGCACCTCGGTCAGGTCGACGACCAGGGGACCGGTCGTGTCCGCGAACGCGGCCGCGAAGGCCTCGGCGTTGCTCAGGTCGATCTCACCGACCGCCTTGATGGCCGAGCGGCCCTGCGGATCGACGGTCTTGGTCAGCGTCAGCGGCGTCGTCATCGAGAATCCTCACCTGCATCGTCACTGTGGTGCCGGATGGATCGGGAAGAATGGTGACCTCGTCCATCATCGTCCTCATGATCGAGGTACCCCGGCCACGCTGGGCCGCGGGGTCGCTGGCCTGTGGTTTCCAGGTGCCGGTGTCGGCCACGGTCGCGAGCAACCCGGAGTCACCCGCCGTCTCCACCCTGACCCGGACGTCCTTGCGGGCGGTGTCCAGGTAGGCGTGTTCGACGGCGTTGGTGCACGCCTCCCCGACGGCCAGCAGGACGCTCTGGGCGCGTTTCGCGGAGAGCCCGCACTGCCGCAGCCAGGTGCGCAGCGCGTGACGGGCGCCGCCGAGCTGGCCGGGCTCCGCGGGGAAGGTCATGTCCAGCGGCGCCGGATGCCGGTACAGGAGCATGGCCACGTCGTCGTCGTAGCCTCCCTCCGGTGCCAGCGCGGCCATGATCTGGCCGGCGAGGTCCTCCAGCTCGCTCGCACGGCCCTCTTGGACGGCACGCGCGGCCTTGTCCATGCCCTCGGTCAGCGAGGTGCGACGGCGTTCCACGAGTCCGTCGGTGTAGGTGAGCAGGGTGGAACGGGGCGGCAGGTGGCACTCGGCCTCCGTGCGCGGCACGCCCACCTTGACCGCGAGCGGGATGGACCGCCCGCCTTCGAGCAGGTGCGTGGTGCCGTCTGCCAGCGCCAGGATCGCGGGCGGGTGCCCGGCGCTCGAGTAGACGAGCCGTCCGGTGGAGGGGTCGAGGACTCCGCAGAACACCGTGGTGCACAAGGCGCCGGGTACGCCGTCGGCGAAGTGGTCGAGCGCCATGAGGGCGCGTGCGGGCCCGGTCTCCTGCAGCATCAGCGCACGGCAGGCGCTGCGCAGCTGACCCATCACGGCCGCGGCGCTGAGCCCGCGGCCGACGCAGTCCCCGACGACGATGCCGATGCGCTTGTCCGGCAACGGGAACGTGTCGTACCAGTCACCGCCGACCTCGAGCGGCCGCGCCGCCGGTTCGTAGCGCACGACGAACCCGCCGGGCAGGTGCGACGGACCCAGGATGGCCCGTTGCAGCGCCAGCGCCGTCTCCCGCTGCTGGTCGATCTGGCGTGCCCGGGACAGGCCCTGCGTGAGATGACCGGCCAGCAACGACAGCAGCAGCTCGTCCTGCTCGGTGAAGCCGTGGTGCGAGTGGAGGCGCAGCCACAGCACCATCGGCCCGTCGGGGTGCTCGACGGTGACGGCGGCGCTGCCCTGCTCCGGGGAGGCGGGGGTGAGCGCCCGGTGGTCCTTCACCTCGTCGAGCGTCGAGCGCAGGTCCGCAGGGAGGTCGTCCCAGGCGAGGTGCCCGGCGACGGTGGTGACCCGCGGCGTCTCGTGGCGACCGAAGACGACGGCCAGCACCTGCTCGGCCCGCCACAGGGTCTCCAGGTGCTCGAGCGCGCCGGACAGCGCCTCGGTCGCGCTCGTCGCCCGCGACAACCGCACGCTGAGCTCCGCGAGTGCGGCCTCACGCCTGCGCGCGTGGTGCTCGGCGGTGACGTCGCGGAAGGTGCCGACCGTCATCGTCCGGCCGCTGTCCGGGTCGCGGGCGGGGTTCATGAGGGCGCTGACCCACAGCCTCCTGCCGTCGCGATGGGTGACCGGGACGGTGTGGCTGCGCTGGTCGCGCCCGGACCTGGCCGCGAACGCGCCGGCGAACTGGTTGTGCGCCTCGGGATCGGTCCGCTCGGCCGGCCACCACGGGTGCGGGACGGCGTAGGGCAGGCCCTCCGGTCCGTAGCCGAGGATGTCGGTGAACGCGGCGTTGACCTCGACGACGGTGCCGTCGTCGTCGCAGACGAAGAACGCCTCCTGCAGGGAGTCGATCAGCGCGTCACGCCAGCGCGCGTGCCGGCCGCGCAGACGGGAGAGGTCCACGTTCGCCCGCACTCGCGCCAGGAGGTCCGCGGCGGCGAACGGCTTGACGAGGTAGTCGTCCGCGCCGGCCAGCAGCCCCTCACCGGACGCCTCCTGCCCGGCCCTGGCGGACAGCAGCAGCACCGGCACGGCCATGGTCCTCGGGTCCGCCCGCAGGGCCGCGACGAGCGAAAGACCGTCCATGCGCGGCATCATCACGTCGCTGACCACCAGGTCCGGCGGATGAGCGCGCGCGGTCTCCAGCGCCGCCTGGCCGTCGTTCACGGCACGGACCTCGTACCCCGCCCTGAACAGCAACCGGGTGAGGTACTCCCTCATGTCCGCGTTGTCGTCGACGACCAGCACGGTCGCGGGCACCTGCGGCGCGGCGCCGGCCGCCGGGCTGGGCAACAGCTCCTCGACGGCGGGACCGGAATCCGGCAGCCACCGCAACGCCTCCTGCACGTAGGGGGCGGCGATGTCCGACACCGTCGGCGGCACGGGCTCCCGCGACACCGCCTCGGCGGGCAGGTGGTCCGTGCCGAACGGCAGCTCGACGGTGAAGCTGGTGCCCTCTCCCTCGACGCTGTCGGCGCGGACGGTGCCGCCGTGCAGATGGACGAGTTCCTGCACGAGCGCGAGCCCGATACCGCTGCCCTCTCTCGACCGCGACCAGCTGTTCTCGATGCGGTGGAAGCGTTCGAACAGCCTGGGGATCTCGTGCCGCGGCACACCGACCCCGGTGTCGCTGACCGTCACGACCGCGTTGCCCGCCCCGGCTCGCACGGTGATGCCGACCGAGCCCTCGACGGTGAACTTGAGCGCGTTGCTCAGCAGGTTGAGCACGACCTTCTCCCACAGGCCCAGGTCGACGTGCACCGGCTCGGGCAAGGGGGAGCAGTCGATCTCGAAGTCCAGCCCCGCCTTCTCCACGGCCGAGCGGAAGACGCCGGCCAGTTCCGCGGTGATCGTCGCGAGCTCGACGGGCTGGAAGCGCGCCTGCATGCGGCCCGCTTCGAGCCGGGAGACGTCCAGCAGCGTGTTGACCAGCTTGCCGAGCCGCAGGCCGTTGCGGTGAATGAACTCCAGCTCCTGACCTGACTGCGGGTCCGCCTCCGCCAGCCGGTTCCGCAGGTCCTGCACCGGGCCCATGATGAGCGTGAGCGGGGTGCGGAACTCGTGGCTGATGTTGGAGAAGAACGTGGTCTTGGCGCGGTCGAGCTCGGCGAGTTCCTCGGCACGTCGTTGCTGTGCCTGGAAGTCGTGGGCTCCCGCGATGCCGGAGGCGATGTGTCCCGCGACCAGGTCGACGAACCCGCGGTAGCCGTCGTCGAGCGGCCGGTGCCTGTTCAGACCGGCGACCAGGAACCCGTGCGGTGCGCCGCCCGGCCGTTGCAACGGCACCACCAGGGCGCTGGCGGGCGGTCTGTGCCAGTCGCCGCTGGGAAGATCGGTGAACCGTTCGAGCTCGACCTCGACGGAGCCTCCGCCCATCGCGGTCGCCACCGGCCACGGCGGTGACTCGTCCGAGGGCGTGAGGATCACCGGAGCGACCGGATGCCCCGGCGTGATCCCCGTTGCCCCGGCCAGCCGGGCGCGGCCGTGGTCGGCGAGGTAGATCAGGGTGAACGGCAGGTCCCGCCGGTTCCGCTCGAGCTGCGCGCAGTCGAACGCCAGCACCTCTCCTTCCGCCCGCGCGACGGTGGGGTCCGAGCCGAGGTCCCGCAGCGTCGCCATCCGCCGCTCACCGATGACGCGCTCGGTCTCCTCGCTGACCACGCACAACATTCCCGCCACTGCACCGTGGTCATCACGCAGCGGGCTGTAGGAGAAGGTGTGGTAGGTCTCCTCCGAATACCCGGAGCGCTCCAGGAACAACAACAACGCCTCGTCCCAGGTCGCATGCCCGGTGCTGAGCACGCTGTCCACCCTGGTCTCGAGGTCCTCCCAGATCTCCGCCCACACCTCGGCGGCCGGCTTGCCCAACGCCCACGGGTACTTGCGTCCCAGCGTGTTGCGCCGATAGGCGTTGTTGCAGAAGAAGGTCAGCTCCGGTCCCCACGCCAGCCACATCGAGAACCGGGACGACAGCAGGACGCTGACAGCGGTCAGCAAACTCTGCGGCCAGCCGGACGGCGGACCGAGCGAGGTGGCGGCCCAGTTCACCGCGGCGAGGTCGCGGCCGATCTCCGGGTCCTCGGCGAACACGTCGGTGAGCGCGGAACGGCCGTGTTCGTGTCCGACGTCGTCAAAGCGCCCCACCGACCGTTCCCTTCGCCTCACCTCGACTGGCTTGTCCGTCCAGGGTGCGGACACCCGGCCGAGGGTGCACGACGAGTGGCGGCGAATGTGCGGTGGACCACTCGGCGTTGATCACCCGGACCGTGCCTGGCCGGTTCCGTTCACGGCCTGACCGACTCTCCTGATCACCTGGCGCAGCCACGCGTGTCCCGCGTCCTGGGCGTGCACGGGATGCCACCACATGGCCTCCTGGAGCGGCACGGACGGAAACGGGGAGGGCAGCACGCGGATGCCAGGGGTCGTGGAGAGTCCGACCAGCCGTTTCTGCACGAGGGCGACGCGCCTGGTGCCGGCGACCAGCATCGGCAGCAGGTGGAACGAGGGAACCGAGACGTCCACGCGGGGGCTGATGCCGAGCATGCTCAGCTGCCGGGTCACGGGTGCGTCGTAGGCGCGTTGGTAGACCGCCCACGGCATGTCCGCGAGCTGGTCCAGGGTGAGTTCGTCGCCGACCTCGGGATTGTCGTCGGCGACGAGGCACACCCACTGGTCGCTGAACAGTTCCACCGCGGGGTAGCCGTCGATGACGCCGTGCGGGAGCAGGAGACCGTCCACCGTGCTCAGCAGCGTGCCGAGGTTCTCCAGCAACGTCGGCGACGTCTGGTGGAACGTCAGGTGGACTCCGGGAGCCTCGTCGTGCAGCACGCGGGCCAGCGGTACGCCGAGCACCGTCGCGCCGTAGTCGGAGGTGACGAGCGTGAACTCGCGGGTGTCGGTGGTGGGGTCGAACGTGGCCTGGCTGGTGAACACGCGCTCCAGCACGTCGCAGGCGGTGGCGGCGCGGTCGCGGAGCACGGCGCCGAGCGGGGTGAGGCTGTAGAGCGAGCCGGTGCGGGACAGCAGCGGGTCGTCGAAGTGACGGCGCAGGCGCGCCAGGGCCGCGCTCATGGCCGGCTGTGTCAGGCCGATGCGCTGGCCCGCCCTGGTGACGTTGCGTTCCTCCAGCAGGGCGCGAAGCGCCACGACCAGGTTGAGGTCGAGATTCGACAGGTTCACCGCACCTCCAGTCATCCATGGCGTGGATGGAGAGCATCAAGAACATTCATTTCCGTGATCCTCTGGTGGCGGCCACAGTAGTCCTCACGACACGGGAGGACACCTCATGGCAACACCGCCGCAACCCGTCCGGTTCGCGCTCGGCACCTTCTCCTGGGCGGACGGCCCGTCGTTCCCCGGGCTGGTGGTGGACGACCGCGTGGCCGACCTCGGCCAGACCCTGGAGTGGCGGCCGGCCTCGACGCTCGACGTCCTCGAGCGATGGCCGGAGGCACTGCCCTCGTTGCGCCACCTGGCGAGCGAGGCACAGGAATGGCTGCCGCTGGACGGGTTGCGCGTGCACGCGCCGGTCACGCCGCGGCAGGTGTTCCAGTCAGGGGCCAACTACCGCCAGCACGTCATCGATCTGGTGGTCGCGCACCGCCCCGCGGACTCCGCCGAGAGTGAGGAGCAGGCACGGGCGCGAGCGGCGGAGCTGATGGACCGTCGCGCACGCGAGGACCAGCCGTACGTGTTCATCGGTCTGCCTTCGGCGATCACCGGCCCCTACGACGACGTCGTGCTCCCGTCGTGGTGCGAGCAGCCGGACTGGGAGCTGGAGCTGACCGCGGTCATCGGCACTCCGGCTCACCGCGTGTCGCCGGAGGAGGCGTTGCGGCACGTCGCCGGTTACACGATCGCCAACGACCTCACGGCCCGCGATCTGGTGTTCCGCAACGACATGCGGGAGATCGGCACCGACTGGCTGCGCTCGAAGAACGCGCCCGGCTTCACCCCGCTCGGCCCGTACGTCGTGCCGGCGGAGTTCGTGCCGGACCCGGCGGATCTGCGGCTGACCCTCAAGCTCAACGGGGACACCATGCAAGATGAGTCCACAAAGGACATGATCTTCGACGTCGCCCGCATGGTCTCCTACGTCTCGCAGACCACCACGCTGCTGCCGGGCGATCTCGTCCTCACCGGTTCCCCCGCCGGCAACGGCATGCACCACGGGCGACTGCTGCGCGACGGCGACGTCATGGAGAGCACCATCACCGGCCTGGGCGTCCAGCGCACCCGTTGCGTCGCGCAGGAGCGGGCATGAACCGCGCCGACCCCGAGTCCGCGATCGCCGAGGCCGCCGCGACGTGCTCGAACTGGGGCCGCTGGGGCGCTGACGACGTCCTCGGCACGCTGAACTTCCTCACCGAGGACGAGCGCCGGGCGGCCGCCGCGCTGATCCGCAAGGGCGCGAGTTTCTCGCTGTCGCAGCGGTTCGACATGGACGGCCCGCAGAAGGGCTGGCGTCGCCGCACGAACCCGGTGCACACGATGCTGGACACCGGGACCGACGCGGTCGCCGGGCTGCAGGGCTTCCCGCACGGCATCGGCGGCGCGGACGACGTGATCTCCATGCCGTTGCAGTGCTCGACCCAGTGGGACGGCCTCGGCCACATCTTCGACCACGGCATGGCGTGGAACGGCCGTGACGCCGCCACCACCGTGACTTCCGCGGGTGACCTGGTCACCGGCATCGAGCACATGGCCGCTCACGTCGCCGGGCGCGGCGTGCTGCTCGACGTCGGCGGAGTCATCGGTGGCGGCGAACTGCCCGACGGCTTCGCCATCACCGAAGCCCACCTCGTCACCACCGCCGAGGCACACGGCGTCGGCGTCGGCCGCGGCGACATCGTGCTCGTCCGGACCGGGCAACTGGCCCGCGCCAGGCGGGACGGCTGGGGTGACTACGCGGGCGGACCGGCGCCGGGCCTGTCGTTCACCACCGCGCCGTGGCTGCACCGCACCGAGATCGCCGCGATCGCCACCGACACGTGGGGTTTCGAGGTGCGTCCCAACGAGTTCGACGACGCCTTCCAGCCGTTGCACCAGGTCGTCATCCCGCACATCGGTTTGCTGGTGGGGGAGATGTGGGACCTGGACGCGCTCGCCGCCGACTGCGCCGCCGACGGCGTGCACGAGTTCTGGCTGACCGCCGCGCCGTTGCCGATCACGGGAGCCGTCGGCTCGCCGGTGAACCCCGTCGCCGTGAAGTGACCGAGGAGCCTTGATGACCCGCACCGTGCTCGTTCTCGGCGGTGGCACCGCCGGCAACGCCCTGACCGTCCTGCTGCGCCGCGCGGGACACGCCGTCGACCTGGTGGAGGCCAGACCCGACTGGAACGCCACCGCCGGATCCGGCATCACCCTGCAGGGCAACGCCCTGCGGGTCCTGCGCGAGGTCGGCGTTCTCGACCAGGTGCTCGGCGACGGGTTCCCGTTCGACGAGCTGGGCATCCTCGCGCCGGACGGTGCGGTGCTGACCGTGCGGCCGACCGCTCGCATCGGCGGCGACGACCTGCCGGGCACCCTCGGCATGCAACGCCCGCGTCTCCAGCAGATCCTCATCGACGCCGTCCGCGCGTCCGGCGCCTCGGTGCGCCTCGGCCTCACCGCCACCGGCATCGACCAGGACGACGACGGCGTCGACGTCACCTTCAGCGACGGCACGACCGGTCGCTACGACCTCGTCGCCGGCGCGGACGGCCTCCACTCCGCGACCCGCGGCCTGATCGGCGTCGCGGAACGGCCCGTGCCCACCGGCATGGCCATCTGGCGCGCTGCGGTGCCCCGCCCGACCGGTCTCGAACACACCCAGATGATCTACGGCGGGCAGTGCTTCATCGCCGGCTGCTGCCCGACCGGCCAGGGCACCGCCTACGCCTACCTGGTCGAGCGCAACCGCGACCGCGACACCATCGACCCGTCCGCCCACGCCGAGGAGATGCTGAGGCTGGCCCAGGGCTACGGCGGACCGTGGCGGGAGATCCAGGCCGCGCTGACCGACGCGGCGGAGGTCAACTACACCTGGTTCGACCGGTTGCTGGTCGACGGTCCGTGGCACCGCGGCCGGGGCGTGCTCGTCGGCGACGCCGCACACGCCTGCCCGCCGACCCTCGCCCAAGGGGCCGCGATGTCGTTGGAGGACGCACTCGTCCTCGCGGAACTGCTGTCCACAACGGACACTTGGGGCGACGCGGTGCTCACCGAGTACCGCGACCGCCGCTATCCGCGCGTGCGCGAGGTCGTCGACGCTTCCGTTCAGATAGGACAGTGGCTGCTCGACGGCGTACGTGATGCCGACGTACCAGGGCTGATGGGCCGCACGACGGCGATGCTGGCGCGGTGCCCGTGACCGCCCCGACCGTGGACGTGCACGCCCACGTCCTGCTGCCCGAGGTGGAACGACTCGTCGCCGGCGATCCCGCTCTGGCTGCGGCCCGCGACCTGGACACTCGCCGCAACGGCCCCGAAGCACTGGCCGTCAGCGGCGAGATGGTCCGCGACCGGCTCGGGTTGCTGACCGACGTCGCGCAACGACTGTCCGCCATGGACAGTGCCGGGGTGGACGTGCAACTCGTGAGCCCTTCACCGTCGCACTACCACTACTGGGCAGACCGCGACCTCGCCCGGACGGTGTGGGAAACGGCCAACACCGCGACCGCCGAGCACTGCGCCCACGCGCCGGACCGGCTTCGCGGCCTGGGACTGGCACCCCTGCAGCACCCGGACCTGGCCGTGCGGGCCCTCGACCACGCGCTGGCAGAAGGACTGGCAGGGGTGGAGATCGGCAGCCACGCACCCGGACGCGAGCTCTCCGACCCGGCGTACGAGCCGTTCTGGGAACGGGCCGCCGAAACCGGCGCGGTCGTGTTCCTGCACCCTTTCGGCTGCACCCTGGACGAGCGCCTGGACCGCTGGTACCTGTCCAACAGCGTCGGCCAGCCGACGGAGAACGCCGTCGCGCTGTCCCATCTGATCTTCTCCGGCGTGCTGGACCGCCACCCGCGGCTGCGGATCGTGGCAGCGCACGGCGGCGGCTACCTGCCCACCCACCTCGGCCGCGCGGACCACGCGTGGCGGGTTCGCCCCGACGCCAGGAGCTGCGCGCACCCGCCGAGCCACTACGTCCGGCGGTTGTGGTTCGACTCGCTGGTCCACGATCCCGCGGTGCTGCGCGAACTGGTCCGCGTCGCCGGACCGGACCGGGTGCTGCTCGGTTCGGACTTCCCGTTCGACATGGGCACCGGCGATCCGGTCGCCGCGCTGCGCGCCGCCTGCCTGAACGAGCTCGACCTCCACGCCGTCCGCGGCGGCAACGCCGCCACCCTGCTCAACCCGAAGGAGACCCGGTGACCAGGCGATTGCTCACCCACCTGAGGCACGTCGACCTCGCCGTGCCCGACTACGACAAGCAACTGGAGTTCTACGCCGGCGTGTGGGGCCTGACCGAGGTCGCGAACGACTCGGGCCTGAGCTTCCTGGCCGCGGAGGGCTCACCCGAGCAGTACGTCGTGCGGCTGCGCAAGGCCGACGAGAAGCGCCTGGACCTCGTCGCGTTCGGCGCCGAGACCGCGGCGGACGTGGACGCGCTCGCCGACCAGCTCATCGCCGCCGGCGTCACGCTCATCAGCACGCCCGACAAGCTCGGCACGCTCGGTGGCGGCTACGGCTTCCGGTTCTTCGACGTCGACGGCCGCACCGTCGAAGTCTCCGCCGACGTGGCGACCCGGCAGCACCGCCGCGTCGAGGAGAAGGAAGCCATCCCCGTCCGGCTCTCCCACGTCGTGCTCAACTCTCCCGACCTGAACCGGTCCAAGGCCTGGTACGAGCGGCACCTGTCGTTCGCGTTGTCCGACAGTCTGAGCTCGCCGCACATGGGCGATGTCATGCACTTCATGCGCATCAATCCCCAGCACCACAGCCTCGCACTGGCCAAAGGGCCGCACACCGCGCTGCACCACATCTCGTTCGAGCTGCGCGGCGTGGACGAGTACATGCGCGGCACCGGCCGGCTGATGCGCGCCGGCGTGCGCAAGATCTGGGGACCGGGCCGACACCTGGCGGGCGACAACACGTTCTCCTACTTCCTCGACCCCCACGGCAACACGGTCGAGTACACGACCGAGCTCGAGCTGCTGGACGAGGACACCTGGCACCCCAGCGTGTACGACTTCTCGCAGCCCGAGGTCACCGACCAGTGGGGCACCGCCAACCCGATGAACGAGCTGGTCGCCAAGGAGTCCTTCAACGACCCCGACCGCGGCTGCTTCGTCGCTCCTCCGGTGTGACATGCGGTTCGCCACCTACGTCCACGCAGGCCGGCAGCAGGTCGGCGTGCTGGACGACGACGAGCGGCTGCGTCCGGTCGGCACGGCCTCGCTGACCGACGTGCTCGGCGACCTGCCCGGTGCCGAGGCCCTCGCCGGTCCGGCGGGCCCGCACGTGTCGGAGGTGCGGCTGCTCGCGCCGCTCCAGCCACCGACCGTGCGCGACTTCGTCACCTTCGAGGAACACGTCGAGGGCATGCGCGCGGGTGCCGGTGTGCCCGAGCAGTGGTACGCCGCGCCGACGTTCTACTTCGGTAACCCCTACGCCGTGATAGGTCCGCACGACGACGTGCCCGTTCCACCCGGCGCGGAACTGCTGGACTTCGAACTGGAGGTCGCGGCCGTCATCGGACGCGAAGGCCGCGACCTCACCCCGGAGCAGGCCCGGGACCACATCGCCGGGTACACGATCTTCAACGACTGGTCCGCGCGCGACCTCCAGACCGCGGAGATGGCGGTCGGACTCGGCCCGTGCAAGGGCAAGGACACCGCCACGACCCTCGGCCCCTGGCTCGTCACGCCCGACGAACTGGAGCACCACCGCGACGCCGGCGGCCTGCTGCGCCTGGCGCTGACCGCCGAGGTCAACGGCCGGGTGGTGGGCTCGGACCTGCTGTCCAACATGAGCTGGACGTTCGAGGAGATGGTGGCCTACGCGTCCAGGGGCACCGCCGTGCGCCCCGGTGACGTGCTCGGCTCCGGCACCTGCGGCAACGGCGGCTGCCTGGCCGAGCTGTGGGGCAGGGGAGCCGAGCGGCACCCGTTGCGTCCAGGCGACACCGTCACCCTCACCGTCGAGGCCATCGGCCGCATCGGCACCACCGTGGTCGCCGGAGCGGAGGTCAAGCCGCTGCCGCGCGCCCGCCACCGGTCCCGGACCAGGCCGTGACCGCCTTACGACGCGTGTTCCACCGAGCTTGGGTTCGAACACATCGGGGGCCGCGGCGTTGATCGCGTCGAGCACCGACTGCCGCGGCCTCGCCACGACCGCCGGAGATCACCCATCGGCCAGCACCGGTTTGGCGTCGGTCGACCTCACCGCTCTGGTGAGCACGGAGAGCAGGAACGAGAGCGCCCCGATCGCCAGGAGTGCGGACGAAAGGCCGCTGATCGCCGCCGACAGGGCCAGAACCACCAGAGGGCACACGAACTGCCCGACGAACAGCGCCGCCGTCCACATCCCCGACGCGCGGGGGCGTTGGGCGAAGGTGAGCCGCCCGAGCGCCCAGGTGACCAGCGCGGGCAGCAGCAGGCCGTTCCCGAGCCCGGTGACGGCGGCGCCGACGATGACCAGGGGAGTGCTCGGCGCGAGCGCGAGCACCGCCAGCCCGATGCCGGACAACAGGAACGCGAGGGTCACGGTGACCCCAGGTCCCCGATGTGCCAGCGGAGTGAACAGGAACGCCCCGGCGGCGGTGGCGAGGGAAGCCAGCGCACTGATCATGCCGATCGTGGCCGAGGACTCGACGCCGACACCGCCCAGCACGTACGGCAACTCGACGATCAGCGTGTAGAAGACCAGGCCTCCCACCAGAGTGACCCCGATGGGAGCCGCCAGCAGCCGCCACGCGAGCGCGACCCTCCCGGCACGTTCCTGACGGCCGGCGGGCTCCCAGAGGTACCGGACCGCCATCAGGGCGAGAGGCAGACTCGCGGCGTAGAGCCAGAACGGCGTCCTCCAGCCCTGGTTTCCGAGCAGTCCGCCCAAAGCGAAGAACAGCGTGGCGGCGACAGTCGTGCACACGGTCTGGAGACCGAAGTACCGCTGCCGTTGCCTGCCGTGGAAGTAGTCGGCGAGCAACGTCGTGCAGCAGGTCATGATGGCGGCCTCCGCGACCCCGACGAGGACCCGGCTGGCCACGACCAGCTCCAGCGTGGGCAGCCACAGCGGCGCGGTGCCGAAGATCCCGTACGCGACGAGCCCGAAGACCAGCAACCTCTTGCGCCCGGTCCGTTCCACGACACGACCCGCGAAAGGAGCCGTCAGCCCGATCAGGAGCGCTGGCGCGGTCAGGACGATCGGCGCGAGCACCGAAGCTCCGGGGGTTGAGGCGAACGCCTCCTGGATCGCCGGGAGCACTGGTGCGAGCAGCACCGACCCGAGCACAGGAAGACAGCTCGCGAGTAGCAGTACAAGAGCTTGGGAACGTCCCGCAGGGCGCCCCGTGTCCAGGACGAGGCCGGCGACTGCCGAGTGCCCGTCTGCCGGACCTCTGACTGGCTCTTCGGGATGTGAGGCTCGTTGCGACACAGGCGTCTCCGGTGAGGTGCACCTGCCGATCTCCGGTGATCGGCAACCGTGGTCTCACAGTTTTGGTGCCGCCGGTCCTCGTGCGGAAATCACTATTGCTGACCGCAGGTATCGACCGCGTGGATGACCGGACCGATGACGTCGCCCGCGACCAGGAGAGGCCGCGCCATCGGCGTGGTCGAGCGCACTGCCACGCCACGACGCGACCACCTCCGCGTGCCCGGCCACATGTTCACGTCGTTGAAACCAACGCGGTGCCCGCGCCCACATAGTGTCTCGTCATCCTCGACGAGATTGATCCATTCATCGGAACGGCTGCCACCTCACTGCCCGCGGCGCAGGGGCTGGCGGCCACCTGGTGGTGGCCGAAAGCGCAGGTCGGCAACACCCACCCCGGCGCGACGTCCCCGCTCGGCATGGTGTCCGCCTGCGCCTACTCCGGTGCCTATCCGACCGGATACGGCCTCTACGCGAAGAACACCGAGGGGCAGCCGGAGGAGCTGTTCGACCGGCCGCAGGCCTCCGGTTTCACCCATTTCCAGCAGTCCGGCACCGGCGCGATCCGCAAGTACTACAACTACGTGCGGGTCACCCCGATGGTGCAGCAGCTGGACGTCCTCGGCCAGGCCTGGCCGCTGCACGACGAGACCGCTGAAGCCGGGTACTACGCGGCCGCTCTCGACACCGGCATTCGATGTGAGGTCACCGTCGGCGCCAAGGTCGCCGTCCACCGGTACACCTTTCCCGAGCATCGCAGCGCACGGATCGTCGTCGACCTTTCCTGCGGAGGGCTGGCCATCGACCTCGGCCGCACAGTGCCGCTGCGGGGACATGTGGAAAGCCTCGGCAACGGCCGCGCCCAGGGAACGGTGGTCGTCGAAGGCGTGCCGCTGTCGGTGTACATCAAGGTCGACAGTCCGGGCTGGCGGCAGATGCTGTGGCACGACCGCCGGCTGATCGAGGGTGGCACTCGGCTCGACTTCGACCGCATCAGGCAGACCACGCTGCGCCCGTTCGGAATGCTCTACATGGGCCCCACCACCGCCGGGCAGAGCGTCGAGATCCAGATCGGATTCTCCCTGCGCGGCTGTGAACAGGCACGGGAGAACCTGTATCGCGAATGCGGTGACGGGGCGCCGGCGTTCGACGTCGTCCGGGCGCGGACCAAGGCCCGGTGGCGCGACCACGTGGGCCGGGTGGAGGTCGAGGGCGGGTCACCCGCCAGGCGGCAGGTGTTCGCGACGGCCCTGTACCACTCCCTGATCAAGCCGTGCTTCGCCGACGACGAGAGCCCGTTCTGGCCGTCCGCCGGGCCCTTCGTGTTCGACATCTGCACGATGTGGGACATCTACAAGACCCAGCTGCCGCTGCTCATGGCCATCTGCCCGGACCAGGCGGTCGACCTTCTGGAGTCACTGATCCGGGTCTGCGAGGAGGAAGGCAACTTCCCCATCGGATATCGGATGGCTCGCGGCGCGGACAGGTTCTTCCGGCAGGCGAGCGCGTTGGTCCACACCGCGCTGGCGGACGTGCACGCCCTCGGTCTCGGCGACCTGGACTGGACCTGGGCGCTGGTGCACATGTACGACGACCTGCGCCGGATGTACGGCGAGGACTTCTACGAGCACGGCGTCGTGCACCCGATCTCGCACACGCTCGACCTCGCCTACGCCTGCCACTGCACCTCCGGCGTCGCCAGGGCCCTGAACGACGTCCAGCTCGCCGACGACCTCGACGCGCGAAGCCGCCTGTGGGCCAACGCGTTCGACCCGGACACCGGCCTGCTTCTCGACTCGTCGTTCTACGAAGGCGGCAAGTGGAACTACTCGTTCCGGCTGCTGCACGACATGGCCGCGAGAATCGCGATGGTCGGTGGGAACGAAGCTTTCGTCGGCATGCTCGACGCGTTCTTCGGCTACGGCGCGCCGCGTGTGGTGCAGCCCGGTAGGCGGCCCGGCCCGGCGGAGATGGCGGCCGGCTACCTGCTGAACCGGTTCGAGGGACTGAACAACGAGCCGGACATGGAAGCGCCGTGGTCCTACCACTACGCGGCACGGCCGGACCGCACGGCCGAGATCGTGCACGCCGCGTTGACCTGGCAGTTCGGCACCGGTCCCGGCGGCCTGCCGGGCAACGACGACTCGGGCGGGCTGAGTTCCTGGTACGTGTGGGCCTCGCTCGGCCTGTTCCCGGTCGCCGGGCAGAACCTGTTCCTCGTCAACGCGCCCGCCTTCAGCCACGCCACTCTGCACCTCGGGGACCGCGACTTCGTCATCGAGACGCGTGGACACCGCGAGACGTCCATCAGTTCCGACGGGTTGGAAGCGGACCCGCCGCCGCAGTACGTGCAGTCCGCCCGGCTGAACGGCACACCACTGGACGCGGCGCACCTGCGCGCATCCGACGTCCACGCCGGTGGCCGGCTGGTGCTCGAACTCGGCCCGCACCCCTCGGAGTGGGGACGCAAGATCCTGCCGCCATCAGCGTCCGACCCGCTCGGAAAGGGGGCTCGCACATGAGCAGGCCAAGCCGACGTCTCGTCATCGTGGTCCGGGCCGACCCGGTCATCTGCGGTCACTCCGGAGAAGCCCGCAACCTGGCCGAGGTCGCGCTCACCCGCGGCTTCGACGACGTCCGGCTGCTGACCTGGCCGATACCCGTGCTGCAGGCGGCAGGCCTGCCGCTCAAACCGCTGGATCGGATCATGCCCTACAGCGAGGGCATCACCGTGGAGCGGCCCGAACCGGTCGGCGACTACCGGGTACCCGATGGCCGATACCTGGCAGGGCTGACGGGACGCCTGGTCGAACTGCTCGCCGAGCCGGTCCCGACCACCTGCGTGTCGATGTACCTCGCGCCCCACGACGCCGTGGTGCGCGACGCCGTCGACGCGGCCCGCGCGGCCGGCTACGCACCTGACGTCCACACCATCGCGAAGGCGGTCGGCTCGGACGTCACCAACGTGATTCGCTCGTGCCTGCGCGAGAGGCGATTCGGGGCAGCCGTGATCCTGTTCACCCGGTTCCTCGCCAACGACCAGGTGATCGCCGTGTCGGAGTACACCAGGCAGGAGATCATCGCCTGCGCGGAGGCCGTCGACGCGCACTGCGGCACCCGGTTCGCCCGCCAGTGCGTGCGCAGGCTGTCGGTCAGCTACCCGCCGATCGACACCTCGGCGTACCTCGACCTCGACCCGGCGCTCGTGGACGCCGCCCTGAAACGACGCGGCCTGGAACGCGACGGGTACGTGTTGTTCCTGTCCCGGGTGACCAAGGCCAAAGGCATCTACGACCTGGTGGACGCGTTCGCCCGGTGCCAGGCGCGGTCCCGGCTGAAGCTCGTGATCGCCGGCAACGGCCCCGAACTGGAGCACCTCCAGGCGATCACCCGGCACGACGACCGGATCCTCTTCCTCACCGACGTGGAGGACGAGGAAAAGCCGCTGCTGATGAACGGCTGCGCCGTGTACGCGCTGCCGACCAAGCCCGAACCGGACTTCGTCGAGACCTTCGGCATCGCGCTGACCGAGAAGATGCTCGCGGGCGGCGGACCGGTGATCACGACCACCACCGGAGGCGTCGGCGAAGCGGTGGGAGGGACGGCCATCCTGGTCGAGGCCGGGAACACCACCCACATCGCCGCCGCGATCGACCGGGTGGTGTTCGACTTGTCGGCCGAGGAGCGGCAACTCATGGCGGACCGGGCACGCGAGCACGCCCTGTCCTTCGACCGTGTCCGGGTGTTCGACAGCCTCTTCGCCACGTCCGACCCAGCTGTCGTCCTGACGGGATGAACTCCGTACCGCTCGAAACACTCCAAGCGCGGAGCCGAAGGGGGCATGCGCCCGGTCGAGGAAGTGTCGAGCGGATGGTCGGGCTTGCCCATGCGTTCACCGCTCAGCGGTGCCAGGCGGCCCGTACGTCTGCCCTGTGTTCACAATTGTTTCAGTGTTGACCAAATTCGATGCAGATTCTCGCGCACGTCACCGCTGACCTGCTGCCAAAAACAACACTTCCACTACGCCGAGAAGGGCGAGTCATTCGTATGCGAAAGGTGGCTTCCCGGGAGAGCACCTCACAACGCCATGGTGCTGGATCATCCGCATTCGCTGGGGATGGTGAAAGCTCCGCGATCACCGGCTGACACAATGGACGAATGGCACTGGGTTACGTCCTCGCTGTGCTGGCGACCCTGGCGTCCGGCAGCGGTTCGATCCTGGAGGCCATGGGTGTCCGGCGCGCGGGCGCGTACGGCGGCAGATCTCTGGATCTCATCGCTCTGCGGCGGCAGTGGCTTTACTTCCTCGGTCTCGGCGTGGACATGCTGGGATTCGCCTTCGCGGCTGCCGCGTTGCACCGGCTGCCGTTGTTCCTCGTGCAGTCGATGCTCGCGTTCAGCGTCGGTGTCACCGCCACGATCAGCGCGTTCATGGGCGCCCGCCTCCGCGCGTCGGGATGGGGCGCGCTGGGTGTCGGCGCGATCGGCCTGATTCTGCTGGGGGTGTCCGCCGAGCCGGGTCCCGCACAGGCCCTGCCGCCGCAGTGGCGCTGGGTCCTCGTGGGCATGACGATTCCGGTGGCCGCCATCGCCGTCTACGCCAGGCGCCACCACCACGTCTGGGCGACGGTCGCACTGGCGTTCGGCGCCGGTGTCTCGTACAGCGTCGTCGGCATCGCGGCGCGCACGCTCGAGCTTCCGGACGCCGCGTGGCGACTCGTCCTGGACCCGGTGGCCTGGGCCATCGTCCTCAACGGATTCACCGCGGCGGTGCTGTTCGCGATGGCGCTGCAGAAGGGCGGCCCGACCGGGGTCACCGCGATCATGTTCACCACCAACACGGCACTGTCGTCGTTCGTCGGACTGGTCTACCTCGACGATCACGTCCGCGACGGTTACGTGACCGCCGCGGTCATCGGGTTCGTCCTGGCGATCGCCGGAGCGATCGCCGTCGCCCATTACGCGGCCGACACCCGGCAGAAAGATCTCGCGGCGACGCCCGCCGGCACGCGGGTGTGAGCTGGACGGCGATGACGCCCGCCGAGGCGTGCGACCTCGTGGACTTCGGGGAGGCTGCGCCCTGGCCGTTCACCCGTGACCAGGTGCGGCAGCCGGCCGTCGAGCGACTTGGAACGATTCCTCTCAACCTGGCCGGATACCGGTGAACCCGAACATCGACCGCCTTTCAGAACCCGGACGATTCGTTCGGTACCACGACGTCGACTACCGGCTGCGGCACTCGTCCGGAAAATGGTGGATCGCGTCGGACCACGCGGTCGACGAGTCGTTCACCAAGGCGGGGCGCCGCTATTTCGTGAGGCAACTCGCGCACGACGACGTGCTGGAGTGTTACGACCTTTCCCGCCCCGGCACCTACCGCGGCATGCCCGTGGAGGTCGGTAGTGGCGCACCGAGCGGCTACCGGGTGACCGCGCGCGACCCGAGGGCGGCCGCCGAGGGATTCGAGCGGGACGATCACCGGGGACCGTTGCAGAAGCTGATCGCGTTCGACGACCCGGAGCTGCGGTTCACCGTCACGGTCACACCTGTTCCGATGCCGTGGAAGAACGCGTACGACTGGGAGCAGTTCACCGAGCGCCTCGCGGACACGTTCCGCGACGTGACCGATCGGGTTTTCCTCATCGTCCACGCGGCGGCAGACCCGAGGCGATACGTGCAGTTCGCCGGCTCGTCCGACCGGCTCTACGCGGAAGCGCCGGCGAAGGACGTCGTGGCGGACGCCGACGAGTTCCAGCTGCGCAGGTTCGACTGGGTCGCGCCTGACGTCGCGCAACCCAACTGGACGTCCTCGCTTCGGCGTCCTGCGCGCACGGACGAGTTCGCGCGGCTCGCGCGGCGCTGCGTTGCGGCGCTTCGGCAGGCGTACGGAATCGTCGGCCCGGATGAACTCCGGTACCGCGCGTGGTGCGAACCGGCGGGCGCAGAGGCCACTGCGGTGGAGTTGCCCGGTCTCGGGCTCGGCTGATCCGCCGTCGAGATCATCCGGCTGCTCCTGGCCTGACGTCAGGCGATACGCGGACGGCGGCGAAGGTGGCTGAGGGCCGCGGTCACCGCCGTGAACGCCACGGCCGCCTTCGCGACGATCGGGAGAAGTCCGAACAGGATGGCCGCGGCCAGCGACGAGCCCCGCGGCAGCAGATCGTTGATCGGCTGGACCGTGCAGGCGGTCGCGGTCGCGATCAGCAGTGCGGTGAGCAGGCCACGGCTTCTCGCGCGGTGCAGGACCGCGACGATGGCGACGACGAGCGCGACGAGCATGCCGATCGGGAGGGACTGCGAGTCGAGTTCCACCGGGAAGGGCTGCCTGCTGTAGGCGGGCACCTGCGTCGCGGAGGTGGCGGCCGCGAAGGCCGCGCAGACCGGTGTGACGAGCGCGGCGACGCGTCCGGCGGCCAGACGCTCGCTCCGGCCAGGTCGGAGTGCGGGCGCGAGCGAGGCGCCGATGACGATGGTCGTGTGGGCGCCCGAGCCTTCGCCCGCGTCAGGCGCGAACAACGCGGTGAGGGCCGCCGTGGCCGCGAAGACCCTGGCTGATCGGGTGTGGCCCAGCAGCACCGACACCACGATGCCGAACCAGAACGTCGTGGTGACCACGTGCGTCCGACGCCGGCGAGCGACGGGAGGGCGATGTCGTGCGAGCCGGACTCACTCCGACCGTCCTGATCCAGGTGTCCGTCGCTCACCTTGCCGCTGTCAGCACGTCGGCGGTCTTCTCCAGCACGTCGGCGATCTCGTCGACACGGAGCCGCACCACTCCTTCGCGGTCGCCGACGCCGTCGATCCGCGAACGCAGCCGGTACCGGACCGTGCCGTCCGGGTGCGACTGCGCGGCCAGGTCGTCGGTGGTGGGACCCCAGTGCGCGAAGTCCGGCGACTGCCCCGCCCGGTAGCGGGCGGCGTCCAGCCGCAGCGAGTTCGCGAACTGCGGCACGTACGCCGTGTTGTCGAACGGTGTGGCGATGGCGCCGTCCAGCCACAGCGTGCAGGTGCGCAGTTGTGGCGCGTCCGGGTCGGCCGGCCCGATCTCGAACGCGAGGCGTGACCGGTCTCCGATCACCAGGTCCGTTGCGCACCAACGCGACACGTCGATGTCGAAGTCGAGCGCCGTGGTCACGGCGTCCAACGTGGCCGCGGTCGCGTTCTCCTGGAGCGGGACCGACTCCGGCAGATCGGCGAAGCCCAGGTGTTCCAGCGCGGCGCGCAGGTTCTGGTAGTCGGGATGCGTGGTGTGCGCGCCGATGTTGCGCAGCGCCGACACGTGCAGCCGGTCCGCGCCGGGCAGCCGGGTGCCGGCCAGGTACACCCGCGCGGCTCTGCGGTGCGGCGCGGAGTAGTCGGCGGCACCCAGTTCGACGGCGAAGCTCTCCCGGTCGCCCCGGACCCCGGCGGTACGGACGGCGAACGCGCCGAGCAGCTCGTCGGCTGCGGCACGCCACTTCGCGGGATCCTCGCTGGTGATCCTGGCGAATCCGCTGCGGTTCGCGATGTCGGCCTTCTTCCCGGCCAGGCCGAGCAGGGCGTTCGCGCTGTGGTGGCGCACCAGCGACTCCTCGTCGAGCATCCCGCGGTGCGCCGCCGCCACCGAGCGCGGGGTGATCGGCAGCGACGGGAGCGCCATGGCCGCGTCGATCCTGTCGCCCCAATGGCCGAAGCCTTCGAGCACCGCGGCGACCTCGGACACGTACTCGTCGACGCCGGTCACCTCGCACAACACCTGCGCGGTGCGCACCCGGAACACGCCGTGAGCCGAGGGGAGGACGGACCGCAGCAACGCGGCCGCGTCCGACGGCGCACGGCCGAGGCGGGCCAGGGCGCCCAGCGACTCGACCGCGACGTGATCGTGCACGGCGACGCCGGCGCGCACCATCCGTTCCGTCCGTTCCGGCCCGCGCTCGTGCTCGGCGATCAGCGCGTCGACGTCGGCGCCTTCGTGCCACACCAGGTACGGATCTCCGAACACCTCTCGACGGAACTCGTGCCACGCATCGCCCACCCGCGTGAGGCTAGCGGCGGGCCTGCTCTCAGGTGGCGGAACCGCGATCACCTCGAAGGCGAACGACAGGACGCGAGTTCTCGTGGAGGTGGCGGCCACGGCGACCAGGAGGTCCCGGACCGTCACGACCTGGGTCTCACCGATGCCTGCCTCGGCTGGCGCCGCCGCGCGCTGCTGCTGCAGGAGCCGGTGCGGGCGGACGGGCCGTGGTGGAAGGCGCACGTGCCCGCCTACGCGGGTGCGGACCTGGCGGCGGCGCTGCACGTCTGGTACGGCGTGACCGTCGAGGTCCGGTGAGCTGAGCAGGGCGGTGGCATCCGGTCCAGCCAACGCCGGGGTGAGCGCGAGCCTGCATCCCGTGTCACCGCGGGCCCGTTCTTGACCAACGGTGACGTGCGCGGCAATGTGCAGTTCGGAGTACCGATCGAGCTGTTCCGAGACCGGATGTGCGGTGAGCGGTCCCCAGGGGGTGGGTGTGGCACGGCCTAAGGCACTGGTGGTCCGCGGTGGGTGGGAAGGCCATCAGCCGGTGAAGGCCACCGAGTTGTTCCTCCCGTTCCTGGAGCACGGCGGCTATGCCGTGCGGGTCGAGGAGTCGACCGAGGTGTACGCCGACGCTGCCGAGATGGCGCGCACCGACCTGATCGTGCAGTGCGTGACGATGTCGCAGATCACCACCGGGCAACTGGCCGGGCTGCGCGCGGCGGTCGAGGCCGGCACCGGTTTCACCGGCTGGCACGGTGGCATCGCGGACTCGTTCCGCGCGTCGTCGGACTACCTGCACCTGGTGGGCGGCCAGTTCGTCACGCACCCCGGCAAGGAGCCGTGCGAGCGCCAGGGCGGGCAGGAGGACAACTACCTGCCGCACACGGTGAACATCACCGCGCTCGGCCGGGAGCATCCGATCACCGCGGGCATCGAGGACTTCGAACTGGTCACCGAGCAGTACTGGGTGCTGCACGACGACCTCGTCGACGTGCTGGCCACCACGACCCACCCGGTCAGGCCGTGGCATCCGTGGCACCGGCCGGTCACCTGCCCGGCGATCTGGACCCGCCGGTGGGGCGCCGGGAGGATCGTGGTGACGACGCCGGGGCACAGCCTGGACGTGCTGGAGCATCCGAGCGTCCGCGCCGTCATCACGAGGGGGATGTCTTGGGCGACCCGCACCGCGTCGGCATCGTAGGTCTCGGGGTCATCTCCCGCGCATACCTGGACACGCTCGCCGACCACCCTGCGGTGCGCGTCACCGCGGTCGCCGACCTCGACGCCACCCGCGCGGCCGAGGTCGCGGTCGAGCTCCCGGGCACCGAGGCGGTCAGCGTCGAACGCCTGCTCGGCAGGGCGGACGTCGACACGGTGCTCAACCTCACCGTCCCCGCGGCCCATGCCGAGATCTCGCTCCGCGCGATCGACGCCGGCAAGAACGTCTTCGTCGAGAAACCGCTCGCCGTCACGTTCCCGGACGGCCGAGTGATCATCGACCGGGCCGCCGCGGCCGGTGTCCGGGTCGGTTGCGCACCGGACACCGTTCTCGGCACGGGTACGCAGACCGCGCGGGCGGCGATCGACAGCGGGCTCATCGGACGCCCGCTCTTCGCATCGGCCGTGATGGTCACGCCGGGGCACGAACGCTGGCACCCCAACCCCGACTTCTACTACACCGCGGGTGGCGGTCCGTTGCTGGACATGGGGCCGTACTACATCACCGCGCTGATCCACCTGCTCGGCCCGGTGCGCGCGGTGCTCGGCGCAGCCAGTCGCCTGCGCACCGAGCGCGTCATCGGTTCTGGAGCGCGGACGGGCCACCGAATCCCGGTCGAGGTCGACAGCCACGTCTCCGGCGTGCTCGAACACGCCAACGGCGCGCTCTCCACCATCACGACCAGTTTCGACGGGGTGGCCACCACCGCCGCGCCGATCGAGGTCCACGGCGAGATCGGCACGCTCGCGGTCCCGGACCCGAACCACTTCGACGGCGAGAGCCGTCTCTTCCCGCTCGGCGGCACCGGATGGCGAACCCTTCCCCCCAGTGCGGGCTACACGGGCGCGGGGCGGGGGACCGGCCTGCTCGACCTCGTCACGGCCGGCGTGCGGCGGGCCCCGCGCGCCGGCGGTGAGCTCGCGCTGCACGTGCTCGAGACGATGACCGCCCTGCTCCGGGCGGCGGACGAGGGACGGCGGATCGAGCTGACGACCACGGCAGAGCGGCCGTCGCCGGTGCCCCTCACGCCTGTGGACGAGTCCCTCGGCCGTTCACCTGAAGATCCGGCAGGCCGCCCAGGCGACCATCGATCTTGACGTGGACCTGCTCGTCCGGTGCCGGGGACTCACGGCCGATTCATGCAGTCCACCCAGGACTCGGTGGTGACGACGATGTCGGTGGGGAGGGTTTCGGTCACCGTTCCGTCCGACACCCAGATGTGGGCGTGGTAGGTCGCCATCGGCACCGACGCGGGTCCTTGCACGCCGACGAACCCGTTGACGGTGATCGAGCCGTCGGGGCGATGGAAGTTGGAGCCCGGTGGGAGGTAGTGCTCGGTCGCGGTCCAGCCGGGAGGCAGGTCGCGCATCCCGAACTTGAGGTCGGTGGTCCACTTCCCGCTCACCACGAAGATGAAGTAGGAGGCGTGGGTCCTCCCGTCGGGACCTTGCTGGACGCACATCCGGCTGGTCCTGTCGAACTGCTCCAGATGCCACGCCTGGGTCTGCGACGGCACCTGCGCCGATGCGAGGACGGACGTGCCGACCAGGGACAGCAGGAGCACGGAGGCCAGGACGAGCACCGATCTGGCGATCCGAGAAATCACATTCATCGAACCCCTCCTGAAACTGACGCGAACACTTCAATTCACGCTAGCGACCGGATCTCAGAGCCCTCTGAGAGTGGCGGTGTCACCGCCGCGGATACGGTGCGGGCATGAGCCAGCCGATTCCGTTCGCCGACGCCAACTTCAAGCTCGCCGTCGTTCAAGAGCTGATGTACGACCAGGACCTCCTGCCGAGGTTCGACCTGCGCGCGTATGCCGCCGAGCAGGGCTTCACCTACGACGACGGGAGTGTCGCGGCGGTGCCTGAGGCTCTGGCCTACTTCGAGGCGCTCGAGGTTCCCGAGGAACTCGCGGAGAAGATCACCGAGATCGAGATGGACGGCGGCAACGAGATCTACCTCGAGATCGCGCCGAACTGGGACGGCGAGGACGGGCTGTTCGACGTCGACGAGTTCGCCGACCTGCGGCACTTTCCCAACCTGAAGTCGATGACGCTGTTCTACACGGGCAACGAGGAGGCGCTGGAAACGCTGCGCGCCCGTGGAATCGAAGCAGACTGGCTCTGAGCCGGCCGCACGGTTCCGGGTCAGCGGGCTGACGACCGCTCGTCGTACTCGTGTTGCGCGGCGACGACCTCTCCGCTGTGCTCGATCGTCGGCCAGGTGGCGCGGAAGATCGCCGCGCTCTCGCCGGAACTCATCGCCGCTGTGAAGCGGCTGGTCCCGCCGACGGATCTGGCTGACGGCCTGAAGGCGGAACACGGCGCGTGGGCCGATCTGGTGAGCGGAAGCCTGCCCGCGCGGTTGATGACGCGCGCGTTGGAGCACGGCGTGCAGACACCGGAGGGCGAGCGCGATCTCGAGTCGCTCATGCGCGACGTCGCCGCCACGCTCTGGCGTCCGCAGGCCTACTCGGCAGGTGTGGCGTCCACGGATTCGAGCACGACCACCGGGATCTCCCGCTCTGTGTAGGTCGCATAGGCCGCATAGGGCTTGTAGACCGCCACTGCCCGCTCCCACAGGCGGGCTCGCTCCGCGCCCTCGGCGACCCGCGGACGGACTCGCCGGCGTTCGCCACCGGGCAGCTCCACCTCGGTGGTCGCCATCGCCATCAAGTTGTGGAACCACGCCGGATGCGCGTCCACGCCGCCCTTCGACGCGATGACGACCAGCCGCGGCGAGTCGTCGACGTAGATCAGCGGGCTGGTCCGGGACTGACCCGACCTGCGGCCGACGTGGTTGAGGAGGAGCACGGGTGCGCCGCCGAAGAACGACCCGCCCACCTTGCCGCCGGTCTTGCGGAACAGGAACGTGTTGAAGCGCGCCAGCTGTCGTTGCAACTTCCAGAAGGGCGACGTCGGCACGGGAGGTTTCGGCATGCCAAAATACTGTCACTCACTGACAAGTGTCGTCAACTGACAAAAGTCGGCGCGTGACGTGATTGTCGTACGCTGGTCGGCATGGAGAAGCGCGGTCTGCGGGAGCGGAAGAAGGAGCGGACGCGGGAGGCGTTGATCGACGCAGCCCATGTGTTGTTCTGCGCCAACGGTTTCGAGGCCACGACCATCGACCAGATCGCGGAGGCGGTGGAGGTCTCGTCGCGGACGTTCTTCCGGTACTTCACCTCGAAGGAGGACGTCGCCCTGTCGCTCGCGGATGACCAGATCACGGCGGTGCTCAAGGCGTTCGCCGCGCAGCCCGGTGACATGCCGGTGTTGACCGCGATGCGGACGGCCGCTGTCGACGTGGTGCGGGTCCACGAGGCCGAGACGCGCTACAACAGCCTGCAGAACCTGATCTCGGTGAGCCCGGCGCTGACGGCCGCGCGTGTCGAACGGGCCGCCGCCCGGTTCGACGAGGTGGTGCGTCTGATCAGCGCCCGGATGGGGGTGGACCCGGACGTGGACCCCCGGCCGTGCCTGGTGGCCTCGGTGGTGCTGTGCGCCGTGCCGACGGCCGTCGTCGCATGGCGAGCCGCCGGCCACCGGACGCCGGAATCCGAACTGACCGGGCAGGCGTTCGACCTGCTGGCCGCCGGTCTCGACTACCCCGCGCAGCCGGCCGTGCCCGGCGAGAGCTGAGCAGGCTCAGGCACGCCGGCGACCGTGCGGCAGCGTGTCCGAAGTGGACCTGAACACGTCCTTCCCGGACGGCACGCACCGGTGGTCGTGACGTGCGTCCGCGACGGAAATGGTGGCCACCGGACGGTTCCGGGCAAGATGGCGGGATGAGCGTGTCGAGAAGAGGCAGGCCCGCGGGCCCCACCGGGCCGGTGATCGGCCGTGCGCTGCGGCTCCTCGACGCGTTCGACGCCGACCGCCGCGAGCTGACGTTGAGCGATCTCGCCCGGCGTGCGGACATGCCGTTGTCGACCACGCACCGGCTGATGCAGGAGCTTTGCGCGTGGGGCGCCGTCGAACGAGGCACGGACGGGCTGTACCGGATCGGGCTGCGGCTGTGGGAACTCGGCTCCCTCGCGCCGCGTGGTCCGGGGCTGCGCGAGGCCGCGTTGCCGTTCCTCGAGGACCTCTCCCGGATCACCAGGGAGAACGTGCAGCTCGCCGTCAGGGAGGGCACGGAGGTCGTCTTCGTCGAACGGATCGCCAGTTCCGGCGCGGTGCCGGTGCTCACCCGCGTCGGCGACAGGTTCGCCCTCACCGTCACCGGTGTCGGCCTGGTCCTGCTCGCGCACGCCCCCGTCGAGGTGCAGGAGGAAGTGCTCAGCGAGCCGATCACCCGCTACACCGCGAAGACCGTCACCGATCCGGCGCAGGTGCGCCGGATGCTCGCCGACGTCCGGTCGAACGGCTTTTCGATCAGTGACCGCCAGGTCACGATGGACGCCCTGTCGGTCGGCGCGCCGATCCGCGACCGGCAGGGCGAGGTCGTCGCCGCGGTGTCGCTGGTCGTGCGGCACGGCAGCACCACTTCGCACGCACTGGCGCCGCTCGTGCGCACCAGCGCCCAGGCGATCTCCCGCGCACTGTCGAATTAGGATCGACTTCCATTTTTCGGAAAGTGCTCTACGGCACGGGCTGTGGCCTCCACCACTCTGTGGTTCCCACCACGGATGAGGAGCGTCGATGACCGGCTTCCCGCGCGACCAGTGGTACGTCGCGGCTTACGGTTCCGAGATCGAGCACGACCTGTTCAACCGCACCATCTGCGGCGAGCCGATACTGTTCTGGCGCACTCGCGACGGCGCGGTGACAGCCATGCCGGACCGCTGTGTGCACCGCCGTTTCCCGTTGTCGCAAAAGCCTTCCCGGCTCGTCGACGACCAGGTGGTCTGCGGGTACCACGGCTTCACCTACGACGTGACCGGCAAGTGCGTCGCCGTACCCGGCCAGACCCGCATCCCGCGCACCGCACGGCTCCTGCCGTATCCCGTCGTCGAGCAGGACTCGTTCGTGTGGGTCTTCATCGGCGACCCGGCGAACGCCGACGCGTCGCGGATCCCGCGTGCGCCGTGGCTCGTCGCGCCGGACTACACGACCGTGGCCGGCATGGAACCGTTGAACGCCAGGTACGAGCTGCTCGTCGACAACCTGCTGGACCTCTCGCACGAGACCTACCTGCACGGCGGCTACATCGGCACACCGGAGGTCGCCTCCACCCCGATCACGACCGAGGTCGACGAGGACGCCGGCATCGTCTACGTGTCGCGGCACATGGACGACGCGGAATGCCCGCCGTTCTACGCCAAGTCCACCGGCCTGCAGGGCAGGATCGCGCGCTGGCAGGACATCGAGTACACGCCACCGTGCCTGTACAAACTGCACAGTCGCATCGCGCCGGTCGGCTCCGTGCCCAACCCGGACGGCACCGACCCGGACGCGTTCCACGTCGAGGTCGTGTACGCGATCACGCCGGAGACCGAGTCCTCGACGCACGACTTCTGGTGCGTGGCACGGGATTTCGCACTCGGGGACGAGGAGGTCTCCGCGTTCCTCGCCGAGAACAACCGCACCGTCGTCATGCAGGACGTAGTGGCGTTGAACGTGCTGGAGCAGGTCATCGCGAACGAGCCGGACGGCTACCAGGAGCTGTCGATCAACATCGACACCGGTGGACTCGCTGCACGGCGGATGCTCAAGCGCCTGTGCGAGAAGGCATGAACGCGCTCACCGGAGACCGCGTGTTCCGCGTCCACTGGGTGCTGGGCACGGACCGGCTCCGCGCGGTGTGCCACTGCTCCGCCGAACGCGAGTTCGAAGATCCCGTCGAGCTGTGGGAGTGGCTGCTCGATCATCCCAACGGGCACGCGTCATGAAGCTCCTGCTGGACGACAAGGAACCGATCGCCGACGGTGTGGTGCTCCTGACGTTGCGGCATCCGGACGGCGACCCGCTGCCGGGCTGGACACCGGGTGCCCACGTCGACCTCGTGCTCGCCGACGACCTGGTGCGCCAGTACTCGCTGTGCGGCGACCCGAACGACACGTCGATCATGCAGGTCGCCGTCCTTCGCGAACCGGATGGGCGCGGCGGCTCGCGGCACGTGCACGACGTTCTCGCCGTGGGGCAGCAAATCGAGGTGCGAGGGCCGCGCAACCACTTCGAGCTCGTCGAGGCGAAGCGCTACCTGTTCATCGCCGGTGGCATCGGCATCACCCCGATCCTGCCGATGATCGCCCAGGTCGAGGCGACAGGTCACGACTGGCGGTTGCTCTACGGCGGCAGAACGCGGTCCTCCATGGCGTTCCGCGACGAGCTCGAGCGCCACGGCCAGGTCGAGATCCGTCCGGAGGACGAGCACGGCCTGTTGGACCTGCGGGCGGTGCTCGGCGGGCCGGAAGAGGACACCACCGTCTACTGCTGCGGTCCGGAAGGCCTGCTGACCGCCGTCGAGCGGCGTTGTGCGGACTGGCGGGAAGGCGCACTCCACGTCGAACGGTTCGCGCCGAAAACCGGTGCGGCACAAGGACCCCGGCACGATTTCGAGATCGAGCTGGCACGGACCGGCGCGGTGCTGCGGGTGCCGGCCGGGCAGTCCGTCCTCGAGGTCGTCGAACGAGCGGGCGTGGCCGTGCTGTCGTCCTGTCAGGAAGGCACCTGCGGCACCTGCGAGACGACCGTGCTCGCCGGGACGCCCGATCATCGCGACTCCGTGCTCACCGACCAGGAACGGGCGGTGGGCGACGCGATGATGATCTGCGTGTCCCGGTCGCGTTCGCCCCGCCTGGTGCTGGACCTCTGAGGTAGACCCAAGAGCTTCTTGACAGTCAACAAGGCGGGCGCGTGATCCCCGCGCTCGTCGACCTCGTCGCCGCCGGCAGCCCGCCGATCGTCGGGCTTCACCGCGACGGCGATGTGGCGGCGGAGACCGGGGCGGTGAGCATGCCGACGATCAGGTCGACCAGTTCAGCGGCCGAGTGCGGGTCGTCCGGCGGCAGGTCGCCCGCGCACACGGCCCGCTCACGGTCGGCGAGCAGGGCGAACAGCACGGTGGGAAGGACGCGCAGCCGACGGCGTCTGAGTGCGGGCGAAAGGTCCCGCAGCGCGCGGTCGAGGCGAATGATGATCAGCCGGACGGCGGCCCGCCCGGCTCGGTCGAGGTTGGTGTCCGCCGCCAGCGCGGAGTGAGTGCGGACCTGTTCGAGAAACCGCGCGTAGTGGGTGGCGCCGTGTTCATAGGGGACGGTCAGCATCGGCATCACCAGCGCCGAGACCAGAACGCGGACGTCCTGTGCGACGCCTGCCGCCTCGCTCTCGGCGAGCAGTTCGAGGCGATGCTGCTCGAGGTCGGCGATGCGGTGCTCGGCGACGGCGTCGATCAGCCCGTCCCTGGAGCCGAAGTGGTACTGGACGGCCGAGTTGTTGCGCTGGCCCGCGGCCGTCGCGATGTCGCGCAACGGCACCTCCGGGCCGTGCTCGGCGATCAACCGCTCGGCGGCGACGATGATCCGTTCCTTGGCGTCCGCGCTGGCCACGGCACTACGTTAACACGCGCATCTTGACTTTTAAGCACAAGAGCTTAAGAGTGGCCGGGTGGTGACGGACATGTTCAGGTTGCCCGGCGCGGTGGCCGTGGTGACCGGCGCGGGCCGCGGCATCGGTGCGGCATCGGCGATAGCGCTGGCAGAGGCCGGCGCGGACGTGGTGATCAGCGCGCGCACCGCGGAGCAGTTGGCAGAGGTCGCGGGCAAGATCACGGCACTGGGGCGGAGCGCCGTCGTCGTGCCGGCAGATCTGTCCGATGTGGACGCCGTGGCCGCGCTGGCGCACACGGCCGCCGAGCGGTTCGGGCGGCTGGACGTGGTGGTGAACAACGTGGGCGGCACCATGCCGAACACGTTCCTGACGACGACGCCGGACTTCCTGGAAGACGCCTTCCACTTCAACGTCACCACCGCGCACGCGCTGACCTGTGCGGCGGTCCCGCTCATGCTCGACGGAGGTGGCGGGTCGGTGGTCAACATCGCCTCCGTCATGGGCCGGCTCGCCGGTCGGGGGTTCCTCGCCTACGGCACCGCGAAGGCGGCCCTGACCCACTACACGCGCCTGGCCGCCACGGACCTCGCGCCGCGGATCAGGGTGAACGCGATCGACGTGGGCTCGGTCCACACCTCGGCGCTGGACGTGGTGGCCCGCGACGAGAAGATCAGGACCTCGATGGAGCAGGCGACGCCGCTGCGCCGGCTGGGACACCCCGACGAGGTCGCGGCCGCGGTGCTGTTCCTGGCGTCGCGTGCCTCCGGCTACACCACGGGATCAGTGCTGCGCGTCGACGGCGGGATCGGCGCGCCCAACCTGGACTTCACCCTGCCTGATCTCTGAGGAGGCTCGGATGCGCGTGGTGCAGTGGAGCACCGGCAACGTCGGCAGGTGGGCGTTGCGCGGCATCATCGACCACCCCGCTCTGGAACTGGCGGGCGTGTGGGTGTCCGACCCCGCCAAGAACGGCCGCGACGCCGGGGAACTGGCCGGGGTGGACCCGATCGGGATCCGGGCGACCACGGACGCCGCCCAGCTGATCGCGGCGGAGCCGGACTGCGTCGTCTACACGGCGATGGCCGACAACCGGTTGACCGAGGCGATCGACGACCTGTGCCTGTTGCTGCGAGCGGGCATCAACGTGGTGGCCAGTGGTCCGGTGTTCCTGTCCTACCCGGAGGGCACGGTGCCACCCGAGCTGATCGAGCCCGTTCGCCGGGCCGCGGCAGAGGGCGGAAGTTCGCTGTGGGTCAACGGAATCGACCCCGGCTGGGCCAACGACTGGCTACCCCTGCTGTTGTCCGGCACCTGTCAGCGCATCGACCTCATCCGCTGTTCGGAGATCACGGACTACTCCACCTACGACAACCCGCTGGTGCTGTTCGACATCATGGGCTTCGGCACACCGCCCGACCACACTCCGCTCCTGCTGCAGCCCGGCGTGCTCTCGCTCGCCTGGGGCAGCGTGGTCCGCCAGCTGGCCGCGGCCCTGGACGTCGGGCTGGACTCGGTCGTCGAACACCACGAGCGGTACCCGGCGCCGGCCCCCTTCACGGCCGCGGGCCGCACGATCGCCGAAGGCACCATGGCGGCATTGCGGTTCACCGTCAGCGGCATGATCGCGGATCAACCCGTGCTCGTGCTCGAACACGTCACCCGGCTGCACCCGGACCTGGCACCGGACTGGCCACAGCCGGTCGGCACCGGCTGCTACCGCGTCGAGATCACCGGCGAACCCAACTACGTGCTGGACCTGCGACTGACCGGCGGCGACGGCGACCACAACACCGCGGGCGTGGCGTCCACCGCCATGCGTCTGGTCAACGCCGTTCCCGCGGTCGTCGACGCACCACCCGGCCTGCTCACCGCACTCGACCTGCCCCTGACCACCGGACGCGGACTGGTGTCGGTTCCCGGACGCACGGCGGCGCGGAATCGCTGATGCGCCACCACTCCCGCCAGGAAGACACCGAGGTCACTCGTCGGATTCGGGTGGCGTTTCCGGCTCCTCGGGCCGAGCGGTCAGAACCGCATGCGCCAGGAACGCGGCCGTGCTCAGGTAGTGGTCCCAGTCGCGTGTGTCGAGGCCTGCCATCGCGGCCAGGTACACGAAGAAGAGCGCGATGACGAACAGGATCCGCCGATTCGCGGGCTCCTGGCTGTCGGCAGGGAGGATCTCGGTGAGCATCTGCGCGATGGCGGGGTTGTGGGAGACCGCGTTCGCTCCCTTGATCACCAGCGTGATCTGCCCGTCGGGCACGGGGGTGGAGTGCGATGCCAGCGCGCTCTCCCAGGTCCTTCGCAGTTCTGCCGCCTGACGATCGTCGAGGGTGGCCCTGATGGTGTCCGCGGCGGCGGACACCTTGTCCGTCTTGAGGATCTTCTGGCGGTGATTCCTGAGTGCGCGATGGGTGGAGTAGCTCCTGGCGAGGTTCTGCGCGCCGTAAGTCACGAAAGTCCTGCGTGAGGGATCTGCGAGGATCCACGTGATCCCCTTGCCGAGGAGTCTCAGTGCTTCGCCGAACGGTCCGGTCATCCAGCCTTCACTTCGGGTCGAGGCGCCGGATCCAGGGCCGCCGGGCGGTAGCTGTCGAGCGCGAATGGTGCCGTCGCATCGAAGGATCGTCGAGCGACGGACCACTGAGGTGTGGCTCGCGACCGGCGACCACCAGGCGACACAGAGCATCCCGCCGGGGGCGGGGTGACACGCTCGACCGGTTCCGGACGTGATCAGACCGCTTGGTCGAGCAGCCTGCGGACCACGTCCAGCAGCTCGGTCTCCGCGTACGGCTTGGCGAGCAGAACCGCCGTGTCGTCCAGCTCGTCCGCGGTCGTGCAGCCGGACACGTACAGCACGGGGAGATCAGGCTGGATCCGCCGCACCGTGTCCGCGAGCTCGGGTCCGCCCATCTTCGGCATGACGACATCGGTCACGATGAGGTCGATGTCGTCATGGGTGTCGACGAGTTTCAGCGCATGCAGACCGTTGCGTGCCTCGATCACCGCGTACCCGGACCGCTCCAGCGAGTGGCGTGCGGCGGCGCGGACCTGGCTGTCGTCCTCCACCAGCAGGATGGTTTCCGAGCCCTGGTGAGGTGACGTCGGGGGCGTGGCGCGGGGGAGCGGTGCGGCGGGTGTCTGCGCACGGGGCAGGTACACGGAGACCGTCGTGCCCGCGCCGGGCGAGCTCGTCAGGTCGATCTGACCGCCGCTCTGCTGCACGATGCCGAACACCGTGGCCAGGCCGAGGCCGGTGCCCTTGCCCACGGGTTTCGTGGTGAAGTACGGCTCGAAGATCTGCGTCTGGACCGACTCGTCCATGCCGGTGCCGGTGTCGCTCACGCTGAGCACCACGTAGTCGCCGGGGCGCACGCCGACGATGCGGCCGGGGTGGCCGGCGTCGAGGACCACGTCCTCCGTGCCGATGCCGAGCACGCCGCCGCCGGGCATCGCGTCACGGGCGTTCGCGGCCAGGTTGAACAGGATCTGCTCGACCTGGCCGGCGTCCGCCCAGACCGGCGACACGTGCGCGGGCAGGTCCAGCGTCAGCTCCACGTCCTCACCGATCAGGGTCGCCAGCATGGCCCGCACCTTGGTGATCGTCGCGTTGAGGTCCACCAGTTCGGGGTTCAGCACCTGCTGGCGGGTGAAGGCGAGCAGCTGGTGCGTGAGGTTCGCCGCGCGCTCACCGGCGTGCCGGATGTCCTCGATCTCCGGACGCCGTGGGTCCTCCGGCGAACAGCGCCGGAGGAACGCCTCGCTGTTGCCGTTGATGACGGTCAGGATGTTGTTGAAGTCGTGTGCGATGCCACCGGTGAGGCGGCCGATCGCCTCCATCTTCTGCGCGTGCCGCAGCTGTGCCTCCAGCCGCTCGCGTTCGGCGATCTCGTCGACCAGTGCCGCGGTGCGCTCCCGCACCCGGTCCTCCAGTTCGGCGTGGGCCAGTTCCAGCGAGCGCCGCGCCTGCTCGGCCTCGGTGAGAGCCTGCCGTTCCCGCTCGAGCATCCTGATGCCTCGCAAGGCACTGCTGAGCTGCTGCTGGATCGCCTCGTAGACCCATCCCGGCATCGCGCCCACCTCGAACAGCGCGAACCCCAGCTGCTCCTCGAGCCCGAAGAGCGCGGCGGCCACGAAGTTGCCCGGCGCCGGCCGGTCGATGCGGTCGGGCGTGAGCTGGGTGGACCGGAACGTCAGCGCCGTGCGCTCCGGCCGGAGTTCGCCGTTCTCGTACGACATCAGGGGGCGCGCCCACTCACGGGTCGACTCGAACGTCATCACGTGACAGCCGGGAATTCCCATCCTGGGCAGCTCGGCCACCAGCGCGTCGGTGAGCTCGGCGACATCTCGCGAGACGATCAGCCGCTGGCCCGCCTCGCGCACGGTCTGGTCCTGCCGTTCGTGCAGGAGGTACTCGAACGTCCTCTCCCGCTCGACCACGTCGGACACCATCAGCTGCACCCGCAGCCACAGGTCCTCGATCGCGCCCCCGTCGGCGCCGCGCGCGAGGGCGAACCGGCGCAGGTAGAACAACGGCGCCCACCACGACTGCGCCGCGCACCCGGCGCGGGCGCTGTCGCGCAGGTACTCCGCGAACACGCCGAGGAAACCCTCTGGCCGCCCGGCGTCCAGGAACAGGCGGATCAGGTGTTCGGCCCATCCGTCCGGCAGCACGGCCGACTTCGGACCGAGCCCCTGGCGCAGGTTCGCGGCGACCGCCTCGGCGGTGTCGTGCTCCGGTACGGCGAGCTCACCGTGCGCGGGTGCGGAGATCCCGTTGCCGGAAGGGATGCAGCCGCACGAGCGGCGGACGACGAGCTCGGTGGGAACGATCTCCAGCGCGGGCGCGGGTTCGCCCCGGACCAACGCACACGCGAGTTCGGCGGCCCGGCGCCCCATCTCGTAGAACGGAGCGCGCACCGTGGTCAGCGCGGGCGTCCCCGCGTCGATGTTCACCCGGCGGTGCACGCTGCCCGAAGCCGGCAGTGCGGACGCCTGGTAGCCGAGATCGTTCGAGCGGATGCACGTGTGGTTGTCGTACCCGACGACCGCCACGTCCTCCGGCGTGCGCAGACCTGCCTCCTGCACCGCGGTCACCACCCCGAGCGCGAACTCGTCGTTGGCGGCCGCGAAGGCGTCCGGCGGTTCCGCTGACTCGTCCAGCAGCCGGGCGACCGCGTCCGCCGCGGCGGCGGGATCCCAGGACGGGGCCGGCGCGGTCACGAGCGCCGGCTCGACCGGCAGACCGTGGCGGACGAGCGCGTCCACGTAGCCCTGGTAGCGGGCCTGCGCACCGACATGTGCCAGCGGACCGCGCACGAAGCCGATCCGCCGATGGCCGTGCACCTCGATCAGGTGGCTGACCGCCTGGTCCATGCCGGCGCGGTTGTCCATCAGCACCGTCGGCCAGTCCGCCAGGTGCGCCTCGACGCTGACGATCGGGATGGGCGCGTAGCGGCCGGCGAACTCGCGCATCGCGGCCTCACCGATCTGCTGGCTGATCCGCGTCGTCCAGATGACGAGCCCGTCGATCCGGCCGGGCGCGATGAGGTCGTAGACCGCGTTGGCCTGCCGTTTGTGGCGGTCCGGGTGTGCCAGCTCGGTGCCGGCGAAGCAGACGAGGTCGCAGCCACCGGCGGCCGCGCCGTCGCTGACGCCTTGCCACTGCTCGCCGGCGAGCTCGATGAGCGGGCCTGCCGTGATCATGCCGATGGTGGGCCGCACCATCGCGCCGTCTCCCACGAAACCTCACACCTGGCTCGTCGTGTGGTCGAAGCCAGCGTCAGATGATACGCGCGGTGTGGAATACCTGACACCCCGTCACGGTCAGCCGTCCGTCGCCACGTGCTCGTCGACGAGCGGATTCTGGCGACGAGTTCGACGCGTCCTACCCGAACCTCGCCGATCCGGCCGTTGTCGGCGCACTGTCGACGGGTTGTCGGCGGGCCTTGCCATCGTGCGTGACGACCCATCGTGTTCCACCTCAGGCGACCCGGGGTTCGGCGCCTGAGCTCAGGGGAGGTTGCTCACATGAGAAAACGGATCGCCACCACAGCGCTCGCGATGACCGCCGCCGTGGTCGGTTTGCTCGGCACCGCCGCTCCGGCCATGGCCGACGACCACTTCGACGTGACCGTCCGGAGCGCCGTCAGCGGCAAGTGCCTGGCGCCGCAGGGCGAGTCGACGGCGGACGGCGTGCCGATCGTCCAGGTCTCCTGCAACGGCAGCGCGTTCCAGCGCTGGGACTTCGTCGACCACGACGACCACATCTTCCAGATCCGCAACGCGGTCACCCTGAAGTGCATGGACGTGCTGGGCAGGAACAACAACGGGACGCCGGTCGTCCAGTGGCCCTGTGCGAACATCAGCAACCAGCGGTTCCAGGCCAGCCGGAACCTGCCCGACTTCGTGACCCTCAAGTCGCGGGTCGCCGGCACGAGCAGCCACTGCCTCGACGTGCCGGGAGGACTGTCCACTGAGGGCGCCGCGCTGCAGATCTACGTCTGCAACGGCACCGCCGCGCAGTCGTTCGGCGTCTTCCCCGTCTGACGGCGGATCGGCCGCGGCGACCTGTGGTCGTCGCGGCCGTGCCTCGTCCGGACAGCGGGAGATGATCAGCTTCACTAGGCTTCAGCACGTGGGAGGAACGGAGAAGCGCGCTGGGCTGCCCCGCTGGGCAGGCCCGTTCTACCTGGCCGCCGGCGTGATCACGCTGATCTGGGCGGGTGTGCTGTTCAACGACTTCCTGAACGCGTCCAGCCGCTGCCCGGACACCAAGGTGCGCTGCGGCGCGTTCCTGACCACCTCGCTTCGCCAGTACACGCTCTCCTGGGTGGTCTTCGACGTCGCGCTCGCGACGATGCTGGTCGTCACCGGCTGGCTGGCCCTGCGGCGGCGCGACCACGTGCAGCTGCCCGCCGCGGTGACCGGCGCGCTGCTGTTCGTGGACGCCTGGTTCGACACGATGTCCAGCCCGCGCCGCGACCGTCCGCTCGCCTGGGCCCAAGCGCTGTTCGTCGAGCTGCCGCTCGGCGTGCTCTGCCTGTGGATCGCGTCGCGTGCGGAGCGCGTCCGCAGGCAACGGCTCGCCGACGCGTTGCGCCGGCTGGGGGAGAAGGACGAGCTGGGAGTGTGACCGGCAAGGGCCTGAGATGTCACGTGCGGCGCCAACGGACTCAGGTTCGGCGACGTCACGGCGCTGGCGGAGCCCGCGATGCCGTAGGTCTCGGTCACGGCGTGCGTCTGCAGTGCGTGGTTCATGCGCTGGCCATCACCGTCTGCTGGGCAGCGGCGTTGTAGCCGAGCCTGCCGCGGGTGGTGGCGATCACGACGGCGGAGAGCAGGCCGAGGCCGAGCGCGGGACCCCAGAGCCAGCGGGGGTCGTCTCCCGGGAAGACCTCGGCGAACACGACCGACTGGAAGTTGTTGATGGAGCAGTGCAGGAGCATGACCAGCGGCAGGCTCTGCCGTCCCTTGTTGTAGACCAGCGTGATCAGAACGCTCATCTCCAGCGCCACCACGAAGAACAACGCGATCGTCTCGGCGCTGGTGTCGGGCCCGCTCCACGGGGTGAGGAACAGCGGCAGGTGCCAGCCGGCCCACAGGACGCTGAGGATGAGGGTCGCCATCAGCGGGTGGTGCCGGTCCTGCAGACGGGTCAGCGCGAAGTCGCGCCAGCCGGGCTCCTCGGCGAGACCGGTGGTCAGGAGCTGCACCACGAGCGCGGGAACGTAGACGGCCAGCACCATCAGGGACGGCAGCCGCACGGCCTCCTCCGCGCCTTCCATCGCCAGCGTGCCGAGCAGGACCGCGATCGGGACCGCGAGCAACGCGAACGCGTACCACCGCACGCCGGCGCGGAACTGGAACAGCCGCTTGCGCCAGCGGCGCAACCCTTCCCGCCCCTCGGTGATCGCGGTGACCGTGAACGCCGCGGTCAGCGGCCCGAGGTACGCGCCGGGCATGATCGCCGTCAGCTGGTTGCCGACGAGGAAGTCCGGGTAGCGGAAGTGCAGCACGCCGAGTCCGTCCAGCGACAGGACGTACGGCGTCCAGGCGAGCCAGCTGATGCCGTAGGCGAGTGTGAAGAACGTGATCAGCGGGTGGCGGAGGACCAGTGCCCGTGCACCGGCGGTGTCCGTTGAAGTCATGGCACAAAGCTAGAAACCGCAGGTCCGCGAGTCAGTCGAGGCAAGGGGCCTCTTGATGGTGGAGCACACTCCACCATGCTCGTTCCTGGATCGCCACGCGGGCAGGTGCGCGGCTTCGGCTGTCTGGTCCGTCCCGCACGACTGGGCCGTTCGAGTGGTTCGTGTTTTGCGTCGTGCGGACGGGGAAGTCAATCTTCGCATCAAGATCGCCGAGGCCATTGGGGGACTCGGTGGTTCTGCCGGGCACTGGGGGTGCCTGGTGTGAATTGGGGGATTCGATGAGACGCCACGTCTTACGTGGATCAATGCTGTCCTTGTTCGCCGCCACGGCATTGCTCGCCGGCGGCGTCGTTCCGATGGTGTCTGCGGACGCGCCACGGGAATGGGTTCCGTCCGCGGACGTCAACCGCACCGCGGTCGGAGGCCCGCCGCCCGCACGTTCGGCGGGGGAGCTCGGGCCCAGGACGCTCACCTGCACGTCGTTCGACCAGCCGGGATCCCTGCCGTCGTACCCGATGGAACGGCACCGGATCAGTGACCGGATCGAGCTCGCGGTCAACCTCTCCAGCGGCAACCTCATGGTCACCGCGCGCGACCTGACGCTGAAGGGCACCGGACTCGACCTGTCCGTGAGCCACGTCTACAACAGCCAGGACTGGGCGCGGAACTCGTTCGGCAACTGGCAGCTCAACAGCGGGCCCGCCGTCCGGCTCGTCGGGTGGAACGGCAGCATGGAGTTGTACGGCCCCAACGGTTACTGCGTGTCGTTCACCGAACGGTCCGACGGCACCTTCGCCGACGCGCCGGGACTGGGCGCCACGCTGGAGAAGATCGAGGGCGACAAGTACAACCTCGCCTTCCGCGACTCCAAGGAGACCTGGACGTTCAACGCGGACGGCTGGCTCCTCTCCCAGTCCGACCGCAACGGGCACAGCAACTCCATGCGGTACACGACTGACGGTGAGATCGCGTCGATCGTCGACTCGCAGGGCCGGGTGACGACCTTCGCGAGCGACGAGACCGGCGAGGTCAAGTCCATCACCGACCCGTCCGGGTTCACGTTCGGCGGGTTCGCCTACGACACCGACCAGCGGTTGAGCCGGTTCGCGGGCCGTGACGGCAAGCCGGTCTCCATGACCTACGACGAGGACGGCAACCTCACCTCGATCACCGACGCGCGCACCGGCAAGTACACGGTGACGTGGAAGAACTCCGTGGTCGAGTCGCTGACCGTGCCCATCGCGGGTGGCACAGCGACCACGAAGTACGACTTCGACCTCAGCGCACGCAAGACCACCGTCACCGACGCGAACGAGCACAGTTCCGTGCACGAGTTCGACAGCGAGGGCAGGCAGACCAAGGCGACCGACGCGCTCGGGCACTCGCAGTCGGCGACCTGGACGGCCAACAGCGACGTCAACTCGGCGACCAACGCACTGTCGCACTCCACGACCTACCAGTACGACACGCTGAACAACCTCATCGGCACGTCGCTGCCGACCGGTGCCAAGAACGTGGTCGGCTACACCGACGCGCAGAACCCGCACCTGCCCACCCAGGTCACCACGTCGTCGGGCGACCAGATCACCTCCGAGTACGACTCCAGCGGCAACGTGACGAAGGTGCGTTCGGTGGGGTTCAACGCCGACGTGCAGAAATTCAGTTACCGCAGCGGTTTCGGCAACCTGCTCGACTCCCGCACCGATGGCAAGGGCGCCACCACGAAGTACGAGTACGACCGCGTCGGCAACCTGACCGCCGTCGTGCCTCCCGCACCCGCCAAGCCGACCAGGTACGGCTACGACTCGCTGTCGCGCCTCACCAGCGTCACCGACGGCAACGGCGTGAAGATCGACTACGGCTACGACCAGATGGACCGCGTCATCACGATCAAGCGCGGCACCACCACGTTGCAGGCGAACACCTTCGACGCCAACGGAAACCTGACCGGTACGCAGACGTCGAACGCCACCCGGACGCTCGAGTACGACCCGTCCAACAGGCTGACCAAGGTCACGCGTGGCGGTGAGGTCGTGTCGTACACCTACGACAAGATCGGCAACCTCCGCACGCTCACCACCCCGACGGGTACCGCCACCTACAACTACGACGCGGCTAGCAGGCTCACGTCGCTGAGCGATTCCTACGGCGGCACAACGGGTTTCGGCTACGACGACGCGGACCGGCGCACCACGACGACGTTCCCGGGTGGCGCGGTGCAGACCACCGGCTACGACAACTCCGGTCGCTGGAAGTCGATCAGCGTCGCCAAGCAGGGCAACCCCGCGGTGATCACGGCGAGCTACCGCTACACCAAGACCGACGGCACGGACACCGACAAGATCCAGTCGAAGACGATCAAAGGCGTCACCACCGACTACACCTACGACGCTCTGGGACGCCTGACCCGCGCGGGCGGCGACTACGGCCTGGACCTCGCCGCCAACCTGCTCAGCGGTGAGGGACGCACCTACCAGGTCAACGCCGCGGACCAGTACACGAAGATCAACGACACCTCCGTGGTGTTCGACGGCGCCGGCAACTACGCGTCGACGACCAACCCGGACTCGAGCTTCACCTTCAGCCCCACCAACCAGGTGCTCACCGGCAACCTCGGTGCGACGAAGGTGCTGGACTTCAAGTTCGACACGGCGGACCAGACCCAGCCGGGCACGATCACCGAGTCCGGCACGGGTTTCCAGACCACGCACGCGTTCACCAGGACGGCGGTCGGGGTAACCGAGACCGTGGACAACGGCAAGCGGTCCAGCTACACCCGTGATCCGGACGGTCTGCTGGTCGGGCTGAAGGACGCGGCGGGGGCCAGGTTCGGTGCCGTCACCGACCAGCAGGGCAGTGTCCTCGGGCTGGTCGACTCGTCGGGCAACCTCGCCGCCGAATACAGCTACGCCCCGTACGGCGCGGTCACCGCGACCGGCACGGCGGCCGCATCCAACCCGTTCCGCTACCTCGGGGCGTACCAGCTGCAGCGCGGTCACTACCTGCTGGGCTATCGCGTGTACGACAGCGCATACGCCCGTTTCCGCTCCCCGGACCCCACGGGCCAGGAAGCGAATGCCTACAACTACGCGCAGGGTGACCCGATCAACAAGAGCGACCCCACCGGTGCCTACGGGTGGGCCGACTTCGCGGGTGACGCCGTGGGTGGTCTGTTCGGACTGGCCGTCGGCGTGTCGTTCGGAACGGCGATCTCGCCCTACGTCAGCCCGGTCGGCGGCGCCATCGGTGGTGTGGCCGCCGGTGGGTGCGTCAAGGAGACCGTGTCCAACGTCGTGACCAACTCGATCAACGGCCAGACCACCGGGCTGGCCGAGTCCGCGGGCGCGTGCGCCGGTGGTGCGGTGCTCGGCGCGCTCTGAAACGCAGGGGAGAACGATGAATCGCAGAACGGCGTGGTTGGCCGGCGTGGCAGTGCTCGCACTGGTCCTGCTGGGTGTTCTGCTGCCCAGCCTGCGAGCGGGTGAGTTCACCCTCAGCATCCCGACGCTGATCACGGTCGCGGTGGCGGCCGTCATCGCCGGCACCGTGCTGAGCGTCGGAACGCGCAGGCAGTAGAGGAACCTCGGGGGTGGGCGGCACGCCCACCCCCGAGGTCTACATCGGACTGTCAGCTGGACGGGAGGCCTCGGCCGGCGTCACCAGATCCCTGTACGTCGTCGATCCCGACGTCGTGAGCACGCTCGACTCGGCCGCCCACGACCGTCGGATGGTAAAAATGGGATCATGCTGGTCGGCGCGCATGAGGTCCAGGTGTTCGAGACGGCCAGGGCGCGGTTGGAGGCGATCGCCTACCGCCTGCTCGGGTCGGCCAACGATGCCGAGGACGCGGTGCAGGACACGTTCCTGCGCTGGCAGTCCGCCGACAGGACGCTCATCGAGACGCATGAGGCGTGGCTGACGAAGGTGCTCACCAACATCTGCCTGAACCGGCTCACTTCGGCGCGGGCCAGGCGGGAGACCTATGTGGGCCAGTGGCTTCCTGAGCCGGTCTTCGCCGGGGACCGGATGCTTGGCCCGTCGGACACCGTCGAGCAGCGTGAATCGGTCTCGATCGCGATGCTCACGCTGATGGAGCGCCTCTCAGCGAAGGAGCGCGTGGTGTACGTGCTGCGCGAGGCGTTCGGATACTCGCACGGCGAGATCGCCGAGGTGCTCGACCTCACCGAGTCGAACTGTCAGCAGGTCTACCGGCGCGCCAAGCAGCACCTGACCGCCGACCGGCCCAGGGTGGAGGTCGACGCGACGGCGGCTCGCAGGATCGTCGAGGAGTTCCTCGCCGCGGCACTCAGCGGCAAGACCGAGTCGCTGGTGAGGATGCTGACCGACGACGCGATCAGCGCCGGCGACGGCGGCGGCGTGGTCCTGTCGGCGCCTCGGCCGATCACCGGTGCCCTGCGGGTGGCGAGGTTCCTCCGCACGCTGTTCAAGCCCAGCGAGGCCAAGTGGGAGATGATCGGCGGTCGCCCCGACCTGTTCGCCGCGGTCGCCAACGGCGTACCCGCGCTGGTGATGGTGGTCGGTGACCGGGTCGCCGGAGTCTTCTCGCTGGACGTGACCGCGGACGGCATCGCGGCGGTCCACGCCCAGGCGAACCCGGGCAAGCTCGACCGCGCGACGCGCCAGTGGGCCGCGTCCGGACATGGGGAGCCGCTCGCCGGAGACTGGTGACGCAGGTCACTCCTCGCTGCTGTCAGGTTTCGCGCCGCTGCCCGGTTCAGGAAGCGAACACCGACCGGACAGGAGCAGAACCATGAAGCACCGCATCGTCGTTCTCGGGGCTGGATACGCCGGAGCCAACGCCGCCGGGCGCCTGGCCAAGCGGCTGCACCCCACCGACACCGAGATCACCCTCGTCAACGCCGACCCCGAGTTCGTCGAGCGCATCCGCCTGCACCAGCTCGCGGCCGGCCAGGACCTGTTGCCCCGCGCACTGACCGATGTCTTCGCGGGCACGGGTGTGCACGTGCGGCTGGCGCGGGTCACCGCCGTCGACGCCGAACGCAGGATCGTCGGCGTCGTCGAGGCCGGCGGTCCTGGGGAGATCTCCTACGACACGCTCGTCTACGCACTCGGCAGCACCGCCGGCGACTGCGGCGTACCCGGCGTCGCCGAGCACGCCCACAACATCGCCGGCAAGCAGGCCGCGCTGCGGTTGCGCGCGTCTCTGGCCGACCTCGCAGAGGGCGGCACCGTGCTCGTCGTCGGTGGCGGCCTCACCGGCATCGAGGCCGTCACCGAGATCGCCGAGGCCCGGCCGGACCTCGAGGTCTCACTCGCCGCCCGCGGTGGCCTCGGCGACTGGCTGGGGGAGAAGGCCCAGGGCCATCTCCGCAGGGCGTTCGACCGGCTCCGCATCACCCTGCACGAGCACACCGACATCGCGAGCGTCGAGCCGACCGGCGTGGTCACCGCCGACGGCCGCGCGGTCCCGGCCCAGGTGACCGTCTGGACGGCCGGCTTCGCCGTCCATCCCGTCGCCGCGGCCACGACCTTGCAGGTGTCCGCGACGGGACAGATCGTCGTCGACGACACGATGCGGTCGGTGTCGCACCCGGACGTCTACGCCGTCGGCGATGCCGCGCTCGCTCCGGGCGCGAGCGGCTCGCCATTGCGGATGTCCTGCGCCTCGGGAGTTCCCACGGCCTACCTGGCGGCCGACGCCATCGCAGCGCGCCTGACCGGACGCCAGATCCCCCCGAACAAGATCGGCTACAACGCCCAGTGCTTCAGCCTCGGCCGCCGCGACGCCATCCTGCAGTGGGTGACCCCGGACGATCAGCCCAAACCGTCCGCGATCACCGGCAAGATGGCCGTACGCCTCAAGGAACTGATCTGCAAGGCCGCCGCCTGGAGCATCTCCCACCAGACGACGATGTTCCCAGCCCGTCGCCGCCACGCCATCCCGGCAGAAGAGGCCCTCGCGATCGCCGCGTGACATCCCACCACCGCAAGGAGGAACGACCGTCATGATGTTGATCACTGGCGCCGGTGGCGTCGTGGGACGTCAGGTGATGAACCTGCTCCTGCGCGAAGGCACCGCCGTCACCGCGGTCACTCGCGGCCTCGGCAAGCCCCTGTCTCCCGGCAACGCGAAAGTCGTCAGCGGCGACCTGTTTCGTCCACAGTGGATCGAGTCGGCGCTGCGAGGAGTCGAAGCGGTTCAGATCAGCCCGCGCGCCACCGGCCCCGGCCTCGCCGAGCTGCTGAAGCTGGCCGTCGAGCAGGGCGTCCAGCGCGTGGTGCTGCTGTCGGCCACCACCGTGGAGTACCCGGCAGGGGAAGCCCGTTTCGCCGCCCAGTTCAAGTCAGCCGAGGATCTCGTCACCAGCTCCGGTCTGAAGTGGACGATCCTGCGCCTGGCCGACTTCGCGGCCAACGCGCTGGCATGGGCGCCACAGATCATGGCAGGGGATGTGGTGCGCGGCGCGTACGGCAAAGCCGTCACCTCCCCGATCCACGAAACAGACATCGCCGCGGTCGCCGTGGAAGCCCTTCGCGGCAACACCCCAACGGAGTCGGTGTACACACTGACCGGTCCGCAGTCCCTGGACCAGCACGAGAAGGTGCGGCTCATCGGCGCCGCCGTCGACCGGACACTGTCCTTCCAGGAGCTCCCAGCCGAGCAGGTACGGCACGGCATGCTCGCGCAGGGACTACCCGAGGAGGTCCCTTCCCGCCTGCTCGGCTCACTGGCCGACTACAGCGAACGCCCCGGCCCCACGACCCGCACCGTGGAGGACCTCCTGGGCCGTCCCGCGCTCACCTTCGCCGACTGGGCGCACGACAACGCGTCTGCCTTCAGTCCCTGATCACCGCAACGACCTGCGCGGCCAGTGCTTTGATGGGATCATGGCTCTCTCCCAGCGGTTCCAATGGCGCGGTCGTACCGTCGGCTGGGACGTCCGCGGTCAAGGCCCAGCGGTGGTGTTGTGTCATGGCACGCCGTGGTCGTCGCGCTTGTGGGAGCCGTATGCGCACGCCTTGAGCAGCGAGTTCACCGTCTATCTGTGGGACATGCCGGGATACGGCACATCCTCGAAACAGGCTGACCATCCGGTCGACCTCGCCGTCCAGGGTGAACTGTTCGCCGACCTGCTCGCACATTGGGAGCTTCGCGAACCACACGTCGTGGCTCACGACTACGGCGGAGCGGTCTCCCTGCGCGCGCACCTGTTGCACAGGGCCATGTACAGGTCGCTCGCGCTGGTGGACGTCGTCGCGTTGCGGCCGTGGGGCTCGGATTTCTTCCGGCTGGTCACAGCCAACGCCGACACGTTCGCTGAGCTACCGCCGGCGGTGCACCGCGGTGCGCTGGAGGCGTACATCCGTGGAGCCAGCTACCGCGGCCTGACCGACGAGCAGCTGGCGACGCTGACCGAGCCGTGGCTGACCGCCGAGGGACAGGCCGCGTTCTACCGCCAGATCGCCCAGGCCGACGAACGGTTCACCGACGAGTTCCACGACCTGCTGCCGACGATCACCGTGCCGACCCACGTCATCTGGGGCGACCGTGACACGTGGATCCCGCCGGATCGCGGCCGCCGGCTCGTGGACCTCATCCCGGGCGCTGACCTGGAGATCATCGAGAACGCCGGGCACCTCGTGCAGTACGACGCACCGGTGGAGCTGGCCGTCGCACTGCACCGATGGCTCAGCAGGACAGGCTGAGCCATCACCTGAAGTCAGTGCTGAACCGCTATATGTCCCACCACAACCGTCGTCGGCCACACCGAGCACGCGACCTCACTCCACCACGACCTGATTACCCGCTTGTAGAGCCGGGTTGTGTTTGACGCACCGTGACGACCGTTCGCCCCGTTTCCGCGTCTTTCACCGCATTCGTCCGAATAACAGACAACGTCAACCGTCAAGAGCGCTGAACCGCTTCACGCCAATGGCGGGCGAGTGGGCGCGACGACCTTCCTTACGTTGGGTGGCGGAACCCCGAGGTTCCATTCTTCGCACCCTGCAAGCGAGGAGAACCCATGTTCAGGAAAGTCGTCCTGTCCGTCGCGCTCGCCGCGGCCACGACCGTCGTCGCCCCCCTGACCGGCCAGGCGTCGGCCACCGAGGCTCCGATCACCGCGGCGGCGGTCACCGTCTACTACGACACCAGCAGCGCACCCACGTTCGCGAGCGCCATCCGGCAGGGCGCGGCGAACTGGAACGCGCGAGTGAGCAACGTGAAACTGGTGGAGAACCGCAGCGCGGCCTCCCTGCGCTACCGCGAGGGCAATGACCCGCGCGGTTCGTACGCCTCCACCAACGGCCACGGCAGCGGCACCATTTTCATCGATTACACGCAGGCGCGGCAGTACTACGTCACCCGTATCACCGCTCATGAGACCGGGCACGCCCTCGGCCTGCCCGACCACTACAGCGGACCGTGCTCGGAACTGATGTCGGGCGGCGGTCCGGGCACGTCGTGCACCGTCGCCTCGCCGAACGCCACCGAGGCATCCCGGGTGAACTCCCTGTGGGCCAACGGGTTCGCCGGCACCTACGAGTGGAAGGTGATCTACGAGCAGGTCCCCGTCCACTCCTGATCGCGCATGACCGCGAGGCCTGGGTCCCCCGTGGACCCGGGCCTCGTCCCCGTACGTCGTCGGCCGGCAATGCCCGGAGCGGCTCCCGTCACCCCGGCCAAGGCCGCGTGACGCGCCGCCGGCTGTGGAGCCTTGCGGTGTAACAGGATCGGGCCGTCTGGTCTTGGGTCGTGCGGCTGCTTGGCGGGAATTCGGTTGTGCGCGTAGCGCGGAGTCGGTGTGCGGCGATGCGGGGGAAGGGGGCAGGAAGTCTGCCTGGGTTCCGAGGCCTTGGGGAGAGCGGATGCGTCGCTTGTCGAGGTGGATGGCTGTTCTCGCGACAGTCAGCCTGGCCGTGTTCGGCGCGCCGGCGGCGATGGCCTCGAACGCGCCGTGGCACGTGGTCTACTCGCCATCGGTGGGTGCGAGTGCCGAAGTGGGCGAACCTGTTCTGATCACCGGGTACTCCTACGTAGGGGAGGGGACCCCGGCCCACGGCGTCGAGTTGACCTTCGATGACGGCGTGAGCTGGGCCGAGGCAGACCTTCACAGCAACGGCTCGTGGCGCTACCTGTTCACGCCCGTCCAGTCCGGCGACGTCGCCTTCCGCATGCGAGGCTGGTACAACGGCGAACTCGGCGACATCAGTCCACCGCGCACGTTCCACGTCGGCACGCCCGGCTCTCTCGCGCCGATCAGCTGCCCGTGCACCTTCCGCGAGTCCGAGTTCCCGCACGACGACATCGACCCGGTTTCGGTGGAGCTGGGTGTGCGGTTCGCGGTCGACCGGCCCGGCCGGCTGAACGGGGTCACGTTCCGCCGAGGGCCGTACCAGGGCCCGGTGACGATCCGAGTCTGGGGACCAGGCGGCACGCTGCTGCACGAGCACGTCGAGCCATCAGCGACAACCAGCTACACGTCTGCGGCGATCACCCCTCCGGTGCAGGCACAGCCAGGCGCCGACTACGTCGTCTCGTACTACACGCCCGAAGGCGGCTACCAGGCAAGCGAGGACTTCTACACCGGCACCCTGTTCCACGCGCCGTACATCGTGCGCGCCGACGCGGGCGTCTATCGCTACGGCGAAGGCGGCGGGTTCCCGACCGACACGTGGCACCACAGCAACTACACGATCTACCCGTCTTTCGTGTCCCAGCAAGGATGATCGATCCGCTGGCACGCGGGTCGTCCTGACCGGGGCGCGTCCGGCTCTTCCCGGCACTGGCCCGCTGACCGTCACGGGCACACGGTGGACGTGCTGTTGTTCAGCGTGATGTTGCGGAACGTCGTGTTGGTGCCACAGGGATTCTCCCGGATCGATGAGTTGGTGCTGCCGCTCAGCACGGCCTCCGCGCCGAACGAGCGATCGCCGCAGGCCAGGACCTTTGGGCAGGGAATTCAGGGGTTCCTCGCCGGGAACGTTATCGCTAATCTCCTCGAAGGAAACATAATCGAAGCGTTTCGATTCGAATTCGAGTGGTGAAAGCGGTCGAATGAAGTTCAGCAACGGGTACTGGCTCCTGCGCGACGGTGTGCAGGCGGCTCATCCGGTCGAGGTCCACGACATCACCCAGGCGGCAGGGGAGTTGGTGGTCCACGCGCCGACGCGCCCGATCCGCCGCCGGGGTGACCTGTTGCAGGGCCCGGTGGCGACGGTGCGGTTCTCCTCGCCGATGCCGGACGTGATCGGCGTGAGCCTGACGCACTTCGAGGGCGGGCGGCCCAGGCACCCGGAGTTCGTCATCGCCGGGACGCACTCCCGCGTGCACCTCGCCGAGGAGTCCCTCACCGCCGGCGCGCTGGAGGTGAGGGTGAGCCGTGACTGGCAGGTCGAGTTCGTCGCGGACGGCAACGTGCTGACCTCCAGTTCCGCCAAGGGCATGGGTTTCATGACCGTGGACGGCAGGCACCACGTCCGCGACCGGCTTGGACTCGGCGTCGGTGAGGTGGTGTACGGCCTCGGTGAACGCTTCGGTCCGTTGGTCCGCAACGGTCAGGTGGTGGACATCTGGAACGCCGACGGTGGCACCAGCAGTGAGCAGGCCTACAAGAACGTGCCGTTCTACCTGACCAACGCGGGCTACGGCGTGTTCGTCAACGATCCGGGGCACGTGTCGTTCGAGGTCGGCTCGGAGAAGGTGTCCTGCGTGCAGTTCAGCGTCGGGGGACAGACGCTGGAGTACTTCGTGATCTACGGCCCGAGCCCCAAGGAGATCCTGCGCAAGTACACCGCGCTGACCGGCAAGCCGGCGATGCCGCCGTTGTGGTCGTTCGGTCTGTGGCTGTCCACGTCCTTCACGACGTCGTACGACGAGAAGACGGTCTCCGGCTTCATCGACGGCATGATCGAGCGCGACCTGCCGCTGAGCGTGTTCCACTTCGACTGCTTCTGGATGCGCGAGTACCACTGGTGCGACTTCGAATGGGACCCGCGCATGTTCCCCGACCCCGAGGGGATGTTGGGGCGGCTGAAATCCAAGGACCTGCGGATCTCCGTGTGGATCAATCCCTATGTGGCACAACGTTCTCCGCTGTTCGCTGAAGGTCTCGAAGGCGGCTATCTGTTGCGCCGGACGAACGGTGACGTGTGGCAGTGGGATCTGTGGCAACCGGGCATGGCGCTGGTGGACTTCACCAACCCGGCCGCCCGCGAGTGGTACGCGGCCAAGCTGGAAGCCCTGCTGGACCAGGGCGTGGACTGCTTCAAGACCGACTTCGGCGAGCGGATTCCCACCGACGTCGTGTACTTCGACGGCTCCGATCCCGAGCGGATGCACAACTACTACTCCTACCTCTACAACAAGACGGTCTTCGACGTGTTGCGAAAGCGGCGCGGCGACGGCGAGGCCGTGGTGTTCGCCCGTGCCGCCACCGCCGGCTCGCAGCAGTTCCCGGTGCACTGGGGCGGTGACTGCGAGTCGACCTACGAGGCCATGGCCGAGAGCCTGCGCGGTGGGCTTTCCCTGGGACTGTCCGGTTTCGGGTACTGGAGCCACGACATCGGCGGTTTCGAGGGCACCCCGGACCCCGCCTTGTTCAAACGGTGGATCGCCTTCGGCCTGCTGTCCTCGCACAGCCGCCTGCACGGCAGCTCGTCGTACCGGGTGCCGTGGCTGTTCGACGAGGAGTCCGTCGACGTGCTGCGGGTCTTCGCGAAGCTCAAGGCACGGCTGATGCCGTACCTGCACCACGCGGCGCTGCAGGCCGCCACCGAGGGAACGCCGATGATGCGGGCGATGGTGCTGGAGTTCCCGGACGATCCGGCGTGCACCCATCTCGAACGGCAGTACATGCTCGGCGACAGCCTGCTGGTGGCGCCGGTGTTCTCCGACGGCGGCGAGGTGTCGTTCTACGTGCCGGACGGCGTCTGGACCGACTTCTTCACCGGCGAACCGGTGGACGGCGGCAGGTGGACAACGATGTCGTGCGACTTCCTCACGGTGCCGTTGCTGGTGCGGCCGAACACCGTCCTGCCGTTGGGGGCCGTCGACGACCGCCCGGACTACGACTACGCCGAGGGCGTCACGTTGCGGATCCACCATCTCGACGACGGTGCCTCGATCACGACCGAGGTCGCCGGTTCCACGTTCCGCACGCGCCGCGACGGCAACCGGATCGACGTCCGGGTCGAGTCGCCGCCGGCGGCGTGGCAGGTCCAGTTCCCGGGCGGGGAACCGATTGCGGGCGACGGAGGCGCACTCACCGTCGAGGACCGGTGAGCGGTGGGTGGTCCGGCCGCCGCGGCGACCGGACCACCCACCCCTTCTCATTTGAGGTAGCTGGAAAGGGGAATCCGTTGGTCACGCAGTGCCTTCGCGACGACGCCGGCGATCTGCCTGGCCCCGGCCGCCTCGAAGTGGGTGTGGTCGTTGCAGAAGAACGCGCCGACCGGGCCCTGGGTGTAGTCGCCGTTGTTGGGGCACAGCTTGAGCGTGTTGTAGAGCGTGTAGCTCAGCTTGTGCAGGTCGATGACGGTCGCCCCGGCGGCCCGGCCCGCGTCGGACGTCTCGGTGAGGAAGCCGCGGGTGCCGACGGCCGCGCTGCCGCTGCACCTGATCGCCGAGACGGGCGTCAGGAAGATCGGGGTGACGCCCCGGTCCTTGGCGGCCTTGGCCATCAGGGCGAGGAGTTCCTTGTACCGTGCGGAACCCACGTGGCGGGGGCAGTTGCCGTCACCGTCGTTGATCCCGAACTGGATCATCAGGTAGTCGCCGGCCTTCATCCCGTTGGCGGGATCCAGCATGGTCAGCCAGCGCTGGTGGAACGTCCGCGGGCTCACCACGCACTCGCCGGCGGAGTCCTTGGTGCTCTTCACGTTGGACTCGTACAGCCAGGTCTGGATGCTCCGGCCGGCCACCGCGCTGTTCACCACGGTGACGTCGCCGGTGAACAGCGGGTCGAACTGGCTGCCCCAGCCCACGGGGCAGCTGGACTGCGGGTTGGACATCGTCGAATCGCCGGCGAGCCAGACCTTCACGCTCGCGGCGGCGGTGGACGACTCGGTGGCGGGGGCGCAGTCGGGCTGATCCGCCGAGGCAGGACTGGCATTGGCGATGAAAGGGAGGACGGCCAGCGCCACCAGTGACAGAAAACGTTTCCGCACAATAGTCTCCAGACGGCAGGATTGTCTGATGTGGACGGCAGGGAGGAATGACCTCGACAGGTCGGCCGCGGTCGCGACGAGAAGGCCGTCCCGACGCCCTCAGGCCGCGGTTCTCGGCCAGACGATCGCGCCGGGCGGGACCGCGCCGGTGAGCTGCCGGAACGAGCCGGATGGCAGTGTTCCCCGGTCGCGCAGCGCGGTGGCGACGAGCCGGGCGACCTCGATCGCGCCGGTCGCCTGGAAGTGCGTGTTGTCCTCTGCACCGTCGGGATAGTTGGGGTGCTGCCCGGCCTTGAGGTGCAGGAAGTACTTCTTCGTGCCCTCGACGCCTGCGCGGTTGAACAGCGTCGTGCTGGCCGCGGTGAGGTCCACCAGCGGCACGCCCTTGGCTGCCGCCAGCTGGCGCATCGCCGCCGGGTACGCGCCGTGGGTCGGGGAGATGGTGCCCGCGCCGGTGAAGCGGCGACGTTCGACGGACGTGACCAGGACCGGCTTCGCGCCCTTGGCCCGGCTCTTGTCGACGTACTGCGAGAGATAGGACTTGTAGGTCGTCGACGGTTCGGTGTAGCGCGCCGGATCCTCCTCCTTCTCGTCGTTGTGGCCGAACGAGATCAGAAGAACGTCGCCGCGCTGGAGCTGGGCCAGGACGCTGTCGAGGCGGCCCTGGTCAGCGAAGCTCTTGGAGCTGGCTCCGGACAGGGCGGCGTTCACCGCCACGGCGCTGGAGGTGAGGAACACCGGCAACGCCTGTCCCCACCCGGTTCGGGGGGCCAGTGCGGACACGTAGGTCGACGCGGTGGAGTCCCCGGCGACGAAGACGCGGACGGGGGTCGCCGCCGACGCGCTCGTCCCCGTGGCGGCCAGCGCGGCCACGAGGACGCCGACGAAAGTCGTGTGTTTCAGGTGCACAGGCGGTCTCCCTTGTGGGCCAGGGCGAAGGAGGACACTCTCACCGCGGGTTCCAGCCGTCGGTGCCCGCGAGGTACTTCTGCGGGGTGTGGTCACCGGCCAGTGAGTCCGGCAGCTGGGGCCGGTTCGAGTTCTGGGTGGCGCCTGGGCCGGTGTTGCGGTACTCGGAGAACCGGGCCTTCTTCCACGAGTTGTCGCTCATGTCGATCCACGGCTGGGAGTTCCTGAGCGTGGCGGTGAGAGTGGACTCGCGGTAGAGGACCTGGCCGTCGGGACGCCACGGCCTGCCCAGCTGGGTGGTGTCGCCGGTCGTGCCGGTGATCGTGCAGCGGTAGAAGAGCAGGCCGTACTTCTTGGCGGCCGGAGTGCTGGCGGCCGTGATCGGGCCGCCGACGGTGCGCTTCTCGTGCACGGTGGTGCGCTCGAAGACCATGGTGCCGCCGCCGAAGACGAAGTCGACGGTGCCTTCGACGTACGAGTCGGCCATGTAGGCGCGGGTCTTCTCGTTGACCAGGAACGTGTCCTGGTCGCCGAGCAGGCGGACGTCGCGGAACACGGCGCGGTCGGCGTTGAGATGCAGCGCCACCGCCTGGTTCCCCTCGGTGCCGGGCTTCTCGGCGTAGTCGTTGGAAATGGTGAGGTTCGTGGCGGCGAAGTCGCGGCCGTCGACGAACATGCTGGCGCTGTTGAACGTGCTGCTGTTGCTCGCGCTGTTGTTGAACACGAGCACGGTCTGTGCGGGCGTGGACCCCAGTCCCTGCAACGTGATGGCTGTTCTGTTCGACGGCACCCGCACGATCTCGCGGTAGGTGCCCGCCTTGATCGTGATGGTGGTCCGCGCGGAGCTGTCGGCCGGCGCCGCGTTGATCGCGGCCTGCACGGTCCGGTACTGGGCGCTGCCATCGGCCGCCACCGTCAGCGTGGCCGCGGGCCCGGCGGAGGCAGGGGCCGCCGCACCGGTGCTCACCAGCGCGGCGACGGCCAAGGCGGCGGTACCCGCCACTCTCGGATTCATCGTTCCTCTTCTCCCGCCTCTTGCGCAGGGGATGGGTAAGCGCTTTCCTGGAGTGGTCGAGTATGGCGTTCCGGAGCGCGAAAATCGCTACAGGGTGGTGGGTTTTGGCTATTCGACGGTCGAATCGATGGTCGAACGGGTTCTGGGCACCCGTGCTCGGCCTCGTGGTCGTGGCCGGTCTGTGCGCCGCCCACCCGGTGGCACGAGCCGAGCAGGTTCGACCGGCTGGAAGATCTGTCGACTTCACCGGAGGGTGGCAGTTCGCGCTGGTCAACACCAATGGTGAGGACGCGCCGCAACCCGGTGAACACGATCCGGCGTGGCGGGAGACGCGGTTGCCGCACGACTGGAGCATCGGGCTCGACCCGGTGGAAGGTCCGCACACGGGCGCTGGGACAGGCTTTCTGCCCGGCGGACTCGGCTGGTACCGCAAAGCGTTCACGCTGCCGTCTCGATTGGCCGGCAAGAAGGTGTCGATCGAATTCGACGGCGTCTACATGGACTCCGAGGTGTATCTCAACGGCGTGTTGCTCGGCCGCCATCCCTATGGCTACACCGGTTTCGCCTACGACCTCGACGCGCGCACCGACGGCTCACCGAACGTGCTCGCGGTGAAGGTGCGCAATCAGGTGCCCAGCAGCCGCTGGTACTCCGGCAGCGGCATCTACCGCGACGTCCGGCTGGTCGTGACCGAGCCCGCGCACGTCACGCGCCACGGCGTGCAGGTGACGACGCCCGAACTGGCGACCACGATCAAGTCCGGCTTCGCCACGATGCGCGTGGCGACGACCGCCGTCGGCGAGAGCGGAACCCAGGCGGAGGTCGTCTCGACGGTCAGGGACCCGCGCGGCCGGATCGTCGGCAGGGGAACGGCTCGTGCGGCACTGGCCGCGGAACCGAGCACGACCACCACGGACATCAGGATCGCCGGACCGGCCCTGTGGTCGGTGGACCGGCCGAATCTGTACACGGTGGACAGCGAGGTCCGGGTGCACGGCAGGGTCGTGGACACCGTCAGCACCCGCACGGGCATCCGGTACTTCGCGTTCGATCCGGACAACGGCTTCTCGCTCAACGGCGTGGAGACGAAGCTCAAGGGTGTCAACCTCCACCACGACCTCGGCGCGCTCGGCTCGGCGGTCTCGTCCGACGCGGTCGTCCGCCAGTTGCGGATCATGAAGAGCATGGGCGTGAACGCCGTGCGCACCTCCCACAACCCGCCCTCGCCGCAGTTCATCAGGGCGTGCGAGGAACTGGGCATCCTCCTGCAGGTCGAGGCGTTCGACACCTGGCGGTCGCCGAAGGTGAAGTACGACTACGGCCGGTTCTTCGACGCCAACAGCAGCGCCGACCTCCGCGAGATGGTGCACGCGGCCAAGAACTCGCCGTCGGTGGTGATGTGGTCGATCGGCAACGAGATCCCCGACTCGAGCTCGGCCGCGGGCCCGCCGATCGCCCGGCGGCTCATCGACGACGTGCGCTCCGTCGACACCACCCGCCCGATCGTCATGGGCTCCGACCGGTACCGCCGTGTCCCCGCGATCGGCTCACCGCAGGACCAGATCCTGCGGATGCTCGACGGACTGGGCCTGAACTACAACAACGCGTCCTCGATCGACGAGTTGCACGCCCGGTACCCCGACAAGTTCTTCTTCGAGGCCGAGTCGTCGTCCTCCACGTCGACGCGCGGCCATTACCAGGATCCGGACCAGCTCAACACCGGTGAGAACCACACACCGGGCAGACGCAACACGTCTTCCTACGACAACAACCTGGAGACCTGGACCTACAGCGGCGAGTACGGCCTCAAGAAGGACCGCGACCGGAAGTGGTTCGCCGGCCAGTTCCTGTGGACCGGCATCGACTACATCGGCGAGCCCACGCCCTACAACGTGTTCCCGGTGAAGTCGTCGTTCTTCGGCGCGGTCGACACCGCCGGGTTCCAGAAGGACTTCTACCACCTGTTCCGCAGTCAGTGGAGCAGTGAACCGATGGTGCACCTGCTGCCGATGGACTGGACAGGCCACCAACCCGGTGAAGTGGTGTCGGTGTGGGCGTACAGCAACGCGGACACCGTCGAGCTGTACCTCGACGGCAAGTCGTTGGGGGAGCGGAAGTTCGACGAGAAGACCACGGTCTCCGGCTCGAAGTACCTGGAGACCACCGAGGCGACCGGGGACGACAAGAACGTCGTCACAGGCCCCTATCCCGGCAGTTACACCAGCCCCAACGGCAGCGCGGGCAAGCTGCACCTGACGTGGTCGGTGCCGTTCCAGCCCGGCCGGCTCGTCGCGGTCGCCAGGCGCGGTGGCGTGGAGGTGGCGCGAGACGAGGTCCGCACGGCGGGCGAACCGCACGCGATCAGGCTGACACCGGACCGCAGGGTGACGAAGGCCGACGACAGGTCGCTCGCGTTCGTCACGGCCGAGGTCGTCGACCGCGCGGGTGTGGTCGTGCCGCACGCGGACGACCTGATCTCGTTCCAGGTCAGGGGTGGTGGCCTCGCGGGACTGGACAACGGCCGGCAGGAGAGCGCGGAGAACTACCAGGCGAGCTCGCGCACCGCGTTCAACGGCAAAGCGCTGGCGATCGTCCGATCCGGACAGACGTCGCCCGTGATCACGGTGACAGCGCGCGCTCCCGGCCTGCGCACCGCGACCACCCTGATCGCGGCGGCCGGCGGCAGGCCAGGCCCGCTGCGGGCCACCGCCGATCCCGCACCGGTACCGGCGCCCGCACCGGAGGCGGACGCGAGCTACTCGGGTGCCGTCGACACGATCCCGGCCGCGATGCTGGACGGGGACGCCTCGACGTACTGGTCGAACTACTACCTCAAGCGCGCCACCGGTCTGCTGCCCGCGGTGAGCCGGGCGCACGCGACGGACTGGGTGTCGCTGCCCGTTCCCGAGGGCGGTCCGGCGGGCTCGGTGCAGGTCTCGTTCCGCACCGACGCGTCACACGCCCTGCCTGCGTCGATCGCGGTGTCCTACTGGAACGGCCGGGCGTTCGTGCCGGTGCGTGACGCGAAGGTCGAATGGCCCGCCGGCAGACCCGCGAGCATCACCTTCACCCCGGTGCGCAGCGACCGCATCCGCCTGGACCTCACCAGCTCCGCACCGGGAACCGCGCAAGGCTTCCTGGCCGTGTCGGAAGCAACGGTCGGACGTTAGGAGCGTCATGTTCCGCATGGCCTTTGGCTTTCGCGGTCCTGCTCGGTCTCGTCGTCACACCCCGGGCCTCCGCGGCCGCGCTCGTACAGCGACAAGGTCGAGTCGTACTCGCTGCAGAACGTCGGGCACAACCTGATGGCATCGGGATGGCGTTGCGCGCCATCCAGTTCTTCGGCCTGGACAGCGATAGCGCGCGGCGGTCAGGCCGTGTTCCCGCGTTCCGCGGCTCCTGCTGGACAGCACCGTCCTGCGGGTGACCGTGACCTCTCCTGTGGACTTGGGAGGGTGATGCTCGTATCGAGCCCGTCGTTCCGCCGCGGCGCGATCTCGTCACCCCTGTTCTTCGGCGTGGCCACCGCGGAGAGCTCGACCGACGGCAGTTCACGGGTGATCCTGCCGAGCGTCCGGGCGCTGGTGGACTCGACCAGCAGCGGGATGTCCGGCGTGTGGTCGTCGTCGTAGCCCAGGTCGATCAGGCCGGTCACGTCGAACAGCTTGCGATCCAGTGTGCCCGCCCGGATCAGCGGCTCGGCGACCGATGGGATCACCGTGACGCCCCTGGCGCTGACCGACTTGATGAACCGCACCGGCCCGAGCCGGGCGGCAGGCTGGATCTTCGCGTCCCAGGAGCCGTCCTTCCTGGTCACGGTCACCTTGTCGCCGGTGATCAGCGTGACCGTCCTGGGCGCCTCGGCCGGCGCGGGTGTGGGTTGTCGTGCGGCTGCCGGTGAGACGACCACACCGGTGGCCAGCACGGCGAAGACCGCCGCATGGATGAAACCGCGTTTGCGCACAGATCGCCCCTTGTGACGTCGGCTGGTGTTTCCCCCGTACCTCTATGACTCGTTGAGCGGATCAACCTGTTTATTCGGGAAGCCGGTAAACGGTTCGCCGTCGACGTGAGTCTTCAAGAGTGATGGCTGACTACGACGACTTCGCCCGAGCGCAACTACCGCGGTTGCTGCGGTACGCGACGATGCTCACCGGCGACCGGGAGCAGGCGGCTGATCTGGTGCAGGACGTGCTGGTCAAGGTGTACCGGCACTGGTCCCGGATCAGCGGCGCGGATCACCCCGACCGGTACGTGCTGCGGATGGTGACCAATGGCTACCTGTCCTGGCGACATAGCCGGTCTGCGCGTGTGATCGCGTCGGGTGACCTGCCCGACGAGGCACGCGCGGACGATTTCGCGTCGGACCACGCCGCGCGCGAGGACATGTGGCAGCGCTTGGCGCGGCTGCCCAAGCGCCAGCGGGCTGTGGTGGTGCTGCGGTACTACGAGCAGCTCCCGGATCCCGAGATCGCCGGGCTGCTCGGCTGCGCCCAGGCCACCGTCCGGGCACACGCCCACAAGGCATTGGCAGCACTGCGAAACGGCTTGGCCATCGAGCAGATGGCGGAAGCCAGGGAGACGTGATGAACATCGAGAACCTGATCAAGGACACCTTCGCGGCGCGCGAACACGACGCGCCCGACAGCGACGCGGTGCTTGCCGCGGCGCGCCAACGCATCGACAGCAGGCGCTCCGGGCTGAGCCTGCCGCTCGCGGTCGCCGCCGGGGCGACCGTGCTGACCCTCGGCGCGGCCACCGCCGTCGTGCTGAACCGGCCGGATCCCGCGGAGCAATCCCAGATCATCGCCACCGCCAACGGGCCTCAAGACAGCCAGACCCCCACGCCTACCGGACAGGCCGTGGCGGGTCTGCAGATGCCCTACTCCCTCGGCTGGCTCCCGCCGGGCTCGGTGGCCTACCGGTCGCGCCGGATCAACATCGGGGCCAGCGCGGCCAACCCGGCCGCGCCCCTGTTCGGCGGTGAGTACATGCTGACCGTCACGGCAGACGGCCAGGTCCTGGAGGTCGACGTCCAGCAGTTCCGGATGGTGTCGGTGGACGAGGCGATGTTCAAGTCGGGCCCTGGCAGGTCCGTGACGATCAACGGGCAGCGCGGGGTCGAGAGTGCGGTGTCCACCGGGCCAGGTGGTTACGAGCTGTACGTGGCGCACCCCGACGGCGGTTCGATGTACGTGAACGTGTCCGCCGAGCACGGCGGCGAAGCACCCGCGCAACAACTCGTCGACGCCGGCCGCCGGATCGCGGAGAACATCCGCTTCCCTGGCACGACGACCGTGACCCCGGCGTACGGCCTGCGGGACCTGCCCGACGGGATGCGGATCTGCGCCTTCGAGGTCGCACAGAGCCCGGACCGGCCCCCCGCAGGGCCGGGGATCAACACGAGCTACTCGCTGGGCACGTGCACCGTCCAGCCGTCGATCTTCGTCAGCACCGCTGTCGTCGGCAGCCCGCCCGAAACACCGGGACAACCCGTGCAGGGCCACGAGACTCGCTATGTCGACGAGAACGGCTACCACCGGTTGTGGATCCTCGACGCGGTCGAGGGAGCCCCGATCGTCATCGCTGGCCGGGTACCGCAGGAAGACCTGTACGACATCGCCAACCGGCTCGTCCTGCCGCACTGACCGCGGCTCGAACGGGGTCGAGCCAGAACCTGTTGCCACACTGGGGGTACAGGTTCTGGGGTGACTGGGACGTGGTTGCGGCGACGTCGTGCACAGGGCCGGTGTTGTCGTCTGGCGATCGTTGGCAGTGGCCGTCGCGGGTTCTGACGACGACACCGGCTCGGCCGCGTTGTGAAGGATGGGCCGTCGTGCTCGGGTGTCTCGGCGCCGCACGGCCATCGCGGTGACTTCCGACCACGTCTTCCAGTTCTTCCCGAAGACCGCATCGGTGGCCACGCCCTCAGCCCGCTGCATCGCGTTCATCAGAAGCGGTCGGTGCCTGCGGCGCCACGACCACACCCAGAGCCAGAAATCGGCCCGTTCCCGTGAACGGCGCAACGCTCGCCAGGCACAGCGCGGGAACGAGTGGTCGAGCAGGAGAACGATGTCCGCCCTGCGCAGCCGGACGTCGAGCACGTCGTAGGAGCCGAGGTCGCGGTCCATGCTCCACCGGTCGGCGGCGAGGGTCGACTTCCCCGCGCCGCCACGGCCGAGGATCACCACGCGATGCACGGCCGCGATGGTGCCAGTGCGGCCACCCGCGGTGCGAACCTGGTTCGTCCGGTGAGGACGGTTAAGCTACGCCGGTGATCAATGGCCGGCGCCACCCTGGCCGCCTCGTCGTGTTGTCGTTCCTGGCCGCGGTCACGGCGGGCACGTCGCTGTTCATGCTTCCGATGGCGACTGAGCCCGGGAAGACGACGCCGTTCATGACGGCGTTCTTCACGGCGGTCTCCGGGCTCACCGGCGCCGGCCTCGCCGTGGTCGACACGGGGACGCACTGGTCGACGTTCGGCGAGGTCCTGCTGCTGGTGCTGGCCCAGATCGGCGGCATCGGGATCATGACGCTGGCGTCGCTGCTGGCCATGATGGTGTCGAACCACATCGGCCTGCAGCTGCAGCTCACCGTCCGGACCGAGACGAACACCCTGAACCTCGGCCACGTCCGCCGGGTCGCGCTGGGGGTCGTCGTGATCAGCCTGGTGGTCGAGGCGATCGGCGCGGTGGCGCTGGGCCTGCGGTTCTGGCTCGGGTACGGCTTCTCGCCGGGACAGGCGTTCTACTCGGGCGTGTTCCACTCGGTGTCGGCGTTCAACAGCGTCGGCCTGTCGCTCTACCCGGACAACCTGATGAGGTTCGCGACCGATCCGTGGGTGTCGCTGACGGTCGTGGCGGTGGCGGTGACCGGCGGACTGGGCTTCCCGGTGCTGTTCGAGGTGCTGCGCGGGCGTCGGCGCAAGCGCTGGTCGCTGCACACCCGCATCACCGTTCCGGTGTACCTGTCGCTGATCGCGTTCGGTGTGCTGATGTTCCTCGTCGTCGAGTGGACCCGCGCGGACACGCTCGGTCCGTACGGGTTCTGGGAGAAGCTGCTGATCGGCTTCTTCCACGGCGCGCAGCCGGGCACCGCGGGCTTCAACACCGTCGACGTCTCCCAGCTCCAGCCCGCCACGCTGCTGGTGAACGACGTGCTGATGTTCATCGGCGGCGGCAGCGCGGGCACGACCGGCGGCATCAAGGTGACGACGTTCGCGCTGCTGGCGTTCGTCCTGCTCGCCGAGGTGCGGGCCGAACCGAGCGTGCACGTGATGGGCCGTCGGCTGGGCAACGACGTGCAGCGCCAGGCCGTCACGGTGGCGTTGATGGGCGTGGCCGCCGTCATGACCGCCACGCTCGTCGTGCTCGCCACGACGTCGTTCCGGCTCGACGCCGTGCTGTTCGAGGCGGCGTCGGCGTTCGGCGGCGTCGGCATGTCGACCGGCATCACCCCGCAGTTGCCCGTGGTGGGTCAGCTGGTGATCATGGCGTTGATGTTCCTGGGCAGGCTCGGCCCGATCACACTGGTGTCCACGCTGGCGCTGCGCGAACGCGGGCGCCGCTACGAACTACCCGAGGAGCGCCCCATTGTCGGATAGGCACGTCAACCGGGTCGTCGTGATCGGCCTCGGCCGGTTCGGCAGCTCCCTGGCACTGGAACTGGTCAGCCACGGCACCGAGGTCATGGCGATCGACCAGGACCCCAAGCTGATCCAGCGCCACGCCGACGACCTCACCCACGCCGTGATCGCCGACAGCACCGACGCCGAGGTGATGCGGCAGCTCGGCGTGGACGAGTTCGAGCTGGCCGTCGTCGGCATCGGCACGAACCTGGAAGCCAGCATCCTGACCACGGCCGTCCTGGCCGACTTCGGCATCAAGACCATCTGGGCCAAGGCGATCAGCCGCGAGCACGGCCGCATCCTGGAACGCATCGGCGCGCACCACGTCGTCCTGCCGGAGTACGAGATGGGCGAACGCGTCGCCCACCTCGTCACCGGCCGCCTGCTCGACTTCATCCAGTTCGAGGACGACTACGCGATCGTCAAGACCCGTGCGCCGAAGGAGACCGTCGGCCACACCTTGGGTGAGAGCGGGTTGCGCAAGAAGTACGGCGTGACCGTGGTCGGCGTGAAGCGTCCCGGCGAAGGATTCACCTACGCCACCGCGGAGACCATGGTGCACGCCGGTGACGTGCTCATCGTGGCGGGCAGGACGTCCGAGGTGGAACGGCTCGCCGATCTGACCTAGGGCCTGTGTCCGGCGGCAGGGGTTGCCACCACCTCCACTGCGAATGCCTGCGCACAAGATCCATATTCTGTTAGACAGCGCTGGTGGACCGACACGAACTCAGCGCCATCGCGCACACCGACCACCCGATATCCGCGCCACTGAGCGACAGCACAGTGGCGCACCTCCTCGACCGGGCCATTCGCGAGCGGGACGATCACCTGCTCGATCTGGGCTGCGGCGACGGCACCTGGTTGCTACGCGCGCTGCAGGCGCACGACGGCGTGACAGCTGTCGGAGTCGACATCTCGGGCGAAGGCTTCGACCACGTCCTGGGCGAGGCCGCCCGGCTCGGTCTGGCCGATCGGCTGGAACTGCGCCGCCAGGACGTCGCCGAGTACCGGTCGACCAGGAAAGCGGACCTGGTGCTCAGCGTGGGCGCCGCCTACGCGTACGGCGGGCTGCTCCCCACGTTGAACGCCGCTCGGGAACACCTCGCCGAAGACGGGATGCTCCTGCTCGGCGACTGCTTCTGGGAGCGCGAACCTGACGCCGCCGTCCGAGCGGAACAGGAGAACGGTCCGCAGAAGTACGCGGATCTCCCGACCACCGTGGCCCAGGTCGTCGCCGACGGATGGACACCGGTCTACGGATACATCAGCACCCTCGCGGAGTGGGACGAGTACGAATGGTGCTGGACCGGCACTCTCGCCAGGTGGGCTCTCGACAATCCCGAACACCCCGGCCACGACCTCGCGCTTCGGACGTCGGCGGCCCACCGCGCCAGTTGGCTGGGCGGCTACCGCGGAGTTCTCGGGTTCGTCGTACTCCTGCTGCGGCGCACACCTCCACCGGCATCGACCGAGGCGTCATGAGAGGACACCCTCCAGCGGGTGAGCAACGCCGCGTCGAGCCGGGCCAGCTCGTCCGCGCTCAGCGTGAGTTCCACGGCCTGGGCCGACGAGGTGATGGACGCCGGACGGCTCGCTCCGGGAATCGGGATCACGGCGGGGGAGCGGGCGAGCAGCCACGCCAGGGAGATCTGCTGCGGGCTCGTGCCGCGCTCGGCCGCGACGGCGTGGAACGCGGTGCCCGCCGAGGCAGGGCCCGGTCCGTCGAGGGAGCTGCGGGAGATGCCGCCGAGCGGGCTCCAGGGCAGGAACGCGAGGCCGAGGTCGGTGCACAGCCGCAGCACGGGCTCGCTGTCGCGGACGGCGGGGGAGTACCTGTTCTGCACGGACGCGAGCCCGTCGCCGAGGATCGCCCGTGCTTCGAGTACTTGGGCCGTGGTCGTGTTGGAGATGCCGGCGGCGCGGATCGTGCCGGCGTCGAGCAGGTCGCGCAAAGCGCCGACGGACTCGGCCCACGGCACCGCGGGATCCGGCTTGTGCAGCTGGTAAAGGCCGATCGCGTCGACGCCCAGGCGCTGGGCGGAGGCTTCGGCGGCCTGCTTGAGGTGCTCCGGGGTGGCGGTGACGGTCCAGCTGCCGTCGCCGGGACGGCCGCGTCCGCCCTTGGTGGCCACCAGAACGTCAGACGTGTCGCCGTAGCGGGCAAGGGCGCGCGCGATCAGCAGTTCGTTGTGGCCCTCCTCGCCGGCGTGCCAGTGGTAGCTGTCGGCGGTGTCGATCAGCGTGACGCCGGCGTCGAGGGCGGCGTGGACGGTGGCGATGGCCCGCGCCTCGTCCGGCCGGTGTTCGATCGACAACGGCATGGCGCCCAGACCGATGGCGCTGACGGAGGTGTTCGCGATGAAGCGGTGGCGCATCAGTTCCCCAGAAGGTCGGTGACGGCGCCAGGCAACCAGTCACGGGTGTGCGAGACGAAAAGGCCCAGTTCCTTCGCGCGGGCGTTGCTCATGGCGTAGTGGCGGTCGAACGAGAACGGCGAGGCCTCCGCACCGGCCGGAACCGTTCGGCAGACAGGCGCACGGTCTACCTGCGCGGCGACCACCGCGACGAGCTCGTGGACGTCGAGCGGGCCGTCGGAACAGGCGTTGACCGGACCGGTGAAGCCGCCGGTGGCCGTCCACCGCAGCACGTCCGCCAGCTCCTCCCAGTGGACGAAGACCGTGGGCAACGCGGTGGCGTGCACCAGGATCTCCTCACCGCGAAGGACGCGTCCGACGTAGTGCGCGAGCCGGCCGGTGAACTCCCTGGCGCCCCCGCCGAGAACATGAGCGCTGCGCACGCTGACGAAGTCGAAGCCGCCGGTGCGCGTGAACACCGCCTCCGCCTGACGCTTGCCCTCGGCGTAGTGCGCCTCCAGGTACCTGTCGTCGTGCCAGGGAAGGTCCAGGGCCACCAGCCAGGTCGACGGGTCCACGAGTTCTTCCCGCACGGGCGTACCGGGAGGCACGGTCAGTGCGGCGGTCGCGGGGTCGTAGACCTCGATCGTGGACGTCATGACGTAGCGCCGGGTGCGGCCGGTGAAGACGCGGGCGGCGATCGCGGCCTGCACCGGGGTGTAGCAGACCTGGTCCACCACGACGTCGAACGTGCGGTCGCCGAGCGCCGCCTTCAGCGCGGACTCGTCGTTGCGGTCGGCGACGAGGTGCTCGACACCGGCGGGTGGCGAGGCAGCGCCGCGGTTGATCACGGTGACCTGGTGGCCCTCCTCGTACAGGCGCTCCACCAGCAGCGTTCCGAAGTACCGGCTTCCGCCGACGACGCAGATCTTGGACATGCCTCCATCGTGGAGACCTGCGATCATCAGCAGAAGTCCCGACCTGCTGTACCGGCATTAAGGAAAACTGTTGATCGACGTGCAACGGCTCCGCGTCCTGCGGGCAGTGGCGGAGCACGGCAGCTTCAACCAGGCGGCCGCCGCGCTCCGTCTCACCCCGTCGGCCGTCTCCCAGCAGGTGGCCGCGCTGGAACGCAGCGTCGGCACCGAGGTCGTCAGCAGGAGCACCCGCGGTGTCACTCTGACCAGAGCCGGCGAGATCATGGTCCGCGCTGCCGAGTCCGTGGCCGCGGAGCTCGAACACGCCCAGCGGCAGGTCGCCCGGCTCAGCACCGGCCGCACGCAGATCACCGTTGCCACGTTCACCAGCGGCGGCAGGGTCCTGTTGCCCGCGGCACTCACCCGGCTCACGACGGTCCACCCCGCCACGGTGGTCCACATCAGGGAGAGCGAGCCCGAGGAGGCTCTGCCGCTGGTCCGCCAGGGCGCCGTGGACCTCGCCCTCGCCTACCACTTCGACGGCCCGCTCCCCACCGGGCCGAACGCCGGTCTGGAGTGGACCCCGCTCCTCGAGGACCCCCTGCACGTCGTTCTGCCCCGAGGACATCGGCTCGCCGGCCGGGACGCGCTCGACCTCGCCGAACTGGCCGCCGAACCGTGGGTGCTCGGCTGCCTGAAGACCGAGGCCTATCTGCGCCGCCACGCCGAGCGCGCGGGCTTCGTTCCGGACGTCCGCGGCACCACCACCGACTACTTCTTCGCCCGCTCACTCGTCGCCGCGGGCATGGGGATCTCGCTGATCCCGTCCATCGCACTCGCCCCGGAGATCCCCGGCCTCTGCGCCATCTCCATCGCGCAGCCGCGGCCGATCCGTCACATCGGTGTCGCCGCGCTGGGCCGCGGCGACCAGCCCTGCGTCACGACCCTCGTCGAGGCGCTCCGCGAACAGGCGATCTCGGCTTCGGCCTGCTGAGTCAGCCGGGTCGTGGCTCGTCGGATTCCCTGTCCAGGCCGGGTTCGTCCGGCCCGGACTCCTCAGGTTCGCTGGTGTGCACGTCGGCGGGCGCCACGTGTTCGTCCGCCTCGCTCAGCAGGGACCGGATCGCGGAGTTGAGCACCGCCAGCAGTGGCACCGCGAGCAGTGCGCCCGCGATGCCCGCGACGAGGAGGCCTGCGGCGATGGCCAGCACCACCGCGAGCGGGTGCAGCTTCACCGCGCGGCCCAGCAGGAACGGTTGCAGGACATGGCTTTCCAGCTGGTTCACGGCGATGACGATGATCAGGGCGATCGCGGCGGTCACCGGGCCGTTGGCGACCAGGGCGATGAGCACGGCCACGCCACCCGCCACCACGGCGCCGAAGATCGGGACGAACGCGCTGATGAACACCAGTGCTGCCAACGGAACCGCCAGCGGCACGCGCAGGATTGCCAGTCCGATGCCGATGCCGAGCGCGTCCACCACGGCGACCGCTCCGGTCGCCCGGACGTAGCTGACGAGCGCGGCGAGACTGCGCCTGCCCGCGACGTCGACGCGCCTGCGGGGCCCGTCGGGGACGACGCGGATGAGGAACTGCCAGATTCTGGGGCCGTCGTAGAGGAAGAACGCGAGCGCGAACAGCACCAGCAGCATCTCGACGAGGGTCTCGCCTACCGTCGCGGCGGTGGTGATGGCGCTGGTGGTGATGCCGGTCTGGTTGTCCTGCAGGGTTTTCACGATCCGGTCGGCGAACTCGCGCAACTGCGTCTCGCTGAGCTGCAACGGCCCGTTGACGAGCCAGTCGGACACCGCGTCGATGCTGCGGGCCAGTTGTGCCGCCAGATCCGGCAGGCCGTTGACGAAGGTCATCACGACGAACGTGAGCAGTCCGCCCAGCACGGCCAGTCCGCCGACGAGCACCACCAGGGTGGCGAAGCCTCGCGGAAACGTGTGGCGCGTCAGGAAACTGACGGCGGGAGTGAGCAACGCGGCCAGCAGCAACGCGATCGCGAGCGGGACGACGAGCGAGCCGAGCCTGCCGAAGATGGTGCCGATCACGTAGAGCGAGGCCACCACGACGAGAAAGCGCCACCCGAGAGCCGCGCTGACGCGCAGTCCGAAGGGAACGGAGTCCTGCGGGTCCCGGCGGTCGGTGCTCACGGCGTGCATACCTCCGGGGTCGGTCTCCGACGCCGGGGTCCGGGGTCATCGGCGAGATGGGCGATGCGTGCCCGCACACCTCTGTCCAGGTTCCCCCGTCAGGAGCGCCACAAACGTGGCGTGGGCGATGGTTGAGGTTCTCAGACGTGGGCATCCGATGGTCGACGTCCCATCTGAGATACGGGTGGAGGAGAGGAAGACATGGGCACCGACGACAAGATCGACGCCAAGGCCGACCAGGTCAAGGGCAAGGTCAAGGAGGGCGTCGGCGACGCCACCGGCGACCAGCAGCTGCAGGGCGAGGGCAAGGTCGACCAGGCGAAGGGTCACCTCAAGGACGCGGCCGAGAAGGTGAAGGACGCCTTCAAGAAGGACTGACCGGCGTTCTGCTCTCACGGGAGCATGCATCCTCCGGGTGCATGCTCCCGTTTTGCGTTCAGGCGAGCACTTCGGTGCCGATCAGACCGGCCAGCAACAGCGCCGCGCTCACGACGGCGCCGAACACCTCGACCGGCACGAGCCGTTTCCTGGCCTGCCGCGCGAAAGCCAGGTTCACCAAGGCATGCGCGGCCGCGGTGGCCAGCACCCACCACGGCCCGGCGGTCAGCAGCAGGGTCGCACCCAGGTAGAAGGACATCGCCGTGAGGCCACGGACGCCGCTGTGCACGGGATGCGTGCTGACGAATCCGCCCTGCGCCTTCAGCTGTTCGGCGGCCTGACGCCCGATGGGCCAGGTGAACGTGGTCAGTTCGATGGCGGCGATGAACACGAGCTGGGCCAGTGCCCAGCCGAATCCGGCCCAGAGCGCGGACTCGACGCCGCTGACGGCGACCAGGACCAGCGCGAGCCGGACCACCTCGTCGGTGATTCCCGTCGTCACCCCGATGATCGTGTCCCGGCGCCGGACCGTGTGCAGTCTGCCCGCGGTGCCCAGCGCGGGCAGGCGCGCCGCCAGTGCGGCCAGCCAGCCCAGGACGCCGACCAGCGCCGTACCCGCCTGGGAGACGCCGAGGAGGACCGCCAGCATCACCGCGAGGAGCACGAGCAGGATCGCGACCACCGCGGCGCCCGCCCGGATCCTCCCGGTGAGTCGAGCCGAGTCCGTGCCGGGGTCGCGCTGCGATGAGGGGTCGATGGCTCGACGCTACTCCGTCACCAGCGTGGCCGCGGTTCGTCGACCCTCGTCAGCTCGGCGGCCTCCGGTGACCGTTCGTTGACCAGCCGGGCCACGTCGGACAACAGCTGACCGGTGTTGCGCGCGTAGTTCCGCATGAGGGAGAAGGCGTCCGCGACGTCGATCTCCAGCCGTGCGGTCAGCACGCCTTTGGCCTGCTCGATCACCACGCGGTTCGTCAGCGTGGCCTGGAGGTGCTCGGCGACCGCCTCGCTCTGTTCGGTCGTGCGCACCTGGAGAAGACCGATCGTGGCGACGTTCGCGAAGGACTGCGCCAGCGCGGCGGCCTCGGCGGGCAGCGCGCCGGGCGACGTGCGGAACAGGCTGAGCGTCCCGATGACCTCGTCCCGCGACCGCATCGGCACCGCCTCGACCGCGGCGAATCCCAGTTCCACGGCCGCGGCGGTGAACCGCGGCCACCGCGGTTGCCCGCGCAGATCGGGGCAGCGCACCGTCCGTCCGGAGTGGACGCACTCCTCGGACGGGCTGTCTTCGCTGTGCGGCACCAGGTTCTCGACCGGCCGGGCCAGGTGACTGGAGGTGGCCATCAGCTTGAGCGCGCTCTGACCGTCGGCCAGCAGGATCCCCGCCGCGTTCACCGGCAGCAACTCGACGGTGCGCTCGGCCAGTACGTGCAGGAACTCGATGGTGTCGAACCGCTCCACGAGTGCGTCGGCCAGTTCGGCGAACGTCTGTGCCACCCGCTGGTCCGACACGCCGGTCACCTCTCGCTCGTCGATGTGGCAGCCGCGGGGTCAGGGCGGTTCTGGTCAGACTAGCGCCGCGACGGCAGAGGACATGCTTTTCCGGGAATTACCATCGGAATGCCGAGTTCTGCGTCGGTCGAACGCGTCCGAAAGAGTGTAGTCTCAATTCGTCGAGAACATTTCGCACCTGAGCGTTCAAGCTCCTGTCGTGCTCGATGAAACGTGACCCGGTCGTCTTTCGGCCGAAGTCGGGAGTTCCCGCATGACCGATTCCACCTACACGTCCGCCTACGACCGCAGGCTCAAGATGGTGGAGGACGTGCTGACCGGCCGCACCGAACTCGGCGGCAAGGACACGCGGGAGGTGGCGGTGCAGGTGTTGCGCGCGCTCGACCACATCCCGGAGCGGGTGCGGTGACCTGACACCACGACGGTGGGGCGCAGGCCGGCGGTGAGCGGGCCGGACGCTACGTCCTGGAGGCCGTCGGCGCGGTCATGTCGATCGTGCCGTCGATGACGTCCTCCGACACCTTGCTGAGGTGAAGGCGGTTGCTCCTCGAGTACTGCCGCAGGGTCTGGAACGCCGTGCCCATGTCGACCTGCAGCCGCTCGGCGAGCACCCCCTTCGCCTGCTCGATGAGGATCCTGCTCTGCAACGCGTGCTGCAGCTGCCCGGCGAGCAGTTCGCGGTGGCTGATGTACTGGGCCTGGAGCAGGCCGATGGTGGCGACGTCAGCCATGGCCCGCGCCACCCTGACCCGCGTCTCACCCAGTTCGTTATCAGGGACGGTGAACAGGTTCAGCGCCCCGACGGTCTGCTCGCGCAGCCGCATCGGCAGGGCGTGCACGGCGCCGAACCCCGCGGCCACCGCGGCCGAGGAGAACTCGGGCCACCGCTGGGGTGGTTCGGTGAAACCGGTGACCGTGATCGGCGCACTGGTGAGGTAGCACTCCATGCACGGGCCCTGCTGGTGCTGGAGTTCGAAGAGTTCCAGCAGCCGGACGCGATCGCTGGAGGCACCGACCACCTGGAGCTCGCCGAAGTGGTCGGCGAGCAGGATGCCGGCCGCGTCCACCCCCAGGGTGCTGACGCAGTGATCGGCCAGGAGATGCATGAACTCGGCCGGGTCGAAGTCGGCGACCAGGGTGTCGGCCAGCTCGACGAACATTTCCGCCAGGTTTTCCACGGACATGACAAGTCACCTCTGTCGGTTCTCGCCGGGGCAGGCAGGATCATCGGGGATCGAGCCGGCCGTCCGGACTCAGTCGCAGGTGCCGGGTGACGATGTCGCGGGCGACTTCGACGACCGGCCTGTCGTGCGCGAACGAGTGCGCACGCAGTCGCACCAGCGCCTCGTCCATGCTCACTCCCAGTTGGACGGACAACATCCCGGCGGCCTGGTGCACTTCGGCCTGGCGGAGCGGCATTCCAGTCGGCGGAGGAACATCGACGTGGACGCGGGTCAACTCGTCCAGCACGAACGACATGACGACGTCGGTCACGACGTGCGCGTCGGCCACCTGTTCTGAGGTCAACGGCCCTGGGCTTGTCCTGTGGAGCACGAGCGCACCCAGGTGGATCGCGCCGCTGCGCAACGGGAACACGAACACCGCCCGCGCCCCGGTGGCGCCGGCGGACAGTGTGAACAGCGGCCACCGCTGGTGGTTTTCCCAGGAGTTGAGGTCTTCAACCAGAACAGGAAGACCGGACCGCAGGGAGTGCTCGCACGGTCCCTCACCGAGGACGAACCGCATGTTCTCGAGGAGCGTGCCGATCTGGCTCGTGGCGTAGCTGTACGCACTTCGGCCGGTGCCGCGCGTCAGGGTCAGCTGAGCGCCGCTCACCCCGAGCAACGCCACGCTCGCTTCGCACGCGGCCTCGCTGGGCATCGCGACATCGCGATGAGCCGCGTCGCCGGTGAGGCGTGCCAGCACTTTCGCGAGCCGTTCACCGCTCACCGCGTGTCCGGCCGGGTGGTGCGGGCGTCTATCCGCTCGGCGAGGTCGAGTGCGCCGGCGTGGTCGTGGTGCCTGCGCGCTTGGAGAGCGAGCGGGCGGAAGCGGTCGCGCATGCGGGCCGACCCTACAGCGGCGGCGGAGTCCAGCGCCCGCAGCCCGGTGCCGACCCCGACCTCGACGTCCCCCTCGATCAACTGGTCGGTGGACAACAGGATCAGGCTGAGGATCCGGCTGCGGGCCATGTCCTCGCCGTAGCCGTTGACCGCCGTGTGGAGCAACGGAACGGCCGTTCGCGCGTGGTGCCTGCCCGCGGTGCCCGCCAGGGTCGTGTGCACCGCCCCCGCCATGGCCGACAAATCGGACTCGGTGAAGAACCGGGCCCACTCGGCCACCTCCGTGCGGTTCGCCGCGGTGAACTGCTCACGACCGCGGTCGAGCAACGTGAGCGCGCCGTGTTCGTCGCCCTTCTTCGCGCACGCCCAGGCCGAGTTGACCGAGATGATGCCGGCGGCGAGCCGGTCACCGGACCGGGAGGCCGCGATCCGGCCGAGGTCGAAGTACCGCAGCGCCTCGTCGAGGTGCCCGTGGTGCAGGTAGACCCGCCCGAGGCGATAGCACACGTTGGCGATCAACCCGTCGTCCCCGGCGATCCCGGCCAGCGCGAGCGCGTGCGAGAAGTGGTTGTGCGCGTTGGTGACCAGCCCGGCGTCGAAGCAGACCCACCCGGCCAGGTTCCGCAGGTCGGCCATGGCGACGTGCAGCCGTTGCCGCACTTCCGCGGACGCCGGCGCGGTGAGCAGCGGGAGATTGTCGCGGATCCGCCGCCGCGCCCGGTCCAGGCAGGGTTCGCCGCCGTGGCGGTAGTCCATCTCGCGCAACGCGCGGATGTCCTCTTCCAGACGAGCGATGTCGGCGAGACCGATCATGGCAGGCAGCACCCCAGACCAGTGGTGGTGGAAGTGGCACCGCCGGGGGCCGGGGCGGGTATCGCTTTCTCACCTGACCTGAGCCAGGCGCACGGTTGATCTTAGTGCTCCGCAATCCCGAGTTACGCCGCCGTTTGGACGTCGCCAGGCGTCTTCAGCTTGTGCGCCAGTCGCTCCGGCCGCGGACGGCGGACGGCGGTGGCCCAGCCGAAGATCTCGAACACCCGGATCAGCCGCGCGGAGATGTCGATCTGACCACGGCGGACGCCGTGCCGTGCGCGGGTGGGGTCGGCGTGGTGCGAGTTGTGCCAGGACTCGCCCAGTTGACCGACCACGTGACGTGGTGCAGCACGGCCACCCGCACGAGACTCGCCCAGAAGAACGCAGTGACCGCACCCCACCAGTTCCAGCTGATCAGCCCGCCCGCCACGGCGGGCGCGAGCAGCGTGACGGCGGTCAGGCCTGGTCCACGACGGCTTAGATCCCGGACTCGTGCTGGACCACCGCGACGTCGCAACGGTTGAGCACACGGGCGGCGGAGTCCACCGCGCCGGGAAACAGGTGGTGCACCGCCGGTGTCGCCGAGCCTGCCGTACCGGCGTCCGTGTCCGTGAGGAAGCGGACGACCCGGCTCCTGCTGCCAGGGGTGGCGGCGGTCAGGTGGCGCCGGAGGGCGCGGTGAACGTGGCGAGCCGCATTGCCGAGTAGAAGTCCACAGAGGACTGTCTCGGGATGGCGGTCGGCCGTGCTGTGGCACGGCCGCGTTCGCCAGGCCGGCGAGTTCAGCGTGGGAACGGTGATGGTGCGGCCGGTGACCGGCCGCCGGGGAACTGTCCGTCGGACGGGGCGTCCGGTTTCGTCGTCATCCGCGGGCCGCGGGACGGGGTGAGTTCGACGCCGGTGCGGGTCCGGCCCGAGATCATCCCGGTTCTCCCGCCTCCGTCCGCACCAGCCGGGCGGTGTCGCCGAACTCCGGAGGAAGCACCTGCTTGGCCGCTGATGCGCGAAGTACCCTCGGGTTGTTCTGTGGCTCGGGCGCGCCGGTTTCCTCAGGTGATGGCCGGATGACGCCGGCGTAGACCCGCACCAGGTCGGCGGCGACGCGCTCCCAGGAATACCGCGCGCGAATCCTCTCCCGACCCGCGGCGCCGAGGGTTTTTCGCCGGGTGGCGTTCCGCAGGAGTGTTGTCAGCGCCTGGGAGATCGCACGCGGATCCTGTGACGGAACCCGTACGCCGGTCTCTTCGTCGACCACGGCGTCGACCAGGCCTCCCACGGCGGTCACCACCACCGGGACGCCACAGGCCATGGCTTCGATCGCGTTGACGCCGAACGAGTCGTGCCACGGCGTGCACGCCACGACGTCCGCGGACCGCAGCAGGGCGGGCAACTCGTTCTGGCGCAGGTGGCCGGTGAACACGACCCGGTCCGCGACGCCAAGCGAACGGGCCAGCGTCCGCAGTCGTCTCGCCTCCGGGGCGCCGCGCAGCCGGCCGTTCGCGGACCCGCCGGCGATCACCAGCTCGGTGTCCTCCACAGTGGACAGTGCGCGGATGAGGTCGTCGAATCCCTGGTGCGGGACCAACTGGCCGACCGTCACGACGCGGCGTGCGCGGTCGCGTGGCGCGGTCGCACCGTGCGGTGTGAACAGCTTCAAGTCGACGCCGTGGGGAATCACGGACACCTTCGATCCGCAGATCCCCATCCTGAGCACGCCGTCCGCCTCGTCCGAGTGGGTGGCCACCACCCGTGCCACCTCCTGGCCGAGCAGTCGTTCGACCGCGAGGCTCCGGTCGGCGGAGCCCAGCGTGTGGAACGTCTGTACCACCGGCACCTGCCTGGTGCGGGCTCCCAGTACCGCCGTGATCCCGGACAGCCAGCCTTGTGCGTGCACGACATCGGGCCGCTTGGTGTTCCAGTCCGCGCTGAGGAACCGGGCGAAGTCCGTGACGCGGGCGGTGGACTCGTCCTCGGCGAGTTTCCTGGAGGGGCCGGAACGCACGTGGACCACCTCGTAACCGGCCTGGGTGCGCACCCGGTTCGGGGCACGCGGGGCGGTTCGGCGGGTGTAGACGACGACCTCGTGACCGAGGCCGCACAGCGCGGCCGAAAGCGCGGCGACGTAGACGTTCTGGCTTCCCGCGTCGAGCTGCCCGGCTGCTGTCAGCGGGCTGGCGTGCTCGGACACCAGCGCGATCCTGCCCATCGGTGGATCTCCTCACAGCGAGGTGACGAGTCCGCGGGGGCCGGGCGGTTGAACGGGGTCAGGCTACCGGCTGTCGCGTTGCGGAGCGAGAGCGTTGCTCCTCATGGGGGTACGTCCATCCACAAAGGACGACAGACGGACTCCCGCCGCGGCGTAGTTCCGCGTCAGGTCGGTGGCGGCGCGCTGCCACGAGTACCGCGCGTGCGCACGGTCGTGCCCGCCGGCGCTGAGCAGTTCCCGGTGCGTGCTGTCGGCGAACAGGGCTCTCAGTGCCTTGCCGATCGCGTCCGGTTTCCCCGGCGGTACCAGCACGCCGGTCAGCCCGTCCACCACGGCGTCGACGAGGCCTCCGACCGCGGTCGCGACGACCGGGACACCACACGCCATCGCTTCCAGTGCCACGCCACCGGACGACTGGTGCGGCGGAGTGCACGCCACCACGTCCGCTGAGCGCAGCAGTTCGGGCAACTCGGCGTAAGGTACGTGGCCGGCGAACACGACCCGGTCTCCGACTCCCGTCGACCGGGCCAGCGCGAGCAGTCGCTTCGTCTCCGGATCGCCGTAGACGTCGCCCTGCGCGCCGCACCCGGCGATCACCAGCTCCGTTCCCTCTACTGTGGACAGGGCACGGATGACGGCATCGAACCCCTTGCGCGGCAGGAGTCTGCCGACTGAAACGATCTTGCGCGGCCTCAGCCGGTGCACCGGCTTCCGTCTCGGCGTGAACAGGTCGAGATCGACACCCCTGGGCACCACGGCGAGCTTCGCCCGGTCTATTCCCATTCCCAGCACGGCACGTGCTTCAGCCGAACAGAGCGCGACCACACGGGCGACCTCGTGACCGACGAGCCGCTCCACGGCCAGCCGTTTGGCCGACGCCGGACCGTTCGCCCTCCGGCCGGGCTGCGGCACGCTGCCCACCGAGTGGTACGTCTGCACCACCGGCATCGGGATGTCCCGCGCGCTGAGCACGGCCGCGATGCCGGACAACCAGCCGTGGGCGTGCACGACGTCGGGACGGCGCGCTTTCCAGGTGAGCTTGAGGAATCCGACGAAGTCCCCGAGGTAGGCGAGGACTTCGTCGCCGTTCAGCTTCGTCGCGGGCCCGGCCGGCACGTGCACCACGTCGTAACCGTCAGCGGTCCGCACTCGCTGCGGGACGTGGGGATGGTCGCGCCGCGTGTAGACGACCACCTGGTGGCCGAGAGCGGACAACGCGGTCGCGAGCCCCGCCACGTGGAGGTTCTGGCTCCCCGCACCGAACGCGCCGGGCGGAGTCAGCGGGCTGGCGTGCTCGGAGACGAGCGCGATCGCCATCCGCGTCAGTGCGATTGGCTCGATTCCGCCGGCCACGGTGATCTCCTCACGACGAGGTGACGAGACCGCGGGGTCCGGGCGGTTGCTGCATCTGCCAGCCGGACCAGGTTACCCCGGTCATCCGTCGATCGGACGGTGCCGCGAGGTGAGGAGGTCGTCCGGACGAAGCTCGCCGAGGACGAGTTCCCGCGCGACGTCGGCCAGCCGGCGACCGCGGTTGCGCGAGTAGTCGCGCAACGCCTGGAACGCCTGCTCCATCTCCAGGTTTTCGGCGAACGCGAGCACGCCCTTGGCCTGTTCGATGACGACCCGGCTGTTCAGCGCCGTCTGCAACTGCTCGGTGACGACCTCACCGCGCCGGATGGCACGTTCCTGCAGGATCCCGATCGTGGCGGTGTCCGCCAGCGCTCGCACGACCAGCAGGTCCTCTTCGCCCAGCGAACCGGTCTCGCGGCGGAACAGGTTCAACGCGCCGATGGTCTCGCGGCGCAACCTCATCGGCACCGCGTGCACGGAGGCGAAACCCTCCTCGATGGCGAGCGGCGCGAACCGGGGCCAGCGCTCTGTCACGGTCGTCAGGTCCGCGACCAGCACCGGTTCGCCGGTGTTCACGCATTCCAGGCAGGGACCTTCGCTCGCCTGGAGCTGGAACAGTTCGAGCATCCGCGTCTGGTCGGAGGAGTAGGCCACCACCCGCAGGCCGCCGCGCTGGTCGGACAGCATCAAGCCGGCGGCCGTCGCGTCCAACAGCTGAACGCAGTGGTCGACCAGCCGGTGCAGTACGTCCACCACGTCGTAGTCGTCGACGAGGGTGTCCGCCAGTTGCACGAAGGCCTGGAGCAGCCGGGACTCTCGCTCCGTTCTGGAAGGTGCCCTACCGCTCATCAACAGCTCCTGTCATGTTCGTCCGACGGTAGCGCTGCCCGCACCGGGTCGCCATCGACACCTCGTGCGCGGTCATGTTCCCAGTTCCAGCGGGGACAACCTGCGGCTCACCATGTCCTTGGCGACGTCGTCCAGCGATCTGTCCATGACGAAGGCATACCCACGCAGCCGGGCCAAAGCCTCCTCCGCCGAGATGTCGAAAGCCGCGATGAGCATGCCGGTCGCCTGGTGCACCTGCTCCCGTCCTGGAGACAGCAGACCCTGGAATCCGTCGGCGTCACCTGCTTCGCCCAGCAGCAGCCCGAGCAGCACCGCGGTCACCAGGTCGATGACCTCCAGCGCGACGGCGAGTTCGTCACCCGACAACCACCCGGGCACGCGGCGGTACAGATCGACCGCGCCGATGCCGATCGCGCCCGCCTGCAACGGGAACGCGAAGATCGCGCCGATGGGCAGTGTGGCGATCGCCGTTGCGAACACCGGCCATTCCACGACCGATGCCTTGGCCAGGTCGGGGACCAGCACGGGCCTGCGCGTGGCGAACGCCTCGAAGCACGGACCCTCGCCCAGGCTGAACTGCACGTCCTCGATCTGCGCCGCGATCTCGTCGCTGGCGTACAAGGTCTCCCGCTCGCGCGGACCGCTCATCACCGAGATGGAGGCGCCGTCGACCGGCAGCACGTCCACGCACGCGCGAACCACGCGTGCCAACGTGTCGAGTTGGCTCTCGCTGTCACGCAGCGCGGCCATCACTGTCGCTCGCGCATGACTCAGTGTTTGACGATTTCTGTCAGGTTCGCGCACCGGTGGGAACACCACCGGGAAAAGGCCGATCATTCACAGCTGGCACAGCTTCCTCCACCACGTCGACTGCTTCCAGTCATTCCTGGGACGTAGCGAGGTCTAGGCCCACGCCTTGCGTGACCGCATCAGGATCAACTCACTCAGCTTACGGCTCGCGCCGGCGGGCCGCCGTGCAGCCTCCGTTACCTGGTCGGAACCTGCAGGAGGTCACGATTGTCCCGAACGGGCCGACGCACGTCGAGGGGCCAGATGCCGCTCATTCGCCACGCGGGTCTGCCCAGGCGGTCTGGGCCTGCACGACGGTGGGATGGGTGACGAAGAAGCCGCCCAGCCCGACGAGTGCCAGGGCGCGGGCGAGGTGGCGGGGCACCCCCGCCAGCGCGATGCCGGCGTCGGCCGCGTGCGCCAGGTTGTGGGCGGCGATCAGCGTGGAGATGCCGCTGGAGTCGCAGAACCGCAGTTCCGTCAGGTCGACGACCACCTGCTGGCCCGCTCGCGGGGTGAGGGCCTTGACCGCCTGGAGCGCCAGGGGAGCGGTGGCGTCGTCGAGGTCTCCGGCGAGTTCGAGCACCGGTCCGGCCTGGGTGTCACGAATGAGGACGGTGAACGTGGTCATGACCGGCCTTCCTCGTCGAGGTTGACGCTGAGCGCCAGCAGCGCGGTGTCGTCGTCGACGCCGAAGCCCGCGAGGAGCTTGGACACGGCGGCCACGGTCTCGGTCGCGCTGCTGACGTCGAGGGCGTCGGCGAAGTCGCGGAGTTCCTCCTCGTCGTAGCGGACGCGGCCGTGGGTCCTGGCCTCGGTCAGGCCGTCGGAGTAGAGCAGCAGCGTGTCGCCGGGCCGCAGGTGCACCTGGAGCTCGGCGAACCGCGCGCCGGGCAGCGCGCCGATCAGCTGGCCGCCGCGGATCGTGAGCAGCTCGGCCGCGCCGTGGTGGCGGATGAGCAGCGCGGGCGGGTGCCCACCGCCGGCGAGCGTGATCGTGGCGCCGCCGTCGGCCGGTTCCAGCAGACCGTGGATGGCGGTGCAGAAGCGTGGCGTGGTGCTGATCTGCTCCTGGATGAGCACCGTGTTGAGGTGCTCCAGCACGGCGACCGGATGCGGGTCGTACACGGCGGCGGCGCGCAGCGTGTAGCGGGCCAGCGACGTGACCACGGCGGCTTCGGCGCCCTTGCCGGACACGTCGCCGAGGAAGAACGCCCAGGTGCCGTCGGCCAGCGGGAAGAGGTCGTAGAAGTCTCCGCCGACCTCGTCGGCAGAGGCGGGGTGGTAGTAGGCCGCGACGTCCATGCCGGGAACGTGCGGCAACGAGGGCGGCAGCAGGGTGCGTTGCAACGTCGTGGCCAGCAGCTGCACCCGATCGCGTTCCCGTTCGGCCACCTGCAGGGCCCGCAGCAGCTCCTGCTCGTAGGAACGCCGGTCGCGCGCGTCGAAGACGGTGGTGCGGATCAGCTCGGCGGTGCCGCTCGCGCCCGTCTTGACGGTCGAGCTCACCAGCACCGGCAACCGGGTGCCGTCGGCGCGCATCAGTTCCAGTGCGATGCCGCCGGCCTCACCGTGCATGCGCAGCATCGGCGCGAAGTGCGTCTCGTGGTAGATGCGGCCGCCGACGGTGAGCAGGTCGGCGAACCGGCGCCGCCCGACCAGCTCGTCCCGCCCGATGCCGAGCCATCCCAGCAGCGTTCCGTTGACCTTGGTGATCGTGCCGTCCATCGACGTGGACAGGTAGCCGCACGGCGCGTGCTCGTAGAGGTCCGCGAAGTTCTCGCGAGCGTCGTCCGCCCGGCTGATCACCGGGCGCCCGCGAACCCGGCGATCGCCGCCGTGGTCTGCTCCGGGTCGCTCAGCTGCGGGCAGTGCCCGGTCGCGTCCAATGTCACCAGGACACTGCCCCGGATCTGGTCGTGCACGAACCGGCCGACCTCAGGTGGCGCGATCGCGTCCGCCGAGCACTGCACCACCGCGGTGGGGACGGTGACGCCCGCGAGGTCCGCCCGGTTGTCCGACAGGAACGTGGTGCGCGCGAACACCCGCGCGATCGCCGGATCGGTGCGGCAGAACGAGTCCTCCAGCTCACCGGCGACCTCGGGACGGTCCGGGTTGCCGGCGATGACCGGCGCCATCCCCGCGGACCAGCCGAGGTAGTTCGACTCCAGCGAGTCGAGCAGCTCGTCGATGTCCGCGCGGGAGAAACCGCCGCGGTAGTCGCCGTCGTCGAGGTAGCAGGGCGACGGGGTGAGCAGCACGAGCTTGGCGAACCGCGCGGGTTCGCGGTTGGCGGCGAGCACGGCGATCATCGCGCTGACCGAGTGCCCGACCAGCACGACGTCGTGCAGGTCGAGTTCGGCGCAGATGTCCAGAATGTCCTCGGCGTACCCGTCGAGCGTGGAGTAGCGCTGCGGAGACCACGCGGCGAGGTCGGATCTGCCCGATCCGACGTAGTCGAACAGCACGACGCGGAACTGCTCGGCCAGCGCGGGCGCCACCAGTCTCCACAGGTTCTGGTCGCAGCCGAAACCATGGGCGAGCAGCACGGTCGGACCGCCCTCGCGGCCGATGACGGTCACGTTGTTCCTGCGCCGCGTGTCCATCACCGCATCCTGCCACCTGGCCGGGTGAATTCCCGCCACGACAGGGGAAACGCCGAACTGGGCCGTTCGCGCGGGGGTATCCCCTCGGCGAGGTGCAGTTCGCAGCCACAACGACGTGGAGGTGGGGACCGTGATTCTGCGTGACCACGGGTCTGATGCGCGGCAAGGGGACTTCGTCGAGTTCAGCGTCGACGGGGAGCAGACGCACAAGGGGATCGTGATGATGCTGCGCAGCGTGGGGGAGAAGCTGCACTACGTCGTGCAGGACGAACTCACCCGCGACCGGCACGAGATCCCGATGCAACGGATCGCCTGCGTGCTCGAACGGCACGAAGAACACTGACCTCCGGAGCCGTTCACACGGTCAGGTGAACGATTTGATCTTGGCGCCCGCTGTGCCGCACTCTGCCGCAATTCCCACTACGTGCGAGCGAGAGGTGCCATGGAGCACGAGGCGAACTGGTTCAAGGGCGCGGTCTTCTACGAGGTTCTGGTCCGGGCGTTCAGCGACTCCAACGGTGACGGCACGGGCGACCTCCGCGGGCTCGCGTCCAAACTGGACTATCTCCAGTGGCTGGGCGTCGACTGCCTGTGGCTGCCGCCGTTCTACGCGTCGCCGTTGCGCGACGGCGGGTACGACATCAGCGACTTCCGGGCGGTGCTGCCGGAGTTCGGCACGGTCGAGGACTTCGTGTACCTGCTGGAGGAGGCGCACCGGCGCGGGATCCGGGTGATCACGGACCTGGTGCTCAACCACACGTCCGACGCGCACCCGTGGTTCCAGCAGTCGCGGCAGGATCCGACGGGCCCGTACGGCGACTACTACGTGTGGAGCGACGACGACTCGCGCTACAGCGACGCGCGGATCATCTTCGTCGACACGGAGTCGTCGAACTGGACCTACGACCCGGTGCGCGGGCAGTTCTTCTGGCACCGCTTCTTCAGCCACCAGCCGGACCTCAACTTCGACAACCCCGCCGTCCAGGACGCGATGCTCGACATCCTGCGGTTCTGGCTGGAGCTGGGCATCGACGGCTTCCGCCTCGACGCCGTCCCGTACCTCTTCGAACGCGAGGGCACGAACTGCGAGAACCTGCCCGAGACCCACGACTTCCTGCGCAAGTGCCGCAAGGTCGTCGACGACGAGTTCCCCGGCCGCGTCCTGCTGGCGGAGGCGAACCAGTGGCCGTCGGACGTGGTGGAGTACTTCGGCGACCAGGCCGTCGGCGGGGACGAGTGCCACATGGCGTTCCACTTCCCGTTGATGCCGCGGATCTTCATGGCGGTGCGGCGGGAGTCGCGGTTCCCGATCTCGGAGATCCTGGCGCAGACGCCGGCGATCCCGGAGAACGCGCAGTGGGGCATCTTCCTGCGCAACCACGACGAGCTGACGCTGGAAATGGTCACGGATGACGAACGTGACTACATGTACACCGAGTACGCGAAAGACCCGCGGATGAAGGCGAACATCGGCATCCGCCGCCGCCTGGCCCCGTTGCTGGAGAACGACCGCAACCAGCACGAGCTGTTCACCGCGATGTTGTTGTCGTTGCCGGGTTCGCCCGTTTTGTACTACGGCGACGAGATCGGCATGGGCGACAACATCTGGCTGCAGGACCGCGACGCCGTGCGCACCCCGATGCAGTGGACGCCGGACCGCAACGCGGGCTTCTCGTCGTGCGACCCCGGCCGGATCTACCTGCCGGTGATCATGGACCCGGTCTACGGCTACCAGGGCCTCAACGTCGAGGCGCAGACCCGCAACCAGTCGTCGCTGCTGAACTGGACCCGCCGGATGATCGAGGTGCGCAGGCAGCACCGCGCGTTCGGGCACGGTGACTTCACCGAGCTCGGGGCGTCCAACCCCACGGTGCTCGCCTACCGCCGCACGCTCGGCGCCGACGTGGTGCTCTGTGTGAACAACCTCTCGCGCTTCCCGCAGCCCGTCGAGCTCGACCTGTCCGAGCACGCCGGCGCCGTGCCGCTGGAGCTCACCGGCGGCGTGGCGTTCCCCGCGGTCGGGGAGCTGCCGTACCAGCTGACCCTGCCCGGCCACGGTTTCTACTGGTTCCAGCTGAGCTCCGACGTGGAAGGCGGCGACAAGAAGTGACGACGAGCGAGGCCGTCGAGGTCGTCCCCGCCCCCGAGCAGCTGGACCGCTGGCTGCACGCGCAGCCCTGGTTCCGCGGCCGCGGGCCGGTGGTGTGCGAACGAGTCACCGTCCTGCGCGACGGCGATCCCATGCTGGTCCACGTCGTGCTCGTGAGTGACGGACGGCGGTACCAGCTGCTGCTGGGCCTGCGCGACGAGCTGCCCGAACGCCTGGTGCACGCCCGGATCGGCCGCGCGGGCGAGCGCGAGGTGTACGAGGCAGTCCACGACCCGGAACTGACGGCCGTGCTGCTCGACCGTTTCGAGAAGCCCTCGGAGATCGAGGAACTGCGGTTCCGCGGCGCGCTGCCGCCCAGGTACACCGCCGCTCCGGTCGGGCGGCCGTTCCCAGGGCCCCAGCGCAACTTCTCGATCGTCTACGGCCGGCGGCACGTGCTGAAGTTCTTCCGCGAGCTGGTGCCCGGCGACAACCCGGAACTGGTGCTGCACACCGCGCTGCACGAGATCGACGACCCGCACATCGCACCGCCGCTGGGCGCGCTGGAGTCCGAACTGGACGGAGTGCGCACGACTTTCGCGGTGCTGCACGAGTTCGTGCCGCTCGGCGCGCTCGGCTGGCCGATGGCCACGGCCAGCGTCCGGGACTTCCTGGCCGGCCCCGGCGCGGACCCGCAGGACGCGGGCGGCGACTTCGCCGCCGAGGCGCACCGGCTGGGCAGGGCCGTCGCGCGTGTGCACGCCGACCTGCGCGAGACGCTCGGCGAGCAGGTCGCCGGACCGGACGACGAGGTCGAGTTCGCCGCGGCCCTGCACCGCCGCCTGGACGCCGCGCTGACCGAGGTCCCCGCGCTGGCGCCGTTCGAGGCGGGCCTGCGCGCCCGGTTCGACGCGGTGCTGGCGACCTCCGAACCCCTGCGGTTGCAACGGGTGCACGGCGACCTGCACCTGGGCCAGGTGCTGCGGTCGCCGCGCACCTGGGTGCTGGTCGACTTCGAGGGAGACCCGAACGGCAGCGCGGCGGAACGCGCGCGGCCACGCCCCGCCGAGCACGACGTGGCCACCGTCCTGAGGTCGCTGCACTACGCGGCGGCACAGCTGCTGGTCGGCGCGGAGGACGTCGCGACCCTGCTGCCCAGCGCCGCGCGCTGGCTGGAGCGCAACCGGAAGGCGTTCTGCGACGGGTACGCCGAGCTGGCGCCGGATCTGCGGCCCGATGGAGCGCTGCTGACCGCCGTCGAACTGGACCGGGCGGTGCTGGAGGTGCGGCACGAGCACCGGTTCCGTCCGGAGTGGATGGTCATTCCGCTGTCCGCGATCGCGGAGACGGTGACCGGAGAGCCTGCCTGGCTGGTCTAGTCGTGGGTGACCGTGACGACGATCTTGCCGATGTGGCTGCTCGCCTCCATGTACCGGTGAGCGTCGGCGATCTCGGCAAGATCGAACGTGCGGTCCACGACGGGCGTGAACGAGCCGACGGCGAGCCCGGCGTTGATGAACGCGACGGCGCGGCGCAGGCGTTCGGGGTCCCTGCTGATCGAGTGCATCGAGTACGCGCGGCTGGTCAGCCGCGGATAGCTGCTCGCGTTCGGCAGGGGCGTGGGGCGCGGGTCGAGCGCGCCGTAGACCACCAGGTGGCCGCCGGGAGCGATGGCCTGGGCGATTGTTTCCACGCCGGGACCCGCGATCGGGTCGAACGCCAGGCGGACGCCCTCGCCGCCGGTGATCTCCTTGACGCGCGTGGGCAGGTCCTCCTCGGCGGTGACGATGACGTGCGCCGCGCCCGCGTCCAGGAGCCGTTGGCGCTTCGCGGCGTCGCGGGTGGTGGCGATCGGGATCGCGCCGACGTGGCGGGCGATCTGGACGGCCGCCTGGCCGACGCTGCTCGCGGCGGCACTGATCAGCACGGGGTCGCCGGGGCGGACCTCGCCGGACTCGAACAGCGGTCCGTACGCGGTGATGTAGGCCATCCACACGGCCGCGGCCCGCTCCGCGCCGACGTTCGCCGGGCGGGGGAACACGGCGGAGGCGGGCATGATGACGTGGTCGCCGTAGGTGCCGTACCTGGTCAGTGAGAACGCCGGCACGACGGCGATCGGGTCGCCCTCGGCGACGTGCCACACGCCTTCGCCGACCGCCTCGACCACGCCCGCGGCCTCGTAGCCGAGCGTGGCCGGGAAGACCGGCTGTTCGTAGTAGACGCCCTCGCGGAACATGATCTCGGCCCGGTTCAGGCCAATCGCGTCCACGCGGATCCGCACCTCGCCCTCGGCGGGATCACCCACCTCGACGTCGCGGAGCGTCAGCACCTCGGGACCGCCGAGCCGGTCGAACTGCACGAGTCTTGCCATGGCGGCGCCGTCCTCAGGGGTCGGGAAGCAGTGCCGCCCACCCTGCCCCAAAGTTTGATGGCCGTCAAACTTTGATCGCCATCGAAGTTAAGCCTCGGCCTCCGCCGCGGTCACCACGGCCGGCAGCAGGCCGGGAAACCGGGCCTCCATCTCGGCCGTGCGCAACGAGTTCAGCTTGGTCGTGCCCCGGTAGTGCTGCCGGATCACGCCCGCCTCGCGCAGGACGGCGAAGTGGTGGGTCAGCGTCGAGTCCGACACCGGCGTGTCGAACGTGCCACAGCCCTTCTCGCCGCCCGCGCGCGTCAGCTGGCACACGACCGTGCGCCGGACCGGGTCCGCCAGCGCCTCCAGGGCCTGCTGCAACGTGACCTCGGACAGCTCGGGGTGCTCCACGGTCCGCGGGGTGGTGCGGGGACGTGCCACGGTGACTCCTCACGACTTCGACGACGTTCATAGTACGACCGCCATCGAACCTTCCGGGCGCCCTGCCGCCGGTAACCTCCCGTCCATGAGCAGAAAAGTGCTGGTCGGGCTCGGAATCGTGTTGCTGCTGGTCGGCGGGGTGTGGACCGCGCAGGGGCTGGGCTATCTGAAGGGCAGCTTCATGACGGGGCAGCAGCTGTGGACGACGATCGGGCTGCTGTGCGCCAGCGCCGGCGTCATGATGCTGATTCCCTGGCCCAAGAAGAAGTGACAGAACGTGCGCCATCAATCACAGCGCCCGGCGGCCTGTGAACGATAACGGAACTCCGTGAATGAACGATCCCGTCTTTGACGCGTATTTAGTCAATGAACGGAACGGCCGTTTGTGTCATGGATTGTTCGACCTTCACCAAGCCGGGGACCGCCATTGCCCAGCACAGCTGAATCCGCCGCTCACGGGGCGGTCACGGGGATCGTTCGCCGCTTCTGGTGGCGCACCAGCCAGCCCGCGAGGCTGGCGATCGGATGTCTCGGTGTCGTCACCGCGCTCGCCGCCACCGGCGCGGTCGCGTTCGGCGGCGGCGATCTTTCGCGGGAACGCGGGAACGGGCTCGAAGCGAGCGGGTTCCGGGGCGATTCACTCCAGGTGACCGTGCGCGAAGTGACCGAAGTAGATCTTTTCGAGGGCGCGGAGCCCATCACGGGACGCCTCGTCCGCGCCCGCGTCGCCGGGTTGCGGCCGGTGGCGGGCTGCTGGGCGGCGGAGTCCCTGGCCACCGCCCAGGACCTGTTGCGCGGCAAGGGCGTGCGTCTCGTGGTGAAGAAGGACGCGTCGGGGAGCGATCGGCTCCTGGTCGACGTGGAACTGCCGGACGGTACGGACTACGCGCAGACCGTGGTGAGCGGCGGCGTGGTACCGGCAGACCTGACGGCTCGCGGCGAACTGGCACGGGACGAGTCCGCCGCCCGGCTGGGGCGCCTCGGGCTGTGGGCGGCCGGGTGCGCTCCCGGCGGAGTGACGACCGCGTCCAGCACGCCTCCGTCGTCTTCCGAGTCGAGCGCGCCCACGACGACAACGGTCACGACCACGACGGAGACCTCCACCCCTCCGCCACCTCCTCCGCCGCCCACGACGACCTCGTCGGAGCCCCCGGACGAGGAGTGGGACGACTCCCGGCTGGGCAAGCTGTGTCTCTTCGAGGGCGCGCGCAGGACGACGAAGGACGGTTACGAGATCGTCTGCTCCCGCAACGGCAAGAACCAGCTGAGGTGGCGCCGTGCCGACTGAGGACGACGTCGACCTGTTCAGCAAAGCCGCTCCTGCCGCCGAAACGGGGCCCAGGCTTGCTGACGGCCGGACACCGCGAGGCCTCACGCCCGGCGGCTGGGTGCGCACGACGGGCTGGCTCCAGGTCGGCGACCATCCCGTGAGTTCTGCGCTCGTCGCCGCCGTGGTGGGCCTGCTGGGAGCCTTGGTCGTCGCGGCCGCGCTGGTGGGCACCCGACCCGTCGCCGCCGGAGTCCTGGTGCTCACGGTGCCGGTGGTGTGCGGCGGGGCGTGGTGGCTGTTCACCAGGCGGCTGAAGCCCGCGTCCCCGGCGCGCAACATCGGGACCACGCCGGCGGGCGAGCTGATGCCCGGCGACGACGTCCGGCTGTACGGCTCGATCGGGCCGGTCGGGCACGTCGCGGCGGTGACGCTGGGCGAGGTCGTCGAGGTGACCTTCCGCGGTGGGACGCACCAGTCGTGGCCTCGCGACGAGACGGTGCACCTCGTGCGGCTCCTCGGCTGACGTCAGGGCAGCAGAAGTTCGAACAGTTGCCGGAGGGTGGCTTCGAGCGTCTCCTCGTCCGTCCCGTTCAACGCGGTGCTGCCGATCACGTTGCGCAGCAACCAGAATCCCGCGATCACCGACAACGCCACGGCGGCGCGGCCGGTGCCGCGGGTGTCAGGCGCGACCTCGTGGAGGTGGGCCTCGACGTGCCGTTCGATGTTCTCGCGCAGGATCTCGGCGGCCCGCGGGTTGGCCGCGGACCTCAGCATCAGCAGGAACGGTGAGAGGTCGTCCGCGGCCGGTGCGGTGCGGCGGACCAGCGCGGCGGCGATGTCGCGGGCCAGGGTCGCCGGGTCGCCGCCCAGCACCGTGCGGTCGGTCATGGACACCTCGGCGACCTCGGCGAACAGTCCTTCCTTGGAACCGAAGTAGCGGTTCACCAGCATCGCGCTGACCCCGGCCGCCTGGGCGATCTCGCGGACGCCGATCCCGTCGAAGCCGTGCCGGGTGAATCCCTCGATGCCCGCCCGCAGGATCGCGGCACGGGTGGCGGCCGCGTCCCGGCGGTGTGTCGTCGCGGCGGACATCGGCGCCGCGGCGGTGGCGATCGGCGACCTCGCGACCGACGCCGGGGCCGACGCGGTCGCCGAGGCCGCCGGCGAGATCGACGTGCTGGTGAACAACGCCGGCGTGCACGGCCACGATGGCTGGGAGGACGCGACTCCGGACGTGTGGCGGGACATCTACGAGACCAACGTGGTCTCCGCGGTGCGGATGATCCAGCGCTTCGTCCCCGGCATGCGCGCCCGCGGCTGGGGCCGGGTGATCCAGATCGGCGGCGGCCTCGGCTCCCAGCCGATCCCGGTCCAGCCCCACTACAGCGCCTCCCTGGCCGCCCGGCACAGCCTCGCCGTCTCCCTGGCCCGTGAGCTCAAGGAGACCGGTGTGACCTCGAACGTGGTCTCACCGGGCGCGATCATGCTCGACTCGGTCCGCGAGTGGCTGACGAGTCACGCGCCGGCGAACGGCTGGGGCGAGCGGTGGGAGGACGTCGAGCGCAACGCCGCCAGGGACTTCGTGCCCAACGACATCGGCCGCTTCGGCCGCCCGGAGGAGATCGCCGGAGCCGTGGCCTACCTGGCGAGCCCCTACGGCGACTACGTCAGCGGCGCGACGATCAGGGTCGATGGCGGCACGGTCAAATCGGTGATCTGAACCGCGGTAGCCGGAGCACGGCGCCATCACCGGACACGTGCAGCGCGCCGTCCGGTGCGACCGCGAGCCCGGCGAAACCACGCGGGCACCCCGGCATTCCGTGGACGATGAGCGCGCGTGGAACCGTCTCCAGTGGACTGAGGGCGAGGTCCTCGGCCTCGGTCCTGATCGCGCCGGTGGTCAGGTCGATCGCCAGCACCCGCCGACGGCCGGCCTCCACGACGAACAGCTCGTCGTCCCGGACGGCCAGACCCTGAGGTGCCGCAAGACCTTCGACGATCGGCACCGGCCGCCCGCCGTCGACGCGGTGGACGCCCTGCTCGTCGCTGACGTAGCAGCGCTGCCCGGCGTCGAACGCCACGTCCACCGGCTCGTGGAACCCGTCCGCCAGCGCTGTGACGGTGTCGTCGGCGTCGATCGCGATGATCCGCCCGGCGCCTGTCTCCGCGACCACGAGCACCCCGTCGTCGCGCACCGCGATGCCGAGCGGACAGCGCAGTTCCTTGACCCGCACTTTTCCGTCCGTGCGCACCTCGCCGTACTGCGAGGTCGTGTGCAACCGGTCCCGATCGGCGGCCACACCGTGCGTGAAGCTGACCGCCTGGTCACCGGCCACGCGATAGTGGTCCGCCGCGTGGACGACGCCGCCTGGGTCGACTGCGACGCCGTACGGCCCGACCAGGCCCTGCGGCACGATCTGCCGGATCCGGCCGTCCGGGTGGAGCTCCGCGATGCCGCCTCCCGCGAAACTGGAGACGTACACGCGGTTGTCGTCGTCGACCGCGACGTTGTCGAGGCCGAACACGCCGGTGGTGAGGACCTGTCGTTGCCCGGTGGGGGAGATGCGCGTGATCTCGCCCTCGACGCCGGCGGACAGGATCAGCAGGGTGCCTTCGCGATCGAAGCGGACCGCGACAGGGGAGTGCAGGCCGTCGGCGACGAGTTCGGGCGTTCCGCCGTCGGGCGAGATCCGGTGGACCTCGCCGGTGAGCATGTGCGGGTAGTACAGGTGCCCGTCGGGGCCGGCCTGCATCGCGTTGCCGATGGCCAGGTCGGCGGCCAGCACGACGGGCTCGCCGCCGTCCGGGAACAGTTCGAACAACCGGCCGCCGGGCCGCATCTCGTTGACGAACAGTCGGTCTCCGACGCACGTGATGCCGTTCGGTGCCTTCACCTCGTCGGAGACCAGCGTGTGCTCGCCGAGCGGGTCGCGGCGCCACACCCGGCCGGGCGCGAGGTCCGCGATGTACATCGAGCCGTCCGCGCCGAACGCCAAGTCGTCCGGTGACTGGACGACGCCGCCGATCGGCACGATCACCTCGATCTCGCCGGTGGCGAGGTCGAGGGCGCTGATGCGTCCGCTGAGGTACTCGGCGACGTGGAGCCGGCCGTCCGGGCCGAAGGCGATGCCGTTGGTGCCGCGGAAGGGGCTCATCCGCCCATCACCATGACGTCGTCGATGCCGTTGGTCCGCCAGTCCCTGAGCAGGGCGTGGAACGCGCTGGCGCCGCCGCCGTAACCGTTGCGCGGCTGGGGTTTCCCCTCGTTGTTGTAGTAGCCGGGCGTGCATTCGAGGTGGAACCTGTAGAGCTCCTCCGCGTTCGCGCCGAGGGCCGACACCCAGGCGTCCACGGCCTCGGCGCTCGGCTCGACCCATCGCGCGCCGCGCTTGCCGGCCTCCGCGACGACGGCCGCGATGTGGCTCGCCTGCTCGTCCAGGACGTGCGTGAAGTTCACCGAGGCGGCGTTCTGCAGCGCGCCCATCGTGAACAGGTTGGGGAAACCGTTGCTGTAGAAGCCGTGCAACGTCCGCGGGCCGCGGCTCCAGTGCTGCAACAGGTGGGTGCCACCACGTCCGTACACGGGCAGCCGGCCGGTCACCAGGTCCGACATGCCGACCTGGAAGCCGGTGGCGAAGATGATGCAGTCCACCTCGTACTCGCGGTCGCCGACCACGATCGCGTTCTTCGTGACGCGTTCGACGCCGCCCTGGTCCGCGGTGTCGACCAGGGTGACGTTGGGACGGTTGAAGGTCTGGAGGTACTCGTCGCTGAAGGTCGGCCGCTTGCACGCGTAGCGGTACCAGGGCTTGAGCAGTTCGGCCGTGTCCCGGTCCTCCACGATGCCGTCGACGCGGGCGCGGATCTGGTTCATCTTGCGGAAGTCGAGGATCTCCTCGACGCGCTCGCGTTCCTCCGGCGTCAGCGACTCGTGCGCCTGGCCCTGGGTCATCTTCCGCAGCAGCTGGGCGCTGTCCGTCCACGCGTCTGCCACGTGGTCCTCGTCGGCCTGGCCGCCGCTGAGGATGTCGAGGAAGTTCTCCATCCGGTGCCGCTGCCAGCCCGGCGCCAGGGACGCGGCCCAGTCCGCCTCGGTCGGCCGGTTGGCCCGGTAGTCCACAGTGGACGGCGTGCGCTGGAAGACGTAGAGCTGCTCGGCGTCACGGCCGAGATGGGGCACGACCTGGATCGCTGTCGCGCCGGTGCCGATCAGGGCGACGCGCTTGTCCGCCAGTTCGGTGAGGTTCCCGTTCGCGTCGCCGCCGGTGTAGCCGTAGTCCCACCGGCTGGTGTGGAAGGTGTGGCCCTCGAAGGTCTCCACGCCGGGGATGCCGGGCAGCTTGGGCCGGTCCAGGGTTCCGTTGGACATCACCACGTACCGCGCCCGCATCCGGTCGCCGCGGTCGGTGGACACGATCCACTCGGCCGCGTCCTCGTCCCACCGCAGTTCCGTGACGGCGGTCTGGAAACACGCGTCGCGGTAGAGGTCGAAGTGCTCGCCGATGGCGCGCGCGTGCAGGCGGATCTCCTCGCCGGGCGAGTACTTCCACTCGGGGACGTAACCGAGTTCGTCCAGCAGCGGCAGGTAGATGTAGGACTCGATGTCGCAGTGGATGCCCGGATAGCGGTTCCAGTACCAGGTGCCGCCGAAGTCCCCGCCCTTCTCGATCACCCGGATGGAACCGGCACCCGCCTGCCGGAGACGTGCCCCGGCGAGCAGGCCACCGAGCCCGCCACCGATGACGATCACTTCTACCTCGTCCTGCAACGGTGCGCGGGTGAACTGCGGATCCACGTGCGGGTCCTCGGCGTAGTAGCCGAACTCGCCGGCGGCGTCGCGGTACTGGGCGGCGCCGTCGGGACGGATGCGGCGCTCCCGTTCGGCCTGGTACCTGGCGCGCAGTTCGTGCGGATCGAAGCCGAGGTCTTCCGGAACGGCGTCGGAAACGGACAGCACAGAGAAAGCCTTTCGCTGAAAAGAAAGAGGGTCGTCAGACCGCGGACCAGCCGTTGTCGACCGGGAGGACGACGCCGGTGATGTTGGAGGCGGCGGCGGAGGCCAGGAAGACGATCGCGGCGGCCTGCTCCTCGGCCTCCGCGATGCGGCCGACGTTGGGCAGGTACCGGCCGACGACCCGCGGTCCGTGCCCGGCGGGATCGGGGGAGGTGGAGATGCCCGTCGCGGTGCCGCCGGGCGCGATCGCGTTGGCCCGGACACCCGACTCCCGGTACATGACCGCGACCGAGCGCATGAGTCCGACGAGTCCCGTTTTCGCTGTCGTGTAGGCGAGTCCGGCGGCGCTGCCGCGCAGGGCGGCCTCCGACGCGGTGTACACGATCGCGCCCTTGCCCTTGGCGAGCAGGTGCGGCAACGCGGCGCGGGTCAGCCGGAAGGGCGAGGTCAGGTTGACGGCGATGAGGCGGTCCCACTCCTCGTCGGAGACGTCGGCCGCCGCCGTCATCGAGTCCATGATCCCGGCGTTGCACACCAGCACGTCCAGGCCGCCGAACGTGCTCACCGCCGTCGTGACCACCTCGTCCACCACGGCGGCCTCGGTCAGGTCGCCCGCGACGGCCACCGCGGTGCCGCCGGCCGCCGTGATCTCCTCGGCCACGGTCTTGGCGGCGTCGCCGTTGACGTCGGCCACCACCACTTTCGCGCCCAACAGGGCGAACTGACGGGCCGCGGCCCGTCCGATGCCCGATCCGGCGCCGGTCACGACGACGCTGCTGCCGTCCAAGTCACTGGTTGTGGTCATGCGATCACCGTACCGACTTAATGGCACTACGCGCCACTATGTCATTCACAGACAAAAAGTAGGATGTCGAGCACACAGGACGGAGGTGGCATGACCGGCCATCAGCAGACCCGCGCGGCGGAGCGGACCGGACGCCCGCCGCTGACCGAACGGCGCAAGGCGGAGACCAGGCTGGAGGTCGCCCGCGCGGCCGTCCGCCTCTTCCTGGCCCAGGGGGTCGCGGACACGTCCGTCGAGGAGATCGCGGCGCAGGCGGGCATCTCCGCGCGCACGCTGTGGCGTTACTTCCCGAGCAAGGAGAGCTGCGTCATGCCGCTGCTGGTCAGCGGGATCGAGCACATGGCGGCGCGACTGCGGTCGTGGCGTGGTGATCAGAGCGTGTCGGAGTTGCTCAGCACGCTCGCGCACGGCCACCCCGAGTCCCCGGAGAGCATGGCCGAGATGCTGAACCTGGTCCGGCTGACCAGGACCGATCCCGGCCTGCGCGCGGTGTGGCTGGAGGCGCACCGGGACGCGGAACCGGCGTTCGCCGAGGCGCTCGCCCACCGCGCGGGGCTGGCCGAGCCCGACCTGACCACCGCGATCCAGGCGGCGATGATCAACGCGGCGTTGCGGGTCGCCGTCGAGCACCACGCGTTCAACGCCGAGACGCCCGCCTCCCTGGCGGCGGCGACCGCCGAGGCGTTGACGATCGCCGCGCGGGGACTACCGGCGTAGTTCGGTTTCCCCGGAGGCGAGAGTGCGGGCGAGCCACGACGTCGTCGTCTCGACGAGTTCCTCGTCCACCGGCCGGCGCAACTGCCTGGGGTAGAAGAGGATCGACGGACGGCCGGGGTCGCGGCGGAGCAGATGCGTCAGGCCCGGAATCCGCCGCACCTCCGCCGTGCCCTGGACGAGGGCGTCGATCCGGTGCAGGTCATCGGGATCGACCTGGATGTCCTTCTCGCCGGTCACGGCCAGCACCGGCACGTGGATGCGTGCGAGATCGGCCCTCGTGTCGTGACTCAGCATCTCGCGCGTCCACCGGGCGTTCATCGGCTTCCCGGCGACGCGGACGACGTCCGGGCCGGGCGTCCTGAGCCGGATCACGCGCCGGACGGCCAGCCGGGCCAGCGGCCGCAGCGGTGCGGGAAGGCCGCGGGCCATGGCGTCGGCCTGCCAGTTCAGGGCGTCCTCGCCCGAGCGGGCGAACCCCGCCAGCAGCACCACGGCCGCGACGCCGGGGCGGGACCCGAGCGCCATGGCGTGCAGCGCGCCTTCGCTGTGGCCGACGACGCCGATGCCGTCGCGCCGGATGTCCGGCCGCGCCGCGAGAGAGTCGAGCGCTGCGGCGGCGTCGTCCCGGTTGTCGGCGAATCCGGTCGTCAGCCAGTCGCCGGGGGAGGCCCCGACCCCGCGCCGGTCGTAGCGCAGGGACGCGATGCCCTGCCGGGCAAGCGATTCGGCCAGCACCGGACCGAGGTTCTGCTTCAGTCGCCCGGCGTTGCCGTCGCGGTCCAGCCGCCCGGAGCCGTGCAGCAGCAGAACGGCCGGGTGTGGGCCCGTGCCGTCAGGAACGGACAGGGTGCCCGCCAGCGGGGTGCCGTCACTCGCGTTGATCGTCAGGTCCAGGTTCCGCAAAGTCCCAGCTCCGCACGTCTCTCAGGGTCACGAATATTCTCGACTCTGATAACATTACCGTACGTGAGAAGATGAGGTCATGGCGACCGCGGACCTCCTCCTGCATCCCGTGCGGATGCGCATCCTGCAGGCGTTGTTCGAGACTGATCCGCTCACCACGGCCCAGTTGAGGGAACGCCTGCCCGACATCGCGCCGGCGACCATGTACCGGCACGTCGCGGTCCTGGCCGAGAGCGGCGTGCTCGAAGTGGCGGACGAACGCCGGGTGCGCGGCACGGTCGAGCGCAGCTACCGGGTGCGCAAGGAGGAGGCCACGGTCGACCAGGACGCGCGCGCCGCGATGAGCCGGGAGGACCACCTGCGGTCGTACTCGACGTTCGCCGCCTCGCTGATGGGCGACTTCGACCGTTATCTCGCTCATCCCGACGCGGATCCGCACGCGGACGGCGTGGTCTACCAGCAGGCCGCGGTGTGGCTGACCGACGAGGAGTTCGCCGTGATGCTCAGGGAGATCCAGCACGCGGTCCTGTCGCGGACGGGCGGGGAGCGGGACGGCGGACGTCGGCGACGGGTCGTCAGTCTTGTCGTGGTGCCCGACGAGCCGAAGGGTTCCGCGTGACCCAGTCGGCGAGCGCGGTGAGCGTGGTCTCGGCGCTGGCCGCCATGTAGTCGCGCAGCGCTTCCACGTCCGCGCGGGTGCCGCCGAGCACCGGGTCCATGCGCAGCAAACGCCACGACTGCTCCGCCACGGTGCCGCGGTCGTGCGCCTGGAACGTCCAGCTCCACTCGACGATTCCGTCGACCACAAAGGCGAAAACGGCTCCCGGCTCGGCTTCGACCACCTGCGACCGGGTGGTCCACTCCTTGCCGTCCCTGCGGTTGCGGCCGCTGAACCACGCGCCGGCCTCCGGTCCGGAACCCTCGTCGAACACGACGTCGCTCGCGTTGGGACTCCAGCGGCTGATCGCGGTCACGTCGCTGACGAGGCGGTAGACGTCGACGGGATCGGCATCGATCCACGTGCGACGCGTGAAGGTGAAATCGGACGGGTCCAACTCGGTGACAGTGCTCATGGAACTCAGTTCAGCGGGTGCCGCGCGGGCGGACCATTCCCGGCTCTGCGTATCCCTGGCTGGGAGAGGTAACGGTCGCCGCCCCGGCCCATACTCGAATCCATGAGCGGAACCGCACAGTTCGGGGACTTCCTCCAGACGCGGCGCTCGCAGCTTCGCCCGGAGGACGTCGGCGTCCCGACCTACGGCGAACGGCGACGCGTGCAAGGTCTGCGACGGGAAGAACTCGCGCAGCTGGCCGGCGTGAGCGTGTCCTACTACACGAGGCTCGAACAGGGACACTCCCTCAGCGCCTCGCCCGAGGTGCTGGACGCGCTCGCCACCGCTCTGCGGCTCGACGAGGCCGAACGCCAGCACCTGCACACGTTGGCCACGCCCGCGAAGCAGGCCCGCCGGGCGCGCCGGCCCGCTCCCGAACGCGTGCCGGAGGCGACCGTCCAGTTGCTCCACGCGCTGACGGACGTTCCCGCGATCGTGCTCGGCCGCCGCAGCGAGGTGCTGGCCTGGAACAGGCTGGGACACGCGTTGTTCGCGGGACACCTGGACTTCACCGCCGCCGACCGGGTGGCGGAACGCCCGAACATGGCCCAGCTCGTGTTCCTCGACGCGCACACCCGTGAGCTGTACGCGGACTGGCACGGCAAGGCCAAGGCGGTGGTGGGGAACCTGCGCCTGATGGCGGGGCAGCATCCCGACGACGCCGCGCTGCACGAACTGGTGGGCCAGCTGAGCGCGAAGAGCACGGACTTCGCCTCGATGTGGGCCGACCATCGTGTGAAAGCGTGCGCCACGGCCGTGTACGAGATGAGGCATCCCCTCGTCGGTCCGCTGGTCGTGACGCAGCAGACCCTGAGCAACGGACCGGGCCCGAGCATCGTGGTCGCGACCGTGTCGCCGGGCTCGCCGTCGGCCGCCGGGCTGTCCCTGCTCGCTCACCTGATCCGGGCGTAGAAACCCCCGCACAGCAATCACATCAGAAGGGCGCGGCGCTGCCGCATGCCCGAAAACAGTGAGGAAACCATGTCCGCGAAGCATGTCCGCAAGGCGTTCGTCGCCGCGATCCTGGCCGCGACCACCTTCGCCGCCACACCGGCGTACGCCGCGTTGTGCGCCCCGCACGTCGTCCAGCACTTCGACCTGGCCAAGGGACAGACGCCGGAGAGCATCGTGCTGGCTCCCAACGGAACCGCGTACGTGACGTTCGCCAAGGCCCGGCAGATCGCCGAGATCTCGCCCAGTGGCAAGATCCGCGTCCTGGCCACGCTGCCCGCGCCCGCGGACGGCGGAGCCGGCACCCCCGCGCTGGGCTTCCCGCTGACGGTCGGCATCGACCGGGCGTCCGACGGCACCCTGTACTTCCTGTACGCCACCGGTACCGCGGACCTCACCGGCGTGTGGAGCCTGCGGCCGGGCGGGACGCCGCGCCGCATCGCGCCGTTGCCCGCCGGGAGCCTGCCCAACGGGCTCGCGCTCGACCAGCGCACCCGCACCCTCTACGTCGCCGATTCCACCGGTGCCGTGTGGAAGGTGCCGACGTCCGGGGGCGCGACCGTCTGGGCGGCCGGCGAGGAGCTCAAGCCGGCGGGCTTCCTCGGCGCGAACGGGCTCAAGCTGTACGACGGGGCGGTGTGGGTGACCAACCTCGACCAGGGGACGATCCTGCGCATCCCGTTGCGCGCCAATGGAAGCGCCGGTCCCGTGCAGGTCGCTGCCACCGGGCTGACCGGCATCGACGACTTCGCGTTCACCGGCAGGGGCGACGAGATCATCGCCGCGCTGGACACCGTGAACGAGGTCGCGCTCGTCAAGTCCGACGGCACGCACGAGGTGGTGTTGACCGCCGCCGATGGTCTGCAGGGCCCGACGTCGATCGCAGTGCGCGGCCGGACCGTGTACGTGCCGAGCGCCGCCTACCTCACCGCGAAGGACCCCAACCTGCTGCTGGCTCGCCTAGGGCATTGAGGGCTCGACATCGCTATCAGTTCTGATAATGTTCTCGAAACTGATAGCGATCGCATCCCGAGGAGCAGAGATGGACGACAACGCGCGGGCCGGCAGGGGGAGTGGCCTCGCCACGTTCTTCGCGGTCACCTTCATCACCACGTGGGGGTGCTGGCTCGTCGCCGTCGTGATCGGTGAACCGCCGACGACGTTCCCGACGGTCATCCCGTTCCTGCTCGGCGGTTTCGGCCCGGTCTTCGGCGCGATCGCGGTCAGGATGCGCCGGAACCGGCTCGGCGAGCCGGTTCCGGTTCACTCCGTCAGGTTCCGGCTGAACGCCCGGCTGCTCTGGGCGTTACCCCTGCTGGTGCTGGCGGTCGCGACGGTGGCACGGTGCTCGCGCAGGCGCTCGGCGGTCCGGTGCTGAGCCTGGACGCGGGGCGGGCGCTGATCGCGACCGCGGGCGGCGCGGCGCCGTTCTTCGTCAGCATGCTCATCGGCGGCCCGCTCGCGGAGGAACCGGGTTGGCGAGGCGCGGCCTATCCACGCCTGCTGGCGCGCATGGGGCGCGTCCGCGCCGGGCTGGTCCTCGGTGCGGCGTGGGCGGTCTGGCACCTGCCGTTGTTCTTCATGACCGGAACCGTGCAGGCGGGTTTCGGGCTGGTGAGCTGGAGCGGGTTGTTGTTCACGCTCAGCGTCTTCCCGATGGCGCTGCTGACCGGCTACGCCTACGAACTCGGCGGTGTGCCCGCGGCCGTCGCCGTCCACTTCGGAGTCAACGCGACGACGGCTGTGCTGAACGCCTTCTCGCCGATGACGCAGGCGGTGGTCCTCGTGGTGCAGCTTCTCGTTGTGGTGACGGCGATCGCGCTGCGCCGGCCCGCGTCGGTCACCGTGGTGGACGGTCCTGGAGTTCGGCTACGGCACGGCTGAGCCATTCCGCCAGAAGGGTGCGCTCGGCTTCGCTGAGCGCCGGGAACTCGGGCAACGCCGCCTGCAGCGCCACGGCGAGAGCGATGGGTCCGGAGTCGGGCCGGACGGACGTCGAGGTCAGGATCTCGCCGAGAACCGCGTCCAGCAGCGCGGTGGCGAGGTCCGGATCGCGCCGGTCCTCGGGTTGCCCCAGCAGCGCGAACACGGCGCCGGTGCCGGCGGCGTGGATCATGTCGACCGCCCGTGCCTCGGAGACCTTCAGCAACCTCGCGGCCGCCACCCGCGCGACTCGGGCCCGCAACACCTCGGCGCCGTCGCTGGTGGCGGACGAGTTCCGCAGCCGCCCCGGCGCGACGAGGAGCAGGAAGACGTCGGGGTTGGCCAGGTTGAACGCGATGTGCGCGCGCCAGGCGGCCCGCAGGTCCTCGACCGGGTCACCGTTCTCCTCGGCGGCCCTGGCGGCCTTCGTGGCGACGTAGCCGGCCAGCACGTGCTCCGCGACCGCCTCCAGGAGGCCGTCCTTGTCGCCGAACAACCGGAAGATCGTCGGCGGCGGCACGCCCGCCTCCTGCGCGACCGCACGGGTGGTGACCGCCTTGGCGCCGCCTGTGCGGAGCAGGTGGGCCGCGGCGGCGACGATCCCGGACCGGGTGTCAGTGGTGGTCGGCTCCGACATGGATCGATGGTATCAGGAAGTTGATACCATCGATCCGAATCAGTGATATCGTCAAAACGAATCACTGGTTCACGCAGGAGGAAGCCATGATCATCGTTACCGGAGCCACCGGCAGGCTCGGCGCCCAGATCGTCGGGAAGCTGCTGGACCACGTTCCCGCCGACACCGTCGGAGCCAGCGTGCGCGATCCGGACAAGGCGGCGGCACTGGCCGCTCGCGGCGTTCGCGTGCGCGCCGGTGATTTCACCGATCCGTCCACGCTGGACCACGCCTTCGAGGGTGCGGACCAGGTGCTCGTCGTCTCGGCCTCGATCAGGGGCCCGCAGGCGGCCGGCGCCAACGTGGCCGCGATCGACGCCGCCGTGCGAGCGGGCGCGTCGCGCGTGCACTACACCAGCCATCAGGCGGCCTCGCCTGACTCGTTGTTCGACCCTGGGCGGCAGCACGCGTCGACGGAGCGGCACCTCGCCGACCAGGGCGTCGCATACACGGCCCTGCGTCACGGCTTCTACACGAGCACGCTTGAGCACTACGTGCCCGCCGCGCTGCGGACCGGTGAGTTCCGGCTGCCGGAGGACGGGCCGTTCTCGTGGACCGCGCACGCCGACCTCGTCGAAGCGGACGTCCTGTCGTTGACGCGCCCCGGCTCGCTCGACGGCCTGACGCCGCCGCTCACCGCGCCCGACCTGCTCGACTTCGCCGACGTGGCGCGTGTTCTCGGCGAGATCACCGGGCGTGACGTCAAGCGGGTCGTGGTGGACGACGAGGAGTGGAAGGAGACCGTGGTCGCCCAGGGCATGCCGGCCGCGGCCGCCGAGTTCACGCTCGGCATGTTCCGCGCGGCGCGCGCAGGTCAGTTCGCGGTCACCGATGCGACGCTGGAGAACCTGCTCGGACGCCCGGCGATCCCGGTGCGCGCCGTGCTGGAGGACGTCGTGCGTCTCCAGCCCTGACGGTCACCGGAAGATCGTGCCCAGGACGTGGGCGAGGATGGCGCCGGGATCGGACGCGGGGGCGACCGTCTGCCGCAGGGCGAGCCCGATGCCCAGGGCGCCGAGCATGACCACGGCCTGGTCCAGCGGCAGCGCGGGTTCCAGGCCCAAGCGCTGGGAGTGCTCGGTGAGCAGGGAGATGACCTCGTCGTCGTGCCGCCGCTGGATGGCGGCGACCAGGGTCGCGGTCTCGGGTTGCTGAGCCGTCGCGGCGAGCACCTCCGCGGCCGCCGCGCTCCACTTCGCGGCGTCCTGGTCCGACGGGTCGGCGGGGGCGAGGGCCGCGAGCACCTGCTCGCGGCCGGTGGCGCGGCCGAGAGCGTCCCGCAGCCCCTGCCGGTGGGCGTCCGCGCCCGCCTCGATGATCGCCAGCCACAGCCCTTCCTTGCCGCCGAAGTGCTTGTAGACGGCGCCACGGGTGTAGCCGGCGTCCGCGGCGATCTCCTCGACCGTCGCCGCCAGGAAACCGCGCCGCAGGAACACCTGCTGCCCGGCGGCGAGCAGGTGTTCGTGGGTGCGTCGCTGCTGCTCAGCCCGTGTCAGCCTGGTCATCGCACGCCGTTCAGTAACAGATCGTTTCTGGAAACACGACGTTACTGTACCGTCGGGCGCATGGAGCTTCTGGGGCCTCTGGCGGCGTTTCTGAGCGTGCCGCTCGGCCTGGCCGGGTTCGTTCTGTACGCCGTGCGGGCCCGCCGCAGCGGAGGTGGCGGGTCGATGCTGTCGCCGATCGAGGAGATCTGGGACCCGATCTCTCACCGGACGAACATCGAGATCCAGGTCGAGGGCGAACGGAGTCCGGAGACCCCGTCGCCCGGCGACCCGTTTCGGCTGCGCGAGCGGCCCCGCGGTGATCAGGGCGCGACGCGGTAGGCGTCGATCGTGCCGATCGACGTGTCGGTTAGTAGACCGTCACCCCGTAGGCGTTGAGCGCCTCGGTGACGGGCTGGTAGAAGGACCGCCCGCCGCTGGTGCAGTCACCGCTGCCGCCGGAGGTGAGGCCGAGAGCGGTGTTGTTCGCGAACAACGGCCCTCCGCTGTCGCCACCCTGCACGCACACCGTCGTCGCGATCATGCCGGTGACCGTCGTGCCGTCCACGTAGTTCACGGTGACGTTGAGGCCGGTGACCTTGCCGCGGTGGAACCCGGTGGTGCTGCCGCTGCGTCCGACGGTCTGTCCCACCACGGCGTTGCCCGCGCTGTCGATGGAACGCCGGGTGCCGTTGTAGAGGTTGACCTCGCCGGGCCTGCTGATGTTGCTGGTGTACTGGAAGAGCGCGTAGTCGTTGCCGGGGAAGCTGGTTCCGGTCCTGGACGCGATGACCTGGCCGCCGGAGGTGGACCAGGTGGACGTGAGGTTGCCGCAGTGGCCGGCGGTCAGCAGGTAGGCGGTGCTGGTGCCGGGCCTCTTCACGTTGAACCCGAGCGAGCAGCGCACGCCGCCGCCGAGAATGGCGTCACCGCCCGCGATGGTGGTCGTGAACGAGCCGGGGACCTGCTCCAGTCGCGCGGCGCTACCCAGACCGGCGACCACGGCCTTCAACCGGGCGAGCGACGCGCCGGTCACGGTCGTGTCGGCGGAGACGACCACCTGGTTGGTGACCGGGTCGGTGCCCCAGGAGGTGCCGGGGATCTTCGCCGTGCGGTCCAGAACGGCGGCGCTGGCGTCGAGGGTCGCCGCGCTGTGCTGGACGAGCCGGGCTCGTGCGCCGGACGCGGTGACGGTGGCGAGCGCGGCCTGGTCGGTCACGGTGACGACGAGCCGGCCGGAATCGTCCAAATAGGACCCGGCGGCGGACGAGCCGAGCCGCGTTTCCAGAGTGGAGACGTCGGCCTGTGCGGCGGGCGCGGTGACGAAACCGGCCGCCAGCGCGGCTATCGACACCAACTTGAGTGCGGCAGGGAAACTGCGCATCGAAAACTCCCGACTGTGCAACGAGAATCGCCCCCGGCAGGGTTGCGGGCGCACAGCCAGACTGCTGCGTTTCGCGAAAACGGTCCAGATGCCTAATAAAAATTTGGGCGGCGAACGGCCGATAATAGTATTAAAGGAATTCGGAGCTGTGCTGAACGGTTCGGCGCGGACGACATCCGCGCCGAACCGTTCATCCGTCAGACCGTGAAGCTGTAGTCACCGGCGGGAACGTGGAACGACGCGACACCGGAACCGGAACCGAGCGGAACGGCCCCGGCCGGAGCCGTCACCGCGGTGGTCGCCGGCACGCGCACGACCGCCGAGGTCCCGGTGGGCACGACCACGTGGAGGGTGAAGCGCCCTCCGGTCGTGTTCCACTCGCTGACCGCCTCCCCGTACGGCGTCCGGTGCGACGACCTGGCCGAGGTCAGTCCGCCGCCCGGTTTCGGGGCGATGAGCAGCGACCGGTAGCCGGGCGAGGCGGGGCTCAGGCCACCGACGGTGCGGTAGAGGAAGTCGCCGACCGAGCCCATCGCGTAGTGGTTGAAGGAGTTCATCCCCGGATCCTGGAACGACCCGTCCGGGCGGATGCTGTCCCACCGCTCCCACACCGTCGTGCCTCCCTTGTTCACCATGTAGCCCCAGCCGGGGTAGTCCGGCTGCGTCAGCACCTGGTACGCGACGTCGGCCCGGCCGTGGTCGGCCAGCACCGGCAGGAGGTGCGACACCCCGACGAACCCGACGGTGAGGTGGTTGCCGGCGGCACGGATCCTGGCCACGAGCCTGTCCACCAGGGACTGGACCCGGTTGGCCGGCACCAGACCGAACGCCAGCGCGAGCGCGTACCCCGTCTGGGTGTTGCCGGAGACGGTGCCGTCCGCGGCCACGAGCCGGCTGGTGAACGCGGCCGAGACCTGGTCGGCGAGCGAACCGTAGGTCGCCGCCTCGGCGGACTTGCCGATGGCCTGCGCCATCTGGGACACCAGACGTGCGGACCACGCGAAGTACGCCGTCGAGATGACGTTGCGAGGCGTGTCGTCGTTGACGTTGAGCCAGTCGCCGAACCCGCCGCGATCGCGGATGAGATCGGCCTCCGCGGTCGAACGCAGGTAGTCGACCCACTTCGTCATGGCGGCGAAGTTGTCCTGGACGACGCGCAGATCGCCGTACCGCTGCCAGAGCGTGAAGGGCACGATCACGCCCGCGTCGCCCCACGCCGCGGTGCCGCCACCCATGCCGCCGACGTTCGGGGCGACGTCCGTGAACGCGCCGTCGGAGCGCTGGGCGTCGACCATGTCGTCGGTGAACTTGTCGAGGAACGCGGACACGTCCATGTTGTGCGTGGACGTGGGAGCGAACGACGCGATGTCCCCGGTCCACCCCAGTCGCTCATCGCGTTGGGGGCAGTCGGTGGGCACGTAGAGCATGTTCGACCGCTGGCCCCACACGATGGCGTTCTGCACCTTGTCGAGCATCGGGTCCGAGGTGTCGAACCCGCCGATCTCCTCCCCGTTCGTCCACGCCGCCCGGCCGGTGATCGTGTCGGGCGTCGGCGCGCTGGGCAGACCGGTCAGTTCGACGTAGCGGTAGCCGTGGACCGTGAACCTGGGTTCGAAGGTCTCGGTCTGGCCGGTGCCCGCCAGCACGAACTGGTCGGTGACCTGCGCGGCCCGCAGGTTGGTGGTGTAGAGCGTGCCGTCGGGGTTGAGGACCTCCGCGTGCCGCAACGTGACGGTGGTGCCCGCGGGGCCCTGGACCCGGAGCCGGTTCCAGCCGGAGAAGTTCTGGCCGAGGTCGAAGACCCACACGCCGGGCTTGGGCTGGGTCAGCGCGACCGGCCGCAGATCACGTTGCACCTTCGTGCCGGCGTCCACCTGGGCCACCAGGTTCGGCATCGCGCCCTGGCGGACCTGGGCGGAACGCCAGCCGCTGTCGTCGAAGCCGGCGCCGTCCCATCCCGGGACCGCGAGCCGGGCGTCGTAGTGCTCGCCGTGGTAGAGGTCGTCGGCGGTGATCGGACTGGCCCGGTACTTCCAGGAGCCGTCCGTCGCCACGGTCTGCGTCGTACCGTCCACATAGGTCAGAACGAGCTGCGCCGAGTACCACGGCTGCGTGCCGTAGAACCTGTTGCCGCCGATGCCGAGGCTGCCGGAGTACCAGCCGTTGCCCAGCCACGCGCCGAGAGCGTTGTCGCCCTGGCGAATGCGGTTGGTGACGTCGTGCACCTTGTACTGCACACGCTTGTTGTAGTCGGTCCACGCCGGGGCCAGCACGTCCTCACCGACCTTGGCGCCGTTGAGCTGCGTTTCGTGAATGCCGAGCGCGGTGGTGAGCAACCGGGCGCTGCGCACGGGCTTGTTCACGGTGAAACCCTTGCGCAGCAACGGGGCGGGCTGCGGAACGACGACCTCGTTGCCCCACGGCGCTCCGCCAATGCCGACCAGCGTCCTCGCCTGAACCCAGGCGCCGTCGTCGAACCCAGGCTGCTCCCAGCCGGCAGGGGACTGGGTCGACGCCTTCCAGGTCCCGTCCGACTGCACCACGAGGGCGTCCGCGGTCAGCTTGGCCACGAGACCCGCGGGGGAGTCCGACGTGTTGGTGCTCGACACCGCGATGGTGTTGGCACCGGAGCGCAGCCGGCCGGTCAGGTCGATCACGCCTGCCCGTCGCCAGGAGTGCTCCACCTGTGGACTGGAGTAGATCTTCACGCCGTTGACCCACACGGTCGCCGTGTCGTCGGCGGTGACCGCGAGCGTGGCGGCGGCCGGTGCGGAGGCGAGTGTGAACGTTTTGCGGAAGTACCTCGTCATCGGAGGCAGACCGGCCGTCGGCGACCCCTCCGGGTACCAGATCCAGGTGGCGCCGTCCAAGCCCTGGCCGACCGGCCCGCCGACGAACGCTCCACGCCACTCCGAGGCGGCGTTGTAGAGCCCAGTCTCGAACGACGAGACCGCGCTCCAGCTTCCTGCTCTGCCCTGCGTGTCCCAGACGCGGACCCGCCAGTGGTAGGCGGTCAGCGAGGTCAGCGCGGCACCGCCGTAGATGACGTCCACGGACTGCTCGTCGTGCACCCGGCCGCTGTCCCAGAGATCGCCGGTCCCGGCCTCGGCCAGGGCCTTCGTGCTCGCGACGATCACCTGGTACGAGCCCTGCCGTTGAGCGGAGGCCGCGGAGGCGAGCGTCCAGCCCAGCCTCGGTCGCCTCGCGTCCACGCCGAGCGGGGCGACCCGTCGTTCGGTCGTCGTGGCGGTGACCGTCAACGGAGTCGCCTCGCCTGGATCGGTCGTGGTCACACCGCTGCCCCACGGCTCGATCCCGTACGAGCCGAGGTCCGCGGCCCTGGGCCAGGCGCCGTCGGCGAAACCGGGCTTCTCCCAGCCTTCGCCCGCGCCCCGGCCCGCCTTCCACGCCCCGTCGGTGACCAGGTCGACGGCCGTGCCGCCGGTGACGATCCGCGCGCGGGCGACGAGGCCCGCCGGACCGGCGGTGGTGTTGCGCACCGCGACCGCCAGCGTGTTGGTGCCGGTGACGAGGGCGGAGCGCAGGTCGACGGTGACCGCGCGCTGCCAGGAACTGGTGTAGCGGGCGGACGCGGCGAGAGGTTCGCCGTTGAGCCACACGTCGACCGTGTCGTCGCCGGTGACGATCAGCCGGGCTTCACCGACCTGTCCGGCGGGCTGGGTGAAGGTGCGGCGGAAGTAGCGGTGCTCGGCAGGGGCGGAGACCGCGGGGTTCCCCTCGGGGTACCAGATCCAGTGCGCTCCGGAGAGATCGGCGGGCGCCGCCGCGGCAGGGACCACGATGATCACGGACATGGCGAGGAGTGCCGAAAGTATTACGCAGAGTAACCGAGTTGGGGCGTGCGGCAGGGATCGACTTCGCATCGCGTTTCTCCTGGGCTAGGGGAGTGCTGGTAACGCAGGCGGCCGATTGAAACGTTTCAATTTGGTGCTGCACCGACCCTAGGACCTGCCCGGTCACACCGTCAACAGAGTCAGAGCTCGGCCAGTGGCGCCGGCCGCCCGAGGTGGTACCCCTGCGCCTGGTCGCACCCGAGGGCGCGCAGGATCTCCAGCTGTTCGGGATGTTCGACGCCCTCGGCGATCACGGTCAGGTCGACCGCGTGGGCCATGGCGATGATGCTCGTGACGATCGCGGTCGCCTCGTCGGAACGGCCCAGGCCAGCGGTGAAGGAACGGTCGATCTTGAGCGTGTCCAGCGGCAGGGTCAGCAGTTGGGCGAGCGACGAGTGGCCGGTGCCGAAGTCGTCGATCGCGAGCCGCACTCCCAGGTCGCGCAACGAGGACAGGGTGCGGGCGGCCAGTGCCGGGTCGCGCATGAGAGCGCTCTCGGTGATCTCCAGGCACAGCGAGCCCGGGGTCAGCCCGGCCTTGTGCGTGGCGTTGCGGATGGCCGACACGAGCCACGGGTCGTCGAGCTCGCGGGCCGACAGGTTCACGGTCAGCTGGAGATCCGGTGCCTGCTCGGCGATCTCGCGGGCGGCGGTGTGCAGCATGTGCGCGCCGACGATGTTGATGAGATCGCTCTCTTCGGCGAGCGTGATGAACTCGCCGGGGAAGATGAGGCCGTACCGGGGATGCGTCCAGCGCAGCAGGCCCTCGACGGCGGTGCGCCGGTCCGTGCGGAGGTCGACGATCGGCTGGTAGGCGAGCCACAGCTCGTCGTTGAGCGGCGCCATCCGCAGGTCCTGCTCCAGCTGCAGGCGGCGCTGGATGCGGTCCCGCAGTTCGACGTCGAAGAACGCGATCCGCCCGCGTCCCCTGGTCTTGGCCTGGTACATCGCGAGGTCGGCGTCGCGGAGCAGGTCGGCGCCGTCGCGGGGGTCGCCGGGCTCGGCGAGCACGATGCCCACGCTCGCGTCGACGTGCAACTGGCGGCCGTCCACCATGATCGGCCGGTTCATCTCGGCGCGGATGTGGTCCGCGAGAGAGGCCGCCTCGTCCTGGCCGGTCACGCCGTACGCGATGACGGTGAACTCGTCGCCGCCGAGTCTGCCCACGACGTCGCCGCGGCGGGCGCTCAGGCTCAGCCGCGAGCCGACGACCCGCAGCACCTCGTCGCCCGCGCTGTGGCCGAGGGAGTCGTTGATGACCTTGAACTTGTCCAGGTCGATGAACAGCACCGCGGTGAGCCCCGACCGGTGGGCCCTCGCGGGCGGGCTGAGCCGGTTGATGGTCACCGTGCGGTTGCTCAGGCCGGTCAACGCGTCGTGCGTCGCCTCGTGCTCCAGCCTGGTGTCGATCATGCGGCGTTCGGTGATGTCGGTGAAGGACAACACCGTCGCCGTCGGCAGGGTGCCGTCCTGGCTGAGCGGGCGGGCGCTCAGCGACAGCCAGACGTGGCTGCCGTCCGGCCGGGGCGCCCGGACGATCCGCCCGTGCTGCGGTCTGCCGGTCGCGCGGGTGATGGCCGACGGGAAGAGGTGGAGCGGGATGGGACGGCCCGCCTCGTCGTGCAGTCCGACCGACGACGCGAGCTCGCCGGTCGCCTCGCGCGCGCTCACTCCGAGGATCCGTTCGGCAGCGGGGTTGACGGACTCGACGAGCCCCGTGGCGCCGACGACGAGCACGCCTTCCTCGATGGCGTCGACCACCGCGGTGAAGCGCTGCTCCGCCCGTCTGCGCGCGGTCTCGTCCGCGCAGATCAGCACGTACCCGTCGTCCATCCTGGCGACCGACACCCGCACCGTCAGCGCCTCACCGCTGAGTCTGCGGTGCTCCGCCTGGACCACGCCGCCCGCGTCCAGGATCGCCGCCGGGTCGAGCGCCGCTCCGACCACCAGGGCGATGGGCCGCCCGATCGCGTCGTCGGCGCGGTGTCCGTAGACGTTCTCCGCGCTGGGGTTCCAGCTGGTCACGACGCCACTGGCGGTGGTGGCGACGAGCGCGTCGCTCACGTGCGCGGCGAGTGCGGCCTGGTAGCGCAGCGCCGCCGCGGCCGCCTTCTGCTCGGTGACGTCCCGCATGATCACCTGGAACGCGGGCCTGCCCTCCCACGTGGTGCGCACCGACACCGACTCGATGTCGGTCGTGCCCCCGTCGAACCGGACCAGCACCGCGTCCGCCGGGTCGCTGGCGGCGCCGGGCTCGGACAGCTTCGCGATCCGGCGCAGCATCTCCTGCTGCGAGGCGGGGTGGACGAAGTCGGTGATCAGCCTGCCGACGATCTCCCCGTCGGACAGCGCCCGCACGAACCGGATCGCCGCCGGGTTCGCGTACACGATCCGGCCCGACTCGTGCACCACGATCGCGTCGGGGGAGAGGTCGACCAGCAGCCGGTAGCGGTCCGCGAGGTCGGTGAGCTGCTGTTGCTGGGTGTGCCGCCAGGTCACGTCGGCGACGACGCCGACCAGCGCCGGTGCGGAGCCGCGGGTCGACACGCGGGCGCGGAACTGGAGCCGGCGCGCGCCGGCCGGGGTCTCCACGGGCTGTTCCAGCTCGAAGTCCTGCCAGGCGGGGGCAGATCTCGCGGCCACCGTCAGCGGCGCCACCAGGTCGGCCAGCGTGGCGCGCACGGTGCCGGGGTCCGCGCCGGGCACCCCGATCACCACGTCGAGGCCCGGCATCCAGCCGAGCCGATCGTCGTCGAGGTCGAGCCACCACACCACCGAGGCGCCGATCGAGAGCGCGAGGCCGGCCAGCAGCTCGTGGTCGAACTCCGCGTCACCGATCAGGCCGCTCACGTCATGGCTCCCAGGTCCTGCACTCCCTCGGATTCGCGGTGGCGTGGCCATCGTGAAGTCCTACCGCACAGGCGGCCGGAGGCGCATCCGTCTGGCGTAAACATGGTGTGCCGTTATATCGGTAGCCGGACACCGTCCGATGGTCAGGGGGTCGACTTCACTGTCCATTGTGGATGAATAGATCGCTCACCGCCAGGTGTGCTGGGCAGTTACCCTGGTAGGAGGTGTCGGCCCTCGGTGGTGGAGCTGGATATGGTCGCGCGAGGTGTGAGCATCTGCGGAATCGGCGTGGTCAGCGCGTACGGCTGGAGCCGCCGGTCTCTGTGGGACGGTCTGGCGAGCGGGAAACCCGCCGCCACCGTGGTTCCCGAGCTGGGCAGGAACCCCGGCGAGACGGTCTGGGCGGCGCGAGTCGGCGACGGCGGTGATCCGCTCGACGGACCGAGCCGGTTCGCGCAGGCCATGCGGGCCGCCGCCAGAGAGGCCATCGAGGACGCGGGCACCCGCGGCTGGCGTCCCGGTCGCCGGGTCGGTCTCCTGCACGCGGTGGTGCTGGGCGAGGTGGACCTGTGGCGCGATTTCTACGTCACGCGCGGAGGGTCGTTGCCGGTGCACGACTATCTGGCGCTGATGCCGTCCACACCGATGTCGATGCTCATGCAGGAATACGGTTTCCACGGGCCCGCTATGAACGTCTCGGCGATGTGCGCGTCGGGCAACGCCGGCCTGATCACGGCAAAAGCGTGGTTGGACGCGGGAATCGTCGACGACGTCGTGTTCGTCGCGACGGATCTGTCCCTCACGCCGGAGAACGTGGCCCACTTCGTCCGGCTGGGAGTGGCCATCGTGGACGCCGAGCCGCTCGACGCGTGCCGTCCGTTCCAGCAGGGCAGCAGGGGATTCGTGATGGGCGAGGCGTCGGTGGCGTTCGTCCTTTCCCGGCACGCGTCCCGGCCGTACGCCATGACGCTGGGCGGCGCGATGTCGCACGACGCGTACCACGTGACGTCGATCGATCCGCAGCTCGACCAGATCACCGCGTGCTTCACCGACGCGCTGGACAACGCCGGGGTGAGTGCCGCCGACGTGCGCTACCTGAACGCGCACGGCCCCGGCACCGCGCAGTGTGACGCGGCCGAGGCGGCCGTCCTGGAGCAGCTGTTCGAGCCGGAGACCGGGGTCTACTCGGTGAAGCCGCTGACGGGACATTGCCAGGGCGCGGCGTCGGCGATCGAGGCCGCGGTGACGGCGATGGCGTACGACACCGGCGTGATCCCGGCACCGCCCGTGGTCGCGCCTGGGCACCCGGCCCTGCTGGACGGGCTCACTCCGCTCGCTGACGGCCTCACGATCAAGTCGTCGCTTGGGATGGGCGGCCACAACTCGGCGATCGTGCTGGCGCCGCCCGCGTGACGTGGTGTCCGGAACCGGTCAGATCGACGCCGACAACGTTGACAGCGTGGTAGGTCTGCGGAAAGTTCCGATCTGTGCGCTTCAGGGGACTGGTAGTGATGGCGGCCGCGCTGGTACTCGCTGCTCCGGTGGTCGCCGCCGCGGAACCGGTGCCCGCGCTGGTCTCCGACCCCACGGCGTACGTGGATCCGTTCATCGGCACCGGTGTGGCCAACGCCGCCGTCGGCGAGATCAACAACTTTCCCGGTCCGGCGGTGCCGTTCGGCATGATGCAGTTCTCGCCGGACACCCTGGGTTCCTACGCCGGCTACCAGTACCACAACGAAAAGATCCGAGGTTTCAGCCTCGCGCACGCGAGCGTCGGGTGCACCGCGTTCGGCGACGTGCCGATCCTGCCGATCACCGGTGACCTGGGGGAGAAGCCCTGGGACCGGGTCGAGCGCTACCAGCACACCAGCGAGCAGGGCGAGCCCGGCTACTACGCGGTGACGTTGGAGGACTCGAAGGTCAGGGCCGAACTCACCGCCACCACCCGCACCGGCCTGGCCACGTTCACACTGCCCGCCGACGGCCACGTCCTGGTCAAGGGCGGCGCGAGTCTGTCGGGCAACTCGGCGGCCGAGGTGAGGATCGAGAACGACACGACGGTGACAGGTTCGGCCGGCACCGGGGGCTTCTGCGGCAAGTCCAACAAGTACACCGTCTACTACGCCATCACCTTCGACCGGCCGTTCACGGCTCGTGGCACGTGGGACGGCACCGCGATCAGTCCCGGCAGCGGCGGCGTCAAAGCCCCGAAGGCGGGCGCGTACCTGAGTTTCCCCGCGGGTCAGGTCAAGGCCAAGGTGGCGCTGTCGTTCGTCGGGGTGGACGGTGCGAAGCGGAACATGACCCAGGAGATTCCGCACTGGGACGCGGGCCAGGTCCGCGCGGACACCAGGGCGAGGTGGCGCACCGAGCTGAGCAAGATCCGCGTGGCCGGCACGGACACCGGTGAGCTGAAGACCTTCTACACCGCGTTGTACCACTCGTTGATGCACCCCAACACGTTCAACGACGTGGACGGCCGCTACATCGGCTTCGACGACCAGATCCACACGCTGCCCGCCGGACGCACCCAGTACGCGAACTTCTCCGACTGGGACACCTATCGCAGCCTGGCCCCGCTGCACGCCATGCTGTGGCCGCGCGAGGCCAGTGACATGGCGCAGTCACTCGTCAACGACGCGGTGCAGGGCGGCTGGTGGCCGCGCTGGCCGCTCGCCAACGACTACACCGCGCAGATGACCGGCGACAGCTCCGTCCCGCTGATCGCCAACCTCTACGCGTACGGCGCGCGCGACTTCGACCTCAAGACCGCGCTCCAGTACCTGGTCAAGGGCGCGACCAGCGTGGACACCACGCCCGGCGCCTACCAGGAACGGCCGGGCATCGCCGAGTACGTGAAGCGCGGCTACCTGCCCAACACCGACGCCGCCCGCGGCGACCACAACCGGGTCGGCGCATCGATCACACTGGAGTGGTCGATCGACGACTTCGCCATCGCCCAGCTCGCGAAGGCCGCCGGTGACCGGAAGACCGCTGAGGAGTTCACCCGGCGCGGCCAGAACTGGCAGAACCTCTTCAACCCGGCCACCTCGCACGTCCAGCCGCGCGACGGCGACGGCCGGTTCCCGGACGGTCCGGCCTTCTCGCCCGGCGGCGGGTTCGGCCAGGACGGGTTCGACGAGGGCAACACGGTGCAGTACAGCTGGATGGTGCCGCACAACCCGGCGGGCCTGATCACCGCGATGGGCGGCCGAGATGCCGCGGCGGCGCGGCTGGACGCGTTCACCACCAAGCTCAACGTCGGCCCGCAGGAGCCGTACATGTGGGCGGGCAACGAACCGGCGTTCGGCATTCCCTGGCTGTACAACCACACCGGGAGGCCGTGGCGCACCCAGCAGGTGGTCCGGCAGATCATGACCACCCTGTTCAGCCCCACCCCGGACGGCGAACCCGGCAACGACGACCTCGGCGCCCAGTCCTCCTGGTACGTCTGGGCCGCGCTGGGCCTCTATCCCGCCACGCCCGGCACGTCCGACCTGGCGCTGCACAGCCCGTTGTTCCCCCGCATCGTGCTCGACCTGCCCGGCCGCGACCTGACCATCAACGCGCCCAAGGCCTCCGCCACCGCGATGTACGTGCGGGACCTGAACCTCAACGGCCGCGACCACGAGCGCACCGGCCTGCCCCGCGACATCGTGAGCAACGGCGGCAGGCTCGACTTCGAGCTCGGCACCACGCCGGACCGCGACTGGGCGACGGACGCCGACGAGGCGCCACCGTCCTATCGCGACGGTGAGCACGACTTCCTGGCCGGTGCCAACAGCATGATCACGGTGCGGCCCGGTGGCACCGCGGAGTTCACGGTGTCCGCGCGCAAGCTGGCGGGCAAGGACCGCACCCTCACGGTGTCGAGTGCCCCGCCCACCGGGATCACCGTCACCGGTCCGCAGCGGTTCCGCCTGGAGGACGGCCAGGCGAAGTTCCAGGTGAGCGCGACCGCGACCGAGGGCTACCACGACATCCCGGTGACCATCACGGGAGACCACCGCACGGTCACGACCACGGTGACCGTTCTGGTGGCACCGGAAGGCAGCCTGGCCACCCGGTACAACAACACCGGCATCTCGGACGACGACGCCAGGTCGCAGGCCAACCTGGACGGTGCCGGCAACAGCTACTCCCGGCAGGCCCTGGCCGAGGCGGGCCTGACCGGCGGCAAGCGGATCGAGGTCGCGGGCACCGCGTTCACCTGGCCCGCCGCTCCCGCCGGTCGCCCGGACAACGTCGCCGCCGAAGGCCAGACCTTCGCCGTGGCGGGTCAGCCTCGGCGCCTGGTGTTCGTCGGCGCGGCGAGCAACGGCGACCACCGGGGCACCGCGACCGTCACCTTCACCGATGGCGGCACCGCCCAGGCCGACCTGTCGTTCGGCGACTGGGTCCTGCCCGGCGGCAGCGCGAACGACCCCGTCTTCGGCAACACCGCGGTCGCGCATCCCCGCTACCGCAACGTGAACCAGGGCGGCACCGGACCCGCGTTCGTCTTCGCCACCGCGCCGTTCGACGCGCCGGAGGGCAGGACGATCGCCGCCGTGACCCTGCCGTCCGACAAGCAGATCCACCTGTTCGCCCTCGGCACGGGGTAAGGACGAGGCGTGAGGACGCCACCTGTCGTGTCCGGCCGAGGAGTGGAACGCGGCCCGTGAGGACGTCTCCGGCCCGTGCGGGATCGCGCTAGCCTCGGCGGAATGCTTGATCCACGAGACCGCCCGCGGTTGCGGGTGCGAGAGCTGCTCGAAGCACTGCGCGAGATCGACTGGGTGATGAGCGGGTCCACCGTCCTCGCGATCTACGGCGTGGACCTGGAACCCAACGACCTCGACGTCGTGCCGTCGCCGGACCCGGCGAACCTGCGCCGCGTGGCGGACCTCCTGCTGCGACTCGACGCCGTCCCCGCCCATGACCCGAGCTGGCGCAACGGCCTCACCGTCGAGCAGTGCCGCGCGTGGCGGCCGGACCCGGTGACGCTGGAGCAACTGGACCACCTGTTCGTCACCAGGCTGGGGATGGTGGACGTCCCACCGACGCTCACCGGCACCTACGCCCAGCTCAAGGAGGGCGCGTCCAGGATGGAACTCGCCGGGCTGCCGGTGTGGGTGTGCGATCCGCGCGAGGTGCTGGACCGCGTGCCTGATCCGCCCCGAGCGAAGGACCTCGCTCGCGCGGAGGCCTATGCCGCGCTGCGCACACGCCTGGAGCACGACCACACGCCGCTGGGGCTGGGGCGACTCGGCATCGTTCCGAAACAAGATGCGCCAGCGGGCACCCGCTCTTACGCTCCACCACGATGAATCCCCAAGAAATCGCCCGCCTCATGGCGGCGCACTCCGTCAGTCCGGACGTTCAGGTCACGCAGACCCGATACCGCCTGGAACTGGCGCGAACCTGGCAGATTCCCGACGGCGCGCGAGTGCTGGAGATCGGCTGCGGCCAGGGAGACATGACCGCCGTGCTCGCGGACCTCGTCGGTCCACACGGGAGGGTCGTCGGCACCGACATCGCGCCACCCGGCTACGGCGCTCCGGTCACGGTCGGCGACTCCGCGCGGCACCTGCTCGACGGTCCGCTCGGCGACCGCATCGAGATGCGCTACGAGACCGACGCGCTCACCGACGACGTCGGCACCGGCTATGACCTCGTCGTGCTCGCCCACTGCTCCTGGTACTTCGCATCGGCCGACCTGCTCGAACGAACCCTCGCGAAGGCCCGTGAGCTCGGTGCCCGGCTCTGCTTCGCCGAGTGGGACCCGCAACCCCAGCGTGCCGACCAGGTGCCGCACCTGCTGGCCGTGCTCGCCCAGGACCGCATGGGCGAGACCGACGGCAACGTCCGCGCGCCGCTGACCCGCGCCACCCTGCTCGCCGCGCTCGGCAGCGCCGGCTGGCAGGTCGAGCGGATCGGCGACGTCGACACGAGCGCGTTGCAGGACGCGGACTGGGAGATCTCCATCGCGCTGAAGGAGGCGCCGGACGGTCTGGCGAAGGAGTTGCTCCGCCAGACCGCGCGGGCAAGCGGCAACGTGCCGTTGCCCGCCTACGCCCTCACCGCCCGCTAGGGAGCCCTACTTGTCGAGCTCCTGCAGGACGATCTTCATCTGGTCCGGCTTGAGACGGTCCGGGCCTTTCCAGACGGTGATCAGGCCGGCGGGTTTCACGGTGTTCAGCTGGCCGATCAGCACCCAGCGCCTGCCGTAGCCGGTCTTCACCTCGACACCGCGAGTGGCGGCGGGCGGCTTGGCCGAGATGAGCGGGGCGATCAGGACAGCGTCCTCGTCGCCGATGCTCAAGCCCGTCTTCAGGATCACGACCTTCTTGTGCGCGTACGTCCGGACGAACCCAGGTTGCAGTGCCGCCATTGGTGTCTCCTCCCGTGACGGACGCACGGTGCACTGCGGCGGTCGACCGTTTGTCGATCGGATGTGGATGGGCGGGGCCGCCGGGTCAAGGAAAAAGATGGCCGATATGTGCCACTCCCACCTTCTTGCCGGGACAAAACCGGCGAATTAGCTTGATAGTCCGCTGGACCGAATTCCCCTGATGGCACAACGGTTGCCGGGGCCCCGGAGGACTCAATGACGAGCTCGCCCGCGCGTTGCCGCGCGCCTTTTCGGCTGTGGACCGGAGTGGCCGGATGACGGCCGCGGCACTGTTGTCGGTCCAGGGTCTGGTGAAGCGCTTTCCCGGCGTGATGGCCCTGCAGGGCGTGGACTTCGACGTCCGCGCGGGTGAGGTGCACTGCCTGCTCGGGCAGAACGGCGCCGGCAAGTCGACGCTGATCAAGGTGCTGTCCGGCGCGCACCGTCCCGACGAGGGCGAGATCCGCTGGCGGGGCGAGGTCGTGTCGTTCGGCAACCCCACGGCGGCGATGCGCAGCGGGGTGGCCGCCATCTACCAGGAGCTCGACCTCGTGAGCGGCCTGTCGGTGGCCGACAACGTGTTCCTCGGCCACGAACTGTCCACTGTGGGCTTCACACGACGATCGGACGCACGGCGCCGGACCCGCGCGTTGCTCGCCCGGCTGGGGCACCCGGAGATCTCGCCCGACCGCGACGTCGGCCGGTTGTCCGTGGCGCACCAGCAGGTCGTGAGCATGGCGCGGGCGCTGTCGCTGGACGGGCAGCTGCTGATCATGGACGAGCCGTCGGCCGTGCTGGACCCGGACGAGGTGCGGGTCCTGTTCGGGGTCATCAGGGAGCTCACCGCGCAGGGCGTGGCCGTCGTCTACATCTCGCACCGCCTGGCGGAGATCAGGGAGATCGGCGACCGGGTCACCGTGCTCAAGGACGGCCGCACCGTCGCCACGGGCCTGCCCGCACGCGAGGTGAAGACCTCCGAACTGATCGGGCTGATGACCGGGCGTGTGCTGGACAACGTGTTCCCGCAACGGAAACCCGTCGACCCGGCCGCACCGGAAGTGCTGAAGGTGAGCGGGCTGGCCGACAAGAGCCGCTTCCGCGACGTCGACCTCACCGTCCGCGCGGGGGAGGTGGTCGGGCTCGCGGGGCTCGTCGGGTCGGGACGCTCCGAGATCCTGGAGACGATCTACGGCGCGCGCAAGGCGGCCGAAGGCACCGTCGAGGTCGACGGAAAACAGCTGCGGCGGGGGAGTGTCGGCGCGGCCGTGCGCGCGGGCATGGGATTGTGCCCCGAGGAGCGCAAGAGCCAGGGATTGCTGCTGGACCAGGCCGTGTACCGCAACATCACGGTCTCGTCGATGTCGTCGTTCGCCCGCTTCGGGTTCCTGGACGACCGGGCCGAACGCGTCCGCTCGGCCCAGCTCACCGAGACGCTGGACGTCCGGCCGGCCGGCGTCGACCGCGTGGTGCGCGGACTGTCCGGCGGCAACCAGCAGAAGGTCGTGCTCGCGCGGTGGTTGCTGCGGGAGTGCCGGGTGCTGTTGCTGGACGAACCCACCCGCGGCGTGGACGTGGGCGCGCGCAGCGAGATCTACGAGCTCATCCGCGCGCTGGCGGACTCCGGCGTGGCCGTCGTCGTCGTGTCCAGCGACGTCGAGGAGGTACTGGGCCTGGCCGACCGGGTCCTGGTGGTGCGCGAGGGCCGGGTGGTCCACGACGGTCCCGCCGACGAGATCGACGAGTCCCGGGTCCTCGACCTGGTCATGGAAGGACACGCAGCATGAGCGAGGACACCGCCGCAGTGGCCGCGCCCCAGCACACCCCGGTCGCCAGGCAGTCGAGCGTCTCGGCGCTGCTCGCCTCCCCGGCCGGGCGCAACACCGGTCTCGTGGTCGCACTGGTCCTGCTGTGCCTGGGCGGGGTGATCACCGCGGGCGACCGGTTCGCCGACGTCGACAACCTGCTTACCATCCTGCGGCTGGCCGCGGTGATCGGTGTCGTGAGCATCGGCATGACGTTCGTGATCACCGGCGGCGGGATCGACCTGTCCGTCGGTGCGATCGTCGCGCTGTCCTCGGTGTGGGCGACGACCCTGGCCACCCAAGGCATCGCCAACGACACGCACTGGATCGTCATCGTGTTCACCGCGCTGCTGGTGGGCGGCGCGTGTGGCCTGGTCAACGGCATGCTCATCGCCTACGGCCGGGTCGTGGCGTTCATCGCGACGCTGGCGAGCCTGGCCGCCGCCCGCGGTCTCGCCGAGATCATCTCCAACCGCAAGACGCAGATCGTGAACGTGCCGGGCTTCGCCGCGTTCTTCGACGCATCGGTGCTGGGGGTACCGGTGCTCGTGGTGATCTTCGCGGTGGTCGCGGTGGCCGGATGGGTGCTGCTCAACCGCACCACGTTCGGCCGCCGCACGTTCGCGGTGGGTGGCAACCCGGAGGCGGCCCGGCTGGCGGGCATCGACGTGCGGCGGCACACCGTCCTGCTCTACGCGCTGCTCGGTCTGTGCTGCGGGCTGGCCGCCGCCATGCTCATCGCCCGCACCACGACCGGCAGCGCGACCCACGGCGGCCTGTACGAGCTCGACGCGATCGCCGCGGTCGTGATCGGCGGCACGCTGCTGTCCGGCGGCCGCGGCACGATCGCGGGCACCGTCTTCGGCGTCCTGATCTTCACCACGTTGTCGAACGTGTTCACCCTCAACAACCTCTCCATCTCCGCCCAGGCCGTCGCGAAGGGCGCGATCATCGTGGTCGCCGTCCTCCTCCAGCAGCGGCTGGCCCGACGCAGCGGCGCCTGACGCGCCGCATCCACGACCGCCGCCACCCGAGGAGACCAGAAACCCATGCAGTTCAAGAGAATCACTCTTCTCGCCGCCGCCTCAGCACTCGCGCTCACCGCCTGCACGGGCAACACGCCCGAGCCCCAGGGCGGCGGGAACCAGAGCGGCGGTGTGAAGGTCGCCAACGACGAGCCCGGCAAGAAGGTCGTCATCGGCTTCTCCGCGCCGGCCGCCGACCACGGCTGGATGGCCGCGATCACCAACGCCGCCAAGGCCGAGGCGACGAAGTACTCCGACGTCGAGCTTCGGGTCGTCGAGGGCACCAACGACGTCAACCTCCAGATCAGCCAGGTCGAGACGTTCATCAACGACAAGGTGAACGCGATCGTCCTGCTGCCGTTCGACGGCGCGGCGCTCACCCCGGTCGCGTTGAAGGCCATGAAGGCCGGCATCACCGTGATCAACGTCGACCGCCAGTTCGACAGTCCGTTCGCCGCGCGGTCCACGGTGCTGGGCGACAACTACGGCATGGGCGTATCCGCCGGCACGTACGTCTGCGAGCGGCTCAAGGGCAAGACGGACGCCGTCGTCGCGGAGATCGCCGGCATCGACTCGCTGCCGCTGACCCAGGACCGCAGCAAGGGCTTCGCGGAGGCGCTCGCGGGGTGCGGGCTGAAGGTGAACAACCGCGTGGCGGCCGAGTTCACCGTGGAGAGCGGCGAGAGGGCCGCCGCGAACCTGCTGCAGGCCGCCCCGAAGCTCGACGCCATCTGGAACCACGACGACGACCAGGGCGTCGGCGTCGCGGCCGCGATCAAGAACTCCGGCCGCGGCGAGTTCTTCATGGTCGGCGGCGCGGGATCGGCCAACGTGATGCGGGAGATCAAGGCGGACAACGGCCCCCACAAGGCGACCGTCATCTACCCGTCCACCCAGGGCGCCGACGGCATCCGGCTGGCGCGGCTCGCGGTGCAGAACAAGAGCCTCGGCGACCTGGTCGAGGTGGAGGTGCCCCGGCAGGTCCAGCTGTACGCCCCGGTCGTCACGAAGGACAACGTCGACCGCTACCTGCCGACCGCCTTCGAGTCCTGAGAACACGAGAGGACCGCACGGTGACTGAACTTGGCATCGCGATGATCGGCCACGCCTTCATGGGAGCCGCGCACTCCCAGGCGTGGCGGGTCGCGCCGCACTTCTTCGACCTGCCGGTGCGGCCGGTGATGTCCGTGCTGGCCGGGCGGGACGCCGACCGCACCAGGGCCGCGGCCGAGCGCCTGGGCTGGGCGGAGGCGACGAGCGACTGGAAGTCCGTGCTGGAGCGCGACGACGTGCACGTGGTGGACATCTGCACGCCGGGGGACACGCACGCCGAGATCGCGGTCGCCGCCCTGGACGCGGGCAAGCACGTGCTGTGCGAGAAGCCGATGGCCAACACGGTCGCCGAAGCGGTCGCCATGGCAGAGGCAGCGGAACGGGCGGCGAAGCGCGGCGTGCGCGCGATGGTCGGGTTCAGCTACCGGCGAGTGCCTGCCCTGGGCCTGGCCCGTGACCTGGTCGCCCAGGGCAGGCTGGGACGCATCCACCACGTGCGGGCCCAGTACCTGCAGGACTGGATCGTCGATCCGGCCGCGCCGCTGTCCTGGCGGCTCGACAAGGAGAAGGCCGGTTCGGGCGCGCTGGGCGACATCGGCGCGCACATCGTCGACGCCACCCAGTTCATCCTCGGCGACACCATCAGCGAGGTGATGGGGATGCTGGTGACGTTCGTGCCGGAGCGCCCGCTCGCCTCCGCGCACTCCGGTCTGTCCGGTACCGCCGCGACCGGGCAGACCGGGCCCGTCACCGTGGACGACGCCGCGCTGTTCCTGGCGCGCTTCGGCAGTGGCGCGCTCGGCTCGTTCGAGGCCACGAGGTTCGCCAACGGCCGCAAGAACGCGCTGCGCATCGAGATCAACGGTTCGGCGGGCAGCCTGGCCTTCGACTTCGAGGACATGAACGTGCTGCAGTTCTTCGACGGCACCGAGGACGCCGCCGTCGCGGGGTTCCGCCGGATCATGGTCACCGAGCCGGGACATCCGTACGTGGCCGCCTGGTGGCCCGCCGGGCACGGCCTGGGCTACGAGCACGCGTTCACCCACCAGGCCGTCGACTTCGTGCGGGCGGTCGCGGAAGGAACGAACCCCGCGCCGTCGTTCGCCGACGGGCTGCAGGTGCAGCGCGTCCTCGCCGCCGTCGAGGACAGCGCGGCGTCCGGTTCGTGGCAGCAGGTCTGAGGAGGAGACATGGCACGTCCGATCACGTTGTTCACCGGTCAGTGGGCCGACCTGCCGTTCGAGGAGGTCTGCCGGCTGGCCTCCGGCTGGGGCTACGACGGCCTGGAGATCGCCTGCTGGGGCGACCACCTCGACCCGTGGCGGGCCGCGGAGGACGACGACTACGTCGCGGACCGGCTCGCGATCCTCGCCAAGCACGACCTGAAGGTGTGGGCGATCTCCAACCACCTCACCGGTCAGGCCGTCTGCGACGATCCGATCGACGAGCGGCACCAGGGGATTCTCTCGGCCCGCAACTGGGGTGACGGGGATCCCGAGGGGGTGCGGCAGCGGGCGGCCGAGGAGATGAAGATGACCGCGCGGGCCGCGGCCAGGCTCGGCGTCGACACCGTCGTGGGGTTCACCGGCTCGTCGATCTGGAAGACCGTCGCGATGTTCCCGCCGGCGCCCGCGTCGATGATCGACGCCGGCTACCAGGACTTCGCGGACCGGTGGAACCCGATCCTGGACGTGTTCGACGAGGTCGGCGTCCGGTTCGCGCACGAGGTCCACCCGTCCGAGATCGCCTACGACTACTGGACGTGCGTCCGCGCGCTGGAGGCGATCGGGCACCGGCCCGCGTTCGGTCTCAACTGGGACCCGTCGCACTTCGTCTGGCAGGACCTCGACCCGGTCGGGTTCCTGTGGGACTTCCGCGACCGGATCTACCACGTCGACTGCAAGGACGCCCGGCGTCAGGTCGGCAACGGCCGCAACGGCCGGATGGGCTCGCACCTGGCGTGGGGGGACCCGCGACGGGGCTGGGACTTCGTCTCCACCGGACGCGGTGACGTGCCGTGGGAGCAGTCGTTCCGGATGCTCAACACCATCGGGTACTCCGGCCCGATCAGCGTCGAGTGGGAGGACGCGGGGATGGACCGGCTCGTCGGCGCGCCCGAGGCGCTGGAGTTCATCCGCCGCAACGCCTTCGACCCGCCGTCGGCCTCGTTCGACGCCGCGTTCAGCTCGGGCGGCTGACGGTGGCGCCCGGTCCTCAGTAGCCGATGTGACAATTGTTCGATGGAGAGCACCTTGGGTGTAGAGGCGGGTTCGCCGGCCGCTGTGCTGCGCATGCTGATGGACGGCAGCCCGCGCACCCGAGCGGAGATCGTGGCCGCGACCGGCCTCGCCCGGTCCACGGTGCGCGCCAGGCTCGACCTGCTCGTGGCGGCCGGTCTGGTGAGTGACAGCGGCACGGGGGAGTCCACCGGCGGCCGTCCGGCGGGCCGGTTCGGGTTCAACCCCGGCGCCTGCCACGTGCTGGCGGCCGAGGTGGGCGCCACCCACGCCACCGTCGCCGTCTCCGACCTGGCGTGCCGGTTGCTCGCCGTCGAACAGGTGGACCTCGACGTGGCGGACGGCCCGGAGGCGATCCTGCCGCTCCTCGTCACGACCTGGCGTTCGTTGCTCAAGACCGTGGACGACGCGCAGATCGCGGGCGTGGGCATCGGCCTGCCCGGGCCGGTCGAGCACTCCACCGGACGCCCGAACAACCCGCCGATCATGCCGGGCTGGGACGGGTTCGACGTGCCGGCGGCCATCGCGGCGGAGTTCGGCGTGCCGGTGCTGGTCGACAACGAGGTCAACCTGATGGCGCTGGGCGAGCACACCGCCTCGCACCCGGACGTGCGGCACATGATCGTGGTGAAGGCGGCGACCGGCATCGGCGCGGGGCTGATCAGCAACGGCGTGCTGCACCGCGGCGCGGCGGGCGCGGCAGGCGACCTCGGCCACATCCGCGTGCCCGAGGGCGGCGAGGCGTTGTGCCGGTGCGGCAACACCGACTGCCTGGAAGCCGTCGCCGCCGGTCCCGCGCTCGCGGTGAAGCTGCGGGACCTGGGGCATCCCGCGCACTCGACGGCCGACGTGGTGAACCTGGTCCGCTCCGGCAACCTCGAGGCGGGCCGGGTCGTGCGGCAGGCGGGCAGGGACATCGGCGAGGTGCTCGCCGGGTGCGTGAGCATGTTCAACCCGTCGCTCGTCGTCATCGGCGGCCTGCTGGCCGAGGCGGGCGAGATGCTGCTGGCGGGCGTGCGGGAGTCGATCTACCGGCGTTCGCTGCCGCTGGCCACGGAGAACCTGAGGATCGTCGCGTCGGGCGCCGGTGTGACCGCCGGTGCGCTGGGCGCGGCGGCGATGGTGGTGCGGCACGTGCTGTCGCCGGAGGTGCTGGACGCGCGCCTGGACGAGATCTCCGCCGGTGAGGTGCAACTGGCGGAGTAATGGCGGCGTTCAGCCTGAAGATAGGTGCGATTTGACAGCAAAGCGCCGACTTTTGATTGACAGTCGCCAATAGTCCGGCCTACCGTCGCCTCATGACGGTGACCCACGTAACACCGGGGGTGGTCGCACACCCCCTTGGGCGGACGCGCGCGCTCGTGGGGTCCGTGGGCAAGGAACCCACGACGGCGACCCAGCACCTGTTGCGGCTCATGCGGACCGGTGCGACCGACCGGGCGATCGCCCGCGAACTGGACGTCAGCCTCCGCACGCTGAACCGGCGCATCGCGCGCCTGCAGTCGTTGCTGGGCGTGCAGTCGCGGTTCCAACTCGGCGTGCTCGCCGCCGAACTCGAGTGGCTCGCGGTGCCCCTGCCGGAGCAGTCCTCGAAGGAGTGAGCGACGGCTCCCGTTCGGAAGCCGTCGCTCTGATTCACGCCACCGGCCCTAGATGCCGCAGTTCGGTGCGGACCAGAAGCGGCTCGACTTGTGGGCGACGTGCACGTGGTCGTTGTGGCCGGTGTAGCCCGGGCCGAGGATCTCGTTGAAGCCGTGGTTGCGGGCCTGCTTCGCCAGTGCGCAGAAGCCCTGCGCTCCCGCGCCCAGGTCGACGGCGTCGCCGTACAGGTGCCGGCTTCCTGCCGCGCCGCCGACGGCGTTGTTGCACGAGACGCTGCGGAAGCCGCCGTTGACGTCGATCGGCCTGTCTCCCATGGCGTGCCGCATCGCCTGCAGCTTCCACATGGACACCAACGCGTTGGCGCGCGCGGTCGCCGCCGAGACGTTGCCGCCGGACCAGTCGGAGTTGCAGTTGTTCAGCTCGTCGTAGGTGAAGTTGATCGGCGTGCAGTCGTTGTCCTGCAACGCGTAGATCTTCGAGAACGTCGCGGAACCGGCGATGCCGTCGGCGCCGAGACCGTAGGCCTGCTGGAATCGGGTCACGGCGGCCTTCGTGCCGGCTCCGAACTGCCCGTCGATGGCGAGCACGGCGCCGTAGCCGGGATAGCCGGCCACGCGGATCTGCAGCTGCCGGACGTCCTCGCCCGACGCTCCCTGCTGCAGGGTGCGTCCCCAGGTGTAGCAGGCGTCGGCGGCCTGCACGGGATCCGCCTCCGCCGCCGCGGCAGGGGTGACGACCACGGCGGAGAGCAGGGCGAGGACCGGTAAGACGAAACGGAGTTTCATGACGAGCGGCACCTTTCGATCACAGGGAAGGTGCAGAGTGTCGAGTCCGCGCCGGGTCTGTCAATGAGCAACCAAATGAACTTCGAGTGTGGCGAGGAGAAACCACCCGAACAGCCGCCAGGCGCACACCCATGACATCTGTCATGGCGAGGTCGTGACGCTTGAGCCCCTCGCCGCCGGGCTCCGGCGCCGAGCATCGAGGGCATGACGGAAACAGCTGTGCGGGCCAGCGCCGCGGTGGCGCTGAGCGGCCTGCGGAAGCGGTTCGGTGAGGTCCGCGCGGTCGACGGGGTCGACCTGGTGATCTCTCCCGGCGAGGTCGTGGCGTTGCTCGGGCCGAACGGGGCGGGCAAGTCGACGACGGTGGACCTGCTGCTCGGACTGTCCACTCCGGACGAGGGCGAGATCAGGGTCTTCGGCAAGTCGCCGCGCGAGGCCGTGGTGGAGGGGCAGATCTCGGCGATGCTGCAGAGCGGCGCTCTGCTGGACGACGCGACGGTCGCCGAGGCCGTGGGTCTGATCGCGGCGCTGCACCGCAGGCCGATGCCGGTCGCGCGGGCGTTGCAGCAGGCGGGGATCGCGGATCTGGCGGGGCGCAAGTGCACGAAGCTGTCCGGCGGGCAGAAGCAGCGGGTGCGGTTCGCGCTGGCGCTGGTGTGCGAGCCGGACCTGCTCGTGCTCGACGAGCCGACGGTCGCGATGGACGTCGAGACGCGGCGGGCGTTCTGGCAGCAGATGCGCGCGTACACCGACACGGGCCGCACGGTGCTGTTCGCGACGCACTACCTCGACGAGGCCGAGGAGTACGCGGACCGCGTGGTGCTGATGCGGTCGGGCCGGATCGTGGCGGACGGGTCGGTGGCACAGGTGCGTGCCACGGTGTCCGGCCGCACGTTGCGCGCGGTCGTGCCGGGGGCCGGGGACCTGGAGCTGCCCGGCGTGCGGGCGGTCGAGCGGCGGGGCGACCAGATCATGTTGACCTGCGGGGATTCCGACGTTGCCGTGCGCGCGCTGCTGACCCGTTATCCGCAAGCCCACGACATCGAGATCACCGCGCTCGGCCTCGAGGACGCGTTCCTCGCGCTCACGGGGGTGGACAACCGATGAACACGCGTTTCCTGGGTCTGGAACTGCGGCGAGCGGTGCGCAACGGCCGCTACCTGATCTTCACCGTGGTGCTGCCCTCGGTGATGTTCGTGCTCTTCGTGAACCTCTACGGCGGCGGCGAGGGCACGTTCCCGAACGGGTTGCCGGTCACCACGTCGCTGATGATGAACATGGCGTTGTTCGGCGTGATGGCCGGGCCGTTGTCGATCGGCGCGCGGATCGCCGTGGAGCGAGGGCTGGGCTGGCAGCGGCAGTTGCGGCTGACGCCGTTGACCGGTGCGGGTTACCTGACGACCAAGGGTGCGCTCGGCATGCTGGTCGGGCTGCCGGGAATCCTGCTGGTGTGCGTGATCGGCGCGGTCGAGGGCGTGCGGATGGACGCGATGCACTGGCTCGGCGTGCTGGCGACGCTGTGGCTGGGCGCGATCCCGTTCGTGCTGCTGGGCATCGTGATCGGGCTGATCGCGACCCCGGACGGCATGCAGGCCATCACCGGTCTGGCGTCGATGCTGTTCGGCCTGCTGGGCGGGATCTGGATTCCCGCCGACGTGGCGCCCGCGTGGCTGGCGGGGATCATGAAGGCGCTGCCGACGTTCTGGGTGAAGCAGCTGACGCAGGCGCCGTTCGTGTCCGGAGTGGACGTCAAGGAGGCGCTGCTCGTGATCGGGCTGTGGGTGGCCGGACTGTCCGTGGTCGCCGCGCGCCGCTACCGCGCGCAGAACTAGGTTCATGGTCGTGCGCCGCAGCAACGACAACACCAAGTGGTTCTGGTTCGCCGCCATCTTCGTGCTGCTCTACATCCCGTCCGTGATCTACGACGTCGTGGTCAGCGACCGGGGCGTGGCGGCGCGGGTCGTGCTGGTGGTGCTGCTGGTGGCCTACGCGGTGGGCTGGATGCTGGCGCCGCGGTGGTTCTGGAGCAGCGGCAGCGAGAACTTCAACACGCTGCTGGCCGTGGGGCTGACGGTGCTCGGGCTGGTGGCCGTGTACTGGCTGGGGATGTCGTACGCGGGGCTGATGGTCTACATCATGTCGTCGACCGCGGTCGTGCTGAAGCCGTGGCGGGCGATCCTGATCGACGGCACGGTGCTGCTCGCGCTGGCGGGGACGATGTTCCTCGAACAGGAACTGGGCATCGACGGCGGCCAGCTCGGCACGTTGCTGTCGATCTCGCTGGGGATGCTCGCGGTCGGCAGGATGATCAGGGCGAACATGGCGTTGTCCGCGGCACAGGAGGAGATCGCCGCGATGGCGCGCACCGAGGAACGCAGCCGCCTGGCCCGCGACCTGCACGACGTCCTCGGGCACAGCCTGACCACGATCACGCTCAAGGCCGGGGTGGCGCGGCGCCTGCTGGAGAGCTCGTCGGCAGACCGGGCGCTGGAGGAGATCCGCGAGGTCGAGCACCTGACCCGGCAGGCGCTCAGCGACGTCCGCACGACAGTGTCGGGCTACCGGGAGGTGTCGCTGGCGGCCGAGGTGGTGGGCGCGCGGGCGGCGTTGCGCGCGGCGGAGATCGAGGCCGACCTGCCGCACGCGGTGGACAACGTGCGACCCGAACTGCAGGGGGTGTTCGGGTACGTGTTGCGCGAGGCGATCACCAACGTGCTGCGCCACGCCGCCGCGACCCGGTGCTCGGTGCGCCTCGGCGACACCTGGCTCGAGGTGTGGGACAACGGACGCGGCACCGGGGTGGGCACCCCGGGAAGCGGGTTGAAGGGCCTGGCGGAACGGCTCGCGCCGCACGGCGGCACGGTGCTCGCGGGGCCGTTGGACGACGGTGGCTACCGGCTGCGCGCCGACGTCGCGTGACAGGGGAGACGGTGTGATCAAGGTGCTGCTGGCCGACGACCAGGCGCTGGTGCGGGGCGCGTTCGCCGCGATGCTGGGCCTGGAGCCCGACATCGAGGTCGTCGCCCAGGTCAGCGCCGGCGACGAGGTCGTGGCCGCCGCCCGGCGCACCACGCCTGACGTCGCGTTGCTCGACGTGCAGATGCCGGGCCAGGACGGCCTCAGCGCCGCCGCGGACCTGCGCCGGGCCCTGCCGAGCTGCCGGGTGATCGTCTGCACGACGTTCGGCCGCCCCGGCTACCTCGCGCGGGCGATGGCGGCGGGCGCGGCGGGGTTCGTGGTCAAGGACGCCTCCCCGGAGCAGCTGGTCGACGCGGTCCGCCGGGTGCACGCGGGGTTGCGCGTGGTGGACCCCGCTCTCGCGGCCGAGTCGCTGGCCACGGGACACAGCCCGCTGACCGACCGGGAACGCGACGTGCTCGCCGTGGCGCGGGACGGTGGCACGGTGGCGGACCTGGCGAAGGCGCTGCACCTGTCCGAGGGGACCGTGCGCAACCACCTGAGCGCGGCGATCGGCAAGACCGGGGCCCGCACGCGTGCGGAAGCCGTGAAGGTCGCGGAGGACAGCGGCTGGCTTTAGGGCCGTCCGGCCGCACCACCAGGAACCAGACCTCGGACGGGCTTCAGGGCCGGTGCCCGTCGAGGAACCGGCGCACCACGGCCGCGGGATCGGCGGGCGCCTGGGTGGCCCGCTGGTCGACCCGCCGGGCGACGGACCGCATCATCACCGGTCCGACCAGTGCGAAGAACGTGTGCCGTGGCGGCTCCTCGACGAGAGCGCCGCGCCGTTGGTGGTGCAGGATGACCGCGTCCACCCGCTCCAGCAGCTTCTCCGGTTCGGCGAGCACCGCCGCCACCTCCGGGTTGAACTTCGCTTCTCTCATCAGGGTGAGCACCACGCCGCCGCGCGTCTCGTAGAGCCGCGCGTAGTAGCTCACGATCGTGAGCAGGTCGGCGGCCACGTCGTCGCCCGGTGCGTCGAGGTCGAGCGCGAATCCCGCGAAGCTGGCGCGGACGGCCTGGCGCAGCAGGTTCTGCTTGGACGTGAACCGGCGGAACAGCGTCGCCTCGTTGATCCCGGCGGCGTCGGCGATCCCGCGGGTGGTCGCCCGTTCGTACCCCTGCTCGGCGATCACCGCCAAGGTCGCGGCGTACACCGTTTCGTCGGTGACCCTGCCAGCCACTCGTCCCTCCTCGATCGATGCAAGTGGACACTTGCATCAGCGTGACCGGATGGCTACCTTGTTTGCAAGTGACCGCTTGCAATTCAGCCTACCGAAGGACACGGCACATGGCCGACACCAGCCTCCCCACTCGCTCCTCAGTGCTCGCGCCCAGCGTCGGAGAGGTCGTCGTCGGCCTTCTCGGCGCCGCGGTGATCTCGGTCGTGGTCAACGCGCTGGTCGCCCTGGTCGCGGGCAAGTTCGTCCCCGCAGGCGCGGAACGCATGGGCCTGGCCTTCGCGGAGTACGCGCCCGCCACGGTGCTCGGTATCGCGCTGGGCGCGCTCGGCTGGTACCTCGTGCGCCGCTTCGCCGGCAACCCGCGCCGCGTCCTGCGGGTCCTGGTTCCCGTCGTCGTCGTGCTCTCGTGGATTCCGGACCTGGGCATTCTCGCGGGCGGCGCCACCGTGGTGAACTCGCTCGCGCTGATCCTGATGCACACCGTCGTCGCCGCGGCCACCGTGCCCGTGCTGTCGCGGGTCATGCCGCTCAAGTGAGGATCAGCCGGTGATCCGTTTGGCGCCGGCCCGGTGCTGCCAGCTGTCGAACAGGTCCCGGTAGTGCCCCGCGCGGGCTGAGCGGTCGTCGGCGCCGATCCGGTCGTAGAACTCGAACGGCCGGATGCGCCCGTTCTCCGTCCATTGCAGGTAGGACAGGAACACCGTGCCGTCGCCGAAGCGGAAGCCGTGCACGACGGGCACGCACGCGTAGGCCCGGAGTTCCACGCTGATCCGGTGCCGGGCCAGGTAGTCGGCCTCCTCGGCGAGGAACGACCGGATGCGGTCCTGGCTGCGCCGCGCCTCACCGGCCCACTCCGCGGGGAACTCGCCGGAACGCGTGATGAAGTCCGGGTCCAGGCAGTGCAGCGTGACCTTCCAGCCGTGCGGCCGAGCCTGCGAGGTGAGCCACGTCGCCAGCGCGGGCCAGGTGGTGTTCAACGTCAGCCCCAGCACCTCGACCTGCCGCGCCCGCCGCCCGGCCCCGGTCTGTGCCGTCGCCGCCAGCACGTCGGTGATGGAGTGCGTGACATCCCGCTGTTCCCGCTCGGTCACGAGGGCCTTCAGCGCCCGGACGTCCCTGCCGTGCTGGTAGATCGCGATGGTGACGATCTCCAGCATCACCGCGACCAGCGCGACGAGTCCTGCAGGTCGAGCTTGCCGACGTAGCGCTCCAGCACGATCCGGGTGGGCTCGACGGTGAGCAGGATCAGGTAGACCCCGGTCAGCAGCGCCAGCGAGGTGGTGACCACCTCCCACCCCCGCCGGACCCGAGCCGAGACCCCGCCGCGGGCCCGCCGCTTCTTGATCGCCACCGCCGAACCCTCACCCACCCCCGCCGCCGGGCACAACGTCCGAACGGATGACCGCGTCCTCAGCGAACCGGCCGCCTCGCGCGTTTGTAGGCTGCTGCCTGCGGAACCCGCGGCGGTCGGCGTGCGTCGACTCGAACGGACAAGGCGCTCGGGACACGAGGACGATGACGGAAGAGACGTTCGGGCCGTACCGGATCGAGCAGTTGCTCGGTCGCGGCGGTATGGGCGAGGTGCACCGCGCGTACGACACGGCGCACGACCGGTTCGTGGCGCTCAAAAGGCTGTCGCCCGGCTACCACGACGACGAGGACTACCGCGCCCGCTTCCGCCGCGAGGCGCGGATCGTCGCACGGCTGCGCGAACCGCACGTCATCCCCATCCACGCCTACGGCGAGATCGACGACCGCCTCTACCTGGACATGCGGCTGGTCGAGGGCTCCGACCTGTCGGACCTGATCCGCGAGCAGACCCTCGACCCGGCGCGGGCCGTGCGCATCGTCGACCAGGTGGCGAGCGCCCTCGACGCCGCACACGCCGACGGCCTCGTGCACCGCGACGTGAAGCCGTCGAACATCCTCGTGACCTCCGGCGACTTCGTGTACCTGGTGGACTTCGGCATCGCCCGCAGCGTCTCGCCGTCCGCGACGGGCCTGACGGCGTCCGGCTCGGTCGTCGGCACCCTCGACTACATGGCCCCGGAACGCTTCGAAAGCGGCCCGGTGGACGGCCGCGCCGACGTCTACGCGCTGGCCTGCGTCCTGTTCGCCTGCGTCGCGGGTCGCTGCCCGTTCACCGCGGGCAGCACCGCGGCCCAGATCTGGGCGCACATGAACGAGGCGCCGCCCAAGGCGTCCCCGCTGAACCCGGCGGTCCCGGCGGCGCTGGACGACGTGATCGCGAAGGGCATGGCCAAGAACCCGGCCGACCGCTACGCCACGGCGGGCGCGTTCGCCCAGGCGGCGGCCCAGGCCCTGACAACGCCGACACCCATGCCCGCGCCCGGACCCGCGGCGACGCCCGTCCCCGTCACGCCCGTTCGCGTCGCGCAAGGACCCGACTCCGGTCCCAACACCCCGCCAGGCGGGCACGTCGCACCTGCGGCTGGCCGGCCTTCACCGGCGAGCCCTCCGCACGGCCTGCCCCGGCCCGTCGCGGCGGGTCCGCAGCCGCAGTTCTCCAGGCCGTCGCCCTTCCAGCACACCGCGACCGGCCCCCAGCCCGTCGCCGCGCAGCCGTACCCGCCGACCCGCGCCCAGACAACCCCCGTGTCACCGGCCAAGCGTGCCGCCCTCGCCGTCGGCGCGCTCGCGGTCGTGGTGGGGATCGTCGTGACGTCGCTGATCGTCGCGAACAAGGACAAGGTCCTCGGCACGGGCACGACGTCCAGCAGCACCCCGAGCAGCACTCCGTCCAGCACACCCACCACCACCACCACGCCAACCAGGACGCGAACGCCGCAGGACAACGCGCTGCTGGACGCCCTGCCGGCGGTCTACCGGACCGTCACCACCACGTGCGCGCCCACCGCGCCGGACAACGGCACGGTCGCCACCGTTCGCTGCGGCGGCGTGAAGTCCGACGACCCCTACGCCCCGCCACCCGCGGAGGCGGAGTTCCGGTTGTTCGCCGACCGCGCCAAGCAGGACGGGTTCTTCCAGGCGGTGGTGACGAGCCGTGGCATTCCGCGGATGGACGAGCGCGGCGGGTGCCGTCCCAAGTCGGACCCCATCCACTACGCGCTCTTCTACCGCGACACCTCAGGGCCGCTGGAAGGCGAGTTCACCACGTGCTTCCTCGCTGACGGCAACGCCCAGGTCTGGTGGGTCGACACCAGGAACCTCACCATCGGCACGCTGAAGAAGCCGGGCGACGTCGACACCCTCGACAAGCTCGACCTGTGGTGGAACCACAACGTCCTGTCGCAGTTCTAGGACGGACCATCTGGTCGGGCACGCCGGTGCGCCCATCGCCCGTCGTCGTCGGGCTCGGCGTGCGGGGACGGGCCCGGCACCACCGGCGTGCGGGCACGGACGACAACGTCTCCCACACCACGAGCCCGTCCTCCGCGCCGGGAGAGACGATCAGGCTCTCGGCTTCCCCCCGCGACGGCGCAGGCGCCTGCGTTCGGCGATGAACGTCCGGACGACGATCTGGTGCAAGCAGGTCCACTGCGCACTGCGACTCTCCGCCGGGTCAGGGGCACTCGTCAGGTGCCCTCACCCCTACCCGTGCGATCGGGCACCGTTCTGGTCGCCCTCGCGTCGCGGATCACGCCGGAAGTCCGAGCCGGTCGCGCGGCCCCCGCCTTCGGCCATCCACAGTGGACTGGCCGTGAGTGGCTCCTGCGACCCCGAAGTGCGCCCACGGGAACGGAAACCACCCACGACCCGGACACCCCACCCGGCCGTGCGCAGGCCGAACTGAGCACCGTCGGGGGTGCCCGCTGGGGGACTTCACGACCGAGCCCTGGGCGATCGTGTCGCCGGCTCGGGGTGCGGGCCGCGCTGTGGCGAGCCCGTGCGGATCAAGTGTGGCAAGGGCCGGGTCCGGGGCCCAAGGGGCCAGTCGCGGTCAGATCAGACCGAGTCGCCTGGCCACGAGCACGGCGTCACGCCGCTGGTTGACGCCCAGCTTGCGGTAGATGCCGCGCAGATGCGTCTTCACGGTGTTGACGGAGACGAACAGGGAGTTGGCGATCTCTTCCGTGGTGCGCATGGACGGCAGCTCTACCAGCAGATCGCGCTCACGACTGGTGAGCACACCCGCCGAAGTGGTTGCCGCCGTGGGTAAAGCCGTCATCGTCGTCGTGGCGAACCGGTCGAGCCTGCCGAACCGGCCGGCGCCGCGGGCGAGGAGTTCACGCACCGGCTTGCCCGCGTGAACGAACGGCCGGATCGTGCCGACGGGCTCGGCGGCCGCCAGTGCCCTGGTGACCGCCTCGTGCGAGCGCCGCTGGTCGCCGGTTCGTTCCACCAGCACGGCTTCCAGCAGCCAGGCGTCGACGACGGTCGGCGCGGCGACCGCGGGCAGGTCGCCCGACAGCAGTGGTTCCACCAGTTTGCGGGCCTGGTTGACGCGGGAGTGGTGGGAGAGCAGCACGGCCTGGAGCACCGCCTGTTCTCCGCAGGGTCCGAACATCGCCTCGACCTGGCCGGGCATCGCCGCGGCCCACTGCTCGTCACCGGTCCGCAGCGCCATCCGCTGCAGCGCCGGCGCTATGTGGGCGACCACCGGCGGTGTCACCTCGCGCCCGGCGACGTCCTGCCACTGGCTGCGCAGGCGGCCGGCGACGGCGCGCGGGTCGCCGGCCGTGGCGAACGACACCGCGGCGTCCAGCGTGCGGACCGCGATCCCGACCCCGAGGTCGGGCCGGTCGCCCAGGGCCGTGGTCGCGCGCTTCGCCAGGTCGGTCGCGTTCGCGTCCTCCATGCGCAGGTAGGCGTGCACCCCCATCAACGAGTAGGCGAGCGCGCAGGTGAAGTGCGTCTGCCATCCTCGTCGCTCGGCGAACTCCACCGCGGCCTGTGCCTGCCGCGCCCCCTCCGCGATGTCGCCCATCGCGCTCGCCAGTGCCGCCAGATGCACCCGGCAATCCAGTTCCGCGTGGGTGAACCCCTCCTTCCTGGCGAGTGCCGCCGCACGGACCAGGTCGGTCTCGGCGGCGTGGTGCTCGCCGCGCGACAACGCCGCGACGCCGCGGTCGAGCAGGGCGGCGACGTCCGCGTCCGGTGCGCCGCTCAGCCCGGCGGCCGTCCTGGCCATGATGTCGAGCGCCTCGCCGACGTGCGCGTCGAACCGGCCGCGGCGCAGCAGCGCGGTGCCGTGCAGCACCCTGACCCGTTCCGGTCGTAGCGCGGGGGAACCGCCGCCGATTCCCGCGAGCACCCGGTCGGCGGCGGCGAGGTCACCCGCGTCGAGCGCGACGAGCGCCGCGACCACGCCGACCGCGGGCCGGGCCAGCACGTGGGCGGGCACCGAGGCCAGCACCGGGTGCACCTCCGCGCCGCCCGCGTGGAGCATCTCGCGCAGCACCGAGTGCTCGACGATCTCCGCGGTGAGCTGGTCCTCGCCGGCCGCGACGGCGTGCCGCAACGCCGTCAGGGGCAGGCTTTGCTCGTGGTGCCAGCGCGCCGCGGACCGGTGCAGCGCGCTCTCGTCGGCCGGACGGGTGCGGCGGAGCTCGGCGAGAAGATGCGCCCGCAGCACCGGATGACATCGGTACCACTCGGGTGTCTCGCTCAGCCTGCCCACGAACGCGTTGGTGCGTTCCAGCTGATCGAGCACCACGCCGGGACTCGGGTGCTCCGGTGCCAGAGCGCTCGCGAGGCCCGTGCTCACCGAGTCGCAGACGCTGGTCGCGACCAGCAGGTCGCGCGTGCTCGATGAGTGGGACGCGAGCACCTCCTCGGTCAGATAGCCGTTCACGATCTCGTCCTGCCCGGTGAACATGAGCAGGTCGGCCGGGCGGGCGCCGGTCGTGTTCATCCGCATCGCCGCGAACGTCAGCCCGCCCGCCCAGCCCTCGGTGCCGGCGAGCAGCGGGGTGATCTCCTCGGGTGAGACCGGCACGTCGTACGCGGCGAGCAGCGCCTCGGTCTCCGCCCGGTCGAACGCGAGTTCGTCGGGCAGCACCTCGCGCAGCCGTCCCTCCAGGTGCAGCCGGGCGAGGTGCAGCGGTGGCGGGAACCGGCCGAGCAGCACCAGCCGCAGCCGGTCCGGTGGCTGCCGGGTGAGCAGGTCGATGGTGGCGAGGGCCTCCGGGTCACGGAGTTCGTGCACGTTGTCCAGCACCAGGCAGGCGGACGCGGGCAGGTGGTCGAACGCGGCCACGATCGCCGAGGAGAAACCCGGTTCGGACCAGGGGATCGCGTCGAGATGGCTCTGGTCCGGCCAGACGCCGGTGAGCGCGTCCCTGATCGCGATGCGCAGCCGGGCGGGCATGCTGTCGTGCTCGTTCAAGGTCAGCCACGCCACCCGGCCGGCGCGGCGTCTGGCCCACTCCGCGAGCAACGTGGTCTTGCCGCTCCCCGCGGGCCCGGTGACGAGGGTGACCGGCGCCGCCGCGACGTGACCGTCCACAACGGACAGAAGCTGGTTTCGTGCGACGAGCGGAACGGCCGAGACGGGAACCCGGAATCTGGGCGGGCTGGTGTCGTGCGCTGGTCGTTCGCACTCCGAACTGTCGGACATGAAGATGACTCTCCCCGATGGAGTTACCGTGAATGATCATGCGATCGAACCGCATCACTTCGCCGGGCAGGGGGGCCGGATCGCCTTGCCCGGCTGGGCTATCAGCACCAGCGCGCGTCCGGCCACCCCGACCAGCCTGGGCAACAGGCCGGCGGCCGCGAGGACACCGGTGACCACGAGCGGAGAGTTCTCCCCGCACTCGTCGTCGTCACCGGGGGCGGCGACGATGAACGCGAACAGCACGACGGCGAGCACGATGCGACGGGAGCGGGAACGATCAGGTTGACGGCTCATGGAAGTCCGCACCTCCTTCAGAGGTCCGACGCTGCTCGTCGCGCACGGGCCGGACTTCCCCCGCACGGGGCGAGCGCCGCACCCGTGCGGGGAGGCGGGTTCATCCGCGCCGGGTGAAGAAGCGGATCACCACCTCCCCGGACTCTGTGGCCAGTCCACGACGGGGAAGAGGAGTCGCTGCTGTGCCCAAGACCTGCCTGCCCGCGCTGCGGGATCTGATCGACGTCGTCCGGCCCGCCCGGCCGGTCGCGTCCGTCTACATGGGATCGAGTCCGTTGCGTTCGTGGCGGTCGCGCTGGATCCGCCTCGCCGACCAGCTGCGCAGTGACGGAGCGGGTGACGACGTGGTCGAGGCGATCGGTGGCGCGCTGCACCGGGCGCACGACGCTGATCCGTCCGCGGGAACGCTGGTGGGGTTCGCCGGCGGCGAGGTGCCTCCGCGCGTCTTCCAGGCGCCCGGGCTGCGCCACCTGGACCTCGCGTGGTTCAGCTCGCCCGCGCACGTGCTGCCGTTGCTGGCGTGGGTGCAGGACCGGCCGCCGTGCGTGATCGCCGCCGCGACCCGTGAGACCGCCGAACTGGGCACGCCCGACGCGGAGTGGATGTCGCTGCACTACGCGGATCGGCACTGGCACGAGGGTGTGCGGTCCACCGCGTCGGCGGTCGCGGCGATGCTGGTGCGGCAGGACGCCAGGCTGCTGGTCGTGGCGGGCCAGGACGAGGTGGTGGCCGCGCTGTGGGCCGCGCTGCCGGCGCCCGTCCGGCGTGAGACGACGGTGCGCTGGGTCGGCACCGACCTGAGCCCGAGCCGGATCGAGGACGAGGTGCGCGGGGCCGCCCGCACGTGGACCGCGGGAGTGCTGGCGGACTTCCACGAACGCGGCCGTGCCCGGCGGCTGGGGGTCGAGGGTGTCGACGAGACCCTCGGCGCGCTGGCCGACGGCCGGGTGGACGACCTGTTCGTGGGGCAGCCGGAGGACGTCACCGCCACCGCCTGGTACGGCCTCGCGCCCACGGACGTGGCTCCGGGCCGGCCGCTGGGGTCCCACCGCCGCTGCGGGCTGCTCGCGGACGTGGCCGTGCGAGCGGCGTTGCTGAGCGGCACACGGGTGCACGTGATCGCCTCGGACACCCGGCAGGCGCCCGAGGACGGCATCGGGGCGCTGTGCCGCGTGCCGCTGACCCTGGTGCGGCCGTGACCGCCGAGCTGGTGCCGCTGCGCACCGCGTTCGACGTGGCGTGGCTGGGCCTCCGCCGCGACCAGGTGTGGCACTACGTCCACGAGGCCGAACGGGACATCGAGACGCTCACCGCGGACCGCGACGCGGCGGAGGCCAGGGCGGAGGCGCTCGCCCGGCACCTGGAGTCCGAACGGGAGGACAACCGCGCGTTGCGGGAGCGGCTCGACCGGCTGCGCGCCGTGCCGCAGTCCCCGTACGCGGTCGGCGAACGCCTTCGGTACGTCGTGGAGCGCACGCTCGCCCAGGCGGCCGAGATCACCGACCGGGCCACCGCGCTGGAGGACCACGCGTGGGAGTCCGCGCGCCGCACGCACGCCGAGCATCGGGAGCTGCTGGCGGAGACCCGCGTGCGGATGGCGCGGATCCTGCGGGAGGGGGAGGCGGGCCGTCGCGCGCTGGACGAGGCGGCGGCCCGCCACCGGGCGAAGGTCACCGAGGACTTCGAGCTGGCGCTGGCGTTGCGGCGCAAGCAGACCTGCCACGACGTGCGGCTGATGGAGGAGACCGCGCGGCGCCGGGCGGAGAGCGTGGTGCAGGAGGCGACCCGCCGGGCCGAGGTGATCAGCGAGCACCGCGACCACGTGGCGGACGTGCTGCGGGTCGTGCACTCGCTGCTGGGCGAGGCGGCTGCGCGCGTGCGGGTGGCGGGCCCGGCACGGTGAACGCAGGAACCGGCCGGAGCGCGATCGTCCGCGCTCCGGCCGGTTCATCGGCAGGCGGTGGCAGGCCGGCATCGGCACCCCGGCAGTCGTCACCGGACCGTCACCGCCGTGATCGTCGAGACGTCAGGACGAGAACGTCTCGCGCAGCAGCTCCTCCTGTTCCTTGGTGAGGTTGGTGGTCAGCAGGGTGGCGCCGGTCTGCTTGAACCTCTCGGCCACCCGGTCGACGACGGCGCCCTCGGACATCACGAACAGGGCGGACGTGCCGGGCGTGACGGTGTCCCGGATCTCCTTCACGAAGTCGTCGTCGATGCCCGCACGGGACATCGATCCCGCCAGCGCGCCGACTCCGGCCCCGATCGCCGCGCCCAGCACGGGCACGAAGAAGATCAGGCCGAACAACAGCCCCCAGAAGCCGCCGCCGAGCGCTCCCGCACCGGTGAGCTTGCCGAGCTCCCTGGTCTTCGGCCGTTTCGCGTCCGGGTCCCAGTACACGTAGGCCGCGTCGCGAACGATGATCAGCTGCTGGTCCTGCAGCTTCGTCAGCTCCTGCAGCGCACTGTGCGCCCCGTCGGTCGAGTCGAACTTCCACACGGTCAAAGTCGCCATGCCGATGACTGTGCGAGCCGGGCGCCGCCGCGTCCTCACCCGTCGCGAGTGAGCTGGTCGTCGAGGGTGACGGCGGCGTCGATGAGGGCCAGGTGGGTGAACGCCTGCGGGAAGTTGCCCAGCTGCTCGCCGGTCACGGCGATCTCCTCGGCGTAGAGGCCGACGTGGTTGCCGTAGGTCAGCATCTTCTCGAACACCAGCCGTGCCTCCCGTGCCCGGCCGGACAACGCCAGCGCGGTCACGTAGTTGAAGGTGCACAACGAGAACGAGCCCTCTGAGCCGCGCAGCCCGTCGGGTGCCGCGTCCGTGTCGTAGCGCCGCACGAGACTGTCGCTGACCAGCGACTCCATCGCGGCGAGGGCGTCCAGCCAGACCGGGTCCCGTGGCGCGACGAACCCCACCTGGGCCATCCGCAGCAACGACGCGTCGAGGACCTGCGAGCCGTACCGCTGCACGAACGCCCCGGTGCGGTGGTCCCAGCCTTGGTCCCACACCTGGCCGTAGATCCGGTCGCGCTGCGAGCGCCACCTCGCCACCGGCGCGGGTTTCCCCTCGCTCTCGGCGATGCGGATCGCCCGGTCGAACGCGACCCAGCTCATCACCCGCCCGTAGGTGAAGTCCGCGCGGCCGGCGCGCGTCTCCCAGATCCCCTCCTCCGGCTGGTTCCAGTTCTCCGCCAGCCAGTCCAGCAGCTCGACCACCGCGTGCCAGCCGCGATGCCCGACGCGCACGCCGTGCAGGTGGGCGGCGTGCACGCTGTCCAGCAGCTCGCCGTAGATGTCGAGCTGCAACTGGCCGGCCGCGTCGTTGCCGACCCGCACGGGCGACGACCCCCGATGTCCCTCCCAGTGATCCAGCACGTGCTCGGTGAGGTCGGCCGACCCGTCGACCGCGTACATCACCCGCAACGGCTCACCCTCCACGAACCGCTCGTTGAGCCACCCGCCGAACGCCGCCGCCTCCTCGGTGTGTCCCAGCCGCAGCAACGCTCCGACCGCGAACGAGGCGTCCCTGATCCAGGTGTAGCGGTAGTCCCAGTTCCGCTCGCCGCCGAGCTGTTCGGGCAGACCGGCCGTCGGGGCGGCGACGATCGCCCCGGTCGGCGCGTAGGTGAGCAGCTTCAGCGTGATGGCCGAACGGTCGACCGCCTCCCGCCAGCGGCCGTGGTAGGTGCCGCGGGCGAGCCAGTCGTGCCAGAACCGCACGGTCCGTTCGAACAGCTCCTGTGCCTCGGCGGCGGCGACGGCGCGCGGCGGACCGTCCACACCGGACTCCAGCACGATGCCGCGGGTCTGCCCCTCCTCCAGGCTGATCGTCGCGCGCAGGTCACCGGTGTCGGTGATCTGCCCGGACACCAGCCGGGCGTCTCCCGGTTCGCGCACGGCGTGCAGCACCAGGCCGAACTGGCCGCACGCGAAGATCACGCCGTCGTCGGTGAGGTGCGCGCGGTGCGCCCGGCGTCCGTAGTCGAAGCGAGGTGCGACGTCGAGTTCGAACGTGATCCGGCCGCGCACGCACCGCACCAGGCGCACGAGCCGGTGCCGTTCGGACGGGCCCTCGTCCGGCAGCGGCGGCATGAAGTCGACGACCTCCCCGGTGCCGTCCTCGGTCATGAACCGGGTGATCAGCACCGCCGTGTCCGGGAAGTACAGCTGCTTTCCGGTGCCGGTGAACCCGGCGGGCCGGATCCGGCAGAACCCGCCCCGCTTGCGGTCCAGCAGGGAGGCGAACACCGAGGGCGAGTCGAACCGCGGGCAGCAGAACCAGTCCACGGTGCCGTCGGTGGACACCAGCGCGGAGGTCTGAAGGTCGCCGATCAGCCCGTGATCGGCGATCGGCGCGTACGGGGGTGTGGTCATGGTGACGAGACTCGGCCGCCGAACGGCCCAGGTCTTCACCCGCCGGAGCGGACACGTGCCCCGGCACTCACACGCGGCGGGTGAAGATCCACGCCCCGGCGCGGGGGCACGGTGAGCCCGACCAACGCTTCGGGAGACAACGGAGGCACGATGCAGGACACAGGCTGGCTCGGCTGGATCTGGTTCGCGGGCATCATGATGATCGTCATGGGGGCGTTCAACGCCATCGAGGGGCTCGTCGGGTTGTTCCGCGGCGAGTACTACGTCGCCAACGGCGAGCAGGTGATCGTCTTCGACCTCACCACCTGGGGCTGGATCACCCTGTTGCTCGGCGTCCTGGTGGTGGTCGCGGGCGCCGCGCTGCTCTCCGGCTCCGCGTGGGCCAGAGTGGTCGCGGTGATTCTCGCCGCGGTGAACGCCGTGGCACAACTCGCTTTCGTCTCGGTGCACCCGTTGTGGTCCACGATCGTCATCACGCTGTGCGTGGTGGTGATCTGGGCCGTGGTGGTGCACGGCAACGAGGCGGCGGCAACGCTCGAGTCGTCATCTCGTTGATGCCACGCGCATTGACGATTCTGCTCGGCGCCGCGTCGGCGGTGGTCGTGGTCGCCGGGGTGAAGGCGATCGCGTGGCTGGTGGCGCCCACCGTGCTGGCGGGGCTGATCGTGATCGCGATCAGCCCCGCGCACCGGTGGCTGCGCGGCCGGGGCGCACCGTCGTGGCTCGCGACCACGGCCGTCGTGGTCCTGGTGTACGCGGTGCTGGGCGCGATCGCGGTGACGGTCGTGGTGTCCGGTGTGCGGCTCGCCGGGATGCTGCCCGAGTACGCGGGCCACCACCTGGTGCAGCAGGCGGAACACGTGCTCGCCGGCCTCGACCGGGGCAAGGTGCTCGCCTCGATCACCGGACTGCTCTCCGACCTGACCGGGCTCACCACGAGTCTGGTGTTCCTGCTGGCGCTGCTGCTGTTCCTCGGCGTCGAGGTGCACTGGACCGACAGCAGGCTGGCCGAGATCGCGGACCAGCGGCCGCACCTGACGGTGGCGCTGCGGGAGTTCGCCCGCCGCACCCGGCGCTACCTGCTGGTGACGACGGTGTTCGGGGCGGTGGTCGCGGTGCTGGACACGGTGGCGCTGGCGTTGCTGGGCGTCCCGCTCGCGCTGCTGTGGGGCGTGCTGTCGTTCGTCACCAACTACGTTCCCACCGTCGGCTTCGTGCTCGGGTTGCTGCCGCCCGTCGCGCTCGCGCTGCTGCAGCACGGTCCGCGACGCGCACTGGCGGTGCTGGCCGTGTACGGGGTGCTGAACTTCGTCGTGCAGTCGTTGGTGCAGCCGCGTTACACCGGGGACGCCGCGGGGTTGTCGACGACCACGACGTTCCTGTCGCTGGCGTTCTGGGCCTGGGTTCTCGGCCCTCTCGGCGCGCTGCTGGCGGTGCCGCTCACCGTGCTGGTGAAGGTGCTGCTGGTGGACGCGGACCCGCGTGCGGGCTGGGCCGCCGCCCTGCTCCGCACGCGGGCTCGATCACGCCACGGACAACACGTGGAAACCCCACGGGCGCAGTGACACGAAGAGTCCCTCGGCGGTGAGGTCGCGGTCGAAGACCTCACCGCCGAGCAGGTCCGTGAACCGCCAGGGCCGCGGCTGCCAGTCGAGCGGAATCCGGGCCTGCGCCGGTGAATCGGAGAAGTTGACCACCACGACGTGCCGGGACCCGCCGACCTCGATCCACTCCCACGCGAGCAGCGAGCGGTGCGACTGGTTGTCCGGCCATCCCTCGGTGCCGAGCAGGAACCACTCGCCGCACCGGAGGCGGTGCTCCCGCACGGTCGCGAGCAGATGCCGGTACCAGGTGGCCAGGTCGTGGTCGAGCGGCTCGTCCGGGCGGCGGTTGAGGAACACCGGTGGCCGGACCGTCCTGCCCTCGAACTGGCCCTCGTGCCACAGCGTCGCGCCCGGCAGCGTGGCGATGACGACCGCGGCGGCCCTGGCGGCGTCCGGCGGGAGCGTGGCCGCCAGCCTCGGTTCGTCCTGGTTCTCCAGGAACCGCACCAGCTTCGCCTGGTAGCCGATGTCGGCCCGCAGATGGGCGCGCACCCCCTCGACGTCCCGCGAGACGAGCCGGTCGTAGAGGCGTTTGTCGTAGCAGAAGGCGAAACCCTGCTGCTGCAACGCCCACTCCATGTCCCAGTACGCCTCGGCGATCAGCACGGTCTCGGCGTGCTGATCGCGCAGCCCGTCGATGATCTCGGGCCAGAACTCCCGCTCGGGCGCCTCACGGCCCCAGGTGCGCGCGAACACGTCGTTGGTCATGAGCATCGCCATGTCGCACCGGATGCCGTCGCAGCGGGCCGCGATGCCGGCGAGCGTCGTCGCGGCCGCGGTCCGCAGGGCGGGGGAGAAGGCGTCGAGCTGCACCACGTCCGGCCACGGCGGGAAGTACGGGTCCCGGCCGCGCGCGAAGATGTGCTCGCCGATCGCGAGCCAGCGCTCGGGATTCTCCGCGTAGTCGTCCACGTCGCCGCGGACGAACAGTTCCGGGTGGTCGGTCACCCACGGGTGGTCCGGGGCCACGTGGTTCGGCACGTGGTCGAGCACCAGCCGCACCCCGCGCGACGCGAGCTCCGCCCGTGCCTTCGCGAGCGCCTCGTCGCCGCCGAACTCGTCGGCCACGACGTAGCGCCGCACGCAGTACGGCGACCCGCTCACGTCCTGCGTGCGCAGGTCCGGCAGCGCGGCCTGGAACGAGGCCCGCAGCCCGCTCCGCGCGTTGGCGAGCGCCAGCCCGGTGATGCTGCGTTCCCACACTCCCATCAGCCACACCGCGTCGACGCCGGCCGGTGTCACGGCGTCCCATGCCGCGGCGGGCACCTCGGCGAGCGTGACGGGCCGTTCGGCGGCATGGGACAGCTCGCCCAGCCACACCGCGGTGTTGATCTCGTAGATCACGGGCCGGTCCGGCCATCCGCTCATCGCACGTCCTCCTTCGCGGACACGCGGGACAGCAGCGCCACGAGCGCCGTCCAGCCGGTCTGGTGGCTCGCGCCGATTCCTGCTCCGTTGTCGCCGTGGAAGTACTCGTAGAACAACGGCAGGTCCCGCCAGTGCGGGTCGTCCCGGTACCGCGTCTGTCCACCGTGGACCGGACGGCGGCCGTCCTGCCCCGGCAGGAACGTCGCGAGCAGCCGGTCGCCGATCTCGCCCGCCACCTGCTCCAGGGTGAGGCGTCGCCCCGACCCCGTCGGGCACTCGACGGTGAAGCCGTCCCCGTAGTAGGTGTGCAGGTGCAGCAACGCGCGCACGACCATCGCGTTGATCGGGAACCACACCGGGCCGCGCCAGTTGGAGTTGCCGCCGAACATGGAGCTGTCCGACTCGGCGGGCTGATAGCCGACGCGATGCTCCACGCCGTCCAGCGTCAGCACGTACGGATGCTCGGCGTGCCACCGGGAGAGCGACCGGATGCCGTACGGTCCCAGGAACTCGTTCTCGTCGAGCATCCTGGTGAGGATGCGGCGCAGCCTGCTCTCGTCGAACAGCGCGAACAGCACCGGCCCGTCGCCGTCGGTCTGCGCGCCGTGGCCCCACAACGCGGCCCGCACGGCGGGATGCCGGTCGAGAAACTCCCGCATGCCGTCGACGAGTCCGGGATGGTCGTGCCGCAGCTCGGCGCCGACCACGGTCGCGGCGGCGAGCGGGATCAGCCCGACGGCCGACTGGACGCGCAGCGGCGTCGACGTGCCGTCGGGATTCCGCAGCACGTCGTGGAAGAAGCCGTCCTCCTCGTCCCACAGCCCGTTGCCGACGTGGTTGGTCGCCGCCGCGATCCACGCGAGGTTCTCCAGCAACGTCGCGGCGTGCTCCAGGTAGACCGGGTCCTCGCGCGCGAGTTCCAGCGCGATCTGCAGCAGGTTCTGGCAGAACAGCGCCATCCACGCGGTGCCGTCCGCCTGGTCGGTGCGCCCACCGGCCGGCAGCGGCGCGTTGCGGTCGAACACGCCGATGTTGTCCAGCCCCAGAAAACCGCCCTGGAAGAGGTTGCGGCCGTCGGCGTCCTTGCGGTTGAGCCACCAGCCGAAGTTGCGCAGGAGAGGCGGGAACACGCGTTCCAGGAACGCCCGGTCACCGGTTCCGGTGGTGTCGCGGTCGTACTGGTAGACGAACCAGGCCGCCCACGCGTGCACCGGCGGGTTGACGTCCCCGAAGTTCCACTCGTAGGCGGGCAGCTGCCCGTCGGGGTGCAGGTAGCGGCGGCCGAGCAGCAGTTCCACCTGCTGCTTCGCGGCCGCCGGGTCCACCACCGCGAGCGGCACCGCGTGGAACGCGAGGTCCCAGGCGGCGAACCACGGGTACTCCCACTTGTCCGGCATGACGACGACGTCCTCGGCCGCCAGGTGCCGCCAGTCCTCGTTGGACAGACCGGTGGGTGCGCCGATCGGGTCGGCGCCGCGTTCGGTGAGCCAGCGCTCGACGTCGAGCCCGTAGTACTGCCGCGACCACAGCAGCCCGGCCAGCGCCTGCCGGCACACCAGCCTCTCGTCGCTCTTCGGATCGCCGCCGAGCACCTCGTCGTAGAAGTCGTCGGCCTCCTCGCGACGGGCGGAGATCACCGCGTCGAACCCGCCGAACGGTGTGTCGGTGGCCGCGGTGGTGAAGCGGACGCGGACGGTCTCGCTGCCACCCGGCGGAATCGTCAGCACGTGGTGGGCGGCGGCTTTCGTGCCGACGCCGTCCGGAGCGAGCGCGGTGAGATCTCCGCGCAGCACAGCGCGTTCGACGCCGTCCTTCACGTACGGGGTGGTGTTGGGAATGCCGAAGACCCGCTCGTCGTCGGTCTCGTTGCCGGTGACCATCAACTGGCCCTCGGCGTACCACCACCACACGCCGAGCTCGGGGTGCGCGGCTCGCACCGTGCCCGTGCCCAGCGTGTGCAGTGAGGGCTCGGTGGTGCCCGCCCACGACCAGGTGTGCCGGAACCACAGCGTCGGCACCACGTGCAGCGTCGCCTCGTCCGGCCCGCGGTTGTGCGCGGTGACCCGCATCAGGACGTCCTCGGGGCCCGCCTTGGCGTACTCCACGACGACGTCGAAGTAGCGGTCGTCGTCGAACACGCCGGTGTCGAGCAGTTCGTACTCCGGGTCGTCCCGGCCGCGTTTCCCGTTGGTGGCGACCAGGTCCTCGTAGGGGAAGGCCCGCTGCGGGTACTTGTAGAGCATCCGCTGGTACGACGAGGTGGGCGTCGCGTCGAGGTAGAAGTAGCACTCCTTGACGTCCTCGCCGTGGTTGCCCTCGCCGTTGGTCAGGCCGAACAGCCGTTCCTTGAGGATCGGGTCCGCCCCGTTCCACAACGCCAGCGCGAGACACACCCGCTGCCGGTCGTCGCTGAAGCCCGCGAGCCCGTCCTCGCCCCACCGGTAGGCGCGATAGCGCGCCTGGTCGTGGGTGAACGACGTCCACGCGTCGTCCCCGTTCGACGCCTCCCGGACCGTGCCCCACTGCCGCTCCCCGAGATACGGTCCCCAGCGGCGCCACTCGTCGGGTTCCCGCAGCCTTTCCTTCTCCGCACCGGCCACGTCGTCCTGCCTTTCGCTCGGCACAACAGGTGATCGCCAGGCTGGTGGCGGACGGCGCGCGGCGGGTCACCCGGCGAGGGTGGTTCGGCAGGGGACCGAACTGGCCCCTCGTGAGTCGCCCCGCCCGGCGGCAGAATGGCTCGATGAAGACCGCGTTCGTATTCGCTGGCGGCGGAAGTCTGGGCGCGGTCGAGGTGGGCATGCTCGCGGCGCTCGTCGGCGAGGGCATCCAGCCCGACTTGGTCGTCGGCACATCGGTTGGCGCTGTCAACGGTGTTTGGCACGCGGCCCACCCCGGCCCCGAGGGGGTCCGCACTCTTACGGATCTGTGGACGTCGTTGTCGCGCAAGGACGTCTTCCCGATCCGGCCGGTGCGCGGCCTTCTCGGTGTCTTCGGGCTGAGCGACCACCTCGTGCCCAGCACGGCGCTGCGGCGCCTGCTGAGGACCCACCTCTCCGGCATCACGCTCCAGAACACGCCGACGCCCGCGCACGTCGGCGCCACGGACGTGTTGTCCGGAGAGGAGGTGGTGCTCTCCGAAGGTGACGCGGTGGACGCGTTGATGGCCAGCACCGCGATTCCGGCGGTGTTCCCACCGGTGTCGCTCGGTGGCCGGTACCTGATGGACGGCGGCGCGGTGAACAACAATCCCGTGTCGCACGCCGTGGCACTGGGCGCGGAACGGGTGTGGGTGCTGCCGACGGGGTACGCGTGCGACCTCGAAGAGCCGCCGCGCAGCGCCCTCGGAATGGCGCTGCACGCGTTGACGTTGCTGGTGAACCGCCGGCTCGCGGTGGACGTCGAGCGCTACCGGGACGAGATCGACCTCCGCGTGGTGCCGCCGTTGTGCCCGCTCAGCGTGTCACCGGCCGATTTCAGCCGGTCCCGCGAGCTGATCGACGCCGCCAGCCGGAGCACCCGGCAGTGGCTCGCGGCCGGGCGGCCGGAACGCGGCCACCTGCACCCCGTCACCGGATGAGGCCGGCCCGCCGGTCCGCCGAGGTCACGATCACCAACGGGCACGGCGCGTGCGAGACGAGGGCCTGACTCGTCGAGCCGAGCAACATGCCGTCGAACCCGCCGCGGCCGTGACTGCCCACCACCAGAAGCTGTGCCTCGGTGCCGTACCGCATGAGCGCCCGCACGGGGCGGTCCCGTGGCAGCGCGCGTTCCACCCGCACGTCGGGATACTGGGTCTGCCACCGGGCGAGCACCTCGCGCGCGTCGTCGTCGGCCTCGTCGCGGGCCGCGGCGAACCGCGCTGTTCGATAGGCGCTCTCCACGGTGAAGCCGGGCCGGCACAGGACCACCGTGAGCCGGGCGGCGCGTAGTGAGGCGGCCGCGAACGCGAACGCCAGCGCGGCCTCGCTCGCCGCGGAACCGTCGTGGCCCACCACGATCGGGCCGTCGGTCGCCGCCAGACCGCGCACGATCACCAGCGGGCACCTGCCGTGCGAGGCCAGTGCCGCCGCCGTCGAGCCGACCAGCAGGCCCCGGACGTTGCCGATGCCCTGCGCCCCGAGCACCAGCAGTCGCGCGTGCCGGGACTCCTCGATCAGCAGGGCCGTCGCGCCACCGCCGAGCGTTTCGGTCGTGATCTCCACGTCCGGCCCCGCGGCACGGGCGGCCGTGGCGGCCTCGGCCAGGCACGCCGCCACCCGCTCCTCGTCCGTCCCGGTGAGGTGTACCGGGGCGGGCACCGAGAGCGCGTGCACCAGCCGCAGCGGTGCGTCGCGCCGGGCGCATTCGTCGGCGGCCCACATGGCCGCGGCGAGCGCGGACGACGAGCCGTCGACACCGGCCACCACCGGCGCCGTCATCGGAGCGGTCCGAACGGGAGGAGTTCCTCGACGCCGCCCCGCGTGACGACGCACGTCGACTCGGGCACCTCGCGCCAGGCGCCGCGCAGGTCGCCCAGCGGTTCCGACACCACGAGCCGCGTGTCGGGGGAGAGCCCGTGCAGTGTCGGGTTGTCCGGGTACTGCTGCCGCAGCGTCGTGATGTCGGTGCTGTGGAACAGGGTGCGCGAGCGGTGTTCGCTGGAGTAGCGGAACGCCCAGGTGGTCTCGCCGTCGGTCGTGGCGAGCGTCATCTGGAGGGGATGCGCCACGCCGTGGTTCCTGCCGATCGCCTCGACGAACGCGGCGGTGCGGGCGACGGCGATGGGTGGATCGTGTTCCAGTCCGAAGGTCAGCGCGAGGAAGAAGAGGATCTCCGAGTCGGTCGATCCCTCGATCTCGGAGTAGAGCGAGGGATCGACCACCAGTGAGAGTTCTCGGCGCACCAACGGGAAACCGGCGATGAGCCCGTTGTGCATCCACAGCCGGCGGCCGTGCCGGAACGGATGGCAGTTGGTCTGCTGGACCGCCGTGCCGGTGGACGCGCGGACGTGCGCGAAGACGACGCCCGCAGTGGTCTGCGCGGACAGCTCCCGCAGGTTGCGGTCGTTCCAGGCGGGTTCGGTGCTCAGGAACAGACCTGGCCGGGACGCGCTCGCGTACCAGCCGACCCCGAAACCGTCACCGTTGGTGGTCTCCACTCCCATCCGCGAGTGCTTGCTCTGGGTGACGAGCGAGTTCGCCGGGACGTAGAGGAGCTCCTCCAGCAGAACGGGGGAACCGGAATACGCGAGCCATCGGCACATGTGGCCTCCTCAGAAGGAATTCGTTCCTGGCAAAGAGAGTCGTCAGAGTCCACTTCGGACCTTGATGCGCCCGGTCCTGGCCGCCTCCAAGACGAGCTCGTGGTCCTGCTCGTTGCGATCGGCGTAGCGCTCGGAGAACTCGACGAGCGCGGCGTCGAACGTTTTGCCGTCGTCGAGGTACGCGGCCATCGCGATCCGGTCGCCGGTGCGCGCGTGCGCTCGGGCCAACGTCCACCCGCACAACGCGCCGTACAGCCGCAGGCCTGCCGCGTCCATCGTCTCGACCGACGCCGAGCCCTTCCAGTCGCGCAACTGCCGGACGTGGAAGTCCCTGGTGAGCCCGTCGATGCCCTCGGCGGTCTCCCAGCCGAGGAAGATGTCGCCGGCGGCCTGCATCAGGCGTTGCCCGGCCACGACCCGTTCGCCTTCGCTGCGGTGGGTCGTGCGCACACCATCGGGCAGGTGGTCCGCGAGAACCGACCGCGGTGCCTCCTTCACCTGCAGCAGCAACGGATCGTTCTCGTCCCGCCCGTGCAGCAGCACGATCCAGCACCGGGTCCCGACGCTGCCGACCCCGACGACCTTGCGCGCCATGTCGACGAACCGGAACCCGTTCATCAGGTGACGCCGGTCAGCGGACAGGGTGGTGGCGTAGCCGGCGAGCAGGTCCTGGATCAGGAACTCCAGGTCCGCGCGCTCCGCGTCGGGCATCAGGTGGCCGACCGGGACGAGCAGCGGCGGATCCGCCGTGATGCGGCGGCACCCGTCGACGACGGAGGTCAGCTTGCGGTAGGCCTGAAGGCTGTCGCGCGCACGGGCTTTCGTCTGCTCACGCGCGAAACGGCGCTGCTTCGCCTTGCCCGCACGTGCTTTGAGCAGGATCTCGACCTCGTCGGCACCGGCGTGGGCGTACCAGACCTCCAGATCGCCCTGCTGTGCGAAGCGCATCATCGCCGACCGGTACCGGCCGGCGGCGGCGCGCACAGCGGCTGCCCGTGCCTTGCGCCCCAGCCCGTTCTGCCGGCCGGCGACGGCGATGCTGGCCGCGAGGCGTTTGACGTCCCATTCGAACGGACCGGGCAGCGTCTCGTCGAAGTCGTTGAGGTCGAACACCAGTCGCCGCTCCGGGGAGGCGAAGACCCCGAAGTTGCTCACGTGCGCGTCCCCGCTGAGCTGGCAGGTCAGCCCGGAGAACGGCGTGGCCGCGAGGTCACCCGCCATCACCGCGGCCGCACCGCGGAAGAACGCGAACGGCGAGGCCAGCATCCGCCCGTACCGGATCGGCACCAGTTCCGGCAGCCGCGTGGCGTCCTGCCCGGCGAGCACGTCCACCGGGTCGCGCCGGTCGTTGTCCTCGAACAGTTCCGCGTGGGCGTCGAGCGGAATCTCCTCGCGGGCGGCCAGACCCGCGGCGACCCTCGCGGCCACCGAACCGGTCATCGCGCACCTCCCCGAAGACGGGACCGGCGGCTCCGGTCCACCTGCGACGCAACACCGCCGCGATCGCCGGCACACCACCCGTCGCGGGGGAGCACCGGCGCGGCACCTCATCCGCGCCGCGTGAAGCGCTCAGGACGCGGCCGCCGGAGTCTGCGTGAGTGGACTCCAACGCCTTGCGCAGAGTGCTCGTGCCCCTCGCCCTCGCCCAGTTCATCTGCAGCTTCGCCGGCTCCAACATGAACGTGATGATCAACGACATCAGCCGGGACCTGGACACGACCGTCCAGGGCGTCCAGCTCGCGATCACGATCTTCCTGCTGGTCATGGCGGCGCTGATGATCCCCGGCGGCAAACTGACCGACCGCTACGGCCGCAAGCGATGTCTCACCGCCGGTCTCGCCGTGTACGGCCTCGGCGCCGTGCTGAGCGCGTTCGCGCCCGGCCTGCCGGTCCTCATCGTCGGCAACTCGATCCTGGAGGGCGTCGGCACCGCGCTGCTGATCCCGCCCGTCTACATCCTGGCGACGATGCTGTTCACCGGCGTCACCTCGCGGGCCCGTGCCTTCGGCGTGATCAACGGCATGGCGGGCATCGGCGCGGCCACCGGGCCGTTGATCGGCGGGCTCATCACGACGGCGCTCAGCTGGCGGGTGGCCTTCCTGTTCCAGGCGCTGGTCGTCGTGGTGATCTTCGTGCTGAGCCGCCGGTACGTCCGGGACCCTCGGCCACCGGACCCGAGCCGCCCGTTCGACGTCCGCGGCGCGGTGCTGTCGTCGGCCGGACTCGTCCTGATCGTCTCGGGCGTGCTGGCGGCGGACGACAACCTCTGGCTGATGCTGGGGCTGCTCGCCGCCGGGGCCCTCACGCTCGTGTGGTTCTTCCACTCCGTGCGCGCCAAGGAACGCGCCGGCGTGGAACCGTTGCTGTCGACGGAGTTGTTCCGCAGCCGCACCTCGAACCTCGGCCTGGTCACGCAGAACGTGCAGTGGCTCGTGCTCATGGGCATCTCGTTCGTGGTCTCGGCGTACCTCCAGGTCGTGCGCGGCTACAACGCGATCGAGACCGGCCTGATCCTCACGGCCGCCACGGCGGGTGTGCTGCTCGCGTCGCTGTCGGCCGAACGTCTCGCACGCCGGCACGCCCAGCGCAGCCTCGTGCTGACCGGGTTCGCCGTCACGGTCGCCGGCATCGCGCTCTTCCTCGCGCTGCTCGCTCTCTCGTCGCAGGCGTGGACCTTCCTGCCGGGCTTGTTCCTGATCGGGCTCGGCATCGGCGCGATGCTGACCCCGTCGGTGAACGTCGTGCAGTCGAGCTTCCCGGACGCGCTGCAGGGCGAGATCTCCGGCCTGTCCCGCAGCGTGTCCAATCTCGGGTCCTCACTCGGTGCCGCGATCGCGGGCACCATCCTCGTCGCCGGCATCACCAGGACACCCGAACGCTCCTACGCGCTGGCGATGGTCGTGCTGGCGCTGATCGCACTCGGCGGCATGGCGGCGGCCGCGTTCCTGCCGCGCGCCGCGCAGAGCCAGGCGCGGTGACCGGGATGACGGACGAACTGCCCCGGTTGCGGGCACAGGTGTACGCGCTGCAGGCACGGCTGGATCAGCGGGAGCGGCGTGCGGCCACGGTCCGGATGCTCCGCCGGATCGGCGCCGCCGTGCTGATCGCGGTGACGGCGTTCGCGCTCGTGATGAGCGTCGTCGGCATCTGGAGCGCGCGCACCGCGCTCAACACCGACCGATGGGTCGCCACGGTCGCGCCCCTGCCGAAGGACCCGGAGGTCGCCGCGGCGGTGGCGGACTTCGCGACCGTCAAGCTCTTCGCGGCCGTCGACGTCGAACAGCGGTTGCGGTCTGTGCTGCCAGAGCAGGCCGCGTTCGTCGCCGGGCCGCTGGCGAGCCAGCTGCACGCACCGGTGCGCGCGACGGCCACCAAAGTCCTGGGCAGCGACCAGTTCCAGCGCGTCTGGACCGAGCTGAACCGCCGCGCACACCAGCGTGCGCTCGCCGTCGTCGAGGGCGACAGCGACCTCGTCGCCGTCCACCAGGACCGGGTCGAGATCGACCTGCTGCCGTTGATCAACGAGGTGCTGCGGACGCTCAGCGCCCAGTTGCCCACCCTGTTCGGCAAGCAGCTCTCGCTGCCGGACCTGAGCAGCGGTGAGATCCCGGCCGATCTGCGGGTCCGGGTGCAGGACTCGCTCGGCGTGACGCTGCCGGAGAACTTCGCGCAGTTCACCGTCTACGACTCCGGGCGGCTGTGGGCGGCCCAGCAGGCCGTGACGACGGCCAAACGAAGCCTCGTCCTGTTCCTGATCAGCACACTCGTGCTGCTCGTACTCGCGTTGCTCGTCTCGCCCGACCGTCGGCGCACGGCGTTGCAACTCGGCCTGTGGCTGGTGGTCGCCGCCGTCGCGGTCACGGCGACGCTGCGCGCGGTCCGTGAGCAGATCCTGCAGAACGTGCCGGAGGGGCTCTACCGCGACGGTGCCGCGGACGTGCTGACGACGGTCTTCAGCCAGCTGCGCACACGGGGCTGGCAGATGCTCTGGACGGGCGCGGTGCTCGCCCTGCTGATGTACGCGATCGGACCGGGCAAGGGACCGGTGTGGTTGCGCCACAAGACAGTCGAGGCCTGGGGCGCGATCCGCCGGGGCGTACAGACGCTCGCCGCGCACGGCCCCAGTTGGACCGCACGGCACCTCGACGTCGTGCGCGTGGGCGGAGTCGCCGTGGCTGTCGTGCTCGCGCTGCTGTTCTCGTCGTGGACGGCCCTGTTGTCGATCGTCGTGGTGCTGGTGGCCTACGAGCTGCTCGTGACCGCGTTCGCCGTGCGTTCCACCCGCACCGGATGACCCAACTGATCGAACAGAGGAGGAGTCGTATGGCCATCGGGCCGATCCAACTGATCGTGCTGGGCTTCACCCACCCGGACTTCCGCGGTGAGGTGATCGCCGAACTGGAGAAACTCCGCAAGACCGACACCATCCGCGTGATCGACGCCCTGGCCGTCCACAAGGACCCCAAGGGCGCCATCGCGGTCGAACACCTGAGCAACCTCTCGCCCGCGGAGGCGGTCGAGCTGGGCAGCAAGATCAGCGCGCTGCTCGGTCTTGGTGCGGAGGTGGGAGCCGAGTCGGCGCGGGAGAAGGGAGGCGTCCACCCGTTCAGCGACGCGGACGCGTGGGACGTGCTCGCCGAGATTCCCAATGACAGCGCGGCGGCGTTGTTGCTCATCGAGCACCACTGGGCCGTGCCACTGCGCGACGCCGTCGCCCGCGCCCAGGGGTTCCGCGTCTCCGACGGCTTCATCAGCCCACTAGACCTGGTCGCGATCGGGCTGGTGAGCGCGGAGGAGGCACAGGAACTGCACGACCTGGAAACAGCAGGATCGACGCGTTGAGGAGGCAGACATGTTCGGTTCACGCCGCGTGGCCCGCCGCACCGCACGACGCACGGTGCGGCGAGGCGGAGGAGCGCCGGGAATGTTCAGGGCACGCCGGGTAGTCCGGCGCCGCTAGCCCCGTCCAGCCGGGTGTGGTCGCACGCCTGGTGATCGTGAGTTGGCTGTACTGGCCTCTCAGGACAGGGCCAGCTCGCGCAGGCGCGTCCAGTCGAGTTCCGGCCGCGCCTGTGGGACTCCAGGCCGGTGGCGCGGCACCCGTACGCGCAGCGCCCCCGGCCTGACCACGCACCGCACGGGAGTCGTCATCATGACCGCCTCGCCGTCCACGCCGACCGGCAGCAACGGGGTGTCCGCCGTGATGACGACCTCCGTCGCGGTCCGCAGGACCACGGCGTCCGACCGCCGCCGGCCGCGCAACAGGCCGGCGGCTTCCGCCGCGTCGCGCACCGTCACCGCGAGCACGCCCAGCACGCCGCCGTCCAGCCGTGGCCTGCGGCCCAGGCCGGCCAGATCGCTTGACCCGTAGGGGTTGTTGCTGATCAGCACCGCCTGCGGTCCGTCCAGCCGGTCCTCGCCCGCCAGCACCCGCAGCGCCGCCGACCGGGGCCCGATCAGCAGGCCGGGCAACAGGTTCAGCGTCGTCCGCCTCTTGCCTTCGCGGTAGGCGGGACTCCGCACCACCTCGGCGTACGCGCCGAACGACGCGTTGTTGACGAAGGTGCGGTCCCCGGCCACGCAGAGGTCGACCCGCACCTCGACGCCGTCGGTGAGCGCGTCGAGGCAGCGGCGGGGATCGGCGCGGTCCAGCCCGAGGTCGAGCGCGAAGTGGTTGCGCGTGCCCGCCGAGATGACCATGAACGGCACGCCGCGGTCCGCCGCGATGCCGGCCACGATCGCCTGCGTGCCATCACCTCCGGCCACCCCGAGCAGGTCGGCGCCGTCGTCCAGGGCCTGCCGGGCGAGCGCGGCGACGTCCTGCGAGCCGTCGAGCACGCAGACCTCCGCGCCCAGCACCGTGGCCAGGTCGGGCAGTCCGAACCGCCCGACCTTCCCGTCGCCGGACCTCGGGTTCATGATCAGGTACGGCCGCCGGGGCCGTGGCACCTCGAACTCGACCGGATTGCCCGCCCCGCCGTTCGCGGTGAGCGCGCGCCGTCCGCAGGCCACCGCCACGAACCACAGCAGAGCGCACACCACGACCACCCACGCCAACCGGGCCTGCACGTACAGGACGATGACGGTCAGCGGCACGAGCACCACGAGCACCCCGGCCAGCCACCGCGCGAGACCGCGATGGGCGAGGAACCACCAGGCGCCCGCCAGCGCGAGCGCCGTCCCCGTCGCACCGACCAGCACCAGCCCGACACCGGCGCGCACCCCGGCCGCCACCAGCACGACCACGACGGCCGTTCCCGCGGCCAGGAACGCGAACCGGGCCGCCCAGCGTTGTTCCGGCGTTGTCACATCGGTCACGGCAACCTCCACAGTGGAATGTCTCTCCAGCGTGGCCGTGCACGACGCGGGCGGCCTCACCCCTCGCGGATGAACGGCCCGGCGGACTCACCCACGACGGCGGAAGCGCCACCGTCAGTGCGTCACGACGATCGGTGCGGTGAAACCGTTGTGCGTCAACAGAGTCCTCTGCTCGGCGGCCGCGGCGCTGCTGACCCTCACCGCCTGTGCGGCTCCCCACCCCGTCGCCCAGGTCACCTCGACGACCGCCAGTCCCGTGCCGATAGCCACGAAGTCCGTCTCGCGTCACTTCCGCGCGCAGGTCCTCGCACGCGTCCCCACCGACAGGGCCGACGCGCGGGGCCTCGAACTGGTCGGCGATCTGCTGGTGGAGAACACGGGCCCGGTGATCCGCGCGGTGGCACCCGCCACCGGTGAGGTCCAGGCCCAGCGGACCGTGGCGCCGGGCAGCGGAACCGCGCTGACCCCGGCCGGTCTGTGGCACTCCGCCGTCCTGCTGGATCCGAGCTCACTGGCGGAACGACGCCGCGCCACGATCACCGACGACGCCTGGGGACTGTGTTACGACGGAACGCACCTCGTGCAGTCCGACGGCACCACCACGCTGCTGCTGCGGGACCGCGACACCGCCGAGTTGATCCGCGAACTTCGCATCGACGCCCGCGAGTGGGGGGCCGCACGGCTGGGCGAACTCCACTGCACGCGCGTCGACGGCCGCCCGCAGGTGTGGGCGGCCGTCGACGGCACGGACTGGATGATCCGCGTGGACCTCGCCTCCGGCACCGTCACCGCGGACGCCGACCTCACCTCCGTCACCGTCGCCGAAGTGCCGACGGACCGGAACCAGGTGATCGGCGGCATCGCGGCGGTGCCGGGCGCGGCGGGGGAGCTGTGGCTCACCGGCAGGCACTACCACCACCGCTACCGGATCGGGCTGCTGCCGCGGCCGTGACGTCCAGGGTCAGCAAGCGAGCAGACCGTGCGGGCACGCACGACCGTTGAGCGGTAGCCGGACGTCACTTCCTCCAGAACAGGTGGTGCGTCACGCCGCTGGAACTCGGCACGACGTCGACGTGGAACCGGTCGAGCAGTTCGTCGGGCGACTTCCACAACGGCACCCCGTGCCCGAGCTCGACCGGCGACACCGCGACGTGCAACGTGTCGATCAGATCGGCGTCGAGGAACGACCGGATGGTGGTGGCACCGCCGCCGATCCGGACGTCCTTGCCCTGCGCGGCCTCCTTCGCGAGCGCGAGGGCGTCGGCCGGATCGCCGTTGACGAAGTGGAACGTCGTGTCGGAGAGCGTGAACGACGGCCGTTCGTGGTGCGTCAGCACGAAGACCGGGGTGTGGAACGGCGGTTCGCCGCCCCACCAGCCCTGCCAGTCGTGGTTCTGCCACGGGCCGCGGTGCGGGCTGAACTTGTTGGCGCCCATGATCTCCGCGCCGATGTTGTGCGCGAAGTCGCGGGTCAGGTAGTCGTCGAGGCCGCGGGTGCCACCGGGATCGGTGCGGTTGGGCCAGCTCGCCGTGGCGCCCGCCCACGCGAACATGGTGCCGGGATCGGCGTGGCCGAACGGCCTGTCGAGGGTCTGGTCCTCACCGGCACCGAACCCGTCCCGCGACACGACGAAGTTCTGGACCTTCACCAGCTGGGTCATGGGCTTCCTTCCGCTCTTGGTCGACGTGTTGACCACGGGGGCCGCAAGAACTCATCGGTCCCGGCCGGAAGATCATGCTCCTGCCCTAAATCCGCTGCCTCCTGGCGGGCGGCGAGCAGGCCGACATCGTGTGCAGGAGCAGAACGAAAGCGGCGCCGAGTGACACCGGCGCCGCTTTCATCCGACGATCACCCGAGCACGGGCGTTACTGCGCGGTCGGCACGGGGTGACCCTCCGACGCCTGCACGACGACGATGCCCTGACCCTGCAGTGCGAGCTGGTACGCCTCGCCGGAGCCGCGCCCGATGACGGCGCCGAGCTTGGCCGTCTTGCGGATCGAGGACTGCAGCGAGGTGGACCACAGGACGGCGGACTGCATGTCGACGAACGTCGGCACGTCCACGTTCAGCACGACCGGCGTGCCGTAGGCGGTGACCGCGAGTGCTCCGGTCCCCGTGAACGTGGTGTTGAACAGGCCGCCGCTGAGCATCGACGCGCCCTCGGTGCGGTTGATGTCCCACTTGAGACTGCTGTCGAAGGCGAGCACGTTCTTGCCGTTCACCGTGACGCCTTCGTTCTCCAGGTACAGCACGAAGATCTCGTCGGCGTCCTGGGCGAGGAACACGTCGCCGCTGCCCGACACCTTCATCAGCGACATGCCCTCGCCGGTGAACGCCTTCTTGAACAGCTTGCCGAGACCACCGCTGCCTTCGTAGGCGAAGTCGACGTCACCCTGGTAGGCGACCATCGATCCCTGCTTGGCGAAGAAGAACCCGCCGCTGCCGGTGAGGTCCACCTTGAGCATGCGTTCGTTCTGCAGTTGGAAGCTTCCCGGCTCGACGGGCCGTTCCGCGTGGTTGAACAGTGAGCTGCGCATGCCCAGATGATGCAGGTGATCATCACCTCACGCGTGCGTGGGGTGGTCCTCCCCGCCGGCGGCACCTCACGGGTTGATGTTGTAGTAGCAGTACCCGTCCTCTCTCGGGGTCCAGGTGGCGAAGGTCGGGAACACGGCGAACGGGAAACCGCCCTGCCGTGTCTTCGGGCCGTACCTGCCGTCGACCGTGAGGCCGGCGTTGTACCACTCGTTGAGCTTGGTCTGGACGTTCTCCACCGCCTGCTCGGTCTTCGGGCCGAAGTCGCGGTCGTCGGCGATGTTCTGGCCCATGCACCGCCGCATCGACACCTGGATGACCCGGACGGCGTCGCCGAAGTTGCCCCTGCCCAGATCGCAGTTGTAGGCGCCGGTGTCCCACCCGATCGTGGGCACCCGCATGAATCCGCCCGTGACGGAGTACGTCGTGAAACTGTTGCAGGACGCCGCCGCCTGCGCGGTTCCCGGTGATGCCACCGGGATCACCGCGGCCAGAACCGCTGTGGCGGCGAGTGTTGCGCGAATCGATCTCATGGAACTTCCCCCTTGGTCGGTCACACGTGGCGAGTCAGCAGACGATGTCCACGGCATCGATGTCGTTCTCCAGATCGCTGTAGAAGCTGCCCTGCTTCCCGACCGGGACCCAGCCCTTCAAAACCCAGCCCTTGGCGGTCTCCCAGCGGTACACCCTGACCTCGCCGCTGCCGCGGTTGCGGATCGAGGAGATGCGGTTGTCGAGCCGCGGGACGTTCGACGCGAGGTTGTACCAACCGCATCCCGGCGCGTTCCACAGCCAGCTCCGGCCCTCGGTGAGGTCGTAGTAGCAGGAGTAGCCGGGCTCGCACTCCCAGGCGGCGGCGCTCAGGTCCGAGCCGATCTGCTCCAGCCTGATGCCGTTGGGGTCGTCGTCTCCCGCCCCCGCGGGTGTGCCGGACGTGGTCACCGCGAACATGCTCACGCAGGCGACGACTGTGTTCCGTGCGAACTTGGTGAACATGGTCGCCCCCGATCAGTTGTCGAAGTAGAGCGAGGCTCCCTGGCACGAGTGCGGGCAGTGCAGCTCGGCCCGGTAGTTCCCGGCGGGCCAGCCGACGGCCCAGACGCTGTGTTCCTCTCCTCGCCTCTTGTTGTTGCGGAGGATCTCCGGATTCCCGGGCCCGTCGAGGTACCGGACGATCACGAACGAGTTGACCGGGTCCGGAGTGCCCGGCTCGAACGGCGCCGTCCACGGGATGTTCAGCGTCGCGGCGTGAGGGTTCGCGCCGCTGCCGACCCACAGCGGCGCGGTCACGCAGGTCCACTGGGTGGTGACGGTGCACGACCTGTCGGCCATCGCGCCCGGATCCGCGGTGGCCGGCTGTCCCGCCGCCAGAACGGCGCCCAGCGCGGCGACGACCATGCCGGCGGTCCTGAGTTTGTGTGCGACTGTCCCCGTTCGCATGTAATTCCTCTCCTGGTGCGGTGTCCCGCGTTCCCGCGGTTACGCCAACACCGTGAACCCGGCCGGTTTCACGGCGGTTTCACCGGGAGCGGTGCCACCGTCGTGCGGCGGGAGGCGACCATGAAGACGGAGTTCGGCGTGCTCGGTCCACTTCGCGTCGTGGTGGAGGGGAAGGACGTCGATCTGGATCAACCGATGCTCCGCCGTTTGCTGGCACTGTTGCTCTGCGACGCCAACTCGCCTGTGTCCGCCGAGGCGCTCGCGGACGCGCTGTGGGAGACGAACCCGCCCGCGTCCGCGAGGAAGACCCTTCAGCTGTACGTGCATCGGCTGCGCAGGAAGCTCCGCGATCCGGCGCGAATAACGCACGGTCCCGCCGGCTATCGGCTCGTCGTGGAACCGGGCGAGCTCGACGCCGACGAGATGCGACGGCTGGTCGCGGACGCCCATGCGACCGTCGATCCCGGCAGGCGTGCCGCGTTGTTGCGCGACGCGTTGGCGTTGTGGCGCGGGATTCCGCTCGCCGACCTCGTCGACGTGCCCGCCGTGCTGGCGCTGTCGGACGCGCTGATCGACCGGTGGCTCGCGCTGCTGGCGGAGCGCGTCGACGTCGATCTGGAGCTCGGCCGGCACGACGATCTCGTGGCGGAGCTGACCGAGGTGGTGGCGCGGCAACCGTTGCACGAACGGTTCCGGGCTCAGCTGATGCTGGCCCTGTACCGGTGCGGCCGGCAGGCGGACGCCCTGGCGACCTACCACCAGGCGAGGGAAGCGCTCAGCGACGAGCTGGGAGTCGATCCGTCCGACGCCCTGTGCGCCCGGTACCAGGAGGTGCTGCGGGCCGATCCGGCGCTGGACCTCCCGGCGCGGCCGCGCCGTCCCCGGCCGGCGCAACTGCCCGCCGCGCCGTCCCCGGCCGGCGCAACTGCCCGCCGCGCCGTCCCCGGCCGGCGCAACTGCCCGCCGCGCCGCGCGACTTCAGCGGCAGGGTGGACGAGTTGAAGGAGCTGGACGCCGCGGTGGCCGGTGGAGCGGGACTGGTGACGATCTCGGCGATCGCGGGCGCCGCCGGGGTCGGCAAGACCGCGCTGGCTCTGCGGTGGGCGCATCAGCGGCGTGACGACTTTCCCGGCGGCCAGCTGTACGTCGACCTGCGCGGAGCGGCCACGGCGAACCCGGTCGACGCGGCGCACGCGCTCGGTGAGTTCCTGCGCGCACTGGGCGTTCCGGCCGAACACGTTCCGCAGGAGCTCGACAGCGCCGCCGGGCTCTACCGGTCGCTCGTGGCCGACCGCAGGGTCCTCGTGCTGCTGGACAACGCGCACGACGTGAACCAGGTCCGGCCGCTGCTGCCCGGCACGTCCACGACCGTGACCCTGGTGACCTCGCGGAACCGTCTCGCCGGTCTGGTCGCGATCAACGGCGCACGCCGTCTTTTGCTGGCTCCGCTGCGGCCGCAGGAGTCACACGACCTGCTCGTGGCCCTCCTCGGCGGTGAACGGGTCGACGCCGAGCCGGACGCCGCGGCCGAGGTCGCCCAGGCCTGTGGCCACCTGCCCCTGGCGTTGCGGATCGCCGCCGCGAACCTGCTGGACCAGCCTCGCCGACGGCTCGCCGGCTTCGTCGCCGAGCTGGCCCGCAACCGGCTGAGCACCCTCACGGTCTCCGAGGACGACCAAGCGGCCGTGCGGTCGGTGTTCGCGCTGTCGTACGAGCGCCTCGAACCGGCCGCGCGCAGGGTGTTCCGGCGGCTCGGCCTGGTGCCGGACGTCGACGTCACGCCCGAGGCCGCCGACGCACTCGACGGCGTGGGGAGCAGGCGCCTGCTGGAGGTGCTGTACGACGCTCATCTGCTGGACTGCCGGACACCCGGCCGTTACTCCTTCCACGACCTGATCGGGTTGTACGCCAGGGAACTCGCGGAGGCGGAGGAGGATCGGCCCGCCCGCGAGGCGGCGCTCGACCGGCTCTGTGCCTGGTACGTCGGCAGGCTGGCCGCGGCGGACCGGTTGCTCGTGCCCTACCGCCCGTCCGGCATCGAAGCCGACCCGACGGCGCCGTTCGGGACCGCGCTGGACGCGTTGGCGTGGCTGGACGACGAGAGGTCCAACCTCTCCGCGTTGGTCCATCACGCCGTGTCGACGCAACGGTACGAGGTGGCGTGGCAGATCCCGTTCCTGCTGGCCGGCTACTTCGAGCACCGCGGCACGTGGTTGCTCGGCGTCCGCCTGCTGCGGTCCGCGGTCGACGCCGTGATGGAGTTCGACGACCTCGACCTCGAGTGCAAGGCCAGAGCGCAGTTCTCGATCGCCCTGGTCCACGCCGGACGAGTCCCCGAGGCCGTGCGGGAACAGCAACGGTGTCTCGCCATCGCGAGGGAGGCCGGCAACACACAACGGCAAGCGGCGACGCTGAACAACCTCGGCTGGATGCACCACGAACAAGGCGACACCGCCAGCGCGCTCGCTTCGTACGAGTCGTCGTTCGCACTGTTCGAGGCCCTCGACGACCGCGGCTACATGGCCATCGTGCTGCAGAACATCGGGGACGCGAAGTCGTTGCTCGGTGACTTCTTCGGTGCGGTCGAATATCACGAACGGTCTCTGGCCATCGCTCGCGAGGACGATCTCGTGGGCCAGCAAGGGGATTCTCTGCTGTCCCTGGGACAAGCGCACGCACGGGTGCAACGGCACGACGACGCGGTCCGGATCTTCCGCTCCGCGTTGCCGCCGGTCGTGGCGGCCGGCAACAAGATGACGGAAGCCCTCGCCCACCGCGAGTTCGGCCACAGCCTGCGCGTCCTCGGCGACACCACCGCCGCGGCCGACGAGTTCGCCTTGGCCGCAAAGCTCTATCACGACACGGACGACGTGCACCTCGCCGTCGCCGCGTATCTGGACCTGAGCGGCGCGCGCGTCGAGACAGGCGACTTCGGCGCGGCGCGGCGGGCATTCGACGCGGCCCGCGAGCTCCATCTCCGGGCACCCGACCCGATCAACGCCCGCCGGCTCGACGCGATGGCCACGAGTCTGGCGGGTGGATGCTGGAAGGGTGTCGATCCGCCTGAGTCACCCTGACGCCGTCGCCGCCGAGTCCCTGTCGAGCACCGGCGCGCCCGTCTTCGCCACCACGTCCTCGACCGTGCTGCCGGGCGCGAGCTCGACCAGCCGGAACGCCCCGTCCGCGACGTCGAGCACGGCCAGGTCGGTGATGACGCGGGAGACGACGCGGCGTCCGGTCAGCGGCAGCGTGCAGGCGGAGACCAGCTTCGGATCACCGGCGCGCGAGACGTGGTCCATCAGGACGATGATCCGGCGGGCACCGCTGACGAGGTCCATCGCGCCGCCCATGCCCTTGACCATCGCACCCGGCACCATCCAGTTCGCGAGGTCGCCGTGCGCGGAGACCTGCATGCCGCCCAGCACGGCGGTGTCGATGTGGCCGCCGCGGATCATCGCGAAGCTGGTGGGGGAGTCGAAGAACGAGGCTCCCGGCAGCACGCTGACGGTCTGCTTGCCCGCGTTGATGAGGTCGGGGTCGACCTCGTCGTCGTAGGGGAACGGGCCGACGCCGAGGATGCCGTTCTCCGCGTGCAACGTCACGGTGGAGTCCGCCGGCAGGTGGTCGGGGATCAGCGTGGGCAGGCCGATGCCGAGGTTGACGTACTCGCCGTCGCGCAGTTCGAGCGCGGCGCGGGCGGCCATCTCGTCGCGGGTCCAGGCCATGTCAGTTCGCCTCCTGGCGGGCGCGGGTGGTGCGCTTCTCGATGTCCTTGCGGGCGGCCTGGTCCTGGGTGAGCGCGACGACGCTCTGCACGAACACGCCGGGCAGGTGCACGTGGTCCGGCTCGATCTCGCCGACCTCGACGACGCGTTCGGCCTCGACGACGGTGAACCGGCCCGCCATCGCGACGGCCGGGTTGAAGTTGCGGGCGGCGGCGTGGAAGACGCAGTTGCCCGCGCGGTCGGCGATCGCGGCGCGCACGAGTGCCACGTCGGTGACGATCGACTCCTCCAGCACCATCTCCTTGCCGTGGAACGTGCGGACCTCCTTGGGAGGGGAGGAGAGCGCGACGGTGCCGTCCGGGTGGTACCGCCACGGCAGGCCGCCCTCGGACACGAGCGTGCCGACGCCGGTCGGCGTGTAGAAGGCGCCCACTCCGGAACCGCCGGCGCGCAGCCGTTCCGCGAGTGTCCCTTGTGGAGTGAGCTCCACGGTCAGCTCACCCGTCAGGTACTGCCGTGCGAACTCCTTGTTCTCTCCGACGTAGGACGCGACGACCCGGCTGATGCGGCGGTGTTCGAGCAGCAGTCCGAGACCGGCGCCGTCGACACCGCAGTTGTTGGAGACGATCGTGAGGTCGTCGGCGCCCTGCTCCAGCAGGGCCTCGATGAGGAACCACGGGATGCCCGCGAGCCCGAATCCCCCGACCGCGACGCTCGCGCCGGACGGGATGCCGGCCACGGCTTCGGCCGGTCCGCCGGCCACCTTGTCCAGGCTCATGAACGGCTCTCCTTCGTGAGGTGGTCGATCAGCGCCGCCGTGACGACGTCCGGCTGCTCGGCGTTGGCGAGGTGCGCGGCGCCGGGGACGACGAGCAGCCGGCCGTCCTGGACCGAGGTGGCGATCTCCTCGAGGTGGTGGGGCGGTGTCGCCGGGTCGTCCGCTCCCGCGATCGCGAGCGTCGGCGCGCTGATCCCGGCGAGGTCCGCGCGCTGGTCCATGACGGCGATCGCCTCGCAGCAGCCCGCGTACCCCTCCGCCGGAGTGGCCGAGACCATCGCCTCCCACCGCGCCCGGTCCTGGTACGCGGGCGTGAACCAGCGCTGGACGACGGCCTCGGCGACCGCGCCTGTTCCTCGTGCGCGAACGAGGGCGGCGCGGTCGGTCCAGTTCGACGCCGGTCCGAGGCAGGCACTGGTGCACAGGACCGCGAGCCGGTCCACGCGTTCGGGGTTGCGGGCGGCGACGCGCAGTGCGGTCATGCCGCCGAGCGACAGCCCGGCCAGGTGCGCCTTCTCCACGCCCAGCCGGTTGAGCAGCACGACGAGATCGCCGACGAGCGCGTCGATGGTGTGCGGGCCGGGTACGACGGGGGAGCGGCCGTGGCCGCGGGTGTCGTAGCGGACCACCCGGAAGTGCTCCTCGAGCGCGGCGACGTTGGCGTCCCACATCTCCAGCGTCGACCCCAGTGAGTTGGACAGCACGACGACAGGGCCGTCCGGCCTGCCCGTGACGACGTGGTGGACCTCGGCGACGCTCATCAGCGCACCGCCTCGAAGACGGCGGCGAGACCCTGGCCGCCGCCGATGCACATCGTCTCCAGGCCGTAGCGGCTGCCGCGGCGGCGCATCTCGTGCGCGAGCGTCGCGAGGATCCGCGCTCCGGTCGCGCCGACCGGGTGGCCGAGCGAGATGCCGGACCCGTTGGGGTTGAGCCGGTCGTCGGCCGCGTCGACCTTCCACTCGCGCAGGCACGCGAGCACCTGGGCGGCGAACGCCTCGTTGAGTTCGATCACGTCCAGGTCGTCGAGGGTGAGTCCGGCCCGGTCGAGCGCGGCGGCCGTGGCGGGCACCGGTCCGATGCCCATCACCTCGGGTCCGACCCCGGCGACGGCCCACGACCTGAGTGCGAGCACGGGCCGCAGCCCGCGCTTCTCGGCTTCGTCGCGAGTCGTGACCACGCACAGCGCGGCGCCGTCGTTCTGGCCGCTCGCGTTGCCCGCCGTGACCGTGGACTCGGGGTCGAGCTTCAGCCGGACCGGTCGCAGCGCGGCGAGGTCGTCGAGCGTCGTGTCCGGGCGGGGGTGCTCGTCCCGGTCGACGGTCAGATCGGGCCTGCCGCGGCGGCCGGGCACGGTCACCGGCACGAGCTCGCCGGCGAACCTGCCCGCCTGGTCGGCGGCACCCCAGCGCTGCTGCGACCGCAGTGCGAACTCGTCCTGCTCGGCCCGCGAGATGCCGTACTCGCGGCGGAGGTTCTCCGCCGTCTCCAGCATGCCGCCGGGCACCGGGTGGAACCGGCCACCGGCCGTCTCCCTGGCCCGGTCGAGCCGGTCGACGAGCTGGATCCCGCCGCTGCGGACACCGGTGCGCAGCCCCAGCGCGTAGTGCTCGACCTGCGACATCGACTCCGCGCCACCCGCCACGACGACCTTCGCCGCACCGGTGGCGACCTGACCCGCCGCGTAGAGCACGGCCTGCAGCCCGGAACCGCAGCGCCGGTCGATCTGCAGGCCCGGAACGCCGACCCCGAGGCCCGCGTCGAGCGCCGCGACCCGGCCGATCGCCGGTGACTCGCCGTTCGCGTAACTCTGTCCGAGCACGACGTCGTCGACATCGCCCTCCCGCAGCCCCGTGCGGCGCACCAGTTCCGTGAGCACGGCGGTGGCGAGGTCGGCGGCGCTCAGCGAGGCCAGAGCCCCGCCGAACCGTCCGACCGGGGTCCGGAGGGGTTCGCAGATCACGACGTCGGTCATGCCCTCGACCCTAGGGCCGTCCGGTGATATCCAGAAATACCCGTTTGACGTCGACTGAGACTCTGCCAGTATCAATCGGTGGAACTTCGTCATCTGCGGTACTTCGTGGCGGTCGCCGAGGAACGGCACTTCGGGCGCGCCGCCGAACGCCTGCACATGGCACAACCACCCCTCTCGCAGCAGATCCAGCAACTGGAGGCCGAGCTCGGCGTGACGTTGCTGCACCGCACCACCCGCAAGGTCGACCTCACCGACGCCGGACTGGTCTACCTGGACCGCGCGCGAGCCGTGCTGTCCGCTGTGGACGACGCGGCGGCAGAGGCGCGACGGGTGGCCGAGGGCGTGCAGGGCAGGCTGGTCGTCGGGTGCGTCGGCTCGGCCACCTACAGCCTGCTGCCCGCGTTCGCCCGGGCCCTGCGGGACGAGCTTCCGGCCGTCGACTTCGTGTTCCGCGGCGAGATGCTGGCACCGGACCAGCTCGAATCCCTGCTCGCCCGCCGCGTCGACCTCGCCCTGCTGCGCCCGCCGGTCGAGAACTCCGGGCTGCGGGTGACCACGGTGCGCCGCGACCGGCTCATCGTGGCGCTGCCCGAGGACCACCGCCTCGCGCGGCGAAAACGGCTGAAGATCGAGGACCTGCGCGAGGAAGACCTGATCGTGCACGCGTCCCACGGCCGTTCGGTCATGCACGGGATCGTCACGGACCTGTGCCGCTCGGCGGGGTTCGAGCCGCGGATCCGCCACGAGGTGGCGGAGACCTCGACCCTGGTCACCTTCGTCGCCTCGGGGCTCGGTGTGGCCGTCGTCCCGGAACCGGTGGCGGAACTCGGCGTGCCCGGGACGACCTATCGTCCGCTGGCGGGCGGGCAGGGCATCGAGCTCGTGGCCGCCGTGCGCGCCGACGACGACTCGCCGGTGCTCGCGAGGGCGCTCGGGTTGCTGGCGCGGTGGCAGGAACGGACCACGCCGCGCTGACTCAGGTCTCCAGCCACTCCGGCCGGGTGGACGAGGCGGGGTCGAGCCGGTCGAGGATGCGTTCGTGGGCGGCGTGCAGCTGGCTCAGCTGTGCCTCGTCCAAGGGGTCCACGACCAGTTCGCGGACCAAGGTGACGTGACCGGGTGCGGCCTGCTCGACGGCCGCCATGCCCGCGCCGGTGAGGACCGCGCGGCTGGCCCGGCCGTCGCCGGGGTCGGGCTCGCGGCGCAGCAGATCGCGGGCCTCCAGGCGCTTCACGACGTTCGAGAGGCGTGACAGCGAGGAACTGGTGAGCTGCGCCAGGCGGCTCAGGCGCAGGGCGTGGCCGGGGATCTCGGAGAGCATCGACAGCACGTGGTACTCGAAGAACGTCAGTCCGGCGTCGCGCTCCAGCTGGGCGCCGAGGGTCGCGGGCAGCCGGGTCAGCACGCGCACCATGTCGAGCCAGGCCAGCCGTTGCTCCGCCGTCAGCCAGCGCGGGTCCTTCGAGTCCGAGGTCACACCTCCAATTTACTTGACGCTTGAACCATTCGCTCCTAGTGTCGGAGACAGAAAGTTCAAACTTGAACTATTTGGAGGCTGTCATGCGGGTCGCGATCATCGGTGCGGGCAACGTCGGATCCGGGCTCGCCGGCGCTGCCGCCGCCGCGGGACACCAGGTCACCGTCGCCGCCGCCCACGAGGAGAACGCGGTCAAGGTCGCCGAGCAGGTGGGAGGAACGGCCGCGGCGTCCGCGGCAGACGCTTCCCAGGGCGCGGACGTGGTGGTGCTGGCGGTGCCCGCCGGCGTCGCGGCCGACGTGCTGGACGAGATCAAGGGCACCGGTGCGGTCGTCGTCGACGCCACCAACCCGATCAACGAGACCTACAGCGGCCTGACGACCGGCGGCACGAGTCACGCCGAGCAACTGGCTTCCGCCGCACCGGGGGTGAAGCTCGTCAAGGCGTTCAACACCGTCTTCGCCTCGCGGCTGGGTGACGCGACCGAGGGCGGTCAGCCACTGGACGGCTACTACGCCGGCGACGACGAGGCGGCGAAGCAGGTCGTGGCGGACCTGCTGACCTCGCTGGGCTTCCGGCCGATCGACGCGGGCGGCCTGCGGATGGCCCGTTCGCTGGAGGAACTGGCCTTCCTGAACATCACCCTCAACGCGCGCAACGGCTGGAGCTGGCAGAGTGGGTGGCGCCTGACCGGTCCGACCGTCTGAAAAGGACTGCCGACTTCCCGTTCCGGCTGAAGGAGAAGCATGTTCGCGTCCTGGTACGACCGGCAGGGTTCCGCCGCCGAGGTCCTGCGCGTCGGCGAGCTGCCCGATCCCGAGCCAGGCCCCGGTGAGGTGCGGGTCGAGGTGCGACTGTCCGGGGTGAACCCCGGCGACACGAAGAAACGGCGTGGCTGGCTGGGTTCCTCGATGCCGTTCCCGAGGGTCGTCCCGCACAGCGACGCCGCCGGAGTGGTGGACGCGGTCGGCGACGGCGTCGACAAGAACCGGCTGGGACGGCGCGTGTGGGTCTACGGCGCGCAGTCCTACCGTGCGTTCGGCACGGCCGCGCAGTACGTGGTCGTGCCCGACCACATGGCCGTGCCGCTGCCTGATCACTTGAGCGACGAACTGGCCGCGAGCCTGGGCATCCCCGGCATCACGGCCCACCGCACGGTGTTCGCCGACGGACCGGTCGACGGCCGGACCGTGCTGGTGCAGGGCGTGCTCGGCGGTGTCGGTTCCCTCGCCGCGCAACTGGCGCGCTGGGGCGGCGCCACCGTCCTGGGAACCGTGACCAGGACCAGCGACCTCGACCTCGTCGACCCCGAGTTCGTCTTGCACGCGGTAGCCCTCGACACCCCCGGCGCGGCCGACGAGATCCGCGCGCACGCGCCGGACGGCGTGTACCGCATCGTCGAGGTGTCGTTGTCCGACAACGCGGACCTCGACGTCGCCGTCATCGCGAACGATGGCGTCATCGCCGCCTACGGCACCCGGACCGACCGCACGGAACTGCCGTTCTGGCCACTGCTGTTCGCCAACGCCACGGTCAGGTTGTTCGGCAGCGACGACTTCCCCGCCGCCGCCAAACGGGCCGCTGCCCGCGACCTCACCGCCGCGGCCGCCATGGACGCGCTGCGGGTGAAGGTCGGGCAGCTGTTCCCGCTCGCCGAGATCGCGGCGGCCCACGAGCGGGTCGACGCGGGCGGTCGCGGCCGCGTGCTCGTCACCGTCCCGTGAGCGGTTCGGCGGCAGGGCAGGCTAGTTTGCCCCGGTGAGTCTCCTCGATGACGTGGCCGAACGCGACGGCTGGCGATGCTGGGTGTGCGACGAACCGGTCGACCCCGGAATGTCGGTGAACGACGCGCGAGGGCCGAGCGTCGACAGCCGGACAGCCGATCGGAAGGCGAAGATCGCCGAACGACTTGCGCACCGCGGGTGCAACAGCCGCAAGGGCGCGGTCAAGGTCGTCATCGCGTGGCCGGACCGCCTGCACGTGGCCGAACCCGCGCCGCTGATCACCGTGGCCGGGCGGCTGGAGCGCAAGGGCGGCCGCGAGATGGTGGCCCGGTGCCCGACGAAGCAGGACGCCCACGAGGCGGCGGACTGGCTGGCGGACCGGTTCTCCCGGCTGGTGCCGGGGCTGCCGGTGACCGCCACCGTCGAGTCGGGCGGCGGCCAGTTCCTCGTCGTGCTGGCCACCGGACGTCGTTGAGCGTTTTCTCGGAGGACAATTCCCGGAATCTCCCGATGCGCATTCCTATGCGCGCGACCGCGTGATGCGCATCACCTATCACCGGAGGTGGGAGCGGGTTTCCCGGCCTGAGGGGGAAATCAGGCGGAGGTCAGGGGAAAACCCTGATGGCACGGCACCTGATCACGGGCACGCTGGAAGTCGTCAAGGGGATGTCCCAGTTCGAGGAGAGACATGAGCGAATCCAAGTCCGAGCCCACCCGCAACCCCGTCGACTCGGTGGTCGACGCCGTGCGCGGACTGGTCAGCGAGGGCATCAACCGTCGTGTCGTCGTGCGGGACAGCAAGGACGACGTGGTGCTCGAGGTGCCGGTGGCTCTCGGGTTGGTGGCGGCGTTCGCCGCTCCGGTGGCCACGACGATCGGTGCCGGTGTCGCGCTGGTCGGCAAGTGCGGAATCTCGCTGGAGGACCGCCGGAAGCCTGGTAGCGAGCCCGCGACGACGGTCGAGGCCGAGCAGGCGTAGTCAGGGGCCGCGATTCGTCGCGGCGGGGGATCAGGGGACGCGGCGGGGGGGGGGGGGGCCCCCGGGGGGGGGGGGGCGGCCCCCCGGGGGGGCCCCCCCCCCCACGACCAGGTTGAGGTCGAGATTCGACAGGTTCACCGCACCTCCAGTCATCCA
>NZ_JBIWKS010000006.1:0-267842 GCF_044765805.1 Lentzea sp. NPDC102401 | reverse complement strand
GTTCCCCCCCCCCCCCGCGGGGCGCCGGGGGGGGGGGGGGGGGGGGGGGGGGGGGGGGGCGGGGGGCGCCCCCCCCCCCCCCGGGGGCCCCCCCCCCCCCCGGCCCGCGTTGCGACACCCGGCTTCAGGGCCCAGGTCTCGTGCTTTGGACTGATCTGCCGTGACTCCTGCTCTCGTACGATGACCTCGTGTTCGCCTATCCGCGATCGGTTTGGGACGAGCCCCGGCCGGCGCGCGGGGCGGCGCGGCTGTGGTGGGACTGGGCGCTGGTCGCCGTCCTCCTGCTGGTCGCGGTGCTCGAGACACTGCTGCGCACGGACCTGAACTCGCGGGCCGGCTCGCTGGCCGTGGCGGTGGTGCTGCTGCCGTTGCTGTTGCTGCGCCGCAGCAGGCCGCTCTTCGCGGTCGCCGTCGCGTTCGGCGTGGCCGCGGTCGCCTCGCTGGTGTTCGGGGGCGAACCCGAGCTCAACGTGCTGGTGTTCATGCTGCTCTTCCCGTTCTCGTTGTTCCGGTGGGGTTCCGGGCGCGAAGCGGTGATCGGGTTGGCGATCATGCTCGGCAAGGTCGGGCTGTCGGCGGCGCTCGGGTTCATCAGCGTGGGCGAGGCCGGGAGCGGGAGCGCCGTGCTGGGGACGGCGTGCGCCATCGGAGCGGCCGTGCGGTATCGGGGACGGGCGCGAGCACGGGAGCTCGAACAGGTGAAACTGCTGGAACGGGAGCGGCTGGCGCGGGATCTGCACGACACGGTGGCGCACCACGTGTCGGCGATGGCGATCCGGGCCCAGGCGGGGCTCGCGACGGCGGCGGCGCGGCCGGAAGCGGCCACCGAGGCACTCGGCCTGATCGAGTCGGAGGCGTCGCGGGCGCTCGCCGAGATGCGCACGATGGTACGAGCCTTGCGGCACAACGAGTCCGCGGACCTGGCGCCCAGCCCGACGGTCGCCGACGTCGCGCTGCTCGCGAGCCCCGGCAGGCCGGGTCCCGAGGTGGACGTGCGGATCGACGGGGCCGTCGACGGCCTCCCGAAGTCCGTCGGAACCGCGATCTACCGGCTCACCCAGGAGTCGGTCACCAACGCGCGCCGGCACGCCCGGCACGCCACGCGCATCGAGGTGTCGGTGGTCGTCGGCGCCTCGTCGGTACGCCTGTGCGTGAGCGATGACGGCGACACCGCCACCGGCGCTGTGCCGGGACATGGGTTGATCGGCATGATGGAGCGCGCAGAGCTGCTCGGCGGCAGCTGCGAGGCGGGCCCGAACCCCGAACGAGGCTGGACCGTGACCGCCGTCCTGCCACTCACCGGGGCGCGGGGATGAGCGTCCGGGTGATCGTCGCCGACGACCAGGAGATCGTCCGCACCGGACTCTCGATGATCCTCGACGCCCAGCCGGGCATCGAGGTCGTCGGCGCGGCGCCGGACGGACGGCAGGCCGTGGAACTGGCCCGGCGCCTGCGGCCCGACGTGTGCCTGTTCGACATCCGGATGCCCGGGACCGACGGCATCGAGGCCACCCGCCTGCTCGCCGGGCCGGGAGTCGCCGACCCGCTCGCCGTCGTCGTGATCACCACGTTCGACCTCGACGAGTACGTCTACGCCGCGCTCCGTGCGGGTGCCAGGGGCTTCCTGCTCAAGGACGCCGGCCCCGCACTGCTCGCCCAGGCGGTCCACGCCGCGGCCTCGGGCGACGCCCTGATCGCCCCCAGCGTCACCGCCCGGCTGATCGAGGCGTTCACGGACGTCGAGCCCGCCGGCCGAGTCGCGCAGCCGATCGAGCCGCTCACCGAACGGGAGGAGCAGGTCCTCGCCGCCGTCGCGGGCGGGCGCACCAACAGCGAGGTCGCCCAGGAGCTGTACATCACCCTCAGCACCGTGAAGTCCCACATCGCCAGCCTGATGGCCAAGATCGGCGTCAGGAACCGGGTCGAGATGGCCATCTGGGCGTACGAGACCAAGCGGGTCCGGAGCGGATTCCGGCAGCGGTAGCCGAAAGTACGACGAGCGCGCCGGACCATCGGCCAGGTTGATCGCGGCCCTTCTGCCGATGAGCTGACACCCCCACTCGCGACACGATCCGGTGCATGACCTCCTCGACCAAGTGGGACAGGCTCATCCCGGCCGCGATCATCCTGTTCAGCGTGATCCCGGTGCTCGGCGGCGCTCTGCGGCTGGGCGAGCTCGGCGGCGGCGCGGAGACCACGCCGGACAACGCGCGGTTCTTCGCCTCGCCCGTTCCCGTGGTGGTGCACGCCATCACCGTCAGCGTGTACTGCCTCCTCGGGGCCTTCCAGTTCGCTCCCGGCTTCCGGCGCCGCAGACCGGCGTGGCACAGAGCGGCAGGACGCATCCTGGTCCTTTGTGGACTCCTGGGGGCGTTGTCGGGGCTGTGGATGACCGTGTTCTACCCCAAACCCGCCGACGTGGGCGTGCTGCTCACCGGCATCCGGCTGGTGTTCGGCACGGCCTGGGTGGTGTCCGTCGTGCTCGGGTTCGCCGCCATCCGCCGCCGGGACGTCACCGGGCACCGCGCCTGGATGATCCGCGGTTTCGCGATCGGGCTCGGCGCCGGCACCCAGGCGGTGACGCTGACCCTGTGGCTCGTGGCCGTCGGCACGCCCGACCGGCTCGCCAAGGCGGTGCTGATGCTCGCCGCCTGGCTCGTCAACCTCGCCGTCGCGGAGTGGATCATCCGCCGCCAGGTGCAGCCCTCGCGCGCGACCGTCCAGGTCGGCGCCACTCTCAGGGAGACCCGATGAAGGCGATCGTGCAGGACCGGTACGGATCACCGGACGTGCTGGAGTTCCGCGACGTGGAGCCGCCCGCTGCTTCGGGCAACGAGGTGCTCGTGCGGGTGCACGCGGCCTCGGTCAACGCCTACGACTGGCACGTCATGCGCGGAGATCCCTACCTGGCAAGGCTCACGGGGATCGGACTCACCGGTCCCGGCAGGAGGATCCGCGGCCGCGACTTCGCCGGCACGGTGGAGGCGGTCGGCCGGGACGTGCGGCGCTTCCGGCCCGGTGACGAGGTGTACGGCGACCTCGGCACCGCCGACGGGGCGTTCGCCGAGTACGTGTGCGCGCAGGAGGACCTGGTGGAGACCAAGCCCGCCAACCTGACGTTCGAGCAGGCCGCCGCGGTACCGCTGGCCGGTCTCACCGCGCTGAAGGGACTGCGCGACATCGGAAAGCTCCAGGCGGGACAGCACGTCCTGATCAACGGGGCGTCCGGAGGTGTCGGCACGTTCGCGGTGCAGATCGCGAAGTCCATGGGCGCCAGGGTGACCGGCGTGTGCCGCACGAGGAACGTCGAACTGGTGCGGTCGCTCGGTGCCGACCACGTCGTCGACTACACCGAAGGCGACTTCACCAGGAACGGCGAGCACTACGACCTCGTCTTCGACCTGGTCGGCAACCACTCGCTGGCCGGACTTCGCCGCGCGCTCACCCCCGGCGGGACGATCGTGCTGTCCGGCGGGGGAGTGTTCCGCGGCGGCAGCCTCGCCGGGCCCATGTGGCTCATGATCAGGGCGAAGCTGCGGGCGCCGTTCGTCCGCGACCGGCTGCTCGTGCTCACCACGACGCCGGACGGGGAGATCCTCGCGACGCTGCGCCGCCTCGCCGAGTCAGGAGGCTTCACGCCGGTCGTCGACCGCACCTACTCGCTGGACGAGGTGCCCGACGCGATTCGTTACGTCGAGACCGAACACGCCCGCGCGAAGGTCGTCATCACCGCGTGATGCCCGGCGCTGCGACGGAGTCCCCGAACTGCGCCGCCGACTGGCCTCCTGAGTCACGCGCCTTGGCGTGCCGCGGACGCCTTTCTGACGATCCCCCGCGCCATCGTGGCGAACACGATGTCGTGCAACGGTTTCTGCGCCATCCAGTAGAGCTGGCCGAGCAGCCCGTCGGCGGTGAACGTGATCTTCTGCCGGTAGCGCGTGCGGCCGCCCTCGCGATCGACGCGCATGTCGAGCACCGTGCGGCCGGGCATCTTCATGTCGGCCCGCAACACCAGTTGCCTCGCCTCGTCGTCGCGGTGCACGACGGTCCAGAAGTCGACCACGTCGCCGTTTCCGACCTCGGGTGCCCGGCCGCGGTACAGCCCGATGCCGCCGAGCAGGTGGTCGATCGCACCCCGGACCGTCCACACGAGAGGGACCGTGTGCCAGCCGTCCTGGCCGCCCAGCGTGTTCACCGTGCGCCACACGTCCTCGGGCGATGCCTCGGTGAGCACCGTCCGTTCCTCGGTGAAAACCTCACCGCCGGTCTTCTCGGCCGCCGGCGTGGTCGCGGCGCGGATGGCGTTGTCGACGCTGGTCAGGCCACCGGGCGGCGCGGGCAGCACGTCGGTGATGGGCGGGCCGTCCGCCACGAGGTCGTGGTCGAGTGACGCGAACAACGGCTCCGCGACCGCCGCCGGCACCGGCGTCACGAGCCCGGCGACCTGCGCGGCGAGCTTGTGCGACCACAACGGCGCCGGCACCGGCAGCCGGACAGGGAGCCGCAGCACCCGCGCACACCGCTGCACCAGCTCCAGATAGCTGAGCCGCTCCGGGCCCGGCACGTCGAACACGCCGCCGACCGGTCGCGGGACGTTCGCGGCGGCCACCAGGAGGTGCACGACGTCGGCGACCGCCACCGGCCTGCTGGTGTTGTGCATCCACGACGGCACCGGCACCCACGGCGTGAGCCGGGCGGACGACCGCAACAGCTCGAAACTCGCCGACCCGGCGCCGATGATCATCGACGCCTGCAGCACGAGCGCGGGCACCCGTCCCGCGGTCAGGACGTCACCGACCTCGGCCCGGGAGGCGAGGTGCGCGGACAGGCCGGGGGAGTCGGGACGCGGCCCGCCGACGTAGACGATCTGCCGCACCTCCGCGTCCGCTGCCGCCGTCGCCAGCACGGCGGCGGCCCCGCGGTCGATGCCGGCGAAGTCCGGCTGGTCCAGCGAGTGCATCAGGAAGTACACGAGGTCGCTGTTCGCCAACGCTCCCCGGACCGCCCGCGGGTCCGTGGCGTCGCCGACGTGCACCATCACCCTCGTGGGGAACCGTGCCGTTTGCCCGCGGTCGCGCACCAGCACGGCCACCTCGTGCCCGTGCGCGAGGAGTTCCGGCACGAGATGCGACCCGAGGTGCCCGGTCGCGCCCATCACGAGACACCTCAGCGGCGGGTCTTCCTCGTTGATCGTCACCCGCATGACGTGCCCACTTTCGGCCGAACGCAATCGTCCACACGCACGAATGGTGCGTGATGCGGGTCAGTGCCGCTGGACGAGAGCACCCCGGCGCCAGACGGCACGCGTGTTGAGGGTGTCCGAGATCGTGGTGGTCGGGTCCCCGTCGACGAGGAGGAGGTCGGCGCGCAGCCCCTCCGCGATGCGGCCGCGGTCGGACAGCGCGAACCGCCGGGCCGTCGTGGCGGTCGCGGCGCGCAGTGCCTGTTGCGGGGTGAGCCCGGCCTTCACGAGGTACTGCAGTTCGTGGTGGACGCTCGCGCCGTGGGCGAGGCCGCCGAGGAACGGCAGCGGAACGGAGGCGTCGGTGCCCACCAGGACGTCGACGCCGGCGTCGCTGAGCGCCTTGATGGTCGTCAGGACGTCCTTGATCTCGCCCTGCGGGTAGCAGTCGAAGCTGGAGCGCAGGGTCTTGTCCCAGGCCTCGTCCAACCGGGAGGACACCCGCGGGTCGTCGGCGAGTTCGCCGCCGGTGATGCCCATGAGGGAGGCGTTGAGGACCGCGCAGGGCACGACGAACATGCCGGCGTCCTTGATCAGGGCGATGATCTCGTCGTCGTGGGGTTCGACGAACAGGTGTGCCAGGCCGTCGATTCCGGCCTCCACGGCCATCCTGGTGGCGTCGATGGTCAGCGTGTGGGCGACCGTGAGGACGCCGTACCTCTTGGCCTCGGCCACGCCCGCGTTCAGGGTGGCCTGATCGATCATCGGAATTCCCGGGTGTCCCTCGACGCTGCCGTCGTCGATCATGAACTTGACGTAGTCCGAGCCGTGGGCGAGCAACAGCGGGATCGAGGCCGCGGCGCCCTCCGGGCTCGTGGCGTCCGGCTGGAACGGGGGCTCGCCCGCCGGGTCTCCGCCGCCGCCGGGAGTGAAGCCCGGCGGGAACAACTCGGCGGGATGCCCGCCGGGGGGCGTGAGGCCGAAGCCCGCCGAGCGGACGTCCGCGACCGAGTCGTCGTCGCTGATGGCGGCCTGGCGGTCGCGCGTGTTGACGCCCTGCATCTCCAGTTCGGTGGTCACGCCGAAGCGCAGCGCCAGCGCGAGGGCTTCGGGTGCGGTGTGGACGTGCGCGTCGATCAGGCCCGGCAGCAGTGTCGCGCCGGTCCCGTCGACCACGTCGGCTCCGGCGGGCACCTCCCCGCCGACCTGGACGATCTTTCCGTCCTCGATGGACACGGTCGTGACGCCCAGGTTCTTCTCGCCGTCGAAGACCCTGGCGCCGGTGATGGTGGTCGTGGTCATGGCCTGCCTTGGTCGTGGTGGGTGACTTCCTCACTGAATCATATACCTTCAGTCATGTAAATATCGGAAGATATGTAGATGCCTTCTGCTTCGTAGTTGCTAGAGTGACGGGATGAGCGACTCGCCTCGGCCAAAGGACGACGAAGGCCTGCTCGACCAGGTCGGGCCCGCCCTGTCCCGGCTTCGCCGGCGGACCTCCGGCGGACGCGGTGACCTCACCCGCAACCTCGTCCTGAACGTCGTCCACGACGATCCCGGCGAGATGACGGTGGGCGGGGTCGCCACCGAGATGGGGGTCGCCCAGCCCGTCGCCAGCCGGACCGTGGCCGCCTGCATCGCGGACGGCCTGCTCCGGCGTGCCGTCTCGCAGGCGGACGGCCGCCGCACGGTCCTCGAGCTCACCGAGGCCGGCGAGGCCGAACGCGGCCGCTTCGCCTCCGAGCAGCGCGAAGCCTTCGAGTTCATCACGGCCGGGTGGACGGCCGCCGAGCGCGACCAGTTCGCCCGGTTCCTGATCCGCTACAGCCAGGACAGTTCGGACTGGTCGCGAAGGCAGGGGCTCAAGGGCCGGCCCGACGGCTCCGCGGCCTCTGGAGCTTGAGGAACTCGACCCGGACTCTCAGGTGTGCTGCGTTTGAATCTCGTCCATGACGTTCGGTTCACCGCGGCGCATCGACCGTTCGGTGCTGACGCAGTGGTGGACCGACGTGACGTTCCTGCACTGGCGAGTTCCTCCTGGGGCGGTGCGACATCTGCTGCCCGCGGGCACGCGGCCGGACGTGGTCGACGGCGACACGTTCGTCGGGCTGATCGCGTTCCGCCTGTGCCCGCTGGGCTGGCCCGCGCTGACGGACCGCTGGAGCTTCCCGGAGACCAACGTCCGCCTGTACACGATCGACGGGCGGGGCCGGCGCGGCGTCGTGTTCCTCTCGATGGACGCCGCGAACCTGCCGTTCGTGCTGAGCGCACGAGCTCTCGCGGGACTGCCGTACATGTGGTCGGACACAACGGTGCGCCGTGACGGCGACGAGGTCACCTACACCTGCCGGCGCAAATGGCCGCATCGTCCGGACGCGACGAGCACGTTCACCGTGCGGGCGGGGGAGCGGATCGCCCGGCCGAGCCCGCTGGAGGAGTTCCTGACGGCCAGGTGGGGACTGCACACGTCCTGGCTCGGCCGGACCACGTACCTGCCGAACCACCACGCGCCGTGGGACCTCTGCCGGGCCACGATCGTGCGCTGCGACGACGACCTGGTGGCGTCGGCGGAGATTCCGGTCTCCGGCGAGCCGATGAGCGTTCTGTACTCACCCGGAGTGCGGGCCAGGTTCGGCGTCCCGTCCTGCGCGGCGTCCTGAGTCACCCGCTAGCGGATGGTCTTCAGCACGTCGTCGACGGCACCGGCGATGATCTCCGGGCGTTCGGTCACGATCCCTTCGTGCGTCGTGTTCTCGGCGAGCACGTGCTTCCGGTTCGGGCCCTGCGCGAAGCGGACCTGGGCGTCCCGCCACATCTTCGCCGCCTCGGGGGAGTCGGCGAACGGGGTCCCGGACGCGACGATCGCGGTCACCGGCACGTCCTTCGGCCAGGTGAGCTGATGAAAGACGCGGTGGACGGGGGCGTAGTCGACCATCACGGCGAGCAGCTGGCGGTTCTTCTTGGTCGACGCCTGCGTCAGCAGGGCGGCCCGCTGCTTCTCGATGACCGGTTCGAACGCCGTCAGCATCTCGTCGGTGAAGAAGTCGGGCACGTTCGCGTCGACGAGCACCGCACCCGACACCCAGCCGGGGTTCTTGTGCACGAAGTTCGTGGCGACCTCACCCGCGATCGAGTGCGAGACCAGCACCACGTTCTTCGTCAGTCCCAGTTCCCTGAGCCCGGCCTCCAGGTCGGACACCGCGTTCTCCACCCGCCACGGCCCCGAGATCTCGTCGCTCTCGCCCTCGCCCGCCCGGTCGTAGGTGACGACCTTCGACCCGGTGGCCTTCGCCAGCCGCGGCGCCATGTCCTTCCAATACGACGAACCCAGCCCGCCGCCCGCATCCAGGACCAGGGCGGGCAACTTGCCGTCGACGACGTGGAAAACCAGTTCGTGCTCGGCGTTCGTCACCTTGCGCGTCTTCGGCGCCGGTGTGGCCGGGGCGGGCGCGGACGTGGCGGAGGACGGGCTGCTCGCCGCGTTCGGCGCCGAGCACGCCAGCAGCGAGGCGGCGACGACAACTCCGGTACCAAGTGCGATCGCTTTGCGGTACAAGGGATTCAGGTGCTTGACCATGGCGAGAACCCTAGGAATCTCCCAGCCGCGCGACGATCAGGCCACCCGGCGGATCCTTGCTGGTGCCGGCCACACTCCGGCACTGGGGGAGGCCCCCTCACTCGCCGCGCAACGACCTGCGGATCTCCTCCAGGCGGTCGCGGCCCGCCTCCTCGCGCCGGTCGAACTGGTCCTGGGTGTTCTGCGGATCGCCGGCCAGCTCGGTGGCGGCCTCGCTGGTGAGGTTCCGGCCCTCGATCTTGTCGCGGACGTAGTCGAACGTCGGCACGCCGTCTTCGGTGTAGTCCGGTTCAGTCATGTCCCCATCATCCCCCTTGATGTGCGCGCTATGGTGAGAACGCACCGGGGCACGCCCTGGGGAACTCGGGGGAGTTCGGCGTAGGCCGCTGGTGCGGTTGCCGTAGGGGGATTCGTGCGATTAGCAAGTTCTCTTTGTGCTGCAATGATTCTGGTGGGGGCCGGGGTGATGGCGACGCAGGCGGTCGCCGCACCGGCCAAGTGCGAGATCCGTTGTGTGCATGCGAAAGCGGAGCTCGATCGGGCGCCTGGGGTCGGTGAGACCGCGCAGGTCAGTCTCGAAATTACGTCCGATGTGGACTTGAAAGGTGTCCGGATCGACGCGGACGTGCCGGGAATCGCCGGCTGGAGCGCGGTTCCGGACGGGTTGTCGGCGAGGAACGTCGTCTCGGCGGTCCCGACCGACTTCGGCAAGGTCGGTCGTGCCACCACGACGATGGACCTCTCCGCCGGGCGGACGGTGCGGTTCAAGGGTGCGGTCAAGGCCGTGAGCGCCGGAACGTTGCTGGTCACCGTTCGTGCGATCGCGCCGGTGAATCCCGAGCTGAACTCGGACACGTTCGTCGCGGCGGCCACGATCGGCGCCGACGGCAAGTCGTCCTACCTGGGTTCTCGTGCGGAAACCGGTGCCACGACACAGATTCCCGCCGGAGTGGCATCGACGCGGGCCACGCCGTGGCTGGCGCCGGCCGCCGCGGCGGTGCGGGCGCCCAAGCCGCACAGCGACGACCCGCCGCGGGCGCAGGCGGCGCCGGTGTGCGCGACGGGCAGCTGGAACTACCGGGATCACACCGGAACGTTCCGCACCGCGGCGAACTTCCTGGTCGAGGCGTGGGACGACGACAACGGGCCGGATGACCTGCTCGGCACCGCGCTCACCGACGGGAACGGCGCGTTCCGGTTGTGCTTCCCGAACGACGACTTCTCCGGTGGCGCCGACGTCTACCTGAAGTTCGTGGCGCAGAACGGTTCCTGGGGCGTCGAGTTCGACGACGACCCGTACAACTTCCGCACCGCGACGATGAACGACGTCGGTGACGGGCGCACCCTGTCGTTCGGCGCCCAGCAGCCGACCGACCCGCGCTACATGCGGGCAGTGGAGGCGTTCGACGAGATCAACACCGCGTCGGACTGGACGCCGAGCGACTGCTGGGACGCGGACGATCATGACTGCCGGCGCGTCGACTTCAACTGGCGCTGGGACTACAACCCGACGAACAACCACTACGACCGTGATGACGACGAGGTCCACCTGCGCGCCAACGCGCCGGACTTCCGCAGCATCGTGGTGCACGAGCTCGGGCACGCCGTGATGGACGACGTGTACAACGACGGCTTCCCGAACTCCAACTGCCCCTCTCCGCACTTCATCACCAGGGAGAGCGGTGCGAACTGCGCGTGGACCGAGGGATTCGCGGACTGGTACCAGGCCGCGGTGTTCAACGACCACGAGTACCGCGCCGACACCTTCACCGTCGAGCTGGAGAACGTGACCTGGGGCGATCCGAACTGGGACAACGGCGACGGCGTCGAGGGCCGCGTCGCGGGGGCGTTGCTCGACCTCGCGGACGCGAACAACGAACCCTACTGGGACTCGCGGACGGAGAATCCGTACACCGAGATCTGGCAGACGTTCCTGCGCTACCGGTCGTCCAACCTCGCCGAGTTCTGGCGCCAGCGCGGGCAGGCGGGGTTCGACGTCGGTCCCGGACCGCTGGCCGCGCTGTACCAGAACACGATCGACTACGGGTTCCGCGAGCCGCTGGGCGACTACCAGACGCGCACCCGTCCCGCGCCGGGGCCGAACCAGCCGCACCGGTACCGGGTCGACACGTTCGTCGCGTTCTGGTCGGTCGTCGCGCTGCGCCCGCCGGCCAACGCCGACTACGACCTGCGTCTCTACGACGATCCCCAGCTGCGCCAGCAACTGGCCGCGAGCGTGGCCGGCCAGGGCGAGGTGGACTTCATCGCGATCGACACGAACCAGGGAGGCCGCCCAGCCGGGGACTTCTACCCGGAGGTGACGCACGTGAGCGGGGCCGGTGACTACCGGATCCAGTTCGCGAACGGCGCGAACCAGTTGCGTCCGGAGGAGAAGTTCGCGATGGGCGACGACAACGTGGTGGTCGTCCGCGACCACTGCGTCGAAGCGGGCGTCAAGTTCACCGTCACCGCGACGCCGGACAACGCGAGCCAGGACGCACAGCTGTTCGTCATGTCGTCCGACGGTGGTCGTCCGGTCATCGCGTCACGGGTTCAGGCCGCCGCGTCGTCGACCGGCCACGGGCCCGGTGAGGCGGAACAGATCGAGTACACCACGCCCGGGCCAGCGCTGGACTGCTACAGCGTGGTTCTGGTGAACAAGGCGGGCAACGGAACGTACACGCTTTCCGTCTCCTGACCATGAGGGGTTGCCCCAGGCCCGTCCTGGGGCAACCCCCCGAACAGGGGGAAACGTGATGCGGTGGTTCCTGGCGTTGTGCGCGATCGCGCTGGCCGGATGCGGGGCGGACGCTCCCGCGTTGCCGGACGGGCTCGCGCTCCAGGCGAAGCAGCTGGTCGGCATGCCCAGCCCCCGGCCAGCCGAGCTGCCGGAGTTCAGCCTCTACGGCGACGGCACGGTGATCCGGCCGGGCCCGGCGGCAGGCGCGTTGCAGACCGCCGAGACGGTCCACATAGGACGTGAGAGGGCGGCGCACTTCTACGAGGACGCTCACGACGCGGGACTCGACCGGGACCAGGACATCCGCAACGACTCGGTGATCGACGGGTACACGCAGGTGTTCGTGCTGAACTCCGGCGGTCACCGGTTCGTCACCAGGGCCGCGAACCCGGAGGGCGAACTGGCCGCGTTCCACTCGACGCTGCACGTGGACGGCGCGGCGGCGCCCTACCGGCCGACGAAGATCGCCGCCGTGGCGTGGGCGCCCAGTTCGTCACCGGACGCGCGCCCGTGGCCGTTCGCACCACCGGAGACGAAGATCGACGCCGGCTCCTGCGTGGTGCTGGACGCCGCACAGGTGGAGCAGTTCGCGCGCGAGGTGCCGAAGGGGACGCTGTTCCGCATCGGCACGTCGTCGTTCGTCGTGGTGTTCCGGCCGTTGCTGCCGGGCGAGTCCGGATGCGGTGACGTCTAGGGCGTGACGAGTTGCCGGACCGTGTCCACGACCCGCGGAATTCGGATTGCGAACATGTCTATAGCTTCAGTGCTGACTAAAGTCAGCTCTCCGCGGCGCAACGGCGAACGTGCTGGATCCAGACGGCCACAGCCTCGAAGCCGTTCACAAAGGCTTCCGGCACTGAAAGATCACTAGCCTGGACGGAGTGCGCATCCTCTTCTCGTGCCGCCCCGCCTACGGGCACCTGTTTCCGCTGGTCCCGCTGGCCCGCGCGGCGCAGCAGGCCGGACACGAGGTCGTCTTCGCGATCGGCCCGGCCTTCGTGGAGAAAGCGCGGGAGCTCGGTTTCGAGGCGCACGCGTCGGGCATCTCGATCGGGGAGGCCGAGACCGAGGCCCGCAGGCGGCACGGCGACGCGGAGGTGCCACGGCTGCTGATCACGATGTTCGCGGACGTGCTGCCACGGGCGACCGTCAAGGATCTCGGCGTTCTCCTGCCGCGGATCAAGCCGGATCTGGTGGTCTACGAGCAGAGCGACACCGGTGCCGCGAAGGCCGCTCGCGACGCCGGGATCCCGTTCGTCTCGCACGTGATCGGCCGGTCCATGCCGCCCGCGATCCAGGCGATGGCGGCGGGGGAGATGGCGTGGATGTGGGACGGGGCCGCGCCCGCCGACCTGATGATGGGGGACGTCGCGATCGACCTGTGGCCGGACTCCGTCCGCGATCCGGTGGTCGCGGCGTTGCCCACGGTGCTGAGGCAGCGGCCGACGGCGTTCGACCTGGACGTGCCGATGCCGGAGATCGACACCGCGAAACCGTTGGTGTACCTGACGCTCGGCACTGTGTCGTTCGGTGCGACGGCAGTGCTGCGGCAGGCGATCGACGGTCTCGCCAGGCTCTCGGTCACCGTCCTGGTGGCGGTCGGTCCCGGCGATCCCGCGCTCCTGGGCGACGTGCCGGCGAACGTGCGCGTCGCCGGGTTCGTGCCGCAGGCGAAGGTGCTCCAGAAGGCCGATCTCGTGGTGCACCACGGCGGAACGGGCACGGTCCTCGGCGCGCTCGCGGCCGGTCTGCCGCAACTGGTGCTGCCGCAGGGCGCCGATCAGTTCGTCAACGCCGACGTGCTCGCCGAGACCGGCGCGGGGGCGAAGCTCGTCGGCGAGGAGGTCACCGTCGACGCCATCGCCGCCGCGGCGGGCCATCTGCTCGACGACCCGGCCGCGCGGGAGGTCGCCGCGACCACGGCGGCCGAGATCGCGGACATGCCGGCCCCGGCCGCCGTGGCCGCGCGGCTCACCGAACTGGTGCGGGGGTCTTGACGTCGGCCTGTGCCTCCAGGTGGTCGGGCAGGGACGCGCGGTAGATCGGCATGGCCGCGGCGGTGGTGACGATCGCGACGGCGACGAGGATCGCGAACATCTCGGGTGTCACCAGGTCGTAGGCCAGGCCGATGTTGATGAAGATCAGGATCATCAGGCCGCGCGCGTTCATCAGGCCGCCGACCGCGGAGGCGTAGCGCCACGAGTAGCCCTGGGCGCGCACCACCAGGCCGCAGCCCAGGTACTTGCCGGCGAACGCGGCCAGCATGATCACCGCGAGCGGGAACCACAGCGCACCGCCGGAGCCGAAGCCGTCCAGCCGGGTGTTGAGGCCGCTGAACGCGAAGAACACCGGCAGCAGCAGGATCGAGTTCAGGTCGGAGAGCTTCGTCTCGAGTTCTTGGCGCACGACCTTCGACTTGGGCATCGCGAGGCCGGTGATGAACCCGCCGAACACCGAGAACACGCCGATGAGGTCGGTGTACCAGCCGGCGAGAAGGACGATCAGCAGGATCACGGCCACCATGTCGCGGCTGAGTTTGCCGTCGCGTTCGGCGCGTTCCCCGAGCTTGGCGAGCCACTTGCGGCCCAGCGTGAGCATGAGGCCCGCGAAGATCGCGGCGCCCAGGACGGTGTGCAGCGCGCCGGACGGGCTGCCGGACGTGCCGACCGCGATGATCAGCGCGAGGAACCCCCACGCCACCGCGTCGTCGATCGCGGCGGCGACCAGGGTGAGGCCGCCGATCGGGGTGTTCGCGATGCCGCGTTCCTGCAGGATCCTGGCGAGCATGGGGAAGGCGGTGATCGACAGGGCGCCGCCGATGAACAGCATGAACACCCAGAGCTGAGTTCCCTCGGGGCTCAGCGTGTCGAAGAAGAGCAACGCCGCGCCCGCGCCGAGCAGGAACGTGGGCACGATGCCGGAGATGGCGAGAATCGATGCCTTGCGCGCGTTGGCACCCGTGGTCAGGCCGTGGTCCAAAGAGGACCCGACGAGGAACATGTAGAACGTGAGGCCGATCGTGCTGAGCACGTACAGGGTGCTCTTGACGTCGGCGGGGAAGATCTGGGCCTGCACGCCGGGGGCGATGGCGCCGAACAGCGCGGGGCCCAGCAGCACGCCTGCGACCATCTCGCCGACGACCCTGGGTTGTTTGATCAGCATGGCGAGCCGCCCGCACAGCGTGGTCGCGGCGAGCACGAGCGCCAGTGCGGCGAAGACCTGCAAAGCGAAGTGGATCTGGTTCACCGGGCATCTCCTGTGGTCAGTGCCGGACCGGGCAACCCTGCGTGTCGTGCGTGTCGAAATAGCGCCCGGCCGGCCGGAGCCGGTGGGCGTGCAGCACCATCGCGGTGCCGAGCACGAGCTGGACGACGCTGCGCCAGACGTCCTCCCAGCGGTCGCGCACGCGCATGAGGACCAGGCGCCGTCGTGGCACCTGGCCGTCTCGGACGAGCAGGCACGGCCCTCGGCTGGGCAACGACCGGGTGTGCGTCACCGAGGAGTGCGGCGAGACGCGGCGCAGCACTTCCCGAGCTGCCGCGCGCATCGCGATGGGGGAGAGCCGCCAGGCCGGGCAGGGGCGGTTGGCGGCGACGCCGAACGGGATGTGGTGCTCGTTGCGTGCCGCGGTGTTCTCCCAGCGACCGGGGTCGAACTCCTGCGGGTTCTCGTAACCGGTGGCGTGGTAGGCGGGATAGTTGAAGCACAGCACCGAACCCGCGGGGAACGACGTGTGTTCGTCCAGTTCGATGTCGGCGGTCGTGATGCGGTGGGCGATGCCGAACAACGGGTAGAGGCGGAAGGTCTCGTCCAGCACGTGGGCGAAGTACCTGTCGTCGTCGATTCGGCTCGCCGCTTCGGGATGTTGGGCCAGCGCGAGGAGCAGGTGCGCCATCGCCTCCGCCATCTGCACGACGGCGGTGTTGAAGTAGGTGCCCTGCAGGTAGTGCACCTGTTCGGCCTCCGACAGCGTCCCGGGCAGCGGATGCCGGACGTCCGCGAGCCGCACCTTCAGGTAGCGGGTGAGGCGGTCGCGGCGGGCGGGGTGGCGCAAGCTGGTGCACTTCAACGAGTTCACGACGTCGGTGGCGTGTCCGACGATCAGGTCACGCGCGAGGCGAGGACACGGTTCGGCGAACACCAGCTCGTAGAAGTACTCGGCCCACACCGGCATCATCAGGTCGCGCAACCGCACGGCGGTGACGCGGCCGCCGAGAACCTCGTCCAGCACCTTGGCCGTGCAGCGCGTCGCCGTCGCCGACAGCGCGTCGCTCGGCCCGGCGAGGAAGGTGCGGGTCGCGCGGGCCACGTCGTCGTAGCGCGGCCCGGCCTCCAGATGCTCCTGGTGCACCTCGGGGCCGGGGGAGAGCCAGTACCAGAACAGGTCGGACAGCCCGGCGCCCCGGCTGCGGCCGTTCGCGGCGGGGTGGCTGTAGAGCTCCTGGAAGCGGTCGGGCCCGACCTGGGCGTTCGGGAACGTGATGGCGTTGTCCCCGTTGACCTTCTCGAACACCTTGGCGCGCAACGCGACCACTCGTGCGGGCAACCGGTTCAGCATCCGGTCACCCCTCGGACCACGACCATGTCACGGGTCAGTTCGCCGCCGCACAGCGCCAGGACGTGCAGGAACTCGTCGCGCAGCACGTCGAGCACCCGCCGGACGCCCTGCTCTCCGTCCGCTGCCAGCCCCCACAGCACGGGCCTGCCGATCCCGGCCGCCGACGCGCCCAGTGCCAGTGCCAGCGCGATGTCCCCTCCGCCGCGAACGCCACCGTCGAGCACGACCGGCACCCGTCCGGCCACCGCGTCGACCACGGCGGGCAACGCGTCGAGCGCCGCCGGCACGAGGTCGAGCTGACGGCCGCCGTGGTTGGACACGACGATGCCCGCCACCCCGTGCTCCAACGCGATCACGGCGTCCTTCGGGTGCAGGACACCCTTGACCCACAACGGAAGCGCGGTCATCTCCCGAATCCGGTCGACGTGCTTCCACGAGATCGCCGTCGACATCTCGATGTTCCGCAGAGCCTCTCCTGCCAGATCACGCATGTTCTCGGCTGTCAGCCCGGCGGGCAGGTCGTGGAAGCCGTGCGCGATGTCGCGCCGGTGCCGTCCGAACACGGGGGAGTCGACCGTCACGACCAACGCCGCGCACCCCGCCCGTTCCGCCCGCCGCACCAGCACTTCCGTGACGTCCATGTCCGGCTGCACGTACAGCTGGAACCACACCGGCCCGGTCGCGGCCGCCACGACGTCGGCGATGGGCACGGTCGAGGCCATGCTCGACACCAGCGTCGTTCCGGACAGCGCCCGCGCCGTCGCCAGTTCGCCGTCGGGATGGGCGAGCCGGTGGAACGCGGTCGGCGAGATCATCACCGGGAAGTCGTCGCTGATCTCGTTGCCCCGCAACACCCTGGGCAGCAGGGCGAGGCGCCCGAACGCGGCCTCGTTCTCCGCGAGCACGACCTCGTCCCCGACCCCGCCCGCGAAGAAGTCGTAGTGGACGGGGTCGAGCACCGCGCGTGCCTTGTCGCGCAGTTCCGCGAGCACCGGGTTCACCGCAGGTACTCCCGCAACGGTGCCTTGTGGACGGTCTCGCTGTCCCACTCGTTCTCGAGGTTCTCGGTGATGTGGTGCTCGTCGAGCAGTTCGCCGCAGCGGAACCGCCGCACGACCGGGTGCAGGTAGCGGCCGTCGAGCCCGCTGGTGTCGTCCTGGGAGTTGCGGCCGGCGCTGATGTCGAACGGGTTGATCTTGTCGTGGTCCGCGCCGTACTCCAGCGTGACCGTCAGGTACGACTCGACGTCGCCGAACTCGCCGCGTTCCACCGCTTCGTGCAGGTGCGCGACCGGCACCTCCTCGACGTAGCGGACCGTGCCGTCGCGCAACGTCAGCACCGCGTCCGCCATGAACGCGAACAGCTGCCACAGCGCGGAAGTCCGGTTGACCCGCTCGATGATCGCGTCGGTGACGTCCTCGGGAGCGACGGAACGGCTGGGCCAGTCGACGCCGTGGTAGCGCTGTTCGACGATCCGGTGCAGCGCGCGCACGCCGTAGCGGAAGCCGTGGATGAACCCGCTGGTCGACTTCTTGAAGTCCCTGGCCTGCGTGATCGTGCCCGCGAAGAACAGGTCCGGCACGTTCACCGACTCCCACGCGGCCGTCTGGTCCGGGAACCGCGACTTGATCGTGAGCTGCGGGCGGCACTCCGGCGCGAAGATCGAGGCGTCGAACCGGAACCCGGTCGCGAGGATCACCCGGTCGTAGCGGATCTCCTTGATCACCTCGTTGACCCGCTGGAAGCTGACCTTCACCAGGTAGTCGTCGCCGTCGCGGCGGATGCCCGCGATGTGCCCGTCCAGCACGGCGTTCTGCGACTTGAGCTGGTAGGTGTCGAGGAAGTTGTTGTTCACGGCCCGCAGGTGGCCGACGAAGTGCGTCTGCCACGCCAGCTTCAGCGAACCGGGCCCGGCGACGTGGATGACCGAGGCGGTCTCAACCAGCGCGTCGGCGGTCTCGAACGCGGAGTTGCCGCGCCCGATGATCAGCACCTTCTTGTTCACGAAGTCCTGCGGCTCAACGGAGACGTCGTAGTAGTGCTCGGCGTGCTCGACGCCGTCGATGTCCGGCACGTACTGCTGCGAGACGCCGGTAGCGACGATGATCCGTTTCGCCCGGTAGGTGACGCCGTGCTGGTCGCGCACCACGAAGTCGTCCGGCCGGTTCACCGACACGGCCCTGGTGTCGTAGCGGACGGGCAGGTCGTTCTTGACCGCGAAGTCGCCGAGGTAGCGGACCATGTCGTCGGCGTGGGGGAAGTAGCGCGGGGTGTAGCCGGTGAACAGCAGCGCCGGATCGTCGGACAGCAACGAGTTCCAGTCGACGCGCAGGTTCAGCTCCGGGTCGTCCCAGCCCGTGTAGACCTTGTTGATGGAGATCAGCTGCCGGTGCCGGGGGAAGCGGGTGAAGAACGTCCCCGCCGCCTCACCGGCCTCCAGCACCAGGTGCTCGCGTCCGGCCTGTTTGAGCAGGTAGGACGCCTGCAGCCCCGCCGGACCGGCACCGATCACGAGATACTCGGTCGAAACCTCGCTGGACACGACGTTCTCCTTCACGCGGAGTTGATCTTTTCGGCTAACTGACGCTTGTCGGGCTTGCCGCTGGGAGCGACGGGAGGTTCTGAGATCGCGGTGACCGTCACGGGAGCGCAGGCCGCGCCCAGCCGTTCGGTCACGAGCTCGCGCAGCTCGTCGAGTTCGGGGGCGCGATCCGCTTTGGGGACCACGAAGGCGTGCACGGCCTCGCCGGTCTCGTCGTCCGGCACCGCGACGACGTAGGCCTCCGCGACGTCCGGATGCAGGGCGATCACCTGCTCGATCGGGCCGATGTGGTGCAGGTTCGCGTTGACGATCACGACGTCGCGGACCCGGCCGGTCAGGCGCAGGTAGCCGAAGGCGTCGAACCGGCCGAGGTCGCGCGTGCGGACCCAGCCGTCCACGAACACCTCGGCCGACTCCCCGGCGTCGCCCCAGTAGCCGCAGGCCTGTCCCGGCGTGCGGACGAAGAGCTCGCCGTCGCGGACCTCCACGTCCACCGGCGGTTTCCCCACCGTGCCGGGAGGATCGGCCGGCGTGGCCATCGAGATCATGCCGGTCTCGGTCTGGCCGTAGCCGTGGAAGAGCACCGGCCCCAGGGTGTCCAGGGCGTCGCGGTGCCGTTCGGGAGTCAGGGGAGAGCCCGACACCAGCAGCGCTTTCAACGACGACAGGTCGGCGGGGTCGCGTTTCTGCGCGGCGACGAGCTTCGCCAGTCCTGGCACGGTGATCACGCGCGCGGTGGCCTTCAGACGGGTGATCGCGTCGGCCGGGTCGCCCGCGACGACGATCGTGCCTCCGGCGGTCAGGGTCAGCACCGCGTACTCGAACATCACCTGGCTCGACAGCGATCCGAACACGAGGTAGCGGTCGAGTCTCGTCGCGAGCTCCCGGACCGCGGGAGGCCAGGCGTCGGGCCGGGCGGTCCACGCGTTGGTCATCGACGCGTAGGTCTGCGCGCACGCCTTGGGCGCGCCGGTGCTGCCGCTGGTGTGGATCAGCCGGGCGATGTCGCCGGGCCTGCCCTCGCACCGCAGGGGTTCGGCGGGATGCCCGGTGAGGTCGTCGGTGTCGCGGACCGGGGGCTCGGGGGAGTGGGCGAGCAGGTCGGCGACGGCGAGCCGCACCAGCGCCCCTTCCACCCCCGCGACGCCGGACGTGTCGGTCACTGCTGTTGTCACACCGGCCGCGTCCGTCACCACCGCCGCGATGTCCAGGCCGAGCAGGTGCCGCACCTGAGCCTCCGTCAGCCCCGGCCGCACCCCCACCACCCGCGCACCCACCACGTGCCCGGCCAGGATCGTCGCGAACGCCTCCGCGTTCACCCCGAGCAGCAGCGCGAGCCCGTCACCGGGCCCGATCCCGCCGGCGCGCAAGCCGGTCGCGATCCGTGCGATCAGGTCGAGCATCTCGGACCCGGTCACCACGCGGGTGCCGTGCTCGAACACCGGCCGGTCCGCGGCGGCGCCCAGCACGTCGAGCACGGCGCGCGGGAACGGCTCGTCACGCGCCGGCAAGGCATTCCTTCACGAAGACCACCAGCGGCTGCTGGTGCACCTCCGGCATGTCCCAGTGGTTCTCGAGGTTCTCGGCCAGGTGGTGGGTCGCGGCGAGCACGCCGTGCCGGTAGTAGCGGACCACCGGGTGCAGGTAGCTCGCGTCGGCCGCGTTGACGGGGTCGTTCTCGGCGACGCGCGGGATGGTGATGTCGAACGGGTCCACGGTGTCGTGGTCGGGTCCGTATTCCAGCGTCGCGACGAACCGGTGCTCGGCCGGTCCCATGCCGCCGTCCGCCACGTACGCGACCGGCACCTCCTCGGTGTACCGCGCGGTGGTGTCGTCGACCGTGACGACGTCGCCCATGACCGCGAACTGCTGCCACAGACAGGAAGACGTGTTCACCCTGGCGATGACCGCGTCGCTGATGGCCTCCGGCGAGAGCTCCAGGTCCGTGCCCTGCCAGGGGGTGCCGTGGTTGCGGGCGCTCAGGACGCGGTGCAGCGCGCGGGCGCCGTAGCGGAAGCCGTGGATGAACCCGCTGGTCGACTTCTTGAAGTCACGTGACTGCGTGATCGTGCCCGCGAAGTACAGGCCGGGCACGGTCGTCGACTCGAACGCCGACGTCAGCTGCGGGAACCGGTCCTTGATGATCAGCGCCGGCCGGCAGCCGTCGGCGAAGATCGAGGCGTCGAACCGGAACCCGGTGCACGCGATGATCCGGTCGTACTCCAGTTCCCGCACCTTCTCGACCGTGCGCGCGTACCGGAACTGGATCCGGAACCCGCCTTCCGGCCTGGGCTCGATGCGTTCGATGGAGCCGTCGATGACCGCGTTCTCACTCTTGAGCTGGTAGGTGTCGAGGAAGTTGTTGTTCACCGCCCGCAAATGCCCGACGTAGTGCGTCTGCCACGCCAGCTTCACCGAGTGCGGCCCGGCGACGTGGATGACGGCCGCGGTCTCGACCAGCGCGTCGGCGGTCTCGAAGCCCGAGTTGCCCTTGCCGATCACGAGCACCCGCTGGTCGGTGAACGACTCGGGGTCCGTGTCGAAGGTGTCGTAGCGTTCGGCGTGCTCGATCCCGGGGATCGGCGGCACGTGCAGCTGGGAGACCCCGGTGGCCATCACGAGGTTCTTCGCGTGCCACGTCTGTCCGCTGTGGTCGGCGACGGTGAACCCGGTGTCGTCGCGGGAGATGCGCGTGACATCGATGTCGTAATGCACGTTGAGCCCGGCGGCGCAGTCCTGGAAGTAGCGGACGATGTCGTCGGCGTCCGGGAAGTACCGCGGCGTGTAGCGGGTGAACAACAGCTCGGGGTCGTCGAGCAGCAGCGAGTTCCAGTCCATCCGCATCCGCTGCTCCGGGTCGGTGAACCCGGTGTGGACCTTGTTGATGGAGATGAGCTTGCGGTGCCGCGGGTACCGGGTGAAGAACGTGCCGGCCCCGCTGCCGCGTTCGAGGACCGCGTAGTCGCGACCGTCCCGCTCGAGCAGTGCGGCGAGCTGCAAACCGGCCGGTCCCGCGCCGATGATCAGGTAGTCGTGAGCCATGGACGGGGAAGCTACCCACGCGATCTCAGAACTTTCTGAGATCGGCTGCCTACCGTCCGTGCGGTGACCACGACCGCTTCAGACACGTCCGTGGACCTGGGTTCGCCCCTGACTCCAGCGCACCTGCTGCGCTCGTCCGCGCCATTGGACGTGCTCGTCGGAACCGACGTCCGCGACCGGGTGGACCGCGGCCGCGCCTACCTGCGCACGGTGCTGGCCGACGACGAACGCCCGGTGTACGGCGCCAAGACCGGATTCGGCGCCCTGGTGGGCTTCGCGGGCCGGTCCTCGGAGGCCGACCAGTGCGACAACACCCTCGCACACCTGGGCGCGGGCCAAGGCCCCGACCTGCCCCTGGACATCGCCAGGGCCGCGCTGCTCGTGCGGACCTGGTCGCTGGCCCAAGGCCTGTCCGGCGTGTCCGCACACGTCGTCTCGGGTCTGTCGGAGATGTTCGCGACGACGTTCGTCCCGGCCATCCCGCGCTACGGCTCCGTCGGCGCCAGCGGAGACCTCATCCCGCTCGCCTACGCCGCCCAGGCTCTCCGCGGCCGCGGCCACGCCTACCTGGACGGCGTCCGCCTGCCCGCCGCCGAAGCCCTGGCCTCGGCCGGCCTGACGGCGTTGGAACTGGACGGCCGCGACGCGCTGGCCCTGGTCAACGGCACCTCCGTCACCACCGCCGCCCTGGCACTGGCCCAGTCGTCGGTCCGCTCGTCCCACCGGGCCCTGGCCGACCTGACCTGCCTGCTGGTGGACGTCCTCGGCGCCGACCCCGGCTTCACCGACCCGCGCCTGATCTCCGCCTTCGGCCACAGCGGCGCGGTGACGGTGGCGTCGTGGATGCGCACCATGCTGGACGGCACCACACCCACGGGCCTGCGCGCGTTGCAGGAGCCGTACAGCATCCGCTGCTCACCCCAACTCCTGGGCGCAGCGGAAGACGCTTTGCGCTACGTGGACGGAGTCGTGTCGGCGGACCTGGGCGGCGTCAGCGACAACCCGCTGTTCTTCCCGGTCGACGACCTGGTCGCGCACGGCGGCAACTTCTTCGGCCAACCGGCTGCCTTCGCCGCGGACGTCCTGGCCATGGTCACCGCGTCCCTGGGCAACCTGGCCGAACGCCAGCTCGACCTGCTCGTCGACCCGGCCCGCAACACCGGCCTCCCGCCGATGCTCGCCGCCGGACCCGGCCAGCAGCACGGACTGCAGGGCGTCCAACTGGCCACGACCGCGTTCGTCGCGGAGATCCGGCGCGGAGTCCTGCCGGCCAGCACCCAGAGCCTGCCCACGAACCTGCACAACCAGGACGTGGTGCCGTTCGGCACCCAGGCCGCCCTGCGCGCCTACGACCTCGCGGAGCTGCTGCGGCTGCTGTGCGGCTCGCTCGCGCTGGGGCTGCGCCAGGCCGTGCACGTGGGAGGCCGCTACCCGACCGCGCCCCGGTGCGCCGCGCTGCTGGACGCGCTCGCCGAGGCCATCGATCCGGTCGATCCGGACCGGCCGCTGGACGTGGACGTCCGGGTGGCGGCAGAGGTGGTGGTCGCGGGGGAGTGGTGAGAGGGTGCGGCCGGCGGTGACGGCCGCGTGGTGGCTCCCGCCTGCTGTCGGCCGGCAGGAGCCACCGGCCGCCCCGTCGCCACCGCGCGGCCGGACTCGCGGTCAGGCGATGGTGATCCGCTCCCGCACCGCAATCGCCTCCCGCCGCGACACCGGAATCCGCAACGTGAACCGGGCACCCGTCCCAGGCCGCCCCACCGCCTCCACCGTCCCGCCGTGCCCGGTCACGATCTCCCGCACCAGCGACAGCCCCAGCCCGAACCGCCCCTCACCGACCCCTCGGTGGAACCGGTCGAACAACCGGGAGGCCTCACCGGGCTCGAACCCCTCACCGTTGTCCTCCACCACCAGCTCCACCTGCCCGGCGACCACACCCACGCGCACCGCGATCCGCCCACCCTCCGGCGTGTGCCGGACGGCGTTGGCCAGGAGTTCGTCGACGGCCCGCCGCAGCCCGGTCTCGATCCCGCTGACCACCACCGGATGCCCGGGATGGTCCAGCGACAGGGTGATCCGCCGTTCGGCTGCCCGTTCGGTCTCGCCCACCACCGCGGCCTCCGCGACGTCGGCCAGGTCGACGGGTCTGCCGTCGAGCCGCTGGTGAAGCTGTGCGGACGCCAGGAGGTCGTCCACGACGTCGGCGAGGCCGCGGATCGACCTGGCCAGCGCGTCGAGGTTGGTGCGCTGGTCGTCGGGCAGGTCGGCGGCGGCCGCGAGGAGCTGGGCGCGCAGGTAGGCGCGGGCGATCGGGGTGCGCAGTTCGTGGCTCGCGTCGGTGACGAACCGGCGTTGCCTCGCCAGCGCCTCCGCCCACGGGCCCACGGTGCGGCGGCTGACGCCCAGGCCGATCAGCGCCGCCACCAGCAGGCCGGCCACCAGCGCGATCGCCAGTGCCTGCACCAGGTGCGAGCGGTCGGAGAGCTGGTAGCGCATGTCGAACACCGACTGCACCGTCGTGCCGTTCGCGCCGGGAGCGGTGAGCACCATGTACTCGGTGTCGTTGGCGGTCACGTCACGGGAAACGGACGTGCCGGACGCGTGCACGGCATCGATGTCAGAACGCAGCGGGAACCCGCCCGGCACCTCCAGCGGACCGAGGTGCAGCACGCCGTCCTCCAGCACGAACACCCACGCGCATCGGGGTGCGACGCCCGGCACGCCGTACTGGGCGTTGTAGCGAAGTTCGCGCGAGACCTGGGTTTCCTGCGCGTGCACCATCACGACGTACGCGATCGCACCGACGAACGCGATCATCAGCGTGATCGCCAGGCCCACCAGCACGCTGACCCGCAACCGCGCGTGCCGGACCTCCGCGCGTTCCGTCTCGGCCCACGACGACCTCACAGCGCCCCCAACCGGTAGCCGATGCCCTGAACCGTCTGCACGACCGAACGTCCTACCTTCGAACGCAGGTAGTGCACGTAGGTGTCCACAATGGACTGGGAGGGTGCGTCGCAGAACACCGTGCGCCGCAACGCCGCCCGCGTGTGCACGGTCTCGGGATGCGTGGCGAGCACCCGCAGCAGCGCGAACTCCCTGGTGGTGAGCGGTACTTTCTCGCCGTCGGGCAGCACGACCTGGTGTTGTTCGAGCTCCAGGCGGCCGGCGCCGATGCGCAGCACCGCGGCCAGTTCCGCGGCCCGCCGGCACAGCGCCCGCAGCCGCGCGGTCAGCTCGCGCAGGTCGAACGGTTTCGTCAGGTAGTCGTCCGCGCCCGCGTCGAGGCCGTCGATCCGGTCGTGCACCGACCCCATCGCGGTGAGCATCAGCGCCTGCGTCCGCACGGACCGGGAACGCAACCGGGACAACAGGTCCAGGCCGTCGAGCACCGGCAGGGCGCGGTCGATCACCACCACGTCGTAGGGCCGGGTGAGCGCGAGATGCAGTCCGCGCTGCCCGTCGAACGCGACGTCGACGTCATATCCCTCGCCGCGCAGCACCGCGGCGAGCAGTTCCACCAGCTCCCGGTCGTCGTCGATGAGCAGCAGCCGGAACGGATGGATCTGCCGGAACTTCGAAGAGGCCCGCACAGCGACCACGATCGCACGCGCTCACAGCGCCGAACCAGATGATCGTGGTGGGACAACAGCCAATGGACATGTTCACGGATGTGATCACAGGGCCTGGTGCAGCGGAATTTCTCCTGCCACACGACTTCCGAGCACCCAGGACACCGGCTGATCAAAGATAAACATGTGAACCGCGGGCCTCATCTGACCTGCGGTCACACCACCACTGTGAACGGCTACCAGGCAGGCGCCACGGCAGACGTCGTGCGCAGTTCGCCGACCCAGCCCGCCGTCGCGACGGCACGCAGTCCGTCGTCGCCTTCGGCGAGCTTGCCGTGCGGGCCGAGAACGTCCGTGCTGCCGTCGTGCCAGCGCACCGGCAGTTTGCCGTGGCGTTCCAGCAAACCGGCGAACCTGGTCGTCAGCTTGGCCGTACCGATGTGCACCCAGCGGCTCGGGAACAGCTCCAGCAACTCGATCGTCGCCGGACTCAGTTCCGGCACGACGATGATGCCGTGATCGCGGCCGTACTCGACGAGGTCGCGCAGCGCGTCCGGATCGCCTTCGGGGAAGACGTGCAGGACGTTGAGCTTGTAGGCGGCCATCCGGTCGATGGCCTTGCGCATCTCGGCGGGCGGTAGCAGCGCGCTGGACACACCGCGCCACGCGAACGCGGGGGAGTCGCGCAGATCGGCCGCGCGGACGGTCGCGTCCCGGGTCATCAGCTGCCGGAACGACTGCACGCCGTGCCGCAGCCCTGCCTGGGTGCCCGCGCGCAGCATCACCGCGTCGTTGCTGACCAGCAGCGCGTATCCCTCGGGGCCGAGCCCGCGCATCGCCGGGTCGTGCGACACCATCAGCATGCCGTCGGGCGACTCCGCCAGCAGGTAACCGGTCTCCCGGAAGATGTGCTCGCGCAGCATCGCGGCCGCGGTGCGCGCCTGCCCGGTCACCCGGACGGTCACGTCTTCGGTCAGTACGAACGAGCCCGTGCGACGGGGCGCGCTCGTGGGCATGGGAACAATCACCGGTTTCCTCTCCAGCGAACTAACGCTGGGTCTATCAGCTGAGTTCCGGCAAACGGACGCGGAACGTGGTTCCGACACCTGTCGTGCTGGTCACATCGACCGTACCGCCGTGCGCCTCGACGAGCTTGCGGACGATCGCGAGCCCCAGCCCGCTGCCACCCGTGGCGCGGCTGCGCGACTTGTCCGCGCGCCAGAACCGGTCGAACACGTGCGGCAGATCGTCCTCGGAGATGCCCGAACCGGTGTCGGTCACCCTGAACACGACCCCGCCGTTCTCCGCCGCTGCCTCGACCGCCACCGACCCGCCGGTGGGCACGTAGCGCAGCGCGTTCGCGACGAGGTTGTCCAGGACCTGCCGCAACCGCAGGGCATCGGCCGGCACGGTCAGCGAGGCGTCCGCGGACGCCGTGAGCGTGACGCCGGCCTGCGTGGCACGAACGTCGTGCGCAGCTTGGACCTGCTCCAACGCGCTCGCGACGTTCACCCGTTCGAGCGTCAGGCGCAGCGAGCCCGCGTCGGCCACGGCGAGGTCCTGCAGGTCGTCCACGACGTGCTGCAGGACCAGCGCCTCCTTGAGCAGCAACGTGATCAGCGCCGGATCGAGGTCGCTCACCCCGTCCTCGGCCGCCTCCAGCCAGCCCCGGATGTTGCTCAACGGCGTCCGCAGCTCGTGCGCGACGTCGCTGACCATCGCCTTGCGCGCCCGCTCGACCTGCGCCCTGGTCGCGGCCATCGTGTTGAACGCCCTGGTCAGCCCCGCGATCTCGTCCTGCCCGCGCACCGGCACCGGCGGGATCTCGCTCCCACCGGACATGTGCTGGGCGGCCGCGGTCAACGCCCGCAGCGGCCGGGTGATCCGCGCCCCCGCGAACGCCGCCACCCCGATCGCGGCCAGCAGCACCGCCGCCGCGGCCCCCACGACCTGCCAGCCGTTGCCCGACAACGAGATCGCGGTGGTCGGCGTGCCCGTGGGGTTCGTCAGGTACAGCAGGACCGGCTGCGCCACGTACGGCGTGAGCTGCTCTTTCCGTGACGCGGCCACGCAGGCGGCGACGGCGGGCTCGTCCGGCGGCGGCACGCCCGTGGACTGCTTGACCGCCGGCGTGAAGTCGGGATCGAGCTCCACCGGCGGCAGCGTCCGGCGCGCCAGGCACGCGTCGACCAGGTCCTCCAGCTCCAGCAACGCGGAGAAGTCGGCCGCGGTGTCGAACGGCAGGTCCCGCTCCCGGCAGTCCAGGCGCGCCTGTTCCTTCTTGACCAGCCGCAGGCAGAACAGCGAGCCCGTGGGGTCCTCGCGGTCGCGGAAGTCGATCGGCGTGCGGAACGGCCCGAGCACGCGCTTGTCGATCCGGTCCGCGGGGGCGCCCGGCACCAGCACCGGGTCGACCGCCAGCGGATCGACCACGGCCGCGGCCTTCGCGGGCAGCTCACCGCCGTCGCCGCCGCGATCCGCGACCGTGCGGCCGTCCTTGGTGACCAGCACGAGGCGCCGGCCGGGGTGCTCGGTCATCAGCGAGTCGACGTAACCGTCCACTTCGGACCAGTCGCGGTGCTCGGCCGCGTAGGCGAGCAACGTCGTGTAGATCCTGTTGTCCGACGCCAGCTCACGGCCCTGCTCGCGCGCGATCGACGCCTTGGTCAGCTGCGTCGCCAGCCACGCCGTCGCGGTGATCGAGCAGACCGCGATCAGCACCACGACCACGAGCAGTCGCGTGAAGACGCTACGGCGCATCGGCGCGTCCGGCCGTGAGCTTGTAGCCGATGCCGTAGACGGTGACGAGGTGAGCGGGCACGCGCGGGTCGGTCTCGATCTTGCGGCGCAGGTTCTTCACGTGCGTGTCGATCGTGCGCGTGGTCAGGAAGCTGTCGATGCCGTGCATCCGCTCCAGCAGCTGCTCGCGGCTGAACACCCTGTCCACTTCGGACGCCAGCACCTCCAGCAGTCCGAACTCGCCCGGCGTGCACTCGACCAGCCCGCCGCGCACCCGCACCTCGTGCCGCAGCTGGTCGACCACGATCGGCCCGACCTCCAGCACCGGCTCCGGCCTGTCCGCGGGCACCCGCCGCAGCAACGTCCGCACCCGCGCCACCAGCTCGCGCGGGCTGAACGGCTTGGTCATGTAGTCGTCGGCGCCGATCCCGAGCCCGTGCAGCAGATCGTCCTCAGTGGACCGCGCCGTCAGCATCAGCACCAGCACGTCCGAACCGGCCCGCAGCGCCCGGCACACGTCCAGCCCGCCCAGCCCCGGCAGCATCAGGTCGAGCACCACCAGCGCGGGTTGCCGATCACGGGCCACGTCGAGCGCGTCCCGTCCGTCGTGGACGACGAGCACGCGATGATGGTCCTGCTCCAGGTAGCGGCGCACCAGCTCGGCCTGGTTCTCGTCGTCCTCCGCGACCAGGATGAGAGCGCTCACCCGGCCGATCATAGGGACGCCCTCACGGCGATCACCGGTTCCACACAGGATCCTCACAAGTGCCTCCGAAGATCCACGGCATGCGCAGGACAGTCATCGCGGTCACGGTGCTCGTCGTGGTCGTCATCGCCGTGGTGCTGGTGGTGCGCGCCCGGCCGCCCGAGCCCGCCGCGGCCCCTCCACCAGCGGTGAAGACCACGACCGTGCGAAAGGGGGACCTCACGAACACCCGCACGCTCCAGGCCCAGCTCGGCTTCGGCACCGCCCGCCCCGTCAAGGGCGCCACGGGCACCGTCACGAAGCTCCCGGCCACCGGCCAGGCCACCGAACTGGGCAAGGAGCTCTACCGCGTCGACGACCAGCCCGTCGTCGTGTTCTTCGGCGCCACCCCGTTGTTCCGCGCCCTGGACACCCCCGGCCTCAAGGGTTCGGACGTGGCCGTGGTGATCGACAACCTCGCCGCCCTGGGCTACTCGGTCGGCACCCGGCCCACGGACGCCACGAAGGCCGAACTGACCCCGCGCGTCGTCGAGTCCCTGAAGAAGTGGCAGAAGGCGCTCGGTGCCGACCAGACCGGCGTCCTGGCGCCCGGCCGCGTGCTGGTCCTGGACCGCCCGATGCGCGTCGGCACCGTGAAGGCCCAGCTCGGCGATCCCGCCGCGGAGGAACTCTTCGAACTCACACCCACGACGCGCCTGGTCTCGTTGCAGGTGGCGGTCTCCGAGGCGGGCGTGCTGAAGGCGGACCTGCCGGTCACGATCGTGCGCCCGGACAACCGCGCCGTCCCCGCCAAGGTCACCTCGGTGACGCCGGTGGCCGCCCCCGCCGACAACGGTGGCGGCCCGAAAGCCGACGTCGTGGTCACCCCCGACAACCCGGCCGACGTCGAGGACCTGGACACCGCCCCCGTCCGCCTCACGATCACGACCGAAAGCCGTGCCGGTGTGCTGACCGTCCCGCTGGCTGCCCTGGTGGCGCTGAAAGAGGGCGGCTACGCCGTCCAACTGCCCTCCGGCGGCTTGAAGGCCGTCCGAACAGGCCTGTACTCGCAGGACAAGGTCGAGATCTCCGGCGACGGCGTCACCGACGGCCTGGAAGTGGTGACCGCCCAATGACCCCGGTCCTCGCCCTGCACTCGGTGACCAAGCGCTACCCCGGCGGCGTCACGGCGCTCGACGACGTGTCACTGCAGGTCGACGCAGGCGAGCTGCTCGCGATCGTGGGCCCGTCCGGCTCCGGCAAGTCCACCCTGCTGCACCTCGTCGGCACCCTGGACCTGCCCTCGTCCGGCACCGTGGAGATCGACGGCCAGGACGTCTCCCGCCTCCCGGACCGCCGCCTGTCCGCGCTGCGCGGCAGCCGGCTGGGGTTCGTGTTCCAGCAGTTCCACCTGTCCGACGGTCTGACCGCCACGGAGAACGTGGCCACCGGCCTCCTCTACGCGGGCGTGCGCCGCAAGGACCGCCGCCCGCTCGCCGTCGAGGCGCTGAACCGCGTCGGCCTCGGGCACCGCACCGACCACCGCCCGTCCGAGCTCTCCGGAGGCGAACGCCAGCGCGTCGCCATCGCCCGCGCCGTCGTGAACGACCCTGCCCTGGTCCTGGCCGACGAACCGACCGGAGCGCTGGACACCGCGAACGGGCTCGCGGTGCTGGAGTTGCTGCGGGAGCTGAACCGGCAGGGGACGACCATCGCGCTGATCACGCACGATCGGGACATCGCCGCCTCGTTGCCACGCCGGGTGGAATTGCGCGACGGGCGGATCATCGCGGACACCGGAGACCAGGCCGCCGCCACCGTCACCTTCCCGCGCCTCAACGCCGGGAGCACCCGATGACCCGCGTCGGCCCGCTCGGGGAGCGTGCGCGATGACCCGTCTCACCCCCGTCGACCTCCTGTCCCTCGGTTCGCTCGGCATGCGCACCCGCCGCCTGCGAGCCGCCCTGTCCGCACTCGGCATCGCCCTGGGCATCGCCACCGTCGTGGTCGTGACCGGCATCCCGGCCTCCAGCCAGCAGGCCCTGCTCGACGAACTGACCACCCTCGGCACCAACCTCCTGCGCGTCCAGCCCGCCCCACGTCAGGACGACCCGGTGCTGTTCCCGGAGTCCTCGGTGGCGATGGTCCAGCGCATCGGCCCGGTGACGGCCGCCGCGGCCGTTGCCAACACCCACACCCGAGTCCGCCGCAACGACCTGCTCGACCCGGGCCACAGCTCCGACATCACCGTCCTCGCCGCCACCCCGAACCTCCTGGACACCGTGAACGGCCACGTCCAGAGCGGAGACTTCCTGCCACGGCCGGACTTCCCGAGCGTCGTGCTCGGCAACGTCGCCGCCCAGCGGCTCGGCATCCCGGCCGTGGGCGAACACCCCGCGGTGTTCATGGGGGAGAAGTGGTTCACGGTGACGGGAGTCCTGGGCCCCATGCCGCTCGCACCCGACATCGAACGCTCGGTGCTGGTCGGCTGGGACGCCGCTCGCACGCAACTGGGGTTCGACGGCCACCCCACCGTCGTCTACGTCAAAGCCCGTGAGGAGTCCATTGAGGACGTTCGCGCGATCCTGCCCGCCACGCTCCACGGCGAGATCCCCGGCCTGGTGCAGGTGAGTCGCCCGTCCGACGCGCTGGCGGCCAAACGCGCCACCCAGAACTCCTACAGCGCGCTGTTCCTGGGGCTCGCGGGCGTCGCGCTGCTGGTGGGCGGCGTCGGCGTGGCGAACACGATGGTGATCTCCGTGCTCGAACGCCGCAGCGAGATCGGCCTGCGCCGCGCGCTCGGCGCCACCCGCGGCCACATCCGCGCGCAGTTCCTCACCGAAGCCGTCCTGCTCTCCGGCCTGGGAGGACTGGCGGGCACCGCCCTGGGAGCGCTCGGGGTCGCGGGCTACGCGACCCTGCACCGCTGGCCGCTCGTCATCCCCCTCGAAGTCCTGGCCACAGGCGTGCTCGCCGCGTTCGTCGTGGGCGCCGCAGCCGGCCTCTACCCCTCCATCCGCGCCGCCCGGCTCACCCCGACGCAGGCGCTCGCCGCGTGACGAAAGGAAATCCCGCGATGAAGAAGGCCACCCTGGCCCTGTTGTTACTCCTGGCCGCGTGCGGAAAGCCCGAGGCCCAGCCCCAGGTCGCCTCGATCTCGACGCCGCCCAGCAGCGCGGCCACGACATCGGCCGCCCAGGAGCAACGGCCCCGCGAACGCCTCGACATGACCCCGGAGGACTTCGAAGCCCTTCAAGCGCCGTACGACCAGTGCCTGGCGGGCTTCGGCCTGGACAAGAAGGGACGCTCCGCCGAGGGAAGCGGCCGCCCGGAACCCACGAAGGAAGAGCTCGACAAGGCGCTGCAGGCGTGCGAGTCGAAGTCGCCGCTGCCCCCGTGGGAGAAGGACACCTCCAACCCGGAGGCCCTCGACTTCGCCAACCGCGTCGTGCAGTGCCTGCGCGGCAAGGGGGTCCGCTACGTCGAGGTGCTCAACGAACCAGGCTCGGAGATCATCAGCTACGCCCTGGGCGGCCCCAACAACGACGCCGCGTCGATCTCGCTCGGCCTGGAGCACGCCAAGGAGTGCGAGATCGCCTCGTCCAAGAAGTGACACTAGGGGGCTGGAAACCCCAGCCCCCTCACCTCACGCGAGCATGTCCCGCACCAGCGGCACGACCTTCGTCCCGTACAGCTCGATCGTCCGCGTCAGCGACTCGTGCGACAGGCCGCCGATCCCGTACTTCAGGTCGAACCGGCTCGCGTCCAGCTTCTTCATGGTGGCCGCCATCTTCGTCGCGACGGTCTCCGGCGACCCCACGAACAGCGCGCCGTGCGGTCCCACCTCGTGCGCGTACGACTCCGGCGTCGGCGTGGAGAACCCGCGCGTCTTGCCGAGCCGCCCGATCACGTCGAGGTAGTGCGGCCAGAACTCCTCCCGCGCCTGCTCGTCGGTCGGCGCCACGTGGCCGGGGGAGTGGATCCCGATCGGCAACGGGTCGCGGCCGAACTTCTCCAGCGCGTGCAGGTAGAGCTCCGAGAACGGCGCGAACCGGGCGGGGTGGCCACCGATGATCGCGAGCATCAGCGAGAACCCGTACGACGCCGCGCGCACGACGGACTGCGGGCTGCCGCCGACACCGATCCACGTCGGGAACGGCTCGGTGAACGGCACGACGTCCTGCTCGTGCAGCGCCGCCCGCGTCTTGCCCTGCCAGGTGATCGGGCCGCCCTTGAGCAGCTCGGCGAACAGGTGCGTCTTCTCCTCGAACAGGTCCTCGTAGTCCGCGAGGTCGTAGCCGAACAGCGGGAACGAGTCCACGCTGGACCCGCGGCCCAGGATGATCTCCGCGCGGCCGTCCGACAGGGCGTTGAGCGTCGAGAACCGCTGGTACACGCGCACCGGGTCGTCCGAGCTGAGCACGGTCACGGCCGACCCGAGGTGGATCTTCGAGGTGCGTGCGGCGATCGCGGCCAGCACCACGTCGGCCGCCGACAGCGGCATGTCCGGGGTGTGGTGCTCGCCGATGCCGAAGAAGTCGAGGCCGACCTGGTCGGCCAGCACGCCCTGCTCGACCAGGTTGCGAATGGTCTGGGCGTGCGACAGCGGGGTGCCGGACGCGTCGTGGGTGACGTCGCCGAACGTGTCGAGTCCGAACGTGGTCATGACTGCTCCTTGGTGAACTTCTCGAATTCCTGCCTGCCGGCCGCGACGCCGAACACCGGGCCGCCGGGTTCCAGCAGCCGTCCCGCGGCCAGGGACCCCACCGGCACCGGGTCGAACCCGATGCGCTCCAGGAACGCCGCCACGGCCTCCAGCGCGGCCGGCGAGTCACCGGCCAGGCCGACGGCGCGGCCACCGGCGGGTTCCATGTCCTGGTAGGCGACGTGGTTGAGGGTCTTGACGACCTGCGCGCCCACCAGTCGCCGCGCCACGTCCTCGCTCGTGCCCAACGGCTCCGCGGCCGGCGGCCAGTGGTTCATCGAGTCGATGACGACCTTGCCCGCGAACATCCGCGGATCGAGCGTCGAGAACCGATGCCACGGGATCGCCAGCACGACGAGGCCGGCGTCCGCGACGGCGTCGGAAGCGGTCTGCGCGACGGCGCCCGGCGCGAGGAACTCGGTGATCATCTCGATCCGCGCGGGGTCGCCGGACCCCGCGATGCCCACCTCGTAGCCCGCGGCCAGGGCCAGGCGCGCGAGGACGGGACCGACGTGGCCCGCACCGAGAACAGCGATCTTCACAGCACACCCGACCTCGCTAGTTGACGTATCATCTAGCTTAACCGGACCAGCCCCCGGATATTCCCTGCAGGGGTGCGTTCGGGCCGGCTGGGCTACTTTCAACGCGTGTGGGGTTTCGGTGACGCCTACGAGCGGTACGTCGGCCGGTGGAGCCGGCCCGTCGCGGTCGAGTTCCTGCGCTGGCTGGACGCGCCGCCCGGCCGGACGTGGCTCGACGTCGGCTGCGGCACGGGCGCGCTGACCGAGACCGTGCTGGCACACGCCCGACCGGCCGCGATCACCGGCATCGACCCGTCGGAAGGCTTCCTCGACCGCGCCCGGCAGCGCGTCCCCGGCGCCACGTTCGAGGTCGGCGACGCCACCGACCTGGGCGGACGCACCGCCGATGTCGTGGTCAGCGGACTCGTCCTCACGTTCGTGCCCGACGCGGCCCAGGCGGTGGGGGAGTTCGCCCGCGCCGGGTCGTACGTCGGCTCGTACCTGTGGGACTACACGAGCGGCATGCGGATGATGCGGCTGTTCTGGGACGCCGCGAAGGACGTCGACCCCGCCGCGGCCTCGCACGACGAGGGCCTGCGCTTCAGCGACGTGAGCGGTGCCGACCCGTTGCGCGTGCTGTGGACCGGCGCCGGTCTGCGCGACGTCGAGGTGACCGGCATCGTCGTGCCCACGGTGTTCCGCGACTTCGCGGACTTCTGGGAACCGTTCCTGGGCGGTACGGGCGCGGCACCGGCCTACGCCGCGACGCTGCCGCCGGAGCAACTCGACGCCGTGCGCGACCTGCTCCGCTCCCGTCTGCCCGGGGAAGGCCCCATCGAACTGACCGCCAAGGCCTGGGCCGTCAGAGGTTCGCGCTGAGGAACCGCTCCAGGTGCGGGTTCACGTCGGCGGCGTGCGTGAGGCTCAGGAAGTGCGCGCCACCCTCGACGAGGACCAGCGGCTCGGCCTTGGGCAGCGCCGCGACCAGTGCTTCTGCCTTCGCGACGGGATAGGCGAGGTCGGCGGTGCCGTGCAGCACGAGCGCGGGCACGTCGATCTGCCCGGCCCGGTCCAGCACGCCTTCACGGCCGACCAGGGCGTTCATGATCAGCCGCAGCCGTTCGGGCTCGACCTCGCTCCACTTCGGTGTCCACTCGGACGGGTCGTAGTCGCCCAGGCAGATCTTCGCGACCGCCTCGATCACCGATCCCGGTCCCTGCGCGATCCACACCTCGGCGAGCTGCTGGTAGGCGTCGGAGACCTGCTCGTCCTCCTGCTCACCGGACGTGCCCAGCAACGCGAGCGCCGTGACCCGTTCCGGCGCCAGCATCGCCATCCGCAGCGCCACGAACCCGCCCTGGCTGGTGCCCACGACCGCGGCGGAGTTCACACCCAGTTCGTCGAGGACGGCGAGCGTGTCGCGGGCGACGTCCCAGTGGTCGAACGGCGCATCGGCGGGCGTGTCGCCGTGCCCGCGCTCGTCGATCGCGATCAGCCGGTAGCGGCCGCCGAGTGCCTTGACCTGCGGCGCCCACATCGTCGCGTCCATCAGGAAGCTGTGCAGCAGCACGACCGCCGGGCCGTCACCGCCGTGGTCCACATAGGACACCAACTGTCCGTCGGCGGTGGTCACCGTAGCCATGCCGTACACCCCGTCCCGCATAGTGGATCTTCAGCGCCGGTCGCCCTGTTCGCTCTACCCTGCCCGGATGCGACAAGTGTTCAGGGGCGCGGTGCTGCTCCTGCTGCTGTTGATCGTCGTCCCCGCACCGGCGTACGCGCAACAAGAGCAACCACCGCTGGTCCGCGTCGGCACGGAGGGCACCTACCCGCCGTTCTCGTTCCACGATCCGCAGACCCAGGAGCTCACCGGCTACGACGTCGAGGTCGTCAAGGCGATCGCCGCGAAGGCGGGCTGGCGGCTGGAGTTCGTCGAGACGCAGTGGGACGCGATCTTCCCCGCGCTCGACGCCGGCAGGATCGACCTCATCGCGAACCAGGTGTCGCGCAACCCCGAACGCGCCGCCAAGTACGGCCTGTCGAGTACCTACACCTACTCGCGGGGCGTGATCGTCCGCCGCACCGGCGACGAGCGGATCAAGTCCATCGCGGACCTGAGAGGCAAGACCACCGCCCAGTCCAGCACCAGCAACTGGGCCAAGGTCGCCCGCGACGCCGGCGCCCGCGTGGAGGCCGTTGAAGGCTTCGCCCAGGCCGCCGCGCTGCTCCAGCAGGGCCGCGTCGACGCGATCGTCAACGACAACATCGCCGTCCTCGACTACCTCGCCACCACCGGCTCGAAGGACGTCGAGATCGCGGGCGACGCCGGCCAGGCGGGCAGCGAACAGGTCCTGGCGCTGCGCCAGGCCGACTCGGCGCTGCTGACCCAGGCGAACACCGCGATCGACGCGCTGAAGGCCGACGGCACGTTGCGCGGCATCTCCCAGAAGTACTTCAAGGCCGACGTGTCCGTCGAGAACGGTGGCACCGCCGACCTCTCGGAAGGACGCGGCCCGCGCAGCACGTGGGACATCCTGCGCTCGACGGCGTGGCCGATGTTCGTGGGCCTGGTCAAGGTCACCATCCCGCTGACCGCGCTGTCGTTCGCCATCGGACTCGTGCTCGCCTTGCTGGTGGCTCTGGCCCGGATCTCGCCGTACCGCGTGCTGTCCGGGCTGGCGCGGGCGTTCATCTCGATCATCCGCGGCACCCCTCTGCTGCTGCAGCTGTTCATCGTCTTCTACGGCCTGCCGCAGATAGGCCTGAAGTTCCCGCCCTTCACCGCCGCCGTGGTGGCGTTCTCGCTGAACGTCGCCGGCTACGCGGCCGAAGTGGTCCGTTCGGCGATCCTGTCCGTGCCGCGCGGCCAGTTCGAGGCGGCGGCGACGATCGGCCTCGACTACGCGCAGACGCTGCGCCGAATCGTGCTGCCTCAGGCTGCCAGGACCGCCGTGCCGCCACTGTCCAACACACTGCTGTCGCTGCTCAAGGACACGTCGCTCGGCTCGGTCGTGCTGCTGACCGAACTGTTCCGCGAGTCCCAGCTGGCCGCGGCCGAGAGCAACGAGTTCCTCGCCCTCTACGCGTTCGCGGGGCTCTACTACTGGGTGATCTGCGTGGCGTTGTCCGCCGGGCAGAAACGACTGGAGACCAGGCTGAACAGGTACGTGATCGCATGACCGACATCCGCATCGAGGTCACCGGACTGAAGAAGTCCTTCGGCGACCTGAACGTGCTGCGCGGCATCGACTTCACCACCCCGCGCGGCACCTCCACCGTACTGCTGGGACCGTCCGGCTCCGGCAAGACCACCCTGCTGCGCTCGCTCAACGTCCTCGACACCCCGGACGCCGGCGTCGTCCGCATCGACGACGTGTCCGTCGACTTCTCGGCCTTGCCCGCGGGCAAGGCGGGCCGAGCCGAGGGCCGGCGGCTGCGCGCGCAGAGCGGCATGGTGTTCCAGTCGCACAACCTGTTCCCGCACCGCACCGTGCTGGAGAACCTCACCGAAGGCCCGATCGTCGCCCAGAAGCGCCCGGTGGACGAGGTGGTGGCGGAGGCCCGCGTCCTGCTGGACCAGGTGGGACTGGCGGACAAGGCCGACTCGTACCCGTACCAGCTCTCCGGCGGCCAGCAGCAGCGCGTCGGCATCGCCCGCGCCTTGGCGTTGAAGCCACGCGTCGTGCTGTTCGACGAGCCGACGTCCGCACTGGACCCCGAACTGGTGGGGGAGGTGCTGGCGGTCATCAAGGACCTGGCGTCGCAGGGGTGGACGACGGTCATCGTGACGCACGAGATCCGGTTCGCCGAGAAGGTCGCGGACCAGGTGCTGTTCCTGGACGGCGGCGTGATCGTGGAGAGCGGGCCGCCCGCGCAGGTGATCGCGGAGCCGCGGGAGGAACGCACGCAACGGTTCCTGCGGCGCGTTCTCGACCACGGGTGAACCTCACGGAGCTGCCGTGGGAACCACTGAGCCCGGCCGAGGTCGCGGCGCTCTTCACCGAGCCTCCCTGGTGGATCGCGGGCGGCCACGCCGTCGAACTGGCGGTCGGCCGCCCGGTGCGTCCGCACTCGGACGTCGACGTGCTGCTGTTGCGCCGCGACCAGCTCGCGGCGCAACGCGCACTCGCGGGCTGGGAGTGGTGGACGGCCGACCCGCCGGGAACGCTGCGCCCGTGGCGACCCGGCGAGATCCTTCTCGCCGATGTGCACGACATCTGGTGCCGTCCGGCCGGGTCCGAACAATGGCGGGTACAGCTGATGCTCGACGAATCCTCCGGCGAGGACTGGGTTTCCCGGCGCGATCCGCGGGTGCGCAGGTCCATCGACACGCTCACCCGCGTCAGCCCGGCAGGCATCCCGTACCTGGCGCCGGAGATCCAGTTGTTCTACAAGGCGAATTCGCCGCGCCCGAAGGACGAAGCCGACTTCGACGCGGCGTTGCCGCAGCTCAGCGGGAAGCAACGGCGGTGGCTGGCCGATGCGATCACGCTCGGCCACGCCACGCATCCGTGGTTGGCGCGGCTGACGGAAATAGGTGTGGCGGAATCCCGAAAGGATAGGCTCGCCTAATTCCTTTCGAATTGCGGCCCTTCTGCCGTGGTGGCATCGTCCGAATCACCGAACCTTTCCCACCACGGCAGGAGCGGACATGACCACCCTTGAGAACCCGGCGATGCCCGCGGTCCACGATTGCACCGTGAGCGACTGCTCCTACAACCACGACGGCTGCCACGCCTTCGCGATCACCGTGCGCGGTGACAACGGCGCCGCCGACTGCGGCACGTTCATCCCGCTGGGCACGAAGGGCGGCCTGGACAAGGTCGTCGCGCAGGTGGGTGCCTGTTCCCGCACCGACTGCACGCACAACGCCTCGCTCGAATGCACGGCGCAGAGCGTGCGGGTCGGCGCAGGAGCAGGCGACCATCTCGCGAACTGTCTGACCTACCAGCCGCGCTAAGCGCCTGCTCAGAGGTCTTGTCCGAAACATCGGTGGCTCGTGGGCGTCTGCAAGGACTCTGTTGGCGAATCGAGCGGTTACTGCGTGCGAGGTACACGCCGGGTGAACCGGGCGCCCGCGACAAGCGCCCATGCACCGCCACGATTCGCCAACAGAGTCCTGCAAGTACCACCAACTCTTGATCGAACCGTCGTCAACCACACCCAACCTGCGTTCGTCGCCCGCCTGTGCTCTGAGGCCTGAGAGACCTGTTGGTAGTAGAAAAGTGCCTGTTGATCTCGAGTTGGCGGTACTTGCAAACGCCATCAGGACGAGTAGGCAACACAACGTCTGGCCAAGCCCTTAGTCCTCTTCCTTGCGGTCGACGGCCCGGCCCAGCTCCCGCAGGCCGACGTTGACCGCGATGATCGCCACCGTGCCGGCCGCCGCGACGACGTGCAGGCCGGCGCCCGCCAGTGACCCCACCGCGGCCGCGCACCACAGCGTGGCCGCGGTGTTGAGTCCCCGCACGGACAGGCCGTCGCGCAGGATCACGCCCGCGCCGAGGAACCCGATGCCGGACACCACCTGTGCGGCGACGCGCGTGGGGTCGCCCTGGCCGTCGAAGCCCTGTGCGGACAGCAGAACGAACAGCGCGGCGCCCACCGCCACGAGGGCGTTGGTCCGCAGGCCTGCCATGCGTGAGCGGTACTGCCGCTCGAAACCGATCAACGCGCCGAGGCCCATGCTCTCGGCGATGCGCAGCGTCATGTCGAAGACGTGCATCGTGTGACTCCCCTTGTGTGCAGGGGTGTGCGTCACACGCCAGAACTGAAGCGTGCCCGGATGGGGTCAGCGAGGTGAAGTGACCCGTGCTGGCTACTGTCGCCTGGCATGTGTCGCTCACCTCGCTTCCTTGTGTCTGGTTGGTAAGACCGGGAAGTCACGCTACCGAACCGGACGTGAGCCCGCGGTGAGAGTGGGACGCGCGTCTCATTCCCAGTGGAAGTCGTTGCGATCGAACACCAGGCGATGACCGGTTTCGCCGCGCAGCGCGCGCAACGCGTCGTCGAGCATCGCGGTCACGTTGGGCCACAACGGATCGCGGTCCGCGCCGCTGTACTTGTCCCACTCCATCACGCATCCGTGCCGCGGCCCGCCGCGCAGGTCCACGAACAGCTCGTGCCCGGACCCGTCCGCGGCGACCGGAAGCCACGCGGGCAGCCAGATGTCCACGCACGGCGTGCCGGCCGGTTCGCGCAGCGCGGCCGCCTCGTAGTCCTTCTCCTCGCCGAGCGTGCGGAACGCGATGCCGCTGATCGCCTGCATCATCAGCGTGCGCAGGCGCAGCGCGTTGTCGAGGCCGTGCGGCTGCCACATCGGAGGCACGAGCGCCCAGCGCGCGTAGGTCTCGCCGATGCCACCGAACTGCCGCCACCACGCGACGAGCTCGGCGGGCAGCGCGTAGCCGATGCTCTCCTCCGCGTCCGCGATGTCCACAGCGGACGACGACGGCAGCAACACGGCGTACAGCGCCGGGGAGTTCTCGCCGATCCAGGTCTCGATGTCGGTCCAGCTCACGGCCGGAACTAAAGCATGGCGAGCGGCGTCGGCCCGGCAGGGGGAGGGAAGGCCCGGTCGAGATCGGCGAGATCCTCAGGCGTGAGACGGAGTTCCAGCGCCTGGGCGTTCTCCCGCACGTGCGAGGCCGAACCGGCTTTGGGGATCGCGCAGACCTGAGGCAGCCGCAGCACCCACGCCAGCGCGACCTGGGCCGGCGTGGCGTCGTGTCGCCGGGCGACCGCCGCGAGTGCGGGGGAGTCGAGCAGCCTGCCCTGTTCGACAGGGGAGTAGGCCATGATCGGGATGCCGGTGGAGGCGTGCCACGGCAGCAGGTCGTGCTCGGGGCCACGGCGAGTGAGGTTGTAGAGGATCTGGTTGGTCTGGCAGGAACCCGACAACGCCGTGAGCTCGCGCATGTCGTCCAGGTCGAGGTTGCTGACGCCCCAGTGCCGGATCTTGCCCGCGTCCAGCAGCGCCGAGAACCCGTCCAGGGTCTGGGCGAACGGCACGCTGCCGCGCCAGTGCAGCAGGTACAGGTCGAGCCGGTCGGTGCCGAGACGGCGCAGTGAAGCCTCACAGGCGCGCACGGTCCCGGCCGCGGAAGCGTGGGACGGCAGCACCTTCGACACGAGGAACACCTCGTCGCGCCGACCTGCCAGAGCCTCGCCCACGAGCGTCTCGGACGCGCCGGAGCCGTACATCTCGGCGGTGTCGACCAGGCTCAGCCCGAGGTCCAGGCCGGTCCGCAGTGCGTCGATCTCGGCAGCGCGCCGGGAGGGATCCTCCGCCATCATCCAGGTACCCATGCCGAGCGCGGGGATGGTCTCGCCAGAGGGGAGCAGCACGGTCATGCGCTCCAGCTTGCCGGGTACGTTGGGTTGATGCGACGTGCGGGCCTGATCCTCCTGGTGCTGCTCGTCGTCGCGCTGGCGGTCGCGGCGCAGCTCGTGGACCTGCCCGACGGCACGCGGCTTCGCGCACTGGTGGACGGCGCGGGGAGCGCTGCGCCGGTCGTGTTCGTGGCGGTGTGCGCGCTCGGCACGGCGGTGTTCTTCCCGAAACCGGTCCTCGCCACGGCGGCGGGGCTGCTGTTCGGGGTGGGGTGGGGGAGCGCGCTGGCGGTCGCGGGGTTCACGGCGGGCGCGATGATCGCGTTCACGATCGCCCGCCGGCTCGGCCGGGACACGGTCAAGGGCTGGCTGGGGGAGCGGCTGCAGGTGCTCGAACGGGTCTTCGCGCGCCGGGGAGTCGAGGCGACGCTCGTGATCAGATTGTTGCCGATCCTGCCGTTCACGCCGGCGAACTACGGCGCGGGCGTCACGTCGGTCAGAGGCCGGGACTTCGCACTCGGCACGGCGCTGGGCCTGGTGCCGTCGACCGTGCTCGCCGCCGTGCTGGGGGACGCGCTGAGCGACCTCGGCTCGCCGCGCTCGATCGTCGCGTTGTCGATCTGGGCCGTGCTGGCGGCCGTGGGCGTGTGGTGGGGCCGGAACTTGATCACAGCGGCCGTGCGGGCCTCCTAGACGCCCGGAAGCGGCACGCAAAAAGCCGCCCCGGCGGGAGACCGGGACGGCTTGAAGCGTCTGCGACCTAGCTGGCCTGGATCAGGCCGTGCGGGTTCGGCGTCCGCGAAGCTCTTCGAGCCGCTCGTCGAGCAGCTCCTCGAGCTCGGGGATCGACCGGCGCTCCAGGAGCATGTCCCAGTGCGTGCGCGGCGGCTTGATCTTCTTGACCTCCGGCTCGACGCCGTCGATGATCTTCGACTCGGTGCCGTGGAGACGGCATTCCCAGGTCGGCGGCAACTCGGCGTCGTCGGAGAACGGGACCTCGAAGTCGTGTCCCTTCGGGCAGGCGTACCGCGCTGCCCGGCGCGGAGCGAGATCGTGGTTGCGGTCGGTCTCGTAGCTGACTGCTCCGAGCCGGCTTCCACGCAAAACGCGGTCGGCCATGGCGGTGTCCTTTCGCTCGGCTCAGGGCCGGGGCCCAGGCTTCTTGCTCACCGTGTGCAACGCCCGGATTGCTCCGTTTGTTTCCGGTTCGCTCTCATGGTCGCCCACAGTGACGTCTTTCACTCGTCAACGAAGGCTTCCTACTAATGGATGCGATCGCCACAGGATCGTGACGCGTTATCAAGCTCCTGCGCTCATGCATCACTCTAATGGCCCAGTGGGGCCTGTGGGTAGTCGCCTACGCCAACCGAAGTTGACCACTTTGTGCGACGTCAGGGCCTAGGTCGCCCAGCCTAAAGTGACGCCTGCAGAGCACCTGGTAACGGATAGTAGTTTCCGTGGCCTCGGTAACACTGTTGCTCTCTGTACCCGATCGGTGCTGTTCCGTGTCCGAAGCCGTGTCGGCGACCAGAACCGTGTCCCCGGCGCGAATCACCTGTCCGGCCCGCACCCGTGCGTTGAACCGCCCCGGCACCCCGCACCAGCACAACACCTCGACCTGGATCGCCTTGAGCTCGTCGGCCAGTTCGAACAGCCGCTGCGAGCCGGGGAACATCTCGCCGCGGAAGTCCGTGGCGAGTCCGAAGCAGTACACGTCGACCTGGACGTCGTCCGCGAGCTCCGCCAGCTGCCCGACCTGGGTGGGGGAGAGGAACTGCGCCTCGTCGACGATCAGGTAGTCCACCCGCCGGCCCTCGGCCCATTCCGCCCTGACCAGTGCGCGGAGGTCGTCGTCGCGGATCTCCGCGGCCTCGCGCGTGATGCCGATGCGACTGGAGATCTGCGGCCTGCCCGATCGGTCGTGCCGCACCAGCAGCAGGCCGCGCCTGCCCTGACGCGAGTTGTTGTGGTCGATCTGCAACGCGAGCGTCGACTTGCCGCAGTCCATGGGGCCGAAGAAGAACTTGAGGTGCCCCACCACCGGCGTCGAGCGCCGGGAACCAGCGACAGGTACAGCGGAGAGGGCGTCTGTCGGATCGGGAAGGGCGTCCACGGCGGGTCACCCTAGTGCCTGGATCCCGATCATGAGGAATCCCCACGGTCCATCCCTCCCTCCCGCCGGGTGGTTCGAGTGCGACCTGCCATTTCGGGACGGCATAGCCGCTTTTCGGGGGTTTCAAACCTCATCTCGGCTCGGGTTACTCGATAGCTTCAGTGTTGACTGACGCATAACTCCTGAACGGGTCACGCACCGCGCCGTACGAACAAGCCCGCATCGACAGGGGGGAGGCGGGGAACTGGCGCCGACGTTGGGCGACGAACCACTGAGTGCGCACCGGAGGAGCCTGGCGAGACAGGGGAGGGGCGCGGGCATCTGGACGCGGTCTGCCGCCTGGGGTGCATCGGAGGAGGGCGTTGCCCGATCCCGTCCGTGCGATCCCGTGATGCGGGCACGGCGGTAGGTGACCGGCGTTCGGCCGCAGACGATTCGATCGCGGCAAGTCCGTCCGTGAGCCGGCAGAGCGTGCAGCTATCGACCTCGACAGCTTCTATTGCTTCAGTGTTGCCTAAAACCAGCTCTCGCTGGTGATTCCACTTCCCGATATAGCTCGCGCCGCGATATATTCAACGACATGAGTGGTCGGGTCATGTCCGAGCAGACGTTCCTCGTCCTCACCGCGCTGGCGGAGGAGGCCTTGCACGGGTACGCGATCGTGCAGGCGGTGGAGCAGCTGTCCGAAGGGCGAATGGTGTTGCGGGTCGGCACGCTGTACGGGGTGCTGGACCGGCTGGTGACGGACGGGCTCGCCGAGCGCGACCGCGAAGAGGTGCACCAGGGGCGACTGCGGCGCTACTACAAGCTCACCGACTCCGGTGTGCGGGCGTTGCAGGCGGAGGTCGCGAGGCTGAGCGCGAACGTGCGGGCGGCGAGCGCGGTGCTGAGGGGGAGGGGGCTCCAGGCATGGGCGGGTCGGGCGTGAGCAATCTGGAGCGGCGCTACCGGCTGCTGCTGAGGGTGTTGCCCCGGTGGTATCGGCAGGATCGCGAGGAGGAGATGGTCGGGATCTTCCTGGCCGAACGGGACGACGAGCTCGACCTGGAGCACAGCTGGCCGGGGTGGGGGGAGACGGGCGCGATCCTGGGGTTGTCGGTGCGCACGCATCTCGCGGCGGGGGCAGCGCTCACGAGTGTGCCGGCGAAGGTCGTGTGGCGCGGAGAGATCGTGCGGGCGCTGGGGATGATCGGGCTGCTGCTCGGTGTCTTCTACGCGACGGCGGCGATCGTGAACGTCGTCGCCGGGTTCGGCCGTCCCTTCCAGGCGCCCGAGCCGTGGTGGCGGGTGCTGGAGCTGGGGCCGTTGGTGGCGCTGCCCGCGTTGCTGAACGGGCGGCGGACGCTCGCGAAGGTCGCGGCGGCGGCTCCCGCGGTGTTGTCGGTGGTGTCGCTGGGGCAGCCGGAGTACGCGTTGACGTGGAGCGTGTTCCAGTTGCCGTCGCTGGTGACGTTCGCGTGCCTGTGCCTGGGTTTTCACCGGGAGGCGCCGACGCCGCCCGCGCGCAGGCTGCTCTGGTGGGGTGGGGGAGCGGCGTTGCTCGGGGTGCTGGGCGGGTTCGCCGCGGGGGTGGGGTTGCTGTCGGTCGGGTTGATCACCGTGGTCGTGCGGGTGGTCGCGTTCGTGCGTGGTGATTTCGTGCTGGGGCGGGCGTTGTCGTTGTTCGCGGTGCTGCAGCTGGTGCCGTTGCTGTTCCTGGTCGTCGCGGGGAGCGAGGTCTTCGTGCCGGCGGCCGGGCTCGCGCTGCTGCTGGTGCTGGCCGCGGTGGCGCCGGTGCGGCGGCAGCGGGTCCGGGCGTGAAAAAGGGCGGCGCCGCTGGGAAAGCGGCGCCGCCCTGGACCGGGGTGGACGTCAGACGAGTGCGGGTTCGTTGTTGCCGACGGCCTTGATGGCGCGGCGGACGGGCACGAAGATCAGCAGGACGAAGCCCGCCACGAAGAAGATGATCAGTGCCAGGATGGCGGGCCGCAGGCTGCCGGTGGCCTGGCCGACGCCGGCGAAGACCAGCGGGCCGAGCCAGCTGGTGGAGCGTTCGCCGACCTCGTAGAGCGAGAAGTACTGGGCTTCGCGGCCGGGCGGCACCATCTGGCTGAACAGGCTGCGGGACAGGGCGTTCGTGCCGCCGAGCACGATGCCGATGCCGGCTGCGACGAGGTAGAACGACGTCTCGTCGCCCGCCTTGACGAAGAAGGCGGCGGTGATCACGACGATCCACACGACCAGTGAGCCGAGGATCGTCTTCTTGGCGCCGATGCGTTTGGCGACGAAGCCGTGCAGGACGCCGCCGACGAACGCGACGAACTGGACGATGAGGATCACCGTGATCAGCGTCTGCTGTTCGAACTTGAGCTCGACGCTGCCGTACTGGGCGGAGACGTTGGCGACGGTGGCGATGCCGTCGGTGTAGATCAGGTAGGTGGCGAGGAACGCCAGCGTGAGCGGGAACGCCTTGGCCTGCCTCAGGGTCGTGCCGAGTTCCTTGAAGCCGGCGGAGATCACCGAGGCGCCGTGCTCGGCGCCGTGCGGTCGCTGGTGCTCGGTGAGGGCGCGCAGCGGGATGATCGTGAAGGCGGCCCACCAGATGCCGGAGATGACGAACGCGATGCGCGCGGCGTCGCCGGAGGTGATGCCGAGGGAGTCCGCCGAGAGCGTGATGCCGAGCTGGATGGCGAGGGCCACGCCGCCGCCGAGGTAGCCGAAGGCCCAGCCGCGGCTGGAGACGGCGTCGCGTTCGTCGGGGGTCGCGATCTCGGGCAGGAAGGCGTAGTAGACGACGACGCTGGCGCCGTAGCAGATGTTGGCGATGATGAAGAAGACGACGCCGAGTTTCCAGTTGGTGCCTTCGACGGTGGCGAGCGCGATGGTGGCCGCGGAGCCGGTGAAGGCGAAGAAGCCGAGCATCTTCTTCTTGTTCTGGGTGCGGTCGGCGATGGCGCCCATGACGGGCAGCACGAGGACCTGGACCACGGTCGCGATGGAGAGCAGGTAGCCCCACAGCGAGCCGGAGGGGAACTGCAGGCCGAGGATCGTGACGTCGCAGTGGTCGAAGGCGTTGTCGTTCGCGCACGGGTTGGCCCCGTTGAGCGCGCTGTCGGCCTTGGCCGCGTTGGTCGCGATGCTCGTGAGGTACAGCGAGAGGAAGACGGTGATCACGGACGTGGGGAACACGGAGTTCGCCACGTCGTACCAGACCCAGCCGCGTTGTTCTTTCTTGCGGCGCCCGGCGTTGGTGGCGTCGGCGGCGTCGTCGCCCTTGACCTTCATGTCGGCGGACTGTACTTGTCCGCCGACACGGCCGATGATCGACTGTCCAAGCTGTTACCAGCTGTTGCGGGACTGGAGAACTTCGCGCAGGACGTCGGGCCTGTCGGTGACGAGTCCGTCGACGCCGAGGTCGAGCAGGGCGCGCATGTCGGCTTCGTCGTCGATGGTCCAGACGTGCACTTCGAGTGCTCTGCGGTGGGCTGCCTGGACGAACTTGCGGTCGACGATGTGCAGGCGTCCCTGGCTGACGGGGACCTGGGCGACCTGGCCGCGGACGGCGAGTCCTGCCAGTGGGATGCGGCCTGCTGCCCAGAGGGCGCCGGCGGAGCGGGGTCCCATGGAGGTGAGCAGTTCGGGTCCGGCGATCCTGCGCAGGCGGGCGAGGCGGTTGTCGGAGAAGCTCGCGAGGCAGACGCGGTGCAGTGACTTGGCTTTGCGCAGCAGGGCGATGATCGGTTCGACGGCGCTTTCGGACTTGACGTCGATGTTGAAGAACGTGTCGGGGAGTTCTTCGAGGACGTCGGCGAGGCGGGCGATGGGTTCGCGGCCGCCGACGCGGGCGTGCTGGACCTCGGTCCAGGGGAGTTCGGAGACGACGCCGTGGGCGTCGGTGGTGCGGTCGAGGGTGTGGTCGTGGTGCACGACGACGACACCGTCCGACGTGGCGTGGACGTCGGTCTCGATGTAGCGGTAGCCCTCCTGCACGGCCCGGCGGAAGGAGCTCAGCGAGTTCTCCATGCCGGTGAGGTCGTCGACGTGCCAGCCGCGGTGGGCGAAGGCTCGGGGGCGTTGGCCTGCGAGGTAGGGATGTGTCACGTGACAAGAGTGTGCCTTCCGGCGGTGGCTCGGGGGTGGACGGTGGGTGGCGACACACTTTCTTCTTTTTCTCTGTTGCTTCAGTGTGGTTTGAAACTAAGTTTCCCGGCTGCCGGAACGACAGAAGTTGATCAAACCCCTCCAAAAACGAGCACCAACGACCATGCGGGTAGTGTCCGGTTCCCTACGAAGGTCGGGCTTTCTGGCGCGTCGCTGGAGACCGCACACCGCTATTCGCTACCGTCGCGCGCCATGGAGCGCTCCATGGAGGCGGATGAGCCCAGGCACTGTGCGTGGTGCGGGAGGCGGTTGCCGGGGAGTGGGAGGATCGGCCGGCCGCGGAGGTACTGCGCGCAGCCGTGCCGTCAGCGTGCTTACGAGCGCAGGGCGGCGTTGCAGCGTGGTGGTCTGCCGGAGGACGCGGTGGTGCTGAGCACCGCCGAGCTGGCGGATCTGCAGGACAGGTTGTTCCAGTTGCGGTGCGCCGCGGAGGATGTGGTGACGGCGGCGCAGGACGGGGCCGAGAACGACGAGCTGAGGAAGCTGGCCGCGGAGCTGGTGGAGTCGGCGAAGGGTTTGGAGCGGCTGCGATAGCCGTTCGCACAACAGCGAACTGACCGGCGTAGCGGGTTGCTTACGTCCGGTGATCGGACGATCATGACGCGCGTGACCTCCTACTGCCGCACGGTGCTGGACCGAGCGGGTGTCGGCTATGCCGTGACGGACTCGCGCGGGAACCTGTTGTGGTGCAACCGCGCGTTGGGTGCTGTGCTGGGGGTTCCGGTCGAGCAGGCGTACGGCCGGTCGTTGCCCGCGTTGCTTCCCGGGGTGCCCGAGGTGCCGGCGCCTGTTCGTGAGGTGCTGGTGCCGGGTCCGAAGTGGCTCGAGGTGCGGTGCTCGCGGCTGGGTGACGACCTGATGTACGAGGTCGTGGACGTGTCGGCGTGGCGTGATCGTGAGTTGACGGTGACGCAGGAGGCGGACGCGTTGCGCCGGGCTCAGGCTCTGGGGCGCATGGGGACGTGGGAGTGGTCGATCCGCGAGGATCGGGTGACGTGGTCGGACACTCTGCTGGAGATGTTCGGGTTCGCGGCGGGGACGGCGTTCGACTTCGAGCTGTATTCGCAGCTGGTGCATCCGGACGATCTGCCGATGATCGAGGAGACGCTGGACGCGGCGTTGAAGACGGGTTCGGTGTTCACGTACACGCATCGGATGTTGCGGCCGGACGGCAAGGAGCGGGTGTTCGAGTGCTTCGGTGAGGTCGTCGTCGGTGATGACGGGACTCCGTTGCGGGCGTTGGGTACGGCGCACGACGTGACGCAGTCGTCGCGGGTGCATGACGAGCTCGTGAGGATGGCCGAGCAGGATCCGTTGACGGGTCTGCCGAACCGCAGGGCGCTCACGCGTGCTTTGGAGCAGGAGCTGGCGAACAACGGTTCGGGTGCGCTTCTGGTGCTGGATCTGGACAACTTCAAGGACGTCAACGATCTGCGCGGGCACGCGGTGGGTGACCGGGTGATGCGGATGCTGGCGTCGGCGTTGCAGTCCCGTTTGGGTGACAGGTTGATCGCTCGTCTGGGTGGTGACGAGTTCGCGGTGGTGTTGCCGGGTGCGTCGCCGAAGGACGCGTCCGAGGTGGCGGATGGGTTGCGGGACGCGGTGGCGGGTTTTCCGCTGGCGGGGATCGGGACGCCGGCGCGGATCACGGTGAGCACGGGGCTGGCGGAGTTCGGTCCGGGGGATTCGTGGGAGCTGGTGCTGGCGAACGCTGATCTGGCGTTGTACGCGTCGAAGGCGGCGGGCCGGGACCGGGTGACGGTGTACGAGCCGAACCACTACGCGGACACGGTGAAGCGGGTCAGTGTGCTGGACCGGTTGCGGGCGGCGCTGGCGGGTGACGGTCTGGCGCTATACGGCATGCCGATGGTGGAGCTGGCGACGGGTCAGGTGCTCGGTCACGAGTTGTTGCTGCGGCTGGAGGATCAGCAGGAGCCGTATCTGGGTCCGGCGGACTTCCTGCCGGTGGCGGAGCGGTCGAACCTGATCCTCGAGGTGGACCGGTGGGTGCTGACGACGGCGATCGACGCGCTGGTGGCGCAGCCGGATCCGCGGTTGCGGTTCAACGTCAACGTCTCCGGCCGGACTCTCGAGGATCCTGACTTCGGGAACTTCGTGCTGGACAAGCTGGGTTCGGCCGGTGTCGCACCGGGACGGCTGGGTCTGGAGATCACGGAGACGGCGGCGGTGACGAATCTGGACGCCGCGGTGACGCTGGCGACGCAGCTGCGCAGTTTCGGGTGCCGGATCACGCTGGACGACTTCGGTTCGGGGTTCGGGTCGTTCGTGCATCTGAAGCACCTGCCGATCACGGGCATCAAGATCGACGGTGAGTTCGTGAAGGGCATCGAGACCAACGAGGCCGACGCGGTGCTGGTGTCGGGGATCGTGCAGATCGCCAACGGGCTGGGGCTGTCGGCGGTCGCGGAGTGGGTGGAGCGTCCGTCGCAGGTGGACGCTCTGAAGCGGCTGGGCGTGCGGGTGGGGCAGGGTTTCCACCTCGGCAGGCCGATCCCGTTGCGTGACGTGGTGAGTGCGGAGCGCATGCCGCCGAATGGCGCATTGTCGTCTCAGGTGGTCGGAGCAGAGGATGGGGCGCGCTCCTGATCCGCGCCCGATGGGATTTCCGTGTCGTCTTGTGGTCTTCGTCGTCTTGAGTTGAGCGTTGCCGAGCCCGAGTTGTCGGTGGATTTCTTCGCCGGTGTTCTCGGGTGGACGGTGATCGCGGAGCCTGGTGGGTCGTTCTCGGGGTGGGTGGGGGACAGACTCGCCGCTCAGGTCGTTGCGGGAGAACAGGGTTGGCGCGTGGTCTTCGGTGGTGACGAGACACGTGAGCTGGTCGGGAACTCCTCTGCGGACACCGGCCGGGTGCTGCACGGTCCGTGGGCGCCGCCGCCTCGGCAGGGTGAGCCGTGCTGGGTCGAGTTGATGGTCGAAGCGCCGGACGACGAGTTCTGGACGGGGGCGCTGGGTTGGGAGACCAGGCCGGTGACGGAGGACTTCGTGCTGTTCACGTCCTCGCGTCATGGTGATCCGCGTGCGGTGGCGGGCCGGCTCACGACCACGCGTGCGCAGGGGTGGCAGACGTACTTCGCCGTGGACGATCTCGCGGCGGCCTGCGCGAAGGTGTCCGAGTTGGACGGTCGTGTGCTGCTGGAGCCCACGACCGTGCCGACCGGGGTGATCGCGTCGATCGAGGGCCCGCACGGCGGCTCGTGTGTGTTGCTGGAGAAGCCGGCGGGCTGGGGCGGGACGTGGTCTAGCTAGCCGGTTCGCGGTCGAACCAGGCCACCGCGAGCAGGATGAGGCCGGTGGCGATGCTGACGCCGGAGTTGATCAGCAGGTCGGAGGTGGCCATGCCGATCTCGCGGCCCCAGTAGGCGAGTTGTGAGCCCGCGTCCCAGATCAGGTACATGAGCGCGTTGACGACGATGATCTTGCGTCGGTCGGCCGCGCGCCGCAGGCCCATGGCGATGAGGGTGACGGCGATGATGAGGACGTGGTAGCCGGCGACGGCGTACCACTGGAAGTGGCGGGTGGGGGTCATCTCGCCGCCGAGGTAGGCGCGGTCGGTGAGTTCGGGTTTGAGGGTGAGTACGACGGCCTGGAGCAGGTTGAAGGCGATGTAGACCCACAGGACGATCTTCATCCAGAGCTTCACGGCGTGCTCAGCCGTCGAGTTCGGGTGGGAAGCCGCCGGTGGCGATGGGTCCCCAGCGGTCGATGGTGATGCGGATGAGGGACTTGCCCTGGCGGAGCATGGCGGCGCGGTACTCGTCCCAGTCGGGGTGCTCGCCCGCGATGCAGCGGTAGTACTCGACGAAGTCCTCCAGTGCTTCGGGCAGGTCGAGGACCTCGGCGGTGCCGTCGATCTGGACGTAGGCGCCGTCCCAGTCGTCGGAGAGCACGCAGATGGTGACGTCGGGGTTGCGGCGGGCGTTGCGGACCTTGGCGCGTTGCGGGTAGGTCGCGACGACGATGCGGCCCTGCGTGTCGACGCCGCAGGAGACGGGCGAGACCTGCAGTCCGCCGGTGCTGGTGCGGTGGGTGATGAGGACGCCGTGGTGGCGGGTGGAGAGGAACTCGAGCAGCTGCGGCCGGTCGACGAGGTCGGCCGTGGCGATCTTCGGCATGATGTGCAGCATGGCACGCTTCACCTCGTTCGACGGCACGGAACTCGCCTATCGAGAAGCAGGGGACGGCGTCCCGCTGGTGGTGCTGGCGGGTGGTCCCGGGCGGGCGTCGGAGTATCTGGAGACGCTCGGAGGGCTGGACGCGTCGCGGCGGCTGGTCGTGCTGGACAACCGGGGCACGGGGGCGTCGGACGAGCCGGCGGATCCGTTCACCTACCGGCGGGACATGCTGGTGCGGGACGTGGAGATGCTGCGCCGTCACCTGGGGCTGGACGTGGTGGACGTGCTGGGTCACTCGGCGGGTGCCGGGATCGCGATGGGGTATGCGGCGGACTACCCGGACCGCGTCGGGAAGCTGGTGCTGCTCACCCCCGCGTTGCGCAGCGTCGGGTTGTCGCCGGAGCAGAGCGACTGGGACACGTTCCTGGCCACCCGCGCCGATGAGCCGTGGTTCGAGACGGCGACGGCGGCCCTGGAACGCAACGCCGCCGGTGACGACTCGGTGCAGAACCGGGTGGCGGCGTCGCCGTTGCTGTACGCGCGGTGGGACGAGCGGACCCGGGCTCACGCGGACGCGGAGCTGGGCCAGTGGAAGTACGAGGTGGCGCTGGGCTACAACGCCGAGGGCGCGTTCGTGCCGGGTGTGCTGCGGCGGGCCATCGCGGACTTCGAGCATCCGGTGCTGGTGTACGCGTGCGAGGTGGATCCGATCTCGCCGGTGCGGCGCTGCGTGGAGCTGGCAGGGCTGTTCCCGGACGCGACGTTGTTCGTGCACGAGGGTGTGGGGCACTACCCGTGGGTGGAGGACCCGGAGACGGTGTCGTCGCGCATCGAGGAGTTCCTGGCGGGCTAGCAGGTCTCTGGAGCCGTGCTCAGGCTTGCGCGAAGGACTCGCGTGGGTCGCCGAGCGGCGCCTGCGTGGACCGGGTTGTCGCGTGACCGGCCATGCCCCGCTGGTGAAGGTCGGGCCGGCGTGGTCGCGTGGTACGCGCTGACCGGATGCGACCTAGCGGGCGGCGGCGGTGGCGACGCGGTCGCGGCCGTTGTTCTTGGCCTGGTAGAGGGCCTCGTCGGCGGCCAGTAGCAGCGGGCTGAGGTCGGTGGCGGTGTCGGGGAACACCGAGGCGCCCACGGAGCCGGTGAGGCCGGTGATGACGCGGGTGTTGCCGAGGCGGTCGATGACCTCGACCTCGAGGCGGGCGATGTCGAAGCGGATGCGTTCGGCGGTGGCGCGGACCTCGGTGGTGCCGACGCCGGGCAGCAGGACCGCGAACTCCTCGCCGCCGAAGCGGCCGACGAGGTCGTAGGAGCGCACGGCGTGTCTGAGGGCGTCGGCGACGGCGCGCAGCACCCGGTCTCCTGCGAGGTGGCCGTAGGTGTCGTTGATCTGTTTGAAGTGGTCCAGGTCCAGTATCAGGATGCCGACGGTGGAGACGAGGCGGCGGGCTCGGGCGATCTCGCGTTCGGCGACGTCGTGCCAGAAGGTGGCGTCGACCAGGCCGGTCTTGCTGTCGGTGCGGGCGGCGACGCGGAACTGCGGCAGCAGCAGGCCCATGTGCAGGGCCAGGACGGTGAGCAGCAGGATCGGCGAGAGCCACGGGCGGGCGGTGGCGATGATCGCGATGCCGGAGCCGAGGCCGACCGACGCGGTGACGATGAGGACGTCGGAGGCGTGGCCGAGCGCGGTCTTGAGCGGGTTCTCGGGGTTGGTCATGATGATCGCGCCCACGACCAGGGCGTAGTTGACGAACCAGTAGAGGAATCCCGCGATCACGAGTGCTATGAGGCCGCGTGGTCCGTCCAGGTCGGACGGGGTTGAGGCGGAGAACATGGCCAGGACCCATTGCGCTGCGGCACAGCCAAGTACGACAGTGGCCGCGGAGAACAGTTTCCGGTAGAGAACGGCCCGGCGCTCGTACACCCGCAGCCACGCGTGCAGGTAGATGGTCACGACCATCAGGACGACCAGTGGCATCGGGAGAACGAGCACGCCCGCGAATTGCCACACCGATTGCATCTGCGCGTGAGGGACGCCCTCAGAGGAGATTTCGCGGATGCGTTCGATTCCGCGCGCCGCTTCCAGGTGAATGAGCGCTGCCGCGGTGAGGGCCGCGAACCAGGCCCAGTGGCGCACCTCGACAGGGGTAAGCCGTGCGGTCGCGAGCGTGACGAGTGCCGCGAGCACGGCAATCGTCACGACGTAGGTCAGCACGACAGGAGGAAGGGACCATAACTTCCACCGGCGCGGGTCGAGCCTAGGCACGCTGCCACCCCCACCGAAAACCATCAGGAACAAACCACTGTAGCTACCGGGTCACGCGAAGTCGTGGCTCCATGTGGGGGACCTCACCCCCGAGCAGCCCTCGTGTTTTCACCCCTCATTGCACACCCCGCATTCCCACAAGGAGACGGTCATGATGAACCGCGCGCTGTCCACCGACTGGACTTTCACCTCCACTGACTGGACCTTCGCGAAGTCGACGGACTGGACCTTCAGTTCCGGTTCGACCGACTGGACGTTCGCGGCGTCGACGGACTGGACGTTCGCGTCGACCGACTGGACCGTCTGAGCCCTTGTGAGATCGTGGTGGCGCAGGAGGGTGCTCGCCGGCGCCCTCCACCGTCACGGTGACGTTTGTGGTTGTCCGGCCTGGGCGTGGGCCTGTTTCCACTCCCACGCCGCGCCCGCCGCCGCGAGCACCCCGAACCCCGCGATGACCGCGACGACGTGCGGTACCGGCCACCAGTGCGCCGCCGCCCCGGCCGCCGCGATCCCGAGTCCCTGCGACACCCGCAACGCCGTGACGGCCAGGCCGAACGCCTGGCCGCGCGTCGCGTCGGGCACCGACCGCACGAACGTCGCGTTGGCGAGCAGCTGATACCCGCTCGCCGCGCCTGACAGCCCGAGCAGCACCAACGTCCACGCCAGCCCTGGAGACAACGCCATCGGCAGTAGCACCGCGCACGACACGACCGACAGCACCGGCATCCACCGAAGCCCACGCCCGGACGGCACGCGCGCGAGCACCACCATGCCCAGCGCGGTCCCGGCCGACACCACGCCGAAGATCGCCCCCACGGCCGCGGGACCCGCGCCGAGCTGGGACGCCAGCGGCGCGGCGAGGGCCTCGGCAGGGATGTAGAAGCCGGACACGCAGGCGAGCGCGACCAGCGCCCGCAGCCGCCGATCACCCCACACCAGCCGCGCCCCGCCGAGCAGGTCGGCCGGCCACGCCCGCACGTGCGGATGGCCCGGCGCGGGCCGATCGAGCAGGAACACCCCCACCAGCAGCGCCGACACCGCGAACGTCACGCCGTCCGCGAGCAGCACCGGCCCCGGCCCCAGCGACGCCACGAGCACGCCGCCGCCGAGGAACCCGGCCACCTGCGCGGCCTGTGTGACGGTGTTCAGCACGGCCTGGGCCAGCGGATACCGCTCGTCAGGCAGGATGTTGGGCAGCAACGCCGCCCGCGCCGCCCCGTGTGGCGCGCCCGCGAGCTGCACCGTCACCAGCAGTGCCGCCAGCACCCACAGCGGCAGCCCCGGCACCGCCATCGACACCAGCAAGACGGCGCGCACGAGATCCGCGGCCACCATGACCTTTTTGCGGGCGAACCGGTCGGCGAGCCCCGAGAGCAGAGGCCCGCCGAGCAGGTCCGGCAGGAACGTCAACGCGTACGTCAGCGCCGTGAGGCCCGCGCTGGCGGTGCGGTCGTAGACGTGCACCGTCAGCGCGACCCTGGCGAACTGGTCCCCGGCCACCGACACCACGTGCGCCACGAACAGGGCACGGAACTCGCGATCGCGGGCGAGTCCGCGGTAACCGGGCATGAGCTACAGAATGGACGACCAGAACCCGCACTGGTGATCCAGGGCGAAATCGGTGCCGCCGATCGCTCCGGGCGCCAGCGACTGCACCTGCGAACGCCAGCCCGGATCACCGGTCCGTGCGAACCGGCCCCACGCCGCGATCATGTAGTCCGACAGCTCCCGCTGCCCCGCCGTCAACGGCACCCCGAAGTCGAACAGGAACGGCAGCTCCGAGGCGTGAAAAGCCCTGTAGCCGCCGGGGAACGGCGGCAGGCCGGGAAAGAACACCGGCAAGTTCTGATCCGCGAACTCATACCCCGACACCCGCGCGTGCCGGTCCAGGGCCGTGCGCGTCACCGCCGACTGGCACGACCACGACTTGTCGGTCAGCAGCCGCGCGATCTCGTCCCGTGCGTCGCCGTTGCCGTTGACCGGGTACCGCGCCGCCACCTTGTCCGCGTCCGTACCGAACAGCGCGCCCAACGTCGCTGCGTACGCCGCTTCAGGTACGGGCTGAGGGAAGGCCTCCGGCACGAACAACGTCATCTCGTCGTGCGTCGATCCCACCAACGTCGGCACACGGTGCATCCGGCCCGTGCGCTGCGCCACGAGCGGATCGATCGGCAACACCGCCGTGTCGTAGGCGGGGGAGGTGAACCTGCCGTGCACCGTCAGCAGCTTCTCGACCGGCTGCGCCCGCAGGCACGCGAGGTCGGCGCAGCCCACCGTGCCCACACCCGACTGCTCCACCTCGGCACGCGGCTTCCACAGGTGCTCGAACTTCCCCGGTTCGGTGCGCGAGGGCGAGTCGACCCCGCACGGCCCGGACTGGATGATCGCCTTCGCGAACAACCCCGCCGCCCGCGGCGACGCCAGCTGCGCGCACACGCTCAACGCGCCCGCCGACTCGCCGAACACCGTGACGTTCCGCGCGTCGCCACCGAACGCACGCGCGTTGCGCTGCACCCACCGCAACGCCGCCTGCTGGTCCGCGATCCCGAACGTTCCGGAGCCGGCGAGTCCGGGGTAGCCGAAGAACCCGAACACCCCCAGCCGGTAGTTCACGGTGACGACCACGGCGTCGTTCTTGGTCGCCAGCCACCGCGCGTCGTACATCGACGCACCGCCGCTGGTGAACGACCCGCCGTGGATCCACACCATCACCGGCCGCGGCCGCGACGCGTTCCTCGCCGGAGTGGTGACGTTCAGATAGAGACAGTCCTCCGTCTGCGAGGGCGGCTGCCCCAGCCCCGCGCCCTGCGCGCACATCGGCGCGGGCGTCGTCGCGTCCCGCACCCCCTGCCAGCGCGCGGCAGGCTGCGGATCCCGCCACCGGTTCTCACCGACTGGGGGAGCAGCGAACGGGATGGTGCCGAACGTGCGATACGTGCTGGTCACCGTCCCGGCGACCGCACCCTTGTCGGTCCTGACGATCTGTCCGCCGTCCGCCTGGGCGGCGGGTACCTGGGTGAGAGCGAGCGTCAACGCGGCGGCCAAAGCCACCGTCACAGTCCTGGCCATGTGGACCCCCTTCGGGCTCGAACGTATCGGGGTCCGAGAGGCCCGGAAACCGCTTGAAGAGAACTTGTCCCCTCCTCCGAAAGTCGATGCCGCGATCACCGGTTGCCGACATACCGACCGGTCGGTACCCTCCGAGGCGTGGGTGACACAACGCTTCCGCAACAGCCACTGGTCGACGCGCTGATCTTCGACTGGGGCGGCGTCCTGACGGTCTCCGTGCCCGAGTTCGTCGGCGCCTGGCTGCACGCCGAGGCCATCGACCGCGACGTCTACGGCCGCATCATGCGCGAGTGGCTCAGCCGGGAGGCGCTCCCGGACAACCCCGTGTTCCGCCTGGAGACCGGTGAGCTGACGGTGCCCGAGTTCGAACGGCTGCTGGCCGCCGAGCTGATCACCACCACCGGTGCCAGGATCGACGAGACCGGGCTGCTCAAGCGCATGTTCGGCGGCGCGACGCCCGACCCGGCGATGGTCGAGCTCGTCCGCAAGGCCCGCGCCGCCGGCCTGCACACCGCGCTGCTGTCCAACAGCTGGGGCGAGGGCTACCCGAAGGACCTGCTCGTCGAGCTGTTCGACACCGTCGTCATCAGCGGCCGCGTCGGCCTGCGCAAACCCGACGAGCGCATCTACCGTCACACCCTCGACCAGGTCGGTGTCCCCGCCGGGCGTGCGGTGTTCTTCGACGACGCGCCGATCAACGTCGAGGCCGCCCAGTCCGTCGGCATGCACGCGTTGCGCCACACGAGCGCTGAGAGCACCCGCGCCCACCTCGCCACCCTCGGAGTGAACCTGTGACCGACCTTCCCGGCCTCGACCTGCAGGCACTGGCCGCACACCTGGGCACGGGCCCGCTGACCGGCGAGCTGTTCCGCGGCGGCCGCTCCAACCTCACCTACCGCGTCAGCGACGGCACGCGGACCTGGGTGCTGCGCCGACCGCCGCTGGGGCACGTGCTCGCCACCGCCCACGACATGGCCCGTGAGTTCCGCGTCATCTCCGCGCTCGCGCACACGAACGTGCCCGTGCCCGGCGCGCACGAGCTCGTCGAGGACACCTCCGTCATCGGCGCGCCGTTCTACCTCATGGAAGAGATGCCCGGCGCCGCCCTGCGCGAACGCTCCCAGTGCCCGTGGATCACCCCGGACATGGCGCGCACGCTCTCGGAACGTCTCGTGGACGTGCTCGCCGACCTGCACTCCGTCGACCCCGCCTCGGTGGGCCTGGAGGACTTCGGCCGCCCGGAGGGATTCCTCACACGGCAGGTCAAGCGGTGGGGCAAGCAGCTCGACGCCTCCCGCAGCCGCGACCTGCCCGGCATCGAGGAACTGCGCGACAAACTCGCCGACACCGTCCCCGACTCGCCGCGCGCCGCGATCATCCACGGCGACTACCGCCTCGACAACGCACTGGTCACCCAAGATCCCCTCGAAATCAGCGCCGTCCTGGACTGGGAGATGGCCACCCTCGGCGACCCCCTCGCCGACCTCGGCCTGCTCTACGTCTACTGGGCCGGCCTCGGCGCGGACAACGACCCCATCACCGGCGGCGTCACGTCCCTTTCCGGGTTCCTCAGCGCCGACGAACTCGTCGCCCGCTACACCGCCCGCACCGGCACCGACACCTCCGGCCTGGGCTGGTACATCGCCTTCGGCTACTTCAAGCTCGCCGTCATCGTCGAAGGCATCCACTTCCGCAACACCCTCGGCAAGACCGTCGGCGCCGGCTTCGAAAAGCTCGGCGCCTTCACCGTTCCCCTCGTGCGGCAGGGACTCGCCGCCGCCCACAAGGAGCTCTAATGGACTTCGCCTACGACGCCAAGACCAAGGAACTGCGCACCAAGCTCCTCACGTTCATGGACGAGCACGTCTACCCGGCCGAAGCGGTCCTCGAACAGCAACTGCACGACGCCGCCGACCCGTGGGAACGCCAGCCGATCCTCGAAGAGCTCAAGGCGGAAGCCCGCCGCCAGGGCCTGTGGAACCTCTTCCTGCCATCGTCAAATGATTCTGGCCACGAGCACGGCGCGGGCCTGACGAACCTGCAGTACGCGCCACTCGCCGAGATCACCGGCCGCAGCCCCCACCTCGCGCCCGAAGCGCTGAACTGCGCCGCCCCCGACACCGGCAACATGGAAGTGCTCTCCATGTTCGGCACCGACGAGCAGAAGAAGCAGTGGCTGCAGCCCCTGCTCGACGGCGAGATCCGCTCCGCGTTCTGCATGACCGAACCCGAGGTCGCCTCCTCCGACGCCACCAACATCGCCACCCGCATCGAACGCGACGGCGACGACTACGTCATCAACGGCCGCAAGTGGTGGTCCTCCGGCGCGATGAACCCGAACTGCGCGATCTTCATCGTCATGGGCAAGACCGACCCCGACGCCGAACGCCACCGCCAGCAGGCCATGATCCTCGTCCCGCGCGACGCCGCCGGCGTCACCGTCAAACGCGCCATGCACGTCTTCGGCTACGGCGACCACGCCCACGGCGGCCACGCCGAGATCGAGTTCGTCGACGTCCGCGTCCCCGCCTCGAACCTCATCTCCGGCGAGGGTGAGGGCTTCGCCATCGCGCAGGCCCGCCTCGGTCCCGGCCGCATCCACCACTGCATGCGCCTGATCGGCATGGCCGAACGCGCCCTCGAACTGATGTGCCGCCGCGCCTCGTCCCGCGTCGCGTTCGGCAAGCCCATCGCCGCCCAGGGCGTCGTGCACGAGTGGATCGCCGAGTCCCGCGTCCGCATCGAACAGGCCCGGCTCCTGGTCCTCAAGACCGCGTGGCTGATGGACACCGTCGGCAACAAGGGCGCCCACACCGAGATCCAGGCCATCAAGATCGGCACCCCGTCGATGACCGAATGGGTCCTCGACAAGGCCATCCAGGCCCACGGCGGCGCCGGCGTCAGCCAGGACTTCCCGCTGGCCGAACTCTGGGCCGCCACCCGCACCCTGCGCCTCGCCGACGGCCCCGACGAGGTCCACCGCATGTCGCTGGCCAAGCGGGAGCTCAAGAAGTACCTGTAGACGCATGGACGTCACGCGAGGCGGGCCGGCCGACGCGCCGGTGATCTTGACAATGCTGGATGACGCGCAGGACTGGCTCGCCTCGCAGGGCCGCAGCGGACAGTGGGGGACCGACCACTGGTCCGCTGCGCCGGCCGCCGTCGAACGGATCACGCGGCTCGCCACCACCGGCACCGTGTGGCTGGGCGTGATCGACGACGTGCCCGCGGGCGCGATCATCACCTCCACCGAGCCCCACGACTACGTGCCACCCGCCGACGAACCCGAGCATTACGTGACGCTGCTGGTCACCGCACGCGCGTATGCCGGCAACGGTGTCGGCGCCGCACTGCTGGCCCACGCCCGCGCCGAAGCCCGCGCCGCCGGAATCGGCCTGATCCGCGTCGACTGCTATGACAGCGACGACCACCGACTCGTCGGCTACTACGAGCGGCAGGGCTTCACCTCGGTCTCGGCCTTCACCGCCCGTGACGGCACCTGGCCCGGCCGCGTGCTCGCCCTGCGCGTCTAGAGGAACAGGCAGAACGGGTGCCCGTCAGGGTCGATGAGCACCCGCACGTCCTCCTGCGGCTGCACGTCCGCGAGCACCGCCCCGCACCCGAGCGCGTGCTCGACCGCCGAGTCCAGGTCGCCGACCTCGATGTCCAGGTGCTGCGACGCCGTCTGCTCGCCCTCCACGGCGGGCCACACCGGCCTGCGGAAACGCTCCTCGCGTTCGAAGTTCAGCGTCAGCCCACCGGGCACCCGCAGTTGGGCCCAGTCATGCTCCACCGTCCCCACGGACGCGCCGAGCAGCCGGGCGTAAAACGCGGCGAGTTCCCTGGGCTGTGACGTACCGACCGTGACCGCTGCGAAACGCACGTCTCGACGCTAGTTGTTGAGGGCCTCACGCGCCGCCACGGCCGCACGGCAGGCGTGCACGAAGTCCCAGAACACCTCGGTCGTCGTGTGCCGCCGGCCGGGCCGCGAGTTCTCCTCGAACATCGCCGTGCGCAACGGAGTCGTCAGCTCCAACTGGGCGCCCTGCCGCGACCGGGTCCGGTTCGCGATGTTCGCCCGATCGAAGCCGCCCAGGATCGGGTGGTCCACCGCGTCGACCGTGTGGAACCCCGCCCTGCGCAGCCGCGTCAGCAGCTCCAGGCGCAGCAACGCGTCCCGCCCGCCGACCAGCACCGCCCGGTCGTGGTCCTCCAGACCCGCCGCGGCCGCCGTGCAGCCGTGCAGGCCCAACGCGTGCGAGGCGCCCGACACCAGGGTGCGGGCCACGCGGTCGTCGCAGTTGGACGACGTCACGTGCAGCTCGTCGTTCGAGGCCGTGCGCAGGCCCTCGAACATCCAGTAGTCGTGAGTCTGACCGATCGGCACACGGGTACCGGGGTGGAAACCCGCGACCGCGAGGCACAACTCGGACGTTCCGACCTCGATACCGCCGCCGTGCGGGGCGAGGACGACCGACTGCGTACGGGGCCGGTGCCGCTTGAAGCGACGCCGGTAGTCCACCCGTTCCACCAGTCGGGGATCGGCGTAGAGGTCGGAGTTGGACGCGTAGACGTCTAACGCCGCCCACTGAGGCTGGGGTCTCATGGCGGCCGGAAGCGTACCCGGCGTCACCCGGACGGCCGCCGCCCACCGGGTGACCCCCGCTCAGACCAGCGTCAACGTCCCCGCGGCCGCGTCGAGATCCGCCCGCACACCCAGCGGCAACGACCACGACCCCGCGCAGTGCCCGAACCCGGCCTCACCCAGGATCGGCACCCCCAGCCCCGACAGGCGGTCGGCCAGCACCGCCGAGACGTCACCGCAGTCCGTCCACGACCCCAGCACGATCCCCGACACCGGTTCGAACCAGCCCGCCCGCAGCAACTGCGTCAGGATCCGGTCCAGCCGGTAGGGCTCCTCGCCGATGTCCTCCAGCAACGCGATCGCCCCCGCGGCAGGCGGCTCCCAGCGGGGCCCGCCCACCGACGCCGCCAGCAGCGCCGCGTTCCCGCCCGTGAGCACCCCACGCGCCGTACCCGGCACCACGGTCGTGCCCGCCGTCCACGACCGTGTGCCCTCGAACAGCAGCTCACGCAGCCGTGACTGGGCCAGTGGATCGCCGACGAAATCAGCGGTACCCGGCATCGGCCCGAACACCGTCGGCTGACCGACCGCGTTCAACTCGGCGTGCAGCACCGTCACGTCCGACGAACCCACGAACACCCGCGGCGGCAAGTCCTTCCACGGCACCAGGTCCGTCATCCGCAGACACCCGTACCCGCCGCGCACGCAGAACACCGCCGCCACGTCCGAACGCCACGCCGCCACGAACTCGGCGGCCCGCGCCTCGTCCGACCCGGCCAGGTACGGCAACGACCACGGCGCCACCACCGGCGCCGTGACCTCCAGGCCCCACGACCGCAGCACGTCCACGCCCGCGTCGATCTTCGCGGCCAGGGCCGGGCCGGCCGGGGACACCAGCGCGACCCGATCCCCGGCGGACAGCAGACTCACTCGGACAGTTCCAGCACCGGCACACCCGGCGGGGTGAATCCGAACGCCTGCCCGTAGAACGACAGCTCCGCCTCCAGGGCCGTCTTGATGTTCTCGGCCATCCGGAAGCCGTGCTGCTCACCCTCGAAGGTGATGTACGCGTGCGGGATCCCCGACCCGGCCAGATCCGCGGCGAACCGGTCCGCCTGCTCCGGCGGGCAGATCTCGTCCTCCAATCCCTGCAACAACAACACCGGCCCCGACACCGACCGCGCCTTGTTCGACGGCGAACGGTCCCGATAGCGGTCCGCGGCCTGCGGCAGCGTGCCGACCAGGCCCTCGACGTACCGCGACTCGAAGTCGTGCGTCTCGCCGCCCTCCGACGTCCACCCCGCCAGGTCCAGGATCGGGAACGCCACCATGCCGCAGCGGTACACGTCGGTCGAGGTCAGCGACGCCGCCGACGTCCAGCCACCCGCCGAACCACCCCGGATCCCCAGGCGCTGCGGATCCGCCGTGCCCTCCTTCGCGAGCTCCTGGGCCACGAACGCGCAGTCCTCCACGTCCACGACACCCCACTGCTCGCGCAGCCGCTCCCGGAACGCCCGCCCGTAGCCCGTCGAACCGCCGTAGTTCACCGCCACCACACCGATGCCACGGCTGGTGAAGTACGCGATGTCCGTGTCGAGCTTGGGCAACGCACGCCCCGTGGGCCCGCCATGCACGTGCACCACGTACGGCGGCAGTTCCCCCTCGGGCCCGGCGAAGTCCGGGTTCGACGGCGCGTACACGTACGCGGGGATCTCGCCGAACATCCGCTCCACCGGCACCGGCAGATACGCCGATTCCGGCGACTCCTCGCCACCGGTCAGATAGGTGAGCTCGCCGTTGGACAAATCCAGGCGCACCACGGCGTAATCCGACGTCGGCCCCGCCGCACCGCAGATCACCACGCCGTCGCGCACCGACAGCTCAGCGGCCCACGTCGGCAGATCGGTCTGCACGTCGGTCACCGTCGCCGAACGCTCGTCGAGCACCGCCAGCCGCCCTGAGCGCACCACCAGGTACCGGCCCGGCGACAGCGTCGCGAACCAGCGGTTGCCCAGCCTCCACATCGGACCGCCCAGCTCCTCCTCGCACGGCGCCAGGTTCTTGCGCGTGCCGTCGGGGGAGACGCGGAACAGGTTCCACCAGCCGTCCGGGTCGGTCAGCGCCAGCAGGGAGTCGCCCTCCCACTCGAACTGGCACACCGCCTCGGACCGCGACCCGGCCACGACCTGGTGTTCGGAGGATCCGACCTCGGCGACGCACAGTTCGGTGCCGTCCCACGGCATCTGCGGGTGGTCCCAGCCGATCCACGCGAACCTCGTGCCGTCCGGGCTGATCTTCGGGCCGGTCATGAAGTGGTGCGAGGCACCGAGAACCCGGATCTCACCTGAGCGGGTGATCGCCACCAGGTCCCGGCGCACATCGGTGCGCGCCTCACCCGTGACGGACTCCCGCACGCACCACACCTCGCCGTCCGGGCCCGCCGACAGATCCGAGTAGCGCACGCCGTGGTGCCGTTCCGGCTCGGGCGTCAGCGGCGCGGGCTCGGGAGCGTCGGGGTTGAACACGTACACGCGCTGGTCGTTCCAGTGCGTGAACGCCACCCTGTCGTCCTCCAGCACCACGAACGGCCGGCCGCCGTACTCGTGCACCCGGTTGCGGGCGTTCCACGGCGCGGGCAGCACCTCGACGCCGTCGCGCACCAGCGCCACCCTGCCGCCCTGAGCCGCCCGGCTCTCCGCCCACCACACCTGCTCACCGTGCAGGTCGGCCCACTGGAACCCACCCCCCGATGCGGAGGTGTCGCCGGCACTGATCGGCGAGGTCCAGGTCCCGTACGAAGCGATCTTCACCACAACCCGACCCTATACGCGGAGTGTTTGGTGGGGGAGGACCTGCCGACGATCTCCGCGTGGCCTAGGGTCGTATCTGCCATGGCTCGTGTCATTCACGTATTCCGCGCACCCGACCGTTTCATCGCAGGAACCGTCGGGCAGCCCGGCGACCGCACCTTCTACCTGCAGGCCTCAGAGCAGAGCAGGTTGATCAGCGTCGCCCTGGAAAAGCAGCAGGTCCAGGTCCTCGCCGAACGCATCGGCTCGTTGCTCGAGGAGGTGCACCGCCGCTTCGGCGCCGACGTCCCCGACGACGCTCCGCCAGACGACCTCGACACCCAGCCCCTCGACGTGCCCGTCGAGGAGGAGTTCCGGGTCGGCACCATGGGCCTCGGCTGGGACGCCGAGTCCAAGGCGGTCGTGATCGAACTCCTCGCGATCTCCGAGGAGGAGGTCGACGAGGCCGTCGTGCTCGACGACACCGAGGAAGGCCCCGACGCCGTGCGGGTCTTCCTGTCGCCGTCCGCCGCCCGTGCCTTCGCCGAACGCGCCGACCGCGTCATCAACGCCGGCCGCAAACCCTGCCCCCTGTGCGCCGAACCGCTCGACGCGGACGGCCACATCTGCCCGCGGCAAAACGGGTACCGCCGCACCGAAGAAGACTGACGTGGACACCTCCGCGGCCCTGCAGTTGCTCGAACACGGCCGCATCGAGGTCGAAGGACGCCTGGTCGACGCCTCCAACGCCACCTTGTTCTGCAAGATCTCGCTGGACGGCGTCGACGCCCACTGCGTCTACAAACCCGTGCGAGGCGAACGGCCGCTCTGGGACTTCCCCGACGGCACGCTCGCCGGCCGCGAGGTGGCCACCTACCTCATCTCCGCCGCGTCCTTCGGTGTCGTGCCGCCCACCGTGCTGCGCCCCGGCCCGTTCGGCAGCGGCATGGTCCAGCTCTGGGTCGAGACCCGCGAGGAAGACGAACTCGTCGACATCATCAGCGTCGACGACGTCAAACCCGGCTGGATCCCCGTCTTCCACGCCCACGACCGCTTCGGCGACCCGGCGGTGCTGGTCCACGCCGACCACCCCCGCATCGCCGAGATGTCCGCCTTCGACGTCGTCGTCAACAACGCCGACCGCAAAGGCGGCCACGTCCTGCACGCCCTCGACGGCGGCGTCTACGGCGTCGACCACGGCATCTGCCTGCACACCGAACCCAAACTCCGCACCGTCCTGTGGGGCTGGGCCCGCGAACCCCTCCCCGAGCACGCCGTGGAGTCGTTGCGCCGCCTGAGATCCGAACTCGACGGCGTCCTCGGCGAATCGCTGCACGACCACCTGACCCGCGCCGAGGTCCGGGCCGTGGGGGAGCGCACCGACAAACTCCTGGCCGCCGGTGTCTACCCCGAACCGTCCGGCGACTGGCCCGCCATCCCCTGGCCCGCGTTCTAGGTCACCTGATCAGGCCAACCCCAAGCCGTTCATCGGCCACAGCGACAACACCAACCCGCTGACGTGGCCGACGAACCGCGGCATGGTCGGCTTCCACGGCGGCAGCGTCATGGTCCAGTTCGGCCGGCCCGCCGCGATGCACCCGGCCACCGCCGACTCGCTGCGGGCCACGCTGTTCACGCCGGGGGAGTACCGGCTCACCGAGTCGACCGCCTGCGGCGCGTCCGCGACCGAGGTCTACCGCATCCTGCGCAACATGGGCGAACGCGGCCTCCTCGAACGCTTCCCGGCCGTGCTCGTCGGGCACGCCAAGGCCTGGTTCCTCACCGACCAGGACACCGATGATCGTGTTCGACGTCGACCTCGGCCACACCGACCCGCAGGTCGTCATCCCGGTGGGCGGCACGATCGAGGTCAACGGACCGGACCGCACGATCACCGCCACCTGCTGACGGGTAGCGGCCATCCGCGATCTATTCCTTGCCCATTGATCCATCCCTGTTGAGATACCGCGGGTTTGACGCGCGGATGATCGTGCCCTTATCTTCTGGAGGCATTCTGACCTGCGTGAACATTCGATTGTGAATGCGGGACCCGGTGGACATGACCTATTTCGAACGGATTGTCGTGGTGGGCGCCGCCGAACTCGGCGCGTGGGCGGCCGCGTGCCTCGCACGGCGGTTCGGGCCCGTTCACCTGATCGGACCCGGCGCCGAGACGCTGACCGGCATCGGGGTCCGTCGCTACCCGCACGCCACCGTCCGCGACCTCGACCTGGACACGCCCGCGGTCATCGTCGACAACGACGGCGGCCGCCTGCAACGGCTGGTGTGCGACCGGCTCGTCGTGGCCGGATGGCCCGTGCCGTTGCTGCCGGTCAACCGGTGGGTCGTCGGCGGCAAGGTTGCCATCGCCGGCGACGGCGCCGATCTGCGGCTGCTCTCGACGTGCTTCGACGCCAACGGACTGTGGCGCCCGGCGCTGGCCGACTACCAGTTCCGCCGCCAATCGGGAGCGAACTCGCTAATCTGAGTTGAGTGATCGATGACGCCGCCAGAGCCCGGCTAATCCGACGTTTCGGCACCGGCGTGACCGGGTGGATCGACGCACTGCCCGACCTCGTCGCCACGCTCACCGCCCGCTGGGGCCTCACCCTCGTCGAACACGTGCCCGGCGGCACCGGCGCCACGTTCCTGTGCACCAGCGCGGTCCTCAAGCTCACCCCGGACCATGACATCGCCGTGCACGAGGCCAGAGCACTCGCCGCCTGGTCCGACACGCCCGCGATGGTCGACCTCCTCGACGCCGACCTCGCCCGCGGCGCGCTGCTGCTCGGCAGGATCCAGCCCGGCAGCCCGGCCACCGACCCCGCCAAGGTCGTCCCGCACCTGCACGAGGCCGGCACGAAAGGCTTTCCGCCGCTCAAGGCCCGCGTCGACTTCCTCTTCGAAACCCTGCTCACCCGCCGCACCGGCACCTACTACGCCACCGAACACCACCGCGCCCGCAAACTCGCCGAGGACAACGTCAAACCCGTGCTGCTGCACGGCGACATGCACCCCGGCAACGTCCTGCAAGGCCCCGCCGGACCGGTCGCGATCGACCCGCGCGCCTGCGTCGGCGACCCGGCCGTCGACTGGGTGGACTTCGTGCACGGCGGCTACGACCTGCACGGCGCCGACGTCGACCTCGACCGCGTCCACGAGTGGCTCACCGCCTTCAAACCCTTCTACGGTTAGGGTTCCCAGGTGCGTTCCCACGACTACGGCCGCGACATCCTGTCGACCCCGAAGCGCAAGAAGGTCCCCGAGATCGCGGCCGAACCCGGCCTCGTCGTCGAGGATGCCGCCAGCGGCTTCTGCGGGGCCGTCGTGAAGTTCGAGTACGGCCAGGTCGTCCTGGAAGACCGCCACGGCCGGCACCGGCTGTTCGCGCTCAACCCCGCCGGCTTCCTCGTCGACGGCACACCCGTCACCCTCGTCAAACCCGCGCCGCGACCGCAGAAGCCGAAGATCACCGCGTCCGGCTCGGTGAAGGTCGAGGGGCTGCGCGCGCAGACCGCCAAGGCCAGCCGCATCTGGGTCGAGGGCAAGCACGACGCCGAGCTCGTCGAATGCGTCTGGGGCCACGACCTGCGCGTCGAGGGCATCGTCGTGGAACCCCTGCACGGCGTCGACGAACTGCCGCAGCGCATCCACGACTTCGGCACCGCCCCGCACCGCCGCCTCGGCGTCCTGGTCGACCACCTCGTCGCCGACTCCAAGGAACAGCGCGTCGTCGACCAGATCCGCGACGACAACGTGCTCGTCACCGGCCACCCCTACGTCGACATCTGGCAGGCCGTGAAACCGGCGGCCGTCAGGATCAGGGCATGGCCGCGGATCCCGCGCGGCGTCGACTGGAAGACCGGCGTGTGCGCGCAGCTGGGCTGGGGCGAGACGTGGGAAGGCTGGCAGCGCGTGCTGAGCTCCGTGAGCAGCTACCGCGACATCGAGTCCGACCTGCTCGGCGCCGTTGAACGGCTCATCGACTTCGTCACCGTCCCCCAGGACTGATCACTCGGGTCCGCGTCCGCGAGTCCACGCGAGGAGGTTCATGCCGAGCGAGCCGAGCGCCACGACGCCCAGCATCACGCCCAGCACCCAGAACACCTGGTCGTTGTCGGCCAGCGCGGAGTCGACGACCCGGCCGTCGCGCAGGTCGTAGCGCACGGTCACGCGCGTTCCGGCCTCGTGCGCGGACCCGTTCTCCGACAGGGTCTGCACCTGCTTCGAGCCGTCGGGCAGCGAGTACTCGATCTTCACCGAGGCGCTCTTGCCGGACTTGATCCGCTCCAGCACCGTCGCCTCGGCACTGGCCCAGGACCGCTGCTCGGCCGCGGACTGCAGCACGATCCCCAACCCCACGATCGCACCGGCCAGCACGAGCCCGGACACGAACCGGCCCCTGCGCGACCTCACCGACTTCGCCATCACGCCTCCCTCGCCCGAATCATCTCCCGTTGATCGATTTCGTTACGGTCCGGGGCCCAGCACGGTGAATCGCGGAGCCCGGTGCCCCCCGTTGGTGTATGTATGGGCTCATGGCCGCGCTGATCTGGCTGATCGTCGGGATACTGCTCGTCGTCGCCGAGGTTCTCTCCGGTGACTTCGTGCTGGTCATGCTCGGCGCCGCCGCGCTGGCCGCGGCCGGCGTGTCCGCACTGGGTGCCGCCGACCTGGTGAGCGTGCTCGTCTTCGCGGCCTCGTCGGTGGGCCTGATCGTCGGGGCCCGGCCGCTGCTCAAGAAGCGGCTGCAGCTGGGCTCCGGGATTCGGATGCACCACGAGGCGCTGCTGGGCGGCAGGGCCGTCGCGTTGTCGAAGGTGGACGAGCACGGCGGGCAGGTGAAGATCGGCGGCGACACCTGGAGCGCGCGGACCCTCGACGGGTCCGTGGTCGAACCAGGAGAAGCCGTCACCGTTGTCGAGATCTCGGGCGCCGTCGCCGTGGTGATAGCCGCGGTGTGAGCGTCCGCAGAAGGGTGTGAACCGAGTTGGACCCGATCACCGCTGTGGTCGTGGCCGTAATCGCGATCTTCGTGCTGACCATCGCCGTCAAATCGGTGCTGGTCATCCCGCAGGCGCAGGCCGCCGTCATCGAACGCCTCGGCCGCTACCGCAACACCGCGGCACCCGGCCTGAACATCATCGTGCCGTTCATCGACAAGGTGCGGGCCCGCATCGACCTGCGCGAGCAGGTCGTGTCGTTCCCGCCGCAGCCGGTGATCACCCAGGACAACCTCACGGTGTCCATCGACACCGTCGTGTACTTCCAGGTCACCGAGCCGCGCTCCGCGGTCTACGAGATCTCCAACTACATCGTCGGTGTCGAGCAGCTCACCATCACCACGCTGCGCAACCTCGTCGGTGGCATGAGCCTGGAGGAGACGCTCACCTCGCGTGACCACATCAACGGTCAGCTGCGCGGCGTCCTCGACGAGGCGACCGGCCGGTGGGGCCTGCGCGTGGCCCGCGTCGAGCTCAAGTCCATCGACCCGCCACCCTCCATTCAGGACTCGATGGAGAAGCAGATGCGCGCCGACCGCGAGAAGCGCGCCATGATCCTCACCGCCGAAGGCCAGCGCGAGTCGTCGATCAAGACCGCCGAAGGTCAGAAGCAGTCGCAGATCCTCGCCGCCGAGGGTGGCAAGCAGGCCGCGATCCTGTCCGCGGAAGGTGAGCGGCAGTCGCAGATCCTGCGGGCGCAGGGTGAACGTGCGGCCCGCTACCTGCAGGCGCAGGGCCAGGCCAAGGCCATCGAGAAGGTGTTCGCCGCGATCAAGGCGGGCAAGCCCACGCCGGAGGTGCTGGCGTACCAGTACCTGCAGACGCTGCCGCAGATGGCGCAGGGCGACGCGAACAAGGTCTGGATGATCCCGTCCGACTACGGCAAGGCCCTCGAAGGGTTCGCCCGCATGCTCGGCGCGCCCGGTGACGACGGCGTGTTCCGCTACGAGCCGCCCGCCGCCGAGGAGGGTGAGACCTCGCGTCCGGAGGACGAGGACGAGTCGGTCGCCGCCTGGTTCGACCTCAAGTCCGACCCGAAGGTCGCCGAGGCCGTCGCCGCCGCGGAGGCGGTGGCGCGTCAGGAGGTGCCCGGTCCGCTCAGCGGCATGCCGCGTCCGGTCGGCCGTTCCGCGCCGCTGCCGGAACTGGCCGGGTCCGAGTTCGAGAGCGAGCAGCCCCGGTCACTGCACCAGCCCGACGAGCAGGTCTGACCGAAACCGGCACGCACCGAGCGGCCCACCCCGATCACCGGGGTGGGCCGCTCAGCCGTGTGACCTGCGAAAACAGAAAAGTTCAAGAAAATCCGGGGAGAGTGTCGATCGAACGCCCGGCCCGTTCGACCTTGGCGTGAAAGGGTCCACAACGGACCCGCACGAACCCCCTGGGAGAGCACATCATGAAGTTCATGCTGATCTGGCGAGTCGCCTCCGACGAGGCGTGGGCCAACCTCGGTGAGATCGACTTCGACCAGATGCTCGAGACCGTCGGCAAGTTCAACGAGGAGCTCATCGAGGCCGGCGTGCTGATCGCCGCCGAAGGCCTCGCTCCCGCCGAGGAAGGCGTGGTCGTCGACTTCTCCTCCGAACCGCCCGTGGTCACCGACGGCCCGTACGGGGAGACCAAGGAGCTGTTCAACGGCTTCTACCTGATCAACGTCCCCACCATCGAGGACGCTGTCGAGTGGGCCAAGCGCACCCCGATGACCGCCGCCGGGTTCAAGACCGAGATCCGCCGGGTGCCGACGATCGACGAGTTCCCGCAGGACAACGAGTGGATCAAGAAGGAACGGGCCTGGCGCGAGTCCACCGGTCAGCTCTGATTCGGCGGGTTCTGATCTCATAGGCGCCATGAGCGACCCCACCGGACGCAAGGCCGTGGCCGCGGTGTGGCGCATCGACTCCGCGAGGATCATCGGTGCGCTCACCCGCTACACCGGCGACTTCGCGCTGGCCGAGGACCTCGCGCAGGAGGCACTGGCCGAAGCGCTGGTGACCTGGCCGCGCGAGGGCGTGCCGAACAACCCGGCGGGCTGGCTGCTCACCGTCGGCCGGCGCCGCGCGATCGACGCGTTCCGGCGCCGCAGCGCCCGTGACGAGAAGTACGCCGCCATGGCTCACCACCTGCCCGAGGGCGGCGCATTGACCGGCGCTGAGCCCGGCCCCGCACCGGACGACGTGCTGTGGGACCCGGACCAGATCGACGACGACACCCTCGCCCTGATGTTCACCTCGTGCCACCCGGTGCTCTCGCGCGAGTCCGGGGTGGCGCTGACGTTGCGCGTGATCGGCGGTCTGACCAGCGACGAGATCGCGCGCGCGTTCCTGGTGCCCACGGCGACCGTGCAGGCCCGCATCACGCGCGCCAAGAAGACCCTCGGCGCGGCCGGCGTCCCGTTCGAGGTCCCGCCGGTCGGTGAACGTCCCGCGCGGCTGGCCCAGGTCCTGAGCGTGGTCTACCTGATCTTCACCGAGGGCTCGTCGGCCAGTTCCGGTGACGAGGTCATCCGCTTCGACCTGGCGGGCGAGGCGCAGCGGCTGGCCAGGATCCTGTCGCGGCTGATGCCCGAGGAGCCCGAGGTCCACAGCCTGCTGGCCCTGCTGGAACTGACCGCCGCCCGGTTCCCCGCCCGTCGTGGTCCCGACGGCGAGACCGTGTTGCTGGAGGAACAGGACCGGCGCCGCTGGGACCGCTCCGCGATCGCGCGGGGCCGTGCCGCGCTGGCCAAGGCCGCCGACGCCGGCCGCGGGTACGGCTACTACGGGCTGCAGGCCGCGATCGCCGAGTGCCACGCGCTGGCGTCCTCGGTCGAGGAGACGAACTGGGGTCGCATCGTCGCCCTGTACGAGGGGCTGGGCAGCCTCGCGCCGTCCCCGGTCGTGGACCTCAACCGCGCGGTCGCCGTGTCGATGGCACAGGGACCCGCCGCGGCCCTGCCGATCGTCGACTCCCTCGCGTCGAGCGACGCGTTCAAGGACTCGCACCAGCTACCGGGCGTGCGCGGAGAGTTACTGCGCCGGCTGGGCCGCGTGCAGGAGGCTCGCACCGAGCTGGAGCAGGCCATTCGTCTGTGCGGCAACGCGCGCGAACGTGCCGTGCTGACCCGCAAGCTGGCCGAACTGTAGGCGCCTCGCCACTGAGGGTGAACCTTAAATCGTTAGGGCGACATCGGTGGCACTCGACCGGGTGACGCGTGAATGATGTTGTGATGGACTCGCTGCCCGTCACCGTGGCCTCCGCGCTCGCCGAGGCCGACGGCGAGGCCGCGGACTGGCCGGCGCAGTGGCAGGCTCTCACCGCCGTGTCCGTCGAGCTGCAGTCGTTGCTGGTCACCGAACCCGGGCCCGAGCTGGTCGCGTTGATCGAGCGGATCGTCACGCAGCTGGCCGACGGTGTCGCCGGCAGCAGGCGGCACCGAGTCGAACTCGCCGAACTGGCCCACCGCGTCCTGAGCACCCACGCCCGCGCGTGCGCCGAGACCCGGCCCGACCCGCTGCGGCTGGCCGACTGGCTGCTCGACCTGCAGCTGCAGCACCCCGACGCACCCGACGTCAGCCTCGCCGCCTACGCCGACGCGCTCGACGACGACGGCCTCGCCCGCTACCGGGAACGGGCGGTGGCGCTGTTCGAGCCCCTGCCGGTGATCGGGTTCGGTGAGACCGGCCGCTACGACCGCGCCCGCTGGGCGTTGCTGCGCGTCATGGAGGAGCTCGCCGAGTACACCGAGGACGTCGACCTGCAGCTGCTCGTGCTGTCCAAGGACCTGTCCTCGGGCTGGCACTACCTGCAGGTCGCGACCGTGCTGCGCGACAACGGCCGCTCCGAGGAGGCCCTGGAGTGGGTCGAACGCGGGCTGCGCGCGGTCGGCGGCCGGGGCGCGGCGCTGCGGCTGATCGACCTCGCCGTGGAGGAACATCTGCGCCGCGGCGCACCGCAGCGGGCCGTGCGGGTGTGCCGGGAGGCGTTCTTCGCCCGCCCGAACCTCGACGTGTACCTCAAGATCCGCGCGCTGGTCGTGCACACCGACGAGTGGCCGCCGTTGCGCGCGGAACTGATCAACCACCTCGTGCAGGACGGCAGCCGCCTCGCGGTCGAGGTCTACCGGCGCATCGTCGAGGTGGAGCTGGCCCGGCGCGGCATCGAGGAGCAGGACCTGGTGGTCGAGCTGCTCGAACAACTACGCGGCCTGCAGCCCGACGCGTTCGCCGACTACCTGGACCACATCAAGTCCCGGCACGTGGCGGACCGCGAACTGCTCGACGAGTTGTCCAAGCGCGGATTCTGACCAATACCGATTCGGATAGTCCGTACTCGTACTATCCTATTTCGCATGATCGAGGCCGGAGGGGATCCGGTCCGCCCACGGCCGGGCACGTTCCAGCTGGGCGGACACCGACAGCAGCGTGCACTCGTCGTGCTGGCGGCCCACGAGCTGCACCGCGAGCGGCAGGCCCGCCGACGTGCGGCCGGCGGGCACGCAGGCGGCCGGGTTGCCGACGATGTTCCACAGCGGCAGGAACGTCGTGTAGTGCGACGCCGCGAGCAGCGCCGCGACGACGGTGCGGCCGTCCCACTCGCCCACGCGGATCGGCGGCCGGGTCAGTGCCGGGGTGAGCAGCACGTCCACCGAGGTGAACACCCGGTTCGCATACGCCGTGAGCGTCGCGTCGTCCTTGCCCGCCCAGCGCACGGCGCCGCGCGGGATGCGACGGCCGAGCTCACCGACCGCGCGGGTGCGGGCCTCGACGAGGTCGGGGAACTCCATGCCGGTGCGCGCGAGGTAGGCGTTGTGGAGGTAGCGGGCGGCGAACTGGGTGGAGGCGGTGACGTCGCGCATCGGCGGGTCCAGGCGCACCACGTCGTGGCCGAGGTCGGTGAGCAGCGCGGCGGTGTCCTGCACGACGTCGCGGACCTCGTCGGCGATTCCGATGCCCGGACCCCACGGCCGCAGCGACACCCCGATCCGCAGCCGGCCCGGATCGGTGCGCGCGGCCTGCGTGAAGCTCGTGCGCGGCGGATGCGCGACGTGCGCGTCGCCGGGCATGGCGCCGTGGATCTGGTCGGCGACCAACGCCCAGTCCGCCACTGTGCGGGTGATCGGGCCCGCCACGACGAGACCGCCCCACATCTGCGGTTCCGGGGACAGCGACACGCGGCCGCGCTGGGGCTTGAGCCCGAACAGCCCCGTCACCGCGGAGGGGATGCGGATCGAGCCGGCGCCGTCGGTGCCGATCGCGGCCGCCGCCAGCCCCGCCGCCACCGCCGCGGCCGAGCCGCCACTGGAACCGCCGGGCGAGTGCGTCAGCGACCACGGGTTGCGCGTCGGCCCGGCCCAGGAGCTCTCGGTGTAGGGCCACAGGCCCAGTTCCGGCATGCGGGTGCGGCCGATGATCACCGCCCCGGCCTCGCGCAGCCGCGTGACGATCGCGGAGTCGGCCGGTTGCGGGGTGCGGGCGGCGTTCGTGCCCTTGGTCGTGGGCAGGCCCCGCAGCGCGATGTCCTCCTTGACGGCGATCGGCACGCCCAGCAGCGGCAGGTCCTCGCCCGCGGCCCTGCGTTCGTCCGCGCGGGTCGCCTCCGCCAGGGCCTGCTCGGCGAAGACCAGCCGGAACGCGTTGAGCCGCGGATCGATCCGCTCGATGCGCGCCAGGTGCTCGGCGACCAGGTCGCGCGCGCTCACCTCGCCGGACCGCACGGCGTGCGCCTGCCTGGCCGCCCCGGCGAAACACAGCTCCGTCAGCTCCATGAACCGACCCTAAGCGCCCACAGGTGATCTACGGAATGGGAGTGCATCGCATGAGAGTCCTCGCGATGGCCGCGGCCGTCCTCGTCGCACTGAGCACGCTGGTGGCACCGGCCTATGCGGCGTCCGTGTCCCGCCAGGAGATGATCAATCGTGCGAAGACGTGGCTGACCGCCAGCAACGGCGGGCCGGTCCCGTACAACCAGAACCTGTACTGGGGTGCCGAGGGCTACCGGCAGGACTGCTCCGGCTACGTCTCGATGGCCGCCAGGATCGGTGCGCCCGGCCAGCGCACCGTCGAGCTCGCGAAGGCGCCGTTCTCCACCGGCATCGCGACGAACGACCTCAGGTGGGGCGACATCGTCGTGGATCCCGTGGGCGACGGGAACACCCGTCACGTGGTCATCTTCGACAAGTGGGCGGATCCCTACAAGACCGCCTACTACGCCTACGAGCAGCGCGACATCCACGGCACGACCTACCGGGTACTGCGCTACGGCCTGGGCGGCGACCAGTACGTGGCTCGCCGGCTGACCAATGTGACCGGCTGAGTGCCTACCGGCTGTCACCGTCGGTGGGCACAGCGTTGAACGGTGGACTGAACTCCGCCACTGTCCGGGGCGATGACCCAGGTCACATCATCGAGTCATGTCCCTTCTCTCGCGCTGGCTCACAGCGACCTCCGGTGTTCTGACCGTGGCGGCGGTGACGTGGGGCCGGCGTCGCCGGACACCCGGCCCGGTGCCGGTGAGCCTGTCGCCGCTGCAGGACATCCGCGCCCGGCTGCTCGCCGCCGAGTCCGACGTGCGCCTGGGCGGGCTGCGCGACTGGGTCGAGCACGGCGAGAGTCGTGTGGAGAACCGGCAGCCCGCGCTGGACGTGCTGTGCGAGGCGCTGCGGGAGCTGCCGTGGCCGGGCACCGAGGTCGACCAGCGGTGGCGCAGCGTGCTGCAGGTCTCGCTGGCCGCGCGCCTGCGGCCCGGTCCCGGGTTCTGGCTGGGCAGCGACGTGGACCTGCGCCACACCACGCTGGTCGACTTCGACCTGTCGGACTGCCGGCTGCGCGACGCCCGGTTCGACGGCACCCGGTTCCTCGGTGACGCGCGGTTCGACCAGTCGACGTTCCTCGGGGCGTTCCAGGCGCGCGGCGCGTTCTTCGGCCGGCACGTGCTGCTCACGCGGTCGGTGTTCGCCCGCGGCCTCGGGCTGCACGGCTCGACGGTGTGCGGCAACGGCGAGCTGTCGCACGTCCACGTCGCCGGAGCGGCCGTGCTGCGCGGGGTGCGGTTCTCCGGCCGTGCGGACTTCACCTGCTCGCGGTTCGGCTCGGAGCTGGACTGCTCACGGGTGCGGTTCGGTGGGCGGGCGGTGTTCCGCCGTGCCTGGTTCGCGGGTGCCTCGTCGTTCGCGGGTGCGTGGTTCCGTGGCCGGGAGGACTTCGTGGACGCCGTGTTCGGGGGCGAGTCGTCGTTCGAGAACACCCGGTTCGGGCACCGCGTTCACGCCGACTGACGACTCCTGTGGTTCGCCACGGCGACGCGGTTCGCGCACTTGGTCGAGCAGAACCGCCTCTTGCCGTTGCGGCTGGTGTCGACGAACACCGTGTCGCAGCCCTCGCGGCCGCACCAGCCGATGCGCCCGGCGTCCTCGCAGAACAACGCCGCCATGCCCGCCGCCGTGTAGGCCTTGAGACGCACGTCGGTCGGCGCGTCCTCACGGGCGTAGTGCAGGTGCGGGGCGCGTCCGTCGTGCGTGGAGATGTAGTGCGTGGTCGAGGACCGGGCCAGCAGCTCGTTGAGCAGCTCCACCGCCGGCTCCCGGAACACCTGCCGCAGCCGTTCGATCCAGTCTCGTACGTCACGTTCCTGCCGGGCGTCGAGCGAGCCCAGCGGCTTGTAGTCGGAGGATTTCAGCACGTCGAGCAGGGGATCCGCCGGATCGGCGTTGACCAGCTTCGCGGCGAGCTCGGCGGCCGCCCCGCCGTAAGGGTTGAAATGCACTAGACCATGACATCAGGCTTGGCTCATGATCGCCACCTGCCCCGCCTGCCACTGGTCCTGCGCCTCCACCCTGTCCTCACACGGCCCGGTCGCCTACGTGCGCTGCGTCTGCGGCCTGTTCCTCGTCGTCGAGCGCGGCGTGGTCACCGCGACTGCCGGGACCAGCACGTTCGCCCCGATTCACCACAGCCGTGGTGATCTTGCTAGTGTCCCGGACCGTGAGCCGTCGTGATCTGCTGTGCGACACCGCGATCCAGATCCTCGCGGTGGAAGGCGGCAGGGGCCTGACCCACCGCGCGATCGACCGCGAGTCCGGCGTCCCCATCGGCACCACCAAGAACTACTTCCCGACCCGCGAGTCCATCCTCACCGCGTGCGCCGCCCGCATGACGTCACTGCACCGCGCCGCCGTGCAACGCCTGAGCGAGACCACCCCGGCCGACATCACCGCCACCGACGTCGCCGAGCTCTACCCGGCGCTGCTGCGCCGCGCGGTCGCCGACGACCCGACGCAGATGCTCGCGATGGTCGAGCTCTACCTGGAGGCCGTCCGCCGCCCCGGCGTGCGCGAGGCGCTCTCGGGCATGGTCCTCGCCAACGCCGAGGCCGGCGCCGCCCTGCAACAGGCGGCGGGCCTGCCGTCCACGGTCCGCGACACGGGCCTGCTCGACGCCTACTTCCTGGGCGTGGCGATCTCCCTGCTCGCCCTGCCCAGCGAGACCCTCGAGACCGTCGGCCTCGACGACCCGTACGCGCTGGGCATCGGCGTGTTCTCCGCGACCGTGCCTAACGGCGGCCGGTCACCAGAACGGAGATCAGCAGAATCAGGCTGATCACCGCCGGCACCGCGCACGCCACGGCCAGCATCGCCAGCCCGAACTGATCGCCGCCTTCGGCCGTCTGCGGGACGGTGAGCACCGCCCAGGTCGCGACACCGCCACCCACCAGCGTGATCGAGCCCAGGATCGCGGCCGCCCGGCCCTTGTACTTCTTGCGCACCGGCTCGTTGGTCGCGTCCTTGCAGTGCGTGCCGAGGGCGGCGATGATCGCGCGGCTGTTCTCGGTGAGGCCGCTGAAGTGCAGCAGGTTGCCGTCGGCGAACCGGACCGTGCAGTCGACGTCGGAGCCGGTGTAGGAGTACTCACCCCGTTCGGCGACGTCGATCGCCTTCACCTCGTCCCACGCCCAGGATCGCCGCACGCCGCCGAAGACGTGCGCGATGCCGTCCTCGTACAGCTCGATCACCTCGGGTTTGCCCGCCTTGCGCAGCAGCACCACCGAGGCCGGGGCGGCGATGACGAAGGGGAAGGCGGCGAAGATCAGCCCGTACTGGGCTCCACCGAGGTCGATCATGAACATCAGGGCCAGCAATGCGGCGCTCACGAGCGCGATGATCAGCGTGACGCGGCCCAGGACGCGTCTTCGGCTCGTGTCGACGGGGTGCGTGCTCTGCAGGGTGCCCATTCGATCAATTTAGTTGTTCGGCCAGCGCTTCGATCAGCTTCGCGCAGGTGTCGCCGAGGTCGCCCGAGGCGTCGATGACCCTCGTGGCGGGGGTGAGGTATGCGGTGATGCGGTCGTGGCTCTGCTCGACGACTGCCGCGCCGCCGAGCGCTTCCACGACGTGGTCGATGTGGTGCTCGCGGTGCCGGTAGCGGAGGATCGCGGTCTCGGGCGGGGTGAGCAGCACGAACTCCAGGTAGTCCGCGCCCGCGGAGGTGGCCGCCGCGGCGAACCTGTCGCGTTCGCCGTGGCGCATGATCAGCTGCGGCATCACGACGTCGTGGCCGGAGGCCAGGTGGGTGGCGGCCATGGTGAGCGCGAGCGGCCGGACGAGCTCGACCGCGCCGTGGAAGTCCTCGCGCCAGCCGCCGACGAGCCGGACGATCTCGTCGGCGTCGAGGTTGAGGGTCTTCGGGTGGGCGGCGGCGTAGCGGGCGGCGAGCGTGGACTTGCCCACGCCGGTGGGGCCGTTGAGGTGGATCAGCCGAGGCACTCGGCCAACGCTAGCGGCAGACCTTCACCAGCTGGTCGATCGCGGTGGCCACCAGCGCGATCGCGATGTCCGGCGACTTCCCGCAACTGGCAGGCCGCGGCGGCACGGGCTGCTCGGTCAGCGCCACCCGCCACTCCCGGCCGTCGTCGTGCCGCACGGTCGCGGAATCGGCCGTCTCGGCGACGACGGTGAGCACGTCGCGGGCCTCGCCGATCTGCTCGCGGACGGCGACCTCGGCCACCTGACCCCGCGGGGTGAAGCAGGAGCGGCCCCGGCAGCGGTCGGCGACGATGCCCTCGGTGACGACGCGGTGGGCCAACCGGTGGTCGATTCGTCCGTACAGGTGACCGGTGGGCAGCAGCACTCCGGTGGGGGCGAAGCGGTGGCCGCCGGTGTGGGTGCACTCCCAGAGGTTCAGCGCGGTGGCGATCGGGCGGCCGTACAGGGCGCAGCAGACGTCGCGTTTGCTGTTGGTGCAGATCAGCAGCAACGGGTCGGCCACCGGGGCGCCGAAAGCGGTGGAGCGGCCAGCGCCCAGGGCCTCGAAGTCGAGTTCGAGGGCCTCCTCGGGGGCGGTCAGGTCGGCCTGTTCCAGCCAGGAGGCGCCGGGCTTCGACGAGGCCAGGTACAGGCGCCGCGTCGAGGGGGTGTGGGTGTCGGCGTGCTTGCCGGGGCGGCGGATCAGCAGGATGCGCACACCGGTGCCGGCGGCACGGCGCTGCAGTTCGGCGCCGAGTTCGGGGTCGAGGTGGCTCTCCAGCAGGGCGTCGCGGCCCCAGGGGCCCGGCTGTTCCAGGCACAGCCACGCCGTCGCGGTCGCGGCCGTGCCGGCCAGCGGTTCGCCCGCGAAGTCGGAGAGAATCGAGCACCTCATCTGCACACTCTATACAGCCGTTCGGGTGATGACTAAGGACACCCTTACTCAATCTGTGTGACCTCGAACATCAGTGGTCGTCGCACTGAGCGGGGTCTAGGTTTTCGTTCATGGACCTCGCGGTGTGGATCGTCTCGGGAGTGCTGGCGGCCCTCTATCTCATGGCGGGCTTCACCAAGCTGGTCAAGACCAAACAGGACCTGGTGGCCGAGCCGCGCATGTCGTGGGCGGGGGATTTCACCGAGGGGCAGGTCAAGGGCATCGGCGCGGTCGAGGTCGCGGGCGCGATCGGGCTGGTGCTGCCGTGGCTGACCGGCATCGCGCCGATCCTCACCCCGATCGCGGCCATCGGACTCGCGCTGGTGCAGGTGGGCGCCGCGATCACGCACCTCCGGCGCGGCGAGGGCGCCACGGTGCCGGTCAACCTCGCGCTGTGCGCGCTCGCGGTGTTCGTCGCGGTCGTGCGCTTCGGCCAACTCTGATTCTGGCCGGCTTCACCCCTCAAGCAGCCGCACGCGGTCGCGCATCGACGCCTCGAGCTTGGCGCGATAGCCGAGGAACAGCCTGCTGGCCAGGTAGGGCGCCCAGTTTCCCTGCCTGGCGATGTTGTAGACGCGATGCCGCACCAGCGCGCCCTCGGGATGGGGGTGCAGCGAGTCCTCGCCGCGGTACCACCAGTCGCCCCAGTAGGCGATCACGCCCTGATCGCGGTCCACGAGCCGATGCGGCCCGGACTCGCCGGCGTCGGCGAACATCCGTGCGCGCACGTCCTCCAACGGCGCGTGCACCACGCCGGTCACTTCGAAGAGCAGTCTCATCGGTGTCTGTCCTCCCAGGTGTCGTACCCGCCGACGGTGCCCTCGCGGGTGGCGGTGGCGAACCAGGACAGCCAGGCGCGTTCGGCGCGCAGCATGGCCATCCGGTAGTCGAGTTCGATCCACGCGAGCTGCGGCAGCCCCATGCCCGCGAGCCTCTCCAGCAGCACGGCCAGCGCGGTGAGCTGCTCGGTCACGGCGGCCTCGCGCCGACTTACGACCTGCAGCGCGTCGGCCGGGGGCAGCAGGCCGACCATCGAGATCCCGGCCTCGAACCGCGGGTACTCCTTGGCGGGCTCGGCGATCAGTGAGCGCAGCCAGTCGTGCAGTTCGGCCGTGCCCGCGTCGGTGACGGCGTAGACGGTGCGCTCGGGCCGGTTGCCCGCCTTCTGCACGGCCGCGGCGGTGATCAGCTCGTGGCGGGTCAGCGACTCCACCACGGTGTAGAGCGAGCCGTAGTTGAGCTTGATGACCTCCTCCTGGTGGCGTTCCCGCATGGTCTGCGCCATCTCGTAGGGGTGCATGGGCCGCTCCGACAGCAGCGCCAGCACCGCGAGGGCCAGGGGGTTCGTTCGCTTGAACGTCATATCCGCTCCCGTATATCCGGCACCGAGTATACGGGTTAGGGTGGGCGGCATGACAACGGTGATCACCGGGGGAAGCCGGGGTATCGGTGCCGCGACCGCGCGCAGGCTCGTGCGCGACGGGCACCGAGTCGTGATCAGCTACCGCCAGGCGGCCGACGAGGCGCGTGCGCTGGAGAAGGAACTCGGCGTGCTCGCCGTGCAAGCAGACACCGCCGACGAGAACGACGTGGCGCGCCTGTTCGACGCGGCCGGTGACGACATCACCGGCGTGGTCAACAACGCGGGCATCACCTCCCCGTCCGGCCCGCTGGCCGAGCTGCGCACCGAGGACCTGCGCCGCGTGGTCGACGTCAACGTCATCGGCGCGTTCTTCGTCGCACGGGAGGCGGCGCGGCGGATGACGCGCGGCTCGATCGTGAACGTGTCCTCCGGCGCGGCGACGCTGGGCAGTCCGGGGGAGTACGTGCACTACGCCGCCACCAAGGCCGCCGTCGACGCGCTCACGATCGGCCTGGGCAAGGAGCTCGCGCCGCGCGGGATCCGGGTCAACTGCGTGCAGCCCGGCACGATCCGCACCGGCATCCACCGGCTCTCCGGCCAGCCCGACCGCCCCGACCGCGTCGCCTCCCGCATCCCGCTGGGCCGCCCCGGTGAGGCCGACGAGATCGCGAACGCCATCGCGTGGCTGCTCTCGGAGGAGGCCTCGTACACGACGGGCACGATCCTGCGGGTCGCCGGCGGCATGTGATCTCCCCAGGTGTGGCCTTTCGCCTCTGCGGGCGGTGTTCGCGCTGCCCCTAAGCTTCTCCGTCATGTCCGCGCCCACGCTCACCGACTTCGTGCTCGCCAACACGACGCTGGCTCCGGTGCCGCTGGTGCCCGAGGTGCTGCTGCACAGCGCGGCCGAGGCGATGGACCTGTGGGAACTGACGCACCACGACCAGCCGCCGTTCTGGGCGTTCCCGTGGGCGGGCGGCCAGGCCCTGGCGCGGCACCTGCTCGACAACTCCGGCCTGGTGCGCGACAAGAAGGTGTTCGACCTGGCCTCGGGCTCCGGCCTGGTCGCGATCGCCGCGGCCCTGGCCGGAGCGGACTCGGTGACCGCGAACGACATCGACCCCCTGGCGCTCGCGGCGGTGGAACTCAACGCCGTGGCCAACGTCGTCACGGTCAGCACCCTGGGCGGTGACCAGCTCGACAGCGACGGCCACGGCGCCGACGTGGTACTGGCCGGCGACGTCTTCTACGACGCGGAGATCACCGCGCTGGTGCTGCCGTTCCTGACCAGGGCCGCCGCACGGGGCGCGCTCGTGCTGCTCGGCGACCCGGACCGCGCGCACCTGCCACGCGACCTGTTCACCGCGCAGGCCCGCTACGAGGTGCCGGTGCCGTTGACGCTGGAGAGCACCGAGACCCGCAGCGCCACGGTCTGGCGCGCCTAGTTCCCGCCTAGCCCAGGCGTTCCACCACGAACGCCGTGAGGAACCCGGCGGTGGTGCACAGCCCGGTGTAGAGGCGGGCGCGTTCGTAGGCCTCGGGGATCATGGTGTCCGCGATCATCGCCAGGATCGCTCCCGCCGCGACGGCCGTGATCACGGCGATGAGCTGCGGTGACGCGCCGTCCAGCAGCACGTTGCCCAGCGCCGCGGACAGTCCGCTGGCGACCGCGATCGCACCCCACACCCCGAACACGTAACCGGGTCCGCGCCCGGCCTGCTTCATGCCGGCGACGCTGGAGAGCCCTTCGGGGACGTTCGAGATGACCACGGCCGCCAGCATCGCCACCCCGACCCCGCCGCCGCTGAGCAGGGACAGGCCCAGCACGACCGACTCGGGGACACCGTCGAGCAGCGCGCCCACGGCGATCGCGGTGCCGCTGCCGGCCTGGTCGGTCTCGGTCGGCTGGTTGCTGCTGCGCTTGCGGTGCCGCGCCCCGCGCCGGGCGAGCAACAGGTTCGCCAGCACGTAGCCGACCGCGCCGCCGAGGAACCCGGCGGAGGTGGCGAGCAGGCCGCCGGTCTTCTCCGCCTCGTCCATCAGCTCGAACGCCGCCGCGGCGGTCAGCACGCCCGCGCCGAACGCCATCACCACGGCCACGACGTCGCGGGGCACGCGCAGGAACCAGGCGACGAGCGCGCCCGCCACGAGCGCCCCGCCGCCTGCCAGTCCCCAGATCCCTGCTTCCACCCACTGCGGCATCGCTACATCTTGGCGAAGAACACCTTCAGGTCGCCCGCCAGCAGTTCCGGCGAGTCGTGCCCGGAGTAGTGCCCGCCCCGCTCGAACTCCGACCAGTGCACCAGGTTGTGGTGATCGCGCTCGGCGAAGCGGCGGATGGTCTGGAAGTCGTCGGGGAAGATCGCGACGCCCATCGGCACCGTCGTCGGTTCGGTGGGCTGGTCCTCGCGGTGCGCGTCCTCGAAGTACAACCGCGCACTCGAACCGGCGGTCGCGGTGAACCAGTAGATCGCCACGTTCGCGAGCAGGAAGTCCTTCGTGACGGCCGGTTCGCCCATGAGCTGCATCGTCCAGGCGAGCTGACCGACGGGGGAGTCCGCGAGCGCGAACGCCACGTTCTGCGGCCGCGCCTGCTGCAGCTTCGCGTACCCCGACATGGTCTCCCAGAAGTTCTGCAGCACCCCGAGACGGCGGTGGTCGTCCTCGGTCAGGCCCTCCATCTCGGCCGGGTCACCCGAGGGGAACGAGAAGATCTGCGTCACGTGCACGCCTGCCACGTGTTCCGGGTCGACCTGCCCGACCTGCGGCGCGATGATCGCCCCCGCGTCGTTGCCGTGCACGCCGTAGCGCCGGTAGCCCAGCCGCGCCATCAGCTCCGCGAACGCCTTCGCGATCCGCCCGGAGTGCCAGCCCGTGTCGGTCGTGGGACCGGAGAACCCGAAGCCGGGGATCGAGGGGATGACCAGGTGGTGGTCCTCGCGCAGGTGCTCGACGACGTCCACGAACTCCATGACCGAGCCGGGCCAGCCGTGGATCAGCATGATCGGCAACGCGTCCGGGTTCGGGCTCGTGACGTGCAGGAAGTGAACGTTCGTGCCGTCGATCTCGGTGACGAACTGCGGGAAGGAGTTGAGCCGGGCCTCCACCGCCCGCCAGTCGAACTCCCCGGCCCAGTACCGCGCCATCTCCTTCACGTCCGCGACGTCGTCCCCGTAGAGCGAACCGGCCCCCGGCACCTGGTCGGTCCACCGCGTCCGCGTCAGACGAAGCCGCAACTCGTCGATGTCGGCGTCGTCGACCGCGATGTGGAATTCCCTGATCTCCGTCATAACCCGAGGCTAACGACGCTTGCGGCCAGCCTCTGTCCTAAAGTGTCCGTCCATGTTGGAAACATCGGCGCGCCTGCTGCGCCTGCTCGCCCTGCTGCAGTCACGCCGCGACTGGCAGGGCAGCGAACTGGCCGACGAACTGCGGATCAGCCCCCGCACCGTCCGCCGCGACGTCGACCGCCTGCGCGAACTCGGCTACCCGGTCAACGCCACCACAGGTTCGTTCGGCGGCTACCGCCTCGGTGCCGGCGCCGAGCTCCCACCACTGCTGCTCGACGACAACGAGGCCGTCGCCGTGGCGGCCGCCCTGCGCACCAACGCCGTCACAGGCCTTGAAGAGGTGTCCCTGCGCGCGTTGCTGAAGCTGGAACAGGTCCTCCCGTCCCGCCTGCGCCACCGAGTCTCCGCCCTGGAACAGGTCGAATCCGTCCCACGCGACTCCCCGGCCCCCGCCCTGGACCCGGAACTGCTGACGGTCCTCGCCGCAGCCTGCCGCGACAGCGACACCCTCCGCTTCGACTACAACGCCCACGACGGCACCCCCACCCGCCGCCGAGTGGAACCCCACCGCCTCGTCAACTGGGGCCGCCGCTGGTATCTCGTCGCCTGGGACGCCGACAAACAGGACTGGCGCAGCTTCCGCGTCGACCGCATCACCCCACCCCGACCCCCGTACGGCCCGCGCTTCACCCCACGAGACTTCGACGCCACCACCTACGTCGCCTCTCGCGTCACCCAGGCCGCCTGGCGCTTCCAGGCCCGCGTCCTCGTCCACGCCCCGGCCGACGCCGTCGCCGCCCGCATCAACGCCGCCATCGGCACCGTCGAAGCCGTGGATGACGCGTCCTGCGTGCTCGTGACCGGCTCCGACTCCGTCGACACGCTCGCCGTGTGGATCGGCATGCTCGGCTTCGACTTCGAAGTCACTTCACCGCCAGAGCTGGTGGCACACGTTCGCACTCTTGCGGCCCGCTACGCCCGCGCCGTACAAGACTGACCATGGCCATCACCGGACGGGACATCGAGCACCTGCTCTACACCGACACGCCCGACCCGATCCTGGTCATGCAGGACGGAGCGGCGGAGATCGTGGCCGCCGCAGATCTGGGGCAGCGGCCTGGGGCGATCGTCGTGTGCTCGCGTCGTGAGTTGCTGCGGCGGGTGGGGGAGCGCGACATCAGCGAGCAGGAGCTGACGGCACTGGCCGCCGAACTCACCAGGTCAACGCGACCCCCAGCTCCTCCGCCGCCTGCCTGGCCCGCTTGACCAGATCAGGCCGCAGTCTCTGGACCCGCTGGTGGTTGAGGCGTTCCAGCAGCTCCACGAGGCTGAGGGGACCGCTCGCCTGCACGCCTAGGTCATACAGCCTCAGGAGGCCTTCCAGGCCGTCCATGACTGCGAAGGTGCCCAGTTGCCCGAACGCTTCCAGCAGTTCGACGTCATTGCCACCTATGGCCAGCCTTGCGAAGAACTCCCTGGAGAACACCCAACGGCCACGGCTGTTGTCAGCCTTGTACAGCCGCTGGAGTGCGGGCACGCATCTCTCGATCGGGGTAGCAAACAAGTTGATCAGCGCTGACGCCACGGCGATGCCGTGCTGGGACACCAGCGGCGTCACCGTGTCCCGCAACGTCACGCTGACCTCGTCCAACGTCACGTACGGTTCCGACATCAGCAACCACTCGGCGTGGGCTTCGCGTTCGCGGTTGCTCAGGCTCAGCGCGAAGTGCCGGTCGGCATCGCGCTCGATCCAGAACCACAGCACCACGTTCGCCCACTCGCTCGACGACAGCCGCGACTTCCAGAACAGGGACAGCCGCTGCCAGTCGTCCACGCTCACGCCCAGCTCGTCGGCGAAGAGCCTGTCCCGCAGTGCCAAGGCCAGCACAACCAGGTTGAGCGAGTACTTCGCGTCTCGCACCGAGTCTGGCAACTGCGCCGGCGTGTAGTCGCCACGCGATTTCCTGGTCTCGTCCCGCGCCGCGAGCAAGCGTGAGACCAGGTCGAACAAACCGTCACGGTCGGACTTCGCCGCGAACTCCCGCAGGAAGTCCAGCACCGGTTTGCTCGTCACGAGCGCCATGTAGGACAGCACGGCATAGAGCTCGGTGTCGTCCGCGGAGGACTTGCGCTTCGACCGGGCCCGGTCCTCCTCCCGCAGTTCGGTGAGCCTGTTCCACACGAACCGGGCCACGAGGTACTCGCCGAAGGTGGCGTGCAGGAACTCGTAGGTCCGCAGCGTGGTGGAGTCCGCGCGTACGGCCTCCGTCTTCTGGACGAAGAAGAACCGCCCCAGCACCGTCTCGCCGGCCGACAGCCGGGTGTGGGTTCCGATCAACCGGTCAGGGGAGTCGAGAGCGAGCAGCTGGACGAGGTCCGCCGTCACGTCCTGCTCGGCGATCCACTGCACGCCGCGGTTGAACATCGCGAGCGCCACCACTGACAACCGGTCGAGCTCGAACTCGACGTCCTGGTCCAGATCGGCGGGGGAGCGGGACTCGCCGCTCTTGGCGACCTCGCGCCGGGCGAACAGGTCGAGCAGGCGTGCGTACAGCTGCCCGCGGCTCAGGCTGAGGTGGTCGCGCTGGAACGAGCTGTCCACCGCGTCGTACAACGCCAGCATCAGCAACAACAACGGTTGCGAAGCCAGATCCGGATACCGCAGCACGGTCTCGGCGGGCAGCGGACGGTTGACCGTGTTCCACACCTGCAACCAGGACCGCACCTGGTCGTCGTCGAACGGCATCAACCGCACGACGTGCGTGGCCTGTGGCATCTCCAGGCCTGCGCACACGCTCAACCGGCTCGTCACCACGAACACCGCCGGCCTGCCCATGTCCTCGAGGCGCTGCTGGAACTCGGCGATGATCGTCAGGTACCGGGTCTGGCTCACCCCGGTGGCCTGCAGCAGTTCGTCGAAGCCGTCCAGAACCACCAACGGCAACGCACCACCGGTGTTGCGGGAGAAGTCCGCCCAGCTGACCGGCTCGTGCAGCAGGGTGTGCAGGCCGCACTCGATCTGATGCACCAGATCGGCGTCCGAGGGCGTGCAGCGCAGCTCCACCCGCACCACGGCGAAGTCCGACGCCGGCAACCGCGCCGCGAGCATCTCGGTCAGCACCGACTTGCCCGAACCTGGATCGCCCAGCACCAGCAGGGGAGCAGCCAAGGCGTCCGGCGACGTCAGGTACCCCGCCAGGTAGGCGTAGAGATCGTCACGGACGGGCACGTCGTCCCACCACGCGAGCAGCGACGGCGCCAAGGCCCGGTCCGTGTCGGTCGTGACCTGGAACCGGGGGTCGACGTAGGCGTCGGACAGGCTCGGGATCCGCACGCCCTCCGGTACCTCGGTCGACTTCACCAACGGCCGCCGCAACGCACCCCGGTAGGCGCCCGCCAGCTCGGCCAGCCGCACCTCGGGCGTCAGGTCGGTGGTGGTCTCGCTGAGCACGTCCTCCAGTCGTGCCAACGCCTTGCGCACCGATCGCCCGTCCTCGATCGCGCACCAGAACCTGATCTCGGGAAACTCGGCGGCAAACTGACCCAGCAGCTCCTGATACCGCTCCAGCGCACGTGTCGTGACGTGGTGGACCGCTGTGATCACTCGGTCCTGTTCGGTCTCGTTGAAGCCGTCCCAGCACGCCAGACTCATCACCGCGGCGTGCAGGTCGGTGGCGAGCCGGTCGTAGGCACGTGCCACGACGACCAGGTTCTCCTCGTAGGAACGGCCCACCGACGGAAGCGGCAGCTCCAGCTCCCACGGGCTGAACCTCGCGACGAGTTCGCGGTCCTCCTTGGTGAGCTTCACGTGGACCTGCTGCTCCTCGAACGCCTCGAAGAACGCCGTCATCACCAGGACCGCGTGCGCGGCGTGCAGTTGCTGCGTACGGGTGTAGCGGCTCACGCCCCGGCGCTTCACGGAGGCCTTGGAGATCAGCTCGTTGCTCAGGCGGAGGAAGTCCGGCTTGGCGTCGAAGAGGGACAGCACCTCCCACATGCCCAACGAACCCAGGAGCAGCGCGCCACCAAGAATCTTGTCCATGGCGGCGACGACCGGGTGCTCCCTGCCGCCGAGGATCTTGACGGCCTCGTTGTAGCTGTAGGTCTTTCGCACCCGAAATGTCTACCTGACGATCCGCTCGCTCATCCGGAGAACAACACCAAAAGCCCAATCACGATCAGGACGACCGGCAGAGCGATGTGGCCCCATTTGGCCAGGGCTCGCGCCACCACCTGGCGAGAGGCCAGGAACCGGCCCGCCAGGCACCACACGCCGACCAGCAGCAGGAACACCGCGACGTAGACCCACAGCGAGTCGGCCACGGCGAAGACCGGGACGTAGACGCCGATGTTGTCGCCGCCGTTGGCCAGGGTCACGCCGGCCATCGCGAGGATGCCGGGAGCGGCATCCGGTTCGTCATCGTCGTTGGAGCCTCGCCATAGTGACCAGGCGGCTTTGAGACCGAGGGCCAGGGGGATCAGGCCCAGCCACGGACGGAACTGGTCGGGAAGCAGGGACGCGCCCAGGGCGCCGACCACGGCCAGCGCCAGGATGGCGGTGAAGCCCAGGTACTGGGCCGTCACGACCTGCCAGGCCGACTTCGCCCGCGCGAAGAACAGCGCCAGCAGTACCAGGTCGTCGACGTTCGTCACCGCGAACATGCCTGCCGCCTGGCCGATCACCCCAAGATCCACGGCCGCATTCTCGTGCACCTCGAAACGGATAGCTCATCCGCATGTGTGCTAGCGTTGATCTCAAGCGGATCAGCTATCCGGATTGGGGAGTGTCATGGCGCGCAAGGCAGTGGTCACCGCGGGGACCGGCGGCATCGGGCTGGAGACGGCACTGGGGCTCGCTCAGGCAGGGTTCACCGTCACCGTCGTCGGGCGCAACGCCGAACGTGGGGCGCGAGCCGTCCAGAGGATCAACGCCGGGGGAGCGGAGCCCGCGAGATTCCTGCAGGCCGACCTCGCCTCACTCGACGAGGTGCGCGCGCTCGCCGAGCGGATCGCCGCCGAAGGAGAGTTGGAGGTGCTGGTCAACAACGTCGGCGCCATGTTCGCCGATCGCACCGAGTTCGACGGCGTCGAAGCCTCGTTCGTCGTCAACCACCTCTCGCCCTACCTGCTCACCGAACTCCTGCTCCCGGTGCTGACCGGCCGGGTCGTCAACGTGACGTCCGGTTCCGTGATGGTCGCCAAGAAGGTCTTCGACGAGGTCGAGCCGCCCGGCGGCTACTACGGGTTCCACTGGTACGGACGCGCCAAGCTCGCGAACCTCGCCTACACCCTCGACCTCGCCCAGCGACAGACGAAGGTCGCGGTGCTCGCGGCAGACCCCGGCGGCGCCGACACCACCATGACCGACGGCACCATGCGCACGTCCAAGATCGTGTCGCCTGGGCTGCGCCTGCTGTGGCCGCTGGTCCGCCGCACGTTCGAACGCGCCACCTCCGGGCCCGCGTCCGTGGCGGCACGACCCTCGATCCTGGCGGCGACCGACACGACACTGGCCTCAGGCACCGTCATCGGGCGACGCGCCACACCCGTGTCACCACACCGCATGGCCACAGACCCACGCGTCCAACAAGCCGTGCGCAAGCTCAGCGAGAGGCACGCACCACTCGTCCCCGTTCCGGATGGCGTATCCAATTAAGCTGGAGGCATGACGCCGCAGCGAAAGGACGCCGCCCGCAACTGGGAGCACATCCTCACCGTCGCCAGAGAACTCGTCGACGAAGGCACCCCGCTGCAACTCAACGACGTCGCCCGCCGCGCAGGACTGGGCGTCGGCACGGTCTACCGGCACTTCCCGACCACCGAAGCGCTGCTCGAGACCGTCGCCACGCCCTGCCTCGAAGCACTCGCCGGCCACGGCGAACAAGCCCTCAACCACGACGACCCGTGGAAAGCCTTCGCCGACTTCCTCACCAGGCTCGTCGAAGGCCAGGTCACCGACGCCGCACTCGTCAAGGTCGCCGCCACGCCCCAGGACGTGCTGCCACGCACCACCGAACTCAAAGCACAGATCCTCGCCACCGGCGCCAAACTGCTCGCCCGCGCCCGCGACGCCGGAACCGTCCGCCCCGACGTGCACGACGACGACCTCGTCCCGCTCATGTGCGGCATCTCCTACGCCACCTACGTCCACAGCGCGAGCCCGGCCGACCGGCTCTCCACCGCCCGCCGCTACCTCGCAACCCTGCTCCGCGGCCTACACGCCTGACCGCGGCGGACCGGCCGCCACGAACGCCCGCAGTTCATCCCACTCCTGCGCGCCACAGTCGGTCAGCATCCACGTCACCCCCGCGGCCTCGTACTCCTTCACCTCCTCCGGCAACACGCCGCCACCCCACATCACGACATCACCGTCGTCAGGCCCGCCCGACGCCACGAAGTCCGCCTTCACACGAGCCGCGTCCTCCGGGGAGAGCACCACCAGACCGTCAGGGCCGAACGTCGCCGGCACCACGCCCGCCGCGTGCTCCGCCGCACGGAACGGCGACGACCGCGGCCAGTTCCCGCCGACCCAGATCGGCACCTCCACCGGCGCGAACCGCACCCCCGACACCTCGAACAACGCACCCCGATGCTCGACCTCGGCACCCGACAACAACGCCCGCAGCAACTCGACACCCTCCGACATCGCCCCAGCGCGCGACGCACGCTCGCCGAAGGGGGAGTAGTCCTGCGGCACACCCGCACCCACCCCGAGCACCAACCGCCCACCCGACAACCGCTGCAAGGTCGACGCCTCCAACGCCACCTTCCACGGCCGCCGACGCCCCAGCGACGTCACCAACGGCCCCAGCCGAAGCCTCGACGTCCGCGCCGCCACCGCACCCAACGTCACCCAGACATCAGCGACAACAGGCTCCTCCGGCACCACCACGTGATCCCACAGGAAGAACCCGCCCCACCCCGCCTCCTCCGCCGCCACCGCCAGCGACACCAGCACCGACGGATCACCCAGCGACGAACCGAACGAAGGAACATAGATCGCGTAATCCATGCCCCTCAGTGTGGCGACCACCCCCGACAAGATCGTTCTAACGCGGCGGACCAGCGGAAATGTACGAACGCAACTCCGGAAGCGACGCCTTCCACCCGTCCAGCAACAACCACGTCGCACCAGCGTCCGCGAACTCCGACACCTGCGCCGCCGACGGCCGCGCCCCACCACCCCAGATCGCCAAATCCCCGTCCACGGGCCCACCCGCAGCCACGAACTCCGCCTTCATCGACGCCGCCTGCGCAGGAGACGCCACCGCGAACCCACCCGACCCGTCCTGAATGATCGGAAACAACCCCGACGCCCGCGCCGCAGCCAGGAACGGCACCTTCCGCGGCCAGATCCCCGACGTCCACACCGGCACGTCCACCGGCGCGAACCGCACCCCGGACGCCTCGAACACCGCACCCCGATGCTCCACCGGCTCACCCGAGAGCAACTCCTGCGCCAACTCCACACCCTCGGTCAACCGCGCCGCACGCGACCGCGCGTCCGACACCTCACCGAACGACGTGTAATCCCGAGGCACACCCATCCCGACCCCGAGCACCAACCGCCCACCCGACAACCGCTGCAAGGTCGACGCCTCCACAGCCAGCTTCCACGGACGACGCCGGGGGACAGGCGTGATCATCGGCCCCAACGTGATCCGCGACGTCCGCGCCGCCACCGCACCCAACGTCACCCACGGATCAGCCACCAACGGCTCCGCCACCAGGTGATCCCACATGAAGAACCCGTCCCAGCCAGCCGCCTCGGCCTCAACGGCCAACGAACACAACACCGCCGGATCGCCATAGGTCTCGCCATAACAAGGCACGTAGATCGCAAAACGCATGCGGGGGAGTCTGCCTCAACGCCCCTCACCGATCGCGCCGTCGATCTGCTCCCGCAAAATGTCAGCGTGCCCCGCATGCCGCGCGGTCTCCGTCAGCACATGCACCAACACGTTGAACAACATCACGTCCGGACGCGGCCACCACGGCACATGACCAGGGGAGTCCACCGCAAGCGCGGAGATCGTCGCATCCGAATGCGCACACGCACGCCGATAACGCTCGACGATGTCCTCACGCGACTCCGACTCGTCCGCCCGCATGTCGGACCCCCGCGCCGCCAAGTCGTCCCACCGAGGCATCGCCTCAGGAAACGGCCGCCCGAACACCTCACCGAAGTACCGCGACTCCGTCAACGTCAGATGCTTCACCAAACCCAGCAGATTCGTCCCCGACGCCACCAGCGGCCGCCGCACATCCGCCTCGGCCAACCCGTCGAGCTTCCACACCAACACCTCGCGCAACTCACGCAGATCGTCGTGCAGGTACTTCTTCGCGAACTCATCGATCATGAACGCGCAGCCTGCCAGCCACGCGCGGCCGACTCCACCGAAGGCCAAACATCCGGCAACGGCGTCACGCCGCCGTCAGGTTCCCGTTGACCTCTATCGCCACGGTGACGAAAGGCGGCAACTCCTCGCCTGGAAGGGGCGGCCGGAGGACGGCCCGCCACGGACACCGGCGTGACAGTCGCGGACGCCAGCAGAGCCGACAGCTCCCGGAAACCCGAGCAGCGACCCGCGAGCCCAAGAGGAAGCCGGTGCCGACGACGACAGCGGAGTCCGGCTCCACGAACCACGGCACGCACTCCAGGAACCGATCCCAGTCGGACACGCCGCCGAGCACGGCAGGAGAGCCCCACGACCAGGGCCGAATCCGCGTTATTTGACATAATGTAGATTATCGGCAAAACGGCGACCTGCGAAGATCGTCTCAGAAGGGGCTGAAACGCCCGTGTTGGCGCGTCTGCAAGTCACAGCCAACGGGCAGGCCGGCTGCGCTTGCAGACGCCACAACATCAGATCCACGGCGATGTCGGAGCGCGGTCGACACCGACGTGTCGTCAGTGAGACGTACGTGGCGGGGTGCCATTACGTTCGCGATCCCCGACAAGTGACGCCACCTGGTCCAGCGGCTTCCTCCGCCACGCCGAATCCTGGCGAAACGGACATTTCATGCATAATCGCCATTATCCAGCACAGCGCGCGGAATTGTCGGTGGTGTGCGGTACAAGATCCATATGCACGTGCTCGCCGCCCAGGACGCCTTCTTCCTCGCCCGCCGGACTCGCAAGGACTCGCCGCACACGACGGCGGCCTACCAGCGCGATCTCTCCGGCGTGAACACACTCCTGGCCGAGGCCCTCCTCTCCCCCGTCGAGGAACTCACCATGGGCCAGCTCACCGGGGCGAACCTCCGTCAGGCTTTCGGGTTGTTCGCGGACACCCACGCCAAGAGCTCAGTGCTGCGGGCCTGGTCTACGTGGAACCAGTTCCTGACGTTCTGCGTGGCCGAGGACCTCATCGCCGGCAACCCGATGGGCGCCATCGCCCGTCCCAAGACGCCTCCGCTCGTGCCCAAGCCCCTGCGTGGTGAGGACACCCCCGAGCAGTTGCTCACGGCCGCGGCGGAGGGTGCGCGCAAGGGGCGTGACCCGTGGCCTGAGCGGGACGTGCTGGTCATCGCGCTGGGGCTGGTCGCCGGGCTGCGGAGCGCGGAGATGCGCACGTTGACGTTGGCGAGTGTGGTCGGGCGGGAGGGTGATCAGCGGTTGCACGTGAAGGGCAAGGGCAACCGTGACAGGTCTGTTCCCATCGAGCCTCCCATGGAACGCATCGTGGAGGCGTACCTGAAGAGTTGTAAGCAGCGTTTTCCGCAGGGGCGTTTTGATCGTGAGTCGGCGTTGCTCAGGGACCGGCATGGTGAGCCGATCGGGCGGGGTGGGCTGGAGTATCTGGTGAAGTCGTGTTTTCGGTGGGCGGGGTTGAACGACCGGGTGCCGACGGGGGCGAGTTTGCACGCTTTGAGGCACACGTTCGCGACGCGGTTGGCCGAGGACGGGGCGAACGCGAGCGAGATCATGGCGTTGCTGGGGCATGCGAGTTTGGCGACGAGTCAGAACTACATCGAGGCGACGGCGCGTGAGCGGCGGGCTGCGGTGGCGAGCAACAGGACGTATCGGGCGCTCAAGGACATCTAGCGGTGTTCCAGTGGGGTGCGGGACTCTCGGTTGTGCCGCGTGGGCCGGGGGTCGCTCAGTTGCCGGATCGTTAGGCCAAGTGGGTGATCTGATAGTGCGAAAACCGCATTTCAGGGGTACCCAATGAGAATGAGATCCGTGTGGCGTGGGGCCATCTCCTTCGGGTTGGTGACGATCGCCGTGCGCCTCTACACGGCTGTCGAGGAGCACGACTTCCGTTTCAACCAGGTGCACCGGGAGGACGGCGGGCGCATCAAGTACAAGCGCGTCTGTTCGGTGTGCGGTGAAGAGGTCGAGTACTCGGAGATCACCAAGGGCTATGAGTTGGACGACGGCCGGATGGTGATCATGGAGAACGAGGACTTCGACAAGTTGCCGGTGAAGACCGACAAGTCGATCGACGTGCTGGAGTTCGTGCCGGCGGAGGAGATCGATCCGATCTACTTCCAGAAGACGTACTACCTGGAGCCGGACAAGGCTGCGGCACGTCCGTACGTGCTGCTCAGGGATGCTCTCGTGAAAACCGGTCAGCTGGCGGTCGTGAAGATCACGATCCGGCAGAAGGAGACGCTGGCGACGATCCGGGCGCGTGATGACGTGCTGGTGATGCACACGATGTTGTGGCCGGACGAGATCCGCAAGGCGGAGTTCGACTTCCTGGATCAGGACGTGGAGGTGCGTCCGCAGGAGTTGAAGATGGCGACGTCGCTGGTGGAGTCGATGGCGGGTGACTTCGATCCGGACACGTTCACCGACGACTACCGGGATGCGCTGGAGAAGGTGATCGCGGCGAAGGCGGAGGGTGCGGAGTTGCCCGAGCAGCCGGAGGCCGAGGAGAAGGGCGATGTCATTGATCTGATGACGGCGCTGGAGCGCAGTGTGGAGAAGGCGAAGGCCGGGCGGAAGAGCGAGAAGAAGGCGCCGCCGAAGAAGAAGGCCTCGTCGGCGTAGATGGCCGGGCTCGACGAGTACCGGCGCAAGAGGGATCCGGCGAGGACGCCGGAGCCCGTTCCGAGCGCGGATGAGTTGCCGAGGGGCGACAACGACACGTTCGTGATTCAGGAGCATCACGCGAGCAGCCTGCATTGGGATGTGCGGTTGGAGCGTGATGGTGTTTTGGTGTCGTGGGCGGTGCCGAAGGGTTTGCCGTCCACGACTGATGTGGTGCGTCTGGCTGTGCACACCGAGGACCACCCGTTGGAGTACGCGCAGTTCTCCGGGGAGATTCCGAAGGGTGAGTACGGCGGCGGCGAGATGGTCATCTGGGATCGCGGTCGCTATGAGACGGTGAAGTGGTCGGACCGTGAGGTGGACGTTGTTCTGCACGGTCATCGGGTGCGGGGTCAGTTCGTGTTCTTCCGGTCTGGCAAGGACGAGAAGAACTGGATGATGAAGCGCCGGCACGCTGCGGCGCGTCCGGACTGGATGACGTTGCCGGAGCAGTTGAAGCCGATGCTCGCTGTTCCGGGTCCTCTCCCCCAGGATGATGATGATCTTTGGGCTTTTGAGTTCAAGTGGGATGGCGTCCGGGCGATCCTGAGGGTCGAGGGCGGGCGCGTGCAGGCGTGGTCGCGGCTGGGCAACGACATCACGGTCGCCTATCCGGAGCTGCAGGGTGTGGGTGAGCAGCTGGGGTCGACGGAGGCGTTGCTCGACGGGGAGATCGTCGCGTTGCAGAACGGCAGGCCGAGTTTCAGCGCGTTGCAGAACCGGATGCACGTGACGAAGTCGGAGGCGGCGCGGCGGGCCGCGAGGCAGTATCCGGCCACGTTGCTGCTGTTCGATCTGCTGCACCTGGACGGCAGTTCCACGATGCAGCTTCCGTTCCGGCAGCGGCGTGAGCTGCTCAGGGGCTTGGAGCTGAGGGGCCCGAACTGGCTGACTCCCCCGTCCTACGACGAGGACGGTGGCTCGGTGCTGGCGGCGAGCCGTGAGCAGGGTCTGGAGGGCGTGGTGGCGAAGCGGCTGGATTCGGTCTATCAGCCGGGGATGCGCAGTCCGGTGTGGCGCAAGATCACGGACCTGTTGGCGCAGGAGGTGGTGATCGGCGGCTGGCGGATGGGTGAGGGCAAGCGTTCGGGTGTGGTGGGGGCGCTGTTGCTGGGTATCCCCCGGGACGGCGGGCTGGCGTTCGCGGGTTCGGTGGGGACGGGGTTCAACGATGCCGAGCTGGCGGTGTTGACGCCGCGGTTGAAGGCGTTGGCGCGCAGGGGTTCGCCGTTCGTGACGGAGATGCCGCGGGAACGGGCGAAGGGTGCGTTGTGGGTGGAGCCGGAGCTGGTGGCGGAGGTGGTGTTCCGGCAGTGGACGCCGGACGGGCGGATGCGGTTTCCGGCGTGGCGCGGGTTGCGGCCGGACAAGACGCCGGAGGAGGTGCGTCGGGTTGACGAGCAGTGACGCGACTGTGCGGGTCGAGGGCCGGGTGTTGAAGCTGACGAACCTGGACAAGTTGTTGTATCCGGAGTTCGGGTTCACCAAGGGTGAGGTGATCGATTACTACACCCGGATCGCGCCGGTGCTGCTCCCCCATCTCAAGGATCGTCCGGTGACGTTGAAGCGCTATCCGAACGGGGTGGACGGGAAGTGGTTCTTCGAGAAGAACGCGCCGGAGCACCGTCCGGAGTGGGTGCGGACGATGCGGCTGGAGTCGCCGGGCAGTTCGAAGGGCAACGAGACCGTCAACTACGTGATGGTGGACGAGCTGGCGACGCTGGTGTGGCTGGCGAATCTGGCGGCGCTGGAGTTGCACGTGCCGCAGTGGACGGTGGGGCCGCGTGGGGGCAAGCGGGATCCTGATCTGCTGGTGTTCGATCTGGATCCGGGTGCGCCGGCGACGATCGTGGAGTGTTGCCGGGTCGCGGAGCAGGTGCGGGTGGTGCTGGACGACGACGGCGTGGATTCGTGGGCGAAGACGTCGGGCAACAAGGGCATGCAGGTGTACGCGTACGCGCCGGCGAAGGACACGTCGGAGTATGCGAAGGCGGTGGCGCAGCGGTTGGCGCAGGAGCATCCGAAGCTGATCGTGTCGACGATGGCGAAGGCGCAGCGGCCGGGGAAGGTGTTCATCGACTGGTCGCAGAACAACCCGGCGAAGACGACGATCGTGCCGTACTCGTTGCGGGCTCGGGAGCGGCCGGCGGTGTCGACGCCGATCACGTGGGACGAGGTCGAGGACTGCGAGGTCGTGGAGGACCTGGTGTTCACGGCGGACGAGGTGTTGCGGCGGGTCGAGTCGGCGGGTGATCTGTTCGGGAGTTGATATTCTGGCCGACTGCCTATGTGGGGGTTTGCTGTGAACATCGAGCTTGCCGAGTACGACGTCGCCTGGCCTGGTCTTTATGAGCGGGAACGCGCGCGGGTGCTGGCCGCGTTGCCTGGTGCCGAGTTGGAGCACGTCGGGTCGACGTCGGTGCCGGGGTTGTGTGCCAAGCCGGTGATCGATCTGATGCTGGTGGTGGACGATCCGCTGGACGAGGCGTCGTACGTGCCGGCGTTGGAGGCCGCGGGGTATTGGGTGACGGTGCGGGAGGACGACTGGCACGATCACCGGATCCTCAAGGGCCCGGACACGAACATCAATCTGCACGTGTTCCCGCGTGGGTGTGCTCAGGTGCGGCGGCATCTGCTGTTCCGCGACTGGTTGCGCGACATCGCCGAGGACCGTGAGTTGTACGCGTCGGCGAAGCGGGCGCTGGCGGGGCGGGAGTGGGAGCGGGTGCAGGACTACGCGGCCGCGAAGACCGAGGTGGTGCTGGACATCCTCGAACGCGCTTATCTGGCGCGGCCGGTGGAGCCGGGCGAGGTGGAGTTCGTGACGGAGACGCCGCCGCACAACGCGCCGGTGGTGCTGGAGGACTACGACCCGGCCTGGCCGCAGTGGTTCGCCGCCGAGGAGGCGAAGATCCGGGCGGCGCTGGGCGAGCGGATCGTCAGGCTGGAGCACGTGGGGTCGACGTCGGTGCCGGGGCTGGCGGCGAAGCCGTTGATCGACGTCCTGCTGATCGTGCCGGACTCCGCCGATGAGGACGCCTACGTGCCTGCGTTGGTGGCGGCGGGCTACCACCTGCGGTTGCGGGAACGGGCCTGGCACGAGCACCGGTTGCTCAAGGGCACGGAGCCGAACGTGAACCTGCACGTCTACTCCCCCAGGTGCGAGGAGCTCGATCGGATGCTGGCCTTCCGCGACCGGCTGCGCGCCCACCCGCAGGATCGGCAGGAGTACGAGCGCACGAAGCGGGAGTTGGCGGGCCGGACCTGGAAGCGGGTGCAGGACTACGCCGACGCGAAGGCGCGGGTGGTGGAGCGGATCATTCTGCGGGCGCTGAGCTGAAGCGGCGCCGGTAGTCCGACGGCGTGAGGCCGGTCTCGCGGCGCATCAGGGCGCGCAGGTTGGCCGCGGTGCCCAGGCCGGTGCGGCGGGCGACGACGTCGAAGCGCTGCTCCCCCAGTTCGATCAGCCGGCGCGCGAGGGTGACGCGTTCCCCGGTGAGCCAGGCCAGCGGTGTCGTGCCGAGCTGGGCCTGGAAGCGGCGGTGCAACGTGGCCGGGCTGATGGCGGCGCGGGCGGCCAGCGAGGTCACGGTGAGCGGGGTGTCGAGGTGGTGCTGGGCCCACGCGAGGACGGGGGCGAGTGACTCGTCGGGCAGGTCGGGTACCGGGCGTTCGACGAACTGGCGCTGGCCGCCGTCGCGGTGGGCGGCGAAGACGAGGCGGCGGCTGACGGAGTTGGCGATCTCGGCGCCGTGGTCGCGGCGCACGAGGTGCAGGCCGAGGTCGAGGGCGGCGGCGCTGCCGGCGGAGGTGAGGATGTCGCCGTCGTCGACGAACAGGACGTCGGGTTCAAGGTGCACGGCCGGGAAGCGGGTGCGGAAGTCGTCTGCCCACTGCCAGTGGGCCGTGGCGCGGCGGCCGTCGAGGACTCCTGCTTCGGCGAGGGTGAAGGCGCCGCTGCAGAAGCCGACCAGGCGGGCGCCGCGGGCGTGGGCCCGGCGGATGGCGTCGAGGACCTCCGGCCGTCTGGGTGTCTCGATGTCGGGGCGGTTGGGGACGATGAGGGTGTCGGCGTGCTCGGTGGCGTGCAGGCCGGTGACGCCGGTGAGGGTGAAGAAGCCCTCGCGCATCGCCGTGTGCGGTTGCGGTGCGCAGAGGCGGAAGTCGTAGAGGTGGCCGCCGATCTCGGGGCGGTGCAGGCCGAAGACCTCGGTGGCGCAGCCGAGTTCGAACGGGTTGGAGTTCTCGTCCACGATGACGACGACGCGGTGCGAGGATTCTTGCGGCATGTGCGATTCCTAGCACTCACGCCGTGGTCGGGACAGGGGCGAGGCTCAACGGCATGAACGAACCCATCGCCCTGGACAAGGCTCTGGCCTCCTTCGACGCCCTGTGGAGTCCTCGCATCGTCACCCGCGTCAACGACTACGACGTGCGCGTCACGAAGGTGCGCGGCGAGCACGTCTGGCACGTTCACGACGACACCGACGAGTTCTTCCTCGTCCTGGACGGTGAGCTGCTCATCGGGCTGCGTGAGGCCGGGGGCGAGCGCACGGTCGTGCTGCCCCGGGGTTCGGTGTTCACCGTGCCGCGGGGGACGTTCCACAAGCCGTCGTCTCCCGATGGCGCGCGGATCCTGCTGTTCGAGCCCACCGGAACGCTGACCGTGGGCGACCGGCATGACGAGGTGCCGGCCCACGTCGACGCCACCACGGGGCACGAACTGGGCTGACGCCGCGGGAGCGTCAGCCCAGCGAGGTCAGCCCAGGCGGCAGGCCGACAGGATGATCTCCTGGCCGAGCAGCGTGCGGACTCGGACGGCGTTCTGGATCAGCTGGCCGTTCGGTCCGGTCGCGGTCTCGTTGAGGTGCACGGTCGCGACACCGGGGATGCCGATGGTGGCGGGGCCGGTGCCGATGGGCTGGCCGTTGAGGGTGCCGACCTTCGACGAGCCGGCGACGCCGCTGGCGTCACTCACGCACTTGGCCTCGATGGCGTTGAGCGTGATCGCCCCACCGAGCAGTGAGGCTCCCTCCACCCGTGCCGACGCGACGGTGCGGCCGGTGTTCGCGTCGAGGGTGCAGTCGGCGTGCAGGGCGTTCACCGACGCCAGGCCCAGGACGTTGACCGAGGCGACGGTCTTGTCCTCGTTGGGCGGGCACTGGGCGTGCGGCGTCTTGGCGACGGTGATCAGGCCGGTCGCGTTGAGTGCCCACGCCTCGCCGCGCAGGTAGACGACGACCTTCACGACGGCGGTGGCCGAGGCGCCGTCGTCGTCGGTCACCGTCACCAGGACGTTGTGCGCGCCCAGCGCGGTGAACGTGCGCGAGGCGGTGCAGGTGCCGCTACCGGCTGCTTGGGCGACGGTGCCGTTGACGACCGGGCTGCCGTCGTCGAAGTCCAGGGTGCAGGTGTGCTTGTCGTTGGTGGCGATGTCGGTGAACGGCGCGGAGAAGTTCACGGTGGTGCCACGGGTGACGAGCGTCTTGTCGGCGTTCAGGGTGACCTGCGGGGCGACGTTGGACAGCGTCAGGGTCGTGGACGCGGCGACGGGCGGGTTGAGGCCGTCGTTGCCGGTCAGCGTCAGCTGCCACACGCCGTCATCGGTGCACTTGACCGTCGTGGTCTGGGAGGCGGCGTTGCCGAACGAGCAGGTCGCGCCCGCGTCCACGCCGGACTGCGGGGCCGCGGTCCACGCCGTGGTCAGCGACGGGCCGTCCGGGTCGGTCACCAGGCCCGCGAGGCCGACGTCGGTGCCTTCCTGGCCGGCGTACGGGCCGCCGGGCTTGACCACGGGCGGGGCGTTGACCTTGACGGTGACGCACTCGGTCACGCCACCGGCTCCGCCGCCATCAGTGCCGCGGGCGGTGACGCACAACTCGTGCGTGCCCGCGGTCAGCGCCGGGGTGTCGACCGAGTAGTCGACCGTCGCGGGCCCGTCCTGCGGCAGGCCCGGCGTGATCGAGGTGATCGGGAGGTCGCCGCCGCCGTCGACCTTCAGCGTCAGCTGGGTGAGCTTGGAGGCGATGACGCCGGGCACGACGTCGGGCAGCTGCGAGACGTCCGGGACCTCGGTGCAGGTGCCGCCGGTGGTCTCGGCGATCTTGCGCAACGAGTTCGGGGCGTTCGCCGCGCCGCAGGCGACACCGTTGGACACGGCGAAGGTGAAGATCTTGATGCCGGCGTCGTTGGCCTGCTGCAGCAGGGCGTCGACGGCACCGGAGCCGGCACCGTCGGACAGGAAGATCATCAGCTTGCGCTGCTGCGGCGCGGCGGTGGCCGAGGCGAGGCCCGCGGTCAGGCCCGCGGTGTAGTTGGTGCCGGAGGGGAAGCTGTGCGGGGTGAAGAGCTGCACGTTGCCGATGTGGGCGCTGCCCAGGGCTTCGGAGATGTCGGGGGTGCCGTTGCCGTTGGCGTCGGCGTTGGGCGCGGCGACCTTCTGGTCCCCTGCCGCCGGGCTGACGTCGACGGTCGCGCTGTCCGAGCCGAACACGGCGGCGCCGACACTGCCGACGACGGTGTTGGGGACCGCGGCCTTGGCGTTGAGGGAGCGGGCGGCGGCGATCTCGCAGTCCAGGATCGTCGCGGGGTTGCCGTCGCCGTTCTGGTCGCCGCCGCAGCCCGCGGTCACGGTGCCGCCGGTGGAACCGGACACGTCGAGCACGTAGGTCAGGGCGGTGTCGACGACCGCGGCGCCGGTGCCGATCGACGCCTTGCCGGTCACGGCGACCGGGCCGGGCACGAGGACGGCGTTGTTCGCCGGGCCGGTGATGGTCACGCCGATGCTCGTGCCGCCGGGCAGGTTGCCGGTGGCCGCGTGCGCAGGCAGGGCGAGTGCCACGGTGGCCGCGAGTGCGGCGCCGACCGTGATGCTGGGTCTCATGGTTCTCCGCTCGATTGGTTCGTCCCCGACCGAACGGAAGGAGACCGCACGTGGCGGACCTGATACGGGGTGTCACTGGAATGCATTGATAGTCGACCTATTCGGAGCAAGGCCGGTTCCGGTCTCGTGGATCTTGTGACTCGGGAAGAATCAGCCCGGTGAAGTTCGGGGTGCTCGGTCCGGTGCTGGTCGACGGCGTGGAGGTCGCGGCGCCACGGCAGCGCGCCCTGCTGGCGATGCTCGTGCTCGACGCTGGGCGGATCGTGGGGCACGACCAGCTGATCGGCGGCTTGTACGCCGACCCGCCCGCCGGTGCGGCCAACGCGCTGCAGTCGCAGGTCTCGCGGCTGCGCCGGGCCGTGCCGGGACTGGTGATCGAGCACCACCCGGCCGGCTACCGGCTCGTCGCCGAGCCGTCCGCAGTGGATCACCTGCGGTGCGTCGAACTGCTGGAGGCCGGCCGGGCGGCGGACGCGCTGGCGTTGTGGCGCGGACCGGCGCTGGCCGACGTCGACGCGCCGTTCGTGCCGGCGGCGAGGCAGCGGCTGACCGAGGTGCTCCTGCGCTGCGCGTTGTCCGGCGGGACCAGCGAGCAGCTTCGCGGCCTGGTGGCGGAGCATCCGTTGCGGGAGGACGTGCGGGCGGCGTTGATGCGGTCGCTGCACCGCGACGGCCATCAGACCGAGGCCCTGGACGTGTTCGCGCAGGGCCGGGCACTGCTGGCCGACGAGCTCGGTGTCGATCCCTCCCCCGTGCTCGCGTCCGCGCACCTGGAGGTGCTGCGGGCCCAGGCGCCGCATCGGGGTGTGCCCGCGCAGCTCACCAGCTTCGTCGGCCGCGACGAGGACCTGCGGCGCGTGTCGAAGTGGTTGCGCGACAACCGGCTGGTCACGCTGATCGGCCCCGGCGGGACCGGCAAGACGCGGCTCGCCGTCGAGGTCGCGCATCGCGAACCGGGCGAGGTGGCGTTCGTCGACCTCAGCGCCACCGCCGACGTCGCCCGCGCGTTGCTCGACGGTCTCGGGATCCGCGAGGCCGGGTTGCTGTCGGCCGGGCCGCTCAGCGTCGAGGACCGGCTGCACGCGGCGCTGGCGGCGCGGGACGTCGTGCTGGTCGTGGACAACTGCGAACACGTCGTCGACGACGCCGCCCGCGTGCTCGGCGGAATCCTCACCACCTGCCCCGATGTACGGGTGCTCGCGACCAGCCGGGAACCGCTCGGCATCACCGGCGAGACCCTGAGCCCGGTCACCGCGCTGGACGACGAGGCCGCCACCCGCCTGTTCCTCGACCGGGCCCAGGCGGTGAAGCCGGGATTCCACGCCGACTCGGCCGCCATCGCCGAGGTGTGCCGGCGACTGGACGGCATCGCGCTCGCCATCGAACTCGCCGCCGCCCGCGTCCGGTCCCTGCCTCTGAACGAGATCGCCGCCCGGCTCGACGACCGGTTCCGGTTGCTGTCCAAGGGCAGCCGCACCGCCGCGCCCCGGCACCGCACGCTGCACGCCGTTGTGGAGTGGAGCTGGGACCTGCTCACCGACGCCGAACGCGACCTCGCCGCCCGCTTCACCGTGTTCAGCGGCGGCGCGGGCCTCGACACCGTCACCGCCGTGTGCCGATCCGATATGGACACTCTGACGTCGTTGGTGGACAAGTCACTCGTCGAGGTCGCCGACGACCGCTACCGCATGCTCGACACCATCCGCGCGTTCTGCGCCACCCACGCACCCGACCTCGGACGCGAGCACGCGCGGTGGTTCCTCGACCGCGCCCAGCAGGCCGAACCGCACCTGCGCTCCCACGACCAGATCCAGTGGCTCGCCCGGCTCGCCGCCGACCACGACAACCTCGTCGCCGCCGTCACCTGGGCCACCGCCCACGACCTCGGTCTCGCACTGGAACTCGTCGCCGCGCTCGCCACCTACTACTGGTTCCGCGGCCTGCGCACCGAAGCCGCCCAGCAGGCCGACGCCGTGCTGCACGCGTGCGGCGAAACCCCGCCACACGGCCGTGAGCAGGAGTACGCGCTGTGCCTGCTGATCGCGTGGCCGGTCGCGACCGGTGACCAGAGCGCCCGCATCCGCCAGGCCGACGCACTCATGGACAGGCTCCTCGACCCGCCGCGCTACCCGATCATGACCATGATGTGGGGCATGGCGCTGGGCGCGCCGGAGGACGACTCGCAGGTGTGGCACCGCCGCAACCGGCTGCTCGGCCAGGACCCGTGGAGCGCGGCCCTCGCGCTGGTCGGCGACGGTCTCGTGGCCCGCATGGGCGGTGACCCGGCGGCGGGCGCCGAGCTGCTGCACCGAGCCGCGGCGGCGTTCACGCGGGTCGGTGACCGGTGGGGCGCGGCACTGGCGTTCAGCCAGCTCAGCGAGATCGCCCTCGACCAGGGCGACGCCGCGCACGCCCTGATCCACATCGAACGCGGCCGCGGCCTGCTCGACGAGCTCGGCGCCACCGAGGACACCGCCGAAGCCGTCATCGCCCGCGCCCAGGCCACCCTGATGACCGGCGACCTCGACGGCGCGCGAGCCGACTTCGCCCTGGCCCTGTCACTGTCGCGGCGTGCCGGAGCGCTCGTGGTGCAGGCGGGCGCCCACCTCGGCCTGGCCGAACTCGCCCGCGTCACCGGCGACTACGCGACCGCCTACCTGGAGTGCGACCAGGCGTGGGAACGCTGCCCCGGCGGCTGGTACGGGCCTGATCAGATGCGCTGCCACATCGCCGTGCAACGCGGCCGCGTCGCGAAGGCCGAAGGCGATCGGGACGCGGCCCGCCGGCACTTCGAGGAGGCGCTGCGCCGGGCCGTGGGGCAGCGCAACCTCGTAACCGAGACCGCCGTCCGCGCGGAACTCGCCGCCCTGGCCGTGCCCTGAGCCGCCGCCACCACAACCACGCCGGCAGCCGGCGATGCTCGATGAACGTCCACAGGTCGTCCTCGGCCACCTCGTCCGGATGCCGGCGCAGCACCTCCAGGCATTCCCGCGACACCACCCCGTGGATCCGGGCCACGTGCGCCAGCGCCGCCGCGCCCTGACGGCGCACCTCGATGCGGTTGTGGTCCAGCGCGCGAGCGACACGGCGCAAGGCGACCAGCGGGTCCGGATACGACATCGCCAGGCCGATCACCGCGACACCGACCATGTCCTCGCCGCGGTCGAACGCCGCGTCGACCTCCTCAGGACGGCCGATGCCCATCAGCGCGGTGTAGTCGTGCCAGTTCACGCCCTCACCGCGCATCGCCCGGTCCAGCAGGAACCGCTGCCGGCCGTCGGAGCGTTCGCCGGTGCGTTCCCAGTCCGCGGCCAGGTAGCGCCACACCGCGGCGGTGTCGGCGCGCGAGGTCGAGGCCAGGATCCGGCACAGCTCCCGCACGTGCCCGGGTTCGCTGGCCTGCGCGAGCTCGCCCAGCACACCGGGCGGGCAGCCCAGGTCGTGCCACGCCAGCCGTGCCAGCGCCGGCACCTCGTCGACGTCCACCCAGCCGTCGGCCCCGCCCCGCCCGATCTCGGCAGGCGTCAGCGAGGCCCGATACCGGGCGTGTTCGATCGGGATCACTCTCAGACCTGCGGCACCGCGCGCAGCAACGCACGCGTGTAGTCGTGAGACGGGGTGAGCAGGACTTCTTCGGCCGATCCTTGTTCCACGATTGTCCCCTGATGCATCACCGCGACCCGGTCGGCGATCTGCCACGCCAGCCCTAGGTCGTGCGTGATGATCAATGAAGCAAGGCCCAGTTCCCGGCGCAACCGGAGCAACAGCGCCACGATCTCCCCGCGCACCGAGGCGTCCAGGGACGCGACGGGCTCGTCGGCCACCAGCAGACGGGGCTCCAGCACCAGCGCGCCGGCGATCACCGCGCGCTGCCGCTGACCCCCGGACAGCTCGTGCGGCAGCGACTCCAGATACAGGCTCGCCGGACGCAGCTCTGCCCGTTCCACAGCGGCCGTGACCAGGGATTCCTCATCGCCGGGAATGCCGTGCACGCGCAGTCCCTCCGCCACCGCGTCGAAGATCCTGTGACGGGGGTTGAGGGCACTGGAAGGATCTTGAAGCACCAGCTGGACCTGGCGGCGGAAGGCCTTGAGCGCCTTGCCCGTCCGCCCCACCTCGACGCCGTCGAAGATCACCCGACCGGAGGACGGCTTTCGCAGGCCCATTATGGTACGAGCCAGTGTCGTTTTGCCTGATCCGGACTGTCCGACCAGCGCCACGATCTCGCCCCGCCCGATCGTCAGGTCCACCCCGTCGACCGCGCGCGTCCGGCCGTAGTCCACGACCAGATCCCGCACCCGCAGCAACGGCTCCGGTGCCGGGGCGGGCTCGGCCCAGCGGTGCGCCGGGTCGCCGATCACCGGGAACGCCGCCGTCAGCGCCGCGGTGTGCGGGTGCCGGGGGTTCGCGATCACCTCACGGGTGCGGCCGCGTTCGACCAGCTCGCCGCGATGCATCACCGCGAGGTCGTCGCACGTCTGCGCGAGCACCGACAGGTCGTGGCTGATCATCAGCAGCCCGAGGTCCTGCTCGCGGACCAGCCGTGTCATCAGCGCCAGCACCTGGGCCTGCACCACGACGTCGAGCGCGGTGGTCGGTTCGTCCGCGACGACCAGCCGCGGTCCGCACGCCAGCGCCATCGCGATCATGACCCGCTGCTTCTGCCCGCCCGAGAGCTCGTGCGGATACGCCCGCGCCTTCTCCCGGGGCAGTTCGACCTGCTCCAGCAGATCGAGCGCGCTGCCGTTGACGCCGTGCAGGCGCATCGGTTCGGCGATCTGGTCACCGACGCGCCGCACGGGGTTGAGCGAGTGCATCGCGCCCTGGAACACGATCGACGCCGCCGCCCACCGCACCGCCCGCAACCGGCCCCACGACATCGTCGCCACGTCGTCGCCGTCGAGCAGGATCTCGCCGCTCACGCTCGCCGCCTTGGGCAGCAGCCGCAGCACCGACATCGCCACCGTCGACTTGCCCGACCCCGACTCACCCGCGAGCCCGAGCGTCTGACCGGGCGCCAGCGCGAGGTTCACGTCGTTGACGACGCATTTCGGTCCGTAGCGGACGGTGAGGTTCCTCAACTCCAGCAACGGGTTCACCTCTTCGGCGTCACGACGGCTTCGAGGGCGCGCCCGACGAGCGTGAACGCCAGCACCACCACCACGATCGCGAGACCCGGAGGCAGCAGGAACCACCACGCCCGCTGCGGCACCGCCCCGTGCAGCTGCGCCTGGTGCAGCATCGCGCCCCACGAGATCCGCGTCGGATCACCCAGCCCCAGAAACGCCAGCGTCGACTCCGCCACGATCGCCGACGCCACCGCCAGCGTCGCGTTGACCAGCACCAGCGGCACCACCGACGGCAGCACGTGCCGTCCGATCACGTGCGTGTGGCCGCCGCCGAGAGCGCGTGCGCGTTCCACGAACGGACGGGCCTCGATCGTCAGCGTCTGCGCCCGCACCATCCGTGCCGTCGCCGGCCAGCTCGTCAGCCCGATCGCCAGGATGATCGTGCCCAGCCCACGCGGCAGCACCGTCGACAACGCGATCGCCAGCACCAGCGCCGGCAGCACCAGGAAGAAGTCCGTGACCCGCAGCAACGCCCCCGCCAGCAGTCCGCCGAAGTGGCCGCTCAGGATGCCGGCGAGCGTGCCGATGCCGACCGCGAGCACCGCCGCCGTCAGCCCGACGAACAACGACGTCCCCGTGCCCTGCGCCATCAGCAACGCCACCGAGCGTCCGGTGTGGTCGGTACCCAGCCAGTGCCCGGAACCAGGCGGCTGCCACGCGCCGTCCGTCACGCGCGTGACGTCGAGGGCGTCGGCGGGCATCAGCAGCGGTGCGAGCAGGGCGATCAGCGCGGCCACGGCCAGGACCGCCGCACCGGCCACCCCGGCCCGCTGCGCCAGGAACCCCGAGTCGACTTTCCTCATACGACCTTCACCCGTGGATCCAGGACCCCGTGCAGCAGGTCCGCGAGCAGGTTCATCACCACGACCGCGCCCGCCGTCACCACCAGCAACCCCTGCAGCAGCAGGTAGTCCGGCCCGGTCAGCGCGTCGTAGAACAACAACCCCAGACCGGGCCAGGAGAACACCGTCTCCGTCGTGATCGCCCCGGCCACCACCAGCCCGAACCGCAGGAACACCAGCGTGATCGCCGGCAGCACCGCGTTCGGCACGGCATGACGGCGCCGCACCAGGTCGTCACGCAGGCCCTTCGCACGCGCCGTCGTCAGATACGGGGCGTGCATCTCCTCCAGCAGCGACGACCGCATCACCAGCATGTACTCCGCGCACACCACCGCGACCAGAGTGATCGACGGCAGCACCAGGTGATGGCCGACGTCGAGCGCCTGCGACACGAAGTCCGGCGCCGTGTCGGTGTCACGCATGCCCCGCGACGGGAACAGATCCCCCGTCACCATCATCAGCAGCATGCCGAGCCAGAACGTCGGCACCGCCCACAACGTCAGCGACACCCCCGTCGTGACCCGGTCGAAGCCCGAGTCACGACGCCACGCCGCCCGCACCCCGAGCCACAGCCCCAGCCCGACCGCGATCAGCGTCGCCGTGCCGACCAGCAGCAACGTCGGCCCCAGACGTTCTCCGATCACGTCGGCGACAGGCCGGCGGAACGTGAACGACGTCCCCAGATCGCCGTGCAGCAGCGCGGTGAGGTAGTTCCAGAACTGTTCGTGCAGCGGCCGGTCCAGGCCGAACTGCGCGCGCAGTTCGGCCTGCATCGCCGCCGTGGTCGGACGGCCGCGCGTCATGGAGACCACGGGGTCGCCGGGCACCACCCGGAACAGGAAGAATCCCAGCACCGCCACCATCAGCAGGCTGAGCGCGGCACCACCGAACCGACCGGCCAGACGCACCTACTCGCGCTCCCCCGCCGTGGCGCTGCGGCGCCGGGCCATCACGACCACCGCCGCCACCAGCACGGCGATCAGTGCACCGCCCAGCGCCAGCCCGGCCCACCGGCTGCCCTGGGCCTGCACGGCCCGTTCAGCCGGTTCGGCGCCGTAGTAGCCCCACATGCCGTTCTGCGCCATGATCACGCCGCCCTGCGCGGGCTGCGTCGTGAACTTCGCGAAGTGATCGGACCGGTAGCCCTCCAGCGCGTTCTCGTACGCCAGCACCACCGCGGGCACCTGGTCGTAGAAGCGGGCCTGCATCTGCTTGACGATCTCCACGCGCTTGCCCTCGTCGAACTCCGAGAGCTGCCGGGCGTAGAGCTTGTCGTAGGTCTCGTCGCAGAAGTAGGTGTCGGTCGTGCCGCCCTTGCCATCCGCGCCCGGTCGTTGCGCGCAGGTGTGCAGGCTCAGGATGAAGTCCGGGTCGATGTTCGTCGCCCAGCCGGAGAACGCCAGGTCGTAGGTGGCGGCGGTGGTCGCCTCGTTGAGCTGGTTGTCCGACACCAGCCGCACGTCCAGCGGGATGCCGATGTCGCCCATCGACCGCTTGAGGTACTCGCTGGCCTGCTCGTCGTAGGCCCGCCCCGCGCGCCCGATCAGTCTGAGCGGGAAGCGGGTGCCGTCGGCCTTGCGCGGGAAACCGGCGGCGTCGAGTGCCGCGTTGGCCGCGGCCGGGTCGAACCTGCGCTGCTCGGATTCGCTGGGCTGCCAGTGCCACTTGCCGAACACCGGCGGCACCAGGCCCGCGCCCTTCTCCGCGTACCCGAGGTTGACGCGCTGAACGAGGGCGTCGAGGTCCACGGCCTGGGCGATCGCCCGCCGCACCCGCACGTCGCGCAGCGCCGGGTTGCCGTCGCCGATCGGCTCACCGGTGCGGGTCTGCGCACCTGGGTTGATCATCAGCTCGGTGAAGCGGCGGCCCTGCGCCTTGTTGCGGGTCACCCCGGCCTTGCCGGCGAGCGAGTCGAACTGGGCCGGCGCCATCCGGTTGACCAGGTCGACCTCGCCCTTGCCCAGCGCCTGCACCGCGGCGTCGGAGTTCTGGAAGTACACGAAGTGCAGTTCGTCGAACTTCGCCGCGCCGCGCCAGTAGTTCTTGTTGGCCTTGAGCTTGATGAACTGCCCCGGCACGTGCTCGGTCAGCACGAACGGGCCTGAGCCCACGACCGGCATCTGGTCGTTGGCGTAGTCCTTGATGCTGCCGACCTTCTCCCACACGTGCTGGGGCACGATCGGGACGTCCAGCGCCAGCATCGTCACCTGCGGCGTCTTGGTGTGGACGACGACGGTGCGGTCATCGGGCGCGGAGACGTCCTGGAAGTTGCTGACGAAGCTGCCGTTCGCGGTCCTGGCGACCGGGTCGGTCAGCATCAGGTTGTAGGTGAACGCGACGTCGCGCGCGGTGATCGGCTGACCGTCGGACCACTTCTTGCCCTCGGGAATCGTGAAGGTCCAGGTGAGCCTGTCGGGCGAGGTCTCCCATCGGTTCGCCAGGCCGTCGGTCACCGTCTGGTCGGCCGCGGTGTACGCGGTCAGGTAGTCGTACATCAACCGGCCGATCTCCGTGCTCGACTGGAACACCGCGAGGAACGGGTTCATCGAGTCGATCTGCTGCACGATCGCGACCTTCAAGATCACTGGTGCCTGCGCTGTCGCAGGAGGCGCCGCAAGCCCCACAGTCGTTGCCACGGCAAGCAACGCGCACAACTTCACCCGCACGAAAACCCCTCTTCCCCAGCAGCCCACCGCTAACTTACCGAGATGTGCGGATCATGATCTCGGCGGACATGGAAGGCGCGACCGGAGTCACCTGGACCGGGGACGTCACCCCCGGTACCGAGCAGTGGCAACGGTTCCGGCGCCTGTTCACAGCGGACGTCAACGCCTGCGTCAGCGGCCTGGTCGCGGGCGGGGCACGGCAGGTGATCGTCAACGAGGCGCATTCCTCGCAACGCAACCTCCTGCTCGAAGACCTCCACGACCAGGCGAGAATGCTCACCGGCCGGCACAAGCCGCTGTCGATGATGCAAGGTATCGACTCCGATGTGGACGGAGTGGTCTTTCTCGGCTACCACACGGGTGCGGGCTCACGCGGCGTGCTCGCCCACACCTACATGGAGAACTCCATCACAGGCGTGTGGCTCGACGGCGTCCTCGCCTCCGAAGGACGCCTCAACGCCGCACTGGCCGCCGAATACGGCGTTCCCGTGCTGCTCGTGACCGGTGACGACCTGACCTGTGAGGACGCCGCGTCCTATGCGGCCCCGGCGTGGACGGTGGCGGTCAAGGAGTGCGTGTCGCGCTACGCGGCCGTGTGCCTGCCACCGGCGATGACTTCTTCACAGATCACAGAAGCCGCCACCGCCGCGATGGCCTCGGCCGGGCGTTCGGACGCTGTCGTGGCACCGCACCGCATCGAGGTCGAGTTCGACGCCTCGCACCTGGCCGAGGCCGCCGCCGTCGTGCCGACCGTGGACCTGATCGGGGTGCGCCGCGTCGGGTTCGACGCCGCCTCGATGACGGAGGCGATGAAGGCGTTCAAGGTCGTCACCCACATCGCGGGCGCGGCGATCGAGGACGTCTACGGCTGAGTCACAGGCCGGCTCGCGCCAGCACGCGTTCCATCTGTTCACGCGGCAGTCGCGGCGACCCCGCCGCAGCGCGGACGACCCGTTCAGCGGAGTCGTCGAGCAACGCGAGCAACGCCTCCTCGGGCAGGTTGCGGTGCCCGGCGACCGCCTGCCGCACGTTCACGTCAGGATCGGTGGCCAGCCGGACGGCGGTCCCCGCGGGCAGATCGGGGTCGCGGGGCGCCAGGCACCGCATGCGCGGGTCGGGATCGGTGGCGAACCGGCGCAACACCTCCACGGGGAACGTCAGCACGTCCGCGGGCCGCCACGGGGAGTACCTCGTCTTCCCCGGACCGAACTCGCGGTCGACGCGCTCCGCCGTCCGCACGTCCACCAGCTCAGGGGCGCGCTGGGCCATCGCCAGACGGACCTCGTACTCCTCGTCGGCCAGCAGCCGGGCGACCACCTCGGCGGGCAGAGGCCGCGGGCTGGAGGCCGCCGAGGCGCGCAGACACGGGTACGGGGAGTCGACGTGCGGCAACGGATCGGCGCGCACCCACTCCAGCCGAAGCATCCGCAGTTCGCCCAGCGCCACCGTCCAGTCGAACCGCGACCCGTCCCCGTCGACGTCCAGCAGGTCCAGCGACCGGGGCGCGGCGAGGACGTGCGCGTGGATGGCCGACCGCAGCGGTTCGGGGGTGTCCTGCCTCCCGAAGACTGCGAGCCTGACCCGTGCGTTCGGGTCCTCGCCGAGCGCGTCGCGCAGTTCGGGCGGCAGCCGCGGGTGTTTGGCCAGCTCCACCCGCACCTCCACGTCGGGATCCGCGCAGAGCCGGTGCGCCGTCCGCTCGTCGAGGGCCAGGTGCCGGACCACCCCGGCTCTGGTGACCGGATCAGCGAGGAGCGCGGGCATCAGGTCGGGCGGCGGCGCCGGGTGGGGGTGGTGGACCGAGCACGCCGACTCACGGACCTGGTCGTCCGAGTCGGTCAGCAACGTGCGCCGCACGTGCTCGGGTGCGTCGGGCCAGTGTTCACCCAGCGTCGCTCTGACCTTGGCGCTCGGGTCCGCCGCGAGGCGTGCCCGCAGGTCGTCAGGCACGGCCTCGTTCCTGGCCAGGTACTCGCGGACGTGGGGCTCAGGAGCGGCCAGCAGCAACTCGAACACCTCGCGCGAGGCCCGGCTCGACGCCAGAGCGGCCCGCACGGTGTCGTCGGGATGGCGTGCCAGCCGGAGCCGGAACGAGTCGGGCAGGCCGTCGTTGAACGCCAGCGACCACAACAGCCTGGGCCAGTCCGTGGCGATCATCTCGTCGATCAGCTCGGCGGTGAGGTCCGGCCGCGTGCCGATCTCACCCGACCCCTGGCGGTGGGCGATCAGGCGGCGGATCATGCCCTCGGGCAGCGCCGGGTTGAGCGCGAGCCCGTCCAGGGCCATCTGCAGGTGCACCGGTGTCCCCCTCACGATCGGCACATGCCCGTGACAATTCCACACCACGGCGGCGGATACGGTGGCGCTCATGACGCTGGACGTGGCGCAACTGTGCGCGCAGCTGATCCGCTTCGACACCACCAACCGCGGTGGAGGTGACTCCGCCGGTGAACGGGAGGCCGCCGAGTACGTCGCGGCGCTGCTGCAGGACAGCGGCGTGCGGCCGACACTGCTCGAACCGGCCCCGCGGCGCACCAACGTCCTCGCGCGCGTCCCCGGCACCGACCCGTCGCTGCCCGCCGTGCTGGTCCAGTCGCACCTCGACGTCGTGCCCGCCGATCCCGCCGAGTGGAGCTTCGACCCGTTCGCCGGGGAGATCCGCGACGGGTTCGTGCACGGCCGGGGCGCGGTGGACATGAAGGACATGGCCGCCATGACGCTGGCCGTGATCCACCAGTGGCACGAAGAAGGCCGTCGTCCGCGTCGTGACGTGGTGCTGGCGTTCGTGGCCGACGAGGAGGCCCAGGGCGCCTATGGGGCGCATTGGCTCGTGGAGCACCACGCCGCCCATTTCGCGGGTGTCGAGGCGGCGATCAGCGAGTCCGGCGCGTTCTCCTACGACGTCGACGGGGTGCGGCTGTACCCGATCGGGACCGCCGAGCGCGGCACGTCGCACATGAAGCTCACCGCCACCGGCCGCGCCGGGCACGGGTCGCGGCGCAACGACCAGAACGCGGTGACCGCGCTGGTCACGTCACTGGCCCGGATCGCGGCGTTCGAACACCCCGTGCGGCTCACACCGACCGTCGAGGCGTTCCTCGTGGGCGCCGGCAAGGCGCTGGGGGTGGAGGTCGACCTGGACGACGTCGACGGCACCCTCACCCGCCTCGGCCCCGCCGCGAAACTGGCCGAGAACACCGTGCGCTGCTCGGCCACGCCGACGATGCTGCAGGCCGGCTACAAGGTCAACGTCATCCCCGGCACCGCCACCGCGCAGCTCGACGTCCGCACGCTGCCCGGCACCGTCGACGAACTCGCCGCCACCATCGACTCGCTGCTCTCGCCCGGCGTGACCCGCGAGGTCCTCGAGGACCAGCCGCCCGTCGAGGCACCCGTCGACACGGCGTGGTTCACCGCCATGGCCGACGCCCTGCGCGACGAGGACCCCGCCGCGGCCGTCGTGCCGTACTGCCTGGGCGGCGGCACCGACGCCAAGGCGTTCAGCCGGCTCGGCATCGACTGCTACGGCTTCTCGCCGCTGCAACTGCCCGTGGGCTTCGACTACCGCGCGATGGCGCACGGCGTCGACGAACGCGTCCCCGTCGCGGGCCTGGAGTTCGGGGTGCGCGTCCTAGACCGATTCCTGTCGAGCTGACCGCCGCTCGATGAGCTCCTGCACCGCGCTGGGCAGCGTCGTCTCGAAGTCGATCAGCTTCGCCCACGTCGGCGTCACCACGATCCGCACCATGCCGTCGTAGAGCGACCGGACCTCGCGCTCCCACTCCACCCGCTGCTCGGGCGACATGTCGTAGCTGCCGTTCATCTGCAGGTACTCCTCCGGGATGCCCTCGACCTCGTCCAGCTCGACCGTGCCGCGGATCAGCAGGATCTTCGGCGGGTGCACCTCGGTGTCGATCGTCAGCGCCACCACCGGGTTCGCCCGCAGCGCGTGCAGCTTCGGCGCGTTCGTCGAGGTGCACAGCACGATGGTCTTGCCGTTCCAGGCGTGTGCGATCGGCACGGCGCGCGGCGTGCCGTCCTTGGCCACGTACGCCATCCGCAGCATGTCGCGGTGCAGCAACTCCTTGCTGTACGGCCGGTTGAGAACCTCGGTGATCTCGCTCTGCGTCATCGTCGTCATGCCCCGGGGACGGAGCGGTGACGACGTTCTCGACATCTCCGCCGAAGATTTCTTCTAGCGGGGTGGCAGCGGCAGCTCCATCGCGGGCAGGCCGTCGATGCTCGCGTTGTTGTAGGGCTTCTTGTTCGTGTACTCGCGAAACTCCTCATCGGTCTTGCGGCCGAAGTAGTCCGCGTGCAGGTCCCGTTCCGAGCGGTAGTCCATGAACGGCACCGCGAACCCGCAGGTGTCGCTGATCAGCTCCGCCGTCACCACGATCACCGCCCGCAGCGCTGGCCCGTCCGCCTCCCCGAACCCGGCCACCAGCTCGGCGAAGCGCGGGTCGTCGCGGAACACCGGCTCACCCCGGCCGTGCACGCGCACGATGTTCGGCGGCCCCTCGAACGCACACCACATCAGCGTGACCCGGCCGTTCTCCCGCAGATGCGCGATCGTCTCGGCGTGGCTGCCACCGAAGTCGAGGTAGGCCACCGTGCGGTCGTCGAGGATCCGCAACGTCCCCTGCCGGCCCTTGGGCGAGAGGTTGACGTGCCCGTCACCCGCCAGCGGAGCACTCGCCACGAAGAACACCTTCTGGTTCTCGATGAACTCCTGCAGCCGCGGCTCGATCCGCTCGTATTCCTTGCCCATGCGAAGCAGTATCGATCGCCTCGCGGAACCTGTCAGCCACCTTTCCCAGGTGATGAACGAGCTCCGGCGGCCCGGCGCGTGGACCGTCGTCGTCGCCACCCCGGCCAGGGATGCCGGGCACTCGACCGCGGCGGCCACGCCTGCCGGCAGGCCGAGTGTCACCGACCGATCACGCCTGGCCCGAGGCCTTGCGCGCTTCCAGTTCCACGCGGTCCCAGTGGGCTTGCCAGTCCTGCTCAGGCAGGTTCGAGTTGTTCGCCCGCAGCCCGGCGACCCCGTCGAGTCCCTCGCGCAGGATGTCCGCGTGCCCGGCGTGCCGGTTGACCTCGGCGATCTCGTGGATGAGCAGCAGGTGCAGCGTCACGTACTTGCGCTCCTCCGGCCACCACGGCACCACACCGGGCGCGTCCAGCGGCAGCTCCTCGATGCTGGTGTCGGCGAAGGCCGTCGCCCGCGCGAACAACGCCAGCACGTCCTCACGCGACTCCTGCGCGGTGGCGAACATGTCCGAGTTCGGATCGGCGTCGACGTCGAACGGCAGCTTCTCGGGGAACGGCCGGCCCAGGCAGTCGCCGAAGTAGCCCGCCTCGACCCCGGCCAGGTGTTTGACCAGGCCCAGCAGGTTCGTGCCCGTCGGCGTCAACGGGCGGCGCGCGTCGTACTCCGACAGGCCGTCGAGCTTCCACAGCAACGCCTCGCGTGCGACCTTCAGATAGCGGTGCAGGTCGGCTTTCGGATCAGAGGCCATGCCCGTCACCCTGGCAGAACCCGGTCCGCGGTGGCGGCGATTTCCTCCAGCCGGGCGCGGTGCCCCGCCCACCACCCGGCGGGCAGGGCGTCCGCCGTCGACCACCGCGGCGGATCGGGGAACGGCCGGTCGAACACGCGCCCGAAGTAGTTGAGCTCCACCCCGGCCGCGTGCTTCACCAGCCCCAGCAGGTTCGTGCCCGTCGGCGTCAACGGCCGCCGCGCGTCGTACTCCGACAGGCCGTCGAGCTTCCACAACAACGCGTTGCGCGCCGCGGCCAGATAGCGGTGCAGCAGTGCCTTCTCGTCCACATCACCCATCTCACCAGGTAACCCCATACGGATGGCGGGATGACAGCGTGCCTTCACACGCACTACACATTGCGGAGCCATGTCCCTGCCGTGGTACGAAAGGGTTGCCCTGCATGCGAAAGAGCCATCTCAGACCCCTGATCGGGGTCACCGTCGCCGCGAGCGTCGTGTTCGCCATGGGAGGCGTGCCCACCGGCGCGGCCCCCGGTGCCGAGGAAACGTCGACGAACTACCAGGTCAGCAACGTTCGCAGCGCTGAGCAGCGCAGCAAGCTCGCCAAGTCCGGTGCCGCGATCGACTCGGTCGAGGAGCACGGCATCGTCGTGATTACCGCGACCGCGCGCGAGGCGAAGAACCTGAAGGCACAGGGGTTCGAGGTCACCGAGCTGCCCAAGCGGATGGAGGCGAACGCGGCGGTCGGGCCGTTCGACTTCCCCGCGGCGGACTCGAACTACCACAACTACGCCGAGATGACGACGGAGATCAACAACGCCGTCGCCGCGTACCCGAACCTGATCAGCAAGCAGGTCATCGGCAAGTCCTACGAGAACCGCGACATCGTCGCCCTCAAGATCAGCGACAACGTCGGCGTCGACGAGAACGAGCCGGAGGTGCTGTTCACGCACCACCAGCACGCCCGTGAGCACCTCACCGTCGAGATGGCGCTGTACCTGGTCAACCAGTTCACGACCCAGTACGCGTCCGACGCGCGCATCAAGGGCCTCGTGGACACCCGCGAGATCTGGATCATCCCGGACGTCAACCCCGACGGCGGCGAGTACGACATCGCGACCGGCAGCTACCGGTCGTGGCGCAAGAACCGGCAGCCCAACGCCGGTTCGTCCAACGTCGGCACCGACCTCAACCGCAACTGGGACTACAAGTGGGGCTGCTGCGGCGGTTCCAGCGGCAGCACCGGTTCCGAGACCTACCGCGGCCCGAGCGCGGCGTCCGCGCCTGAGGTCAAGGTCGTGTCCGACTTCGTGCGCGGCCGCAACGTCGGTGGCAAGCAGCAGATCGGCGCGTCCATCGACTTCCACACCTACAGCGAGCTCATCCTGTGGCCGTGGGGCTGGACCTACGACGACGTCGCGCCCGGCCTGACCCAGGACCAGCGCGACACGTTCGCCACCATCGGCCAGTCGATGGCGCAGAGCAACGGCTACACGCCCGAGCAGTCCAGCGACCTGTACATCACCGACGGGTCGATTCCCGACTGGCTGTGGGGCACGCAGGGCATCTTCGCCTACACCTTCGAGATGTACCCCGGCAGCTCCGGCGGTGGCGGCTTCTACCCGCCCGACGAGGTGATCCCGGCGCAGACCTCCCGCAACAAGGAGGCCGTGCTGCAGCTGCTGGAACGCGCCGACTGCCCGTACGAGGCCATCGGCAAGGAAGCGCAGTACTGCGGCGTCACCCCGCCGGACCCCGGTGGCAAGTTCTTCGAGAACACCGCCGACTTCCAGATCGGGGACAACACCACGATCAACTCCCCGATCACGGTGTCCGGGGTGACCGGCAACGCGCCGTCGACCCTCAAGGTCGCCGTCGACATCAAGCACACCTACCAGGGCGACCTGAAGGTGGACCTGGTGGCGCCGGACGGCACCGTCTACGTCCTGCACAACCGCTCCGGCGGCGGCACGGACAACATCAACACCACCTACACCGTCAACGCCTCCAGCGAGGTCGCCAACGGCACCTGGCAGCTGCGGGTCAACGACAACGCCAACCAGGACACCGGGTTCCTCGACAAGTGGAGCCTGCAGTTCTAGGTCGGTGAGTCAGGGCGCCGGTACGCCGGCGCCCTGACTCTCGTAGTTCTTCACGTGCATCGAGTCGTGCATCCGCATGCCCTTGGAGTTCAGCTTCGCCACCGGCCGCACCACCCACGACGGCAACGACGTCAGCAGCTGCGCGCCTCGCACGAGCGCCGACACACCCAGCCGGGTGGACGGGATCAGCGTCTTCGCCACACCGAGCGCGAACGCCCTGCTGCGGTGCACGATGTCGCGCATCTCGTGCTCATACCGCGCGAACGCCGCCTCGTGGTCCGAACCCGCGCAGAGTTCGCCCGCCAGCACGTACGCGCCCAGCACCGCGAGGCTCGTGCTGCCACCGATCGCCGGACCGGGGCAGTAGGCCGCGTCGCCGACCAGCGCCACCCGCCCGCGTGACCACGTGTCCTCGCGCAGCTGGGTGATCGAGTCGAAGTAGAACGCCCCGTCGCCGTCCAGGTGTTCCAGCCACGAGTCGACCTCGGGATGCAGCGAGGCGAACGCCCCGCGCAGCAGTTCCTTCTGCCGCGCCACGTCCCGGTGGTGGTAGGAGAGCTCGGGCGAGCGGAACAGGAACACCGCGCGTGCGTCGTCCAGGTGCCGTGCTCCGTACACCGCGACCGAACGCCCAGGTCCGATGTGCCCGGTCATCTCACCCGGCACGCCCAAGTCCTTCGGCACGGACAACACGGCCAGATACGCGCCCACGAACGTCTTGTCGACCTCACCGAACACGAGGCGCCGCACGTTCGAATGCAGCCCGTCCGCCCCGATGACCAGGTCGAACCGCCGCGCCGCACCGGCCTCGAAGCTCACCTCGTCGCCGATGGACGTGATCGAGTCGCCGAACACGTACTCGACGTCGGCGCGCGTGGCGTCGTAGTAGATCTCGCTCAGGTCGTCGCGCATGACCTCGACATGCCGGTCCGACGCGGCCGCGAACAGCTTCGTCACATCGGCGCTGATCGGCTTGCGCGTGCCTTCCCGCAGGTACGTCAGCCGCGTGGTCCCGGTCGCCAGCGCCTCGATGCGCGGCAGCACCCCCATGCGTTCGGAGATGTCCATCGCCGGCTTGAACAGGTCCACCGCGTGCCCGCCGGTCTTGCGCAGCACCGGCGACCGCTCGACCACCGTCACGTCGTGTCCGTACCGCGTGAGCCAGTAGGCCAGCACTGGACCGGCGACGCTGGCCCCGGAAACGAGAACTCGCACGTCACACCACCTTACTTAACGGTCGGTAAGTGAACTGCCGCGAGCCTACACCCGCGACTTACCGATCGTTAAGTAAGATTCGGCGCGTGGCCAAGTCCGACACCAAGCAGCGGATCCTGCAGACCGCGCGGGAGCTGTTCGCCTCCCAGGGCGTGCAGCAGACCAGCCTGCAGGAGATCGCCGACCGCCTCGGCATCACCAAACCCGCGCTCTACTACCACTTCGCCTCACGCGAAGAACTCATCCGCAGCATCGTCACCCCGCTGCTCGACGACGGCGAGGGGTTCCTCGCGCGCATGGAGGAACGCGCCGAGGTAGAGCCGTGGGAACTGGTGGAGGGTTTCTTCGACTTCCACCACCGCCACCGCAAGGACATGATGCTGCTGCTCACCGAGCTGACCACGCTCGCGGAGCTGGGCCTGATCGACGTCGTGCTGTCCTGGCGCGCCCGCCTCACCTGCCTCGTGTTCGGGCCGGACGCGACGCTGGAACAGCAGACCAGGGCGGTGCTGGCGTTCGGCGGCATGCAGGACTGCACCATGCAGTTCCCCGACACCCCCGTCGACGAACTGCGCGCGGCGACCGTGACGGCCGCACGCGCGGCCCTGGGCGTCTAGACCTTCTCCGCCGCGGCGACGACCTCGCGTTCCTCGTCGCGGTTCGCACGGTACTGCTGGATCGAGTAGGCCACCGCGGCCGCCCACACCACGTAGATCAGGCCGTAGATCGGCCACTTCACCGCGTCGCTCGCGTCGATCCAGTCGCTGCGCAGCACCGTGCGGACGTTGGTCAGGATGATCACGCCACCGACCGCCGACCCCAGCACGCGCGGCGGGATGTGCCGCACCAGCCAGGCCGCGACCGGCGCGGCGACCAGGCCACCGGCCAGCAGCGCGAGCACCCAGGTGAAGTCGACGCCCTCGTTGCCGATGCCCACGAAGAACCCGGCGCTCGCGGCCACCGCGACGAGGAACTCGCTGGTGTCGATCGACCCGATCGTCCTGCGCGGCTCCAACCGGCCGCTGGCGAGGATCGCGGGCGTGCCCACCGGCCCCCAGCCACCGCCCCCGGTCGCGTCCACGAACCCGGCGACCAGACCCAGCGGTGCCAGGAACCTCTTGCGCAGCGGCTTGCCCAGGTTCGTGCGCGGCAGGCCGAACGTGGTGAACCGGATCAGCACGTACAGGCCCAGCGCCAGCAGCACGAGCGACATGACCGGCGCGGCCACCTCGGTGGACAGGCTCGACAGGAACGTCGCACCGGCGAACGCGCCCACGGCACCCGGGACGCCGATCTTCGCGACGACCTTCCAGTCCACGTTGCCGAACCGCCAGTGCGAGAACCCGGACGCCAGCGTCGTGCCGATCTCGGCCAGGTGCACCGTCGCCGACGCCGCGGCGGGGTTGGTGCCGATCGCGAGCAACAGGGTCGTCGAGGTCACGCCGTACGCCATGCCGAGGCTGCCGTCGACGAGCTGCGCGCCGAGGCCCACCAGCGCGAGCAGGATCAGTTGTCGCATGCCGGCCGTCCAATCCGTCGGGTGATGACCATGATCCGGACCAGAGCAAGATCAACCAACGATGTCCACGTGCCGGAACCCTTGGCGACCAACGGGGTTGCCCATTCGCCCCGACGTAGTCAAAAGACGCCGTTCGGTCGCTGTCGGCCGGCGTTCAGGTGGACGAACATCACGCGATGGCCCTTCGCCGCGCATGGGTGCTCCCGTTGACACCCATCGCCGTCGTACCGCTGATCTCGGCCGCCGCCGGACGCGTCTCCGGTGAACCCGCCGAACGACCGGGGTACTGGCAGTTGCAGCTGCGCGAGGGAGCGCGATCACGTCCCCTGCACGCCGCCATAGGATTCGGCTACACCTTCGTTTTTCACCGCCGTGACGCTGCTGCTCGCAGTGGTGTCCGCGCGGCTCGTTGACTAGATGAGAACGGACTCTCGAAACCGCTCTTGGCTCGGCTGAGCGCGGGGTAGGGTCCGGACACCGATTAACCGCCGGGAGAGACATGCGCGCCGTCGAGATCAGACCTGGGGTCCGGATCCGCTGGGTCGAAGTGCCGGGCGCCTCGCCCGCACGCGTCTACCTGCACGGACTGGGCGCCTCGTCGGCTCCGTACTACGCCGAAGCCGTCGCGCACCCGCTGCTGGCCGGGCGCCGCAGCCTGATGATGGACCTGCTCGGGTTCGGCATCAGCGACCGGCCCAGCGGCTTCGCCTACTCGCTGGAGGGCCACGCCGACGCCCTCGCCGTGGCACTGGCCAAGATCGGGCTGCGCCGCAGCGAGATCATCGGCCACAGCATGGGCGGCGCCGTCGCCATCGTGCTCGCCGCGCGCCATCCCGAGATGGTGCGCTCGCTCGTGCTCGTCGACCCCCACATCGACCCGCACACCCCGTCGCTCGGCGCGCCCGGCAGCCGGGGCATCGCCGCCTACGGGGAGGCCGACTTCCTGAGCCACGGCTTCGACCGCGTGCTGCGCGACGTCGGCCCGCACTGGGCCGCCACCATGCGCATGGCCGGCCGCGAAGCCCTCTACCGCAGCGCCGTCGACCTCGTCCGCGGCACCTCGCCGACGATGCGCAAGTTGTTGCTGGAACTGGAGATCCCGCGCGTCTTCCTGCACCCCGAGGACGCACCGCCCAGCGGCGGCCGCGAACTCGCCGCGTCCGGTGTCCAGCTCGTCTCCGTGCCGAACACCGGCCACAACATCATGATCGACAACGTCGAGGGCTTCGCGCGCGCCGTCGCCCAGCAGCGGCTGTCGGTCTAGTCCAGCTCACGGGCGATCGCGCCGGACAGCAGTTCCCGCGCGCGGTCCAGGGTCAGCGAGCCGCTGTGCCAGCGCTCGCTCAGGCCCTCGACGAGCGCGGTCAGCCGTTCGGCGGCCGCCGCGGCGTCGAGGCCGGGATTCGCCTGGCGCAGCAGGGTTTCGACGTCGGAGTTCCACGCCTCGGTGGCCGTGCGCAACGTCGCGCGCAGCTCCTCGTGGAACGCCGCGCTGGCCCGCAGCTCACCCCACGCGACGCTCGTCTCCCGCACGTGCGCGTCGTCCTGCAGCTCGTCCAACAGCATCCGCTCGACCTGGGTACGTGGATCGCCGGACTCCGCGCCACCGGTGTAGGACCGCGCCCGCTCGTTCACGTGCTCCAGCGCCGCCCGCAGAATCCCCGCACGGTCCTTGAAGTGGTAGTAGATCAACGCCGTGGACACCCCGGCCTCGGCCGCGAGCTTCTCGACGCGCAACCCGCGCACGCCGTCCTGAGCGATCACCCGCACCGCGGCCTCGAGCATCCCGGTCCTGCGCTCCGACAAGACGATGTCCTTCCTAACGGGGTTCCTGCTGCGTGGTGCAGTGGATGCCACCACCGCCCGACGCGATGCCGTCGATGTTGATCTGCACCACCGTACGTCCGGGGAACAGCCGCTCCAGCGTCGCCTTCGCCGCCGCGTCCGCCCGCAGGTCACCGAACTCCGGCCCGATCACCGCGCCGTTGCAGACGTAGAAGTTGACGTACCCGGCCGCGAAGTCCTCGTCGCGCACCCGCACCGTCTCCGGCCCCTCCAGCACCTCGACCCGCAACGGCCTGCCCGCGGCGTCGGTCGCGGCGCGCAGGATCTCCAGGTGGCGGCGCGTCACGTCGTGGTCGAACGACTCGGGGTTGTTGTCCAGCCCCGCGACCACCACACCGGGACCGGCGAAGCGCGCGTAGAAGTCCGTGTGGCCGTCGGTGATGTCCCGCCCGGCGATGCCCGGCAGCCAGATCACCTTCCTGATCCCGAGCAGATGCGCGAGCTCCTGCTCGACGTCGGACTTCGTCCAGCCCCGGTTGCGGTTGCCGTTGAGCACGCAGCTCTCGGTGATGATCGCCGTGCCCTCACCGTCGACCTCCAGCGCGCCGCCCTCCAGCACGAGATCCGTGCTGATCCGCTGCGCACCGGCCTGACCTGCGACGAACCCCGCGACCCTCGCGTCGCGGCGGTGCTCCTGCTTGCCGCCCCAGCCGTTGAAGTTGAAGTCGACCGCACCACCGCCGCGCACGAACACCGGGCCGGTGTCGCGCATCCACAGGTCGTCCAGCTCCGCGGTCACCAGCTCGACCCCCGGCAGCAGCGACCGGGCGAGGTCGAGGTCCTCGACGCGCACCAGCATCGACACCGGCTCGAACCGGGCGATCGTCGTCGCGATCGTGGCCTGGTCACGACGCACCTGGGGCAGCAGGTCGCCGCCCCAGATCCGCTCGCTGGCCGCGAACGCCGTCCACGTCCGCCGATGTGGCTGCCCTTCCTCGGGCATCACCCACGACTTCTCGCCCGTGGTGGCACCGCCGGTCTCGCTCGCACAGCCGGCGAGCAGACCGCTGATGGCCGCTGCCGCCGACTGCACGAAGTCGCGCCTGTTCATACCTCCACGGTAATCCTGACTGAAATTTCAGTCAACTCGTTCGAGCTGGTCAGGTCGTTGTCGGAATCAGCATCGACGGCTCGAATAGGCGCTCCAGCCGTCCTCCCCGAGCGAGACGACACCGAGCGCACGCGTGCAACTGGCGATCGTGGCGGTGGCCTTGGACCACACCTCGCGCTGGTCGATCCGGCCGATCACCTTGCCGTGGTTCGTGCCGTCGTCTGTCGTGACCGCGGTCGTGACGTGGAAGAGGTCGTACTTCGCGGCCCAGTCCGCCCACACGAAGACGTAGCCCCAGTTCTTGCCGCAGCCCGCGAACTGCTTGACCGACGCGGCGGTCTGCCCGCCCATCTGCACGTACGCGGTCGACCCGATCTGCTGGGCCGACGCACACCCCGGCGGTGTCTCGGCGTGCGCGACTCCGGGCGCGAGCAGGCCCGCGACGGCGGCCGCGATGATCAGCAATGCCTTTTTCATGAACGGCACGTTCGCAGCGGCCGCTGACACCGCCCTGACAGGTCAGCGGCGCCGGGCCGGCTCCGCGGACCAGTGCGACGGCCGGGTCAGCGGAGCCGGCAGCTTCGTCCTCGCATTGCCGCGAGCGGCGTTGACCTGTGGCTGGGTCAGGAACAGACACGTGCTCAGATCCGCACCCGACAGGTCCGCACCCCGCAGGTCGGCACCGATCATGTCCGCCCGCGACAGGTCCGAGTTCGTCAGATCCGCGCCGATCAGGTACGCGCCGCGGAAGTCCGCGCTGCTCAGGTTCTTGTTACGCAGCCGCGCGCCGATCAGGTCAGCGCCCCGGTACGACTTGGCGCTGGACCGCAGCCGTTCGCTGGTGCGCAGCAGCAGGACGTTCACCTTCGCCCGGATCTCCGCGACGTCGAGCGCCAGGACGTCGTCCGGTGCGGCGACGGTGTGCCGTTCGACCTCGGCGAACGCGGCGGCCAGGTCGTCGTGCGGGTCGAGGCGACCGGCCTCGGCGAGGTACCAGAGCAGTTCGTGCAGCTGCCGGACCACGGGAAACACCGCGAACATCTTCTCTCGTCCGGCGGTGCGCCAGTCGACGCCGCCGAACACCGTCTGCGACACCCGCTGACCCGCACCGAAGCAGTCGTAGACCGTGCAGCCGGCGTAACCCTTGGGCCGCAACTGGTCGTGGATGCCGCACCGGTGATCGGCCAGCAGGTTCCGGCACGGCGTGCCCGCGTCCTTGGTGGCCGCGAAGTCCGCCGACTTCGCGAACGGCAGCGCGACGCAGCACAACCCGAAGCAGTTGGCGCAGTCGCCTTTCAGTTCTTCCATCGCCGGGTCAGCCTACTGGGTCGCCGTTGAGCAGCCGGACCTCCGCGGTGACGGCCACCGCGTCCGCCGGACGCGTGCCCCGGTCGCGGTAGCGGAACAGCAGCCGCCGGATCGACGCGCCGATCTCCGTCATCTCCTGCGGCGTCACGTGGATGAGGGCGCTGAACGACTCGTCCGGCGCCGGCTCGTCCCCGTTCTCCCACCGCAGCTGCCACGGACGCGCCTTGCCACCCTGGTGCGGCGCCTCCTCGATCAACCCCAGCTCGGCGAGCCGCCGCAGGTGAAACGAGCACAACCCCGAACTCTGCCCGAGCAGCGCGGCGGCCTGGGTGGAGGTCAGCGTGCCGTGCTCGGCCAGCAGGTCCAGCAACGCGATGCGCACGGGATGGTCCGGAAGCGGCCGTCGAGACATGGACGCACCCTACCGATAACTTTGCAAAGACTGCTACTTTGCAAAGCATGTCCGAGATCCACCGAGGCGCACCGCGCCGCATCACCGTCGTCGGCGAAGAGATCCTGACCCGCCGCTGTCACGAGGCCACCGAGTTCGGCACACCCGAACTCGCCCGGCTGATCGAGGACATGTTCGCCACCAACCACGTCGCGGAGGGCGCCGCCATCGCCGCGAACCAGGTCGGCGTCGACCTGCAGCTGTTCGTGTGGGACATGCGCGACGAATGGGGCACCCACCACACCGGCCACATCCTCAACCCCGTGCTGGACGACCTCCCCGCCGACCAGCGCACGTTGCTCGAGGAACCCGAAGGCTGCCTGTCCGTGCCGGGCCCGTACCGCGTGGTCGCCCGCCCCGACCGCGCCGTCGTGCGCGGCCAGGACCAGGACGGCAACCCGATCGTCGTCGATGGCAGGGGCTACTTCGCCCGCTGCCTGCAACACGAGACCGACCACCTGCACGGCAGGCTCTACCTGGACCGCCTCACCCAGCGCGAACGCAAGTCCGCACTCCGCGAGATGGCCGCCTCTCAGGACGAGGTCTTCGCCCGCCGCGCCGCCCGCAACTCCTCCGCCGCCTCGTCCAGCTGACGCTCAGCCCGTTCGGCCCGCGTCAACGTCTGAGCACGCGCGTCCTCCACGACGGCGAGCGTCTGCCGCACCGCCGCCACCTGATCCGCGCTCTCCTGCCTGACCTGCGCGAACCGCGTCTCGAACTCCGCGCGTGACCGCTCCAGTTCCGTGCGGGCGTCCACTGCGGCCTGCTCGGCCCGTTCCGCGCGCACCACCGCCTGGTCACGAGCCTTGGCGGCCCGGCTGACGGTCTCCGCGGCCTCGGCGCGCGCCTTCTCGACCTGCGCCGCCGCGTCACTGCGAACCTGCTCGGCTGCCTTCACCTCGGCCTGGGCCCGCTCGGCCACCACCTGCGCTTCCGCACGAGCCCGGTCGATCTCGGCCTGCGCCTCGGCACGGGCTCGCGCGATGTCCGCCTGGGCTTCGGCACGTGCCTGTTCGATCTCCTTGGCCGCCTGCCGCCGAGCCTGCTCGGCGTGCTTCACCGCGTCAGCCTTGGCCTGCTCCGCCTCGCCCCGGATCTCCTCGATCAGGGCCGCCGCCTGCACCCGGACCTCGGCGATCGCCGCCTCGGCCCGCTCGCCGGCAGCTCGCGCGGCCTCCCGGGCCTCGTCTCGTTCGGTCACCGCCGTGTCCACGGCGTCGTCGGCTTCCTCCGCCGCCCGCACCGCCTGCTCGGTGGTCTCCTCGGCCACCTTGCGCGCCTTCTCGGCGTCGTGCCGGCGACGTTCGGCGGAGGCCAGTTCGGACCGCGCCTCCGCGACCCTTCGCGCGGCCTCGGCTTCGGCGGCCTGGATCTGGCTCTCGGCGACGCTGGGGTCCGCCATGGCGTTCAGCTCGCCGACGGCCCGTCCGAGGGTCTGCGTCATCTGCTCCGACAGCACCCGGAACCGGTCGAGAAGCTCTTCAGCCCTGATCTTGGCGGTACCCGAGACCCTGGGGAGATTCGTCACGGTGACGACCTCCAAGTTTTGCTCGGGGGTTTCCGCCAGCCGCTGCCGCTCCCTCCACGCCCTCCAGCGCGTGTGCTCCGGCAGGTCGCAGTACTCCGAGGGCCTGCCGGGCCCGCCACCTCGAAAAACGGGGCGCTCACAGCCGGGGAAGTTACAGCTCGTCTCCACGGCGATATCGTAGCAGAATTACGTGTGCAGTTACGTTATTCAACGCAACGCTACTCAATGGGGCCCGAAAAGTCTGGCCGCCGATAAGTGAACATTATCGGCGGCCAGAGATGGCGCGGTTGGTGCGGACGCTCCACGGAGGCTCGGCTCCAACCGGGGATGCGGAGGTACGCATCCGCCGACGAAGACATGTACCTCGATCCCAGGCGACCCGCAGGAATGGGAGGCGCGTTTCGGCGGCCAGCACGGCATCGTGCCAGCTTCTCCCCCGTGCGATCACGACCACGTAATTCCTGGTCACGCGGACTGTTGCCAGTCGTCCGGAGATGCTTGACACGGCCACCAGACACCTGGTCGAATCAAATCGAATCAAATCAAGTCGTTTTGAATCAACGACGTTTTGAACGGGGTTGACTGCCAGATGGACGTGGTGGCGGAGAGCACCGACTCAACGTCGACCGGACGGGTGCGGCTTGCCGCGGAACTGCGCGAGCTGCGTGGCCTCTACGGCATCTCGGGTCGTGAACTCGGCCGACGCATCGAGATGAGCCAGTCGAAAGTGTCCAGGATCGAGGCGGGAACCGTGCTCCCCTCGCTCCCCGAAGTGGCCGCGTGGGGCGCAGCGCTGGAGGCGTCCATCGAAATGAGGGAGCAGCTTGACGCGTTGACGAGGATTGCCCACCGCGAGGCGAGGCAATGGCCTGCCCTCCTACGGGACCGCGCCCACCTGCAGGACGAGGTCCGCGCACGGGAGGCCATGGCGGCCTGGGTACGCACCTACCAGCACTCGGTGGTGCCTGGTCTGCTCCAGACCGCCGACTACGCGAGGCGAGTCTTCTCCCTGTTCCAGGTGACGTACTCCGACGAGGACCTGAATGCCGCCGTCGCCGCCCGTCTGCTGCGACAACAGGCGCTCTTCGAACCCGAACGCCGTTTCGAATTCCTGATCACCGAGTCTGCGCTGCGCTGGCGACCGGGTCCGGCCTGGCTGCTGCTCGCACAGCTCGAACGCCTCGTCTCAATCAGCACGCTCGCCACCGTGTCGCTCGGCTTGATCCCACTCGGTGCCGAAGCGTCGACGACCCTGTCCCACGGATTCGTCCTCTACGACGGACGTGGCGAGAACCGCGAGACCTCCGTGGAGGTCGAGATGATCCACGGCCCTGTCGACGTGATGGACGTCAACAGCATTGAGCTGTACGAAAACCACTGGTCGCGGCTGGAGCACATGGCGGTCTTCGACGACCGAGCCCGCTCGTTGCTGCTCACTGTCGCTGAAGACATCCGCTCGTCCGCCGGGTGAGTGCGAGCGCCGCGGTGGCGCTCGCACCCACCCGGTCCGTCACCTGACTCCGAACTCGCCGGCCATCACGCCGTACAGGAAAGCGATCCACTCAAGGGAGGTGAACCACAACTCCGGTCCACTGGGGTTCTTCGAGTCTCGAACGAGCACGCCGTTCGAGATCATCGCCACCTCGACGCACGCGGTGCCGCCCTCGCTGAACGAGCTCTTCTTCCAGTTCCTGCCCGTGGTGTCCACGATTGCTTCTCCTGTTCCGCTCCGGCGCTTCCGTCGCATGAACAGAGATTGGGTCGCTGACCTGGCCAAACAGCTGGCTGCGCCGCTTAAAGCGACTGGCAGTAGAACTGCGCATCACTGGCAGGACTGCTGCACGGACGCAGATCCATCCCGAGAACTTCGAATCGAAAGGGACAAAATGACTAGTCCGCCAGTCGAGTTCCGGCTGTGGGGTCAGGTGGCGGTGCACCTCGACGGTGAACGCGTGCTCCTCGGCACCGAGAAGGAGCAGTGCCTGCTCGTCGCGCTCGCGATGAAGAGCGCCCCGGTGCAGCGAGACGCGCTGCCCGAGTGGCTGTGGGACGACCCGCCGGACGGCGCGGCGTCGGAGATAGATCGCTACATGACACGGCTGCGCAAACGGCTGATCATCGCTGGAGCTGGCGACTTGCTGGAAAGCAAGAACAGGATCTGCCGGTTGAACGTCATGGACACGCAGGTCGACGTGCGCCGCTTCGAGGCGTTGGTCGCCAAGGCTCGGACCGTCGTTGATGGCCAGGCGACCGCTTTGCTCGCGGAAGCGCTCGAGCTGGCCGAAGGAGTGCCATTGGCCGGGCTGCGGAGCCGAAGGATTGACGCCTACCGGGCGACTCTGCTCGAACGACGCCTTGCCACCCAGATCCGCCTCGCCGAGATCGAGATCCGGCTCGGGCGGTACCGCGAGTGCATACCCGGCCTGTTCGAGCTCTTTCTGGAGCACCCCGCCAACGCCGAGGTCACGCGACTCATGATGTCGTCACTGCATTTCGCCGGGCGTACGCAGAATGCGCTCGACGCCTTCGCCACACACCGCAAGCAAGTCGTCGAGAACGGGGGTCTCGAGGTGGATGCGGAGTTGAAGAAGCTGCAACGGCTGATTATGGACAACTCCGAGAGCTTGCGCCGCCCGGATCACGTCGTGCCGTTGCTTCCCGCACGAGAGACCCATCGAGCGCTCGTCGTGGTGCTGCGCCCCGATGACGCCGACCTGACAGCGCTGGAAACCGCGATCTCCCGGTCGTTCCGCAGGGATGGCGTCGACGTCTGCGTTGCAGACGACCAGTTGGTGTGCGTGGTGTCGGCCGACATTCCGCACACCGAAGTGGTCAACTCGTGGCTCGACCGGCTCGCCGCCGGGGTACGGGTCCCGGTGCGAGTGGGCGTCTCCGTTGAGGACGAGGACCTGGCCACCGAGTTGGCCGGTTCCGAGTACGCCAGGCGGGTGCTGGCCGCAGCCCGCGGCAAAAACCTCGTCGTGGTCGTGTCGGACGAACTGCACGAGTCGGTTGTGCGCCGCCGGGGAGCTCCGAACGAGCTGCGCTCCTACCGGCAGGTCGATGAACACCCAGGCGGCTGGGTGCGAGTGCCCGGCTTCTCGATGCCGCCGCGACCGATCCAGGTCGAGGAACGACGTGGCAAACCTCGCTCAGGAGACGTGTTCAAGGGGCCCATCGTGTACGTCCAAGACCACGCACAGATCGGTGAGCAGTTCAACGCGGCTGTGATCAACATGGGCACGAGGCGTCACGATGAGCGGTGAGGGTGCGGGCGGCGGAACCGACAAGCCGGCGGAGTCCGGCGCACCAGGAGCCGGACCGGCTAAGGGCGGCGAGCGAGGTGCCGGTCCCGCCAAAGGCGGAGAGAAGCCCGCGGCGGCCAAGGACAGCGCGGGCAACGGCAAGTCCACCTCGGAGAGCAGCGACCCGGACGCGCCGTACGGTTCGGACCACCGTGCGTTCGGCGAGGCGTACGACGAAGGCCGCTTCCTCACAACCGACGGCCCGATGGCGTTCATCCGGAACTCCGTGGCGGACCAGATTCACGTCGGAGACCAGCACCACCACTACTCGGTGGGTGGAGGTGGCGCGCGCCGGTCCGGTTCGGTGCACGAGGACGAGTTGGAGGCGGTGTGCGCCCGCTACGTCCCGGTGATCAGGTACGACGACATGAGGTCGACGTTGGAAGACCGCCGGGTCCTGGCGCTCTGCGGCGAACCAGGCACGGGCCGTTTCACCACGGCGGTACGCCTCCTCGCCGACGTGGGATGCGAAGTGATCTCGCGGTTCGACGCCGGACAGGACCTCGTCGCGTTGACGGCGAACGACTTCGAGTGCCGGCACGGCTATGTGCTGGAGCTTCTCGGCGCCGCAGGTAGCGCGACGAACGAGACCCAGCTCGACAAGCTGCGCGACCTGGTCGAGAAGAGCAGCAGCAACGTCGTCCTCATTATCGAACGTGACGAGCTCCAAGGCCGCCACCTGGGCAACTATGCCGTGCTGTACAGCCCGCCGGAGTCCTACCGGATTCTGGAGAGCCACCTCACGGAGGAAGTGCGCCAGGACGCCCAAGATGCGCAGACGCTGTTGCGTGAACTCAGTGAGTCTGTTCGTCTGCGCCGGGCGCTCGGCCGCGCACCGCGCCCGGTGGAGGTTGCTCAGATGGCCCGCCTTCTCGCCGAGTATGGCAGGGGCACCATCGGACTGGACGAGGTCGAGGCCCAGGCGGCCCAACTGGTGCAGCGACAGGTCGTGGAGTGGTTCGCCGCGCTCCCAGGGCTTCGCCCGGCCGAACTGGCCGACGCGCTGCGCCTGGCGGCGTTCCGCATTGCGCTCGCGGTGCTGAACAGGTCGCCATACAACATGGTCGCGGAGGCCGGCCGCCAGCTCGCCGACCTGTTCGCCAAGGATGTGAAGGGGGTGTCCACGACCGAGTCCTCGCTGTTCGCCGACGACCGCCAGAGCCGGCTGCCGAAATCGCGAGCCGAGGTGGTGGAGGGCTCGATGTCGGTGGGCCTGGAGCGCGTTCCGGTCGGGCTCGTGACGTACTCGGACGATCGTCTGCCGGTGTTGCTGCTCAGCTACGTCTGGAAGAACCACCATGGTCTGCGCAAAGTCATGGTCCAGTGGCTCAAGTCACTGAGCAAGGACGGTCGCCCGATGATCTGGGTGCGTGCCGCGCAGGCGACCGGGCTGTTCTGCTCGTTGGACTTCCATTCCACCTTCGAGGACATGATCCGCCCCGGCGCCGCGGCGATGGGCAAGCGCAGGAACCAGCGCAGGCTCTTCGCGGCCGTCGCGCTTGACCAAGCCGCTCGCGACGAACGGTTCGTGGACGCGATCGACGAGCGGCTCAAGTTCTGGCGTCGGCACGGCACCGTCGCCGAACGCTGGACCGCCGCCGCGGCGCTGGGCTACGACCTCGGGCGGCGCTCGATCGACTCGACCTTCGAGGAACTGCGCGTTCTGGGAACGCCGTCCGAGCAGCAGTCGGCTCTGGACGAGTGGACGGACTCCAGCCTGGTGCAGACGTCCGGTTACAGCGTTGCGAACCTGTTCGCGTTCGGCGAGGTGGAGCCCGTGCTGGGCAAGCTCGCCGAGTGGACTTCCAGCGAACGGCAGAGCGTCCGCAAGCTCGCCTGGTGGGCGATGCTCTACCTGATTCACATGCACGGCTTCTCCCTCGACCATCTGGGAATGTCGGCGGGACGAGTCGAACGCCCGACACCGAGGACGCGGGAGCACTGGCCGCTGCTGCTGGCGTTGCAGGACGAGCAACCGCACCTGGCAGGCCCGATCGCCGACCTGCTGCGGTGGGGCCTGCGGGGCCGGCGCGGTGACTTCGTGGCCAGGTACCTGTTCGGACCGTGGATCCGGGCAGCGGAGAAGGACGGTGAATGTCTGCGCGCGCTGATCTCCTTCGTGCCTCACCTGGTGCATGACGAGTTCGACGTCCGCCGACTCAACTACCTGGTCAACCGCCTGCGGCACGACTGGAGCGACCCGCTCAAGGACGACGCCGCCCGGCTGCTCGAATCCGCCATCCGCGCCCCCGCGTTCAGAGAGGAAGCGTCATGATCAAGCCGGATCCGAAGCCGGACTCCGAAGAGGTTCCCGCGCAGACCGAGCATCGGCCTCCGGTCGCCGAGCAGACCAAGGATCGCGAACGGCCGCCCGTTCCCGTCGCCGGTCCGGATTTCGGTAGCCCCGTCGTGGACGAGCTGCACGTCAGGCGGTTCGAACTGCTGTACCGGCGACTGCCGGTCGGAGCACAGGTCGCCCGTGTTTTCGTCACGCGTTCGGGCGCCTGTCTCACCTATCCGGCCACAGAACAGCCCACCACCGGGGAGTTGGTGTGGAAGAACATCCGCACGGTCTACGAGGTCGATCTCGGCGTACACGTGTCCACGGTCGAGGCTCTCCTGCCCAGCCGCGGCGACAAGATCTACTTCAAGGCGACCATCGACCTGGAGTGGAAGGTGATCAACCCGACGGAGGTCGTCCGGACCGGGGTCACCGACGTGCGTAAGGTCCTGTCCCCGCGCCTGCTCGCCCGGCTTCGGGCGGTGACGCGCCGGTTCGGAATCTCTGACGCTGCCGAGGCCGAGAACGACGCCAACAGGGAACTGAACGACGACTCTCTCGGCATGGACCGCGGCCTCTGGGTGCGGCCCCATATCCGCCTGGCCATGGACGACACGAGCCTCGAACAGTCGGACATCCAGCGGAAGGTCGACCACTTCCGGACGATCATCGCCTTGGGCGACTTCGACCAGTTCGCGTTGCAGCTCACCCTGAAGCCCGAGGATATCGGCTCGGTGGTCAAGGTCCTCGTCGACGAGCGGGACAGCCGCCTCCGGGCGACCTTCGACTTCATGAACCGCCTGCTCGAGTCCGACGCGCTCGACCGCTGGCAGATCGACGACCAGGTGCGGACCGCGCTGCAGATGGCGCAGGAGTCGATCTTCAGGGTGCTCACCGGCAGCGGGCAGCAACCGCGTCTTGTCCCCCCTTCTGAGACGATCGGGGAACCTCTGAGCAGCGTCAACGGCAGCGCGAGCCGATCATGACCCTCGCCGCGCGGATCGTCGGCCCGCTCGTTCCTCCGGGCCTGTTGTTCGTCGCGGCAGCGGTGGTATGTGCCTGCCTGGCCACACGCTGGGTGGCGCCGTTGCTGCTGCGTTTGGCGGCGTCGGCGCTGCGCACCGCCATCGCGATGATAGCCGTGCTGCTGATCTTCCCCGAGTACCGCTGGAGTGTCCGAAGCCGCCGCGCCGAGAAGCCGCCGTCGTCGTTCGCCTACACCTACGGAGACGTCGTCGGGCGGACCACGTTCTGGATCAACCGGCTGTTGTCGGCCGTGTTGCACACTGCGGCAGAGGCGGTAAAGGCGCTGCCCCCGCCGCTGGTTGGGGTCCTGAGCGGGTTGTTCGCGTTGGCGTTGTCGCTCGATCTCGTCATGCCCTGGTGACAGGGAACCGTGAGCGCGGCACTCGTTTGCCCAGCAGCCGACACAGATCTGCGGGTGCCTCCGCGAGGGAGATTCGTTCCTGAGCTAAAAGGCGCCCGTACGCTCTCCCGTGTCAGGCCGCAGCTAAGTGTCTACGCCGACGAACCGTCGCGCCCGTGGACCGGACCGAGAGCGCGATCGTGCTGTCGCGACTGCTGACACGGCCACGTCTGTAGCGAACGTTCAGTCACTCCGGCCAAGACGAAGATTGGCCTCGTCGGCGGCCGCGGTCATCCTCGCCAGGAACGTCGCGACGGTGCGGAGTTCGGCCGGCGGTGTCGTGTGGAGGACGTTCGCGATCTCGGTGCCGGCCAGGCCGAGGAACTCGCGGGCGCGCTGCCGGGAGGCGGGCGTGGGGCGGAGGGTGACGCGGCGGCGGTCGGTGCTCTCTCGCGTGCGGTGGACGTGGCCCGCGGCTTCGAGCCGGTTCAGCAGGATGGTGGTCGCGCCCGTCGTCATGCCGATCTGCCGGGACAACTGCGCCGGGGAGAGCGGGGTGCCCGTCTCGGCCGTCCAGATGATCTGGCCCAGCGCGTTGGCGTCGGCTCCCGGCAGTCGCATCCAGGTGGCGAGGTGCTGGTTGAGCTCACCGAAGTCGATCACCCAGTCGCGCAGGCGGTGCATCACCTCGATCTGCGCCGGCGTCCAGTCCGCGGTCAGCGGGTCGCTCTCTGTCATGCACACGCCTTCGCTCCGAAGTAGCTTTGTGACAAAGCTACTGGCAGGGGAGTTTCAGATGGCTGCACGACACGCGGTGATCTCCGGTGCGAGCATCGCCGGCCTCTCGGCCGCGTTCTGGTTGCGGCGCACGGGATGGCAGGTGACCGTGCTGGAACGCGCCGAGGCGTTCCGCGACGGCGGGCAGAACGTCGACGTCCGCGGCGTCGGACGCGAGGTGCTCGCCCGGATGGGGCTGGCCGAGGCCGTGAAGGCGCAGAACACCACCGAGACGGGCACGGTCTTCGTCGGCACGGACGGCCGCGTGCTCGCCGAGCTGCCCTCGAACGGCCCGGACAGCGCCACCGCCGAGTTCGAGGTCCTTCGCGGCGACTTCGCCCGCACGATCCTGGAGCACCTGCCGGAAGGAGTCGAGATCACCTACGGCGACGTCATCACCGAGGTCGCCGACGACACCGACGCGGTCACCGTCACCACCGCCTCGGGACGCGTCCTGAGCGCTGACCTGCTGGTTCTCGCCGAGGGAGTCCGCTCGGCCACCCGCGACAAGCTCTTCGGCGACCTGGTCGACCGCCGCGACCTCGGCATCTCCATGGTCTTCGGCACGATCCCCCGCACGCCCTCCGACGACAGCCGGTGGCGCTGGTACACCACCACGGGAGGACGTCAGGTCCACCTGCGCCCCGACAACCACGGCACCACCCGTGCCATGCTCGCCCACGCCCGAGCCGCCGACGTCACCCGGCTCGATCGCGCGGACGCACTGGCCGAGTTCCGGCGCCACTTCGCCGACGCGGGCTGGGAGGCCCGTCGCGTGCTCGACGGGTTCGACACCTCCGCCGACGTCTACGTCGACCACCTCACCCAGATCCGCATGGCCGTATGGCACCGCGGGCGGGTGTGCCTCGCGGGCGACGCTGCCTGGTGCGTGACCCCGATGGGCGGCGGCGGTGCCTCGCTCGCGCTCGTGAGCGGATACGTCCTGGCAGCGTGCCTGTCCACCTCGGGTGACCGGTTCGAGGAAGGGCTCGCGGCCTACGAGAAGTGGATGCGGCCGCTCGTCGACGACGTCCAGAACCTGCCGCGCTGGATCGTTCCTATCGCGTACCCCCGCACCCGGCTCGGGCTGGCCCTGCGCCGCCTGGCCGACAAGGCCATGACCTCGTCGCTGCTGTCTCCGCTGACGGCGAAGTTCACCCAGGTCGCCGACACGACCAGGGCTCTTCCTCTCATCGGGGCGGCGCACTCCTAGGACTCGGCCGGACACGTGTGATCACTATCGTCGAAGCGTGCTCTTCCCACTGGAACCCACGCCGATCCACGTGTCCGACGAGGTCCTCGACGACCTGCGCGCCCGTCTGGCACTGACCCGTTCACCGCTGGACGAGGGCAACGAGGACTGGTCCTACGGCGTCCCGGCGAGCTACCTGCGCGAACTGGTCGACCACTGGCGTGACGGGTTCGACTGGCGCAGGGCCGAGGCCGCCATCAACACCTACGAGCACTACGAGGTGACGGTCGCCGGCGTCCCGATCCACTTCATGCGCAAGCCCGGCCGCGGCGCGCGCCCGATTCCGTTGATCCTCACCCACGGCTGGCCGTGGACGTTCTGGCACTGGTCGAAGGTGATCGACCCGCTCGCCGACCACTTCGAGGTCATCGTGCCGTCGTTGCCGGGCTTCGGTTTCCCCGGCCCGCTCACCGGCTTCCCGGACGTCAACTTCTGGAAGGTCGCCGACCTCTGGCACACCCTGATGACCGAGACCCTCGGTCACGAGAAGTACGCGGCCGGCGGCTGCGACATCGGCGGCATCATCTCCAGCCAACTCGGCCACAAATACGCCGACTCGCTGCACGGCATCCACATCGGCTCAGGCCTGCCACTCGACTTCTTCACCGGCGACCGCGCCTGGGACTTCGCCCGCAACCGCCCCCTGCCCGACGACCCGGCCGCCCGCGCCCGCACCATCGAACTCGACCACCGCTGGGCACCCCACCTCACCGCGCACATGCTCGACGGCGCCACCCTCGCCCACGGCCTGAGCGACTCACCAGCCGGACTGCTCGCCTGGCTGCTGGAACGCTGGAACTCGTGGAGCGACAACGGCGGCGACGTCGAGTCGGTGTTCACCAAGGACGACCTGCTCACCCACGCCACGATCTTCTGGGCGAACAACTCCATCGCCACGTCCATGCGCTACTACGCCAACGCCAACCGCTACCCGTGGACGCCGTCGCACGACCGCATGCCGGTCGTGCAGGCTCCGACCGGCCTCACCTTCGTCACCTACGAGAACCCGCCCGGCATCCACACCGCCGACGAACGCGTCCAGGCGTTCAAGTCCGGACCGTTGGCCGGCTACTTCAACCACGTCAACGTGAACGCCCACGAGCACGGCGGCCACTTCATCCCGTGGGAGAACCCGGACGCGTGGGTGAGCGACCTGCGTCGCACGTTCAGCGCGCTACGGGGAAGTTGAAGTAGGTGTCGGGGAACGGCTCGTCGTTGAGCGTGAAGTGCCACCACTCCTCGGCCAGGTTGCGGAACCCGGCACCGAGCATCGCCGCCTTCAGCAGCTGCCGGTTCTCCCGCGCCTGCCCGGTCACGCGCGGGTCGTCGGTGTGCGAGAGCGTGTCGAAGCAGTCGTAACCGGTGGCCATGTCGACGGTGTTGTCGGGGAACCGGTCCGGCGCCGCGCAGTCCACCAGCCGCTCGCCCGGCACGTACGGACGCTGGTGCCGTGCAGGGAGCTTCACGATCGTCAGGTCGAGCGTCGACCCGCGGCTGTGGCCCGACTTCTCGGCGATGTAGCCGTCCTCGAACAACCGCGTCTTGTCGACGCGCGGGTAGAACTCGGGCTTCATGCGCTGGTCGGCGAGGTCGCGGGCCCACCGCACGAAGTGGTCGACGGCGCGTTGCGGGCGGTAGCAGTCGTAGACCTTGAGCGTGTAGCCCTGTTTGAGCATCCCGCGCTGCACGGTCCGCAACGCCTTCGCGGCCTGCTTCGTGAGGATGCACAGGGGCGCGCGGTAGCCGTCGATGCGGGTGCCGACGAAGTTGTGCGCGGTGTAGTACCGGATGTCGTGCTGGATGGTCGGGTCGACGTCGCGCAGCACGACGAACCCGCTGGTGGCGTGGGCGGGCGTCGCGACGGCGATGGTCAGCAGCAGGGAGAGCAGCAGGGCTCGCATGGAGTTCATCCAAGCAGTGCGCTAGGCCGTAGGCCACGCCCGAAGCACCGAATCAAGGGCGTCCAGCGCGCGCAGCCACGACGCCTCGACCCCGCGCGGATGGCTGTGGAACGCTCCGGCGCGTTCCAGCGACACGTACCCGTGGAACGTGCTGTGCAGCAGCCGGATGGCATCGGTCTGGTCGGGTTCCCACAGGTCGTAGCCCCGCAGGATCGCTCGGGTCATCTCGGAGTGCTTGCCGGCCGCGCTGGTCGCCGCCGTGTCCGGGTCGAGCGCCATCTGCGTCGCCGAGTAGCGGCCGGGGTGTTCGTGGGCGTAGCGGCGGTAGGCGTTGGCGAACGCGACCAGGGCGTCCTTGCCCGAGCGGCCCGCGATCGACTCGGCCACCTGGTCGGCGAGTTCGGCCAGTGCCAGGACGGCCAGGCGGACGCGCAGGTCCTGGGCGTTGCGGATGTGCGAGTAGAGCGAGGCGTCCTTCACGCCGAAGTGGCGGGCCAGGGCGGACACCGTCACGTTCTCGAAGCCGACCTCGTCCGCCAGGTCCGCCGCCGCCTGCGTGAGGCGGTCGGCCGTGAGCCCCGCACGTGCCATCCGTCACCCTTCCTAGGGTCCATAATGATTTGCCTAGGACCTCTAGGTAAGCCTAGCGTCCCTGCTATGAAGCCGTTGACCGAACACGACATACGCGCGTCCTTCGTCAATTCCACCAAGGGCGAGGCGAAGCGCATGCACGTACCCAGGGATCTGGGCGAACGGCCGTGGGACGACCTGGACTTTCTGGGGTGGACCGACCCGGCCGCGCCCGACCGCTCGTATCTCGTGATCGAGCTGGACGGGCGGCTCACCGGCATCGCGCTGCGGCGGGCGCAGCAGGCCGGGCGGGCTCGCAAGACGATGTGCTCGTGGTGCCTGACCACGCATTCCGGCGACGGCGTGTCGCTGATGTCCGCGCGCAAGGCCGGCAAGTCCGGGCAACTGGGCAACACGGTCGGCGTCTACGTCTGCGCCGACCTGCGGTGTTCGCTGTACCTGCGCGGGAAGAAGAGCGCGGGGCCCGGCTCGCGGTTCAAGGAGTCGATCACGGTCGACGAACAGGCCGAACGGATGGTGTCCGGGGTCCGCGCGTTCCTCGATCGAGTGAACTCGTAGGTGTCAGAGTTCGAGGACGAGCTCCGCACTGCAGGCGCGGGCGCAGGGCCACGGGTCGCCGCATTCGGTGCAGCCGGTCGTCGCGGGCAGGTGCGTGTCGAGCACCTGGACCGCCCTCGTTCGGTAGCGCTCCAGGTCGGAGTCCCAGTTGTGGCGGGAGCCCGCGGTCGCACTCGTCATGGTCATCAGTCCTCGGGTTGAGCTGGTGGACACAGCATGCACCTGTGACGGCGCTCACGGGCGGCAATTTCGCCAAACACGACGAACGGATTCGAACGACGAATCTGAGTGGCGTCGAGGAGCATCATGTCCGCATGGACATATCGGCGTCGCTGGCCGCGGCCGGGCGTGGTGACCAGGCGGCGTGGGACGCCCTGGTCAGGCAGTTCAGCGGCCTGCTGTGGTCGATCGCCCGCAGCTACCGGCTGGGCGACGCCGACGCGGCGGACGCGGTGCAGTGCACCTGGATCAAGCTCGTCGAACACCTCGACCGCATCGCTGAGCCCGAACGACTCGCCGGGTGGCTCTCGACGACGGCGCGGCACGAGTGCCTGCAGTTGCTGCGACGCGCCGGGCGCCTGCCCGAACCGGCCGAGGAGATCGCCGACTCCCCCGACCCCGCGCCGGCCGTCGACCACGCCCTGCTCGCCGGTGAACGCAACGCCGCGCTCTGGCAGGTCTTCGAGCAACTGCCCGACCGCTGCCGCCGCCTGCTGCGGGTGTTGATGGCCTCGCCGCCGCCCGCCTACACCGAGGTCGCGCTGGCGCTGGACATGCCGGTCGGCAGCATCGGGCCGATCCGCCAGCGCTGCCTGGGTCGCTTGAAAGTGCTGGTCAGGGGCAACGAGCTGCTGGAGGGCCGGTCATGAACGACGACGACTTCCTCGACGTCCTGCGCGCCGCCGCCGACGAGTTCGATCCGGTCCCCGCGGGCGTGCTGCGCGACGGCAGCGCCGCCCTGGCGTTGCGGACACTGGACGCCGAACTCGCCGAGCTGGTCGAGTCCGAGGCACTGGTGCGCGGCGACGGACCGTTGTCGCTCGCGTTCGAGTCCGACCGGGTCACGGTCAGCCTGGAGATCATCGACGACGTGGTGCGCGGGTTCGTCACCGGCGCCGAGGGCGAGGCGGTGGTGGAGACGCCCCGGTCGCGCCGGGCGGTGCCGATCACCGACGGCTGGTTCATGGTGACCGAGGTGCCGCCGGGCCTGGTCCGCATCCGGGTGACGGCGCTCGACGGCACGGCCGTCGTCACGCAGTGGGCTCGCGGTTGACCTGCGTTTCCACCCGGCCCGCTCCCTCTTCCCCGACCCGAAAGAGAGTGCGACACCTCCATGACCTGCTTCATTCTCCCCGCGCACCTGCTGATCGAACTCGCGGAAGCCGGCAACGTCGACTTCCGCGACGCCGTCAGAACCCTGCTCGCCTCCGCGACCATGCGCGCCCGGCGCGCCGCGCTCATGGAGGCAGTGCAGTTCCTCGACCTCGACGCCGCCCAGTTGCGCCCGGCCGACGAGTTCAAGGCGGTCTACGACGTCCAGGGCGGCGACGAACGCGCACTGCCCGGCGTCCTGCGTCGCAAGGAGGGCGACGGCGCGATCAACGACGCCGCCGTCAACGACGCGTTCGACAACGCCGACCGGACCTACGACTTCTACCGCGACGTCCTGGACCGCCACAGCGTCGACGGCAACGGCCTCAAGCTCGTCTCATCCGTCCACTTCGGACGCGATTTCGACAACGCCTTCTGGGACGGCACCCAGATGGTCTACGGCGACGGCAGCGGCCAGGTCTTCCAGTTCGGAGCCCTCGCCCGCGACATCAGCGTCGTGGCTCACGAGATCACGCACGGCGTCGTCGAGTACACGGCCGGCCTGCGCTACCGGACGCAGTCCGGCGCTCTCAACGAGTCGATGGCCGACGTCTTCGGTTCCCTGGTCAAGCAGCACACGCTGGGCCAGTCCGCCGACCAGGCCGACTGGCTGATCGGCGGGGGCATCCTCGGAACGCAGCTCCAGGGCGTCGCGCTGCGGTCGATGAAGGACCCCGGGCACGCCCACCAGCTCGACCGCCAGCCCGCGCACATGCGCTCCTACGTCGACCTTCCCGATGACGGCAACCCGCGCAACGACAACGGCGGCGTGCACATCAACTCCGGCATCCCCAACAAGGCCTTCCACCTCACGGCCACGCGGCTCGGCGGCAACGCCTGGGACCGCGCGGGCAAGGTCTGGTACGACGCGCTCGCCACGAAGCTCGGCGCGGACTCGGACTTCGCCGACGCCGCCGCGGCCACCACCGCGAGCGCGCAGGCGTTGTTCGGCAGCGACGTGGCGAACGTCGTGCGGGAGGCGTGGAACGACGTCGGCGTGCGCTGAACCGGTTACGCCGCCTGCGTGATCGCGGCGCCACCGACTTCTTCGAGGATTCGAGGAGCAGGGGGCGACTCCGTCACCTCGCCGTGGGATGACTCCTGGCCAGGCGGAGGAGCGGTGCCCATTGGTGAGCCGTGAGCGGGAGTTCGACGGACGGGGACTTGCTGTCCCGGATGCCGGCGCCACGGCCCACTTCCACGCAGTTCATGTCGGGAGTGCTGTAACTACTCTTCCGCCACCTGGTCACCGCAAGCCTCCCCGCCGATGATGTCGGTGATCAGCTTCCTGGTTTGTGCCTCGTCCAACGCCGTCCGTCCGAGTGACTTCAGCACGTCTTCGTAGAGACCGACCGAAGGCTGATCTTCCAGGAACACGGTAGCGCCCTCGCTCTCCACGAAAACGATCGGCGGGATCTTCTTGAAGGTCAGCACGTCGAACGACCCAGCGAGTCCGGCATGTGGGCCGAGCGCCGTTGGAATCACACGAAGCGTGAGATAGGGCCTGACTGACACACGAAGCAAATGGTGAAGCTGATCCGCCATGACGTCTGGACCTCCCACCGGAAGCCGAAGCGCCTGCTCGTGCAGATAGATCGTGACCGACCGACCGCCGTCAAGAGCGGCGTCCTGGCGTGCGATCCGATTGCTGATCACAGCGGGGCGTTCCTCGATAGACAACCGCGTCGATGCGTTGACTATGCGTGTGATGTAGTCGGGCGCCTGCACCAGGCTGTGCACGACGTTCATCGACCAGCCCGTCACGCTTGTCGCTATCTTCTCGTGTTCGCGCAGTGTGCGCGCTCGGTCCGTGACGCCGGATTTGGCGGGCTGCAACCAGTCCCGTTGGTGCGTTTCGTGGTGCAGGGCCATCAGGTGGTCGAACTCGTCGGGCGGCGTGCGCAGAAGACCCAGCAGCTTGGCCAGGTCGACGTCGCTCACGCCTTCCTTGCCGTTGACCAGTTCCGAGACTTTGGCTTCCTGCCAGCCCAGCAATTCGGCGGCGGCCCGGTTGGTGAGGTCGGCCGCCCGCAGCAGCGCCCGGATCGCGTCACCGAACTCGCGGCCGCGCACCGTTGATCTCCGCAAAGGCATGCAGGGACGGTAGAGGCGGCGTTCCGTTTGGCTCCACTCATTCGCCGCAGGTCAACCTGAAAGCATGCTGTTTGGACATCTTCCAAAGTCATGGGCGTGGTTGGGTGGGCGCATGATCGGCGTTCTCGGCAACGGATCCGCACCTCGGCTCGTCGTGTTCGACCTCGACGGAACCCTGTATCCGAAAGAGGCGTACGCGGAGCAGGTGCTGGCCGTGATCGGCCGGATGTTCGTGGAGTTGCAGGGCGCTTCCGAAGCGCACGCGGAGGCGAAGGTGGCCGAACTGCGGGAGGCGATGCGGACGAACTGGTCCGGTACGTCGACGACGTCGTTCGTGCGGGCCAACGGGTTCGACGTCGCGCAGTGGCTGGAGTACCGCGAGACGCATCTGTCCATCGCGGACGGACTGCGCCGCGACGACGGTGTCGTCCGGGAGCTCGGCAGGCTGCGCAAGGTGGTGCCGATCGTGTTGCTCACCAACAACACGAGGGGGTCCATGGAGGCCATTCTCGGCAAGGTCGGCATCGGGACCGAGGGGTTCACGGAGGTGTTCAGCTCCGAGGACTCGCGTGACACGCCGAAGCCCGATCCCCGCGCGTTCCAGGTGGTGCTCGACCGCCTCGGGGTGCCGGCGGAGGGGACGTGGAGCGTCGGGGACCGGGTGGACATCGACATCGCCCCGTTGCAGCGGCTCGGTGGCTCGGGCATCGCCGTCGACGGGCCCGCCGACCTGGGTGCGGCCGTCGATCACCTCATCGGGCTGGTGCGCCGGGCTTGATGGTGCCGTCGGGGAGGAACCAGCGCGAGTCGCGGGTGGTCGTGGAAGTTGATTTCGGCCTGCAGGCCGCAGATCGTGGCCTAGGTCGGCGCGACGGCGCGGCGCACGCTGTCGCGCAGGAAGTCCCGTCGCCGGTCGTGGGTCTCGGCGGGTTCGTCGCTCGAGGCCGCGTAGACGTTGCTGACCGGTGACCACGCCATCGACATGGCGATGACCATGGCCATGAGGTCGAAGGGGTCGCCGTCCCGGATCAGTCCTGCCCGCTGCGCGTCGGTGATGGCCTTGAGCTTGTTCTGGTCGAGGCGATCGGTGTCGGCGACGAGGTGGCCGGTGGGGCGTCGTTCCAGGCGGGCCCAGGTCGCGAGCCGGATGAGGTCGGGGCGCTCGAGGTATTCGTCGTAGAGGCGCACGGCCCAGTCCGCCAGGTCGGCGGCGTCGATGGGCACGACGTTGACGATCCGCTCCAACGAGCCGAAGAAGATCGCGTCGAACAGCCCTTCCTTGTTGCCGAAGTAGGCGTAGAGCTGGGCCTTGTTGGTGCGCGCCGCGGCGACGACGCGTTCGATGCGGGCTCCGGCGATGCCGTGCTCGGCGAACTCGCGGGTGGCCACGTCGATGATGCGTTGCCGCGTGGCCGCGCCACGGGCGGTCAGCTGCTGGTCGGACATGACCGAACTGTATCGACAGAACAGTCGGTTTACTTTGCCGCCCCTCCGGGGGTAGCGTGAAATAGACCGAACAGTCTGTTTAAGGAGAGTCATGCGCAGCACCACCGGCTGGCAGGCCGACGGCCCCACCAAGCTGCACGAGGTGCCGATCTCCCGGCGTGCCCTGCGGCGAGACGACATCGCGATGCGGGTGGACTTCTGCGGCGTCTGCCACACAGACCTGCACGCCGTACGCGGGCACAACGGCGAGGACGTGCTCGTGCCGGGCCACGAGTTCACCGGCGTGGTGATCGAGACCGGTCCGGACGTGACGGCGTTCCAGGTCGGCGATTCCGTCGCCGTCGGCAACATCGTCGACTCCTGCGGCGTGTGCACGATGTGCACGGCGGGTCAGGAGAACTTCTGCCGTGAGTTCCCCACGCTCACCTACGGCGGCACCGATCGCCACGACGGGACGACGACGTTGGGCGGTTTCTCCCGCGAGTACGTCGTCCGCGACCGGTTCGTCCATCCCCTGCCGTCCGGGTTGGACCCGGCGGCCGCGGCGCCGCTGCTGTGCGCCGGGATCACCGTGTGGGAACCGCTGCGCGCCCTGGGCGTCGGTCCGGGGAAGCGCGTCGCGGTGGCCGGTCTGGGCGGGCTGGGCCACCTCGCGGTCAAGTTCGCCGCAGCCCTGGGTGCCGAGGTGTCGGTCGTGAGCCGGTCGGCGGACCGCGCGAGCGACGCGATCCGACTGGGCGCCCGTGACGTCGTCGTCTCCACCGACCCGGACAGCGCGGCAGCGTCGCGCGACCGGTTCGACGTGCTGATCGACACCATCCCCGTGGCCCACGACCTCGCCCCCTACCTCAGGCTGGTGGCCGTGGACGGAACGCTGAGCCAGGTCGGCTACCTCGGCGCCGTCACCGTGGAGACGATGGACCTGCTCGTCGGCCGCAAGAAGCTGAGCTCCGGAGGCAGCGGCGGCCTTCCCGCCACCACCGCCATGCTGGAGTTCTGCGCCGCCCACGGCATCGTCGCCGACGTCGAGACGCTCCCGTCGGCCCGTGTGACCGAGGCGCTCGACCGGCTCGAACGCGGGGACGTCCGCTACCGCTTCGTCCTGGACCTGTCCGACCTCGACCGGAAGTGACCGGCACGAGTTCGCTGCCGTCTTGGGCCTAAGCACCTGGACAGAAGTTCTGTCTCCGAGCGGCCTCGCACGCGAGGTTGATGAGGGCTTGGTTGTCGCGTGGCGGCGAGGTTGGTGCCGAGCACGCGCCGGAACTCATCGAGATGCTGCCGCTCGCGTGGAAGTCGAGCGGTGCCAACTCCTCTGGCACGGGCTCTCCGGCGATCACCAGCCTGTCCGATTCGTGCAACTTCTCCCCCCATGCGCACGAGCCTAGGCCGGGAATCGCTACTCTGGATCACGTGCCCGGCACCCCCAGCTCGCGAACCCGCGCGTACCTCGCGCGGGTTTTCGCCGTGCTGGCGCTGGTGGCCGGGGTCGCGATGATGCAGGGCACCCCGTGTGAGACGGAGTTCGCCTGGACCGCGCAGTGCCCCACGTCGAGCACGCACGTTGTCGTCCACTCCGACCTGGCCGACGACGGCGGGCTGATCGAGGGCATCCTCGTCGCGGGCGCCTGCCTGGTGGTGGCGCTCGCCGTGCTGATCGGGTTCGCCGTGGCGCGGCGGTCCGGCTCGTTCCAGATGCTCACAGCGCGCCTGCCTGCTGTTCTCTCTCCCCCTTCACGTCGGCTGGAAGTGCGGCTGGCGCAGCTCTGCGTGCTGCGCGCCTAGATCGAACCCGTTCGCCGGTTCGGTCCATCCCGCCTTCGTGGAGGTTTCTTCGTCATGTCCAAGAACGCTCGTCTGTCCCTGATCATCGTCGCCGTCGTGGCGGTCGTGGTCGCCGGTTTCTTCCTCTTCAGCCGCAACGACACGACCGCGGCGCCGCAGTCCGCCGACGGCAGGGTGACCGTCGTCGAGTACCTCGACCTCGAGTGTCCGTCGTGCCGCGCCGCCTACCCCGGCGTGGAGAGGTTGAAGACCGAGTACGGCGACCGCGTGACGTTCGACGTGCGGCACTTCCCGATTCCCAGCCACCGCAACGCCGAGCTCGCGGCCGTCGCGGTCGAGGCGGCGGGGGCGCAGGGCAAGCGGGACGACATGTTCCGGCTGATGTTCGACTCGCAGCAGGAGTGGGGCGGGCAGCAGACGTCGCAGCGCGCGGTGTTCAGCGGGTTCGCCCAGCAGCTCGGGCTCGACGCGACCGCCTTCGAGAAGGCGCTCGACGACCAGGCGCTGCGCGACCGCGTCCTCGCCCAGCGCACCGAAGGCAGCAAGGCGGGCGTGACCGGCACGCCGACGTTCTTCGTCAACGGCACCAAGTTCACCGGCGCGCCCACCTACGACGGCCTCAAGGCAGCGATCGAGAAGGTGCGCTCGTGAACCGGATCGTCGCCTGGGTGCTGGCGGTCGGCGGGTTCCTCGGGCTCGTCGCGTCGTTCGTGCTCACGATCGAGAAGATCGCGCTGCTCAAGGACCCGTTCTACGTGCCGACGTGCAGCATCAACCCGGTGCTGAGCTGCGGCTCGATCATGAAGACCGCGCAGGCCGAGGTGTTCGGGTTCCCCAACCCGCTGATCGGCGTCGCGGGCTTCGCGGTGGTGACGACGCTCGGCGTGCTGCTGGTCGCCGGGGTGTCGTTGCCGTCGTGGGTGTGGATCGGGTTGCAGGTCGGGGTCACGTTCGGCGTGCTGTTCGTGCACTGGCTGATGTTCCAGTCGCTGTACGAGATCGGCGCGCTGTGCCCGTACTGCATGGTCGTGTGGGCGGTGATGATCCCGATCTTCTGGTACACGACGCTCCGCAACATCCGGCCGTCGTTCCAGTTCCACAGCGTCGTGCTGATCCTGTGGTACCTGGTGATCGCGGCCGGAGTGTTGCAGGCGTTCTGGTTCTACTGGTCGTCCCTGTTCTGAGAAGCACCGGGAACGTCAGCCGTGGGCGGGAAGGCCGCCCACGGCGCTGAGGACGGTGCCGTTGACGTAGCTGGCCTGCTGGGACGCCATGAAGGCGACAGCCTCGGCGATCTCCTCGGGGTCGGCGAGGCGTTGGAGCGCGACGGACTGTCCGACGGACTCGAAGGCCTCGCCGAAGCCGGCCGTGCCCTCGGTGCGGGTGGGGCCGGCGGCAACGGCGTTGACCCGGACACCGGCGGGCCCGAACTCAGCTGCCCAGACTCGGGTGAGGGATTCGAGTGCCGCTTTGGTGGCGCCGTAGACGCCGCTGCCCGCACCGGGGGTCGTGGCGGCGCCGCTGCTGATGTTGACGATCGCTCCGCGGCCGCGTTCGACCATGCCGGGCGCGAGCGCCTGGACGAGGAGATAGGGGGCGCGGAGGTTGACGGCGACGTGGACGTCGAAGGTGGCCTGATCGGTGTCGGCGGTGCGGGCGAAGCGGAAGATGCCCGCGTTGTTGACCAGGACGTCGACGTCTCCGGCGCGTTCGGCCAGCGCGGTCACCTCGGTGGGGTCGGACAGGTCTGCGGGCTCGAAGCGGACGCGGACGCCGAGGGCTTCGATCTGCTGGAGGACGCGGGCGGCACGTTCCCGGTCGCGGCCGTGCACGATGACGTCGGCGCCGCGGCCGGCCAGCGCGAGTGCGGTGGCGCGGCCGATGCCCGCCGTGGCGCCGGTGACCAGAGCGGTCTGGTGGACGAGGTCCTTGCTCATGTTCGGGCTTCTTTCTCCGCGGTGCCGTGGGCCTGACAGCAGCTTCAGGCCGTTCGCCCGGATCCGCGAAGAATCTTGCCGCGGTGGCAAGGTTGGGGGCATGGATGACGAGACCTCGTCGACGATGGCGGCCGTCGGACCTCGCCTGAAGGGGCTTCGCACCCAGCGCGGTCTCTCGCTGACCGCCCTCGCGCAGACCTCGGGAATCTCCCTGAGCACGCTCTCCCGCCTGGAGTCGGGCCACCGCCGCCCCACCCTGGAACTGCTGCTCCCGCTCGCGCGCGTGCTGCGCGTGGACATCGGCGAGCTGATCGGAGCGCCCCCGACCGGCGACCCCCGCGTGCGCCTCACACCCGTCACCCGGCACGGCATGACGATGCTGCCCCTCGCCCGGCGCGCGGGCAGCCCGCAGGCCTACAAGCTGATCTTCTCGCCGAGGACGCGCTCCCCGGAACCTGAGCGGTCCAGTCACGAGGGCTACGAGTGGATCTACGTGCTCGACGGGCGCCTGCGGCTGCTCCTGGGCGACAACGACCTGGTCCTGGGGCCCGGCGAAGCGGCGGAGTTCGACACCCGGACCCCTCACTGGTTCGGCAACGCCGACGAGCATCCCGTCGAACTCCTGAGCCTGCTGGGCCGGCAGGGAGAGCGGGCCCAGCTGCGGGCCCGGACCCTGCCGCGTGACTAGCTACCCGCTACAACCCAGTCGCCGAAAGGCGCGTCCGGGCCGACTGCCGTCTGCACGCGGTACCGCAGGCGCATGTCGGCCCCGAGGACGAACACGCGCACGAGTCCTTGTGCGTCCACCACAGCTGATGGACCGACTTCGACGTAACCGCCGAGGTCGGTCCACGGCGTGAAGTTCCCGGCCGCGTCCTGACGCACCATGCTCAGGCCGTAGTCGTTGTTGCGTGCGAAGGCCAGCGTTCGTCCGCCGGAGGTCACCGCGGCGATCGGGCCGAGGCCGCCCATGCCGCCGATGTTCGCCTGTGTGGTCTCCCAGGTGCCGTTGGGCGTCTGTTCCCGCAGCGTGCCGACAGAGCCGTCGTTGGTGCGGCGGCTGAAGACCCGGACCCGGTTCGCGTCCAGCGCCACGCCGACGGAGGCGGAGCTCTCCGCTCCGGTGGTGAGCGCCTGGTAGATCGTGGAGCCACCGACGTTCTGGTACCAGTGGAACGTCCGGCCGTTGCCGTCGCCGAACACGTGCATGCGCCCGCCCGGCGCCGTGATGGCGGAGAGCTGGGACATCGCCTTGCCGTTGCCGCCGGTCGCGGTGGCCCACGTGCTGCTGAAGCCGGTGCCCTCCTGCCACTTGTTGCCGAGCGTGCCGGACCTGTTGACCACGAACAGTTCCAGCAGGCCGTTCGACACGGCCAGCACCGGTGTCTGGTAGGCGGGCGAGGCGTTGTTGGGGTTGCCGAGCGAGGTCCACGCGCCGAAGCTCTGCGCGCCGGCCGCGGTCTGCGTGCACGTGCGGATCGCGGCCGTGTCCAGGTCGAGGACCGCGAGCTGCAGGCGGTTGTCGCCGCGCATGGCCACCGCGACGCCCGGTGCGAACGAGCCGTTGAGCAGGGCGGTGGGGCCGACCCACGCGCCGCCGTTCGGCTGGCGCCACCACATCAGCGAGTCGCCCGCGACGATGAACGCGTGCACGGTGCCGGCACTGTCCATCGTGGACCACTGCGGCGCGACGGGCCAGCGTTCGTAGGAGCGCGACATGTGCACGTCGAACGTGTTGCCGGTCAACGGGTCCATTGCCTTGTACTTGTTGTACGCGGCGGTCTTCGGGGTGCGCAGCGCGGCAGGCACGTTCGCCGGAGCCTGACGGGTGTTGTAGCAGCGGTAGCGGACCAGCAACGCGAACGCACGCCCGGTTGGGCCCATGTAGGACTTCACGGCCTTTTGCGCGAACTTCGCCGCGTAGACGTGGTCGAGGTGTTCCGGCATGCCGTTGGCGTAGCGGACGTCGTCGGGGAACGGGTCCTGACAGCGCACGACCGTCGCCTGGTACTGCTGCAGGAGTCCTAGCAGGACGTTCACCACGTCGGCGTGCTTGTAGGTCTGCACGCGGTTGGCCGGGCTGCCGGTGGGGACGATCGTGCTGGTGCTGTACGAGGTGTTGGTCCAGAGGTTCTGGATCGCGTCCAGGTGCAGGTCGTCGCCGCCGTCGGGCAGGTTCAGGTAGATCAGCTGCACGGTCGGCTTGCCGTCGAGGGTGTTGACCTCGACCGTCTTGCCCGCGACGACCAGCGCGGTGCGCGTCCACTGGCTCGCCACCCCCGCCAGCGACGCGTAGGCGTTGCGCTGGCCCTTGTGCAGCTCCGCGGACAGCTGCTCGCGGGTCAGGTCGTCGGTGCCGTTGAACTCGTCGGCGGTGAGGATGATCGTCCTCACCGGACACCCGGACAGGATGGCGGGCTGGATGTCCGGGTTGATGAACAGCAGGTCGTCGTCGGAGTGCGCGACGATGTTCACGAAGCTCGCACCCGTCGGCGCGGCGGCGTGCGCGGTGCCGGTGTTGACACCGACCGCCGTCAACGCGGCCGCGGCGCCGCCGGCCTTGAGAACCGTACGTCTGCTGATCTTCGGCATGAACGACCTCCCGGTGTACCGATGCCCGGACTTCGGTCGCCAATGAATCTTTGTTACACGTGGGTCGTGCGCAGCAATTCGCGCAATCCATCGATGCCGGTGAAGTGGTGCCCGCGCATCCCGGTCAGCTCGGCGGCCCGCACGTTCTCCAGCCGGTCGTCCACGAACAGGATGTCGTCGTCGCCCAGCGCGTCACGGCACCACTCGAAGGCCGCGCGTTCCGGCTTGGCGTGCCCGATGCGGCACGAGAACGCGCGCACCTCGAACAGGTCCAGCCACGCGTGGGTGTGCTCGAAGTTCCGCGCGTGGTCCTCGGGGATGTTGGACAGCAACGCGATGCGCTGATCCGCGTTGTGCATTTCGTGCAGCAGCGCGACCATCTCGTAGTCGACGCGGCTCCAGCTCGCGACGTCCTTCTCCACGAGCGGCGGATGGCCGACGAGCGCCCAGTACTCCTCCGCCGTCACGTCGCCGCGGTCGTAGCCGGGCCGGTGTGCCCAATAGGCGTCCCAGAAGTCCGCGTCGGTGCTCATCGTGGCCATGACCTCGGGCGACTGGTCGCGGGCGATCACGCCGAACATGTCGAACAGCACGATCATGCCGTCACCACCGTGACGCCCGCGGCGGTCAGGCCGTCGTCGCCGTCCGCGTCGGTGACCACGGCGTGCAGCGCGGACACCGGGGCGACGTGGGCGAGGGCGGTGCGGGTCAGTTTCGAGGCGTCGACGGCGGCGATCACGCGCCGGGCCGAGGTGATGGCGGCTCGTTTCACCGAGGCGTCCTCCAGGTCGAAGGCGGTCATGCCGTGTGCGGCGGACAGGCCGCAGCAGCCGATCACCGCGGTGTCGAAGCGCAATGCCTGGAGCGAGGCCAAGGTCAGCGGGCCGGTCAGGGCGAGCTCGCCGGGGCGGGGACGGCCGCCGGGCACGAGCAGCGTGAGCGTCGACGACGAAGACAGCGCGTTCACGGCGTGAAGCGACAACGGCATGACGGTCACGCGCCGGTCGTGCAGCAGGCGGGCCACCTCGAGGCAGGTGGTACCGCTGTCCAGCACGACGGACTCGCCGTCCGCGATCAGACCGGCCACGGCGGCGGCGATGCGGCGCTTGGCGTCCATGTTCTCGTCCGAGCGCAGGGCGAACGGCGGTTCCTCACCGCGCAGCAACAGGCTCCTGGCGCCGCCGCGATAGCGTTCTAGAACGCCCTGAGCTGCGAGGACCTCCAGGTCGCGGCGGATGGTCATCTCGGAGGCACCGGTCATCGTCGCCAGGTCCGCCACCCCGAGGGAGCCGGCGTCGCGGACCGCCTCGGTGATCTGCTTCAGTCGGGACACGGCCGTGATTGAACACGAGTGATGTTCGAAACTCAATCTTTCGAACAGACGAACCGTTCGTTAGCTTGTGCATGTGAACGCTCTCAGGGCCGCGCGGGTGGCCACCTTCACGTACTTCGGGCTCAACGGGTTCCTGCTCGGTCTGTGGCTCGTGCACATCCCCACGGTCGAGGACCGCACAGGCATCGACCACGCCGAACTCGGACGGTTGCTGCTCCTGCTCGGTCTGGGCGCGTTCATCGGCATGCGGCTCGGTGGCAAGTTCACCGACCGCGTGGGCGTGAAACTGGTCGTGCCCGCCGCGGGCGTGTTCTGCAGCGTCACGGCCTTCCTGCCCGGTGTGGCCGTCAACCAGTGGACGCTCGGTGCGGCGCTGCTCATCTTCGGTCTCGGCAACGGGCTGATCGACGTCAGCATGAACGCGCACGCCGTGGTGGTGGAACGGCACTACAAGCGCCCGGTCATGTCGGCGTTCCACGCGACGTGGTCCCTCGGCGGTGTCGCCGCCGCGTTGACCGGCGCACGTACGTTGAGCTGGGAACTCTCCCCCGCCACGACCCTCGGTGCCGCCGCCGTGCTCGGCGTCGTCGTCAGCCTGGTGACCGCGAGGCTGCTGCTCGACGAGAAGGAGGAGCAGCACGCCGCCGCGCAGACCGGCAAGCGCACGGTGCCGCGCCGGATCTGGATCATGGCCGTGCTCGCCCTGCTGGTGATGCTGAGCGAGGGCGCGGCCAACGACTGGAGCGTGCTGCACCTGCAGGACATCCTCGACGCCCCACCGCAGATCGCGGCGCTCGCCTACGGAGCGTTCGCCACGACGATGACCGTCGGACGGCTGCTCGCCGACCGGATCACCGCGAAGGTCGGCCCGGTCGCGGTGCTGCGCTGGGGCTCGGTGATCGGCGCTGCGGGCATCGCGACCGCGGCGCTCTCGCCGTGGATCTGGCTCGCGCTGGTGGGCTGGGCGATCGCCGGCATCGGCCTGTCGGGCACGGTGCCGCAGCTCTTCAGCGCCGCCGGGCACGCCGAACCCGGTGCGGCGGGCGCCAACGTCTCGCGCGTGGCCGGGCTCGGCTACCTCGGCGTGCTGGCCGGACCGGCGGTGATCGGCTGGCTGACCCACGTCGTGCCGCTCAACATCGCGTTCCTGCTGCCGGTGGCGTTGTGCCTGGTCGCGGCAGCCTCAGCGAACGTTCTGCGCACCGATTCCGCCGAGGAGAAGGTCTCGGCGTAAGAATGCCCGCATGGATCTTGCCGAACTGGATCTCACCACCGCACATCTGGCCGACGCCTGCATCCGGGCGAACATCCCGGTCCGCACCGTCACCCTGACGCCGGTCATCCCCGGCTCCAGGACCTGTGGCCGCGTGCTGCCCGCCCGGCACGCCGGCAGCGTCGACATCTTCCTGGAGGCCATCGAGCGCAGCGAGCCCGGCGACGTGCTCGTCGTCGACAACGACGGCCGCGCCGACGAGGCCTGCGTGGGCGACCTGATCGTCCTCGAGGCGCAGCAGGCCGGGCTCGCGGGCGTGGTCATCTGGGGACTGCACCGCGACACGCAGGACATTCGCGCGATCGGGCTGCCGGTGTTCAGCCTCGGCGCGAACCCCACGGGACCGTTGAGTCTGCGCGACCGTGCGCCCGAGGCTCTCTCGACGGCCGAGATCGACCAGTGGACCGTCACCTCCGACGACATCGTGTTCGGGGACGACGACGGCGTGCTGTTCGTGCCGGCCTCGGACGCGGAGTCGCTCATCGCGAAGGCGCGCGGCATCCGGGACGTCGAACGAGCGCAGGCGGACCGCGTGCGGCAGGGTGAGTCCCTGCGCAGCCAGCTGCGGTTCAGCGAGTACCTGGCGAGCGGCCGCACGTTCCGCGAGCACCTGCGCGAGATCGGCGGCGCAGTCGAGGAGTGAGGCCATGATCCCCGGGACATCGATTGTGGGCAGATACAGGGCTCGTGCCGACGCGTTCGAGGCGAAGGTCGCGAACGTGCGCTCGGACCAGTGGGTCAACCAGTCCCCGTGTGCACAGTGGACGGCGCTTGAGGTCGTGGACCACGTCATCGAGATGCACGGCGTGATGCTCGGCCATCCGATCCCACGCACCGAAGACCCGCTCACGGACTTCCGCGAGGCCCGCCGCCACCTCCAGGAAGCGCTGGAGTCGGACCGGGCGCACAGCGAGGTCTCCACGCCCGCGGGCCCGATGACGCTGGAAGACCACGTCGACCAGGTCGTGAGCGACGACCTGGTGCTGCACGGCTGGGACCTCGCCCGCGCCACCGGCCAGGACGAGACCATCCCCGCGACCGACGTGGAACGCCTCTGGGCCACCGCGACCGCCGTGCCCGCCGACCTGATGGAACGCTTCCGCACACCCGGCGCGTTCGGTCCCGGCATCGAGGTCTACGGCGCCGAGATCGAGGTGCCGCAGGACGCTCCGCTGCAGGACAGGCTGCTCGGGTATGTGGGCCGGGACCCCATGTCGAAAAATCTCTGAGCACTTCGACGAGTCCGTGTAGGGCAGCCGCTGAGAGGAACGGACATGGACTGGACCCTGGAAGTCATCGTCGTACCGGTGTCGGATCTCGACCGGTCGAAGCAGTTCTACTCCGAGCAGCTCGGATTCAAGGTCGATCACGACACGACGTTCAACGAGGACACGCGGGTCCTGCAGCTCACCCCGCCCGGCTCCGGCTGCTCGATCGTCATGGGCAAGGGCATCGTCAAGGGTGAGCCGGGGACGCTGAAGGGCGTGCAGCTCGTCGTGTCGGACCTGGAGAAGGCCCGCGCGCAGCTCGTCGAACGCGGCGTCGAGGTCGGCGAGATCGTGCGGATGAACGAGGCAGATGGAGGGTCGTTCATCTTCTTCGACGACCCGGACGGCAACAGCTGGGCCGTGCAGGAGATCAAGGCCCGCGCTACCGGTGGGGAGTGGAAGTGAAGTACATGCTGGTCAGCTACGGCGGCAGCCAGGAGGACTGGGAAGGCCTGGCCGCGTGGTCCGACGAGGACATGCACCGCATGATCGCCTACATGCGCGACCTGGACGCCGAACTGCGCGCCTCCGGTGAGCTGCTGCAGTCCGAGGGACTGAGCGGCCCGGCGCGGGCGTTCGTGGTGCGCGGCGGCGACGACGGACCGGTCGTGGTCGACGGACCGTTCGCCGAGTCCAAGGAGGTCATCGCCGGGTACTGGGTGGTCGACGTCGACAGCCGGGAACGGCTGCTGGAGATCGCCCGCAAGGCCTCGGCGTGCCCGGGGCCGGGCGGGAAGATCCTGAACCAGCCGATCGAGGTGCACCCGATCATGAGCGCACCCGACGTGGACCCGGACACCCTGGCGCCGTACCAGAAGTAGCGGTGAGGGGCCGAGCGAACCCGGCCCCTCACACGGTCACTTCAGGTCGTACGCGCGGATGATCGTCTGCTGGACGTCACCGCCCGCGTCCGCCGCCCGAGCCTTGAACGACACGTTCTTGGCGCCGTGCGGGTGGATCAGCGTGACCTGCCAGCCGGCGTGCGTCTTGCGCAGCGGCACCGGCTTCCAGGTCTTGCCCTCGTCGTAGGACACCTGCACCGCGGGGTCCTTGATGTTCGTGACGGGGCCCGTTCCGTTGCGCTCCACCGTGATCGGCACGGTGACGACGCGTCCGGCGCGGTTGTTCGCGTCGAGCTGCGGCGCGAACCGGACCGCGAGCAGCGGCACCGACTGGTACAGATCGCCGGCGACGAACTCGGAGTAGAACGACCAGTCCGCGGTCACCTTCGACGAGAACGAGTCGCGGGTCGCCTCGGTGTGGACGGTGTAGCGCTTCTTCTCCGCCGGCGCGTTCGGGACGGTGCCGTATCCGGCCTCCGGCTGGTCGGAGATGACCTTGCCGTCCAGCGTGATGGTGGTGCGGCCCGTGGTCGGCGACGAGTACCCGTACATGCCCTGTGAGCTGTGCAGGGGCAGGTCGAGGCGCAGCAGGTTGCCGACGCGCCCGGCGAAGCGCACGGTCCCCGGGGCGTGCGGTACACCGGGCCCGTAGACGGCGCTGTTCCAGTGCTCGGTCGTGGTGCGGCCGAGCTTGAACACCCGTGGCGCGACCGAGAACTGCGAGCCGAGAGTGGGCCACTCGCCGAGCTTCGTGAACTCGGTCAGCCCTCCGGCCCAGTCGACGCCCGGCGTGTAGAACTCCTTGAGCCGCAACGGCAGCGGGCCGGAGGCACCGTTGTCGCGCTGGCCGATCGAACCCGGCACGCGGGCGTGCGTGATGGAGTCGACCTTGGCCAGTTCGCGGTCCTTGACGGAACGCTGCAGGTTCTCCGGCACGCGGGTCTTCTCGCTGATCCGCACGTGGTACTGGTACGGGCTGCCGTCGAACTTGCCGTTGGCGTCCGGCTTGGCCTGCACGCTCTCGGCGTAGAACTCGAACTTCGGCCACGACGTCTTCGACGGGCGGACGCGGATCGAGTCGAACGAGTTGAGGTACCAGGTGCCGCCGGTCGCGCCCCAGTTGGCCTGCATCAGGAACCCGAGACCTGCCTGCGCGGCCTTGGCGTCCTTCTGCTCGACCGCGATCACCGGCTGGGTGCCCTGCCGTGCGTCGAACACGATCTCGGTGTTGCCGGTGACCTCCAGCGCCGGTTCGGTCAGCGTGGTGGTCAGGCCGCCCTTGGTCGGGTCGGGGTCACGGGTGCTGATCGTGCCGTCGAGGAAGTACTTGCCCTTGGGCAGGCGCTGCACGAGCGTGCCGGACGGGTCGTAGCGGAAGTACGCCTGCGGCTGGTCGAGGCTGACGAACCGGTAGTCGTAGTACTGCGTCGCCGCGCCGTTGTGGTCGAGGAACGTGAGCTTCACGTCGTAGCTCTCGACCTCCTTCACCACGCCGATCGGCACCCGCACGCCGTCGGAGGACAGGACCGCCGCGCCGTAGACGCCGTCCGCGACGGCGGCCTTCGTGTCGGCGGTGACCGCGGCGTCGGCCGTGCCACCGGCGGGGATCGTCAGCTTCGCCGGCGAGACGCCGAACAGACCGGCTCCGGCGGGCTTCACCTCGGCGACGCTGAGGTCGACCGTCACGTCGGACGTGCCGTTGTTGCGGTAGGTCAGCTTCTGCGTGATCGGCTTGTCGTCGTCGTGCGGCCACTGCGCGGTGCCCAGCGAGAAGCTGCCGTGGTTCGTGGAGACCCCGGCGGACACGGCGCGGCCGACGTCGAGACGTCCGGCGCCCTGCTCGTAGACGGTCAGCGACGGGTTGGGCTTGGCGCTGTTCATCAGCGCGGCCTTGATGTCCTCGGCCTTCCACGCCGGGTTCTTCGAGGCGAGGATCGCCGCGGCGCCCGCCACGTGCGGGGTGGCCATCGACGTGCCGGACAGCGAGACGTGTCCCTCGTCGACGGGCGTGCCGATCTGGCCGTTCTTGGCCTTGGCGGCCACGATGTCGACGCCCGGCGCGGTGATGTCGGGCTTGACGGCGTTGTTCACCCAGCGCGGGCCGCGCGAGGAGAACTCGGCGAGCGTGTCGTCGCGGTTCACGGCGCCGACGGTGAGGGCCGCGTCGGCGGATCCCGGCGAGCCGATGGCGCCACCGGAGTTGCCGGCGGCGACGACGAACAACGCGCCGGTCTGCTCGGTGATGCGGTTGAGCGCCAGCGACATCGGGTCGGTGCCCTCGTCGGGCCACGAGCTGCCGAGGCTCATGTTGACGACCTTGGCCTTGGCCGCGGCCCACTCCATGCCGGCGATGATGTCGCTCTCCCGGCCGCCGCCGTAGTCGCCGAGCACCTTGCCGTTGATGAGCTTCGCGTCGGGCGCGATGCCCTTGTACTTGCCGTCGCCCGTGACGGTCGACGCGACGTGCGTGCCGTGGCCGAGGCGGTCGTCGGTGCTGTCGCTGTCGCTGAAGTTCTTCGACTCCACGACGGCGCCCGCGAGGTCCGGGTGGGTCTCGTCGACGCCGGTGTCGAGGATCGCGACGGTGACGTCCTTGCCGGTGAAGCCCTTCTCCCACGCCTGGGGCGCGCCGACCTGCGCGGCGCTGCGGTCCAGTGACGCGGTGACCTTGCCGTCGAGCCAGATCCTGCCGGTGCCCGCCGCCCGGGCACCGGCCCAGAACGAGCCGTTCTTCTCCACCGTGATCGCCCGAGCGTCGATGCTCGGCAACGACTCGGCGTTCGCCGCGCTGATCCCCTGCCCCTGCACGATCAGCGGAAGCGTCTTGCCGGCCGCGTCGTCGTAGCCGGATCTGGCCAGCAGCGAGACGTCGAACAGCCGTGCGTCCAGTTCGCCCGTGTTGAGTCTGTGCTGGGCGTCGAGCGGGACGACGTGCAGGTCGCCGCGCGGGTCCTTGAAGCTGCGGAACCCGACGGTCTCCCTGCCCTGCGCCGCTCGGGCGTGGACCTTGCCGTTGGAGACGGTGATCTCGTCACCGGTGATGAGGGTGACCTTGGTGGTCAGCCCGTCGGCGCGTACCTCTTGTTCCTGTGGCGCCGCCGAAACAGGAACGGCTGCCGTGGCGGCAACCACGACAGCCGTCAGCCCGGCAGCGAGATGTGATCGTTTCAAGCGAACTCCCCTTAGTTCACCGAGGAGGGAATAGCCCTCAGTGACTAAGACACTCCGCACGGTTGCGGCGTTGCTGAGTGGCCCGCATCACATGTTCACAGATTTGCCTGGATTGCCCGTTCGACGGCCGCCTCGACGTGCAGGCGGGTGGTCGGGAACACCGGAATCGGCACGTCAGCCTGGGAGAGCAGCAGTTCGATCTCGGTGCAGCCGAGGATGACGCCCTCCGCCCCTTCGAACCGCGCGATCACGTCTTGATAGGCGCGCCGGGACTGCTCGCGGACGATGCCGAGGCACAGTTCGTCGTAGATGATCCGGTGCACGGTCGCCCGGTCCTCCGCCGAGGGCACCAGGACCTTCAGGCCGTGGGACTCCAGGCGTTCGCGGTAGAACGCCTGGTCCATGGTGAAGCCGGTGCCGAGCAGGCCGACCGTGGTGAAGCCGGCCTGCCTGATGGCCTGTGCCGTCGTGTCGCCGAGGTGGATGACCGGGATGTCGACGGCGGCCTGGACCTGGTCGAACACCTTGTGCATGGTGTTGGTGCAGATCAGCAGGAAGTCGGCGCCGCCGGCCTGCACCTGTGCGGCGGCTTCGGCGAGCGCCTTGCCCGCGTCGTCCCAGCGGCCCTCGGCCTGCAGGCGTTCGATCTCGGCGAAGTCGACGGAGTGCAGCACGACCTTCGCGGAGTGCAGGCCTCCGAGCCGTTCGCGTACGAGCACGTTCGCGAGCCGGTAGTACTCCGCGCTGCTCTCCCAGCTCATTCCGCCCAGCATCCCGATCGTCAGCATGCGATCAGTCAAGCACTCCAGCGCGGGTCACGGCCGGTGGTGGCCAGGAGCTGCTCGAACGGCGACGCGTCCGCGGGCGCCTCGACGGGTTCCTTGAAGACCTTCCACTCGATGGCCGTCGGTCCCATCTGGGTGACGAGATCGGCGACCTCGGCGAACACCTCGGGGTCAGGTTCGAAGCGCTGGCCGGTGGCCTGGGCGAGATCGGACGCGTGGATGGTGAGGTCGAGCAGGGCCAGTCCGCCGACCGTCCGCGCGGGCAACTGCATGTTGCCGGCGATGCCCTCGGTCGCGCCCGGCTGTCCCCAGGCCTCGACGAGCTTCGCGGACTCGGCCGGGTACTGGGTGCGCCAGTCCGGGTAGGACGGCGTGTGGCTGAAGTCGGCGTCCTGCTTGGTGGCGAGTTTCTGGAACTCCACGACGACGTGCAGCAGGTGGTCGAGCAGGGCGCGGACGTCGTAGTCGGCGCACGGCGTGGGCTTGGTCAGGTCGTCGTCGGTGATGTTCGCGATGACGGGCAGTGCGTGGTCGCGGGCTCGGTCGAGCAGAACGCTGAGCTTCATGGTTGCGAGCCTATTTTCGTGCGTCTCGTCGCTCTTGAAGAAACGCGCCAACCTAGGATCTGGGCTGTGCAGGGGCCGCGCCGGGACACTCGGGGGATCATCGACGCGCGCGAGCTTTTCGCCCGCGTGCGGTTTCGCCGCCGCATGCCGTGTGCCGAGTTGCAGCCGTATCTGGAGCACTACTGGCTCATCGACGGTCAGCTGGACGCGCCGTACACCTCGCACGTCGTGCCGCATCCGTCGGTGAACGTCGTCTTCGAGCGCGGCTTCGCCCAGCCGGAGATCGCCGGCGTGGGGCTGGGGCTGTTCAGCCGGGTGCTGGACGGGCGGATCAGGGTGGCGGGTGTGCAGTTCCGGCCGGGAGGGTTCCGGCCGTTCCGTGCCGAGCCGGTGTCGGAGTGGACCGGGCGGCACGTGCGGCTCGACGCTCCGTCGTCGCTGGTGCTGGACGTGGAGGACGAGGACGATCGGGTGGCCGCGCTCGACGCGTTCCTGCTGGGTCTGGGGCCGGTGCCCGATCCGCAGACGGCGCTGGCGATGGAGCTGATGCAACGGATCCGGGACGACCGGGAGATCCGGCGGGTGACGGACTTCGCGCGGGACAGCGGTGTCGCGGTGCGCACGATGCAGCGGCTGTTCGCGGACTACGTCGGGGTGAGCCCGAAGTGGGTCATCCTGCGGTACCGCATCCACGAGGCGCTGGAACGGGCCGAGTCGGACGTGGAGTGGGCACACCTGGCCGCTGACCTCGGGTACAGCGACCAGGCCCACCTCGTCCGGGACTTCACGCAGACCGTGGGCGTCTCCCCCACGGCGTACGCGCGGGCGCTCAATTGAAGTACTGGCACAGCTCGACGAGGATCCCCTCGGGGCCGCGGACGTAGCAGGTCCGGAGCATGTTCTCGTACGTCTCGACGTTCCTGACCAGCTCGGCGCCGTGCGGCTTCAGGCGGGCGAGGGTGGCGTCCAGGTCGTCGATGACGAACGCGATGTGCCGCAGCCCGAGGGCGTTGATCGGCGCGTGCGAGCTGCCGTCGATGCTCTCCGGGGTCTGGAACTGGCTGAACTCGATCCGGTACTGGTCGTCCGGCGTCTTCAGCATGGCGATGTCGCTGTTGGAGCCGTCGAGCCCGATGACGCCGTCGACGAACTCGCCCTCCATGTGCGCCTTGCCCTCCAGTTCCATGCCGAGCGCCTCGAAGAACGCGACGGCGGCCGCGAGGTCGGTGACGGTCATTCCCACGTGGTGCATGCTCTTGATGCTCATGCCCCTGGGACGGAGCCCACGACCGATCCTCGACATCGAAAGTGGTCCAACTTCACGGGCAGTTTTTGGCTCTCCTGCCTGGACCGCTTTGGCGGCAGAGTTCACCGGCATGAGCCTCGCATTCCTGATCACGACGTTGATCGCGGTCGCCACGCCCGGCACCGGCGTGCTGTACACGCTGTCCGCCGGTCTCGCACACGGCCGCAAGGCGAGCGTGGTCGCCGCGTTCGGCTGCACGCTGGGGATCGTGCCGCACGTCCTGGCCACCGTCACCGGGCTGGCGGCGCTGCTGCACGCGAGCGCGCTGGCGTTCGAGATCGTGAAGTACCTGGGCGTCGCGTACCTGGTCTACCTGGCGTGGGCGACGTTGCGGGACAAGAGCGACCTCGTGGTGGACACCGCGGCGGCACCGGCGTCGGCGCGCAGGGTCGTGGTGTCGGCGGTGCTGATCAACCTGCTCAACCCGAAGCTGACGATCTTCTTCGTGGCGTTCCTGCCGCAGTTCGCGACCGGCTTCGGGCAGATGGTGACGCTCAGCGCGGTGTTCATGGCCCTGACGTTCGTGGTCTTCGCCGTCTACGGGGTGTTCGCGGCGTCGATGCGCGACCGGGTGCTGGCCCGGCCGCGCGTGATGGTGTGGCTGCGCCGGTTCTTCGCGGCGTCGTTCGCGGCGCTCGGTGCGAAGCTGGCGCTGAGCTGACGCCGGATCAGGACCTCGCCCACGCCGCGCGTCGCTCCAGACGGAATCCCGCCCTCTGCAGATTCGCGGCGCTCACCGACTCGGGACGAGCCGTGGCCACCGCCAGCACGCAACCCGCGTCGGCGGCCACACGGAGACGGTGGCGCAACAGCTGCGACTGCGCGCCCCGGCCCCGGTACGCGGGCAAGGTCGAGGCGCCTCCCAGCACGGCGACATCGCCGTGGATCGTCATGGCGGCAGCGGCGATCGGGGTTCCTCCCGCCACGGCCAGGAACCGCCGCATCATCGGCAGCCGATGTTCGGCCCGGATGAACGCGGCGACCGTCCCGCCGACCTCGTATCCGGCCAGCAACACCTCCACGAACGCGTCGGCCGCATCCGCTGCGACCACGTCGAGGCCGGCACCTTCCTCCGGCCCGGGTTGGACGGTCAGCCGGTTGACCGCCAGCAGACGGTCGGCCATGCGTGCGAACCCCGCCGTCACCAGCGCGTTCTCCGCCGCCTCGGCCGGCACCACCAGCGTCGGCTTGACGCCTCGCCAGTCCGCTGCGTCGACCAGGTCGATCGCGGCGGGCACCGTCTCGCCCGACACCGTCGAGAGAAATCCCAGCGCGGGATCCGTGGCGAGCACGGCCATCGCCCCCGCCTGTTCCCACACGCGAAATCGGCCCGGCACACCGGCCTCCGACGCGGCGTCGCAGGCCCACCTCGCGCGGCGATGCAACGCGCGCACCGCCCTGCTCACCTCCGACGACACGGCTAGCAGGCGGCGGCGCGTTCGAGCAGCAGCGTGCGTTCACGTTCGTTGCGGGTCAGCGACGCGGCCTTCTCGAACTCCGCCTTCGCCTCCGCGGTGCGCCCGAGCTTCACCAGGAAGTCGCCGCGCACGCTGGGCAGCAGGTGGTAGCCCTGCAACGCCTTCTCACCCGCGATCTCGTCGACCAGCGCGAGACCCGCGGCGGGCCCGAACGCCATCGACAACGCCACCGCGCGGTTGAGTTCGACGATCGGGGACGGCGAGATTCCCGCGAGCACCTGGTAGAGGGTGGCGATGCGTTGCCAGTCGGTGTCCTCGGCCCTGCGCGCACGGCCGTGACACGCGGCGAGAGCGGCCTGCACGTAGTACGGGCCAGGCGGTTGGTTGAGGGCTTCGGCGCGTTCGAGGGCCTTGAGACCGCGGCCGATGAGCAGCCAGTCCCAGCGGCCGCGATCCTGTTCGAGCAGCAGCACGGGTTCGCCGCCGGGGCCGGTGCGGGCCTTGGTGCGGGAGGCCTGGATCTCCATCAACGCGACCAGGCCGTGGACCTCGGCCTCCTTGGGCGCGAGTTCGGCGAGCACGCGGCCGAGCCTGAGCGCCTCAGCACAGAGTTCGGGGCGCAGCCAGTCGTCGCCCTGGGTGGCGGAGTAGCCCTCGTTGAAGATCAGGTAGATGACTTCGAGCACCGACGCGAGCCTGGTGGCGAGTTCGGGGCCTTCGGGGACCTCGAACGGCACTCCGGCGTCGGCCAGGGCCTTCTTGGCGCGCACGATGCGCTGGGCGACGGTCGCGTCGCTGACCAGGAACGCGCGGGCGATCTCCTCGGTCTTGAGGCCGCCCAGCATCTTCAGCGTGAGCGCGACCCGCGCCTCGGTGCCCAGCACCGGGTGGCAGGCGGTGAACATGAGGCTCAGGAGGTCGTCGCCGATCTCGTCCTCGATGCCGTCGCCGGCATCGGGCGTGGCCTCCTGGACGTCGCGGCCGATCTCCTCGACCTTGCGGTTGAAGTTCTCGCGCCGGCGGATCTGGTCGATCGCGCGCCGCTTCGCCGTCGTGGTCAGCCAGGCGCCGGGGTTTTTCGGCACGCCTTCTTCCGGCCACTGCTCCAGGGCCGCGACCAGTGCGTCCTGGGCCATCTCCTCGGCGAGTCCGACGTCGCGGGTGTACCGGGCCAGCGCGGCGATGACCTTCGCCGACTCCATCCGCCAGACCGCGTCGATGGTGCGATGCACCGAGGTAGCCCCCATGGGGGCATCAGACCACAGGCACCTGACGTATTTCCACGACGCACGCGGGAAGGCGGATGCGCCGGATCCGTTCGACCGCTTCCTCCTGGTCGCGGACGTCGATCAGCCAGTACCCCGACACCCCGTACGCGCCGGGCACGAGGTCCCCGGCGTCGAGCAGAACGCCCGCGCGCACGAGCGCGTCCCCGTGCCGTGCCGCCAACGGTCTCGGACTCCTGACGAACACCATGAACCGCACCGGGCCTCCTCGTTCGCCGTCTACCGGTACGTCGAACGAGGAGATGCGGAATCGACGCGATGATCAGCCGCGGAAGTCGGCCGCGTGATCGCGCGCCCACTGCGCGAACGTCCGATACGGCTTGCCGGTGAGCTTCTCGTAGTCCGGCGACACGACGAACTCGTAGTCGGAGAAGTCGTCGGCCTCGCCGCCCTCGTAGCCGCCGAGGCCGAGGATGTAGCGGGCGATCTCCTCGGGCCAGCCGATGCTCACGTAGTAGGCGAGCGCCTCGTCGGCGGTGACGTCCTGGAACGTCAGGTCGCGGCCGATCGCGGCGCCGATGTCGCGGGCCATGTCCCGCTGGGTGAGTTGCGGCGGTCCGGACAGGTCGTAGGCCCTGCCCGCGTGACCGTCCTCCTGCAGCACCCTGATCGCGGCGTCGGCGATGTCGGCCTCGTGGATGGGCTGGCCGAACCCGTCCGGCTCTGGGTGCACGATCGTGCCGTCCGCGCGGATCGACGGACCCCAGAGGTCGATCTTGTTGGCCGCGAACTCTCCTGGCCGCAGGTGCGTCCACTCGACGCCGGACGACTCCACGGCCTGCTCGACCGGTAGATGGTGACTCGTGTCGTAGCCGTAGGTCACCGCGCCCGAGGACAGCGTCACGATCCTGCGCACACCCGCCCGCACCGCGCGTTCGACCACCTCCCGCGCGGTCGGCGGGTGCACGAACAGGTAGAGCTTCTCCACGCCGTCGAACGGGATGCTGTCCGGGTCGTCGAGGTCGGCCTTCACCACGTCGACGTGGGCGGGGAAGTCCGCCTTGGCCGGATCGCGGGTGATCGCCCGCACCGGTCCGGTGAGCCCTCGCACCACCAATCGGCCGACGTTGCCCGTCGCGCCGGTCACCAGCGTCGTCATCGCATGCCCCCTTCGATGCCGTCGAGCAGTTTGTCGAGCCCGTAGTCGAACGAGCTGCGCATGTTGTCCGCGAGCGTGCCCTCGGTGTCGTAGGCGCCGGCGTTCCACAGCGCCGTCATCGCCGGGTAGCGCTCGACGTCGAAGTAGTCGTCCCAGAACACCTGCCGTGCGCCCCACCACGAGTCACCGGACTCACCCGTCACCGCCGCGAGCTGCTGATCGTCCACTTCGGACGCCGCCGCGCCGTGCACGAACCCCTCGACCGCGACGTGCGCGACGGTGATCTGCCTCGGTTCCAGCCCTGAGTCGGCGAGCGCGGCCAGCACGAACTCCTGACCGTCCATCAGTCCCGGCCCGAGCGGCGGCCGCACCATCGACACGTCCCGCATCCACGGGTGCGCCTGGTAGACCGCACGCGTGCGGTCGGCGTAGTGCTTGACGCGTTCACGCCACGTGCCCTCCGCCGCGAGGTCGCGCTCCTGCAACACCGCGTCGGCCATGAGGTCGATCAACTCGCCCTTGCCGGGCACGTGTGTGTAGAGCGACATCGTGCCGACGGCCAGTTCCTGCGCGACGCGGGCCATCGACATGGCGCCGAGGCCCTCGCGGTCGGCCACCGCGATCGCAGCGGTGACGATCTGGTCGACGCTCACCTTGGGCTTCCTGCCGACCGGCTTCGGCTCCGCCGGCGTGCGCCAGAGCAGTGCGAGCGTCCTGGCCGGGTCTCCCCCGCCGCTGCGTTCGGCGGCCATCCGTCCACCCCATTTCCGTAGGCCATACGGAAACAATACCGTACGCCCTACGGAAATGGATCTGGTTACCCGACGAGATCCAGCCAGGCCTCCGCGAGAGCGCTGTGACCTGCGGCTGTCGGGTGCACGCCGTCCTCGGCCCAGTGCTCCGGCGGTCTCCGCGCGGACAGTTCGGTGAACATGCGGTCAGCTTCCAGCAGTTCGGCGCCGTACTCGCGGGCGAGCGCGCGCACGACCCCGATCTTCGGCTCCAGGTCCTCACGCCACTGCTTGCGCTCCTGCTCACCGATCCGCATCCCACCGGCCTCGACGACGCCGTCGACCGCCAGGAGAAACGGCTCGATGAGGATCAGCCGCGTGCCGGCGTCGGCGAGGGGCGTGAGCAGGCGGCGGTAGGTCGCGGCGAACTCCTCGGCGGAGACCACCGGTGTGTCCGGGTCGATCGTGTGGCCACCGGCGTCGTTGATCCCGACGAGGATCGAGAGGACGTCGGGGCCTGCGTCGAGCACGTCGGCCTGCCAGCGGGCTTCGAGGTCGGCCGTCGTGTCGCCGCGGTAACCGGTGTTCAGCCACGTCAGGGGCCAGTCGGGATGCTCGAAGCTCCACCGGCCGGCCACCTGCAACGGGTAGGCGGCCCGGTCGTCGCCGTCCTGGCGCCAGACGCCGGTGATCGAGTCGCCGGTGAACATCACGGTGCTCGCGGGATTGAGAGTGATCGTCACACCGCAGACCTTGACGAGGCCCACTGGCAGACGCCGCTCACCGCGCTGGCAGTCCGCTGGCGGCCTGTCCGCCGAGGAAGTCCCGCAGGACCTCGGTGAACCGCGCCGGCTGCTCCTCGGCCACGTAATGACCGCACTCGTCGATGACCACCTCGGTGACGTCATCGGCCGCCAGCCGCATCGTGTCGGCCACCAACGCGCCGCTGTACCGCGCGCCGCCGACGGCGAGCACCGGCAGCGTCAGGCGGGTCTCCTTCCGCTGCTCGTTCTGCGCGATCGTCTCGTCCAGCGCCCGGTAGTACGCGAAGCTCGCCCGCAGCCCGCGAGGATCAGCGACGATCGCGTCGACGTAGACGTCGACGGCGTACGCGGGGATCGGCATGGTGGCCTTGGTGGCGAACTGGTGTCCGAAGAAGAGGTGCTCCCGCCCCCGGACCAGTTCCTCGTTGAGGTCGGTGAGCCGGTTGAAGCCGAAGTGCCAGAGCCGCTGGTTGACCGCGGCCAGGCTGAAGACCGACGGGATCGGCGTGAGACCGGGGATGACGGCGTCGACGACGGCGAGCCGGCCCACCCGCTCGGGGTGATCGGCGGCGAGGGCGTATCCGGTCCACATGCCGATGTCGTGGCCGACCACGTCGAACCGGTCGTGCCCGAGCGCGGCCATCAGCGCGACCAGATCGGCGGCCAGCGCGCCGGCGTCGTACCCGTCGTCGGGCTTGTCGGAGAGCCCGGCTCCGCGCGAGTCGACGGCGACGACGGTGTGCTCGCGGGCGAGCGCCGGCATCACTTCCCGCCAGGCGTACCAGGTCTGCGGCCACCCGCCGACCAGCAGCAGTGGCGGGCCGTCCCCGCCGGTGACCGCGTGCAGCCGCAGTCCGTCCAGCTGCACGAACTGGCTGACGAAGACGTCGGTGAACCCGTCGGGCAGCCGCAGCGAGCTCATCATGGACCGATCAGTACAACTTGTCATGGCGGCGACCCTACGCATATTGGAACGATCGGTGCAAGATGTGTAGGCTGATGAACCATGGTGGGCCGCAAGCAGTTCGACGTGGACGAGGCGCTACGACGCGCGATGCACGTCTTCTGGCGCTGGGGCTATTCCGAGGCCTCGATCGACCGCCTCACCGAGGGCACGGGCCTGGGCCGGAGCTCGCTCTACAGCACCTTCGGCGACAAGAGCGCCCTCTTCCGGAAAAGCCTCGAACGGTACGCGCAGACCTACCACCCGCTGTACGACCAGGCGTTGTCCGGCTCGCACCCGAGCCCGAGCGCCGTCGTGGCCGCCTATCTGCAGGTCACCCTGAACCGCATCGCCGACCCGGCGGTCCCGGACGGCTGCCTGCTCACGGTGTCCGCAACGCAGTTCCCGGCCCTCGACGCGGAGGGCCAGGCGGCGGTCCGCGCCATGATCGACGGTGTGCGGACGATGCTAGAGAAGGCGTTGCTGGCAGCGGGGGCCGACGAGCAGCAGGCGGCGGAGCTGGCGTTGTGCGCGCTGGCGACGAACAAGTCCCTGGCGGTGCTGAGCCGCGCCGGCTTCTCGAACGAAGAGCTGGCAACCGTCGCCGCGGCCGCCGCGCGACAGGGCACTAGTTGACGTACCAGGTGACCTCGACCGCGTCGGAGGAGATCCTCTTCGGCTCCGCGCACACCTCGTGCGTGAACACGAGCCCGGTGGCCCGGCACAGCCGCTCCGGCGTCCGAACCGTGAACCCGCGCGACTCCAGGTGCTCGCGCATCAGGTCAGGAGCGCGGTCCCCGGTCGCGGTCACCTCGCGCGAGCAGTTGCCGGAACCGCAGTAGCCACTGCCTTCGGCGATCCGCAGCCCGGACGGCGCGGGCAGCACACCCTCGTCGCCGGGCTTGGCCTCCAGTTGACCGAGCAGGACGACCGCCGTGGCCAGGAACCCCGCCAGGACCATCGTCACCAGCCCGAGGACACCGGTCGACACCCGCCGCAGGGCCGGCAGGCACACGACCGCCGCGATCACCGGGTAGAGCCAGTACACCTCGACCTCCGAGGGCACCAGCGATCCGGACCACCCGAGTCCGCGCGGCACCACGAACCACACCAGCAGCGCCAGCAGGATCAGTCCCACGATCACCCCGGCCTCGCGCGACCGAGCCAGGAAGCACCAGATCAGGATCGGCACCACGCCGAACACGCTGGCCGGCGCGGTCCACGGGAACGTCGCCACGATCACGGCGGCGACGAGCAGCGCGGCCTTCCACCAGTGCAGCCGAGTCGTTTCCCCCAGGGTGGACATGCCGCCAGTAAAGCGGAAACGCCGCCCCGAAGATCGGGACGGCGTTTCCTCGTGGTGGGAACGGGTGTCAGGCTGCCAGGCGGGTGGTCAGGAACGCCAGGCCAGCGTCGCCAGCATCTCCTTGCCGCGTTCGGCGCTGCGCGGGGCGCTGAGCACGTCGTAGCGGCCGCCCACGAGCTGGGTGACCGAGGCGAAGTCACGACGTCCGCCGGTCGCCTTGTAGCGCACGGCCGCGCTCGCGAGGCCGAAGACCGTACCGAAGACGAGGCCCGCGATGATCGGGGCGAGGGCACCGCCGGTCGAGAAGAAACCGAGCAGCAGACCCACGAACAGACCGAACCAGGCACCCGACGCGGCACCCGCGCCGAGGACGCGGCCCCAGGTCAGGCGGCCGGTCACGCGTTCGACGATCATCGGCTCGACGCCGACGATGGTGACGTCCGCGACCGGGAAGTCGTTGTCCGCCAGGTGGTCCACGGCCCGCTGGGCCTCTTCGTAGGTCCCGTAGGAACCAATGGGCCAGCCGGTGGGCGGAGTGGGCAGTGCGTTGACGCCCGTGGAATTTGCTCCCGTGGCGAACGGAGTCGCGGTGGTCATTTCCAACACCTCCGAATTGCGATCCCTACACCCGGTATTACGAACGCGGGCCCCCGGTTGTTCCCAGAGTTGAGCTGATGTGACTCAGCTCCCTGTCGGTAAGCGTGATGTCCAGCGATTCCAGTGTCTTTCCGAGGTCGTCGACCTGAGAATTCTCAGGTTTCTCACCGGCGTGCTCGACGGTGAGCGTCATTCCGACCAGACGGCGGCTCAGACCCGGTTCGAGACGCATGACGACGAGCTGGCGGCTGAACGGCGACCGCTCGTGCGTGGCGACGTAGTAGTTGGAGGCCATGTAGTCGACGGGCAACTGTTCGACGTCGGTCTCGAACGCGTGCTGGCGCTCCCAGCCGTCCGCCGCCTGCTTCTCCAGCACCCAGCGGTTGTCCTCGCGGCGCAGCCGGTGCGGCCATCCGGCCTGGTCCACGATCGCGCCGTCGACCAGCGGCATCGGGTGCAGCATTCCGGCGCCGAACCCGACGTCCATGAGCTGGTCGTCGACGATCGACACGAAGTGCGTGCGCGGCCCGGTCTTCACACGGCTCATCTGCCTGCTGACGGTGTGGCCAAGACGTTCCAGCACGGCCGTGAACAGCAGCTGGTGCTCGAAGCAGTAGCCGCCGCGACGGCGTCGGACCATCTTGTCCTGGATGTCGCCGAGGTCGAGTGACGGCACACGGCCGAGCAACACGTCGATGTTCTCGAACGGAATGGCGCGCACATGCGCTTCGTGCAACTCCGCGAGCGAACTCGACGCTGAGGTCCCCGTGCGCGCGAAGTACGCGTCCAAATCAAGCAATTCCGTCTGCCACATGGCCTTCCCCCTGAACTCGTTGCCACTCTTCTTTTGTCAGCGCGTACTCGACCTCTCCGTATTCCGCGCCGGGCAACGGATCGGGGAAGTCGACGTGGAACGTGCGGACGTGCCGCAGCCCGCACTTCTCCATCACGCGCCGCGATCCGGCGTTGACGAACATCGTGGTGGCGACGACGCGCCGCACTCCGCCTGTGGTGAACCCGCGTCCGATCAGGGCCTTCCCGCCCTCGGTGGCGTAGCCGAGGCCCCAGAACTCGCGGTGCAGCCGGTAGCCGAGCTCGACCTCGTCCGTCCCCTTGAACTCGAACCAGCCGACGAACCGGCCGCTGCCCTTCTCGCAGGCCGCGAGGAAGCTGTCGCCGAGGTAGCTCTCGACCGGGGCCGGGTCGAGGTAGCGCATGACCTCGGGGTCGGCGTGCAGCGCGCGCAACGAGTCCACGTCGGACTCGGCGAGCGGGCGCAGCGTCAGTCGTTCCGTTTCCACGAGGAGATCGTGCCGCACTTGAGCGACGCGAACGCGGCCACCAGGCACAGGACGATGGCGAAACCGAACGCGATCGCGAGGCCCTGGGCGAACGGCCCGGAGATCAGGCTCGGGAAGAACCCGCGCCCGGTGAGGAACGCGGCCTGGTCCGGTGGCAGCGTCGCGAGCTGGTCGCCGAGCAGCTGCTGGATGGGGTTGTAGCCGAGGAACGCCGCGAACAGCACGGCCACCGCGGGCAGTGCCGCGACCTGGGCCGCGGCGGCCGGAGCGACGCCGTGCTCGACCAGTCCGCTGCGCATCGCGCCCGGCAGGGACTGGGAGAACCCGACGATGATCAGGCTGAAGAAGAACCCGATCGACAGCACCATCGCGGTGTTCTGGAAGGTGGTCATCATGCCACTGCCCGAGCCGCGGGCGTTGGCGGGCAACGAGTTCATGACCTCGGCGCGGTTGGGTGAGGAGAACATGCCCATGCCGATGCCGGTGAACACCAGGATCAGCGCGAACTCCCAGTACGGGAAGTCGACGGGCAGGGCGATGAGCAGCGCGAACGTCACCGCGGTCAGCACGTTGCCGGCGAACGCGAGCGCCCTGCTGCCCAGCCGGTCGGACAGGATGCCGGCGGTGGGCGCGGCGAGCAGGAACCCGACGGTCATCGGCAGCATGTAGATCCCGGCCCACAGCGGCGTCTCCTCGTAGGAGTAGCCGTGCAGCGGCAGCCAGATGCCCTGCAGCCAGATGATCAGGATGAACTGCAGCCCGCCGCGTCCGAGCGCCGAGGCGAAGTTCGCGATGTTGCCCCAGGTGAACGACGGCAGCCGGAACAGGTGCAGGTCGAACAGCGGGTTGGGCACGCGGTGCTCGATCACGACGAACACGGCCAGCACCGCGAGCCCGCCGATGAGGCAGGTCAGCACGAAAGGGCTGGTCCAGCCGGTCTGGGAGGTGCCGTGCGGCTGGATGCCGTAGGTGATCCCGACCAGCAGGACGATCAGGCCGACGCCGAAGGTGATGTTGCCCCACCAGTCCATCTCGGCGTGGCGGCGTTCGCCGGTGTCGTGCAGCTTCAGGTAGGCCCAGACCGTGCCGAACAGGCCGAACGGCACGGACACGATGAAGATCAGGTTCCAGTTGACCGGCGCCAGCAGGCCGCCGACCACGAGACCGAGGAACGACCCCGCGATCGCGGCCACGCCGTTGATGCCCAGTGCCATGCCGCGCTGGGTGACCGGGAAGGCGTCGGCCAGGATCGCCGAGGAGTTCGCCATCAGGAACGCACCGCCGACGCCCTGCACGATCCGCCAGCCGATCAGCCACAGCGCGGCGGCGTCACCACCGAACCAGGTGATCGCGAGCATCACCGAGGAGAACGTGAAGATCGCGAACCCCAGGTTGTACATGCGGGCCCGGCCGTACATGTCCCCCAGCCGCCCGAAGCTGACCACCAGCACCGCCGTGACGACCAGGAAACCCATGATCATCCACAGCAGGTAGCCGGTGTTGGCCGGGTCGAGCGGGTTGATCGCGATGCCCTTGAAGATGTCGGGCAACGCGATCAGCACGATGGAGGAGTTGATCGTGGCGATGAGCATGCCCAGCGTGGTGTTGGACAGCGCGATCCACTTGTACCCGGCCGGAGCCGCCTGCACAGTCACTTCGCCATGCTAACCAACCTGTCTACGACGGGTTCTGCGGCGTGATCGTCTCGAGTACGTTCCCGGCGGCGTCGCGCACGATCACGCGGGCCTCGGGATGGCGGTCGAGCAGCTTCGCGGCCAGCACGAACGTGCCGTTGCCCAGCGTCGCGGGCACGTCGGCCGCGCCGGGGCCGGAGTAGGTGATCGAGGCGACCCGAGGGTCGAGGACCAGGCCGATGGCCGCGGCGCTGGTGCTGCCGCCGTCGTAGAACTCCCCCTGTTCGTTCACCTTGTACGGCTTGAAGTCGTAGAACGCCGTCATCCCCGCGATGGTCTGGCCGCGGTACTCGGTCAGGTCGTCCAGGTCGAACACCGTGCCGGGCGTCGGGTCGTGGTCGGCGTCCCGGCAGTAGAACAGCAGGTCGCCGAACCGGCCGGTGATCATCGTGTCGGTGGCGCTGACCTTGGCCGTGAGGCCGTGCGCGAACTGGCCGGGGTCCGGGACCGCCCTGTCCTTGAGGCAGGCGCCGAACCGCTTGGCCTCGGGTGTGTCGCGGGCGGCGGGCGGCTGCGGGCGGTCCACGACGGACGCGGTGGGCTTCGGAACGCCCCGCACGGCGAACTCCTCGCCGTTGACCAGTGCCTTCGTGCCGTTCTCCGCCTTCTGGAAGCCGCTGGGCGCGAGGAACAGACCGTCCACGAGGGCAGGCATCGTGTTGTTCTGGCCCGAGGCGGCGATCTGGGACAGGCTCAGGAACTTCACGTCGGACGAGACGATGCCCGCCATGGCGCCGGTCGGCGTGGTGAAGAGGATCTCCACCTGGCGCCGGCCCTCGGGCACGGCGGGGTTCGGCGCCGAGATCGTCGTCGTGGTCGCGGTGTTCGCACAGAAGAAGACGCCGGCCGCCGTGCGGAACGCGGTGAGCACCGTGCCGTTCTTGTGGCTGGTCGCCATCGGCGTCCATTCGGCGACGGGCGTGTGGGCCGTGGCCGCCGCGGCGCACCGGGCCAGCACGTCGGGGTCGACCCTGTCGCGTTCGACGTGGTTGACGATCCCGCGGTCCTTGCCGACGAACTCGCCGTTGTGCCGCACGGGCGGTTCGGCGACGTCGGCTGAGCTGCCGAGAAGTGTCTGGCTGGCGAAGACCGCGCCCGCGGCGAGCATGCTCACACCCGCGGCGATCAGGATCGGCCTGCCGTTGCGGGCAGCGGGGCTCATGCCTTCGGAGAGACGTTGACGGGCGCGCATGCGGACGTCGTCGGGCAGGGCGCGGTGTTCGGGCAGCTGGTCGATCACGGGGTGTCCTCGGGGGTCAGGTCGCGCAGCCGGGCGCGGGTGCGGGAGACGCGGGCGCGGACGCTCGACTCGGTGATGCCGAGGAGCGCGGCGGCGTCGGCGGTGGACACGTCGCCCAGCAGGCAGAGCTGGGCGATCTCGCGTTCGGAGGCCGGCAGCTTCGCGATGGCGGCCACCACGCCGGCGAGGCGGCGTTGGGCGTCGGTGCGCGCGGCGACGTCGTCGGCGTGGTCGCGTTCGTCCTGCGGGGTCAGCTTCGTGACCAGCCGCAGGGCTCTGCGCGAGGCCCGCCACTCGGTGCGGGCCCGGTTCGCGGTCACCGTGTAGAGCCACGGCAGCGCGGAGTCGCGCACCAGCTGGGCGTCGCCGCGTTTGCGCCACGCGGTCAGGAACGTCGCGGAGAGCAGGTCCTCGGCCTGCGACCAGGAGGCCGTCAGCCGGTAGGCGTAGTTCCAGACCGCTTCGGCGTGGCGTTCGAAGAGCTCGGTGAACGCGGCGTGGTCGCCTTTCGCGATCTGCTCCCAGAGGCGCGTGTCGGGCGGCCCGACGTTCGCACGCTCGGTCGTCTCAGTCATCACACTCCGCCTGGGGCCGCCACGGCCCAGTGTGCTGCGTGACGCGCGTCACTCGACGCCGGGGAGCCGCCCCTCATTCGAGGCGTGAACGACACCGATGGCAAGATCTTCGCCGTGCCGATCGAGCAGAAGCAGCCCGGCAATGTCGAGGCGGAGACCCAGGTGTTCGCGAAGATCACGATCCCCGTGCAGGACGCGGCGACGATTCCCGGAGTTCCTCCGGTGACACCCGCTCCCGCGGCGGTCACTCCACCAGCCCCCGCACCGGCGGCGGCCACCGCGGCGCAGGATCGTCAGTCCAAGTCGCGGACCCGGCGGTTGGCCCGCCGGATCCTCGGCCCGACCTTGATGACGAAGAAATAGGGCTCAGCGACACCTATCTGTCGGGGACCTGTCCCAAGCCCCCGCAGACCCGGCAGGCGGTCCGGTCCTCGTTGAGTCCAGAACCAAGGCAACGGCTGCACTCCTTCACAGAAGAACAGTGTCCGCTTCTACTCCGAGTGGGGGCAGCCGCCAAGCAGGGACCCTCCCGGCAATAATGGGTGACCCCCATCGTTCACGCTCGGTGATCAGGCCTGGGTGGACGGTCCGGCCGGAATCTCGTTGGCACGTGCGACATTGCCTGCGACGATGCCTCTGCTTTCCCCGTGCGGAAGCCTCCACCAGCCGGAGCACCCGCGCGGGCACGGGTGCGACATCTCGTGCAGCACAAGGCCTTCCGGACCGGGAACGGGTTGTTGCCACGACATCGTTCCGGACCCTGCGCACAGCAGGCAGGTGTCCTCTTCACACTCCACACCTGTAAGTACTCCACAGGGGACACTTCGGGCAATCGCTGGATCGAGGGGAGATCACCGATGGCAGTCGCGGTCGTGACGGGAGCGGGTTCCGGGGTGGGTCGCGCGGCGGCGCGAACCCTGCTGGCGGCGGGATTCCAGGTCGCTCTGGCAGGCAGGCGCGAGGACGCGTTGATCGAGACCGGAGAGGGCTTTCCCGGTTCCGCCCTCGTCGTGCCGGCCGATGTGTCGCAAGAGGACTCGGTCGTCGCGTTGTTCGAGGCGGTGGTTGCCCGCTTCGGCCGGGTGGACGTGTTGTTCAACAACGCCGGGATGAACGTGCGCGCGACGCCGATCGAGGAATTCAGCCTGAGCGCGTGGGAGAAGGTCGTCGGGGTGAACCTGACGGGCGCGTTCCTGTGCGCCCGCGAGGCGTTCAAGGTGATGAAGACCCACGGCGGCGGCCGGATCATCAACAACGGCTCGATCTCGGCGTCGGTGCCGCGCCCGCACGCGGTGGCGTACAACGCGACCAAGCACGCGATGACCGGGCTGACCAAGTCGTTGTCGCTGGAGGGCCGCGCTTTTGGCATCGCGTGCGGGCAGATCGACATCGGCAACGCGGCGACGGAGATGACCGAGCGGATGGGCGTCGGCGTGCTGCAGGCGAACTTCGAGGTCAGGCCGGAGCCGACGTTCGACGTGCAGCACGTGGCCGATGCCGTCCTGTACCAGGCTCAGTTGCCGCTCAACGCCAACGTGCAGTTCATGACCGTGATGGCGACGGCGATGCCCTACATCGGCAGGGGTTGAGCCTGGTACATGCCGCCGCCGCGCTCCAGCAGACCGAAGTCGACCAGGTAGCGGCGGATGGTGACGTGGTCGAGCTCTCCCCCGTCGCACCAGGCTTTCAGCCGCTCGTTGATCTCCTTCTCCTCGTAGTAGGTCCGCGGGCATCGCCTCGGTGAGCGTCGCCGCGAGCGGCTTGAGATCGGCGGGCCGGACCGGTTCCCCCTCGACCAGCCCGGCCTCGCGGAGCTTGATCAGCGCGGTGCCGGCGTCCTTGACCTTCAGTCCGGAGGCGGCGGCGATGTCGGCCAGCGTGCCCGCGCCGAGGACGACGGCGGCAAGAGTCCGGTCGCGCGGCGATGGCACCCGCAGCCTCGTGGGTTCGGCCAACGCGCGCACGACGGATTCCGGAGTGGTCATCTGAAGTCCTCCGAGGAGACCTCGTCCTTCAGGGCGAGGAGGAATCGGACTTCTGCGGAGCAGAGCAGGAACAGCCGTGTCGCCGCCGGGGCGGTACGGCGTCCGCGACCCACCCGTACAGGGGTACACAGTGGCCGGATAATCTGTGAACTGTGAACGGGCTGGTGAAGCGGGCGTTTCGGTACCGCTTCTATCCGAGCGAGGCGCAGGCGGCGGAGCTGTCGCGCACGTTCGGGTGTGTCCGCAAGGTCTACAACTTGGCGTTGCAGGCTCGTGCGGAGGCGTGGACGCTGCGGGGGGAGCGGGTCGGTTATGAGGCCACGTCGGCGTTGCTGACCGCGTGGAAGCGCACCGAGGATCTGGCGTTTCTGGGTGAGGTGTCGTCGGTGCCGTTGCAGCAGGCGTTGCGGCAGGCGTTGCGGCATCTGCAGGCTGGGTTCGCGAACTTCTTTGCCAGGCGTGCGCGGTTTCCGCGGTTCAAGTCGCGGAAGAAGTCGCGTGCCAGCGCGGAGTACACGCGTTCGGCGTTCCGCTGGCGTGACGGGGCGTTGACGCTGGCGAAGATGGCAGAGCCGCTGGATATCCGCTGGTCGCGGCCGCTGCCCGTGGGCGTGGCGCCGTCGACGGTGACGGTGTCGAGGGACTCGGCCGGGCGCTGGTTCGTGTCTCTGCTGTGCGAAGACCCGAGCGTGACGCCGTTGCCCGCGGTGGATTCGGTGGTGGGCATCGATGTCGGTCTCGATCACCTGCTGGTGCTCTCGACCGGGGAGAAGATCGGCAATCCCCGGCACGAACGTCGCGACCGCACGGCACTGGCGAAGGCGCACCGGGCGTTGTGCCGCAAGCAGAAGGACAGCAGCAACCGGGCCAAGGCCCGTATCAAGGTCGCTCGCGTGCATGCCCGGATCGCCGACCGGCGTACCGATTTCCTGCACAAAATCACTACTCGGCTCGTGCGTGAGACCCAAACGCTCGTGATCGAGGACCTCGCGGTGTCCAACATGGTCGGCAACCACAGCCTGGCTCGCGCCATCGGTGACGCGGGCTGGCGGCAGTTTCGGCAACAGTTGCAGTACAAAGCGCGCTGGTACGGGCGGGGCGTGATCGCCGTGGATCGCTGGTTCCCGTCGTCCAAGTTGTGCTCGGTCTGCGGCGCGCTCGCGGCGACCATGCCGCTGCATGTGCGTACGTGGACGTGTGGCTGCGGCGTGACCCATGATCGGGACGTGAACGCGGCGCGCAACATTCTGGCCGCCGGGCTGGCGGTGTCGGTCTGTGGAGCCGGTGTAAGACCTCAACGGAATCCTCCGGGCGGGCAGTCGGCGACGAAGCAGAAAATCCTGCGGCGCGAGCCGTAGGAATCCCCCTCGTTCACGAGGGGGAGGAAGTCAAGCCTGCGAACCTAGCGCCGCCGTCCACCCGTTTTCAGCGGGAAGGCGCCCCCTGCCAGTCCTGCCTCATCGGCCCACCAGGCCCTCGGCCATCACGTCGGTGAGGTAGCCCTCGAAGTCGGGCTCGTCCGGTTCGAGCACGTGCCGCACCCACGCGGTGCGTTCGTGGGCGAGCGGCGGAAGCTCCCAGACGCAGCCGATGAGGTCCTTCGGGATGACGGTGAAGTGCGTGAGGTCCGGGTCGGTCGAGCCGAGGAACGGCTGGTCGCCGGACACGGCGGTGCGGCAGTGCAGGACGTTGTCCCAGACCCAGTTGTAGGCGTTGAGGTACATGCCGGCGGAGCTGCGGTGCAGGACGGTGACCGTGGCGGGCGGGGTCGGGTCGTCGAAGTCCGGGTAGAGCTTCGGCAGGAACGCGTAGGCGGCCGCGCGGATGTCGTCGGTGATCTCCAGTCCCGGAGTGACCACCTCGTAGCGCTTGACGTGTCTGCCCGCGACGACCAGCGGTTCCCTGACCGCCAGTTCCTTCTCGTAAAAAGCCATGGGTCGAACGTATGAGCTAACCCTGACAGGGTGTGTCAGTGGTTTTGGGCGGGTAACGCGGTCGGTGAGCGCAGGCGAGAGGTGACACCGTGTCCGACGAGCCGAAGACCGATCCCGTGGCCGGCGCGTTCGAGCCGGCACAGGCCCGGAGAGGCGGTGATCCTTCTGCACTCGATCCGCCGCATCCTGATGTGGATGCTGGTCATCGTCCCGACCGTCGGTGCCGCCCTGTTCATCGCACTGGTCGTCATGGAGAACACCGCCGAGCCGGCGCCGTGCACCTCGATCTACAGCTGCAGATGAGCAACCGCGGGCGCCATCACTGACAGGGTGTGTCAGGGTGTCCGCGTGCGTGCGAGCCGGTTGGTGTCCGTGCTGCTCCTTCTGCAGGCCAAGGGCCGCATGACGGCGCAGGCGCTGGCCGACGAGCTGGAGGTGTCGGTCCGCACGATCTACCGCGACGTGGAGTCGCTGCACGCGGCCGGGGTGCCGTTGTACGGCGACGCGGGCCCGTCCGGCGGCTATCAGCTGCTCGACGGCTACCGCACGCGGCTGACCGGGCTGACCGCGCAGGAGGCGGAGTCGCTGTTCCTGGCCGGGCTGCCTGGTGCGGCGGCGGATCTGGGGCTCGGGGACGCGGTGTCGGCGGCGCAGCTCAAGCTGATGGCGGCGTTGCCGTCGTCGATGCGCGACCGGGCCTCCCACATGGCGACGCGGTTCCACCTCGACGCGCCTGCCTGGTACTACGACCCGGAGCGCTCGCCGTTCCTGGGGCTGGTGGCGGACGCGGTGTGGCGCGAGCGGCTGCTCGAGGTCAGCTATCGGCGGTGGCGTGCGCCGGAGGACATCACTCGCGTGCTGCGGCCGCTGGGTCTCGTGCTGAAGGCCGGTCGCTGGTACCTGGTCGCGCAGGGCAGCACGCGGATCTCCACGTACCGGGTGTCGCAGATCCAGGCGGCCGCCGTGCTGGACGAGACGTTCGAACGGCCGGACGCGTTCGACCTGGCGGCGCACTGGACGGCGTCGTTGGAGGAGTTCCAATCGCGGCAGTACACGGGTTCGGCGGTCATCAGGCTGTCGGCGCGGGGCTGGGAGTCGTTCTCCTCGAACGTGCTGCCGGTGGTGGCGCGGGCGGCCGAGGAGTCCGCTGTGGACGACGGCGAGGGTGTCCGGGTGACGATCCCGATCGAGTCTCTCGGGCACGCGACGGGGATGTTGCTGCGGATGGGCGGCGAGGTCGAGGTGCTGGAACCGGAAGAGCTGCGCGAGCAGGTGACGACGGCCGTGCGCACGTTGGCATCGATCTACCTGGAGTGACCGAACCTCGCGAGGTGGTGCCACAGGTGCTTCGCGACCTGCGGTGGCGCTTCGGCGGCTTCCAGGAGGTCCGGGGTGATGACCCCGCCTCGCGCGATCGCGAGTCCTAACGCGACGGATTCGGGTGTGCGGTAGTCCGCGTGCCGCAGCAGGTCCTCTGTGGAGAGCCGGAAGCCCTGGTGGTGCTCGACCGGGCAGGGCAGGCCCGTGCCGCGGAAGGTCGGGTCCAGCACGAGGGCTTCGACGTCGTCGAACGTGACGGGGCCGTGGACGTGGGCCTCGATGTAGTCGTCGAGGGGGTCCCGGTCGTCGGCCTCGGCCCGGTCGATCAGGGCGAAATGGTGCGCGGTGCCGAAGTCGACCGGGTCGAAGACGCTGTCCGGGTGGCAGAACGTCGTGCGGTCGAGCACGTCTTCCTTGAGGCGCAGGTGGGCGGAGCCGAACCGCGGCGCGCCACCGAACGGCGACTTCCGGTGGTTGAGCGCGCCGTACTTGGGCCGGTCGGCGGGGTTCGAGTGGTCGTAGGCGCCGCCGAACAGGCGGCTCTCCCAGTCCCAGCGGGCGCCGCCGGGGTGGGCGGTGAGGCCGCCGTTGCTGGTGCCGGTCTCGAACTGGGAGCGGTAGACGCCCTCCCGCGCGAGCTTCGCGAGGACGCCACGACCGGGGTGGAAGTTGAGCGTCACGCGCAGGTCGCGCGGCATCGGTCCGCCGGCCGAACGCGCGGCGACGTGCGCGATGGCCTGCTCAACGGCCACGAGCCAACTCCCGGTCGTGCACCCGCCCCAACACCAACTGCGCGGTCAAAGCCCCCAGCAGAGCCATGAACATGTCCCACTGCGTGTCCCACACGTCGCCCTGAGTCCCGAGGAACTCGTCCGCCGCCGACCCGCCCAGGACCGCCGCCAGCCACTCCCCCAGCTCATAGGTGGCGCTGAACGCCAGACACACGCACACGACGAGGAAGAACAGCCACCCGCCAGGCCGAAGCGGAGTCCGGCGCAACAGGATCTCGCGGGCGAGCACGGCCGGCACGAACCCCTGCACGAAGTGGGCGAACCGGTCGTAGTGGTTGCGCGCCAGGTCGAGCAGGTCCTGCACCCAGAGCCCCACCGGCACTCGCGCGTAGGTGTAGTGGCCGCCCAGGATCAGGACCAGCGCGTGCAGGAAGATCAGCCGGTACAGCAGCGGTGTCAACGGGAAGCGCCGGTAGGTCGCGATCAGCACACCCCCGCCGATCACGACGGGCGCCACTTCGAGGTACCAGGTCGCGCGGTCGTACGGGCCGATGCCGGAGGCGATCAGGGCGGCGACGGTCAGGCCGAGCAGGACCAGCGGCTCGGTGGTGCGCTTGTCATAGCTCACGGATCACCTTGCAGGGATTGCCGACGGCGAGGACGCGCGGCGGGATGTCGCGCGTGACGACGCTACCGGCTCCGATGACGGCGTCGGAGCCGATCGTGACCCCGGCGCAGACGATGACGCCGCCGCCGAGCCACACGTTGTCGCCGATGACGATCGGCGCGGCGGACTCGAAGCGCCGGCGGCGGGCCTCGTGGTCCTCGATGGGGTGCAGGGCGGTCAGCAACTGGGCGCGGGGGCCGATGGAGACGTCGTCGCCGATGGTGATGGTGGCGCAGTCCATGAGGATGGCGTCGTAGTTGAGGAAGCTGTTGGAGCCCATGTGGATCTGGTGGCCGTAGTCGCACTGGAACCGCGGCATGACCCACGAGCCCTCGCCGATGGAGCCGAAGAGCCGAGAGATGACCGCACCGGAGCGGGTGGCGTTGAACTCGTCGACCAACTGCTGCGCGGCGAGGCGTTCCGCGACCAGTTCGGGGTCGGAGTCCTTGTACAGCAGGCCCGTCGTCATCTTCTGCTTCTCGGTGATCACCCTTCGAGAGTGCCCGAACGCAGCAGCGCGCGTGCCCTGGAGGCGGCGATCTCCATCAGTGCCACGAGTTCGGCGGCCTCGAAGCCTGGTGGCGGTTCGACCGCGAGCACCACAGGTGTGGTGGTCGGAAGCGCAGGGCGGGCAGGCAGCTGACCTGCCGTTTCGGCGGAAACCACCACAGGTGTTCTGGTGCCGACGGGGCCGGCGACGCGCTCGCGGAGTGCGTCGAGGAGTTCCTGTTCCGGTTTTCCCTTGAGCAGCAGGAGCACGAACGGGTCGGCGTCGAGCAGCCAGCCGACCTGGAACGCGAGCGCGGCGGCGTGGCGGCACGTGAGTTCCCAGCTGTCGCAGTCGCAGTCGGGTTCGAGGTCGCCGATGCCGGGCAGCAGGTCCACACCGGACTCCTCCGCGGCGAGGACTAGGTCGCGGGGCATGTCGTTGTCCAGCAGGGCGGCGATGTGGCCGGAGTGTTCGGCGACGCGGTCGAGGAACCGTCCCCATTGGACTTCGGACAACGCCGGGACGCTGACCGTCGTGCTGTGGACGGTGTCGTCGTCGTGCACCTGGGCGTGCAGCCGGCCGGGACTGACGGTGATCGGGCCGACGACGCCGGCGTGGGCGTAGCGGCGGCCGAGGCGGATCAGGGTGGTGTCGAGCGCGGTGTCCTCGAGGGCCTTCACCCAGGCCTTGCCCCACCACGTGGTGGCGACGCGGCGTTTCACCTTGGGGAACGCGGCGAATCCGCGGGTGGTCACCGGGCGCTCCTGAGCTGGACGAGTTCGGCGAGTTCGGCGTCGGTGAGTTCGGTGAACGCGGACTCTCCCCCGTGCAGGACGGCGTCGGCGAGGTCGCGTTTGTCCTGCACGAGTGCGGCGATGCGTTCCTCCACGGTGCCTTCGGTGACGAACTTGTGCACCTGGACGGGTCTGGTCTGGCCGATGCGGTAGGCGCGGTCGGTGGCCTGGTCCTCGACGGCGGGGTTCCACCAGCGGTCGAAGTGGATGACGTGGTCGGCGCGGGTGAGGTTGAGGCCGGTGCCCGCGGCCTTCAAGGACAGCAGGAAGACGGGCGCGCGGCCGTTCTGGAAGTCGTCGACCATCTGTTCGCGCTGGGGCACCGGGGTGCCGCCGTGCAGGAACAGGGTGGGCTGCTTGATGTGCTGCTCCAGCAGCCGGGCCATGCCGACGTACTGGGTGAAGATCAGCGCGGAGCCGTCCTCGGCGACGATCGTGTCCAGCAGTTCGTCGAGCAGGTCGAGCTTGCCGGAGGTGCCCTGCATCGTGGCGTGGCCGAGGTAGTGCGACGGGTGGTTGCAGATCTGCTTGAGCCCGGTCAGGAGCTTCAGCACAAGACCGCGCCGGGCCATGCCGTCGCTCGAAGCGATCTGCTCGAGGGTCTCCCTGGTCAGCGCCTCGTACAGCGCCGCCTGCTCGACGCTCAGCGAGACGTACCGGTCGGTCTCGGTCTTGGCGGGCAGTTCGGGGGCGACGCCGGGGTCGGACTTGCGGCGGCGCAGCAGGAACGGCCGCACGACCTTGGCGAGGGTGTCGTCGGGTTCCGGCCAGCGGGTGCGGAACGCGCGGTGCGTGCCGAGCAGGCCCGGTGTCGTCCAGTCCAGGACTGCCCAGAGTTCGGACAGCGAGTTCTCCACGGGCGTGCCGGACAACGCGACGCGCGCCGCGGCAGGGATCGAGCGCAGTGCCTTGGCGGTGCCGGAGTGCGGGTTCTTGACGTGCTGGGCCTCGTCGGCGACGACCATGCCCCACTCGTTCTCGCGCAGCGCCTCGGCGTCCAGGCGCATGGTGCCGTAGGTGGTCAGCACGACGCCGTCGGTGGCGAGCGTCCGCTGTGGACCGTGGTAGCGGGTGACGGAAACCCCTGGAGCGAAGCGGTGGATCTCGCGTTCCCAGTTGCCGAGCAGGGACGCCGGGCAGACGACCAGCGTCGGGTGTTCGTGGTCGCGGTGCAGGTGCAGTGCGATGAGCGTGATGGTCTTGCCGAGGCCCATGTCGTCGGCGAGACACGCGCCCAGGCCGAGTCCGGTCATGTGGGCGAGCCAGCGCAGGCCGTGCAGCTGGTAGTCGCGCAGCTGTGCCTGCAAGGCCGCGGGCTGGGGGAACTCGGGGACGGTCGCGATCGCCGTGGTGAGGCTGTGCGGGGCGACCTCGACGTGCTCTCCGTCGATGATCGCCACGCCGGTGAGGGCGGCGGTGACGGCCTGAGCAGCGGTGATCGGCTTGAGCTGCTGCCGGGCCTTCTTCTTGAGCAACGGGTCGACCAGCACCCACTGGTCGCGCAGCTTCACGACTGGCCGCGACGCCTCGGCGATGAGATCCATCTCGGCCTCGGTGAGCTCCTCGCCGCCGAGCGCGAGCCGCCAGTCGAACGTGAGCAGGTCGCCCGCCTGGAGCCGGCCTCCGGTCTCGCCGATGGCGGCCTTGGCGGACAGGGTCGTGGCGAGGTCGCGGGGCCAGTGGACCTCGATGTCGGTGCCGAGGAGTTCGGCGACCTCGCCGTCGGTGAGGTCGGCCTGGTCGAGCAGGCGTTGCAGCGGTGGCCAGTCGACGCGGGCCATCGCCCTGATGGCGTCGAGCTCGCGGCCGGATCCGCGCACGTCCTGAGGGTAGGGGTCGGTGATGGCGCGGACCTGCACGATCGCGCGGAACCGCAGGTCGTCGGTGGTCTCGATGCGTAGCGAGATCTTGATCTGCTCGTCGGCCCACGCCTTGAGCTCGGGGACGTCGTGCGGTTCGGTGCCGGCGAACGGTCCTTCGCCGGTGCGGGGCAGCGTGTCGGCGACGGCGTCGAGGAACCCGCGGAGTTCGTCGTAGTCGCCGTGCGCGGCGAGCTGGCGCAGGTGGAGCTCGTCGGCGTGGTCGAGCGGCCCGACGCGCCAGGTGTCGTGACCTCCGGCCGTCACGCCGGGCACGATCCGGCCGCGGGCCACCAGGGTCAGTGCGGTCGCGGCGGCCACTCCCCAGTAACCGTCGTCGTTCACCACCTCAGGCAGGGCTTCCAGCAGGGGTTTTCCGTGGAGCTGGCCGAATCTGGGCGGGTCGGCAGGCACGAACATACTCTGTACCGTACACCATACGGTACGGTAGGGTCGCGTTCGTGATCGAACACACGGGCAGCGGTGACCCCGCGCGGACGCTGGCGTTGCTGTGGCGCACCCAGGAACGCGTGTCGCGCAAGGGCAAGCCGGACCTGAGCGTGGACCGGATCGTGCAGGCGGGCATCGCGCTGGCCGACGCGGACGGGCTCAAGGCGCTGTCGATGCGGCGCGTGGCCGAGTCGCTGGGCGTGGGGACGATGTCGCTCTACACCTACGTGCCGGGCAAGGGCGAGCTGATCGACGTCATGGTCGACACCGTGCAGGCCGCGACCGGGCGTGAGGCGGCCGAGGGCTGGCGGGAGCACCTCGCGTACGTGGCGCGGGAGAACCTGGCGCTCTATCAGCGGCATCCGTGGTTGTTGCAGGTCGCGCCGTCCCGCACGGTGCTGGGCCCGCAGGTCGCGGCGAAGTACGACTTCGAGCTGCGCGGCCTGGAGGGCGTCGGTCTGTCGGACGTGGAGATGGACTCGGTGCTCAACCTGGTGCTCGGGCACGTGCAGAACTCGGCGCGCGGCCTGACGGCGGCGGCGGTGACCGAGAAGGAGACCGGCCTGACCGATCAGCAGTGGTGGGACGCGGCGGCGCCGGTCCTGATGACGGTGTTCGACCCTGCCCGCTTTCCGGTGGCGGCACGCGTGGGCGGCGCCGTGGGCGAGGCGCACCAGAGCGCGTTCAGCCCGGAGCATTCGTTCGAGTTCGGGCTGGAGATGATCCTCGACGGCGTCAATCGGCTGATCGAGTCGCGTCGGCTGTAACTGCTGAGTGACACCTTGCGGGATGCGTCGTTAATTCCCACACGGTGCCACTTGGGTGCCTACAGTTACGCCACGCCGATCAACTTCACCGCTGGGAGGCCCGTTCGTGGTGATCGACTCGCAGCCCCGGCAGGCGCTGGTGCGCCGCTTCACCGGTCTGGCGCGGTCGACTCCGGGACGCCTGAGCCTGATCGTCGTGGTGCTCGTGGTGGCGAGCCTGGCCAGCGGCTGGCTGTCGACGTGGAGCGTGAACCGGCAGGAACGGGCGCTGGAGGACCTGGCGACCAGGTCCGAGCCTCTCGCGCACGCGGCGCAGGAGGTCTACCGGGCGTTGCAGGACGCGGACGCGACGGCGGCGAGCGCGTTCCTGTCCGGCGGGCTGGAGCCTTCCCAGCTGCGGGAACGCTACGAGAAGGACATCGCGCAGGCACAGGCGGCGCTGTCGGTGGCGACGGCCTCCTCCCCCGACCTGACGGCGACGCTCGCGGCGCAGCTGCCGGTCTACACGGGACTCATCGAGACGGCGCGCACGAACAACCGGCAGGGTTTCCCCGTGGGCGCGGCGTATCTGCGTGAGGCGTCGGGGTTGATGCGCACGCAGCTGCTGCCGGCGGCGCAGGAGCTGTACCGGGCGGAGACGGACCGGGTGTCGCGCGCGCAGGACGAGGCGAACTTCCCCTGGGGCTCGGTCGGGGTGGCGCTGGCGTTCGTCATCGCGCTGGTGCTGACCCAGCGGTATCTGACCCGCAGGACGAACCGGCTGCTCAACCTCGGTCTGCTGGTGGCCACGGGTGCGGCGGTGGTGTCGCTGCTGTGGGTGACGACGGTGTCGGTGCTGGTCATGAACAACGTGTCGGACTCGCGGGCGGCCTCGCAGAAGGTCGACGTGCTGGCGCAGGCGCGGATCGCGACCCTGACCGCACGCGGCGAGGAAACGTTGACGCTGGTCGCGCGGGGTGCGGGCCAGGCCTACGAGAAGAACTTCGTCGAGGTCTCCGAACGGCTCGAAGGGCTGCTCGACCAGGCCACGCGCCTGGGTGACACCGAGGCGGTCGACGAGGCGATGCGGCAGTTCCGGCAGTGGCAGCAGGTCCACCAGCGCATCCGCGAGGCCGACGACGCCGGGCAGTACAGCGACGCGGTGGCGCTGATCGGCAACCCGTACTTCGACTCGCTGGACCAGTCCCTGGTGCGCGCGATCGGCGAGGCGCGGCAGGACTTCAGCGACGAGGTGGCGGTGGCGCGGGCGTCGCTGGCGGGTACGGCGGTCGGGGTGCTGGTGCTCGCGCTGATCGCGGCGGCGGGCTCGGCGATGGGGTTGTGGCAGCGGCTCAAGGAGTACAGGTGAGGCGACTGGCGTTGGCGGCGCTGATGCTGCTCGGAGCGTGTTCGGCGGGTCCGCCGCCGAGCGAGGTCGTGCCGCGCAGCGCCGAGGCACCGCAACCGGCGAACGCGAGCACGGTCTCCGCGGCGCCGAGCAGCTCGGCGAACCCGCCGCCCTCGTGCGACGCGACGGCGAGCCTGCGGCCGGGCGCGTTGCCCGCGGCCGGGCAGATGCCGTCCGGGTCGACGATGGCGAAGATCGCGCAGCGCGGCCGGTTGATCGCCGGGGTGGACCAGAACTCCTACCTGATGGGGTTCCGCAACTCGTTCACCGGCGAGATCGAGGGTTTCGACGTCGACGTGGCGCGGCAGATCGCGAAGGCCGTGTTCGGTGACGAGAAGAAGGTGCAGTTCAAGGTCGTCACCGCGGCCGAGCGGATCCCGATGCTGCAGAGCGGCGCGGTCGACGTCGTGGTCCGCACGATGACGATCACCTGCGACCGGCTCAAGGACGTGGACTTCTCGCAGGTCTACTACCAGGCGGGACAGCGGGTGCTGGTGCGCCGCAACTCCGGCATCACCGGCGTGGAGGGACTCGCGGACAAGCGGGTGTGCGTGGCGTCGGGGTCGACGTCGCTGGGCAACGTGGTGAACCGGGCGAAGACGACGGTGAGCGTGCCGAACTGGACGGACTGCCTGGTGATGCTGCAGCAGGGACAGGTCGACGCGATCTCGACCGACGACACGATCCTCGCGGGACTGGCGGCGCAGGACCCGTACACCGAGGTCGTGGGATCGCGGTTCACCGACGAGTCGTACGGCGTGGGCGTGCCGAAGGGGCAGGAGGACCTGGTCCGGTTCGTCAACGGCGTGCTGGAACGGATGCGCGCCGACGGCACGTGGGGCGGGATCTACCGGCGGTGGCTCACGCCGCTGGGTCCGGCACCAACGCCGCCCGTCGCGCGTTATCGGGACTAGGGGGCCGGGATGACTGACGAGCTTGAGCTGCCCGAGACAGGGCCGTCGACGGCGCCGGGGACCGCGCCCTGGTCGTCGTCTCAGGAGGTGTCGCGGTCGAACTCGGGCCGCACGCGGCGGGGCAGCGCGCGGTCGATGAGCCGCGGCCGGCTGGGTGCCGGGCTGGTCGAGGTGCCGCGGGTGCCGTACCGGGATCCGAAGACCGCCGTGCTGGAGCAGCCGGAGGTGCCGGAGGCGAAGCGGTTCTGCTCGAAGTGCGGCAAGAAGGTCGGGCGGCGCAAGGACGGCAAGCAGGGCCGGGTGGAGGGGTTCTGCCCGCAGTGCGGGCACGCCTACTCGTTCACTCCCAAGCTCGCGCCCGGTGAGGTGCTGCACGACCAGTACGAGGTGCTGGGGTGCCTGGCGCACGGCGGCCTGGGCTGGCTCTACCTGGCGCTCGACCACGCGGTGAGCGACCGGTGGGTGGTGCTCAAGGGCCTGCTCGACTCCGGTGACGCGGACGCGATGGCGGCGGCGCTGGCCGAACGGCGGTTCCTGGCCGAGGTCGAGCACCCGAACATCGTGAAGATCCACAACTTCATCCGGCACGAGAGCCGCGACAGCGACAAGCGCGTCGAGTACATCGTGATGGAGTACGTCGGCGGCGAGTCGATCAAGGACATGATCACGCGCCGGCGCCGGGAGGGCCGCGGGGACGAGGCGCTGCCGCTGGCGCAGGCCATCGCCTACGTCCTGGAGATCCTGCCCGCGGTCGGCTACCTGCACGGCGTGGGGCTGTTGTACTGCGACTTCAAGCCGGACAACATGATCCACACCGAGGAGCAGCTCAAGCTGATCGACCTGGGCGCGGTGCGGCGCATCGACGACCACCACTCCCCCATCTACGGCACGATCGGCTACCAGGCGCCCGAGATCGGCACGATCGGCCCGTCGGTGTTCTCCGACATCTACACGGTCGGGCGCGCTTTGGCGGTGATGAGCTTCCCGTTCGACTTCCGCGGCCGCTGCAAGGACCGGCTGCCCACGGTCGACGAGGAACCGCTGCTGGGCCGGTTCGAGTCGTTCCACCGGCTGCTGCTGCGCGCCACGAACCCGAACCCCGAGCTGCGCTTCTCCTCCGCCGAGGACATGGCCGAGCAGCTCACGGGCGTGCTGCGCGAGGTGCTGGCGATCGAGGACGGCGTGCCGCGGCCGGGCCTGTCGCGGCAGTTCACGCCGGAACGCCGCCGGTTCGGCGTGGAGGGCTCGCTCGACCTGCCCGAGGTGGCGCTGGCGTTGCCGGCACCGAGCGTGAGCACCTCCGACGCGGCCGCGTCCTGGCTGGCGACGGCGACGACGTCGGATCCGGCGGGGCTGCGCAAGGCGCCGGAGCTCACGGTGGAGGTGCGGCTGCGGATCGTGCGGGTGCTCATCGAGTCCGGCGACACCGAGGCGGCCATGCGGGAGCTGGAGTCGCTCACGGCGCCGTCGATGTTCGACGAGCCGGAACTCGACCCCGCCGAGGACTGGCGTCCGGACTGGTACCGGGGCCTCGCGGCGCTCACCGACGGGCGGGCAGCCGACGCGCTGGGGTTCTTCGACGCGGTGTGCTCGGCGGTGCCGGGCGAGGCGGCCCCGAAGCTCGCGCTGGGCGTGTGCGCGGAGGCCACCGGCGACTTGAAGGCGGCGGCGGGCTGGTACGAGCTGGTGTGGAGCACGGATCACTCGTACGTGTCGGCGGCGTTCGGGCTGGGGCGGGTGCTGCTGGCGTGCGGTGACCGCGCTCGGGCGGTCGAGGTGCTGTTGTCGGTGCCGGACACGTCATCGCAACATCTGGCGGCGCAGATCGCGGCGGTGCGCGCGCAGCTCGGCGACTGCGGTGCGGAGGACCTCGTCGCGGCCGGGGAACGGTTGCACGCCTTGGACATCGACGTCCATTCGCACACGCAGCTGTCGGCCGAGGTGCTGGAGGCGGCGTACGACTACGTGACCCGCAATCAGGCCGCCGAGGGCAAGGTGCTGGACTGTGCACTCTCCGAACACGAGCTTCGGCTGGGTCTAGAGGCGCGCTATCGCACGCTGGCCCGGTTCGCGGCCACGCCGGAGGAACGGATCGCATTGGTGGACCGCGCGAACGCGGTAAGGCCTAGGACGTTGGTTTGATGGACACCCTGAAGTGCCCGGAGTGCTTCGCGCCCGTCGCGGCGGAGGACCGGTTCTGCGAGGCGTGCGGACGCAACCTGCTGGTCCGCCGCACGCCGCTGGGCGGACCGACCGGTCCCGCGCAGGCCTCGTGCATCCTGTGCGGGTCGCCCGACATCGACGACGAGGACTACTGCACCCAGTGCGGCCGTCACCAGCCCTCGGCGCGTGATCGGGTCGAGTACGCGCTGGGCGCGGTGTCCGGTGTGTCGGACCGCGGCAAGCGGCGGGCGCGCAACGAGGACTCGATGGCGTTCGGTCACGTCGCGGGCAAGGGTGTCGCCGCCGTCGTCTGCGACGGTGTGGCCTCCTCCGAACGCGCCGAGCAGGCCTCGCAGGCCGCCGCGGACGCCGCGGTGGACGTGCTGCTCAACGCCCTGATCGACACCGCGGACGCCGAGCAGGCCATGGTCGACGCCGTCGCCGCGTCGTGCTCCGCGGTGGAACAGCTGGTCGAGCTGGAGCCGATGGAGGCGGGCGGCCGGGGTGTCGCGCCGTCGTGCACGTTCGTCTCCGCGCTGGTCACGGAGAACTCGGTGACGATCGGCTGGGTCGGCGACTCGCGCGCCTACTGGCTGTCCGACGAGGGCTCCAAGCAGCTCACCACGGACGACACGTGGGCCGCGCAGCTGGTCTCCGAAGGCGTGCTGACCGAGGAGCAGGCGCGCACGGACCGTCGCGCGCACGTGCTGTCGCGGTGGATCGGCGCGGACGCGGGCCGGGTGGAACCGCAGGTCGTGACGCTGAAGCCGACCTCGCCGGGCGTGTTCCTGCTGTGCTCGGACGGCCTGCACAACTACCGGCCCGAGCCCGAGGACCTGCAGCCGCTGCTGCCGTGCGGGCCGGAGGAGTTCGTGAAGGTCGCCCTGGACGCGGGCGGGCACGACAACATCACCGTGGTGCTGGTGCCGTTCGCTCCGGCGGACTGAAGCCCCGCACGGTCAGGTCGACGAGCCGGTGAGGTCCGACCTCACCGGCCTCGCTGGCATGCCGGACGAGCCGGCCGCACGACTCGTGCTGACCCAGGCCGAGATCGCCGCGCGGTTGTCCGTGGTGGCCGGACGGGAGATCCGCCACGTCGACCTGCCTGTGGCCGAGTTCGCGAAACGCCTGGTCGCGCCAGGTGTGCCCGAGGCGTTCGCGGCGCGTCAGGTGTGGACGATCGAAGTCCACACCTTCGAGTGATTTACCGCTGACTAACCGGGGGTGGGCACCGTCGGGGGCGTGAGATTCGTTTCTGTCGCGGCGGTGGCCGCACTGGCGCTGACCGGGCTGTCGTCCGGGGTGGCGCACGCCGAGTCCGCGCCGGGCTGTGGTCCGGTGACGCAGATCGGCAAGACCGCCTACATCGGTGGTAACGCCTCGTCGGCGTGGGCGTCGGTGAAGCAGTTCAAGGGGTGTGGCAAGAACTGGGCCTACGTGTACGTGTGGGACTCGTTCGTCGACCGGGTCGGTGACTTCCAGGTCAGGGTGTACGTCGAGGCGAACGGCCAGAAGGCCGGGCTCAAGACGTATCCGCGCAACCGCCAGGAGAACTGGTCGGAGGGCACGAACACGCTGTCGCAGTGCACGCGTGCGGTCGGGCAGATGGTCGATTTCGTGTCCAGCGAGACCTACTGGCACACCACCAAGACCGAGGAGAGGTGCTGATGAAGCGCGCGCTGATGGTGGCCGCGGCCCTGACGTTGTCGGTGTTGTCGCCGGGGATGGCGCACGCGGAGTCGGCGCCGGGCTGTGGTCCGGTGACGCAGATCGGGAGCACGGCCTACATCCAGACCGGCACGAGCTCGAGTTCGATCGTGGCCTCGGTGAAGCAGTTCAAGGGCTGCGGGAAGAACTGGGCGTACGTGTACGTGTGGGACCAGTACATCAGCAAGGGCCGGTCCTTCGAGATCCACACCGCGATCTACCCGGACGGCGCCAACCCGGCCGGGTCGGTGCGGCAGCGCAACAAGCAGGAGAACTGGTCGAAGGGCACGAACACGCTGTCGCAGTGCACGCGTGCGTCGGGCACGTTCGTCGATCTTGTCGGTGACCCGAGCTACGGCTTCCAGGAGTTCACCGACAAGCGCTGCTGAGCCTTCATCATGGGGATGTGAGGAGGCCGGTGTTGATCGCGGCGGCGGTGGTTGTCACCATCGTCGCCGTGGTCTTCACCTTCCAGCGCAAGCTCGTGTACTTCCCCTCCCCCGGCCCGGTGCCCGCGGCCGAGGAGGTGCTGCCCGGTGGGCGCGACGTCCGCCTGGTGACGGCGGACGGTCTGCTGCTCGACGGCTGGCACTTCGAACTGCCCGGCGCGACCGCCACGGTGATCGTGTTCCCGGGCAACGGCGGCAACCGGACGGGGCGGGTGTCGCTGGCGCGGGAACTGACCGCGCGCGGGCTGTCGGTGCTGCTGTTCGACTACCGCGGCTACGGCGACAACCCCGGCAAGCCGACGGAGGAGGGCCTGACGTTCGACGCTCGGGCCGCGCTGGACCTGATCGACGGGCCGGTCGTCTACTTCGGCGAGTCGTTGGGCGCGGCGGTGGCGGCGGAGCTGGCGACGTTCCGCGCGCCCAAGGCCATGGTGCTGCGCTCGCCGTTCACCTCGCTGGCGGCGGTCGGGTCGCACCACTACCCGTGGCTGCCGGTGAAGGCGTTGTTGCAGGACAAGTTCCCCGTGACGGAGCGGGTGTCCGGGGTGGACGTTCCGACCGTGGTGCTGCTGGGCACGAAGGACTCGGTGGTGCCGCCCGCGCAGAGCCGTGAGGTGGCGACGGCGGCCCGCGCGAGGCTCGTCGAGATCGACGGCGCGGACCACAACGACGAGGTGCTGGTGTCGGGGCCGCAGGTGATCGACGCGGTGCTGTCGGTCAGCTGACCGGCGCGATCTCGCCGGACCCGCGGCGCACGAGCGCGGCGGGGACGACGGCGTGCACGGGCGGTGAGGTGTCGCCGTCGATGCGGGCGAAGATGAGTTCGGCGGCCTTGCGCCCGATGCCGGGCACGTCCTGGCGCACGACGGTGATGCCGGGGTCGAGCATGTCGGCGAGCGGGAAGTCGTCGAACCCGATGAGTGCGACGCGGCGGTGCAGGTCACGAGCGCGCAGCAGCCGCATGGCGCCGACGGTGACGAGGTTCTGGGCGGTGAACAACGCGGTGGGCGGCCGGTCGAGGTCGAACAGCGCCCCGGTCGCGGCCTCGGCGAGGTCGGCGCCGTGCAGGTCGGTGCGCACGAGCGCGTCCCGCAGGGTCAGGCCTGCCTGGGCGAGGCCTTCGAGGTAGCCGGTGTAGCGCTCCTGGCTGGTCCACAGGGTGCGGCGGTCGCCGAGGAACGCGATGTCGCGGTGGCCCAGGGCGGCCAGGTGCAGCACGGCGTCGCGGGAGCTGTCGCGGTTGGTGGTGGTGACGCAGTCGGTGCCGCCGAAGGTGGGAGGCCGGTCCACGAGCACCATCGGGGTGCCGCGGTCGCGTTCCTGTTGCAGGGCGTCCTGATGCCCGCCGACGGCCATGACGACGACGCCGTCGACACGGCGCGTGGACAGCGACACGAGCAGTTCGCGTTGCAGGGTGTGGTCGTCCTCGCTGCTGCCGGCGAGCACGAGGACCCCGGCGTGGCGGGCGCGGTCCTCGACGGCGCGCAGCAGGGCGGCGTCGAAGGGGTTGGAGAGGTCTTCGAACAGCACGCCGATGGTGGCGCTGCGCCGGTCGGAGCGGCGCAGGCTGCTGGCGGTCAGGTTCGGGCGATAGCCCAGGGTGCGGGCCGCCTCGCGGACGCGGTCGACGACCTCGGCACCGGCGCCGGGCAGGCCGTTGATCACGCGGGACACGGTCTTGGTGCTGACCTTCGCCAGCGCGGCGACGTCGCGCATCGTGGGTTCACGTCTGTCGGCTGCTCGGTCCATGTCCACGTCCTACGACTCTTGCGTCAACGATGACGCAACGGTATACCCGTTTGCACAGCTCGCGTAGCCGCTCTTCCGTTCACGATCTCAGAGACCTCGGACGGGTGGTTACGTCAACGTTGACGTAGGAGTTGACATGCGTAGAACTGTCGGGGTCACCGCGGCGGCGTTGCTCACCTTGCTCACCGCGTGCGGAGGCGGTGGGTCCTCCGGCGGCGGCACGACGCTGGTGGGCCTGGTGACGAAGACGGACACGAACCCGTTCTTCGTGAAGATGAAGGAGGGCGCTCAGCAGGCGGCCTCGTCGGCAGGCGCGACGGTGCAGTCGTTCGCGGGCAAGCAGGACGGCGACAACCAGACGCAGGTCGACGCGATCGAGAACCTGATCGCGTCGGGTGCGAAGGGCATCCTGATCACGCCGAGCGACTCGAAGGCGATCGTGCCGTCGGTGGACAAGGCGCGGGCGGCGGGGCTGCTGGTGATCGCGCTGGACACGCCGCTGGAGCCGGCCAGTGCCGCGGACGCGACGTTCGCGACCGACAACTACAAGGCCGGGTTGCTGATCGGGCAGTGGGCGAAGTCGAAGTTCGCGAAGGAGGGCAAGCAGGCCAAGATCGCGTTGCTGGACCTCAACCCGAACCAGGTGTCGGTGGACGTGCAGCGCGACCAGGGGTTCCTGGAGGGCTTCGGCGTCGACGTGAAGGACAAGGCCCGCATCGGTGACGAGTCCGATCCGCGGATCGTGGGCCACGACGTGACCAACGGCGACCCGTCCGGTGGCCGCACGGCGATGGAGAACCTGCTGCAGAAGGACCCCGGCGTCAACCTGGTCTACACGATCAACGAACCCGCTGCGGCCGGTGCCTATGAGGCGTTGAAGGCGGCGGGCAAGGAGAAGGACGTCGTGATCGTGTCGGTCGACGGCGGCTGTCCGGGCGTGAACAACGTCAAGTCCGGGGTGATCGGGGCGACCTCGCAGCAGTACCCGCTGAAGATGGCGCAGCTCGGCGTGGAGGCGGTGTCGAAGTTCGCGAAGGACGGCTCGAAGCCGCAGAACACCGACACCGGCGTCACGTTGATCACCGACCAGCCCGCGGACGGCGTGGAGTCCAAGGACTCGGCGTTCGGCCTGCAGAACTGCTGGGGCTAAGCGATGACCGCGGTGGTGGAGGAACGGGATCGTTCCGTGCTGACGCGCGTGCAGCACCTGCTGCACGCGCAGGCCACGATCGGACCGGCGGTGGTGCTGCTGGCGTCGGTGATCGTGTTCGCGTTGCTCTCGGAGCGGTTCCTGACGCCGGGCAACATCTCGCTGATCCTGCAGCAGGTCGCGGTGGTGGGCACGCTCGCGGTGGGGCAGACGATCGTGATCCTGACCGCCGGGATCGACCTGTCGTGCGGGGCGATCATGGTGCTGACCTCGATCGTGATGGCGAAGGTGGCGTCGGAGACCGGCCTGCCGGGGTTGCCGGCGTTGCTGCTCGGTTTCCTGGTGGGCACGGTGTGCGGGTTGCTCAACGGCCTGCTGGTGACGCGGCTGAAGCTGCCGCCGTTCATCGTCACGCTGGGCACGTTGAACGTGTTCTTCGCGTTGAACCTCTGGTATTCGGGCAGTGCCACGATCCGCGGCACGGACATGCCGTCGTTGCTGCTGTTCACCGGCCAGACGTTCACCGTCGGCGGCACGCGCATCACCTACGGCTCGATCATGCTGGTGCTGCTGGTGGCGGCGATGGCGTTCGTGCTGAAGAACACCGCGTGGGGCCGGCACGTCTACTCGACCGGTGACGATCTGGAGGCCTCGCGCCTGTCGGGCATCCGCACGGCTCGGGTGCTGCTGTCCGTGTACGCGACGGCGGGGTTGATCTACGCGGTGGCGGCGTGGACGTTGATCGGCCGGATCGCCTCGGCTTCACCGCAGGCGGGGCAGACCGACAACCTGGACTCGATCACGGCGGTGGTGATCGGCGGGACGTCGCTGTTCGGTGGCCGCGGCGCGGTGGTGGGGTCGCTGATCGGCGCGTTGATCGTCGGCGTGTTCCGCAACGGCCTGGCCTTGGCCGGGGTGGACGTGCTGTGGCAGACGATGGCGGTCGGTGTGCTGATCATCGTGGCGGTGTCGCTGGACCAGTGGATCAGGAAGGTGAAGGCATGACCACCCCGATCCTGCAGGCAACGGGCCTGGTCAAGCGCTACGGCAGGGTGACGGCGCTGGCGGGTTCGGACCTGGAGTTGCTGCCGGGCGAGATCCTCGCGGTGATCGGTGACAACGGCGCGGGCAAGTCGTCGCTGATCAAGGCCCTGTCCGGCGCGGTGGTGCCCGATGAGGGCGAGGTGTTCCTCGACGGCTCTCCCGTGTCGTTCTCCACGCCGCTGGACGCGCGCAAGGCCGGCATCGAGACGGTGCACCAGTCGCTGGCCGTGTCGCCGTCGCTCGACATCGCCGCGAACCTGTTCCTGGGCCGTGAACTGCGCCGCAAGGGCGTGCTCGGCTCGGTGTTCCGGATGCTCGACCGCACCGGCATGCGCGACGAGGCCCGCCGCCAGCTCGACGCGCTGGGGATCATGACGATCCAGAACCCCGGCCAGGCGGTGGAGACCCTCTCGGGTGGCCAGCGTCAGGCCGTGGCGGTGGCGCGGGCGGCGGCGTTCGGCAGCCGTGTCGTGATCATGGACGAGCCGACGGCGGCGCTGGGCGTGCGGGAGTCCCGTGCGGTGCTGGACCTGATCCTGCAGGTCCGCGACCGGGGCCTGCCGGTGATCCTGATCAGCCACAACATGCCGCACGTGTTCGAGGTGGCCGACCGCATCCACATCCAGCGCCTGGGCCGGCGCAAGGCGGTGGTGGATCCGAAGTCCATCTCGATGTCGGACGCGGTGGCGATCATGACCGGGGCCATGGAGCCACCTGAGGCCTAGGCCGTGCCGAAGGGGTTGTCGATCACGTACCGCCACCGGCCGTCCTCGCCACGGCGGGCGACGTCGGTGGCGGTGCCGTGCAGGTCGCCGATGGTCCAGTCGACGATGAGCAGCGCGATGCCGTCGTGTTCGTAGACGTGGCGTGGCCGGAGGTCTATGGGCAGGCCGAGATCGAGGAACCGCTGGTTGGCGGCGCGCCGGGCGGCTCCGGTGACGGTGCGGCCGGGTTCGGGGACGAACAGGCCGCTCGGTTCGTAGACGGTGTCGACGGCGTCCGGGTTCCGGGAGTTGAACGCGGCGGCGAAGTCGTGGGCGACACTGGCGGGGTGGATGGACATGCCGACAGCGTCGCGTTCGCTTCTGTGGGTCACCAAACGGTGACCTGGGACCGGCCGTCGCAGGACTGCCCGGTGGAGGTGGCGCTCGCGGCGATCAGCGGCCGGTGGGCGACGCTGGTGCTGCGGGATCTGATGCACGGGCCGCGGTCGTTCTCGCAGTTGCGGGCGGGGTTGCCGTCGTTGAGCGCGAAGGTGCTGACCGAGCGGCTGGAGTCGCTGGTGGCGCAGGGTGTGGTGTCGTGTTCCCGCTCCCCTGGTTTTCCGGTGCGGACGTCGTACGAGCTGACGCCGGCCGGGGTGTTGCTGCGGCCTTTGCTGGTGCAGCTGTACCGCACGGGTGAGGCGCTACAGCGCGAGTTCACGCAGGACTGACTCCAGTGGCGCGAGGACGTTGCGGGAGATGCGGAGCTCGTCGGACACGAGCGCGGTGTGCTTGTCGACTCGACGCCAGAACTGGCCCTCGACCGGGATCTCGATCATGCGGAGGTTGAAGACGGGCCGGCGGCCCAACTCGACGGTGAGCTGGTCGACGATCTCCTTGAGCAGCGCGTAGGACTCGGTCCTGGCATGGCGGCGCAGCGCGCGCTGCTCGGGCGAGGTCCAGTCGGGCTGCCATCGGGTGTAGTCGGCACGCATCTGCTCGGGCACCCCGACAGGCGGGTGCCCTGAGCCGAGGGTGGTGAGCGAGCGGGTCCACCACCGGTCCCACGCCGACCCGAAGGTCTCCGGCACGTACGCGTCGTGGTCGCGCGGTACCGGCGGGGTCAGGCGTGGGATCGCGTCGGCGGTGGGTGTGCTGATGCCGAGCGCGTCACGCACGTACAGCGCGAAGACCTCACCACTGCCGCTGGACACCTGCCACGTGGAATCCCCGGGAAAGTGCATGTTCCACGGTAGCGAGGTCTACAAGGGCACGGCGTCGAGCGCTTTGTAGATGCGTTTGTCGCTGACGCTGTAGCGGGTGGGGATGGTCTGGGCGAAGTAGGACAGGCGCAGTTCCTCGATCATCCAGCGGATCTCGTCGAGTTCGGGCGCGGGTTCGTCGGCCGGGGTCTGCGCGCGCAGTTCCCGGTATTCGGCGTGGACCTGGTGGATCTTGTCGGTCCAGTCGAGGTCGCGGCGCGGGTTCTCGGGCAGTTTCTCGATGCGCCGCGCGATGCCCTTGAGGTAGCGGACGAGGTCGGGCAGCCGGTCGTAGCCGGTGTGGGTGACGAATCCCTTGTACACCAGCGAGTTGAGGTGTGCGCGGATGTCGGCGGCCGAATCGGGGGCACCCTTGAGGCCGGTCAGTGCCAGTTCGGCCTGGTGGGCGGCTTCGAGGACCTTGCGGACCTCCTGCACGACGACCCAGGTGGTGTCGTTGAGCGCGGCCTGGACCTTCTTCAGTTGCGCCGCATAGGACTTGGCGTTCCACGCGGGGTCGCCCATGAGCCGGTCGACGGCGGCCATGATGCAGTCCGACAGCAGCGCGGCGACGCTGCCGTGGGGGTTGCGGGTCAGTGCGAGCTTGGCGGCGTTGTCGAGGTGGCGCTGCAGGTGTTTGACGGGCGAGTTGACGCCGAGCAGCAGGAGTCTGCGCACGCCGCGGCGGTGGGCGTAGGCCTGCCGGCCGGGGGTGTCGAGGACCTTGATCGCGACGGTCTCGCCCTGGTCGAGCAGCGACGGGTAGGCGGTGACGGTGATGCCGGACTGCCGTTGCTCGATGGTCTGGGGCAGGGCGTCGAAGTCCCACGTGGTCAGTCCGGTGCGTTCGAGGTGGCCGGCGGCCTGGCTCAGTGATTCGCGGACCTCGTCGCGCAGTTTCTCCTTCAGCGCCGCGATGTCCTTGCCTTCGGCGAGGGTGCGGTTCTGGTCGTCGACGACCTGGAAGGTGAGCTTGAGGTGGTCGGGGACGGCGTCGAACTGCCAGTCCTCGCGCTGCACGGTCACGCCGGTCAACGCCCGCAGCTCCCGTTCGACACCGCTGAGCAGGCTGGTGTCCTTGGGGTTGATGCGCGCGAGGACGGCGGTGGCGACGTCGGGGACGGGCACGAAGTTGCGGCGGATCGGCTTGGGCAGCGACCGGATGAGCGCGACGACGAGGTCGTGGCGCAGGCCGGGGATCTGCCAGGAGAACGCGTCGTCGTCCAGGGCGGTGAGCGCGGGCAGCGGGAGCTGGACGGTGACGCCGTCGTTCTTGGTGCCCGGCTCGAAGTGGTAGCTCAGCGGCAGCGTGAGCTCGCCCTGGCGCCACTGGTCGGGGTAGGCCTCGGGGGTGACGTCGGCACGGTCGTTGACCAGCATGTCCTTGGTGAAGGTCAGCAGGTTCTTGTCCTTCTGCTTCTTCCACCACGAGTCGAAGTGCCGCGCGGACACGACCTCCGGGGCGACGCGCTTGTCGTAGAACTCGTACAGCGTCTCCTCGTCCACGACGATGTCGCGGCGCCGTGCGCGGTTCTCCAGTTCGCCGACTTCTTCGAGCATCGCGCGGTTGGTGTGGAAGAACCGGTGGTGCGTGGTCCACTCGCCCTGCACGAGCGCGTGGCGGATGAACAGCTCACGCGAGAGTTCGGGGTCGATGCGGCCGTAGCTGACCTTGCGGCCGGCGACGATCGGCACCCCGTACAGCGTGACCTTCTCCAGTGCGACGACTGATCCGCGTCTGGTCTCCCAGTGCGGTTCGGAGTACTGGCGTTTGACGACGTGCTCGCCGAGGCGTTCGGCCCATTCGGGTTCGATCCTGGCGACGATGCGGCCCCACAGGCGGCTGGTCTCGACGAGTTCGGCGGCCATCACCCACTGCGGTGGTTTCCTGGCCAGCGCGGAGCCGGGGAAGATCGCGAACTTGGCGTTGCGGGCGCCGAGGAACTCCGTGAGCGGACGCCGTTTCTCGCCTGGGGCCTGCTTTTTGAGGATGTCCTTGACGCCGATGTGGCTGAGCAGTCCGGACAGCAGCGCGATGTGGATGTTGCGCGGGTCGCCGGGCTGGTCGTTGACGTGCATGCCGATCTGCTTGGCGACCTGGCGCAGCTGCAGGTAGATGTCCTGCCACTCGCGCACGCGCAGGTAGTTGAGGAACTCGGCCTTGCAGCGCTTGCGGAACTGGTTGCCGCTCAGTTCCTTCTGCTGTTGCTTGAGGTACTCCCACAGGTTGAGGAACGTCGTGAAGTCGGATTCCTTGTCGACGAACCTCGCGTGCTGCTGGGTGGCGGCTTCCTGCTGGTCCGCGGGCCGTTCGCGCGGGTCCTGGATGGACAGTGCCGCGGCGATGATCATGACCTCTTTGAGGCAGCCGGTGGTGTCGGCCTCGAGCACCATGCGACCCAGACGGGGGTCGACGGGCAGGGCGGCGAGTTTGCGGCCGGTCGGGGTGAGCTTCTTCTCGGCGGCGTTGATGGCGCCGAGCTCCTGCAGCAGGCCGATGCCGTCGTTGATGTTGCGGGAGTCGGGCGGATCGATGAACGGGAACGCGGCGACGTCGCCGAGGCCGATGTTGGTCATCTGCAGGATGACGCTGGCGAGGTTGGTGCGCAGGATCTCCGCGTCGGTGAACTCGGGGCGGGCCTCGAAGTCCTCTTCGGAGTACAGGCGGATGCAGATGCCTTCGCTGACGCGGCCGCAGCGGCCCTTGCGCTGGTTGGCCGACGCCTGGCTGATGGGTTCGATCGGCAGGCGCTGGACCTTGAGGCGGTGGCTGTAGCGGGAGATGCGGGCGTTGCCGGGGTCGACGACGTACTTGATGCCGGGCACGGTGAGGCTGGTCTCGGCGACGTTGGTGGCGAGCACGACGCGGCGGCCGGTGTGGCGTTGGAACACGCGGTGCTGCTCGCCCACGGACAGGCGGGCGTAGAGCGGGAGGATCTCGGTGTTGCGGAGGTCTTCGGCTTTGAGGGCTTCGGCGGTGTCGCGGATCTCGCGTTCGCCGGACAGGAACACCAGGACGTCGCCGGGGCCTTCCGCCTGCAGTTCGCGGACGGCGTTGAGGATGCCCTGGGTCTGGTCGTCGTCCTCCTCCAGCGGCCGGTAGCGGGTCTCGACGGGGTAGGTGCGGCCGGAGACCTCGATGACCGGGGCGTTCTCGAAGTGCGCGCTGAAGCGTTGCGGGTCGATGGTCGCCGAGGTGATGACGACCTTGAGGTCGGGGCGCTGCGGCAGGAGCTGCTTGAGGTAGCCGAGCAGGAAGTCGACGTTGAGGCTGCGTTCGTGGGCCTCGTCGATGATGATCGTGTCGTAGCGGCTCAGCGTCCTGTCGGTCTGGATCTCGGCGAGCAGGATGCCGTCGGTCATGAGCTTGACCAGCGTGTCGTCGCCGGACTGGTCGGTGAAGCGGACCTTGTAGCCGATGGTGTCGCCGAGCTTGGTGCCCAGCTCCTCGGCGACGCGTTCGGCGACGGTGCGGGCGGCGATCCTTCTCGGCTGGGTGTGGCCGATCTGGCCGATGACACCGCGCCCCAGTTCCAGGCAGATCTTGGGCAGCTGCGTGGTCTTACCGGATCCGGTCTCGCCCGCGACGATCACGACCTGATGGTGCGCGATCAGCTCTTTGATCTCGTCCTTGTGCTGGCTGACCGGCAGTTCGGCGGGATAGGTGATCTTGGGAACGGACTCCCGGCGCAGCGCGACCTTGAGCGCGGCCTCGTCGATCTGGGCGGCGATCTCCTCGGTGATCTTGCGGCGCGCCAGCGGGTCCTTGACCTTGCGTGCGCCGTCGAGGCGCCTGGCGAGCCGGCGTTGATCACGCGGCATGAGCTCGGGCAGGCGTTTGTGCAGTTCAGCGTGCGGGGTGTCCATTTGGAGTCAAGGATAGTGGGGAGCTCCAATTCGCTCGCGTCAATAACTGTCAGACCCCGCCGCCAGCGTTGCCGGATGGACGCAGGGGGCTTCTGGAAGCTGGTCGATCACGCCGTTGCCGCTACCGCTGACCTGGAACAACGGCGGGAGTGGCTGTCCGGGCGGCTGGCACTGTTGCCGGCGGGTGAGATCGCCGACTTCGCCGTGCGGGGCGACGAGCAGCGCCGCCGGGTGGACACGTGGGTGCACTGGCAGGCGGCCTCGCTGATCTGTTCCGGGCTGTGCGGGATGGACTCGTTCTTCTACTTCCAGGCGTGGCTGATCGGCCAGGGTCGCGAGGTGTTCTCGTCGGTGGCGGCGTCGCCGGACGCGCTGGCCGACGTTGCGCAGGTGCGGCGGCTGGCGGCACTGGGGCCTGTGGCCGGCTGGTCCGATGAGGACTGGCCGGAGTGGGAGGCGCTGTACCGGGTGCCGGACGCGGCGTTCGAGGCGGTGTACGCCGCAGACCTGGACGACCTGCTGGGTTCGCGCGGGCAGGCGCGGGCGTTCGACGTGTCGCCGGGCGGTGAAGCCGTGGAGATGGAGGATCCGGCGGACATCGCGCGCCGGATTCCGCGGCTGTGGGCGTTGTTCGGGAAAGTGCCGCGATGACCCTGGGAGCCGCCGGTCCCCGGATGCCGTCCGGGATGCGGCTCCGTCCCGCGCGGGCATGGCCTCTCACAGCTTCTGACCTGGGCTGATGTCGGGGCTTCAAAATTGTCAGACCCCCTCGCTAGCGTTTCGGGCATGGACCTCAACGCGTTCTGGGGCCTGGTGGAGTCCTCCGCTGTGGGGGCCTCGGACCAGGACGATCGGCTGGAGCGGCTCACGGCCGCGCTGGCCGTGTTGCCTGCCGGCGAGGTGGTGGAGTTCGGGGTGCGCCTGGACGAGGTGCGTCGCCGGGTGGACACGTGGGCGCACTGGCACGCGGCGGACGTGATCTGCGGCGGGTTGTGCTCGGACGACGGGTTCTTCTACTTCCAGGCGTGGCTGGTGGGTCAGGGGCGGGCGGTGTTCGAGGCGGTGGCCTCGTCGCCGGACGCGCTGGCCGATCTGCCGCACGTGCGGTTGCTGGCGTCGCGTGGCGGCGTGCACGCGTGGGCGGATGAGGACTGGCCGGACTGGGAGGGTCTCGACTACGTGGCGGCCGAGGCGTTCGACGGTGATCTGGAGGCGGTGGTGGCCGAGCGTGGGCTGCTGGTGTCGCCGGATCCAGCAGGTGAGCAGTGGGATTTCGCTGATCCGGCGGAGATCTCCGCGCGGATTCCGCGGTTGGGTGCGTTGTTCGGGAAGGTGGCGTGATGGCCGTGCCGGTCGAGGTGCCAGTCGACGTGGTGGTGTGGCGGGCTCCTGGTCCGGCGTCCTTCCCGGAGGCGGCGGCCCGGTATGCGGAGTTGCGGTCCTCGCCGCTGGGCGCGTTCGAGCCCGCGGTGGCGGCGTTCGTGCGGGAGTTGCGGCAGACCTCGCCGGATCCCGCCTCCCCCGTGTCGTGGGACGAGGCGCTGACGGTGGGGGTGGACGCGGTGATCGTGCACGTGGTGTGGCCGGGGCAGCGTCAGGTGCTGGATCTGGTGGCGTTGCTGGCGTCGCGGCACGGGCTGGTGTGTTTCGAGCCTGCCCGCCAGGCGGCGATGTCCTGACGCAGCGCGGTCTTCGTTCCCTCGGGGGCGAAGGAGGCGTCGACGGCGTTGGTGGCGATGCGCGCGAGAGCGTCGTCGTCGAAGCCGAGGTGCTCGCGCAGCAGCCGGTATTCGCCGGTGAGCGTGGTGCCGGTGGAGGCGGGGATGTCGGTGCTGAGCGTGACGGTCAGCCCGGCGTCGATGAGTTGTGGCAGCGGATGAGAGGAGAGCGAGTCGACCAGTCCCAGTGCGACGTTGGACGACGGGCAGGCTTCGAGCGGTATGGCGCGGTCCCGTAGCAGCGCGACGACGTCCGGATCGTCGAGTGCGCGGAACCCGTGGCCGATCCGGTCGGCGAGTCCTACGGTGACGGCTTCGGCGACGCTCGGTGCTCCGCAGCATTCTCCGGCGTGGTGCACGAGCCCGATCCCGGCTTCGCGCGCGGCGCGGAACACGGCGGCGAACGGGGTGAGCGGGTGGTCTTCCGCTCCGGCCATCCCGATCGCGACGACCCGCGGGTGCGTGGCCGCGAGGCGAAGCGAGTCCTGAAACCGCGCGACCGACCGCTTTCTGGGGTGGTCCACGATCACACGGCATTCGATGTCGTGGGCGGCCTGTCCTGCGGCGAGCCCGGACAACACCGCTTCGAGCGGCATGTCCGGATCACCGAGCCGTTCTCCGTGCGCTGCCGCGGTGAACGTGACCTCGGCGTACCGGGTCCCCTGCGCTGCTTCCTCGGCGCAGAACTCGTACGCGATCCGGTGGAAGTCCTCGGCTCGCCGCAGGCAGTCCCGTACTGCCCCGTTGTGCGCGGCGAACTGCGTGAAGCCGTCGAACGATCCGGCCTGCGCGGCGGGCACGTCGACGCCGTGGTGCTCGGCGAGTTCGGCGAGGGTGTCCGGGCGCACGGTGCTTTCCAGGTGCACGTGCAGGTGGGCCTTGGGCAACGTCGCGAGATCACGCATGTGGCGCGACGCTACCCAGACCCACCCGCGGGCGCCCGGGATTTATCCGGCGAGGAACGTGACCGCGGCGGCGAGTTCGTGTTCGGGGACCTCGCCGTGGCCTCCGGGGTTGGCGTGCAGGGACTTCTGGCGGGTGCCGAAGGCGTCGAACAGCGCGAGGCCGGCGTCGCGGGCGATGAGCTGGTCGTCCCACTGCAGCAGGAACCGCACGGACGCGGTGATCGTCGCCGCCGCCGCGGTCAGTGCTTCGGTGGCGCCGATGAGCCCGAACACGGCGGTGCGGATGCGGGGTTCGGCGGCGACGAGCGGGATGCCGAGGGCGGCGCCCATGGACACGCCCCAGAACCCGATGGCGTCGCCGGTGGCGGGCAGGGCGTCGAGCACGGATCGCCATTCCGGGATCGCCCGCGCGGCTTGCAGGACGTTGTACTCGGCGACGAGTGCGCCGGCGTCGCGTCCGGAGGTGATGCGGGAGCGGATCTCGGTGGCGAACCGGTCGTCGTCGGCGGTGCGGGGCCGGTCGCCGTGGCCTGGCGCGTCGAGGGTGACGACGGTGAGTCCGGCGGCGGCGCACCGTGCCGCGCGGGCGGTGATGCCGGGGGCTCGTTTGTGCTGTCCGCCGCCGTGTGCGCTGAGCACGAGGCCGCTGGGGGTGCCGGCGGGGGTCCAGAGCACGCCGGGGACGCCGTCGTGGACGAAGTCGCGTTCGGTGGTGCCGTCGGCGGACGTGGTCTCGGAGGTGAAGCGCATGGCTGCTGGCCTTTCGGGATGGCTGCTGGAGCGTTCCCGTGGCGACGCGCGGACGGCGTCAGGCCGAAAGGGGGAGGGAACGCCCATCTGGGTTGACCGCGTTGATGGGACTCACCTCCTCGGGCCGATCGCGTGCGGTGACCCTAGCAAGTGGTGATCACCGGTCGCGCGCGATATTCGGCGCGACATCGGACGCGGGCCGCGACTAGGTTCCGGTGCCATGCCTGATGTTGTGCAGACGCGCCACGGCGCGACGGTGCTGATGTGCGCCGCCGACGGTCCCGTGATCACCGACGAGCAGTCCGCTGTGGACTTGATCGGCACGTTGTGGGGGCAGGACGTGCAGTGGCTGGTGGTGCCGGTGGCGCGGTTGTCGCAGGATTTCCTCGTGTTGCGCACACGGGTGGCGGGTGCGGTGGTGCAGAAGTTCCAGCAGTACGGGTTCAAGGTCGTGGTGGTCGGGGACATCACCGAGCAGGTGGCGGCGAGCACGGCGTTGCGGGACTTCGTCCACGAGTCGAACCGGGGCCGTCAGCTGTGGTTCGTGGCGGACGAGGCCGAGCTGGACGCACGCCTGAACGCGGCCGCCTGATCACGACGAACTGAGTCTGTTGCAAGTAAGTTGCAATAGGTACGGTCGGGTCATGGAGATCCGTCGTTCGCTGTCGCAGCACAGCGGTCCGCGCAAGTCGCCGTTCGAGCTCGTGCGCCGCCTGGCCGGGCGCGTCACGGCGGACACGCGGCCCGAGGATCCGGTGCGGGAGCTGGAGCACCGGATCGCGGGGCTGCTGGGCAAGCCGCAGGCGTTGTTCTTCCCGTCGGGGACGATGGCGCAGCAGGTGGCGCTGCGGGTGCACGCGGAACGTTCGGGCCGGCGCGCGTTCGCCGGTCATCCGCAGACGCATCTGCACGTGTGGGAGAACCAGGGCTACAACGCGTTGCACGGCTTGCGGTTTCACCCCGTGGGTGACCGCAACGAGCTGTTCGGTCTCGATGATCTGCGAGCGGTGCACGAGCCGCTCGCGGCCGTGGTGTTCGAGCTGCCGCAACGCGACATCGGCGGCGTGCTGCCCGCGTTCGGGGATCTGGCGGCGCAGACGGCGTGGACGAGGCAGACCGGCGCGGCCGCACACTGCGACGGCGCGCGGCTGTGGGAGGCGCAGACCGGGTACGACGCCACGTTCGCGGAGATCGGCGCGTTGTTCGACACGGTGTACGTGTCGCTCTACAAAGGACTCGAAGGCGTGCGGGGCGCGGTGCTGGCCGGGGACGCCGAGACGATCGAGCACGCGGCGGTGTGGCGGCGCCGGATGGGCGGGGCGATCGCGGACGCGTGGCCGCTGGCGGCGATCGCGTTGATGGGCATGGACGAGAACCTGCCGCGGATGGAGGAGTTCCGCGACCACGCGCGGGCCGTGGCCGAGGCGATCAACGCCGACGGGTTCGCGCACACCACCCCGGGCGTGCCCTCCACTCCCCTGTTCCACGTCCACCTGCCGATGTCACGCCAGGACGCGCAACGAGCGGCGCGGAACCTGCTGGAGGAGACCGGGATCAAGCTGTTCCTGTACGCGCGGTCGAATCCGGATCCGCGCCGGTGCGCCTTCGAGGTGAGCGTCGGAATCAGCGGGCTGGACTTCACTCCGGGCGAGGTCGCGGAGTTGATCAGAGGACTACCATCGCGGGTGTGAGCCTGCCCGAACCCGTCCAGCACGCGCTGGTCAGGGTCTCGAACTCGGTGCTGATCGACGCCGACGCGCTCGTGAGGGTGCGCGAACGGTTCGACGACGAGCAGGCGGCCTCGCTGAGCGGCTATCTGCGCAGCGCCCAGTCACCGAACACCGTGCGCGCCTACCGGTCGGACTGGATCGCGTGGGCCGGCTGGTGTCAGGCCGAGGGCCGCCAGGCGTTGCCCGCGGACCCGCTGGACGTGGCCGTCTACCTGGCGGTCGCGGCGGACACGGTGAAACCGGACGGGTCGCCTGCGTTCGGCGCGTCGACGCTGGAGCGCAAGTCCGCGGCGATCGCGGCCGTGCACGCGGCGAACGGGCTGCCCAGCCCGACGCGCAGTGACGTGGTGCGGCTGACGTTGCGCGGTATCCGGCGCACCCGCAAAACACAGCCCCGGCGTAAACGGCCGGTGTTGCTCGAAACGCTCGAAGCGCTGCTGAACGAACGGCCGCAGGACGGTCCGGCGCGAGCCAGGGACGCTTTGCTGCTGCTGGTCGGGTTCGCGGGCGCGTTGCGGCGCAGCGAGCTGGCGCGGATCGAGTTCGAGGACGTCACGGTGGACGTGGATCCGCGCACGCACGAGCCGTTGCTGCTGATCCGGCTGGGGACGACGAAGACCGACCAGACGGGCAAGCACCAGCAGTCGGTGGTGCTGCCGCGCGGCAGCAGGCGGCCGACGTGCCCGGTGTGCGCGTTCGCGGACTGGGCCGACGTGCTCGACGGCCGCGAGATCTCCGAGACGGGGCTGCACCGCTGCCACGGCTATCAGGCGAGCGGGCGCCGGGGTGCGGTGTTCCCGATCATCAACCGGCACGGCGGCATCGCGGAGAAGGCGATGTCGGGGCGTGCGGTGGCGGAGCTGGTGAAGCGGTACGCGGTGCGGGCGGGGCTGGATCCGGCGTTGTTCGGCGGGCATTCGCTGCGGGCGGGGTTCGCGACGCAGGCGGCGCTGGGCGGGGCGAGCGACCGGGAGATCATGCGGCAGGGCCGGTGGACCAATCCGCGGACGGTGCACCGCTACATCCGCACGGCGAACCCCCTTGAGGACAACGCCGTGACCCGCCTCGGCCTGTGAATTTGTGACCCAGGTCTCACTGTGCGTAGTTAACTGTAAACAAGATCCCCTCCGGTAGGGCTGCACCGAACAGAGCAGTGCGTTAGCCCATCGGCACGGGCGTCCCGGAAGTTTCCGTCGTGTTTCCACGTCGTTTGAGCTGCTCTTTTGTCCCGCCATTCGGACAAAATCCGGCGTCCTGACCAGCGCATCAGGTCAATTTATGAACCGATCTCGCATTCTGGGAGCGGCTGGTCGTATGCACTGAGAGCAATACGATCACCACGCCCGGTCATCGACGACGGCCGGGATGTTCCACGGTGATCGACCCGGCACCCCTGTAACGCCGGAGCGATCACTCCCTGCACCGGAACAAGGAGCGTTCATGAAGCGCAAAACCCTGGGCATCACCACCGCCCTGGTGGCCGGAGCGGCTCTGGCCGCCACGGGCACGCTGGGAGCCAACGCCGCACCACAGCCGAGGCCCCTCACCCAACAGGAAGCTCTGCACGCCGCGGCCGAGCAGGCGGGGACGATCTCCTCCGCCCTCGGCCTGGCCGGCGGCGAGCAGCTCGTGCCCCGCGACGTCGTGCGCGACGCCGACGGCACGCACCACCTCCGCTTCGACCGCACCCTCAACGGTCTGAAGGTCATCGGCGGCGACCTCGTCGTCACCCAGAAGTCCGGCCAGGTCACGGGCGTGACCAAGGCGTCGGAGGCCGCCCTCGCAGGCCTCGACACCTCCGCGCCCGCCACCGCGGCCGCCGGCGGCACGCTGGTCGTGTTCGCCCTGGACCACGCACCCGTGCTCGCGTGGGAGACCGTCACGCACAGCGTCAAGGAAGACCAGACGCCCAGCGAACTGCACACCTTCACCGACGCCAAGACCGGCCAGACGCTGCTGACCTACGACGGCGTGCACCACGCCGAGGGCACCGGCCAGTCCACCTACACCGGCACCGTCGCCCTCAACACCGCCCAGTCCGGCTCCACGTTCCAGCTCAAGGACCCGGCCCGCGGCAACCAGGCCGTCAACAACCTCAACAACGGCACGGGCACCGGCACCCTGTTCACCGACGCCGACAACAAGTGGGGCAACGGCACCTACACCGACAAGGCCACCGCGGGCGTCGACGCCGCGTTCGGCGCCGCCAAGACGTGGGACTACTACAAGTTCGTCCACGGCCGCAGCGGCATCAAGAACAACGGCCAGGGCGCGCTGAGCAAGGTCCACTACGGCAACAACTACAGCAACGCCTTCTGGTCGGACTCCTGCTTCTGCATGACCTACGGCGACGGCGCCCAGAACCGCAACCCGCTGACCTCGATCGACGTCGCGGCCCACGAGATGTCGCACGGCGTCACCGCCTCGACCGCCGGCCTGGTCTACTCCGGTGAGTCCGGCGGCCTCAACGAGGCCACCAGCGACATCTTCGGCTCCACCACGGAGTTCTACGCCGCCAACACCACCGACGTGGGCGACTACCTGATCGGCGAGAAGATCAACATCCGCGGTGACGGCAAGCCGTTGCGCTACATGGACAAGCCCTCCAAGGACGGCAAGAGCCTCGACTACTGGTCCTCCACCGCGGGCAACGTCGACGTGCACTACTCCTCGGGCATCGCCAACCACTTCTTCTACCTGCTGTCCGAGGGCAGCGGCCAGAAGACCATCAACGGCGTCGCCTACGACTCCCCCACCACCGACGGCCAGCCCGTCACCGGCATCGGCCGCGACAAGGCCGAGAAGATCTGGTACCGCGCGCTGACCACCAAGTTCACCTCCAGCACCAAGTACGCCGCCGCCCGCACGGGCACCCTCGCGGCCACCGCCGACCTCTACGGCGCCTCGTCGCCCGAGTACGCGGCGGTCAACCGGGCCTGGGCCGCGGTGAACGTCAAGTAGCAGACCCACCCCGCAAGAAGCGCCGAGGTCCGGACCGACCCCCTGCACGGTCCGGGCCTCGGCAAGGCCTGCTCAGGGCTCCAGATCGGTCGCCGCCAGGAACGACCCGTCCATGTGGAACGGCACCGACTGGTGCTCGTGCGTCACCAGCCACCGCCCGTCGCGGCGCCGCAACCCCACGGTCGTGCGCATCCACATCGAGAACCCCTCCGGGTAACCGACCGGCACCGCCGCCATCCGCGCCAGCCCGTGCACGAACGCCACGTCACCGGCCACCGCGACCTCCAGATCCCGGTGCTCGATCGTGATCGGCCCGCTGAACCCGGCCATCCACCCCGCCAACGCCTCCGGATCACGAGCGTCCAGCCCCGTGTTGCGCAACGGCGGCGCCAACGTGCACGTCACCGCGTCCTGCGCATACCGCGCCACGATCCGCGCGGGATCACGCAGCCGCATGCCCTCCTCCTGCTCGGTGAACACCGCGAGGATCGCGACCTCGTCCTGCACCAGCGTGTGAGTCATCTCGAACTCCTCCGTCGAAAGTGGCTGACACACCGGTGTCGAGACACAGCCCGCGGTCTCGACATGGCGGTGAGAAGATTTTTCCGCCAGCCAGCCACGAGCCGGGAGGCCGCACGTGAAGTACCTGATCCTGATCTACAGCAACCCCAAGTCCCGGGCCGCGTGGGACAAGCTCACCGAAGAGCAGCAGATGAAGTTCGGCCAGGACCACTACGACCTGTCCGACAAACTCCGCGCCTCCGGCGAGCTCATCGTCAGCGAAGGCCTCCCCGGACCCGAGACCGGCAAGGGCGTGAGCATCCGAAACGGCGAGGTCGTCGTCACCGACGGACCGTTCGCCGAGGCCAAGGAGTACCTCGCCGGCTTCTACCTCGTCGAAGCCGACGACATCGAGCAGGTCATCGCCCACGCCGCCACCCTGCCCGACGCCCACAACGACGGCATCGAGGTCCGGCCCGTCTGGGACCCCTCCATGCTGGACGGCATGTGAACCCAGAGGTGGAGGGCCTGCTGCGCACACTCGCGCCGCAGGTCCTCGGCGTCCTCGTACGCCGCCACGGCCAGTTCGACGTCTGCGAGGACGCCGTGCAGGAAGCACTGCTCGGCGCCGCCCAGCAATGGCCCGCCGACGGCATCCCCGACAACCCCAAGGGCTGGCTCATCACCGCCGCCAGCCGCCGCTGGATCGAGCAGTACCGCTCCGACACCGCACGCCGTCAGCGCGAGGACAAGGTCGTCGCCCTCACGCCCGCACCACCGGACCCGGTGCCCGCCCAGGACGACACGCTCACGCTCCTCGCACTGTGCTGCCACGAGTCACTCACCACGGCCTCGCAGATCGCCCTGACGCTGAGAGCGGTCGGTGGCCTCACGACGGCGGAGATCGCACGCGCGTTCCTCGTCCCAGAGGCGACGGTCGCGCAACGCATCAGCCGCGCCAAGCAGAAGATCAAGCAGTCGGGAGCGAAGTTCCGGCCGCCCCAGGACCTCACCGCCGTCCTGCACGTGCTCTACCTGATCTTCACCGAAGGCTCCACCGCCAGCTCCGGCGACGACCTCGTCCGCGTCGACCTCACCGCGGAAGCCATCCGCCTCACCAGGCAACTCCACCGCAGAAGGCCCGACGACGGCGAACTCACCGGCCTGCTCGCGCTGATGCTGCTCACCGACGCACGCCGCCCCGCCCGCACCACCGCCCACGGCACCCTGATCCCACTGGCGGAACAGGACCGCACCCAGTGGGACACCACAGCCATCGCCGAAGGCACCGACCTCATCAGCACCGCGCTCAAAACCGCACAGATCGGCCCCTACCAGCTCCAGGCAGCCATCGCGGCCGTCCACGCCGACGCCAGGACCGCCGACGACACCGACTGGCACGAAATCCTCGGCCTCTACGACCTGCTCACCGTCACCGCACCCGGCCCGATGGTCTCACTCAACCGCACCGTCGCCGTCGCCATGGTCCACGGCCCGCAGCAGGCACTCGACGAACTGTCCACACTGGACCTCGACCACTACCGGGTGCACGCCGTCAAAGCACATCTCCTCGACCTGCAAGGAGAACACGACCAAGCACGCCACGAGTACGATAAGGCCGCCAAACTCACCCTGAACGCACCCGAACAGCGCTACCTCAGGTCCCGGTCGCGCCACCCACGGTAGCGTCCGACGACGGCTCCTCCTGCGGCGGCGCCACCGGCACCACACCCTTCAGATCGCCACCGTTGTCGTTGGTCCGCAACACGAACGGCCGCGTCGTCGTGTACTGCACCACCGAGATCGAACACGGATCCACCACGATCCGCTGGAACCCGTCCAGATGCACACCCAGAGCGTCCGCCAGAATCGACTTGATCACGTCACCGTGCGAGCACAACACCCACACCGCACCAGGACCGTGCTCCTCGGTGATCCGCGCATCATGCGCACGCACAGCCGCGACAGCGCGAGCCTGAACGTGCGCCAGCCCCTCACCCTCGGGGAACACCGCGGCGGACGGATGCTGCTGCACCACCGCCCACAGCGGCTCGTTCAACAGATCCTTCAACGCCTTACCGGTCCACGCCCCGTAATCCACTTCGGACAGATCCGGCTCCGCGACCGCCTCCAGAGAGCGGTCCGCCAACAAAGGCGCCAGCGTCTCCTCGCACCGCTGCAAAGGAGACGACACCACCGCACTCACCGGAACGTCCTTCAACCGGCCGACCAACGCCGCGGCCTGAGCCTGCCCGCGCTCGTCCAAACCCACACCCAGCGAACGCCCGGCGAGCACACCGGAACCGTTGGCGGTCGAACGAGCATGTCGAAGCAGGATCACCGTGGCCACGGCACCCACCTTAGATCGGCTGCAGCAACCCCATCGACAGCAGCCCCATCAGCACGAGCCCCAGCATCAACCGGTACCAGACGAAAGCCGAGTACGAATGCTTCGACACGTACTTCAACAACCACGCGATCGTCGCGTACCCCACCACGAACGCGATCAACGTCGCCACGACCATCTGCGGAACCGACGCCTGCACACCCTCACCCGAACGCTCCAGAACGTCCGGAATGGAGAACAACCCCGCCCCGAACACCGCCGGAATCGCCAGCAGGAACGAGTACCGCGCCGCCGCCTCCCGCGTCAGCCCCAGGAACAGACCCGCCGTCAACGTGCCACCCGAACGAGAAACGCCCGGGATGAGCGCCAGCGCCTGCGCCAGCCCCATCCCGATCGCGTCCTTCATCCGCAGCTCGTCGCGCTGCCGCTTGGCCATGTGGTCCGCCAACCCCAGCAGCAGACCGAACACCACCAGCATCGTCGCCGTGATCCACAGGTTCCGCGCCGACGTCCGGATCTCGTCCTTGAGCAGGTAACCGAGAACAGAGATCGGCACGGAACCGATGATCACGTACCAGGCCAGCCGGTAGTCCTTCTCCTTGCGCGCCTCCGCGGAGAACAGGCCGCGGAACCAGGCGCTGATGAAGCGCCCGATGTCCTTGGCGAAGTAGATCAGCACCGCCACCTCGGTACCCAACTGGATCACCGCGGTGAACGAAGCGCCCGCGTCGTTGCCGAAGAACAGCGTCGACGTGATGCGCAGGTGCGCACTGCTGGAAATCGGCAGGAATTCCGTCAGTCCTTGGACCAGTCCGAGGACCAGAGCCTGCAACCAGCTCAACTACCCACTCCTGCCAGATCCAAAGCCTCGGCCGCGGTCCGAAGACCCGCGATCCCCTGCTCCAGATCTTGCAGCATCGGCGAAACGGACAGCGTGGTGACCCCCGCGGCAGCGAGCGCCTTCATCTTGTCTGCTATGCGCTCCTTCGGGCCCAGCAACGACGTCGCGTCCAGGAACTCCAGCGGAATCGCCGCCATCGCCCCCGCGTAGTCACGGGACAGGTACTTCTCCTGGATCTCCTCGGCCTGAGCCGGGAAACCCATGCGCACCATCAGGTTGTTGTAGAAGTTCTGCTTACGCGAACCCATACCGCCCACGTACAACGCCGTGTACGCCCGAACCGGGTCCGCACACGCCTTCCAGTCCTCACCGACGATCAACGGCACGGTCGGAACGACGTCGAAACCGTCCATCGTCAGCCCGGCCTTCTCCCGGCCCGCCTTCACGCTGGCCAGCGACTCCGCCGAGTACTCAGGCGAGAAGAAGATCGCCAGCCACCCGTCCGCGATCTCGCCCGTCAGCTCCAGGTTCTTCGGGCCCACCGCAGCCAGGTAGATCGGAATCTTCTCCCGCACCGGGTGGACGGTCAGCTGCAGCGCCTTACCGGGACCGTCAGGAAGCGGGAGCGTGTAGTGCTCACCCTCATAACGCAGCTTCTCCCGGGACAGCGCCTTCTTCACGATCTCCACGTACTCACGCGTGCGCGCCAACGGCTTGTCGAACCGCACACCGTGCCAGCCCTCCGACACCTGCGGACCCGACACACCAAGACCCATCCGGAACCGCCCACCGGACAAAGTGTCCAAAGTGGCCCCGGTCATCGCGGCCATCGCCGGCGTCCGCGCCGGAATCTGGAAGATCGCGCTACCGACGTCGATGCGTTCGGTCTGCGCGGCCACCCACGCGAGCACCGTCGGCGCGTCGGAGCCGTAGGCCTCCGCGGCCCACACCACCGAAAAACCGAGTCGGTCGGCCTCTTTGGCCAGCTCAAGGTTCGCGGCGTCGTTGCCGGCGCCCCAGTATCCGAGGTTCAGTCCGAGCTTCACACGGCGAGACCCTACCGGTCAGTAACACCGATTGCCAGGCTCAGCCGATGATCACCCCTTAGCATCGCGCACGTGGAACAGCGATACCTCGGCCGCAGCGGCCTCCGCGTCTCCAGGACCGCACTGGGCACGATGACGTGGGGCCGCGACACCGACGCGGACGAGGCCGCCACCCAGCTCATGGCCTTCGCCGACGCCGGCGGCACCCTCGTCGACACCGCCGACGTCTACTCGGAAGGCGAAGCCGAACGCCTCCTCGGCACCCTCCTCGACGAAGTCGTCCCCCGCGACGAACTCGTCCTCGCCACCAAAGCCGTCGCCCGCCGCACCGAAGGCCCCTTCGGCGGAGGCGCCTCCCGCGGCGCACTCCTGTCCGCCCTCGACGGCTCCCTGCGCCGCATCGGCGTCGACCACATCGACCTCTGGCAACTCCACGCCTGGGACGCCGGCGTCCCCATCGAGGAATCACTGTCCGCCCTCGACCACGCCATCTCCTCCGGCAAGGTCCGCTACGCCGGCATCTCCAACTACAGCGGCTGGCAACTCGCCACCGCCGCCCTCACCCCCACCACGTTCCCGCTCATCTCCACCCAGGTCGAGTACTCCCTGCTCGAACGCGGCATCGAACGCGAAGTCGCCCCCGCCGCCCGGCACCACGGACTCGGCCTCCTGCCGTGGGCCCCCCTCGGCCGCGGAGTGCTCACCGGCAAGTACCGCAACGGCACGCCGCCCGACTCCCGCGGCGCGTCCGCGCACTTCGCGGGCTACGTCGAACAGCACCGCAACGAACGCGCCGCCCGGATCGTGCAGGCCGTCTCCACCGCCGCCGAAGGCCTCGGCACCTCCGCACTGTGCGTGGCCCTGGCCTGGGTCCGCGACCGGCCCGGCGTGATCTCTCCCGTGGTCGGCGCCCGCGACACGAACCAGCTCATCGCCTCACTCGAAGCCGAAGAGCTCACCCTGCCGCCGGCGATCAGGGCCGCGCTGGACGACGTCAGCGCCATCGAACTCGGCTACCCCGAACGCCCCATGCCCTGAGCTGACCCTCTTCTTCTCGGCTTGTCTCTGGTCTGCATGGTTTCTGATGCCGAAGACCGGCTGATCATCAATTTTGGTCTACACTGAAGCAATAGAGATAACTGCCGAACCGAGCGGCCGAACGGGTTTCACCCCACCCCTTGCGTGACCTATGACCGCCCGTCAGGGATGCTGGAGAGGACGACTTCCGCGAAGGGAACCGATCTTGCGCCGGCTCGCTGCTCTGCTCCTGACCACCGCCACGCTGGCAGCGTGCGGCCAGAGCGAAGGGTCACAGGATCCCCTGCAGGTCGCGGAGACCCTCGAAGCCGCCAAGCCGGCCCACTCCCCCGCCCAGAACGCCACCCCGCCCGGCGAGATCACGCCCGGCGGCACGTTCACCGAGACCGGCACCACGCTGAAGTTCCAGGTCAACGGCCGTGACGTCGAACTCGACCGGCTGCGCAGCGCGGTGTTCGAGATGACCACCGACGACAAGGGCGCCGAGACCAGGGGCGCGGGCCTGCGGGCGGGCGACGGCGCCACCAACGGCGTCCCGGACCGCTTCGGCCGGCTGCTCGTGGTCGACACCCGCGGTGGCGAGTTCATCGCGTTCTCGATCAACCCGCTGATCATGCGCCAGCGCTACCCCGTGCCCGGCACCCCGTACGGCATCGCCTACGACGGCAAGCGCGACATCGCGTGGATCACGCTCACCGACCGCAACGAGGTCGTCGGACTCAACGTCGCCGCGGGAGAACCATCCGAGAAGTACCGGTTCCCCACCGTGCGTCAACCCAACACCGTCAGCGTCGACCAGGAATCCGGACGCGTCACCGTGACGTCCGGCGACAACGGAGGGATACAGGTGATCTCACCATGAACGAAGGGGTGATCGACGGAGACTGGGAATACCGGCCGCTGCGTCTGCCGCCCGGCATCTCCCGCCGCACCGCGACCACGCAGCTGGCCATCCAGGCCGAGTTCGCCGGCTGGGAACTGTCCCGCACGCTGCTCTACAGCGACGGCTCCCGCAAGATGTGGCTGCGCCGCAAGCGCCAGCCCGCGTTGCTGCCAGGCCTCATCACCTGACGACGACGGCAGAGCCGAACGTACCCGCCTCGCACTCCGCGAGGAAGTCCGCCGGAAAGCCCCGCTCGAACGGGGCCGACGCCTCCAGGCGCGCGACCGCTTCCGGCGGCAGCACCACCTCGCCCAGGCAGTCCAGCACCTGCTCCCGAGTCCGCGCGCCCACCAGCGGCAGCGCCCCGGACGCACGCACCCACGCCAACGCCACCTGAGCCGGCGTCGCGCCCAACTCCTCCGCGACCGACCGCACGGCCCACGCCGCGCGCTGTTCCCGTTCGGTCAGCACACCAGAGCGCTGGGTGCCGCCGGACAACTTCCCCGCCGCCAACGGCGCCCACGCCGCCACGCTCAGCCCCAGCGCCGAGGCCATCGGCAGCAACTCCCGCTCCACATCGCGCCGCAGCAGGTTGTACGGCACCTGCAACCCCGAGAACGCCGTCCAGTCACGCCACTCCGCCAGCGTGTTCGCCCGCGCCACGAACCACGCCGGCGCGTCCGACACCCCGACGTAGAGCACCTTCCCCGCCCGCACCACGTCGTCCAGCGCCCGCATCGTCTCCTCGACCGGCGTGTGCCGGTCCCACAGATGCACCCACAACACGTCCACGTAGTCCGTGCGCAACCGCCGCAACGACTGCTCCAGCGACAGCATCAGGTTCTTGCGGTGGTTCCCACCCGCGTTCGGATCCTCCGCGTCCCGCGACAACGCGTACTTCGTCGCCACCACGAACCGGTCCCGCCGCCCCAGCACCGCGCCGAGCACCTCCTCGCTCTCGCCATAAGCCGAAGCGGTGTCGAGGAAGTTGCCCCCGGCCCCGGCGTAGACATCGATCACCCGCCGCGCCACGTCCTCGGAACGCAACGTCATCGTGCCCAGCAACAACTCCGAGACGCGCAGGCCGGTCCGGCCGAACAGTCGGTATCGCATGATCCACAGCATCACCGCAGACGACGAACGCGGGGAGACCGGCTCAAGGCCCCTCTAAGCTCCGCCGTCATGGCCGACAACGCACTGGGCCGCTTCCTGCGCGCCCGCCGCGAAGCCACCACTCCCCCGAGCACCGAACGCCGCCGCACCCCGGGACTGCGCCGCGGCGAACTCGCCGACCGCGCCCGCATCAGCGTCGAGTACCTCACCCGGCTCGAACGCGGCACCGACCGCTCCCCCTCAGGCCAGGTCCTGGCCGCCCTCGCCGACGCGCTGGCCATGACCACCGACGAACGCGTCCACCTGTACCGCCTGATCAAGGCCGGCACGACCTGCTCCCCCGCACCGCCACCGCCGCTGCGGCCGACCGTGCGGGCCACCCTCGACGCCCTCGAACCCACCGCGGCCGCCGTCCTCTCCCCCGCCGGCGACGTCCTCGCGAGCACCGCACGATTCCGCGAGATCTCCGGCCTGAACGACGAGCAGAACCTCGTCCGCTTCGCCTTCAGCCCCGACTCGTTGGCCCACTACCCCGACTGGGACCTCATCGCGAACGACCGAGCCGCCGCCCTCAGAGCTGCCGCGGACCTCGGCGACCACACCGCGGCCGCACTCGCGTTCGAGCTCTCGATCACCGCGGGCGCCGCCTTCACCGACCGCTACGACACCGCGTCGTCCCTGCCTCCGGCCACCGGCACCGAACGTTGGGGCCCTCATCTCCTGGTGTTCGAGGCGTTGTACCTGTCGGGTGAAGGCGAACACCGGATGATGGTCTACTTTAGTCAACACTGAAGATATAGAGATTGAAGATATTCGAGCGGATGAAAGAATCTTCGCCATGCCCCGCCCGGAGAAACCGCTCGACCCGTTCGCCGGGCCAGTCGAACAGTTCGCGTTCGACCTGCGCCGGCTCCGCGAGAAGGCCGGCTCCCCCGGCTACCGCGAGCTCGGCAAGCTCAGCCACTACTCCGCCAGCACCCTCGCCGACGCCGCCCGCGGCCAGCGCCTGCCGAGCCTCGCCGTCACCCTCGCGTTCGTCCGGGCCTGCGGTGGCGACGAGGAGACGTGGGAACAGCGCTGGCGCAAGATCGGCGAGACCGAACAGCGCTCCCCTGCGGCCGACTCCCCCTACGTCGGTCTCAAGGCGTTCACCGAGGACGACGCCGACCGCTTCTTCGGCCGGGAACGGCTCGTCGGCAAACTGCTGGACAAGCTCGAGCACCACACCACCGTGCTGGTCATCGGCGCGTCCGGCTCAGGCAAGTCATCGCTGCTCAGGGCAGGACTGCTGGCCCGCAAACCCGGCGAGCTGATCACCCCGAGCACCACCGGGACGATCCCGGAGACCCCAGGCCTGCTGGTCATCGACCAGTTCGAGGAGATCTTCGCTCTCCCCCACCGAGACGAGTTCATCGTCGCGCTCACCGAACGCGACGGCCAGACCGTCATCGGCCTGCGCGCCGACTTCTACGGCCATTGCGCCCGCTACCCCGCACTCGCCACCGCCATCGAGGACGTCCAGGTCCTGGTCGGCCCCATGACCACCGACGAGCTGCGCAAAGCCATCACCCAGCCCGCCGTCGAGGTCGGCTGCGCGCTCGAGACGGGACTCGTCGCCCGTCTCATCGCCGACGCCACCGGCGAACCCGGCGTCCTCCCCCACGTCAGCCACGCGTTGCTCGAAACGTGGCAACGCAAGCGCGGCAACGTCCTCACGCTCACCAGCTACCACGAGAGCGGCGGCATCGCCCGCGCCATCGCCAACACCGCTGAGAACGCCTACACCCGCCTCGACGAGCAGCAGCGCGCGCAGGCCCGGCAGGTCCTCCTGCGCCTGATCACCCCCGGCGAAGGCACCGAGGACACCAAACGCCACGTCAAGCGGTCCGAACTCGGGGCGGACGAGGTGGTCGAACACCTCGCCGCGGCACGCATCCTCACCGTGCACGACGACAGCGTCGAAATCAGCCACGAAGCCGTCATCCGCAGCTGGCCGCGCCTGCGCGACTGGATCGCCGAAGCACGCGACGACCTGCGCGTGCACCGCAGGCTCACCGCCGCGGCCACCGACTGGGAGGCGCACCAGCGGGATCCCGGCTCGCTCTACCGGGGCGCGCCGCTCACCCAGGCCTCCGACTGGTCGCAACGCGAACCCGGCGCGCTCAACGTCGAGGAGCAGGCGTTCCTCGACGCCAGCAAAGCCGCGGTCGAACACGGTCTCGTCACCGAGAAGCGCCGCACCACGAACCTCCGCCGAGTCGTCGCACTGCTCGCCGTGCTGCTGCTTGTAGCCACCACCGCGTCCGTGTTCGCCGTGCGCGCCCAACGACAGACGACCGAGCAACGCACCATCGCGCTCGCCGAGAAGGCCATCGCCGAGGCCAACGGCCTGCAGGACCGGGACCCCGGCCTCGCGAGCCAGTTGCGCCTCGCCGCCTACCGCCTGACCGGCCTGCCCACCGCCCGCGACAGCCTGCTCAGCACGTTCGCCGGACCCCAGGTCGCCATCGCCAGGGGCCACACCGACGCGACGTCGTTCGCGCTGTTCAGCCCGGACAACAAGCTCATGGCCACGACCGCCGACGACAAGCAGCTGATCGTCTGGGACATGAGCGACCGCCACCACCCCACCGAGCTGAGCCGCACGCACGCCGGCAACGACGCGATCCACGGCATGGCGTTCAGCCCGGACAGCCGCACCCTCGCCACCGCGGGCTGGGACGGCCTCATCCGCCTGGTCGACCTCACCGACCCGCGCACACCCGTCGAGAAGGCGCGCATCAGCGGCCACGACGGCCAGGTGCAGGCGGTCCAGTTCACCCCGGACGCCGCCACGCTCGTCAGCAGCGGCAGCGACAGGACCATCCGCGTCTGGGACATCTCCCGCACCGCCACACTCGTGCGCACCATCCAGGCTCACAACGACAACGTGCACGGCATCTCGCTCAACAGGACCGGCACGACGATCGCGTCCTCGTCCTGGGACGGCACCGCCAAGCTCTGGGACCTCGCGACCGGCGAGCAGCTCGCCGCCATCCCCACTGCCCCCACCAACTTCTCCTCGGACGCCATCGCCTTCTCCCCCGGCGACCTGCTGGCCACCGGCGCCGACAGCGGCGACGTGCGGGTGTGGGACGTCAAGAACCCGCGCGCCCCGGTGCTGCTCGGCTCCGCCACCGGGCACCAGTTCTCCATCCACACGCTGGCCTTCTCCCCCGACGGCCGGTTCCTCGCCACCGGCGGCGGGGACAAGTCCACGCGGATCTTCGACGTCACCGACCCGCGTGACGTCCGCCCCGCCGCGACGCTCGCGGGCCACACCGACACCGTCTGGTCCGTCGCGTTCAGCTCCGACTCGGCGCAGATGGTCACCGCCACCACCGACGCCGAGGTCCGCGTGCTCGACGTGGCCGACCTCAGCTACCCCCGGCACAAGTGGACGGTGTGGAAGCTCAACTACGCCAAGGACGGTTCGTTCTTCACCACGGTCTCGACCGACGGCGACATCAAGCTGTGGCGGCAGGTGGACCGGCACGTCGAGCAGATCTCGGCCCTGCCGAGGCTCTCCGCCGGCTCCGAGGCGGCCACGGCCGTCATCCATCCCGGCGGCAAGCTCGTGTTCGGCTCCACCTACTCCGACAGCGCCCTGTGGGACATCAGCGATCCCGCCAGGCCACGGGAGATCACCAGGGCCGTCAAGGGAGGCGGGCCGCTCGTCTCCGCCGCGTTCAGCCGCGACGGCAGAACGCTCGCCGTCTCCGAGGACAGCGGCGCGATCGGCCTCTGGAACATCACCGACCCGGCGAACCCGGTGAAGTCCGGTGGCTTCGCCGCCCTCAAGGCCGACACCGTGTGGGAGATCGAGTTCTCCCGGGACGACCGCACGCTCGTCATCGCCAACGGCAGCCGCGAACTGCAGCTCTGGGACGTGAGCGATCCCGCCCATCCCCGCTCCTACCCCGCGCTGCGCACCGACACCAACCCCGATCCGATCCGCCGCGGCGGGCAGGCAGGCCGTGAGGAGGTCATGACCGTCGCCGTCCACGGCACGGTCATGGCGTTCGCGAACATGGGCAGCAGTGGCGTGCTGTACGACATCAGTGATCCCGCACAGCCGCGCAAGCTGAGCTCCCTGCCCAACGACGGCGGGCCGCTGCAACGTCTCGCCTTCTCCCCCGACGGCACTCTCGTCGCGGCCGGGACGACCGACGACGTGGTTCGCGTGTGGGACGTGCGCGATCCCCGCAACCCCCAGGTGCGGGCAGTGCTGCACGGTCACACGGAACGGATCTGGGGCGTGGCCTTCTCCCTGGACAATCGCACGCTGACGACCACCGGCACCGATCGCACCATCCGCGTCTGGGACATCGACGTCGAAGCCACCGCGGCCCGCGTATGCGCCACTACGACGGCGCACCTGTCCAGTCGACACTGGGAGCACTACTTCCCCGGCGTGGAGCCGAGGCCTCTCTGCTGAGCACCACCACTCACCTTTCCTCTCGACCGCATTTGTAGTGCGAAAACGTTGTGTGGTGTCGATGCGGTCGTGCCTCACAACAATGCTCGCGCAACCGTGGTGACCCACTGCGGGAAAGTGAGACTTCAGTCAACACTGAAGCAATAAAATACACCGAACTGGTTGTAGATGTGATCAGATTCTGGGTCATGGAGCTCGTGCCGCACGAAGTCGGGGTCGCTCACAGCGCACTGCCGCACGACGAAACGTCCGCCCGTGCCCTGCTCGCGCAAGCCGCGGCGCAGGGCCTGCACACAGTGGTCGTCACCGCCGAGGAAGGTGACGAACGCGCCCTCGCCGTCCTGCGCGAACTCCGCGCGGAATGGCACACCGAGGACGGCCGGGTCACCGCCCGGCTCGACTCGGACGCCGAGGGCCAGCTGGCGCATCTCTGGGGACTGACGGCGGAGGGGCGGGCCGCGTGGCTCGCCGCGTTCCCCCGCCACGACGACCCGAACTGGTGGATGCACCGCCTGCTGGTGCTCAACCACCACCCGGAATGGGCGCCGCTGAAGGACTGGCTGATCGACGAGCACGTCCGGCTCTTCGGCCGTCCGCCGGGAAGGCGCAGGTCTAGCGCGGCAGGCCGCTGAAGTCCGGTTGGTGGAACCGCAGGATCGGGGGGATCGGGTCCTCCTTCGGGGTGTCCCGATCCGGCTGGACCGCGGCGAACGTCAGCACCGGCACCCTCGGCACGCCCACCGCGATCACGTCCCCGTGCGTCCCGGCGATCCACATGACGCCCGTGTCGGCGATGTTCGCCACCACGTTCAGGTCCGGGATCACGAACTGGACCAGCGCGAGTCCGCCTGGCATCTGTGCGAGGCCGGCGACGTTCTGGTTGGGCTTCCACGGGAACAGCGTGATCGCCACGGGCGTCCACTGCGCCGAGTTCTCGACGGCCTTCACCGCGTCGCGGTACCAGCGGCTGATCTCGATCGCCGTCGGGACGCCCAGCAGCCCCAGCGCCGTCATGAGTCCGCCGACGACCAGTCCGGCCGGCGCGAGCGGGAACAGGCTGAGCAGGACCAGCACTCCCCCGAGTCCCGCGGGCACCGCCGACCACAGCCACGACCGAACGCCCCACCGCATGCCCTTGTAGGCCTTCATGGTGGACGCGTCGTCGAGCGGCCTGCCCAGCGGTCGTTCGACGCGCTCCCGTGCCGGGTGGGTATCGGCCTTCTTGCCGGCCCTGGCGTTCTCCATCTTGGCGAACCCTGCCGCCCTGACGACCGCCTTGCCGGACGCGTCGGGGCCGCAGACGAAGACCTCCTGCCGTTCCAGCACCATGTCCGGCAGGTCCTGGAACCAGCCCTGCAGCACCGTGCCGTCCCCGAGCAGCAGGCGGTCGTGCACGTCGTCGTGCTGCTTCTCCGCGACCGTGGCCGGGACCCGCCGCCACGGCTGCTCCAACAGGCCGCGCCGCAGTGCCCTGGTCTCCGACCGGTACATCAGCGGGCCCAGCCCGAACAGGAACGTGACCAGGAACAGCACCACCATCGCGCCGACGTTGCCCGGTGTCGTGGCCAGGAACAGGCAGCCCACGCCGAAGGCACCCGTCACGACGGCGATGCCGCCCAGCGTCGCGGCGCCCCAGCGCAGGTCCTGCAGGATCAGGCCGGTGGACCAGTCGTCCAACGCCCGCACGTCGGTGCGAGGTTCGAGGTACTGCAGCACCGGCCCCCCAGCTATGCCTTCGCGGCCACCTCGCGGATCAGGTTCGCGAGCTCCGCCGGTCGTTCCAGCGGAAGCATATGTCCGGCGTCGGCCAGCACGACCGACGTTCCCCCGAACTTCACGGCGTCCGACTCGGGCACCAGGCGGTCCTCGTCGCCCACGACGGCGACCACGGCCTTCTCCTTCGCCACCATGAGCCCGGCCTCGCGGTCGTAGCGGTCCACGGCGGGCCGGAACAACGCGACGGTCTCCGGCCAGTGCGCCCACACCATGTCCGCGGTCAGGTCCACGTCCTCGGCCGCCGGCTGGTCGCCGAACAGCCACCACCGCAGCCCGGCGGTCTTGGTCGGCTCGATCTTCTCCCGCACCGCGCGCACGATGGGCCCGAACGCCCGTTCCAGCTCCCGCACGAGCTTGCCGACGGCCTTGGGCCACGCGAGCGTCGTCTCGGACATGCCACTCGCCGCCGTGGACACGAACACGTTGCCCAGCACCCGCTGCCGGAACAGCCGCGGCCTGCGTTCGGCCATCGCGAGCGCCGCCATGCCGCCCATCGAGTGCCCGGCGATCACGACGTGACCCTGCGGCACGGCGCGTTCGATCAGTTCGCCCAGGTCCTCCCCGAGCTGGTCGATCGTGGCTGTCTCCTTGGACGCGCCGCCGGACTTGCCGTGGCCGCGGTGGTCGTAGGCGATGACCTGGTAGTCCTGGCTCAGCAGCTCCACCACCTTGTGCCAGCTGCGGTGGTCGAGCGCGTAGCCGTGCGCGAGCACGACCGTCACGGGTGCCTCGGGATCCCCCGCGCGCATCACGTTGAGCTCGGTCCCGTCCTCCAGCCGCACCATGCGCTGTCCTTTCGCCGTGTCGTCTGTTCGTCCTAACGAGACAACCCGGTTCCAGGACACGCCCTAAATGCGGCCGAGCACCACTTCGGGCGGCATCTTCCCGCCACCGACGCCCGGCACGCCGCGGAAGTCGTAGGCCGTCACCTTCCCGCCGGGCTGGATGATCCAGGCCTGTCCCGGCTCCCCTTGTGCCAGCACGGTCTGCAGTGCCTCGGCGACGTCGGACGGCGTCAGCAGCGGGAACGCGACGGAGTTGAACTCCTCCTTCGCCGCGCCCAGCAGCAGCGTGTCGACGAACCCGGGGCACAGCGCGGAGACCGTGATGTCGTCCCCGGCCAACGCTTTGCCCGCCGCCCGCGCGTACCCGACGACCGCGTGCTTGGTCAGCGTGTACAGCGGATCGGCGGGCATCGCCGTCAGCCCGGCCAGCGACGCGGTGATCACGATCTTCCCGCCGCCCTGCCGCCGCAGCGCCGGGACGGCGGCGCAGAGCCCGTACACGACGTGGTCGACGTTGACGCCGACCAGCTTGCGGTAGCGGGCGACGTCCAGCGCGTCGTCCACTCCGGTCTGCCCGCCCCCGATCCCGGCATTGAGGAGCACGACGTCGAGGCGGCCGAACTCCTTCTCGACCTGCTCCACGACCGCGGGCATGGTCGCGGGATCGGCGACGTCACCGGCGATGGCGATGCCGCCCACCGCGGACGCGACCCGGTGCGCGCCGGCGGCGTCGAGGTCGAGCACCGCCACCCGCGCGCCGAGCTTCGCGAGCCGGTGCACGGCGGCGGAGCCGATGCCTCGCGCTCCTCCGGTGACCAGCGCGACCTGACCGGTCAAGTCCACAGTGGACACGACACCACTCCTCAGCTGTTGCGCAGGAATCGGTCGAGAACCCGGACGCCGAACTTCAGGGCGTCCACCGGCACGCGCTCGTCCACGCCGTGGAAGAGCCCGGAGAAGTCGAGGTCGGCGGGCAGCTTCAGCGGCGAGAACCCGAAGTTGCGGATGCCGAGGGTCTGGAACGACTTGGCGTCGGTGCCGCCGGAAAGCATGTACGGCAGCACGCGGGCGCCGGGGTCCTCGGCGAGGAGCGACGCCGTCATCGCGTCCACCAGGGCGCCGTCGAACGTCGTCTCCACCGGAGGCAGGCCGACCCACTCGCGTTCCACGTCCGGGCCGAGCAGTTCGGCGAGCTCGCGGTCGAACGCCTCCTCGCGGCCCGGCAGGATCCGGCAGTCCACAGTGGCCTCGGCGGTCGACGGGATGACGTTCGCCTTGTACCCGGCGGAGAGCATGGTCGGGTTCGCGGTGTCGCGCAGCGTCGCGCCGATCATCCGCGACAACGCGCCGAGCTTGCCGATCGAGCCCTCGATGTCGTCGTCGGGGAACTCGAGGCCGGTGATCTCGGTGACGCCGTCGAGGAACTCGCGCACGGACGGCCGGATGATCAGCGGCCACTGGTGCTGGTCGAGCTTGGTGACGGCGGCGGCGAGCTTCGCGACCGCGTTGTCGCGGTGGATCATGCTGCCGTGCCCGGCGGTGCCCTTGACCCGCAACTTGAGCCAGCGGATGCCCTTCTCGGCCGTCTCGACGAGATACGCGCGGACGTCGTCCTTGAGCGTGATCGAGAAGCCGCCGACCTCGCTGATCGCCTCGGTGACGCCCTCGAACAGCTCGGGCCGGTTCTCCACCAGCCACTTCGCGCCGAACAGGCCGCCTGCCTCCTCGTCGGCGAGGAACGCGAACACGATGTCGCGCGGTGGCACGATGTCGTTGCGCTTGAAGTGCCGGGCCAGGGCCAGCGTCATGCCGACCATGTCCTTCATGTCGACGGCGCCGCGGCCCCACACGTACCCGTCCTGCACGGCCCCGGAGAACGGGTGCACCGACCACTCGGAGGCGTCGGCCGGCACGACGTCGAGGTGGCCGTGGACCAGAAGCGCGCCACGGCTGGGATCCGCGCCCTGCAGGCGCGCGACGACGTTGCCGCGGCCTTTGGCCCCGGACTCCACGTAGGTCGTCTCGTAGCCGACCTCGGACAGCTTCTCGGCCACCCACTCGGCGGCCTTGCGCTCCCCCACGACCGTCGCGGGATCACCCGTGTTCGTGGTGTCGATCCTGATCAGCTCACTGACGAGGGTGACGACCTCGTCCTCCGCCAGTGCCAGTGCGTTCCCCGTTGTGCTCACCCCGTCTTCCTACCACCCGTTTCCTCCTGGCCATCAGTCAGAACACCGACCAGCCCGTGGACGTGGTGAATCGGTCCAAGGCGTCCACGCCCGCGAGGGAGTTGCCCCGCGCGTCCAATCCTGGGCTCCAGACGCAGATCGCGCATTTCCCGGGGACCACGGCGATGATCCCGCCGCCGACGCCGCTCTTGCCGGGCAGGCCGACGCGGTAGGCGAACTGGCCGGCGGCGTCGTAGGTGCCGCACGTGAGCATGACGGCGTTGACGCGTTTCGCGCCGCTGACGCCGAGGAGCCGGGTGCCGTCGTTGCGGACGCCGTGGCGGGCGAGGAAGAGGGTGGCGCGGGCAAGATCAGCGCAGCTCATCGCGATCGAGCACTGCCGCACGTACTCCTGCACCACCACGTCGACGGGGTTGCGCATGTTGCCGTAGGAGGCCATGAAGTGCGCGAGCGCGCGATTGCGGTCGCTGTGGTCCATCTCCGACTTGGCGACCTCGGGGTCGACACCGATCTGCGCGTTTCCGCTCTCCTGGCGCAGGAACGCGAGCAGCCGGTCGGCGGCGCCGAGGCCGAGGTGGTCGGTGACGACGACGGCGCCCGCGTTGATGAACGGGTTGCGCGGGATGCCCTGCTCGGTCTCCAGCTGGACCAGCGAGTTGAACGGCGACCCGGACGGCTCGCGGCCGACTCGGGTCCACACGTCGTCGTTCTCGGCGAGGGCCAGAGCGAGCATGAACGCCTTCGAGATGCTCTGGATCGAGAACGGCCGGTCGTAGTCCCCCGCGCCGAAGACCTCGCCGTCCAGTGTGGCGACGGCGAGGCCGAAGGCGTGCGGGTCGATCCTGGCCAGTGCCGGGATGTAGTCGGCGACGGCGCCACCTGGCGTGACCTCTGACGCGATCCGGTCCACCAGTTGCTGGAGCTCCATGCCGTCATCCCATCACGGGATGAGCGTTACGCCACCGGGAACTCGTGGAACTTGGTGGCCTGGCCCGCCTTGACCGTGCAAGGCGAGTTGACGGTGCCGATCCACGTCGGGTCGCCGTTGGCGTACCGCGGCGTCAGCGCGAGCGTCGCGTTGCCCAGTGAGATCGTCGCCGTGCCCGCGTTGGCGAGCGTCAGCGCCGGCAGCGTGCCGGTGGCGACGACCTGGAACGTGCCCGAGGACGGCACCGCGGTGTTCGGGATGGTCGACGTCGCCGTCAGGTTCTGCACGGCAGTCCCGTTGGTCACCGTGACGCTGGTGCTCAGCGTGCCGTCGACGGAGCGGCCGCCGATCCACCACAGCGTGTTGCGGATGTCGTCCGACACGGTGGTGGTCACCGTGGTCGAGGCCGCCGCGGTCGGCACGCCGACGGTGGCGGAGTCCGGTGCGTCCGGCGAGGTGACCACGGTCGGCATGTCGTGCGTGCCGGTGATCGAGAACTCGCACACGTAGGTGATGTTCAGCGAGGCGGTCGCGGCGGAACTGGTGCCGGCCGTCGTCACGCTCAGCGCTCCGGCAACCAGAACGACGGCGGCGGCGCGCGCGAAAAGTCCGGTCTTCATCTGCAGGGACCTCCTGAGTACGTCATTGAACTGCAGAAAGGCGGTGTTGCTTTACTCGTCAGTAAAGTAGCCAGCTTTGATTCGGCAAAGCAAGCGAAAATCGTCTTTTGTCATCCGAGTACGAAATGACTTCCCGTTGTTTGTCAGTCGCGCAGCAACAAATAGTGCGCGCGCAGGGCCAGTTCGAGCGTGAACCTCTCCTCGGCGTCGTGCATTCGGTCGCCGAACAGTTCGTCCAATTGGTTCACGCGGTACCGAACGGTCTGCGGATGCACCTTCAGCCGCGCGGCGACCTCGGGCGCGCCACCCCGCGCCGACAGCCACACCAGCAGCGTCTCGGCGAGCTTGGTGCGTTGCAGGTCGGTGAGCGGGGCCAGTGGTGCCAGCGCCCGTTCCGCAAGCTGCCTGGCCAGGAACTCGTCCGCGAGCACGGTCAGTTCGACGATGTGGTCGGCGCAGTCCAGCACCGGCCTGTCGGGCAGCACCTTCTCCCGGGAGAGGGCGAGCACCCGGCGTGCGCAGGCCAGTGACCTGCGCGTCTCCTGCGGCGCCACCGGCAGGCCGACCGCCGCCCGCCACCCCGGCAGTGCTCCGCGCAGCCAGCGCGGCACCGCGGCCGGGTTCGGCACCAGCAGGTACGGCGTGGCGTCCTCGAAGTTGACCAGGACGTCGGCCGGCAGGTCGTCCGCGGGCGCGGCGGACGGCTCCAACGCGACGGCCACGAGCCGGTCGGGCATGGGCCAGGACGCCGCCCTCGCCGCGTCGAGCACGGCCTGCCAGTTGGTCGTGGGATCGCCGACGAGCAGCTCCATCAGCTTGCGCCGCTTGCGTTCCAGCGTGCCCGCCGCACTCGCCTGCGCGGCGGCGTACCCCTCGACCGACAGGCTGACCAGCTCGTCGACGTGGGCGATCATCGCCTCGCCCAGCACCGACATGAGGCGCAGCGACAGCTCCCGCCGCTCGGCGAACCCGCAGATGTGCCGCCACGCCACCCGCGCGCCGATCCGGTAGGCGGCCTGGAGGCTGTCGAGGCTGCGGCCGGACTTGAACTCCCACGCGCCGAGCTTGCGGTGGATGTCGTCGTGCGGATCGGGCTCGGAATCCGGCGAGGCGATGCGGTCGACGAACTTCACCAGCGCCTGCCGGATTCCGTCGACCACGTTCTCCCGGAACCTGCTGTATTCCGGAATGGATTTCTCGATCGCCTCGAAAATGCCCACCGCGACGGGCGCCACTTCCATTCGGAGCAACGGTGCCAGTTCGCGCGGGACCGATCTTCTCGGATCGGCCGGCCCAGTCATCCTGGCGAGTGTAGGAGGAAAACGAAACCGGGTCGTTCAGCCAACTGGACCAAATGGTTCACATGAGGAACAGCCGGGCGACGGCATCGCGCGCGACGAGGAACCCGGCGATGCCGAGAATCCAGCCCGTGGCGCTCGCCCCTTTCGCGGCGAACCAGTCGCTGATCCTCGTGAGGAACGGCTCGATCCTCGCCCGCAGTGCGAGCCGCCCGGCGAGCAGCAGGAGCGCCGGCACGATCATGACCAGGCAGTACCCGGCGAGCAGCAGCCCGATCTGGGCCGGCCGCAGGTCGGCGGCGCTCATCATCCCGATCGCGCCCAGGTACGGCAGCATCGTCGCGAGCTCGACCACGCCCGCCAGCACCGCGACACCGGCGAGCGCCATCGCGGACCCGTTGGCGTCGAGGCGGTTCCGCCACTTCCCGGTGTTCGGCTTCTTCTTGCTGTCGAAGCGGAAGCTGATCGCGAACAGGAACACGCCGATCACCAGTTGGATCCAGGGAGCCACCTCGTTGTCGAGGTGGCCTGCCAGCCGCGAGGCGCCGAGCACGATCACGATGCCGACGGCGAAGTAGAAGACGGTGATCGTGCCGAGGTAGACGCCGAACCTGCTCAGCTTCAGGCGTCCCGGCGTGAGCATCAGCCAGATCGGGATGAACAGCGTCCCGATGCTCGTCGAGTCGAGCAGCGCCAGTCCCGCCAACGCCGCCACCAGTCCCAGTGTCACACACTCCCCCACAGTCGTTCGAGGTGGCGCGCGATCACCTGCCGCGCCACCTCCTCCGTCATCACATCCGGTTCGAGCGCCCGTTGCGCCGTCACCCCGTCGACCAGTGCCGCGAGCCCGACGGCCTCCCCGCCGTCCAGGCCCGCGCCCTCCAGCACGTGCCGGCACAGATCCCTGATCTGCTGCGCACCCTCCACGTGCCGTTGCAGCAGCACGGGATTCGCTGCCGCACGAGCGGCGAACGCCAGCCACACCCGTGCGCGTGCCGCGTCGTCCACCAGCCCGATGGCGCACAGGGCGTTGCACAGGCGGTCCTGAAGACTCCCCTCCTGGTTCAGGACCGCCCGCACGCGTGCGGTGAGCTCCTCCACGAGTTGGTCCTGCGCGAACAGCAAAAGCTCGTCCTTGCTGCGGAAGTACTTCTGCAGCAGGCCGGTGGTGGCGTTCAGCTCCCTGGCGATCCTGGGCAGGCTCGCCGCGTCCAGCCCCTCGGCGTCGACCACCCGGTAGAGGGCGGCGACCACCTGCTGACGCCGTTCGGCGGGATCCGCGTGTTTTGGCACGACCGTAAGATTACGACCTTGATCTGATCATGGCAACTCCGGGCGCAACCCCGCCGCCCGCTGCGGCGTCGAACACGTCGTGAAGCGGTGGATCTGGGCGGCAGTGGCCGCGGTTCCGGTCGGGGCAGGCGCGATCTGGTGGGCGTTGCCCGACACCACGAACGTCGCGGTGATCACCGCGGTCAACTCCGACGGCACGGTGCAGTGGGTCGAGGGCGAGATCCGGCGAGCCGAGGAGAACAACTCCATGGTTCACGAACTGCCTGGTGAAACGCACATGTCGCGGCTCGCCGACGACGTGGTCATCCGTACACCGTTCGGGTGCGGAGAGCCGCGCGGCCTCTCGCTGACGTGGACCGGGATGGGCGCGACCGAGTGCACGCGCGCAGAGTTCCTGGAGAAGGGTTATCCGCCCTACGCGTCCCGGCTGACGTTCAACGGCGACGGCGAGATCACCGAGATTCAGGGGCGATACCACCCGTAGTCCGTATACATCTGGTTCATGGACCTGACTGCGGTTCCACTGGTGGCGTTGCGGGTGTTCCAGGAGGTGGCCGAGCGGGGCTCGCTGAGCGCCGCGGCCGCCGCGCTGGGCTACACGCAGTCGGCGGTGACCCGGCAGGTCGCCGCGCTGGAACGGGTCGTGCGCGCGCCGTTGCTCGACCGGCAGCGCGACGGCATGCAGCTGACCGACACCGGGCACGTGCTGCTGCGGCACGCGGGGCTGGTTCTCGCGCAGCTCGACGCGGCCGGCCGTGAGCTGTCCGGGCTGCCGGCCACCGCGGGCACGGTCCGGCTCGGGTGGTTCACCAGCGCGGGCGGCACGCTGGTCCCGTCCGCGCTGGCGTCCTTGCGGCGCAGCCATCCGGCGTTGACGGTGACCACGCGCGACGGCACCACGGCGTCGTTGGTTCGCGCCCTGCGAGCCCGCACGGTCGACGTCGCGGTACTCGCGTCCGAGCCGCCGTACCCGCCGCTGGACGACGAGACACCGGCGCTGCGGACCAAGGTGCTGGACGAACGCGAGTTGCTGCTGGCCGTGCCGTCGACGCATCCGCTGGCGCACAAGGACTTCATCGACGTGGCCGACCTGCGCGGCTGGGCGTGGATCGCGGGCCCGCCCGGTTTCGGCGTCTGGCCGGGGCTGGACGAACGGGTGACCGTCGCCCATGTCGCGCGGGACTGGCTGGCGAAGCTTCAGCTCGTGGCGTCCGGTGCGGGCATCACGACGTTGCCTGAGCCGTTGGCCACGTTGGTCCCGCACGGTGTACAGGTCGTACGGGTGCGCTCTTTGGAGCGTCAGCGCATCGTCGTCGCTTGGCTGAACCTGTCCGAACCGGCGTCCGTGGTGGTGGACGCGCTCGTTCTACGTGCATGACATCTGTCATGGGGAACTGATGTGGGACGGCACTGCCGGTTGCCCGTGTTTCCCGAGATCGTTGGTTCATGACAGCGATCGAGGTGCGGGGGCTGAGTCGCCGGTACAGCGGAGGGTTCGAGGCTGTGCGGGGCGTGTCCTTTGACGTGGAGCGGGGCGAGATGTTCGCTCTGCTCGGCACGAACGGCGCGGGAAAGACCTCGACCGTGGAGGTCGTGGAAGGGCTTTCACGTCCGGCGGAGGGGTCCGTACGTGTGCTCGGCCACGACCCGTTCAGCGAGCGCACCGCCGTGCGGCCGCGGATGGGCGTGATGCTGCAGGAAGGCGGTTTCCCGCCCGACCTCACGGTGACCGAGGCCGCGAAGATGTGGGCGGGGACCCTGACGTCGCCGCGGCCGGTGGACGAGGCGTTGTCACTCGTCGACCTGGCGCATCGGGCGTCGGTGCGGGTGAAGCAGCTGTCCGGCGGGGAACGGCGGCGGCTGGACCTGGCGCTCGCGTTGCTGGGCAAGCCGGAGGTGTTGTTCCTCGACGAGCCGACCACCGGACTCGACCCGGAGAGCCGGCGCAACACGTGGGAGCTGATTCGTTCGCTTTTGCGTGAGGGCGTGACCGTGCTGCTGACCACGCATTACCTGGAGGAGGCGCAGGCGTTGGCCGATCGGCTGGCGATCATGCACCGCGGCCGGATCGTGGCGCAGGGAACGGTGTCCGAGGTCGTGAACGCGTACCCGTCCCGCATCTCGTTCGTGCCGCCGGCCGGTGTCCCGCTGCCTGTCGTGGCCGACGTGGAGTCGTCGGGCCGGGTGACCGTGCGGACGAACGAACTGCAGTCGACCCTGCACGAGCTCCTGGCGTGGGCTCACCAGAACAACGTGGAACTGTCCGGTCTGGACGCCCGGTCGGCGTCGCTCGAAGAGGCGTTCCTGGCGATCGCGGAGGAGGCGGCATGAGGGCCGTGGCTGTGGGACAGGCCGAGCTGAAGTTGTTCTGGCGCAACCGGACCGCGCTGTTCAACTCCCTGCTGCTGCCGTTGTTGCTGGTTCCGGTGCTGATCTCGGTGGACGCGGACGGCGTGCCGCTGGTCGTCGGGTTGGTCGGGTTCGCGCTGCTGATGGCGGTGTACTACAACCTCGTCACCACGTTCGTCGCCCGGCGCGAGGAACTCGTCCTGAAGCGCCTGCGCGTCGGCGAGCTCACGGATCCGGAGATCCTGCTCGGCGCGTCCCTGCCGTCCGTCGTGGTGGCGTTCGGGCAGATGGTGCTGTTCACGGTGATCGCCGGCGTGATCACGGGGGTGCCGCTGCCGTCGCGGCCGTGGTTCATAGTGCTCGGCGTGGCCGGTGGCATCGCGGCCTTCGTGCTGCTCGCTGCGGTGTCCTCGGCGTTCACCCGGACCGTCGAGATGGCGCAGGTTACGTCGCTGCCGATCCTGATGGCGTGTCTGTTCGGCTCCGGCCTGATGTTCCCGCTCTCCGCGCTGCCCGACGGCGTCGCGGCGGTGCTCAAGTACCTGCCGCTGACGCCGGTGCTCGAACTGCTGCGCGCCGGCTGGGCGGACGGACCCGTGCTCAAGCCGGTGATCGTTCTGGCGGTGTGGATCGGCCTGGGGACCTACGCTGTGCAGCGGTGGTTCAGGTGGGATCCCCGGAGGTGAACTTGCTCGGCTGGTGGCGGTCCCGTGGCAGCGCAGCACGGTTCGACCTCTTCGTGCGCTACACGTTCTACCTGAGCTACGTGTTCCTGCCGCCGTTGCTGATCATCAACTTCGCCCAGGAGGTCGGCACCGCCGCACTCGTCGTGCTCCTCGCGACGTTGGTGATCTACGTGGTGCTGAGCTGCCGGCTGGTCCACGTCGGCATCGAGCACCACCTCGGCAGGGGGCCCTTCCCCCGCCGCCTGCTCACGGCGTACCTGATCACCACCTGCGCGGTGCTGGCCACCGGTGAGCTCACCTTCCCAAATCCGTTGCCCGGCAAGCCCGACAGCCCCGGCGACGGCATCTCGGTGATCTTCCTCGTCCTCGCGATCACGACGCTGTCCGCCGTGCTCCGCCCGCGTTACGTCGCGCTGGCGGCCGCGGCGGGCGGCGTCTGGATGTACCTCACCGCGCCACCCGGCCACGCCCTGTTCATCACGCTGATGCTGCAGTTCCTGGTGGTCGCGTTCCGCTCGACCCTCTGGATGCTCGCCGTCGTCTGGGAACTGGACCGTTCCCGCGAGGTCCGCGCCAACCTCGCCGTGGCCGAAGAACGCCTCCGCTTCGCCCGCGACCTGCACGACGTCGTGGGCCGCAACCTCTCCGTCGTGGCCCTGAAAGCCGACCTGGCAGCCCAACTGGCCCGCCGCGACCGTTCCTCGGCGGCCATCGACGAGATGCTGGAAGTCCGCCGCATAGCCCACGACTCGCTGGACGAACTCCGCGCCGTCGTCAGCGGCTACCGCACCGCCGATCTCTCCGTGGAACTGGCCGGCGCCCGTTCCCTCCTCGCGTCCGCCGGCATCGACTGCCGGGTGATCGGCGAGGTCGACGTCTCCGGCGAACCGGCCGGCGCCCTGGGCTGGGCCGTCCGCGAAGGCGTCACCAACGTCCTGCGCCACAGCGAGGCCCACACGTGCACGATCACGTTGCGCGGCAAGGTGCTCACCATGTCCAACGACGGAGCCTCCCTGACGACGTTCCGCTTCGGCAGCGGCCTCACCGGCCTCCACGAACGCGTGGCGGCCCTCGGCGGCACCGTGACAGCGGCCCCGGAAGCCCCCAACCGCTTCGTCCTCACCGTGGAGCTCCCGTGATCCGCATCCTCCTGGCCGACGACGAACACCTGATCCGCGGCGCCATGGCCGCTCTTCTGTCGTTGGAGGACGACCTGGAAGTGGTCGCCCAGGCCGCCACCGGCGCCGAAGCCCTGGCCACCGCCCGAGTGGTCCGCCCAGACGTGGCCGTGATCGACCTGCAGATGCCAGACCTCGACGGCGTCTCCGTAGCTCAGTCCCTGGCCCTAGAACTCCCCGCGTGCTCCACGATGATCGTCACCAGCCACGGCCGCCCAGGCCACCTCAAACGCGCACTGGCCGCAGGCGTAAGGGGCTTCCTCCCGAAAACCGTCTCCTCGGACGTCCTGGCCACAGTGGTCAGAACCGTCCACACAGGAGGCCGCTACGTGGACCCGTCCCTGGCCGCCGAGGCAATCAGCGCCGGCGACAGCCCGCTGACCCCACGAGAAGCAGACGTCCTGGAGCTGGCCCTCGAAGGCGCCCCGATCGAAGAAATAGCCCGCCGTGCCTCCCTGTCCCCAGGCACGGTCCGCAACTACCTCTCCTCAGCCGTGGGCAAAACCGCAGCCTCGAACCGCCACGAGGCAGCCCGCTTCGCCAGGGCAAAAGGCTGGATCTAACTCTCCCACCACTCCAACACCCTGAGCGCGTAAAACGTGAGCCACTTCGACGACTCCCCTTCGTCAACATCAACCTCGAACCACACCCGCCCAGGATGCCGCCCACCCTGCAACCAGGTCCCGTCCGCCTGCCGCGCCAGCCTGATCATCTCGACCGCCTCAGCCATCCGAGGATCCTTCCGCCCGGCCTCCCGGAAGTAGTCCATGGCATTCAGCACGCTGTACCCCCACCGAAACGGCGACCTGAACCGCCCGACCCACTCCCCCACAACCTCCTGAGTGGACAACCGCCGACAAAGCCGCCGAGCAAGCAAATACTCCTCACCCCGCACCCGAGCCGCTCGGGTCTCCGCCGTCCCTCCAGTAGCCACCTCGTAGGCCAGCAGCCCTTTCAACGAGTTGAGCGTCGAGTGAAACGAAGACCGCGTGGACCCCTCAACCCACTCGCAGTTCCACCCACCGTCCTCAAGCTGATGCTCCACAAACCAGTCGGCGATCCCCCGAACATCAACCCCAAGCCACACCCCGTTGGCCAAGGTCCACGAGTTGATGCAGCAGTCGACCTCCCCACCCCAATAGGGCAACCCCTCGTACTCCCACCGACACCCATCCGCAAGCAGCTCAGCGGTCCCCTCAAGCACCCCAGCGTCAACCCCCCACTCCCGCAACGAGGTCAACGACCAGGTAGTAGCCGTCCACGGCTGCCCCTCCTCCTTCCCGTCAAACCCAGCGGGAAAGAAGGCCCCACCAGCCCACATGCCATCGCTCCCCTGCGCGGCAAGCAACCGAGCCCCAAACCCCTCAACCCCCACAAGCGCCCGCGTGGCAGACCAAACCTCCTCAGGCGCCCCTACAAGATCCCGCTGAACCTGCCACCGCAACGCAGGGTCAGAGTCAAGCAACCACCCAGTAACCTCACCCACACCCCGACCCTAACCCCACCCACCGACACCACCACCGATCAAGCCCAGACCAGCACAAACACACCCATCAAGCCCCGATTTTGGCGTGCACCGACGATCATGTAACCTATGGACACACCACGGCGCGAGCCGAGGCAGAACTAAATACGTCCGGGTGGCGGAATGGCAGACGCGCTAGCTTGAGGTGCTAGTCCCCGAAAGGGGGTGGGGGTTCAAGTCCCCCCTCGGACACCAGCAGCGGGGAAGTTTCCCCGGTATCAGCAAGACGGTCGAAGCAGGGTTCCAGGCAAATGGATCCCTGCTTTTGGCGTGCTCGGACACCGTGCTCGCAGGGCGAGGCGAGGCTGATGTCTGAGCCGATCATCCGCATGCTCGACCTCGCCGCGATCGCGGCTCCGCCTTCACTCGACCGTGACGGTGTGGCTCGCGGAATCCAGCCCGTTCTCGTCGGTGACCTCGCGAGTACCGCGCCACCGAGCTCCCCGCTCTCATTCGAGTTCGCCAGGATCGACGACCACGGCCGCGTCAGCGGGCGGTCAGTTCTGCGCGAATTGCGGTGGGCCGCGGGCACCGAACTCGACTTCGTACTGCGCGACTCGACAGTCGTCGTCCGCGAGCGCCGAGGAACCGCGGTGTGCGTCACTTCGCGCGGACTGATTCAAGTTCCGCTGGCGATGCGCCGGTGGATGTCCTGGGGACCAGGACATCGCCTCCTGCTCGTCTCCTCTTCGCGAGCCGCAGTTCTGGTTCTTGCCAACGCATCAATTCTTGACGAGTTCGCGCAGACGAACTTCGGCGTACTCACCGAGGTGACCACTCGATGACGATCACAGATCCCGCCGTCGCCGCCTCAGCGGATCGGCTCGCTGCCGCGCGACTGATGTTGTCGAGCCTCGGCATCAGCGTCGAGGACCTCACATCAACACCAGCCAAGACCAAGGACGTGCCGACGTTCGACACCTACATCCCGATTGTCGAAGCCGCGGTGTCCCCCGGAACGCTCCGGGTCTACGGCTCGTACTGGAACCGCATCAAGGAGCGCTGGGGCGAACGCCGCCTGGACGAGCCTACGGCGACCGAGATCGCCGGCCTCGTCGAGCTCACCAAGCAGAACCGCGTGCAGCGCCGAAACGGACGGGGCGGCAACTGTGCGGGCGAGCACATGGTCGCTGCCTTCCGCTGCCTCTACAAGTTCGCCGTCATCGACGAGTACATCACCGCCGCGAGCAACCCCGCCGCCAAGGTCGCCAAGCCTCGCCGCCTGCCCTCCAACCGCCGAGGTCTGCCGGCCACTCAGGTCGACGAACTCGTCGGCGTCGCATCCTCGACCGGAAACGATCCCGCGCTGGACGCGTTGATCGTGCGGTTCCACCTCGAAACCGCCGCACGGCGTGCCGCCGCGCTGAAGCTCCGGCTCAGGGACATCGACGAACAGCAATGCCTGCTGCTCCTTCAGGAGAAGGGCGGCGTCTTCCGTTGGCAACCAGCATCACCGACGCTCGTCGCACACCTGCTAGATCACGCGAAGCGCCGAGGCTGCCTGGAGCCGGAGAGCCGCGTGCTGCGCAACCTCAACGGCAAGCCCATCACCACGCGGCGATACGACGGCCTGTGGGAACGTTGCCGCAAGCAGATTCCGTGGGCCGATCGACAGCAGGTCGCCACCCATTGGCTGCGATACACCACGCTCACGTTCGTCGAGCGGAGGTTCGGCCTTGCCGTCGCGCAGGCTTATGCAGGACACGAGACCAAGAACGACGCCGTCACAACCACTACCTACGTACGCGCCGGCATCAACGAGGTCGCCACTGCCCTCGCGGCTCTCACCGGAGAGCCGCATCCACTGGCGACTTGATCGCGCCCACCACTCCACCCTCGCCCCGATCGACCTGCTACGAGGCCCCAGACTTCGGTTCGGGGCCTCCCTTGTCACGCCCACACCAAAACTCGGCGCCGCACGCTCGCTGCATCAATCCGGTACGAGTCCGATCTTTGGTCGCCAACCGAGTGGCGACACCCGGCCACCTCGGTTGATCTTGCTACTGTTCTCGCTCACCCAGCCCCGCGAGGAAACGGAGAAGGTCATGGCGCAGAAGGTGCTCGTCCAGCTCATCGATGACCTCGACGGAACCACCGCCGAGGACGTCGAACCCGTGAGCTTCGGCCTGGACGGCGTCACCTACGACATCGACCTCAAGCCGGACAACGCCACCAAACTCCGTGACGCCCTCGCCGATTTCGTGGCCAGCGCGCGCAGCACTCGCGGCCGGGCCAAGAAGTCCCCGAGTGCCACCCGCACCGTCGTGGCCGAGTCGCGCACGAAGGAACAGACCAAGGCGATCCGCGACTGGGCCAAGGCCAACGGCCACGAACTCTCCGACCGCGGCCGCATCCCCACGCACATCATCGAAGAATTCGAGAAGGCGCACCGCGCATAGGGCCTGACCGGAACGACCACCCACAACTGCCAGCGTGTTGGGCGGCGGCGCGACTCGCCGTGTCGCACTCGGCTCGGTCTTCACCAATACGATCGGCCGCATGATGTCCGAGAGCACGGACGACCCTGTCGGCAAAGGCGACGCATCCATCAACGACCGGCTGCTCTCGACCCCGGCAGCCAGGCCGATGGCACTCGCGATAGGTACCGGCACTAGAGTGTTCTCCATTCCCACGGCACGCAGTGTCGGACTTGCAGGCCTCGTCGGCGTCAGCTCCGACAAGAACGGCGAACTGCAGGCTCGATCGGGCTCACCGACGACGTGGACGACCACCTGCGCGCCGATGTGCTGGCGTTCGGCCTGGCGGTGCTCGTGGGCACGCTCGAGGCCCTAGCCGAAAGCCCGGACGGAATCCTCGGAATCAGCAGGCAGCGACTCCCTCCAAGCCGAACAACGGCCCCGGCAACCTGGCCTGGCACATGTTGCAAACCTGCGAACGCGAGTCACCGTCGACGACGTTCCACCTCATGATCATTCAACCCGACGAGTAGATCCGCGCCTCGAGCACAGAAGACGAGCTCTCATGCCCATGAGCGGACGTTGGGCTCTCGCCTTGCGGCGATCCTCGAAGATCGTGACCGCTTCGCTGGCCGTCATCATCGCGTGAGGCAGCAACGTCGACCTAGACGCCTGCGGCCACTGGATCGGTGCGTTCCCACCCGGATGAAGATGACCACCATCAGTCAGCTCTGAACCACTCCGTGGGTGCCTTCCGGAGGTTGTGCGCGACCGCATTACCCGCGACCCAACGGCTGCTGAACCAACTCGCGCGCAACGACACCGATGCCGTGTGGGCGGTAAGGGACGCGGTGGCATTTTTAAGCCATCGAGCGGCAGCGGCCGGCCGCACGACCCCGTCCAGCCGTCACCAGTGCTGATAGACAGCTGTCGGCTAGCTTCGAACCCGCGGCGCGTCGCACGAGCAGCTGTCGTGAGGGCGGTGGTCGGGCGGACCAGATGGGTTCTACACCAAGCACGATCGACTTGCCCGAACGCAGCTCGGCGATCTTGTCCAGCGCCTACCGTGCGTCCTGGACGGGGTCGAGGCTCGCACGACGGCGTTCGTATCATCCGGTGGTTCAGCACGTCGACATGCGGATGCGCGCTCGCTGTTCGTGAGACCGCGCCCTTCGGCTCGCCTACTGCGAGGCAGGCTACACCGATAAGCTCAGGGAGTGCCCACTCGCCAGCGCCAAAAACAACGGCCTGGCAGACGGCATTGGGTCTACAAGATCGACTACAGGCGGGTTTCGCAGGTTCGGCCGTTCCTGCCACCTGTCCAGGCGGCTCCCGGCGATCAGATCCTGTTCGTCGGCGACATAGGCCTCTGGGGCATTGGTCACTTCAACGCCATGTCACCTCGCGACTTGCGTCATCCCGAACGGGCGAGCCTGCTCCAGGTAGAACTCACGTTCGTCAACCAGGGCGACGGCAAACAGCTCTCCTGGAACGCAGCTCGCCAGCGCTTGGCCGGTCCCGTCGCTCGAAACGTTCAGCAACGCGTCCACACCTCTGAGACCGACATGATCATGGTCATGCCCGGCGAATGGCGTGCGCTCGCCAAGATGCTCGGCGCGATCCCACAGCCGCCGCTACGAACGTCAGCCCCATCAACACGGCCAACTGGGGCCAGCCTCCCCGGCACTTCGCTCCCGGTCAGCCCCACAACTACTGCCCGCGAGGTGACCGATCGCCCGCGCCACACGCCCGACAAGCCATCGGAACCTCGCGGCGAGCACCGCTACTGGATTACCACCGACAGCACAAACGACTCGGGGGTCATGGTTCGCCTGCTGACCTACCCAGGTGGTGAAGTCAGGCCTGGGGATCCCGTCGTGCTCGTCTCGGTCAAGGGGCACGCCAAGCTGGCCGAAGTGACCTCGGTGGCAGCGGCTGGCGCAAACAGAAGTAAACGTTCGCTGCGTGTGACGATCACGGCAGTCACACACACCACTGCTCTGCGTACCGAGGTCTTGGTTCCTTTCAAGGGGAACGTGAACGGCCGCCTGGCAGAGCTCACCGAATCCGAGTGGCACTCGTTGACGGAGCAGAACTCTCCCGTGATCGGACAGAACTACCTCACTGCGGAAGCTATCTCAGTCGAAAATGCGCGAGAGATAGCGAGCCTGTTCACGTCAGAGAAGCTCATCAAGAGCAGCAACCGGCACCGGCGCCTGCAGAACACGCTGGCGAACCTGTTGACCGCAGCAGGGCTTCATCCCCGCTCGCCCAGTCCGGACACGCCTCTTTTCGACCTGACCTACGACGTGGGGACGACGACGATCGTAGTCGAGGTCAAATCACTGTCCGATGACAACGAGGCTCACCAACTGCGCACAGGCCTTGGCCAGGTGCTCTATTACGCCGAGTTGCTCAGATCGCGTGCCACAGAAGTCCAGGCGGTCTTGTTCGTCGAGCGCGCGCCGAGCGAAACGATCTGGATCGATGTATGCGGCCGGGCAGGGGTCCTCCTGGCCTGGCCGACCTCGCTGGACCAGATGCCCGGCCTGGCTCGGACGCGTTGGCCCAACGAGGCCCAGAAGCGTTCGAGGTTGCGATCGACCACGTGAACATCGAGACCGGCGATCACGACCTCGTCTCCGTGAACAACTCCTGTCTGCCGTCGCCGACGAGCACGTACCGCTGAGCGAACGTCCCCGTCGAACCGCGCGCGTAGGCGAACTGATACCGCCTAGATCTACTCCGAACTGGAAGCCACGAACGTCGGTGTGGATCCGCTGAGCCCGCGAGACAGATATGAGCTGAGCAATCGTCCACTGGCTCGTTCCTCGGCTGGATTGCCGGGCATTGGCCACCGCAATTGCTCGTACAAAGCTCGTCGGTACAGGTCGATGGCGGATTGAACTAGGTCCGCGTACGCCTCGGTTCGTCCGGGCAGCCACACGAGATAGCACCCGATCATGGTGATCAGCCCGGTCGGCACTGCCCACACGGACCAAGGCGCGAATCCCGTGAAGAGCACACCCCAGATGCCTGCGGCGACTCCGGCGTTGAGCCGGGCGCGGGCAGCCGCGACCTCAGTGCGGACGACATCGGGAAGCAACAGCCACAGGTGCGGCCAGACAGTGACCACGTCGAGCCCGTACTTGTCGATCGGATGGCTTTCGGCTGCCCGCAAGGTGTTACCAATGGCAGTCGGCATGAACCTCCCTGGTCCGGGAAGACGCCGTTGGCGGCGAGTGAGCCGAACGTAAGCAGCTCGCTGTTGGGGAGTTGCGCTGTCCGGGGTGAGGAGCACTGCGGGTGCCAGCGCGGCGAACTCGCTGCCGATTTCGTCGAACTTCGTCTGGGCCCTCTTCACGAGCCTGGTGCGCACGGGTCTCCACAATGGACCGTAGCCCTGCAGGAACCTCAGCACAGGGTTGACCAGCTGAGTCACGATCCACCCTGATGCTGCGACCCCCAGCAACACGACGACGAGACCTATGAGCTGGCTGCCCACCGGGAGCTTGGCGAGGTCGGTCAGTGGTTGCCGCAGTGCCGCGGGTCCCCCACGCCCGATCATCCACATCAGCAGGCCGCCGAGCCAGAACATCAAGGCGGGTGCGGCCACAGAAAGCCATCTCTCGGCGAGCTTGCCGCCGAGCGACTCCCAGAACTTGTCCACGACACTCCGTTCAGGCGACGGTCAGCTTGACCTGATGGGTGGGGCAGGTGGGCACCTGGTAGACGACGGAGAGCCGATACCAAACAAAGTCACCTTGTGGACACTGGAAGCGCTCGGCGTCGACGATCTCGCCGTCGCCGCTGGTGCTGTCGATGCGCTCGATCGCGCGTTGCGCGTGTGGTGGGCGCAGACGTTCGTCGTTCAACGTCTCCTGGACCCACCGCAAGATCTCCGGTGAGCTCCTGAGCACTTCCTCGATGCGTGCTTCGACGTCGGCTTCCGCACCTCCGGAGGCGAGCAGGTCCGCCAGTTGCCGGTCAATTGATCGTGCTTCATCGTCGCCCACCAGCTCAGGCAGGCAAGGCCTGATAGCGCGGGCGAGTTCGATCATCTCGTTGTCCATGAATGCCCTCCGTTGCAGTCACGCACCGAAATATGCGAACGATGCCCAGTGGTACGGGTGCGTATGTGGGCGGGCGGCGGACCAAATCTGGTATGCCCGCTCGCTCCTCGGCGTCGTGATGTCGGGAAAACGTTTGTGCAGCTCGCTGTTGCCGGCATCGCGCAGCCAGATCTGGGCTTGACGCAGAGCAGCAGCGGGTGCCAGGCCCTCAGCACGCCATCCTTCGTACAGCCGGCGGACGAGCAGCATCGTGGCACGATCGGGCACCGCCCAGAGCGATGCCACCACGCCCGCCACACCGGTCTGCAGCAGCCCGCTTGGCAGTCCGATCACCTCGTCCGGCAGGTTGGTGCCGACAACAGCCGTCTCACATGCCGACAACACTGCCAACCGGCGTGGGATCAGCGGCTCATCCAGTAGTTCACGTAGCGTCAACCGGTGTCCACCGGACAGACGTAGTGCGCTGTTCAACGGTTCCTCCGGTTCACCGATGCCGTGACACGAGAAATGCACGGCGTGGTGCGTGCGCATCTCCGACAAGACGCGTTCGGGGTTCGTGTCCGCGCCGGCGAGAACCGAACCCGCACCAAAGATCGTGTGTACCTCTGCGGCTTCCTGCGCGGCGTGGGGCAAGTGCGCCGCTCCGGTTTCCGAAGGCGCTCCGACCACCAGCAGAGCCTCCGCCGTGACCCGAGCCGCGGTGTCTCTTGCCACGGTGAGCACCCGAGCGTTCGGCGCATAGGTGATGAGGAGATCATCGATGGCGTATCGCCTGCCCCCTGGCATCGTTTCGTCAAAGCGCCACGCGGCGTGCAACGGCAAGAACCCGAGCCGGCCAGATGCCACCAGCACCACTTGGTCCGCAGCGCCGGCCGTCTCGACGACCGCCTCTAGGACCGCGTCCCAAAGCCACCGGGTTACGTCGTCTAAGGACGTGAGCCAGCGTTCACGCGAGGGTGTGTCGTGGATGCGGTCTCTGTATGCGGCCATGTACTCGTGAACCCGATCGTCGAGTTCAGCGCTGGTGAGCATTGGAAGGTGCGTTGCTTGTATCTGCTCGCCGCGGACGAGGATCGCCCATCCTCCGTTGCGGCCCGCAGTGAGGTAACACAACGGCGCTGTCGCAGCGCGAGTGACGTCCGCAAAGGCAGGCGGCCTGAGGAAGTGCTCGTATCCGGGGTGTTCCCGTACCTCGGCGACGATCGTCCGCAACGAGGTGTGCGCAGCTCGAAGCGCCGATTCTCGAAGGCCGACTTCGGCCGCGAGCCCACTGTGGATCGCTTGCAGATCACGGAGGTTCTTGACGGCCGCCGTGAACCGCACGCGCAAGGATTCCAGACCCGCGTCGGTGAGGCTGTCCACCACGGCGCGGTCACGCTCCAGAGTCTCGGACAGGACCAAGGCCCTGCCTTGCTCGAGCGCGAGGACCGCATCTGCCAGCCGGCCAGCCCGCGCCATCGCATCGGCGGCGTCGACGAACAGCTCGCTCGCGCCGTGCAACCAGAGCGCGTAGTCCTCGCGAAGGATCTGCGTCTCCGTCAGCCGTTGCACAGCTTGGACACCCGCCTTGTACGCCTCTACTGCCGTTTCCCAGTCGGCGGCATCGGCCGCCCGTTCACCCCAGGCCCTGGCCATGCGCAGAGCAGACTCTGGGCGCACGCCGAGGTTCATCTCTACACCGAGCCGGAAGTACTGGCCGACTCTCACTCGCTCGACCGGGTCAAGCTCTCCACCGGGCCGCGCGGCAAGAGCGGTGGCGAGATTGCCGATCCGCCAGCCATATCCAGGTGCGTCCGCGGCACTGGCACGAACACCGTCTTCGATCGCCGCGATCGCGGCGTTCAGATCGTCCGTTCGGCGGGTGCGGTTGTACAGCGCCATCAACCCCGCGCCCAGGTTGTTGCACCGGTTCGCGTACTCGAACGAGTACTCCGGCGTATTGGCGACAGCCTTCCTGAGCAGGGCGATGGACTCCGTCAGATCTTGCAGTTGTCCAGTCACCTCGGCAAGGGCGCCAAGTGCGGAGCCCAATGTGGACTGCCAACGCGCCTGCTCGATCGGTCGTGCGCCGCGGAAGTCATTCGCCTGCCGCAACAGGCCCACTGCTCGTTTCAGATCGCCAGTGTCGTGACGGTAGTTGTACTGGTCGACCAGTCTCAATCCGTAGTTCGCCAAGGCGACCGCATGGGCGGCCTCATCTACTGGTGCCGCGACGAGCTTCGCACTGATCGCGGTCGCGCGGTCGAGGTCATCTAGACGTCCGGTTTGGTAGAACCTCGCGCTGAGGGCGAGACTGAGTGCATTCCAGCCTCTGTGGTTCTCATCCGCACGCGCCCCTTCGGCAGCGAGTTGGCTCTCCGCCAGCCCGATCGCCCGGTCGAGATCCTCTACCTTCCCGAACCTCTTGTGCCGCCGCGTTAGCGCATCGGCGTAAATGGACCACAAGTCGCCACCTGAGTTCACATTCTCGGCCTTTTCCAACGCGTCGACCGCGTCGCGAAGATCATCCGCGCGGCCGCGTTCGTCGTATCTGTCGCAAAGGGCCATTCCGAGCAGGCGTAAGTGATACGCATGCTCGGCGTCATCCTCCGCTGAGCGGGCCACCAAGTCACGCAGGCCGTCAACCGCCAGGTCAGCGTCTTCGGCCTCGCCCGTCAAGGCATGACGCAGGCCGTGAAAGGTCGCGACGGCACGAGCTACCGGGCGTGGCAACGGGAACTCAGTGAGGCGCTCGGCGGTGAACATGGGCTCCGCCAGTGCCTCGGTCCACGCTCGAACGACCGGTTCAAGCGTGGACGGGTCGGCAGGATCGATCTGGCGCGCCAGGTTCGTCGCACGGGACAACAGGTGGTAACTCCGCGAGTCCAGCAGGTCGCCACGGTCCCAGGCTTCCATCAGGGCGGCAGCTTTCCCAATCTCGGTACAGCGCAGCAACATCCGACGCAGCTTGGCGATTTCTGCGGCGGACTCCTGGTTGGGCAATTCCTCTTCGATCGCGCCAAGTACCTTATCGGCAATTGGTGAGAGGAGACCTGGATGCTCTCGGAGCACCGCGTGCACGGTGTCGACCACCGGGTCGTCTGGTGCGAGCAATGCGCTCATGACATACCGCACGGCATCTGGTTCCGGACCGAAAACCCGGTAGCGGCGCAGGACCGAGCGCGAGTACTTGGCCATTTCTGTGGCCGGTCCTGGCTCTCGTTCGATCATTGTGGTGAGGATGTCGTCGAGGTCGTCGTGTAGCAGGTCGTCACCGTGCTGCTCGATGATCTTCCGCTGGTCTTCGGCGCTCTCGGCAGTTAGAAGAAGCCCCAGGGCATCGGCTCCACGGTGGCTCCGTTCTTCCCGCTCATCAGGGGCAGCCGGGAAGTCCGGCTGCCCGAGCCCGCCCACGCGCCAGCTCCGTAGCCAGTTCCGCACCTTTGAAATGCCGGCGGCGTCGTAGATTCCAGGCAGTTGCTCGGCGGCAGCCAGAACCAGATCTGCCTGGTCTGTCAGCAGTTCCGGATGGTCGGCGACGAGCTGTCGACCATCTTCAGCCGTGTGGAGCGTCATGATCAGGCCCATGATGTGCTGGCCGTCCGAGGTCATCACAGTCAGCACCGGTTCGACGCCGTTCTGCCTGCACACGCGCAACAGGTCGACCCCGAACCTCAGGCTTTCGAGGACGCCGTCCTGATCGTGCACATCCTGGCCGAACCGCTCACCGAGGTCGTCGATCACGTGTTGCAGCAGAAGTTCCGGGTGCCGGTCCAGGACCTCGCTTGCCGTTCCATCCTGCAGCGCCTGCAGGAACTCGACCAACCAGGACACGGCGAGATTGCCGCGCCGAACGTGGGCCAACGCGTCGAGGACTTCCTTAGTCGTCCTCACGTCGCGTCCTGCCTGGACCGCGAGGTCTGGCAACGAGCACAACAGGCGATCCGCCGCGTCGCCCAAGTCGGGATCCCATCTGTAGGACTCCAACACCAGCATCGCCTTGGCCGCGATCATCCTGCCCTCGAATGCTGCGGGCGGTGGCAACTGTTCCCAGGCGGCGGATCGGAACAGCGCCGCACACCCGTCATGCAAATCCTCGAGTAGATAGGCTTCGCCTCCTGCAATCTGCCGCGATGTCTCTCTGACCTGCAATAGGAGCAGTCGCAGGTCTACCGGAACGTTGTCGACATGGAGGTCCACGAATGCCGCCAAGGCTTCGTCGATCCCTATACGCTCGCATCGGCGCAGCAAGTCGACGAACGGCATCACCGCCGAGGTGTCCTCCCCCATTTCCTCCAGTCCATCAGCCATCGCGGCGACCGCCTGGACCAGCTGCGGTAGAAGGCCAGCGTTGCGATGCAATGTCTCGCGCGTCTGGTACCAGCACGGCACGTCCATCAGGCGCCTTGTGGCGCGGGCGATCGTCATGTCGACCGTCGGTTCTTCCATCAACGCAGTCAAGGCGGCCGCTGCCTCCACTGCACGGGGGTCGGGATGAGCGGCCAGACGCTCCAGACACAGCTGTGCAGTCTCGACATCACCCAGCTCAATCAGCACCGACGTCTGGTTGGCCAGCACCATCCACGCGTGCGGCTCACCCCTGGCCTCGGCGGCCTCGGCGGCCTGGCCAAAAGCGGACTCCGCGTCACGCAACCTCTGCTGCACCAGCCGCACCCCGCCAAGCCGGAAGAAAGCTCGCAATCGGAGTGCGAGATCACCCGTCTGTCGTGCTACCTGATCGAGCACCGCTGCGGCACCCTCGCGATCACCGGATCGGAACAACAACTCACCGAGGCACACCGCTGCGAGCTCGGCCATCTGCGGCTCACCGCGTTCCATCACTGACCGGTACACAGCGGCCGCCTCGTCGGCGGCGAAGTCGCCCAGATACCGGGCCAGGTTCAACGGAGCCCAGGTGCGATTGGGGTCAGGATGGTCACCGACTACTTCCCGATATGCCTGCCAAGCGGCGGTAATCGCCTCTCGCGCGTTCTCCGGATCGGGCACGATCCGTCTCAGCCGTTCGGCACCGTCTTCGCTCTCGACTCGGAACAGGCTGACAAGCGAGGAAACCAGCTGCTGATAGGCCCGCTGCCGGGCACTCCCACGGGAGGACACCTGTTTGGCCAACCTCAACAAGATCGCGTTCCCCGACGCCGATCCAAGAGTTGCACACACAACTAGATGTGGAGGAGCAAGATGAAAGCGGATCCCCCCAACGGACGAACGATTCGACCGTCGACCCACTCAGTGGTCACCGCAGACGTGCTCGGCCGACCCCTGCTCGTGCTACCAGTGCTTGATCTCGGCCGACAGCAAAGGTGCCAGCGCGTCCGCAGTGGCCACGAGCTGGTCCGGGTCTCGTTGGACGCGAGCAGATCCGCGACGTGGCGCAGCCGACCCCGACCATGACCTGTCTGATGTTCGACGCCGCCTTGACTTTCCGAGCTTCGCACCCTGGAAGGTACTGGCCATTCGGGTGGGGTGGATCAATGCGCCGACGTCGATTTGCGCGGAGGGTTGCAGACCACAGCCGTGCGAGCGAACTGCAGCTGGTCCGCCCATGCGGTCATGTCCCGGCTAATTGTGACTGTCGCGACGAAGCTGCCGACCACTCGAAGTCTAAGCGTGGCCTCGTTTTGCTTTCCCGGTCGGTGTTCTGCGAACATGCGCCGCGCTGATTTCGTGACCGTGTAGCTGTAGCGATGTCCAGTTCAGCGGGTCGCTTTGGGAGTGATCCGCGGCTCGTAGACGGTCGCCGTTCGCGTCAGGTCGATCAGGTCGGACAACGCTGGTAGGACCGCCTGCTGAGTCCGCTGCAGCTTCTCGGCCGCCGTGGCAGCCAGCTGCTCGGCTTCCGCGACACGCTCGTTGCCCGCTCGCTCCGCCTCCCTGCTCGCCGCCTCGGCCACCCGTCTGACGTCCTCACGCCCTGTGGCGATCAGATCCTCAGCCTCTTGCTTCGAGCGTTCTGCAGCGTGAACGGCAGCTGTGATCGTCTCGAAGGTGGGGACGGTGGCCCGCAACTGGTCCAGCCACTCCGCAGTCCGCAGTTCGTCCTTGACCAACGTCGCTTCGAGCTCTGGGACGTACGTCTTCGCCATCTCTTTCGCTGTTTCCTTCTCATCAGGTACCGGCGTGCGCTTGTGATAGGTGTCGTACGACGTGTGCCGGGCATCGATTCGGTAGTGCGCTTCGACCCACCACCGATTCGCGTAGCTGAGTCGCTCCACAGCGGCTACATGCGCCTGGGCGATCTGCGCCTCGACCTGGACTCGGTCGGCACGTTGGCTGGCTCGCGCTGCCGCTCGTACCGCCATCAACACCGGGGTATCCGGACACTGCCGTCTGTCCGCCCATTGCTCGTAAAGCTGAGCAATTTCCCACGATGCGTCTGCCCTGTCCAATTTTGTTGGCAGCTCAGCCGCTTGGTCTCTCACACCGTGCTGGATCTCCCAGTTGTCCGGAAAGCGTTTCAGCCACCAAGGCCCTAGGTCGACCCAATAGTCTGCCAGGCGTTGCTCCTCTCGAGCGATGAAGCTTGCCTCGAGGGCCTCTACTCGCTTCTCGGACAGGCTTTCCTCCGCTTGGCGGATCTCGTCCGCCGCGCGAAAAACCTCTTGATCGAACAGCAGCAGTTGGCGCTCGACATCCGTCCTTGCCACATCGACGGCCTGTGCACTCGTGCGACGGGCATGCTTCGCGGCTGCGTCGGCTCGCACTGCGGCTTCCTGCAGGTTCCTTAACCCCTCAGTGACGTCTGAGACGAGCTGCTCTGCGGTGGCCACAGCCCCCGGCAGATATACGAACGCGCGGAGAAGGGCATCGACACCGGGCTGTGGGAGGTCTAACGGTGGCGAGGCTTCTCTGATTGCCTGCAGGTCAACCGTTTTCGCAGTGTCCGCCAACGCTGCGGCCTTGTGTTCCAGCTGGCGGAGTCGCGCGACGGGACCATCCTCGTCGCGACATCGCACGGCGGCTACCTGCTCTACTTTCGGCACCTCGTGAATGCGGGCGTCGGCGGCCATCATCGGGGCCAGGGAAAGCGCACGGTCGAGATGGTCGACCTCGCCGTGGTGCACGACCAGGCTCAGGTGCAGCTCGGCGCAGCGGTCGAGTGGCTTGAGGTACTTCCGCAGCAGGGCGGCCGACTCGGCCGGCTGGCCAAGGTCGTTACGAAGCACTCCGGCTGCCATCAGCAGCGCCCATGCCGATAACTCAGGCTGCTCGCGTACCGCGTACAGCGCGCACCGGCTATACGCGTGCGCAGCGCCGCGCGCGTCACCGCGCTGCTGCAGGGCAAGCGCCAGCAGGTGCCAGGACTCGGCGTGATGCTGGTAGGTCTCCACGGCCTGGGACAAGTGGACGACCGCTTGCTCCAGCCACTCATCGGCGAGCTCGGGAACTCCATCGGCAGCCAACTCCGACGCAGAGGCCAAGGCCCGCGAGCCAAGGCGAGTCTGCTCCCCTGCCGCCGTCGCAGCAGGGTTAGCGAGCAGCTCTTCGATCCCCGCCAACCGAGCCGCAGCCAACCCCACATAGTTCACGATCGCAGGCAAAGCCGAGTCCGCCACGGCGACCAGCCGAGCAAGATCTGCCTCCACGACGCCGATACCACTGTCGACGTTGGCGAGCACCTGGGCCATCGTCGAGAGGCTGGCAGTTTGTTGTTCCAGCTGCTCAAGGGATTGAGCGCCCTGATACTCGGCGAGCACGCGCTGGTATGTCAGCTCGTCGATCACCTTCGCTTGCAGGTAAAGGTCCAGTTGGCGTTCCTGCCACCGCTGCACCACTGCAATCGCGTCCATGAAGGGACTGTCGTCGACCGCGCGGAATCCATAACACAAGTCTTCGGTCAGGGGCGGGTCCGCCCCTGACGTAGTCGCGTCCCTGGTCCACAACCGCAACCGTTCATGCGCGGTATTCCACGGCCCATACCGTTCAGGGGGTCACGCCACGGCGCTCCGGCGCAAATTCCAACTCTTCAGGAATGCACTCTCATGCCGCCGAGCGGTTACACCGATCGCAGCAAGTGATCAACTAGTGCGCCATGCTCGTACTGATCAGGGTCGACGATCTCCGCACGTCCTGCGCGTTGCTGGCGCGCCGTGGAACTGGCCGATGACCAGCTCTACCTGGGCATCCTGCTCATCGGCCACGGCCACCGAAACTCCTTGCAGATCCTCGCCGCCAGCCTGCCGAGCCTGTGCGCGATCGGCGGGTCGGATACGGCGATGCGGTCGCTGACGGACCCTCAGCGCTGGTGGCCGCGGGGCGGTCCTGGCAAGTGATCACTACGCATCGCTCGCCTCCTGCTCCCGCACCGGCTTCGCGGTCGCCAGCGCCGCGCTACTGCGGCCTCGCCGCCAGCCGGACCTTCACCGGCCGAGGCCAACCACTTCCCGACAGCCAGAATTCGTTGCGCGCACCTTGAACCGACGCGATACCGCTGATCACATCTGCCTCCACAGCTACCGATCCCGCCATGGCCGGAGCGAGGTCAGCGACCGCGGTTACTGCCCGCGCTTCAAGGTCAACGCGTAGCAGCCAGCTGGTGTCCACGAGGCTTGCCCACACCTGACGCCTTTCACCGTCGCGCACGCACTCCAGTTCGCCAAGGCGCCGCTCGACCACCACCCGCCGTCCACCTCAATCACGCCCTTCTCGGCGAAGGTGTCCGCGCCTCGCAGTACGAGTCGCATCGACCCTTCGCTTTGCACCAGCTGGGTTCCGTCGTCGCACAGCCCCCAGCCTTCGCCTCGGTAGGACACCTGGCGCTGCTCGACCAAAGTGGACTGGTCGCGAGCGATCGCGACACCGTCCCTCAGGGTCAGCTGCCACACGATGCCTGGCTGGCTCGGACGCGAGCTGAAGGCGACTCCCGACATCGTGCGGCCAAGCTGATCCGTCAGCTGGATTCGCTCCACACCGCTTGCGTGTCGGCGCTCACGGATTTCCCCAGGTTAGAGCGGTTGCCGCTCACGTAATTCCTCAGGTCGGCGCTCACGTAATTCCTCACCGGGACGGTGAGCGTGTCGCCGTCGGTGTGGTCCTCGCAGAACGAAAGCTGCCTCCGTTGGATCAAGCTGACGGAGGCCCGTGTGGCGAGGAGAACGTTCAACGTGGTCGACGTGACCGAGATCTTGGTCCATTGGCATGCGGGTAGGTCGCAGAGTGAGATCGGGACCAGCCTGGGTGTGGATCGCAAGACAGTGAAGAAGTACGTGACCCCGGCGGTGAACGCCGGGCTGAAGCCGGGCGGGACCCGCCAGGACGGCCGAGCAGTGGGCCGAGCTGGTGCGGGGCTGGTTCCCGGAGCTGGCGGACATGCGGCTGCGGCAGACGACGTGGCCGGAGATCGAGCAGCACCGCGACTACATCGTGGCGATGCTCGCGGCCGGAGTCACCAAGCAGACGATCTGGCAGCGCCTGTCGAGTGAGCACGGCTTGCAGGCGTCGGTGGCGTCGCTGAAACGGTATGTCGCGGCGAACCTGCCCGAGGACAACCGGCGCGCCCAGGTCACCGTGCTGCGCGAGGATCCGCCGCCGGGTGAGGAAGCCCAGATCGACTACGGCTATCTCGGCTCGTGGACCGACCCGGTCGGCGGCCGGAAACGGCGGGTGTGGGTGTTCGTGATGGTGTTGGCCTGCTCGCGGTTGATGTTCGTGCGGCCGGTGCTGACGATGGACCAGCGGGCCTGGACCAAGGCGCATGTCGAGGCGTTCGCGTTCTTCGGCGGAGTGCCGCACCGGTTGGTGCCCGACAACTTGCGCACCGGTGTCGATCGCACTGACCTGTATGACCCGAAGATCAACCGCTCCTATGCCGAGCTCGCCGCGCACTACGGAACCCTCGTGGACCCCGCGCGTCGCGGCAAGCCGAAGGACAAGCCGCGGGTGGAACGGCCGATGCCCTATGTCCGGGACTCGTTCTGGCGGGGTCGTGATTTCGTGTCGCTGCAACAGATGCAGGATGCCGCGCTGGTGTGGTGCCGGGAGGTGGCCGGGCGTCGCTCGGCCCGGCCGCTGGCTGGCGCTTCCCCTGTCTCGGTGTTCGAGGCGGTGGAGGCTGAAGCGCTGCTTGCGTTGCCGCGTAAGCCTTTCGTGCTTGCCACCTGGTCCACTGGCACGATCGGCCCGGACATCCACGTCAAGGTCGGCAAGACGCTGTATTCGGTGCCGTGGCGTCATATCGGCCGGCGGGTCGACGCCCGAGCGACGCAGTCGATGGTGCAGATCTTCGATTCCGGTGAGCTGATCGCCACCCATCCGCGCAAGCCGGCCGGGAAGCAGACCGACTTCGCTCACTATCCGCCGGAGAAGATCGCGTTCCGGATGCGGACCCCGGTCTGGTGCCGCACCCGCGCGAGCGAGGTCGGTCAGGCGTGTGTCGCGGTGATCTCCGAATTGTTGGAGGTCAACGCCCTGTTCCGGTTGCGCGCTGCTCAGGGCGTGCTCGGCTTGGCCGACAAGCACGGACCGGCCCGGCTCGAAGCGGCCTGCGCCAAGGCGATCGCGGTCGGTGACCCGTCCTACCGCACCATCAAAGGGATCCTGGCCGCCGGACTGGAGAAAGACCCGCCACCACCAGCGACCGGTGATGGTGGTGCCGCGGCGTTCCTGCATGGTCCTTCGCGGCTGTTCGTGAACGTCGTGGCCATGCCCACCGCGGCCACCGCGCCCGTCACGGGCACCGCCATCACGAACGACGAGCCCGAGGTGTCGGCATGATCATCGACGTCGCGCTGGAGCAAGCGCTGCGCAGCTTGAAACTGTCAGGGATGCTGCAGACCCTCGAGGCCCGGCTGGCCCAGGCAAGGGCCGGGGAACTCGGTCACATCGAGTTCCTGCAGGTGCTCTGCCATGACGAGGTCGCCCGACGCGAGTCCCAGGCCATCGCCCGTCGGATCCGGCGGGCCCAGTTCGAGGAACAGTCCACCCTGGAAGGCTTCGACTTCGCCGCCAGCCCGAAACTGCCCGCCGCGCAGATCCGGGACCTCGCCGCGCTGCGCTGGCTCGCCGCGGGCGAGAGCGTGATCCTCTACGGGCCGGTCGGTGTCGGGAAAACCCATGTCGCACAAGGACTCGGACATCTGGCGATCCGTCATGGCGCGGATGTCCGGTTCGCCAAGACCAGCCGCGTCCTGGCCACCCTGGCCGGCGGGCACGCCGACCGCAGCTGGGACAAACGCCTGCGGGAACTGGCGAAACCCGCGGTGCTGATCCTCGACGACTTCGGCATGCGCGAGCTCACCGCACCGCAAGCCGACGATCTCTACGAGTTGATCTCCGAGCGCGCCGCGGCCGGTCGCTCGCTGGTCCTGACGTCCAACCGGTCGCCGGTGGACTGGTATCCGCTGTTCCCCAATCCAGTGGTCGCCGAGTCCCTGCTCGACCGACTCATCAACACCAGCCACCAGGTCTTCATGAACGGCCCCAGCTACCGACCCAACAAGCGCCCCAACCGAGCCGCCGCAACCAGCCAGGAGGCAACCGGGTAGAACATCACCACGGACCCACCACCTGCGGAATTACGTGAGCACAGGCGCCAGGAATTACGTGAGCGCCGACACTTGCGGCGTCGATCGCACGGATCCCTCCGCCCTCAGATCTGTTGGTGCTTTCCAGGAGCACACCTTCGCCGTTCACGAGGCCCGTGCCGTTGTTGTCGCCGCCCGTCATCTGCCCGACGACCGCGGCGGCGAAGGTTTCGACCTTCACCGCTCGGGTTGAAGCGGTCGCGGCCGACGTCGCTCGAGCAGGCGGAGACAGGCCTCGCCCTGGACGAGCCCGCTCTACGCAGGTGCACGCAGTCAGCAGGACCGCGGCCCCGACCGTCAGAGCCACGATGCGCGTGAGGTCCAGTCTGCGACCACCGAAGAGGTCAGGGGAAATCCTGCGTCGGTGCAACATTCGAACTCCTATACCCAAACGAATGCGAAATTCCCGCACAGCAGAAGCGTCCCGCCACACTCACCCAAACAATCAGCCAAACTCGGACGCCAAGGCGGCCTACCGCGGCAACACAGGCTCACTTCCCAGCTGCTGCACCTACATACGTTCACACGAATGCATGGTTCTGTCGCCGATCTAGCAGCCAAGACGTGCAAAGTTGCAGGCCCCGACCCCTGCAGGACAGCTGAGCGCGACATACACCACGACCTCTCGGCAGGCATTCTTCCAACTCGCGGAAGCCCGGGACAGTAGCCGAAACCGCGCCGAATTCCGTTGATCGAAAGATTTGGCAAGCCACGGCATTATTGGTGTAGGGTGAAACACCTCTCCTCCCCCACGCGCATCACGACAACCTGGGCATGTCGATGCCTTGGTGCATTCGCTCGCCTATTCGCGCCAAAGGGGGACTTACTCGTGTTCACACGCGTCGAGCGACTAACGGCATTCGCCGGACACGTTGCCGCACACGCGGCACGCCAGATCTGGTCCGACCGTCTGCGGACTGCCGGGGGGCCGTACCGAGGCGCCCGCCACACTTCCTGCGGCCTGCTCGTGCCAGCCAGCATGTCTTCCGAACACCTGACTCGCGAACTGGTCTCGCTGCATCGTCCCGGAGACGCAGTACTCGGCGAGGAGCCAGCCACGTCCGGCCAAATCACGTGGATCATCGACCCGCTCAACGGTGTCGACAACTACGTCAGCGGATTGCCCAGCTACGCGGTCTCCGTCGCAGCCGCGCTCGACGACGTCGTCCTGGCAGCTGCGGTTGCTGAACCGCACAGCCGTCGGCTCTGGATGGCAGGCCTGGGGCAGGGCGCTCACCTGCGCGACCCCTCTATCTCCACGGACTGGCTCGAGATCCGCGTTGGATCGACACAGCTGCTGGACGATGCACTGATCGGCACTGGATTCTCCGCTGCAGCAGCTATCCGCGCGGATCAGGCCGAGCTGGTGACGAGGCTCCTGCCGCAGGTCGCCGACCTGCGATGTGGCGGCGCACCTGCTCTGGAGCTCTGCCATGTCGCGGCAGGATGGCTGACGGCCTACGTCGAGCACGACGTCGGCCTGAGGGCGGCCGCCGCCGGCCTTCTCATCGCTCACGAAGCAGGCGCAACCGTCCACTGGCCAGGCCACAGAGGACCAGGCACACAACTGGGCGACCCGGTCTTCGCCGCGGCGCCAGGTATCTCCCACGCATTGCTGGAAGCGCTGGAGCAAGCCGGCGCCGCCTCTGTACCTCGATCCAGCGAGCCCCCGCCTCCGAGGTCCCCGCTGATCAACTCACCGAGCCGCACAGCCTGAAACCGAAGGGGCACAAGCAATGCCTAGGAGAGCAATCGACGAATGCCCGCGGTTCAACCCTGAGGTGTTCCACGCTGTGCGCAAGGCACGGATGAGCCGCCAGAGCCTCGGCCGCATGACCAACCTGTCGCAGCAAACCGTTGTGCGGCGGGAAACCGGCGTGAGCACACCGTCCGCACGCAACCTCCGCGCCGCCGCACAGGCGCTGCATGTGAGGCGCGCAGACCTGCTCTACCCACCTGATGGCGAACCCTCGCTTGCAGATCTGCGCATGAACTACGCGCTCACCACGGCCGAGTTGGCCGTGCGCAGCGCGACCAACCTGGGCCGTCTGCAGTTCTGGGAGCTCACCGGCCGCCTCGGCACCGCCGACGAAAGCGCGCCGCTGCTGTCCGCGTTCCTGGGGCTAGCCACCGACACCGTCGACCGGTATCTCCTCACCGGCCAGGTACCTGGCACGATCACTCGTCGGCTGGCGCAGGCACTGCACGTGGCGCCACTGGAGGTTCAGGCCGCGTTCGACCGTACCGCCACCCTGTATGAGGCTCGGCACCACGAAATCAGGACTGCCGCATGATGCCGCACTCTTCGTACTGACGTCACCAAAGCAAGCCGCACAGATTGCCGGCGAGGATCCCCGAACCGGCACTCTGTCATGCAAAGAAATATGACAGAGTCGCCGCTAACCAATATTCGCACGATTCGTTGACGCCAAACCCATATCGAGCTTCTCTTAGTTCACAGAGCGAAGGCGCAATCAGGCGCAAGGCATATGCGCCGACGCTCCACTGATTGAAATCAAGAGAGGCCGACTATGATTCGCATGTCCATCAGCCGATTCACGAGCGTGCTGGCCATTGCCACCACGTTGTTCGGCATCGGCGCCGTCAACGCCGAGGCCGCAACCAGCGAGCCCGCGCCACAGCCCACCGCATCCACGAGGGACTGCGCTGGCTACCCGTTCTCGACCGGTGACTGGGTCAACATCCGAGCGACGCCGGGCGGCCTGCCAATCCTCGGTCAGTCCATGCGTGGCGACCGTTACAGCTGGCCGAAATGGCCAGATGACTACAAGGACAACGACTGGATGCTGACCACAAACCTGCGCAACGGCGTCAGAGGCTGGGTCTCCATGCAGTTCATCGACTGGTACCAGCCAACCTGCATCGCATAGTCAGGTTAATGCGCGCCCACGTGCCCAGCGAGCGCGCATCATCTGATCCCAGGAAGGCTCGCGCTCACAATGAGCGCGAGCCTTCCGTCGAGCGTGGCCGAGCTGCACGACTCCGCCAGAGACCCACCGACAGCGAAGCGCACGGCCGGCGAAATCCGCGTACGACCGTGCGCCTCAGGTGCGTCGGCGAGCTGATGGTCCGCCGACGAGGTCTTTGCCGTCAGCTCACCAGATCCGTGTGGTCGAGCTGATCGGCGATCGCGCGCATCAGCGGTCCAACCTGATAGCGCCCGTCCTCATCACGCACCAGCACGTTGTTGTCGACCAAGCCCTTCAGCAACCGGTGCGTAGTGCTGATCGGCAACCCGGCTCCGGCGCTCAGGTCGGAGAGCCTCTTCGACGGCTGCCCCTCGGTGAACTGCCTCAGAATGCACGCGAACCGCTCAGGAGCGCTGACCTGAGGCGACTTCTCCAGCTCGGCGTTCATCTCTGTCCTCCCCTTTGGCATGGCTTCATCGCGACACGTCGGTTCAACCAGTCGACGTGCCTTGAGCTAACGGATGTTGAGGCGATTGAGAACCAGGCGAGCACCACTGGTGGCCCCGTGACCACGCCGAGGTACCAGTACGACAGCAACCGGGCCATCACAGGCCCGTGAGCGGAGGAACGTCCTGCAGGCGGGATCCACGCCGATGACCGCGACAGCGCGCCGCGAGGTCCCAGACGGTGGTTGCTGGAAGCTGACGTTCGCCAAGACATGTCGATCCCCGATCGCGTTCGAGGTCAGCGCAAAGCTGCCTCACCACTGCGTTTCAGGGATCAGCCCGATAGCGACAAAGCCAACCCAATCGGAATAGTCCGATTGGTCCAGCCTATGCAGTGCTCCCGATCACGTCAAACCATGTCACCGATCTGGGTCATGACCGACGGAACGGACGCCGGACCCGCCGGAGGAGCCGTCCTGCCGCAGGAACCAAGTCCTGATAGTGGCCGCCGGCAAGGCGTGCGAGGATCGCGACCAGCCGAGCGTCGTTCCCCACGAACACCCGCGCTCGACGGCGTTCAGCTCCACTCAGGACGATCGCCGCAGCTCGTTCGGGATCGGTGCGCGCGACGCGCTTCTCGAAGCCCCGGATCACCGCGTCACGAGGCTCGCCAGCCGCAAAGAGTCCATTGCGGACGATCGAAGTCCGCACTCCCCCAGGGAAGACACACGTCACCGACACCGGTGCGCCTGCGGATGTGAGCTCCTGCCGCAGCGACTCGCTGAAGCCACGGACCGCGAACTTCGACGAGTTGTAAGCGCTGTACTTCGGCATCGCCAGCAGGCCGAAAGCGCTTGAGAACGTCACGATCCGGCCGACCGGCGAGCTGATGAGGGCAGGAAGATGCGCCTTGACCGTGTACATCAGCCCCCGCCAGTTCACCGACATGACGCGCTCGATGTCCGCGACGTCGGAGTCGAGCAGACTGCCACGGTGGATGATCCCGGCGGCCGCGAACACCGAGTCGACGCCACCCAACGCTGAGGTCGTCGCGGCGGCCGCTGCCTCCACACCGTTCCAGTCCGTCACATCGACGACCTCGGCCACCACCTGCGCGCCGATCGATTCGCAGCGGTGAGCGACTTCCTCAAGACCATCAGCGTCGTGATCAAGCAGCGAGAGCCGTGCCCCACGTCGCGCGAGCTCAACGGCCAGAGCTCGCCCGATCCCCGCCCCAGCCCCGGTGATCACCGCGACCTTGCCCTCGAAGCAGCTCAAGATCTGGCACCTTCCCCGCGGCTGGCAACTCAGTCGACCTTCCCACGATCGGAGAGGGTCAGGGTGACGAGCGCCGCTTTGGTGTGTTGATCCAGAGCGATGAGGGCAGCGGATACCGCTACTTTCATCCACTCTCCGTCCTCCATGCGGAACCGTAGAACGCCGTCCGCCCGTCCGCTCGACACCAGCTCCTTCGACAGGCCGACCGCACTGCGCAGGTCTTCACGGTGAATCGCGGGACGGTGTTGTGCCTGCAGCGTCCAAGCGAGCCCTGGCATGGGGCTGTCGAGCCACTTCAAGAGCCTCATGGTGCGCAGGTCGGCGATCGCTCGCCATCGGCCGGGCGTTGCCTCCGCCGCGATGATCTGCTGAGCGAGCAGCACCGGCGTTGGAGGCGGCGCGGTCGGTACGCTCTCCGCGGATCCGATGTCATGCGTAATTCCGCGGACGATCAGCTCTACCCTGCCGCCGGGAGTTTTCATCTCGACGCACCGGCACGCGAAGTGCACGGCCCGCCGTTCACCGTCGTCCCGGTTCACGGTCCACGTCGCCAGGTGCTCCGCACCCGTCCTCGCATTGACGATGAGCGCCAGCGCCTTGGCCTCGTCTGCGTTGGTCGTCAGCCGCTGATAGGCGAAGAGTTCAGCGAGGTCGTGCTCGTTTCGCCACTTGTCCGGTCTCGTCCCGTACAGCCGCAACAGATCGTCGGACCGACTGCTCACGTGCAACGTGAGGTTGATGTGCCAGGCACCAGCAGGATCGCGCGGCGGCGGATCCTCATCCAGCGGCCCCACCCACAGGTAGACGCCGTGGACCAGCCCGCCATAGGCAAGCAACGGGTGACCGATCACACGACGTTTGCCCGTGGTGGTCCGGACCTCGACTGACCGACCCCCGTCGACAATGCGCGCGGTGACGCCGAGCGCGTCGGCGAGGAAGGGCCCACGCCCGAGCACCGAACGAAGCGGAACCATGTTCTTCGGGTTGCTTCCAACAGCGAGCACCGTCGGCTCGCAACGAGAACCCCCGAAGGTCTCGACCAACAACCAGTCGGCCGCCATCGCTCCGTCCCCCCGGTCGAAGATTGGCCTGCTCAGGCAGGCTAACTCCACCACGCGGTTCGCGCTTGGAGCTTGTCCAATGCGCTAGCGCCGAGGTCGTCGAATCATGCAGTCGAGTGAGTTCTTAAGTTGGTTCCTAGTCCAACAGAGTTGAGGCGAAGTCCCGGTGTTGTCCCGCGTGCGGCGGGCGACCCACACGATGCACCGTCCCACCGAGAAGCTCAAGCCCAAAAGAGGGGCTTGCCCTTCTCGGCGCGCCAGTGCATTTCGTGTGCGCCCGCCGCACGCGGGACAACACTGCGCTGTGTGCAGTGAACGGACGCGTGCATAGCGGGAGTTGAAGCAGATCTTCCTCCGCCAGGCACTGCCGACACGTCGTCCGCATCGACTAGTTCGTCGCCTGAGCACGTTCACAAAGGCCGGCCGCATTCCCGAGGGGCGCGGCTGGCCTTTAGGTGCGCACTCAACTGGACCTGTCAGTTTTCATGAATCGAACGCGAGGAACTGACAACATGAATCCCGCTTGCGATCATCCGTGGTTCCAGATCCACTCGGTTAGCCCTGAAAATATCGTGCAACACTACAAGTTGGCATCGTCCGATGAAATCGAGCGAGGCATACGCTGGTATCGGGATGCCAACCACGTCGCCGTAGCAATCGCGGATGGCAATGCTCATCTCGGCGCAGGAATGTTGGCCATCTATTCGCCCCAGCAGGGCTGGATCGAAAACATCCTCACCGCAGCCCGCGTACTCCAAGAAGGCAAGGGGATCGGCGGCCCAGACTCAGGAGCGTTCGCGTCTGCCCAGCAGAGGCGTGCTGCCGATCGCCTCCTGTCAGGCGAGCGGTACGAGGACCTCCTCACTGGTCCGAAGATCCGCGACTTCGCCCACCTGATCGAGCACGGCGGCGACAAGGATGCGGAAGATCCGCACGTCGTGGTGGACCGGCACGCGATCTCGGTCGCGATCGGCCACCCGATCACCACCGAGGAGTACGGCTCCGCGCCTCTCAAGGGGGCCAGGCGCCGCGACGGTTCGATCAGCCGTCGGCACTACGACCACGTGGTCGATCAGTATCGACTTGCTTCAGAACTGACGACCGCCAGCTCCGGCCGCCTTATGGCGGCGCACCAGGTCCAGGCCGTTACGTGGCTCGTCCGGCAGCGACTCAATCAGGAAACCGAGCAGCAGCGCGGCCTTAACCCCCTCGACAAGGCACGAAATCGCGCTCGCGCCAATTCCGAAGTGGCCTGGCAGGCCTTCAGGGAACAGCACCTACCTGAGTTGGACGTTTTTCCCAGCGCCGGCTATCTCTCCGCCGCATAGCGCGCGGGACCTCACGCGCCTTGCCGAAATTTCTGGAACCCGCCGCGTTAATAACACGAAAGGGGGCAGCACGATGTCTCAGGATCGCCATGCCGCTGAGTCGGCGCGTGCAGAACTCGCGAGGGAGCGAGCTCGCGCAGACTCGTTCGAGAGGGTCAACCGAGCGCAAGCCGCCAGTCTCCTGGAGCTGGCCGCGCTCGCCGCCGAACTTCGGTGCCAGGTTGCCGGCCTGGCAGACGACGCCCTGAGCTCGGAGCCCCTTCCCCTACAAGGTCTGCGCAACATCACGGGTCGGATGAACGGGTTGGCGCAGACCCTCAGTCGGGCCGCACACGGCTACGCGGGTGCGCAGACGACCGACATGCTGTACCGGAATGTGGACGACGACCTCCGCTCCAACAACTGGACGCCTCGGCCTGATCAGGGCCTCCAAGGAGCGCTGCCCCCGATCCCGATCTCAGAGATCGGTGACGGCATCCGAGGCTTCGCCCGCGGCTGGCACCGCGGACCCCAATGGATCACGTTGTGGTTCACGAGTCCGACGACGATAGCCCACGCCGACAGCAGTGACCACGGCGGCCTGACCGACGTCGACGCCGTACACGCGGTGATCACCTCTTCTCGTTCCTTGTCCGCGTCGGCGTTGGCCGAGTGGGCGGATGCGCGCCAGCAGGCTCACATCACTGCGTTCGACGCGCCCTACAGCCGAGTGTTCGAGCATCTCCGCGCCGGACCCTGGTGCGAGATCGATGTCGACCGATGCGACGAGCACGGAGTGCGGACACCCGGCGGTCTCGGCAACCGCTCAGAGTGGGCGAGCCTGAGCGACCCCGACTTCAGGCTCTACGCCTGGGGAATCGGCGACGAGCCCGCTCACGTCCGCTATTGGGCCGGCCCCGTGGTGAACATGGCCCATCTGATCCAGATCACCGGCGAGTACCGCTGACGCTTCTCGTTCCAGCCACCACCTCACGAAGGCCGAGGCGAACAGCCATGCCCATCAACAACCTGACGACCGCTGCTCCGAGCGACATCGACGCCGAGCTCGAGCGCCTCAACCTGCAACTCGCCAAGGCGGAGCAAGCTGTCTTGGCGCTCAGGAAGCGTCGACGAGATCGCATCGAGCGCGGCGAAATCGATCTCGCGGACGACGCGTTGATAGTCCAGATCGAGCAGGCGTGTTCTGCTGCCGACGCGTGTGAGGCCGAGGCCGCACCCCTCGAGCAGGAGTTCACACGGCGCGGTGGCTGGACCCGTGCCTGGCTCGTGCTCAACACCGGCGGCCACGTGCATCGCACTACCGCCTGTCGAACCTGCTTCCCCACCACAAAGTTCGCGTGGCTCACACACCTCTCCGGACACGACGAGGTGGAGATCGTCGATCTGGCAGGCAGGGCCGCCTGCACCGAGTGCTACCCGAGCGCACCAGTCGAGGTTCGAAGTCAAACCAGTCGAATCAAGACCCCTGACCAGCTCGCACGGAGCGCCGAGCGAGCGCAACGGGCACGTGCAAAGGCTGCGAAGGCTGCGAAGGCTGCGAAGGCTGCGAAGGCTGCGAAGGCTGCGAAGGCTGCGAAGGCTGCGAAGGCAGTCTCTTCACCTGATGGCACTCCCCTGCGCACCAAGCACTGTGGACTGATCAAGACCGAGTTCACCGCCCGACGTTCGTATACCGACTTGCTGAGCTACGCCAGGTACTTGACGCGGCAGAACGTGGTCTTCCACCGCGCCAGCATCGCCGAGCACCAAGAGGACGCACGACTCATCCTCGCCGCGCTGTCGGCGAAGCACGGCCGCACCGAGGACGACCTGCTTGAGGAGCTCGCGCCCAAGGTCGAGGCCAAGTGGAGGCGGGAGCACAGCAAGTGGGGATGACGACTCCGCCCCAACTTCTTCTCACGTTCAAACCTGAAGGAAGGTCCAATGTGTACCCAACAGTGGGCTGCCATCCCGGTGTTTCCCTCGTGCCCTGAATGCGGGGGCGACCTGCAAATACGTCCAGAGGAAGACCTTCGGCACGTCTACTGCGTGCGCGGCACTTGTCCCTTCATAGGAGACGCCGCAGGCGACGTCGTCATCCAACACCTCCAACCTGACGAGGGGTGGCCCCGCCCAGAGATGGAAGGCCGCAAGGTCCCCTGGGTCACACCGGTCATCGGCGACCGGGTCGCCTGGGCAGCACTCAACGGAGCACGTGTCCGGGAGGCACTGCGGCGCTGGCTTTGCCAGGTCTGCGGTGAGCCCTTGGACCGGCGATCACGAGCCTGGGTTGCGGTTTCCGAAGGTGTCGTTGCTGAGGGCGGCCCGATGCACAAGAAGTGCTTTGCGTTCTCCGCAGCGGCGTGCCCGGCGCTCCGCAAGGAGCGTGCAGGCACGGTCCTCGTCGAGGTTCGTCACGGCGACCAACACCACGGCTGGGAAACAGTCATCGGACGCCTTCTCGCCTACTGCATGTCACACGGCCAACTGCCGGATTTCGTTCCCCTCTAACAAGTTACAAGCGATTCGCCCTTTTGACGAGGCCGCTGTCAGGGAGCTGATCATGTCCTCAGATGCAGAGCTTCGCGCACGTCTCTACCTGTTGCGCGTCGCAGAACCTCCAGCACCGGCGCTGCAACAGTACGTCGCTGTTCACGGTCCGGTGGAAACTGTCGCTCAGATCCGATCGGGAACTGCACCTGCGACAGTTCTCGGCGAGAGCAGCCGATCCGATGTCGACATCGACGACGACCTGGACATCATCGACCGCGGAGAGGCACGTCTTCTCACACCTGAGCACGACGACTGGCCGTTCGGCCGGCTCAGCGGGCTCACAGCCCGCGGGGCGCCACTCACGTTGTGGCTCAAGGGGAATGGGTCGTTGGCCGACCTCACGAAGCGAGCCGTGACGGTGACAGGCTCACGTGCTGCTTCCGCCTACGGCCAGTCCGTTGCCGAAGAGTTCGGCAACGGATTCGCGCGCGCCGCTATCACCGTCGTCAGCTGCGGCTCGTACGGAATCGGCAGTGCTGCGATCCGCGGAGCCCTTGCGGCTGGCGGCCGGGCGGTCGTCGTGCTCGCCAACGGGGTCGACTTGCCAAATCCGCGCGCGCACGCTGACCTGTACCGCGCAGTGATCGACAGCGGCGGTCTGGTGGTCAGCGAGTATCCGTTCGGCGCCGCGCCGACACGACACCGGTTCCACGCCCGTTGTCGTCTGCTCGCGGCGCTCACCGGAGCGACGGTTGTGGTGGAAGCAGGCAGGCGGAGCGGATCGCTCGCGGTGGCGGGCATGGCCAACGAGCTCGGGCGACGCACCTACGGTGTACCTGGGTCGATCTACTCCGTCAGCTCCCAGGGCGTCCACGAGCTGCTTCGAGCCGGTGATGCAACTGTGGCCACGTCTGTCGAGCACATCGCTTTTGTGGACGGTCTGTGATGACCAACGCCGACAACCATCTCGCCGCGTTGGCAGCTCTCGGGCTTCCCAGTGAGTGGCGCACCACCGTGGCACTCCGCCCGCAGAACCGGCTGATCACGATCAGGGTCAAGTCCAACGGTGCTGTCGCCGTCTTGGTACCGACTTCGGCCACCACTGAGCGAGTAGTGAAGTTCGTCAGCGAACGGCGCTCTTGGATCAACCAGCAGCGCGAGCGCTACGAGCTCTGCGCTCCCCAATATCCCGCCAAAACACTCGTCGACGGTGAAACTTTCGACCTTCTCGGTCGCCGATGCCTGCTTCGCCTCGTCAAGACACCGCCCGCCGGCATCCACGAGCTTCCCGCGATCGCGGACGAGGGCATCCTTTACGCGAAGCGTCAACGTCCTGATGTCGCCCGTCGTGCGATCACGGGCCTCTATCGCGATGCAGGCCTCGCCTGGATGCAACAGGAAGGTCGTCGGTACGAAGTAGACGGTGGGATGTCCGGGCCCTCCTACGCCGTGCGCAATCTCGGCCGGCAGCGCTGGGGCATCTACGAAGGTCCGGACAAGCACCTCGTGACGATGCACTGGACGGCTTTCGCCTTGCCGATGCCGCTTGTCGAGTACGTCTTCGTCCACGAGCTGGCTCACGCCGCTCAGCCCGCCGGGCGCGCTCACGGTCCGCAGTGGCGACAGCGTCTGCGAATTTGGATGCCGGACTGGCGTCGACGGCACGCCGAACTGCTCGGGATGTGCCGTCACGCCTGGTTCGGCGATTGCAGGTCGGGCGACGCTCCTCAGGCTCCGCTGTAGAGCGGACGGTGTTCGATGATCACGCGTCCGCCACGGCCTCGCGCCCAGTGGCCGACGATCCTTGCAGTATCAACCTACAGCTCGCTCCAGAAGCCGCCGGTGTCGTTGCACCCAGGCTGCGCTCCGGATTCGCCATGCGAGACCCCACAGGGGAGCGGGATCACCGCTGTCCGGTGTGATCGAGGCCTCGATCGCTTCGTGGGCCGCGTCCTGCACTGCGACGGTGATGATCGTCTCCACCAGTTCACCACGATCGGCCGCGCCGAGTCCGTATCCGTCGGCGATCAATCTGACCTGCCTGGCCCGATCCTCCGGAGAGCCAAGACCGACACGTTCGGCCACGTCATCGTCGTGAAGCTGGGCGTTCAACCAGCACACCTGCGCCAACTCCACTACCGGATCAACCGGACCAGCCACCTCCCAGTCGATCAAGGCGACCGGCAACCCCTCCCGCTCCACGATATTCCACGGTCCCGCATCACAGTGGCCGATCACCGGAGCCCGATGACCGAGCCGCCGTCCATACCAAGGACGCCATATCGCTCGATCCGGCATCCGAAACGATGCGGTCGCACGACGCAATTCACCCAGCAACTCACCGACGGCGAAGGCCCCGGCATCGCTCCACGGACCGGGGTGGACGAAACCGCCCTCGATGAAGGTCAGCGTCTCCTGGCCGGTGACCGGATCCAAGCCCGTGCCAACAACACGAGGCGCTCCATGGAAACCGACCACCTTCAAATGACGCAACACGCCCAACACCGTGGCCGACCAGGGCCCTGGAGCCCGCAAGACGACCCCGCCGCGACGGCTGACCGCCGTCCGGCCACCGCCGTCCAGCGTGACCTCCGAGGCATCGCCGCAGTCTCCATCCATTGGCCACCTCGTCCCGTCGCTCACCACACCGGAAGACAGCCAACCCACTCACGGGTCGTGACGCCACTGGATATCAGCCACCGCCGCGAACACTGCACCCCGGAACAGCCGCATCGAGCACCACGAACGGCCCGGCCGGCAACCGCACAGACAAGCGAGAGAAGCACGGCGTGGAGTGATCAGGCTCGGCGCACTCGGCTGCGGCTGCCCGGCTGTGAGCACACCGGTATCTGCAACAACTGCCCTCGCTGGGCTCTGACCTGGCGAGAAGCCGTCGTGGACGCCATTCGCGACTCGGAGCGGCGCCTCATCCCGCACTGAGCGAGGCAGTCACTTCCGCTCCTGAAATCCACGTTCGCCCCGGTGCATCACGCGTTCGCGCCGGGGCTTTGCCATGCCATCAACCCTGAAGAGAGGCCGTCACCATGAGGAAGCTCCGCGTCAAGAGCAACACGAGCCCCGAGCAGGTCGTAACCGGGACCACCTCCGATCAGGCTCACCGCTATCCATACGTCCTGCACGGCGTCGATCCGCGGACGCTGCGCACGAACCAGAACTCCCGTCGGACGCGGGATGTCCGCGAGGAGCGATCTGACCTGGTGTCCGCCGTCGAACAGTTCGGATTGGACACGCGAATCTCGATGATCACGGTCGCTGACGAGGCAGAAGGCCTCACGGTGCTCGTCGGCCACCACCGCCATGCCGCCGCGGTGGCTGTGAAAGAGGACAAGAAGCCCGACCTGCTCATCGACGTCCTGGTCCACGCGCCCGGCACGACTCCCCTGGACCTGACGGTCGCCCAGGCCATCGAGAACATGAACCGCCAGAGCTACACCCAGGACGAGGAGGTCGCCGGGTCTGCTGCACCTTTAGGTGACATCTGAGTTGGCTTGCCGTGATGGTGAGCTGGGAGGATGTCGCTGTGCCCAAGCCCTACCCCCAGGAGTTC
>NZ_JBIWKS010000005.1:0-543164 GCF_044765805.1 Lentzea sp. NPDC102401 | reverse complement strand
AACACATGTTCCCATCGCCGCGAAGGGTCATCCCAGCTCACAAACGAACACGTTCCATCACACATGATCACAAACCACCGAACAGTTCAGAACCCTCTGGGACGACCGGGAGTTCGGGAAGTTCTGGCTCGCCAGACTGATCTCGACGGCCGGGTCCGCGGTGTCGGGCGTCGCACTGCCCGTCCTCATGTACTCGCTCACCGGCAGCGCCGCGTACACGGGAGCGATCGCGGCGCTGACCGCGGCGCCGTACCTCGCGTTCGGGTTCGTCGCGGGCGCGCTCGTCGACCGCACGCACCGGCGCACGGTCCTGGTCGTCACCGACCTGGTCAGCGCCGGGCTGCTCGCCAGCGTGCCCATCGCGTCGGTGTCTGGTTCGACGGGGCCACGTTCAGCGCCGTGCCCGCGCTCGTCGGCAGCGAGAACCTCGTCCGCGCCAACAGCGTCATCTGGAGCACCGCCACCGCCGTGCACGTCGCGGCGCCGTCGGTCGCGGGAGCGCTGTTCGCGATCCACGGACCGGCCGGGACGATGGCGATCGACGCGGTGAGCTTCGCCGTGTCCGCGGCGCTGCTTCGGACGATCCTGCGGCCGCTGCACCTGACCCGGCCGCCGCGCACCTCCCTCAAAGCGGACATCCGGGAGGGACTCGACTTCCTGTGGAGGGAACCCACAGTCCGGCTCTTCCTCGCCTTGGGTCTCGGTCAGGCGGTCGCGGGTGGCGCCGTGTCCGGGCTGCTGGTGGTCTACGCCTTCCGGGTGTTCGAGGTGCCGCAGAACGACGTGCGGATCGGCGTGCTGTTCAGCGCGCTGGCCGCCGGGTCGTTCGCCGCCACGGTCCTCATGCCCGCTGCCACCCCTCCGGATGTCCGGTTTCGGCCCCTTTGGGGTGACCCAGGCCGATGTACGGTCGTTTTTGTGAAGGTCGTTGTGCAGGTGAAGTTGCTGCCGGATGCCGTGCAGGTGTCCGCGTTGGCGGTGACTCTGCGCGGCTGCAACGAGTCTGCGGACTGGGTATCGCGGGTCGCGTTCGAGCACGGGGTGTTCCGTGAGTACGCGTTGCGCAAGCACACCTATGCGGAGTTGAAGGCCCGTGGTCTGGGTGCGCAGGCCGCCCAGCACGTGATCAAGAAGGTCGCGGACGCCTACGCGGCGCTGCACGCGACCGTCCGGGCCGGGAATCTGGGCAGGCCTGGTTCGAAGCGCCGGGTGAAGGCCGGGTCGAAGCCGGTCGCGTTCCGGCCGGCTGCGGCGCAGTCGTTCGACGACCGGTGCCTGTCGTGGAATCACGACGCGGGCACCGTGTCGATCTGGACCACAGTGGGCCGGGTGAAGGATGTGCGGTTCGCTGGTTCTCCAGAGCAGCTCAAGACCTTGCGTGCGTACCGCAGGGGCGAGAGTGATCTGGTGCACCGCGACGGTATGTGGTTGCTGATCGCGACCTGTGAGGTGCCGGAGGAGCCGTTGTTCGAGCCGGTCGACTGGCTGGGCGTGGACCGGGGCATCGTGAACCTCGCGACCACCAGCGACGCGGACAACGTCCAGGGCCGCGGGCTGGGCCGCTACCGGCGCTGGCACGCCCGCGTGCGCGCTGAGCTACAGGCCAGGCGAACGAAGTCGGCGACCCGGCGGCTGAAGAAGCGGGCGCGTCGCGAGCAGCGGCACGCGACGCACGTGAACCACAGGGTCGCCAAGCAGTTGGTGGCTGTTGCCGAACGCACCGGTCGCGGGATCGCGCTCGAAGACTTGAGCGGTATCCGCGACCGGGTCACGGTTGCCCGGCACCAGCGAGCCACCCACAGCTCGTGGCCGTTCCATCAGCTCGAAGCACACGTCCGTTACAAGGCCCGCCGCGCCGGTGTGCCCGTGCTCGTCGTGGACGCGCGCTACACCTCGCAGATGTGCCCGCGGTGCAAGTACACATCTCGTTCCAACCGTCCCGACAGGGACACTTTCCGCTGTCGCCGGTGCGGTCTCGCTGGACCCGCCGACGTCGTCGCCGCCGTGAACGTCCGAAACCGGGCACGGTCGGCGTGGGTACACGTCAACGCACACGAACCCGCCGTCGCACAGTCGACGGGTTGATGCGGCCCGCACGCCACATCCAGTGGCGCAAGGAGAACGCGACTTGGCTTGAAGGTCCGAGCATCAAGCTCGACCCTCAGGGCCGAGAAGTTGATGGCAGAGTCAACCTCATTCGGGGTGGGGCAGCCCGTCGGGGCGCTGGCCGGGGGAGTCCTGGCCGACGCGCTGTCGGTGCGCACCGCCCTGGTGATCACGGCGTTACCGCTCGTGTTCGCCGCGGGACTCGGATGGTCCCAGGTGAACGCCGAGCGGGGTGGTGAGTTGGGACACGGGCTCAAGTGATGCTGTGCCGAGGACCTGGTGGCTTGTTGGTTTCATACAAACCACGCTGCTCAACTCGCTTCGATCTAGCGGTTTTCCTACCGGGTAGTAGACGAGAGTGTGTACATCGATTGGGCGGCGTTTGCCGCTGAGGTCGTAATGTCCGCGAGGAGCCAAGTCGTTGTTCAGTCGTGTAGCGATCGTCAACCGCGGGGAAGCCGCTATGCGGCTGATCCACGCCGTCCGTGAGCTCGCCGCCGAGTCAGGGGAACGGATCGAGACCGTCGCCCTGTACACCGATGTCGACAAGTCCGCGCCCTTCGTCAGGGAAGCGGACCTCGCCTACAACCTCGGCCTGGCGGCTGACCGTCCGTACCTCGACCTAGAGGTCCTGGAGAGGGCACTCGTCGAGACGAAGGCCGACGCCGCGTGGGTCGGCTGGGGCTTCGTCGCCGAGATCCCCGAGTTCGCCGAACTGTGCGAGAAGGTCGGCGTCACGTTCGTCGGCCCGTCCGCCGAGGCCATGCGCAAGCTCGGTGACAAGATCGGCTCGAAGCTGATCGCCGAGGAGGTCGGTGTCCCCGTCGCGCCCTGGTCGCGCGGTGCCGTCACGGACCTGGAGCACGCCCTCAAGGTGGCCGAGGAGGTCACCTACCCGTTGATGCTCAAGGCGACCGCCGGTGGTGGTGGCCGGGGCATCCGCAAGATCACCTCCCCCGCGGAGATGGAGGAGAACTTCGAGCGCACCAGCCTGGAGGCCGCGCGCGCGTTCGGCTCCGGCGTGATGTTCCTGGAGCGCCTGGTCACCGGCGCCCGGCACGTCGAGGTGCAGGTCATCGCCGACGGCCAGGGCACGGCGTGGGCGCTCGGCGTCCGCGACTGCTCGGTGCAGCGGCGCAACCAGAAGATCATCGAGGAGTCGGCGTCGTGCGTGCTGGAGCCGCACCAGGTCGACGAGCTGAAGTCCTCGGCCGAGCGGCTCGCGAACGCGGTGGGCTACCGCGGCGCGTGCACCGTCGAGTTCCTCTACCACCCCGGTGAGAAGCTCTTCGCGTTCCTCGAGGTCAACACCCGCCTGCAGGTCGAGCACCCGATCACCGAGATCACCACGAGCTTCGACCTGGTCAAGGCGCAGCTGCACGTGGCGGGTGGCGGCAAGCTCGAAGGCGACAAGCCCGTCGAGCTCGGCCACGCCGTCGAGGCGCGCCTGAACGCCGAGGACCCGGACCGCGACTTCGCGCCGTGCCCCGGCACGATCGTCCGGCTCGAGCTCCCGGCCGGCCCCGGCATCCGCGTCGACACCGGCGTGGCCGAGGGCTCGCAGATCCCCGCCGACTTCGACTCGATGATCGCGAAGATCATCGCGTACGGCCGCACCCGCGACGAGGCGCTGGGCAAGCTGCGCCGCGCGATGGCCGAGACGACCGTCATCATCGAGGGCGGCACGACCAACAAGAGCTTCGTGCTCGACCTGCTGGACGAGCCCGCCGTGATCGACGGCTCGGCCGACACCTCGTGGATCGACCGCGTCCGCGCCGAGGGCGGTCTGATCTCGCACCGCCACTCCGCCATCGCGCTCGCCGCGGCCGGCATCGAGGTGTACGAGGACGAGGAGCAGATCAACCGCTCCGAGCTGCTGGCGTCCTCGCGTGGCGGCCAGCCGCGCACGAACCACGAGGGCGCGGTCAAGCTGGAGTTCGTGCTCCGCGGCCAGCCCTACGTCGTGAACGTCGCCCGCATCGGTGCCGCGAAGTACCGCGTCGGCGTGTCCGCCGCGGACTCCGACACCGTGCTGACCGGGGACGTCGACGTCGAGCGGTTCGACCACCACGTCGGCCAGATCACCGTCAACGGCGAGCGCTTCCGCGTCGTCACCGGCACGCACGGCGTGGTTCACCAGGTGGAGGTCGACGGGGTCACCCACCGCGTCACCCGCGACGAGGGCGGCGTCCTGCGCTCGCCGATGCCCGCGCTCGTCGTCGCCACGCCGCTCGCGGTCGGCGCCGAGGTCGAGGCCGGCGCACCGGTCCTCGTGCTCGAGGCGATGAAGATGGAGACGGTGCTGCGCGCGCCGTTCCGCGCACGCCTCAAGGAGCTCAACGTCGTCGTCGGCACCCAGGTGCCCGCCGGTGGCGCGTTGCTCAAGCTGGAGGAGATCGAGGACGAGGCCGGCGCCGTCGAGGAGCAGAAGTCCGAGTCCGCGGTCGAGCTGGAACTGCCCGCGCCGCGCACGGACGTCCGGCCGGAGGAGCTCGTCGCCCGTGGCCTGGACGACCTGCGCAACCTGCTGCTGGGCTTCGACACCACCGCCGCCGACACCGAGCGGGTGCTGACGGACTACATGGGCGCGCGGCACGACCTGCTGGAGCGGCCGCTCGTGCAGGAGGCCCAGCTGCTCGGCATCTTCGCCGACCTCTGCGACCTCTCGCGCAACCGGCCGGCCGGTGAGGAGACCAAGCCGGAGAACCACATCCACTCTCCGCGCGAACACCTCCACACGTACCTGAAGACTCTGGACGCCGACCGCGCGGCGCTGCCGGAGGGCTTCCGCGCCCGCCTGCAGAACGTGATGAGCCACTACGGCATCACGGAGCTCGACCGCACGCCGGAGCTGGAGCAGGCCGTCTTCCGGATCTTCGTGGCGTCGCGCCGGGGCGTGTTCGACGCCGCCGTCGCGACGACCCTGCTGCGTCAGTGGGTGCAGGAGGCGCCGCCGGTCGAGTCCGAGCAGGTCCAGATCGGCCTGGTGCTGGAGCACATCGTCGCCGCGACGCAGGTCCGCTACCCGGCGGTGGCCGACCTGGCCCGCAGCGTCGTGTTCACCTGGTTCGCGCAGCCGCTGGTGCGCCGCAACCGCGCCCGCGTGCACAGCGAGGTCCGCAAGCACCTGATCCACCTCGACGCACAGCCTCAGGCCGCCGACCGCGAGGAGCGGATCGCGGCGATGGTGGCGTCGGCCGAACCGCTGGTGCGCCTGCTCGGCCAGCGCATCGGCAAGCCCGGCGCGGACAACACCCCGTTGCTGGAGGTGCTGGCCCGCCGCTACTACACGAAGAAGGCGCTGGAGAACCCGCGTGTGAACGGGGCGTTCTTCATCGCGGAGAACGAGCCGGAGCAGACCCGGCTCATCTCGACCGCGGTGGAGTTCCCGTCGCTGACCGACGCCGTCGGTGATGTCGTCAAGCACGGCACCGGCAGCGCGGTCGTCGCGGACCTCTACGTCAACTGGGCCGACGGCCCGTCCGACCAGGACGAGATGGCCGCCGGTCTGGGCGCCGCACTGGCCGCGCACCAGCTGCCGCCGACGATCACCCGCATCACCACCACGGTCGCGGGCCGTCGCGGCGAGTCGATGCACCACCACTTCACGTTCCGCCCGTCGTCCAACGGGTTCGCGGAGGAGAGGCTGGTGCGCGGGCTGCACCCGCGCATCGCCGAACGCATGCAGCTCGAACGACTGCGCGAGTTCGACCTCACGCGTCTGTCCTCCGTGGACGAGGACGTGTACCTGTTCCGTGCCGTGGCCAAGGCGAACAAGTCCGACGAGCGGCTCGTGGCGCTGGGTCAGGTCCGCGACCTGACGCCGTTGCGCGACGACGAGGGCCGGATCGTGGCCCTGCCCGCCGCCGAGGACGTGCTCGCCACGTGCCTGGACGGCATCCGCAGGGCTCGCGCGCAGTCCGGTGGCCGCACCCGCCTGGCCACCAACCGCGTGGTGCTCTACGCGTGGCCGCCCACCGAGCTCGGGTCGAAGGACCTGGACGCGATCGGTCAACGCGTGCTGCCGACGACCGCGGGCCTGGACCTGGAAGAGGTCCTGTTCCTGGCGCGCCGCAGGGATCCCGTGTCCGGTGACATCACCGACATCGGCGTGCGGATCGCGAACGACGCCGGTTCCGGCGTGCGGTTCTCGTTCGTGCAGCCGCCGACCGCCCCGATCCAGCCGCTCGACGACTACCGCCAGAACGTCCTGCGCGCCCAGTCGCGCGGCACGATCTACCCGTACGAACTGGTCGACATGCTCGTCGGCGACGGTGGGTCCTTCGTGGAGCACGACCTGGTCGAGGGCGCGCTGGTGCCCGTCGACCGTCCGCGCGGCGGCAACAAGGCCGGCATCGTCGTCGGTGTGGTGACCACGCCGACCCCGGCGTACCCCGAGGGCATGAAGCGCGTCGTGCTGCTGGGCGACCCGACCAAGTCGCTGGGCGCGCTGGCCGAGCCCGAGTGCTCGCGGGTGATCCACGCCATCGACCTGGCCGAGGAGCTCTCCGTTCCGCTGGAGTGGTTCTCGCTCTCGTCCGGCGCGAAGATCTCGATGAACTCCGGTGTCGAGAACATGGACTGGGTGGCCGCGGCGCTGAAGCGGATCGTCGAGTTCACGCAGGACGGTGGCGAGATCAACGTCGTCGTCAACGGCATCAACGTCGGCGCGCAGCCGTACTGGAACGCCGAGGCCACGATGCTCATGCACACCAAGGGCATCCTGGTCATGACCCCGGACTCGGCGATGGTGCTGACCGGCAAGCAGGCGCTCGACTTCTCCGGTGGCGTCTCGGCGGAGGACAACTACGGCATCGGCGGCTACGACCGCGTCATGGGCCCGAACGGCCAGGCGCAGTACTGGGCCCCGAACCTGCGGGCGGCGTTCGACGTCCTGCTGGGCCACTACGAGCACAGCTACATCGCGCCGGGCGAGGCCGGGCCGCGCCGAGTGTCCACTTCGGACCCTGTCGGCCGGGACGTCTCCTCCTACCCGCACGTGGTGGGGGACAGCCCGTTCAACACGGTCGGCGAGATCTTCTCGATCGAGTCGAACCCGGACCGCAAGAAGCCGTTCGACATCCGCACCGTCATGCGTGCTCTCAGCGACCAGGACCACGACGTGCTGGAGCGCTGGGCCGGCATGGCCGACGCCGACACCGCCGTCGTCCAGGACGTGCACCTCGGCGGCATCCCGGTGACGCTGCTGGGCGTCGAGTCGCGCGGAGTGTCGCGCACCGGCTTCCCGCCCACCGACGGCCCGGACACCTACACGGCCGGCACGTTGTTCCCGAAGTCGTCGAAGAAGGCGGCCCGCGCGATCAACGCGGCCTCGGGCAACCGCCCGCTGGTCGTGCTGGCGAACCTGTCCGGCTTCGACGGCTCGCCGGAGTCGATGCGGGAACTGCAGCTGGAGTACGGCGCCGAGATCGGCCGCGCGATCGTCAACTTCCGCGGCCCGATCGTCTTCACGGTGATCTCGCGCTACCACGGCGGCGCGTTCGTGGTCTTCTCCAAGGCCCTGAACCCGTCCATGACGGTGCTCGCCGTCGAGGGCTCCTTCGCCTCGGTCATCGGCGGCGCGCCCGCCGCGGCCGTGGTGTTCGCCCGCGAGGTCGACGGCCGCACGGCCAACGACCCGCGCGTGAAGAAGCTGGAGTCCGCGGTGGCCGAGGCCTCCGGCGCCGAACGGGCGGCGTTGACCGGCGAGCTGGTGACGACGCGTCAGAGCGTGCGGACCGAGAAGCTGAACGAGATGGCCGCCGAGTTCGACCGGGTGCACAGCGTGCAGCGCGCGGTCGAGGTCGGGGCGGTCGACGCGATCATCTCGGCCGCGCAGCTGCGGCCGGCGATCATCAAGGCGATCGAGGACGGTCTCGCGAAGTAGCCTCTAGGATCAGGCCCGGTCATCCCGTGCGGGGTGGCCGGGCTTTTTCCTTGGGGAGAACGTGCGGGACATCGCCGAACTGACCGATGTGGATGATCCGGGGTGGCCGGCCGTGCTCGAGGCCGTCGCCGCCGGTCCGACCGAATGTGTCGTGTTGCCGCCCGATCCGGGGGCGTGCCGGGCGACTTTGTCGCAGCTGCAGGTGACCGCGCGGTCGTTGCTGGGTGCGGTCGTGCTCAACAGTGGCGGGATGGTGCTGCACCACGGCTGGCTGCGGGTGTACGGCGGGTCCGGTGACTCGATGGCGGGTCTGGCCGAGGTGAACGGGTTTCCCGCCGAGGCCGATCCCTCCTGGGCGCCACCGGCAGGGCTGGTCGTCGCGCACGACGTGCTGGGTGGCGAGTTCGCGTTGAACGGCATGGATCCCGCGCGGTTCGGCCGGCCGGGGGATCCGGGCCAGATCGTCTACTTCGCGCCGGACACGCTGGAGTGGGAGACCTTCGACGGCGGTTACAGCCACTGGCTGATGTGGATGCTGGGCGGCGGGCCGGCGGAGTACTACTCGACCGTGTTCTGGCCGTCCTGGCAGACGGAGGTGGCGGCGCTCGGCCTTCGGGAGGGGATCGTGATGTACCCGCCGCTGTGGTCGGCCGAGGGAGCGTCGGACATCGCGGGAACCAGCCGCAGGCCCGTGCCGATGCCTGAGCTCATGGCCTTCCACACCGACACGGCCAGGCAGCTCGGCTGATCACTCGTTCGTCACGCCGAACGGGACGTGCACGCACGGCACGGTCTGGATCAGGTGCCCGCGCTGGTCGTCGAAGAAGATGTGCGGCTTGAGCACGTCCAGGATCGGCGCCTTCTTCAACCCTCCCAGGAAGAACGCGTCGTTCACCGTGAGGCCCCACGCCTTGAGGCTGTTGATCGCGCGCTCGTGAGCCGGAGCGGAGCGGGCGGTCACGACGGACACCCGGACGCGGTCCTCGGCCTGGCGCTGGATGCGGTTCACGCCCGCGAGGAAGTTCCTCAGCGGCCCGGGATCCAGTGGTGTGACGACGTTCGTGGCCTCGTGCTGCTGGAACTGGTCGAGTCCGCCGCTCTGGTAGATCCGCTCGGACGCGTCGTCGGCCAGGACGCCGTCGAAGTCGAACGCGATGCGCAGCGCCGGATCGTCGTCGTCCTGGAACGACGACTTGAGCACCTGGCCCGCGGGCATGCCGGCGAGGGTCGCCTTGCGGACGTCGGATTCGTTGGCGGACAAGAACAACGACATGTTCAGCGCCGGCATGAACTCGTGCGGTGCCCGGCCCTCGGTGAAGATCGCGCGGGTGATCGTGAGGCCGTGGTGTGCGGCGGAGCGAAGGATGCGCAGGCCCGTGTCGGGGGAGTTGCGCGACAGCACGATCACCTCGACCAGCGGTGCCAGCGCGTTGAGTCGCAGCAGGCGGCGGATGAACGGGAACGCGACGCCCGCCGCGAACGGTTCGGCGAGGTGGGCTTCCTGGTAGGCGCGGTAGGCCTGTTCGCCCTCGGACGAGAAGACGGCGTCGGACGCGGTCAGGTCGAACAGAGCGCTCGACGCGACGCCTACGACCAGCAGGTTTTCCAGGCTGGGAGCCACATCTCGAGATCGTAGACGCCCGACCCGGGGGCTTTTCTGGTACGGTCGTACTAATGTACTGGGTGGTGCTGATCGCGTCGGGGGTGCTGGAGGCCGTGTGGGCCACGGCGCTCTCGGCGTCGAAGGGTTTCCTCCGGCCGTGGCCGGTGGTGGTGTTCGCCGTGTCGATGACGCTGAGCGTCGTCGGGCTCGCGTGGGCGATGCGGGGGATTCCGGTCGGCACGGCGTACGCGGTGTGGGTCGGCGTGGGGGCCGTGCTCACGGTGCTCGTCGCGGTGCTGCGCGGTGAGGAGAAGCTCGGGGTGGCCAGGGCGTTGTTGCTCGTCGCGCTGATCGGCTGCGTCGCGGGCCTGAAGGTGGTGAGCTGATGTACTGGGCCGTGTTGCTGGGAAGCGCCGTGCTCGAAGCGGTGTGGGCGACGGCGTTGTCCCAGGGGGCCTACGTGCTCTTCCTGGTCGCCGCGACGCTGAGCATGGTCGGGCTTGCCTTCGGCATGAAGCGGATTCCGGTCGGGACCGCCTACGCCGTGTGGGTCGGCATCGGTGCGGCGCTGACCGTGACGTGGGCGATGATCACCGGCGAGGAAACGCTCTCCGTGTGGAAGATCGTGTTCCTCACCGGGATCATCGCCTGCGTCATCGGGTTGAAGTTCCTGAAGTCAGGAGCCTCAGGCGTTGATGGTCCACCGCTGGTTGGCGGTGGCCGCGCAGTCCCAGAGCTGAAGCCTGGTGCCGTCGGCGGAGCTGTTGCCGGTGGCGTCGAGACACCTTCCTGACGCCGTGTTGCGCAACTGGCCGTTGGACTCGGAGGTCCACTGCTGGTTGCCGGAACCCGTGCAGTCCCACAGCTGGGTCACCGCGCCGTTGGCGGTGCCCGACGCGTCGAGGCACTTGCCCAAGGCGCGCAACGTGCTTCCGTTGCGAGTCCACTGCTGGGCGTTGGTGCCGTTGCACGTGTAGAGCTGAACCGCGGTGCCGTTGGCCGAGTTCGCCGCGGCCACGTCGACGCACTTGCCGCCGAAACCGGTGATGGTGCCGCCGGTGGGAGGCTGGGGGTTGCCGTTGCCGGAGGTCTCCCAGATGGCGTTGAGCAGGCTGGTGCTGCCCGTCGTGTCCTGGGAGAGCTCCCAGTTCATGATGCCGCCCGCGTTCGACAGCGCCCACGTCGTCTTGCGACGGATCGTCGGCAGACCGTTGTACTGGTTGCCGTTGTAGCTGTCGCGGTTGGCGTTGGCCGGGTCCTGCGCGACGAGGTCGCGGTAGGAGATGTAGGTCGGCCGGCTGTAGAACGGCACACCGAGAACGGCCTTGCTCGCAGGCAGTCCGCGGTTCTTCCAGAAGTTGACGGAAGCGATCGACCAGTCGTAGTTCGCGTGCGGGCTGCCACCGTCGTAGGCCATGATGTTGAGCCAGTCGACGATGCCGAACACCGCGGGCTGCACGCCGTTCGCCGTGCCGCCCTCACTCACGACCGCGGCCGTGAGCAGCTTGCCGCGGCTGTGCAACTGGTCGCCGAGCTGACGCATCAGCAGGGTGTAGTTGTCGCCCTCCGCGCCCGGATCCGGGTACTCCCAGTCGATGTCGACACCGTCGAGGTTGTACTGGCTGACCAGGTTGATCAGTGCGTTGACGAACGTCGTGCGACCGTTCGCGCTGGCCGCCAGGATCTCGAAGTTGTCGTCGTTGCCGTCGTTCCAGCCACCGACCGCGATCGAGACCTTCACGCCGTTCTGGTGGCCGAGGCTCACCAGTTGCTGCAGCTTGCCGGGGTCCGGCACGCCCTGGAGGGTGCCGTTGGAGTTCGGCAGCACGAACGAGTAGTTGATGTGCGTGAGCTTGGTGTACTGGATCGAGCTGACACTGCCGGCCCAGGACGGCATGTAGCCGACACTCTTGAAACCGGCGGGGTAGGCGGCCTGCGCGGCAGGCGCCATGACTGTCATTGTCGCCGCGGCGGCGGCCAGCGCGAGGCCGGCGGCACCGAGGCGTGAACGGAATGAACGCATTGCAGGGGAGGCCTTCCACTTCGTCGAGCGCCCACCGCGACGTTAGTGGTCTAGACCGGTTGCCGGAAGATCAACTCGCGACCGGAACTGGTTCCGGTCGGTTTCGGTGAGTCATCGGAGGTGTGAGGCGCCGTTCACGTCGATGATCGTGCCGCTCGCCCACAGCGCGTTCTCCGTGGCCAGCCACGCGACCGCGGCGGCGACCTCGTCGGGTTCGGCCACGCGCCCGAACGGGCTCTGCGCCCGGATCCGCTCACCCTCGGAACTGGCGAGGAGGTCGGTGACCATGTCGGTCCGCACGAACCCCGGCGCGACGCCCGCGACCGCGATGCCGCGCGGCGCCAGGGACTGGGCGAGCGACTGGGTCATCGCGTGCAGACCGGCCTTCGCCGCGCCGTACGCGGGGGCGTCGGGCTCACCCCGGTAGGCACCCCGCGAACCGACGTTGATGATGCGGCCGCCCTCGGTCATGTGCCGGACCGCGTGCCAGGCGAGGTCGGCGGGGCCGTACAGGTTGAGCTCGATCGTGCGGCGCCAGGCGTCCTGCCACTCCTCGAAGGTCGTGGTGGAGATGGGGTGGTGGAAGTAGATCCCCGCGTTGTTGACCAGGACGTCGAGACCGCCGAGCTTCTCGGCGGTCTCGCGGACGACCTGTTCGGCCTGGTTCGCGCCGAGGTCGCCCTGGACGGTCACGTGACCGTCGCCGGGCAGGCTCGCCGCCACGGTCTGGGCCTCGTCCGCGCCGGAGCGGTAGTGGACGGCGACCTGGTGGCCGCCCGCCGCGAGGGCGTGGGCGATGGCGGCGCCGATGCCGCGAGAGGCTCCGGTGACGAGTGCGCGTCGAGTCATGCCGCCATCATCCCTGGCTGTTGATCAGCCACTTGCCGTTCTGCTGCACGAACGTGAACGTCGGCGTCTCGGTCATGGCGACGTTCCCACCCTGCATGTACTGCAACGTCACGGTCACGGAGTTGTCGCCCCGCGGCACGAAGTTCGACAGCTGCACCGAGGTGTAGTTGCGCCAGAACGACTGGTAGCCGTCGTAGTTCAGGTTTCGCCCGGCCTTGAAGCTGTCGGTGAGCAGGGACCAGCCGGTCTGCAGGTCGCCGGGGATCAGCGCGTAGTAGGCGGTGATCGCCTCCTGGGCGTTCTTGGGTCCGGCGGGTGCCTCCGGCTGGCCCTGGCTCGGCGTGCCGGCCGGAGGGTTCGTCTGGGAGTTCGCCGGTGGCGGGGTCTGGCTGTCCGTCGGTTGCTGCGGCTGGCTCTGGCTCGTCGTCGGCTGGTTCGACTGGGCGCTGGTCTGGCCGCCGGTCTCGTTGCCGGTCGGCGACTTGGCGTTGTTCTGGTTGCCCTTGGGCCACAACAGGAACGAGCCCACGCCCACGGCCAGCACGAGAAGGACGATCGCGATGGGGACCAGCGGGAACTTGCGGCGGTTCTCGTCGGGTTCCGCCGGGGGCGCGGGTGGAGGGCTGACGGGGAGCACCGGCGTGGGCGGCTGCGCCGCGGTCTCGCGGACCGGCGGCGGGGTCACGATCGGGGCTGCCTCCGGCGCCTTCTCCTCGGCGGGAGCAGGTGCCTCCGCCTTCACCTCGGCGACCGGTGCCGTCGCCTCGGGTTCCGGCGCCGCCTCGGGCTCGGGTGTCGGTTCCGGTGCCGGCTCGGGCTCTGCCTTGGGCGGGGCGGTCAGACCGGCCGCCTCCACGGCCGCCGCGCCCGCGACCAGGCCCGCCGCGGCGGCCGCGGCCTCCTGCTTCGCCTTCTCCTCCGGCTGTGCCTCGGCCGGGAGCTTGACCGTCGCCGGGATGACCACGGTCGCCTGGGAGGCCTGCGGCGTCTCGTTCACGACGGCGGCCAGCAGGTGAACGGCCTCCTGCATGCTCGGACGGCGCTCGGGGTCGTTCGCGAGCAGCCGGAACAGCACGGGGGACAGCAGGGGGCCCGCGTTGGCGGGCGGCATGATCGAACCGCCGGCGACGCGGTGCAGCATCACGAGGTTGTTGTCCGCCGTGCCGAACGGCGGGCCGCCCTCGACGGCGTTGTAGAGCGTGGCGCCGAGCGAGAAGACGTCGGAGGGGAGACCGGCGTCCTCGCCGCGGGCGACCTCGGGGGAGAAGAACGCGGGGGTGCCGACGGTGCCGGTCGCGGTGGCGGTGCCGTCGTCGTCGGTGGCCCGGGAGATGCCGAAGTCGGTGATCTTGACTTCCTGGTCGCCGATCAGGACGTTGCCGGGCTTCACGTCGCGGTGCTGGATGCCGTGGCGGTGCGCGGCGGCCAGTGCGGCGGCGGTGTAGCACCCGATGCGGGCCACCTCACGGGGTGGCAGCGTGCCCTGCTCGGTGATCACGGCCGCGAGGCTGCGGGAGGGGAGGTACTCCATGATCAGCCACGGCCGGCCGTCCTCCTCCACCACGTCGTAGACGCGGATGGCGTTCGGATGCTCCAGGCGCGCGGCGAGGCGGGCCTCGCGCATGGCCCTGGCCTTCGCGCGGGCCACCCTGGCTTCGTCGAGGCCGTCCAGCGCGAGCAGTTCCTTGGCCGCGACCACGCGCTGAAGCTGCTCGTCGTAGGCCTGCCAGACGACTCCCATCGCGCCCTGGCCGACCTTCTGCTTCAACTGGTAGCGGCTTCCGATGAGCCTGCTGCTGTCCTCCACGCGGGTGCTCCCGTCCCCTCTGATCACTCACAAGTGTGACGGTTGCCGCGTTCGTGGTTGACTGTAACCCCATCTGGGGGTAGATATGGGGTTATGCCGAAAATCAACGTGTACCTGCCCGACGAGCTCGCCGACTCCGTGAAGGACATGAACATTCCCGTCTCGGCGATCTGTCAGCGGGCGCTCGAAGGCTCGGTCAAACGGATCGCCGCGATCCGGGCGCTCGACATCAGGAGTCTCCAAGGGGACAAACCCCCGCAGTTCACCGACCGCGCGTGGAAGGCCGTCCAGATCGCCGCCGAGGTCTCCCAGGGCACCAAACTCGGCACCTCGCATCTGCTGGCCGGCATCATCGGGGAGGGCGAGAACCTGGCGATGGACGTCCTTCGAGCGCTCGACGTCGAACCGAAGGGCCTGCCCTCCGCCACCCCCGCGGCCACGGGCGAGAAACCCGGGTTCGCCGACGACGGTGCGGCCGCGCTGGAGCTCGCGGTCGTCGAGTCCATCGCCCTGGGTCACAACTACGTGGGCTGCGAGCACCTGTTGCTCGGCATCGTCGCCGAACCGAACGGCGCGGGTGGCGAGGAGTTGCGCGAGCTGGGCATCGAGATCAAGGGCGCGCGCCGCGCGGTCCAGACGGCACTCGCGGGCATCGTCCACCTCAAGAAGCAGCAGCAGGCCAACCCGGACGCGGCGAAGATCCTGGAGATGATCATGGCCCGGCTGGCCCGGCTGGAGCAGCACGCCGGTATCGGCTGACCAGCTCCGCGCCGATGCGGGCCAGGTGCTCCTCGACCTCGGGCGACTCGACGGTGATCAGGCCGCCCCACCCGGCGACGTTGCGGGCGATGTCGAGCGGCCGTGGCGCCGTCAGTTCGACCATCGTGAACTCGCCCCGGTCCTCGACGACCGTGCAGTGGCGACCGTGCTGGTGCTGGAAGACCTTCAGGAACCGGGTGGGCACGAGCACGGACGCCGACGTCTCGGAACGCCGCTCCTCCATGGCCGTGACGACCTCGCCCCAGGCGCCGGCCAGCTCGAAGCCGGCGGGCCGGGAGGACGGGACGCCGGTGGGGATCAGACCGGTGATGCGGTCGAGCCGGAACGTGCGGCGGCCCTCGTCGGTGCCGGCGATGAAGTACCAGGTGCCGTCCTTGTCGACGAGTCCCCACGGGTCGACCAGGCGTTCTTTCGGTGCCTCACCGCGTTTCCGGTAGCTCAGCCGCACCCGCATCTGCTTGACGACGGCCTGCTGCAGCGCGGTGACCAGGCCCGGCCTGTCCTTGACGTCCTCGCCCCATCCGGCGGTGTCGACGATCGTCGACTCGGCGGCGGCCTCCGCCTCGGCCCGGAAGGTCTGCGGCAGCGCGCGGACCAGCTTCCGCAACGCCGACTTGATCTGCGGGGCGACGGACGCGGCCGGTCCGGCGACCAGGAACAGCGCTTGGGCCTCCGCCGAGGTCAGGCCGCTCAGGTCGGTGCGGGCGCCGCCGATCAGCGACCAGCCCCCACCTCTGCCCGGTTGGGGGTACACGGGTACCCCCGCCGCGGACAGGGCCTCGAGGTCGCGCCGGGCGGTGGCGTTCGAGACTTCGAGCTCCGCGGCCAGTTCGGCGGCGGTCACCCGGCCGCGAGCCTGCATCAGCAACAACGTGGCGACTAGACGGTCTGCGCGCATGTCTCCAGATTCCCGCTGAAAGTGCTCACTCGATGAGCACTTTACGGCGGAGGCTTGTCACTACACAGACCGAAGCGAAGTTCCACTGGAGGCAGTTGTGTTGCGAGGAATGTCGACCGTGTCCTACTACGCCGACGACCTGACCGAGGCCCGTGACTGGTACGCGCGGTTCCTCGGGGTCGACGCCTACTTCGAGCGGAGCACCCCGGACGGCGTGCTCGCGTACGTCGAGTTCCGCATCGGCGACTACCAGGCCGAACTCGGACTCGTGAACCGCCGGTTCGAGGTGACGCCGTCCGACGGACCGGCGGGGCAGATCCTCTACTGGGCGGTCGACGACCTGGACGCGACGTTCGCGAGGTTGCAGGAGCTGGGCGCCAAGGTTCACGACGAACCCCAGGTGCGCGGTCCGGGCTTCGTGACGGCGTCGGTCGTCGACCCGTTCGGCAACATCCTCGGGATCATGACGAACACGCACTACCTGGCCATCGCGGAGCAGAACCGCCGCGACTGAACGCCCTCGACCGCCGCATATCCTGCTGAAATGACGACGCGCCTCGCCATCACAGGACATCGCGGACTCTCCGCCGAACTGGAGGCGCGGATCGACGAGATGATCCGCGCCTCGGTGGCGGAGCACGGCGACGTGGCCGGGGTGTCGTGCCTCGCGGACGGTGCGGACGCGGTGTTCGCGCAGGCCGTGCTGGACGTGGGCGGCGCGCTTGTCGCCGTGCTGCCGGCCTCGAAGTACCGCGAGACGTTGCCCGAGGACTACCGGCCCGTCTACGACGCGTTGCTCGCGCGGGCGGCCAAGGTCGTGCAACTGGAGTACGTCACGCCGGATCCGCACGCCTACATGGAGGCGGGCAAGCGGATGGTCGACGAGTCCGACTCGCTGCTCGCGGTGTGGGACGGGCTCCCAGGACGTGGACCCGGCGGAACGGCCGACGTGGTGGCCTACGCGCGGTCGCGGGGCGTGCCGGTCACGGTTCTGTGGCCCGAGGGCGCCGTCCGCTGAACGCCCTTCCCAGCAGTACCCGGAAGAGCACGGCCGGTCGGAACAGCGCGGCCGGGTGGCCGACCAGGTGCGAGACGCGGATGAACGCGCGGTAGACCTGCCGGTTTCCCGGAGCGGCCTCGAACGCGCGATCGGTGTACCAGCGCAGCAGCCGGGTGCTCCGCGGGAGTTTCCTGGCGCTCCAGCGGAGATCGGCGGTCGTCGCGGACCTCCACGGGATCTTGGCGGTCCTGGCGACCGCGCGCTGGAAGACGAGCGGTTCGTGGGCGAGGTCGTGTTCCTGCAGCAGTGTGCGCAGATCCAGGCAGTACAAGGCTGCGAGTGTCAGGCCGTGGCCGTGCATGGGGTTGAGCGAGACCACGGAGTCGCCGAGCGCGAGCAGGCCGCGCGGCCAGTCCGGGACCTGGTGAAAGCGGTTCCACCGGCTGCGCAGGTTGCCCGCCTGGTAGATCTTCGAGGCCGGGGTGGCCGTCTTGATGATCTCGGCGATGTCCTGGCAGTGCAGGGTCGCGGCGTAGTCGAGGAAACCGTCCTCGTCGGTCGGTGCGGAGTCGCCGTCCGCACCGAAAAGCGTCACGAACCACTGATCGCCGTCCACTGTGGACACCGAGCCGCCACGTCTCGCGCCGGGGGCGTGGGTGACCTCGAAAGCGGTCTTCCAGTCGAGCTTCAGGTCGCGGTTCACCTCGTAGAGACGCGAGGTGAAGCTGACGTGGCCGTTGACGATCATCGGTGCCGGGCAGTGCACGCCGAGTTCCGCGAGCCACGACACGAGCTTGCCGTCGCGCCCGGAGGCTTCGACCACGAGATCGGCGTAGTCGGTGAACGGCCTGTCGCCGCGCCGGCCGTGCACCCCGGTGACGGTGCCCCGGTCGTGCAGCAGGCCGTCGATCGTCACACCGTCCACAAGGGACACGTTCGGGAGGCTCAGCACCCGGCGGCGGATGGTCCGTTCGATCAGCACCCGCGTCATCGAGAGGACGCTGAGGCCCAGGTAGTCGCGCGGTGCCCAGCCGGACGGGGTGCGGATCAGGAAGTCGCTGCCGAGGTCCGCGCGGACCGCGCCCGCGTCCTCCAGCTCCGCGCCGAGCCTCGGGAAGAGCGTTTCCAGCGCGTCCGCCCCGCGCGCCAGCAGCGCGTGCGGGTGGCTGGCCTGCGGGGTGCCCGCGCGGTACCCCGCGTCGGGGGTGATCCTGTCCCGTTCGACCAGCACGACCTCGCCGTACGACTCGGACAACACCCTCGCCGCCAGCAGTCCCGCGAAGCCGGCGCCGATGACGAGGGCGCGGTCGGAGTACATGGCGGCCATGCTGGCAGAACGACCTGCCGGGCGGATCCTCCGAGAGTCCTGTGTTCGGTCTCAGGACAGCATCGCCACCAGCTCCGCGCGGCTGCGCACACCGAACTTGGCGAACAGCGACTTGAGGTGGTCCTGCACGGTGTAGGGCGAGATGGCCAGCCGTGCCGCGATCGCCGACGTCGGCTGCCCGGCGAGCACCTCGTGGCAGACGTCCTCTTCACGGCTGGTCACGCCGTGCGCCTTGATCAGCAACCCCAGCAGGTCCGCGCCGGACGCCCGGCTGATCGTCACCGCCGCCGCGAACTCGTCGTCGCTCACGAGCTCGCTGGCTTCGAGCAGGATCCAGCCGCCGCGGGCGTCGCGGACCCTCGCCTTGAACGCCCCGGACCGCGCTCCCGCCGCCGCGGCCCGCAACATCACCGCGAACCTGCCCGGCGCGACGTCCTCCAGCTCGTCCCGCCACTGCGCGGTGGACGCGGTCGAGGCCCGGATCGTGCCGTCCCCGGTGACCACGACGATGGCGGGCGCGCCGATCCCGCGGGCCGAGGTGCGTGCCGCGACGCGGGTGGCGGCGCCGAGAGCGGGTGCCACCGAGGCCATGAACTCCAGCTCGCGCTCGCTGAACTCGGCCGTGCGCACCATTCCCGCCCCGCCCCAGCAGGTGTCGTCGGCCCGGAACAACGACCGCAGCTCGTGACTGAGACCCAGCGGCCGCCAGACCTCGTTGAGCCGCGTGGACCGCTTGTCCTCCAGCCTCGCCACCGTGTCACCGCGCTGCGCCAGCGACGCGAACGTGTGCGGTTCACCGGGCGTGTACTCGCAGGTCGCGAGCACCGGCTCGTACTGCTGCGGGATGCGGTTGACGCCGCTGGTCATGGTGCTGAACACGCCGGAGTCCGGGTCCATCGACGCCCAGCAGGCGAGCTCGCACGGAACCACGCGGTCCACCAGGGCGATCGCCGCCGCGTGCAGTTGCGCGACGTCGAGCCCCGCGCCCGCCAGTGCCGTGACGTCGCGTCGCACGCCCCGCGCCCGACCCTCCCACATGGTTCGCAGTATGCGCGCGCTCCAGACCGTCCGGGATCCCAGTTTTCCGGGATACAACGGCTCGATCCCGGCGCGGAGGGTGCAGCGCATGCTGACCACCGCAGGCGAGGGCGAGGTACTCACCGTGCCCGACGCGACCATCACCGTCCGGATATCGGCGAAGCACACCGGCGGCACCTACGAGTTGTTCGAGGTGGACGCACCGCGTGGGGAAGCCGCGCCGCCGCACCGCACGCCGTGGCCGAAGGCGTACTACGTGCTGCACGGACGCATGGCAGTGTTTCTCGACGGCGAGCTCCACGACCTCTCACCGGGCGATGCCATCACCATTCCGCCCAACGCGTCCCACACGTTCACGGTGCACACGCCGTCAGTGCAGTTCCTGGCGTTCGCCGTCGGGGACGTGATGGGTGCGTTCTTCCTCGACCTGTCCTCGAACGGCATGGAGGCGTTGGCTCGGCACGGGGTGACGCGGTGAGCGTCGTCGCCCAGGTCGCCGCGGCGGTCGCGGCCCTGATCCACCTGGTGGTGTGGGTCTGCGAGGCGTTCCTGATCGGGCGCGTGCACCGGTCGATGTTCGGGCAGCCCGCGCAGGACGTGCCGGCGATCCGGCTGTGGGCGTTCGGGGTCGGGTTCTACAACCTGTTCCTGGCGTGCGGGGTGATCGCGGGGCTGATCGCGCTGCACAGCGGGCACGAGCTGGTCGGCCGCACGCTGATCTTCTACGTGTCGTGGTTCATGGTCGGCGGCAGCGTGGTGCTGGCCGTGGCCGACCAGCTGGCGATGAGCCGTCCGCGCAACCAGGCGTGGGGAGGCGTTGCGGCAGAAGGGATTCCGCCACTGGTAGTACTGTCGTTCGCCTAGCATCCGCTTGGTACTCATGGGGGAACGTTTCTTGAAGACGATTGAGCTACCCGACGGCGCCGTGATCAGAGGGCGTGGCCTGCGCGACGGAAAGATCGTGGAGCCGCACCCGGGGTACGGCGTGTACCTGCAACCGAAGCCGGTCGACGTGCCGTGGCCGCACGACTGGATCGACTGGCCGGACTTCCGCCTTCCGCGTGACCACGACGCCGCCATCAGGGTGATCCGCTCGCTGCACGCACGGGCGCTCTCCGGCGAACTGGTCGAGGTGGCGTGCAGCGGTGGCATCGGCCGGACCGGCACGGTGATCTCGTGCCTGGCCGTGCTGGCGGGCGTCCCGGCGGCCGAGGCCGTGGCGTGGACGCGCGCGAACTACCACCGCCGTGCCGTCGAAACGCCGTGGCAGAAGCGCTGGGTCAGGAACTTCCCGCCCAACTAGGACTCGAGCTCGACCACCGAACGCTTGTGCACCAGCTCGACGACCTCCGGCGGCACCGAGTCGCCGGCCGCGAGCAACCGGGGCAGCAACGCGGCCTCCGTGGTCACGGCGCGGAAGAACAGCTCGACCGTCACGTCGTGGTCGGGCCGGTGCACGACGGTGATCTCGTCGCCCGGCCCGACCAGGCCCTCCTCCAGCACGCGGAAGTAGGCGCCGGGCCGGGCGACCTGTGTGAACCGCTTGACCCAGCCGCGCCGGCCGAGGAACTCGGCGAACGTGCGGCACGGGATGCGCGGGCCGGTGACCTCCAGCAGTGCCGTGCCGATCCGCCAGTGCTCGCCGACCAGCGCGGTCGTGTGGTCGATGCCCTGCGTGGTCAGGTTCTCGCCGAACTGGCCGGCGTGGAACTCGGCGCCCAGCTCCGACTGCCACCAGTCGAGGTCCTCGCGGGCATAGCCGTACACGGCCTGGTACTCGCCGCCGTGCGCGCTCCAGTCGGCGATCGAGTCACCCGCGACGCCGCTGCCCGCCGAGCCCTTGGCGCCGGGCGGGCTGATCCGCAGCGGACCGTCCACCGGGCGCTTGTCGATGCCGGTGGCACCGACGCGGGCGTAGTCGGCCGGGGCCGTCTTCTGGGCGACGTTCAGCGAGAGCACGACAGGCATGGGGCCGAGACTATTGGGCGACCGCCCTGGCGGCGATCGAATTGACGTAGTCCTGGTAGATGCCCACCTTGTGCGTGATCAGGTCCATGCACTCCTGCAGCTGCACCATCTGCTGGGCCACGCGTTCCTGGTGCTCCTTCAGGATGTCCAGGCGCTGCAGCTCGTTGCCGTCGCCCTGCCGGACCAGGTCGGTGTAGCGGCGGATCTCCGGCACCGGCATCCCCGACATGCGCAGCATGATGCACATCTTCAGCCAGTCGATGTCCTGCTGCGTGTACACCCGGCGGCCACCCGGTCCTCTGTGGACCTGGTGCGCGAGGATGCCTTCCTTCTCGTAGAACCGCAGCGCGTGCACGCTCAGTCCGGTGCGTTCCGCCACCTGTCCGATGCTCAGCCCCATGGTCCGAGCATAGGTGCCGGGCTACCCGGCCGAACGGACCTCGGCCCGGTCGCGCAGGTGCTGGTAGCGCTCACGCAGATCGCTTCCCTCCTCCCATTCGGCCAGGCTCTCCGGCGTGGGCGTCCTGGAACCCGGCTCGTACGCGATCTGGACCTCGGTCCCGTGCCAGGCGCGTGCGGCGCCCGCGACGTCGGCCGCGGTGCCCGTGTCGAGGTAGTCGAGGAGTGCGAGCTGGACTCGGCGCCTGCCGAACGCCGTGATGGCGGGCTTCACGAGCTCCCGGCTGAAGCCGGAGTCCGGTTCGAGGACGGCGGCCCGCATCAGCGGTTCGAACCACTCCTCGGGAGCCGCCTCGGACGCCGCCACCGCCTTGCCGACGGCACGCCGGGCCCGGTGGCGCCACGAGGGCTTGACGTCGGGCTGGTCCGCGGCCGGAATCTCGGCCCCTACCAGCGGCAACAGGTCTCGCAGCACGGCTTCGCAGGCGGTCGAACTGGGGGTCGTGCGACCGGGCAGGGGCTTGAACGCCTGTCGATCGCTCTCGGAGGTCATGATCCCGAGAGTAACAACGTGCTTCTTGACCTAGAGACGGCTCTAGTTCGTAGGTTCTCGCCATGAACATGCGCTATCGCGTTCTCGGGGGAACCGGCATCGAGGTCAGCCACCACTGCCTCGGCGCCATGATGTTCGGATCCGTGGCCAACAACGACCACGAAGAGGGCGTGCGGATCATCCACCGCGCCCTCGACGCGGGCATCAACTTCGTCGACACCGCCGACATGTACTCGGCAGGGGATTCAGAGGAGATCGTCGGGAAGGCCCTGCTGGGCCGGCGCGACGACGTCGTGCTGGCCACGAAGGTGCACTTCCCGCTGGGGGAGGGCCGCAACAACAGCGGCAACTCGCGCAGGTACGTCCTGAAGGCCGTCGAGGACAGCCTGCGGCGGTTGCAGACCGACTGGATCGACCTCTACCAGGTGCACCGGCCGGACTACCGCACCGACATCGACGAGACGCTGTCGGTGCTGACGGACCTGGTCAGGGACGGAAAGATCCGCGCGTTCGGGTGCTCGACCTACCCGGCGGAGGAGATCGTCGAGGCGCACCACGTGGCGATGAACCGGGGCTACCTGCGGTTCAGGACCGAGCAGCCGCCGTACTCGCTGCTGGCACGCGGCGTCGAGCGGTCGGTGCTGCCAACGGCGCAACGGCTCGGCATGGGCGTGCTGGTGTGGAGCCCGCTGGCCAGCGGTTTCCTGTCGGGCAAGCACCGCAGGGGCGCGTCGGCCGAGGCGTTCCGGGCGACGCTGAGCCCCGAGCGGTTCGACGAGTCGCTGCCGGGCAACGCGGCGAAGTTCGAGGCCGTGGAGCAGTTCGCGAAGCTCGCCGACGAGATGGGGGTCTCGCTGCCCGCGCTGGCGGTGGCGTTCGTGACGACGCATCCGGGCGTGACCTCGGCGATCACCGGGCCGCGCACGATGGAGCAGCTGGAGTCGTTGCTGGAGGGCGCCTCGCTGGTGCTGACCGACGACGTCCTGGACCGGATCGACGAGATCGTGCCGCCCGGTGTCGACACCTACGACGTGCACGGATTCTGGAAGCCCGCGGCGCTGCTGGACGTCCACCAGCGCCGCAGGCCCGTCGATCAGCGCTGACTCACCACTGCTGGGTGGTCAGGCCGGTGCCCAGGTAGATCTGGTCGAAGCCGTTGCCGTCGTTGTCGTCGGTGTAGACGACGGTGACGCGGCCCCACGGGTCGACGCCCACGGCGGGTTCGTCCTGCCTGCCGGTGGCGGTCGAGACCGTGAGCTGCCGGTCGGGACGGCCCGTGGCGGTGCCGTCGGGGTTGTAGACGCTGGTGTGGACGTCCTGCGCCTCCGTCGTGGTCACCGCGACGCCGAGCTGGTCGTCGATGCCGATCTGCGGGTCGGTGCCGGTGGTCTGCGCGACGGCACCCCGTGAGATTCCGGCCGCCGTGAACGACTGGGTGCGGACTCCGGACTGCTCCCAGGCGATGGCGAAGTCGCCGTTGAAGTTGGCCGCCACGGCGGGGCGTTTCCCCTGCCCCGTCGTGGTCTGCGCCTGCTTCACGCCCCCGGCCGCGGTGACGATCTTGCGGGCGACGTTCGCGTCGGCCTCCCAGGCGATGATCGCGTTGCCCGCCGCACTCATCGCGACCTGGGGCTTCGCGTGGGTGCCGCCGGCGTTGTTGACCTGGGCCTCGTAGGTCTTGGAGCTCAGGGACGCGAACACGCTCACCCGCACGGTGGGCGCGGCGGTGCCCTGCCGGTCCTCCCACGTGACCGCGAAGCCACCGCTGTCCGGATCCGCCGCCACGCTGGGGAAGTACTGCTGGCCGTCCGCGCTCGCGTTGGCCGTGCCGGAACCCGACACGGTCCCGGACGCGCTGACCGAGCGGACCGCGATGTTGTAGTAGCCGTTGCCGTCCGGGTCCTCGGACCACACGACGACCGCGCTGCCGTCCTCGTGCAGCGACACGTCCGGCTGCCAGTGCCGCCAGTTGCCGGTACCGCCGGTGGAGAGCTTCTTCTCGTAGACCGCCGCTCCCTCCTTGAAGAGGCGGATCCAGACGTCCGAGTGGATCGGGTCGGTGGGCTCGGTGGTGTCGCGGTCGTCCTCCCACACGACGGCCGTGTAGCCGTTGCGGGTGGCGCTCACGGACGCGTTGTCCTGGTCTCCGGTCGAGTCGCTGTTGACCGTGGACCACGTCATCGGGGCGGGTGCCAGCAGGAGGCTCGCGATCAGCAGTGTCTTCACGGCGCCTGCAATCCGGGGTTGGTCGCTTCGACGACGTAGCTGCCGACGGTCTTGACCGGGTAGTCGCGCACGCTGACCTTGTCGACGGCCCGGTAGTCGACCCGCATCTCCGTCGGCGTGGTCTGCGTCTTCACGTAGCCGCGCAGGTTCTTGAAGTACTTGACGTGCGGGTTCAGCGTCGGGTTGAGGCTGTTGTCGGCCGCGTTTCCGTCACCGCCGGACGTGATCGACGTCGTGACGAGTTCGGTGCCGATGATCCGGTTCTGCGTTCCGTAGTTCTGCATGAGGTTCGCGCCCCAACTGCGGTGCACGTCGCCGGTGAGCACGACCGTGCCCTTGTTCCCGTTGGTGTCCCACGCGTTCTGGATGCGCGTGCGGTTGGCCGTGTAGCCGTCCCACGCGTCCATGCTCTTGGAGCCGTCCGCGGCGGCGAGCCGTTGCGCGAAGAACACCTGCTGGCCCAGGAAGTCCCAGGTGCCGAGCTTCTGCCTGAGGCCGTCGATCAGCCACGTCTCCTGCGAAGTGCCGGTGAGGGTGCGGGCCGGGTCGTCGGCGGCGGGGCAGACCTTCGTGCCGTCACCGCACGCCTGATCGTTGCGGTACTGGCGGGTGTCGAGCATGTGGAACGTGGCGAGGCTGCCCCAGCGGACCCTGCGGTGCAGCAGCATGTTCGCGGCGGTCGGCGCCTGGGCGGACCGCAGCGGCATGTGTTCGTAGTACGCCTTGTACGCGGCGGCGCGGCGAGCAGTGAAGTCACCGGCGGGGCTGCTGTCGTTGCGGACGAGGTTGGCGTAGTTGTTCTCGACCTCGTGGTCGTCCCAGACGACCAGCCACGGTGCGGTGGCGTGCGCGGCCTGCAGGTCCGGATCGGTCTTGTACTGGGCGTGGCGGACCCGGTAGTTCGCGAGCGTGCTGATCTCGGTGGCGGGGGCGAACTTGCGGACCTTCGTGGTGGTGGCGGCGCCTTCGTAGATGTAGTCGCCGAGGTGCAGGATCAGGTCGGGGTGTTCCTCGGCCATCCGGCGGTAGCCCGTGAAGTAGCCCTCCTCGTAGTGCGCGCACGAGGCGAAGAGCATGGTCAGTGCGGGCGAGGTGCCTACGGCCGGTGCGGTGAGGGCGCGGCCGACGGGGGAGATGTGACCGCTGGTGCGGAAGCGGTACCAGTACTCCCGTCCCGGCTCCAGGCCGGTGAGGGTGACGTGCACGGCGTGAGCGCTTGCCTGGGTGGTGGTGAACGTGCCGGTGCGGACGATGGCGGTGAAGCGTTCGTCGGTGGCGACCTGCCATTCGACGGCGGTGTCGGTGTTCGGCATGCCGCCGAGACCGTCGGCGTTCAGCGGGCTGGGGGCGAGGCGGGTCCAGATCACGAACCCGTCGGCCGCCGGTTCGCCGGACGCGACGCCCAGGGTGAAGGGATAGCCGATCGCGTTGGCCAGTGCGGGAAGTAGAACTCCGGCGCTCGCTCCCGCGAGGCCGCCCACGATGAAGGTACGTCTCCGTAACGTGGTCATGACCCGCAGGCTTACCGAACGCGGGTAAAGGTCCGCCTAACGGCGTGTGGCTTCAGAGTGGTTTCCCACCAAGCGAAAGCGGCGATGTCGTCGTGGTGGATGTCGAACGCGTCGGCGAGCAGTTCGGCAGCGCTGAGCGGGAGGCCGGTGTCGCGGACGGCGCGGTAGAGCAGGGCCACGTGGTCGCGGGACCAGGTTTCGAGGCAGAGACCGGGTAATCGCTCCGCCTCGCAGCACGGCTGGGCGCACACGACGATGTCGAACCACTCGTCGTCGTGGTCGTTGAACGCGACTGTGACGCCGAACCGGTCGGGGTGCAGTGCGGTCACCTTGCTGCGGCGGGTCTCGTAATGCAGCGGATGGGGGAGTGCGGCGAGCCTTTTCGCGGCGTGGCGGTCCGGGCCGGTGAGCACGACCGGTTCGTGGTGGGTTCCGTGGTCGAGCACGACCACGTCCCACGTGCTGCGCGCGAGTCTCAGTGCGGTGGCGAGGCCGGAGACCCCGGCCCCGACGACGAGTGCTGTGGCCATGACCAGCCCCTTCCCCTAGGATTGAGGCTAGCGAACGTTCAGAAATTTCTGAAGACAGGATGACTGTGACGGGCGAGACAGAGCGCAGGGAAGCCGCCGAGCAGTTGGCGCTGGCGCTGGTCGGCGCCGGGATGCAGCGGATGGGCGCGCGGGCGATCGCGGCGTTCCTGTTCTCGGAGGAGGAGTCGCTGACCGCGGGGGACCTGGCTCAGGAGCTGGGTGTGAGCGCGGGATCGGTGTCCGGCGCGATCAAGATGGTCGCGCAGATGGGCCTGATCGAGCGGATCTACGTCGCGGGCAGCCGGCGAGAGCACTTCCGGATGCGCGACAACGCCTGGACGACTCTTTACTCGCGCCAGCACTCCGTGGTCACCGACGTGCTGGACGCCGTGGAGAAGGGCGTCGGCGCGGTCGGACCCGGTCGCGCGCACGACCGGCTGGAGTACATGCGGGACTTCTACACTTTCCTGATCAACGAGGCGCCGGTGCTGGTGGAGCGGTTCGAGCAGCAGCGTCGTGGAGAACGCCGTTCATGATCAGGTCCAGCATCCGCTTCGCCTGAGCCGGGTCGCCGTTCTGCGCGACGCCGATCAGCAGCGCCATCAGGTCCATGGGTTCGGTCTGCGCGCCGAGGGGTGCGAGCAGGCTCGACACGGCCTCGGTCATCTTCGCGCGGCTGTGCTCGAACGGGTTGAGGCCCAGGGCGATCACGGCCTGCAGCGCGTCCTTGAGGTCGCGTTTCGTCGCGGCGTAGGCGATGAAGCGGTCCATCCACTCCCGTAGCGCGGCTTCGGGTTCGTGGGTCTCGAGCAGCTCGGGCGCGGCGTCGCAGAGCTTCTCCAGCTCGGTGCGGTAGACCGCCTCGATCAACGCCTCGCGGGTGGGGAAGTGGCGGTACAGCGTGCCGATGCCGACGCCCGCCTTCTTGGCGATGGCGCCGAGCGTCGCGTCCTTCTCGTGGGTGAACGCGTCGAGCGCCACCTCGATCAGCAGCCCTCGGTTCCGGACCGCGTCTGCACGCACTTCATCACTCCTATGGGGTACGTCACTTGCTAAACGGAGCCCCCTCCGTTTACGGTGGAACCCGAACCGGAGGAACCTCCGTTTCAGTGTACGACACAGGTTGGGGAAACCAGATGAGTGAGCGCATCACCACCCCGTTCGGGTTCGGGAGCACCGCTCTCGAGGTCGTCGGGGGCGTCGACCTCTCCGGCCGCCGCGCCGTGGTCACCGGTGGGGCGTCGGGCATCGGCGTCGAGACCGTGCGGGCTCTCGCCGCCGCGGGCGCCGAGGTCACCATCGCGGCGCGCGACGTCGAGGCCGGCCGGAAGGTCGCCGCCGAGGTGTCCGCTTCCACGGGCAACGAGGCGGTTCTGGTCGCTCCGCTGGAGCTGACCTCGCAGGAGTCGGTCAAGGCCTTCGCCGCGGCGTGGGACGGCCCGCTGCACCTGCTGATCAACAACGCGGGTGTCATGGCCTCGCCGCTGACCCGCACGCAGGAGGGCTGGGAGCTCCAGTTCGCCACGAACCACTTCGGCCACTTCACGCTGACGCTGGGCCTGTTCGCCGCGCTGCGCGCCGAGGGCGCCCGCGTGGTCAACGTCAGCTCGGCGGGCCACCTGTCGAGCCCGGTGGTGTTCGAGGACATCCACTTCGAGCGCCGCGAGTACGACCGCTGGAAGGCGTACGGCCAGTCCAAGACCGCGAACGTGCTGTTCGGCGTCGAGGCGGGCAAGCGCTGGGCCTCAGACGGCATCACGATGAACGCCCTGATGCCGGGCGGCATCCTGACGGCGCTGCAGCGCCACATCACGCAGGAGGAACTGCAGGAGCGCATCAAGCTGCGCGGCGGCGACAAGCCGTTGCGGCTCAAGACGCCGGAGCAGGGCGCGGCCACCACGCTGGTGCTCGCCGTGTCCCCCTTGGTGGAGGGCCGTTCGGGCCTCTACTTCGAAGACTGCAACGAGGCCGTTCCCCACACCGAGGGCATGACCAACGGTGTCGCCGCCTACGCGGTCGACCCCGAGGCCGCCGCCGAGCTGTGGAAGGTCTCCGAGGAAACGTTGAAGGTGCAGGCATGATCACCACAGGATTCGGGTTCGACACGACGGCCCAGGAAGTCGCGGACGTAGCCGATCTCGCCGGCCGCCGCGCCGTCGTCACCGGCGGTGCCTCGGGCATCGGCGTGGAAACGGTGCGCGCCCTCGCCACGGCCGGCGCCGAGGTCACGATCGCGGCCAGGGACGTCGACGCGGGCCAGCGCGTGGCCACGTCGCTCTGCAGGTCGACCGGCAACAAGCGGATCTCCGTGGCCCGTCTCGACCTCTCCTCGCAGGAGTCGGTGAAGGCGTTCGCCCGCAACTGGGACGGCCCGCTGCACCTGCTGATCAACAACGCGGGTGTCATGGCCACCCCGTTCACCCGCACGCAGGAGGGCTGGGAACTCCAGTTCGCCACGAACCACTTCGGCCACTTCGCCCTCACCCTGGGCCTGTTCAACTCGCTGCGAGCCGAAGGCGCCCGCGTGGTGAACGTCAGCTCGTCCGCGCATCTCATGAGCGAGGTCGTGTTCGACGACATCCACTACGCCCACCGCGAGTACGAACGCTGGCAGGCCTACGGCCAGTCCAAGACGGCGAACATCCTGTTCGGCGTGGAGGCAGGCACCCGCTGGGCCCCTGAGGGCATCACGATGAACGCCCTCATGCCCGGCAGCATCGCCACGAACCTCCAGCGCCACCTCACCCAGGAGGAACTGCAGGAGCGCATCCGCCAAAGCGGCGCCGCGGCCACCCGCCGCATGAAGACCCCGGAACAGGGCGCCGCGACCACGCTCGTCGTGGCCACCACGCCGCTGCTGGACGGCATCTCGGGCAGGTACTTCGAGGACTGCAACGAGGCCGCCCCGGTCTCGGGCGGCAGCCACATGCGTGGCGTCGCACCGTACGCGCAGGACCCGGAGGCGGCGGCCCAGCTGTGGAAGGTCTCCGAGGAGACGCTCTGGTCGCTGAAGGCGGCCTGAGCCTCCGGCGAAGTCCAGGGCGGCGTGGTCGAGCCGTGGTGCGCGCCCGTCGCACTCCGGTCACTCGGATCAGTCCGTCGTCGATGAGAGCCGTTGGGGCGCAACACAAGTAGAACACCAGATCGTGTTCCCTCTTCGTGTTCGGTGTGCTCGGTCGCAGGGTCAGGCCCACCGTCCTGTCGGTTGTGGCGGAGTAGATTTGAGAGATGCGGATCGGCGAACTGTCCAGGCGCACGGGCGTGAGTCCGCGCTCACTGCGGTACTACGAAGAGCAAGGACTGCTGACCAGTTCGCGCTCCGACGCGGGGCAACGCCACTACTCCGATGCCGAGGTCGACCGCGTGTCGCTCATCCGGCAGCTGTTCGACGCGGGCCTGCCCAGCCGGGTGATCGCGACTGTGCTGCCGTGCGTGGATCTCCCCGATGATCTGGGCGTCGCCGAGGAGACGTACATGGCGATGACGCGCGAGCGCGACCGGATCGACGCCGACATCGCGCAGCTGACCGAGGAACGGGATGCACTCGATGCGCTGATGCAGATCAACAGTCGCCACCGGGCGGAGTTGTCCAGGATCCCGGAACAGGTGGCGCAGCCGGCCTGATGGTGTGACCCGCGCCTCAGCTGCTTGCCCTTCACATCGATGTCAGGGGTGAAGGTGGTGACAGGGCCCGCAATCACCGGGCCGGTCACTTGGGAGGCGGCAGAAAATGGGACAGGCATGGGGTTTCGGCAAGCACGGCGGGCCCGAGGTGCAGGAGTTCTTCGATCGTCCCGATCCCGTCCCCGGTCGCGGCGAAGTGCTGATCAGGGTCGACGTCGCCGGCGTGAACCCCCTCGACCACCTCGTGCGCTCGGGACTGGTCCCCGGACTCGACGGCGGGCGTCCGTTTCCCCGCGTGCTGGGCATGGAGGCAGCGGGAACCGTCCTCGCCCTGGGCGAGGACGTCGACGGGCTCGAGGTGGGTGACGCGGTCTTCGGCTTCGCGCTCACCGGTGGCGGCACCTACGCCGAGACGACGGTGCTGTCCGCGCCGAACACCGCACGTGTTCCGGCCGGCCTGTCCACCACCGTGGCGGCAACGCTGCCGGTGGCCGGGACGACCGCGGTGGACGCGCTCGACCAGCTCGGCCTCCCGGCCGGTGCCACGGTCCTGGTCAACGGGGTCGGCGGCGGGGTCGGTCTCACCGTCGCCCGGCTGGCCATCAGCCGCGAACTGCGGGTGATCGGCACCGGGAGCACCGCCAAGCGCGAGCACGCCGAAGCCGTCGGGGTGCGGTTCATCGACTACGCCGCCGAGGACGTGGTCGCCGCGGCGCGCGAACTGGTTCCGGACGGCTTCGACGGGATCGTCGACCTGGTCGGAGGCGCCTCGCTGCGGACGGTCGCGCCGCTGGCCAGGGATCCCCGCACCGTCATCGCCGTAGGGGATGCGTCGGTGACCGATCTCGGTGGACGTTTCGTCGAACGCCGCCTCGACCGCGAGAACCTGGAACGGTCAGCCCGGCTGGCCCTCGACGGAGTCCTCGCACCCGTGATCACCGCGGTCCATTCACTCTTCGACGCCCCGCTTGCCCTCGCCACCGTCGAGAACGGTCACACCTCGGGCAAGGTCGTCATCAAGGTGGCATGAGCGCGAGAGCTGGCCGGGCATTCCGCACCTGGGGATCGATCAGCTCGGGGTGATCGTCGAGTGGGGTGTTGTTTGGTCATCGTGGCCGGGTGGGGTCGACACCGAGCAGGTCCAGCAGCCGGGCTTGGAGTGGTGGTGGTTGAGGAATCCCTGGCTGCCTGTTGACGGCGGGATGAGGCGGAGTCGGACCAGCGCCTCGAAGACCAGCAGCACGAGGCAGATCACGGTGATGAGGGCGGCGACGCGCCGGTTGTTCTTCAGCAACATCGGCGAGACAGCCAGGGGCATTTGATGGTGCTGTAGCGGCGTTCCACGACTTCCTGCCCTTTGTAGCGGCGCAGGATCTCGGCCGGGTGACGTCGGTGGGCAGGTTGGTCAGCAGGGCGTACCCGCCGTCGGTGGCGGGATCGATACCGGCCTGGGTGCGCAGGTAGGCGGTGACCCGGCGGGCGGAGGCGATCGCGGCGATCCGGATGGTCACCGTGTTCTCGTCGGGGTGGTGCCTGGACCCCAGACCGCCTTGCAGGCGCTCCAGATCACCGGTGGCGCGGTCGAGTTTGCGGGTCCGCCGTGGCCGCGGCGTGTGCTCGGGCGGTGGAATGCACGAACACCCGCCGCAGCGTGAGTATCGGGCCACACTTGCGTTTCCCGGTCAGGGTCAGGGTGTCCTCGGTGACCCGCCACCGGCCACGTTCGGCGACGGGTGTGCAGGCCTTGGAAGCAGGGGCGATGAACCCGGCACCGGCGTCGATCATCGCCGAGACATCGCCGTATGACACCAGCTTGGAGTCCCCGATCAGCAGGAAGGTCCCATTGCGTGGCCATCTTCTGCAGTTCGGTCATCGCGCCGACGACTTGGGCGACCTCACCGGCTCCGCCGTCGCCGGTGACCGCCGGCCCGGCCTGGATCTGTTTCAGGTCCAGGCGGCGGTCTTGGGGAATGCCCGAACTCCGGTGCCGGGTGGTCGGCGTCGGCGTGGTCGTGGGCCTCGTGCAGCGAGATCGAGGTCATGTCCTGATGCAGCCGGGACGTGTCCAGCCCGAACATTGAGATCGCCTGCGCGCCAACGGATCCGATGATGTGGTCGAGTTCGGGGGCGATCGCGTCCAGCGCGCGGCCGATCTCCTCCACCGCGTGCATGCCTGTCCGGCCGGCCACCCGGACCAGCGGCGCCGGCGAGGTCACCCGGTTCGCGACCAGCGTTTCGATCACCTGCCCACGGGTCAGGGTCGCTATGTCGCGAATCGGGCACACCGGGTCGACGATCCCCGCCAGATCCAGACGGCGACGGTGATCGGCGATCACCGGCAACGCGCCGGCTGCTTCTCGGCACTCGCCGCGACATACCGAGCCCGGTGTCGTCTATGCCGATCCACGACCGAACACCCTGGCGGAGCCCCCGATCAAGCGGGAGCTTGGATTGACTTGCCGGGCTTGTACATTCATCGCCGGTGGCGAGGTGCCTTGATTTGTGCGATGTCGAACTAGCTGTCCATCTCGTCCGGTGACTGTCGCGCTGACCTGGGCAGCTTCATTTCGGTTGCTGTGCGGAGAGCCGGATGCGACGGGATGGCGATCAACCAGGAGGACACGACCCGTGAAGGTGGAAGAACTGTTGTGGCGCCTGGCCGACAAGTACGCGCCGGCTCCGCCGGCGTACTCCAAGCTGGTCAGGCCCACGTGGTTCGACCACGCCGGTGATCTCGTCGTGGTGGACGGTCCGATCACCTGGGAGACCCCGTGGCTCACCGAAGGAGGGTTCAGCCATCAACTCCCGGCGGGTACTCACCCGGTGTACGCGGGAACCTGCGCCTTTCCCCCGCAGGACGAGGACCCCGAGGCGTTCTGGCACACCGTCACCATGGTCGTGATCCCACTGACCGAGCCCGATCGGATCGAGAGGGCGAACTGGGACGTCGCGGGCTACCACGACGTCCACCTGATCGAGGACTTCGCCGTCCTGTGGGGTGAAGAGGCCATGCGTCACTCGCTCCCGAACGTGGACGACGCGTCCTCGTTCGTCCGTGACGCACGGGACGGCATCCTGGCCAAAGGGCCACGCCACCGCAGCGACAACTGGACGAACGTCGTGGTGGACCGGGAGACCGGTGCCAACGCCCTCGTCTTCCCCGTGCACGACTCGGAGTACGTCACCGGCTACGAGATCGTCGACGACGAGGGCGAACTGCTCTGCCTTGTCCTGGCGGCGTGCGGATAGAGCGGACGCGGGGGCGATGAACCCGACATCGGCCTCGATCATCGCCGACGCGTAGCCGAGAGGCCGAGCCTTGAGGTCTGTGAACGGCGGTCTGGTCCAGACCTCCCGGTAGAGGTCTGGACCATTTCGTGCTTCAATGACAGCGGGTCGCCGCCTGTAAGCGAAAGGTGAGCGAATGTCTGCCCGCTTGTTGCTGAGGGCACTGACCGCCCTGCTTCTGCTCATGAGCACCCTGCTCGTCCCGTCCGCCGCCCAGGCGGCCGACACCTGCGCGCTCAAGCCCCGTCCGGCAGGCAAGGTCCTGCACGGGTACTGGGAGAACTGGGACGGCGCGTCGAACGGGGTGCACCCGCCGTTCGGCTGGACGCCGATCACCGACAGCCGCATCAAGCAGCACGGCTACAACGTGATCAACGCGGCGTTCCCCGTGATCCGCTCCGACGGCACCGTGCTGTGGGAGGACGGCATGGACGCCGGCGTGAAGGTCGCCACGCCCGCCGAGATGTGCGCGGCGAAGGCGGCCGGGGCCACGATCCTGCTGTCGATCGGTGGCGCGGCGGCGGGCATCGATCTGAGCTCGACCGCTGTGGCCAACCGGTTCGTCGCGACGGTCGTGCCGATCCTGAAGAAGTACAACTTCGACGGGATCGACATCGACATCGAGACGGGGCTGGTCGGCAGCGGCAACATCAACTCGTTGTCGGCCTCGCAGGCCAACCTGATCCGCATCATCGACGGCGTGCTGGCGGCGATGCCCGCCGGGTTCGGGCTCACCATGGCGCCGGAGACCGCGTACGTGACGGGCGGCAGTGTCGTCTACGGCTCGATCTGGGGCGCGTACCTGCCGATCATCAAGAAGTACGCGGACAACGGCCGCCTGTGGTGGCTGAACATGCAGTACTACAACGGATCGATGTACGGCTGTGCCGGTGACAGCTACTCGGCCGGGACCGTGCAGGGGTTCGTGGCGCAGACGCAGTGCCTGAACAAGGGACTGGTCGTGCAGGGCACCACGATCAAGGTGCCCTACGACAAGCAGGTTCCCGGTCTGCCCGCGCAGCCCGGTGCCGGCGGCGGTTACCTGAACCCCACGCTGGTGGGGCAGGCGTGGAACAGCTTCGGTGGCCAGCTCAAGGGCCTCATGACCTGGTCGATCAACTGGGACGGCTCGAAGAACTGGACCTTCGGCGACAAGGTGAAGTCGCTGCAGGGGCGCTAGAGCACGATGGTGTTCTGCCCGGCGGCGATCTTCCAGGAACCGTCCTCTTTGGACAGAATGTAGAGGGGCGAACCCTCGTTCTGGTCGGGGATCACGGTGCCGTCGGGCTTCACCGGACGCTGGCGGATCTTGACGGCCGCCACGTCCGGGCGGATGAACACGACGTGCGCCACCTCGTACGTGGCGGTCGCCTCCTTCGTCGCGCCGGGCAGGACCTGGCGGGTGAAGGAGGCGATCTCGTCGCGGCCGGTGAGGCATTTGCCGTGTGCGGTCGTCCAGATCGCGTCGGCGCGGAAGAGGGCGATGAACTCCTCCGCGAGCTCGTTCTGCTGTGAGTGCTGGACTGTGGCGACGAGCTCTTCGATTTCCGCGATGTCGGTCATGGTGAAGATCGTCGTACCTCGACCAATCTGGAGGTCAAGGGCGAAACTCGGGCCCGGCCGTGCACAGCGTGATGGAGGTGGTGCACACGGCCGGGTCCTTCTTCAGCGGGTCACTCGCGGGGCGCGACCCGGGACTCGTAGGACTTCGGCTTGTACCAGGGGTTGTAGAAACACCCCGTGCCGTACTTCTTGTCGTGGCTCGGGCAGGCCGCCGCGACCAGGAAGGCGTTGGAGCGGACGCCCCACTTCTCCCAGGCCTCCAGCGACTGCATGGCCGCGGCGTACTCGGAGTCGCTGAACGCGCTGTGCGTGGCCTCGGTCGTGAAGGTCTGCACGAGGTTGTACCAACGGCCGGCCTTCGTCACGACGTCCCGATAGGCGGATTCGTGCTCCACGAACGCGGTCGGGTCGCCGATCGCGTGCACCGACAGCACCGGGATGTCGATCTTGCCGGTGAGGTCGCTGTCGTACGCCAGCTCAGCACGCGCGGCGGGGTCGGCGGCGAAGCGTTCGACACCGGCGTTCAGCGCCTTGTCGTCGTGCGAACCCTTGTACACCACACCAGCGTTGCTCCAAGGATTCCGGTCGCCCAGCCGGAGGTGCACGATGTCGCGGAACGTGAACGTCGCGAAGTTCAGGTGCGAGTTCAGCGTCTCCTCGGGGATCTTCGTGACCGAGAGGATGTCGTCGAGCTTCTGCTGCTGCTCGGGCGTGCGGCTACCTGCCACGCCAAGGCATTCCTCGATCCGGCCGCGCAGCCCGGCGGTCGTCATCGTGGAGCCGGGACGCAGGCCCTGCCACAGCGGGTACTGCGCCTCGGACGGCCGCGGGTGGTTGCCGCAGTAGTACTGGTAGACCACGCGCAGGTCGACGCGGTAGTCGTACCCGCGCGAACCACCGGCCATGACGCCACTCGTGAGCAGCGCCGCGTCATAACCCTTGTACAGCTCGATGGTCTTGGCGGCGACGTTGCCGCCCCACGACTGCCCGTGGATGTACACCTTGTGCGGCTTGAGCATCGCGCTGACCATCTCGCGCAGGTTGTCGGTGTCCTCGGCCGCCATCCGCGTCCCGTAGCCGCCGCGCCGGTACGAGGTGCCCGCCCACGCGTAGCCCTCCTTGACCATCACGGACCAGCGGTTCAGGTCGTCCCGCGTGCGCTCCGGCGTGGGCTCGCCCAGGTCGGGACCGCCGTGCGAGTGCACGACCAGCGTCTTGTTCCACTTCTTCGGCACGGCGATCGTGTAGTACGCGCCGTTGGGATCCCGGCCCTCGTAGCAGGTGGTGCCGGCGGGGACGTTCTCCGGGCACGGTGCGGTCGGAGGCAGGTGCACCGGCGACGTGAGACTCGCGGTGAGTGCGAATGCCAGCAGGACGTTCATGGCGGGAATCGTCAGTCCAGCTCGGCAAGTGGTCCAGCTCACTCACCCAAACTTGGGATTTCCCTGACGTTACGAGCGAGTCACGCGGCGGAAGCGAGCGCTGTTCAGCACGTGCCGCGCCCACGCGTGGTCGGCCGGGTCGTCGTGCACGCACGTCACGACGAGCATCTCGCCGAACCGCGCGACGTGGCCGTGGAACTCGTGCCGCGTCACGCCCTCCGAAGTGGTCGTGAGCCACAACGCGTGCCGTAGCTCGACGCCGTCGCGCACGAGGAACTGCTGGTCCTCAGGCACGGAAGGCGCGCCCTCCAGCGCGAGCTCCAGGAACTTCTCCGCCGACGTTCCGATGGCCCTGCGGACGTCCACGAACACCGCGCGGCCGGGACCGGCGAAGCGCAGGCCCTCTTCGAGCACGTGCGGGGTGAGGCCCGCGGTCCGTTCGATGCTCCACTGGCCGGGCAGCTTCTGCCGGATCGAGACCGGCAGTTCGACCAGGTAGCCGCTGAGCACCTGGTCGCGGTCCCAGGTCGTGCCGAGCAACGGGTGCTGGACGTATTCGGGCAGGTCATCGGGCTCGCGGACCTCGGCGATCACCTCGGCGCCGCGCAGGCCGTCCCACGGCTTGACGTCGTGCGCGAACGTGCCGGTGAACCTCAGCGAGGCGTAGCCGGGGCCGTCCCACGAGTCGGCCGCGTGCCGGGCGTCGTCTGGATCGACCCGCATCCAGGCGCCGAACCACAGCTCCAGGTCGCCGGTCAGCTCGACCGGAAGCACACAGCGGGCGTACGCGGCGTCGTCGGTCAGCAGCACGTTGCCGCCGGCCAGGAGCGTGGGGGAGCGGACGCCGGGAGGCAGGCCCAGGTCCAGGTCGATGGCGCCGGAGTCGTCGGTCTCGGTGCCGCAGCACGCGCAGGCCGTCACCCGATGTACCGGACGCTGTTGAGCACGTGCTGCGCCCACGCCTTGTCTGCCGGATACCGGTACACGCAGCGCACGGAGATCATCGTGCCGGGACGGACGACGTGCCCGTGGAACACCTGCTCCTCGTGGCCGTCGATCACCTCGCTGAGCCAGAACGCGTGACGCAACTCGGGGCCGTCGTGCGACACGGAGTGCTCGGCGCTCGCGGGGTAGCCGTCGAGGACCGCGCCCAGGAAGTCGCTCACGCTGCCACCGGTGAGGTCGGCGTAGACGTCGAGCGCCACCCGGCGGTCCGGGCTCGTGAACCTGACCGTGCGGCCGTCGACCACGCAGCGCATGCCGTCGGTGCGTTCGATGGTCCAGACCTCGCCGAGCGTCTCGCGGACGGGGATCGGCAACGGGTGCCGGATGCGGCACAGCACCTCGTCGCGGTCCCATTCCCGCTCCAGCACGGGGTGCGAGGTGAAGTACGGCAGCTCGTCGGTGTTGAGCACCGCCGCCTCGACCGGGACACCGAGCAGGTCCCACGGCTTGATCACGTTCGCGAACGTGCCGGAGATCCGCAGGTTCGCGTACTGGTCGTCGTTGTCCCACACGGCGTGCGCGTACATCGCGTCGACTTTGCTGATCTGTGTCCACGCGCCGAACACGATCTCGGTTCCGCCGGTCAGCCGAACCGGGAGCAGGCAACGGATGTAGGAGTCGCCGTCCGGTCCGACGAGCAGCCCGCCCGTGGGCGCGCCGAGTTGCTCGCCGGGCACGCCGAGCAGTTGCTCCGGACGGTTGAGCCTGTAGTCGATGCGGTCCGTAGAGGTGATCTCGGCTCCGCAGCATCCGCATTGGACGGTCATGCGGCCACATGCTAGAGCTCGTCGTCCGCCAGCAGTCGAGAGCGCACCAGAAAACGTATTCCAAGCGGTGCCTCCAGTGAGAAACCGCTCCCACGGCCGGGCACGACGTCGATCGTCAGGTGCGTGTGGCTCCAGTACTCGAACTGCGCCGCGGACATCCACACAGGAATGACGAACCCGTCCACCGCGAGGTCCCCGAGGTGGACGTCGGACGAGCCGGTGCGGAACTCCCCGGCCAGGTAGCACATCGGGGCCGAGCCGTCGCAGCAGCCGCCGGACTGGTGGAACATCAGGTCGCCGTGCTCGGCCCTGAGGCCGCGGAGCACGTCCGCGGCCTCAGAGGTCAGTGCGACGCGGGGCATCAGAAGAAGCCCAGGGCGTTCGGGGAGTAGCTGACGAGCAGGTTCTTGGTCTGCTGGTAGTGGTCGAGCATCATCTTGTGGTTCTCGCGGCCGATGCCGGACTGCTTGTAGCCGCCGAACGCCGCGTGCGCCGGGTAGGCGTGGTAGTTGTTCACCCACACGCGGCCCGCCTGGATGTCGCGGCCCGCGCGGTAGGCGACGGAACCGTCGCGGGACCACACGCCGGCGCCCAGGCCGTACAGGGTGTCGTTGGCGGTCTTCATGGCGTCGTCGTAGTCGGAGAACCGGGTGACCGAGACGACCGGGCCGAAGATCTCCTCCTGGAAGATCCGCATCTTGTTGTCGCCCTCGAAGATCGTCGGCGTCACGTAGTAGCCGCCGGACAACTCGCCACCGAGGTCGGCGCGCTCGCCGCCGGTGAGCACGCGGGCGCCTTCCTGCTTGCCGATGTCGATGTAGGACAGGATCTTCTCGAGCTGGTCGTTGGACGCCTGGGCGCCCATCATCGTCGCGGTGTCGAGCGGGTGGCCCTGCTTGATCGCGCGGGTCCGTTCCACGGCGTCGCCCATGAAGCCGTCGTAGATGTCGCTCTGGACCAACGCCCGCGACGGGCACGTGCAGACCTCGCCCTGGTTCAGCGCGAACATCGTGAAGCCTTCGAGTGCCTTGTCGTAGAAGGCATCCCGCTGCGAAGCCACGTCGGAGAAGAACACGTTCGGCGACTTGCCGCCGAGCTCCAGCGTGACGGGGATGATGTTCTCGCTGGCGTACTGCATGATCAACCGGCCGGTGGTCGTCTCGCCGGTGAACGCCACCTTCGCCACGCGGCGCGAGGACGCGAGCGGCTTGCCCGCCTCGACGCCGAACCCGTTGACGATGTTCAGCACGCCCGGCGGGATGAGGTCGGCGATCAGTTCCATCAGGACGTGGATCGACGCCGGCGTCTGCTCGGCCGGCTTGAGCACGATCGCGTTGCCCGCGGCCAGGGCGGGCGCGAGCTTCCAGACCGCCATCAGGATCGGGAAGTTCCACGGGATGATCTGCGCGACGACGCCCAGCGGTTCGTGCAGGTGATAGGCGACCAGATCCTCGTCGATCTGCGAGATGCCGCCCTCCTGGGCACGCAGGGCGCCCGCGAAGTAGCGGAAGTGGTCGACGGCGAGCGGCAGGTCGGCGGCGAGCGTCTCGCGGACCGCCTTGCCGTTGTCCCACGTCTCCGCGACCGCGAGCATCTCCAGGTTGGCCTCGATGCGGTCGGCGATCTTGTTGAGCACGTTGGCGCGCTCCGCGACCGACGTCCTTCCCCACGCGCGGGAGGCGCCGTGGGCGGCGTCCAGCGCGCGTTCGACGTCCTCCGCGGTGCCGCGGGCGATCTCGGTGAAGTCCTCCCCGGTGACCGGGGTGGGGTTGGCGAAGTACTGGCCCCTGGCGGGCGGCACGTACTCGCCTCCGATGAAGTGGTCGTACCGGTCGCGATAGGTGATCACGCTGTCCGGTTGTCCTGGGGCCGCGTACTTCGCCATGGGGCCTGCCTTCCGCGTCGTTGCGAACAGGCGGCGAACGTAGAACCCGCAACGTTTCACCCACGTTGCATCCGATCGGAGTAGCGCCGGGCTTGCCGGTGTGGTGCTACGGGCTGCATCCTGGACCAATGGACCCAGTCGAGCTGGGTGCCGCGCGTCCGGTGATCTTCGAGTCGTGGCGGCGCTCCCTTGCCGCGCGCGTCGACCCGGACAGGCACGAGGCGCCGGTCGTCTACGCGCCGGACGAGGTCGCCGACCTGCGTGGCGCGCATCCGCTCGCGGCGACGGTCCCGCTGCTCACGCACACGTTGTCGATGGACGACACGATCATGATCGTCACCGACACCCGCGGCCACGTCCTGTGGTGCGAGGGCGACAACGGGGTCCGCCACAAGGCCGAACGCGTCCACCTCACCGAGGGGGCGCGCTGGAGCGAGGACGTCATCGGCACGAACGCGATGGGCACCGCGCTGGCGACCGGCAGGTCCGTCACCGTGCACTCCCGCGAACACCTCGTGCGCACCTACCACGGCTGGACGTGCGCGGCGAGCCCGATCCACGACCCCCACACGGGGCTGCTGCTGGGGGTCGTCGACGTCAGCGGGCCGCTGAAGACCATGCACCCGGCCGTCGCGCAGCTCGTGTCCGCGGCCGCCCGGCTGGCCGAGCACCACCTGGGGCAGTTCGCGCCGCGGCAGCACGTGCTCACGCTGAACTTCCTGGGCGGGTTGCACGCCGATCTCGACGGACGGCCGCTGGGCCTGACGCTGCGCAACGCGGAGGTGCTGACGGCGCTCGCGCTGCACCCCAAGGGACTCACGGCCGAGCAACTCGCATTGTTGCTCTATGGTGAACGTGGGAACCCGACCACGGTCCGCGCGGAGCTGCATCGGCTGCGTGCGCAGCTCGGTGGTGTCCTGTTGACGAGGCCGTATCGGCTTGATGCGGTGGTGCGCGGCGACTTCCTCGACGTGCGGACGGCGTTGCGATCCGGCGACGCCGGTAAGGCCACCCGGCACTACAGCGGTGATCTGCTACCCCGTTCGGACGCTCCGGTGGTCCGCGAGGAACGCATAGACCTCGCCGCCGCGGTGCGCAAGGGCGTGCTGGAGCGGGGAGATCTCGACGCGCTGCTGTCGTTCGCGGACAGCGGGGAGGACGCCGAGGTGCTCGAACGCCTGCACCTGCTGCTCCCGGTCACCGATCCTCGTCACGCTCTCGTCTCCTCGCGCCTGCGAAGGGCGCTGGAATAGGCTTTCCCGCAAGGGGAGGGCAAAAGTGAAGCAGTGCATCAACTGCATGACCCGGTTGCCACGCAAGGAGGTCACCGAGGTCGCGTGGTGCGCTTTGTGCGCGCCGTGCCTGCAGGTTGTGTCCGACCAGATGAAAGTGCTGCACGACAGGCCAGGTGGTGCGCCCGTGCAGATCCAGCAGTGCGGCTGGTGCGGTGTCGCGCGCTCGTGCGGCGTCGGCTGGCGCACGAGGTGCCTGGTGTGCCTGGACGACAGGTCGGTGCCGGATCCGGCGGTGCAGAAGATCGCGCACCGGCTGGAGCTCGACGGCACCTGGCGGGAGAACTCGGAGTTCCTCGCCGCGACGACCGTGAAGGTTCGCCTGGCCAAGTACTTCCGGCCCGGCTGGACCGTGCTCGCGACGGACGTGCACGGGTTGCCGTGGACCGGATTCCGCTGGCTCACCAAGTCGCACGGCACGTGGGGACGCGATGACGAGAGCGGCGAAGTGCGGCAGCTCAAGCGCTTGCGCGGCGAGGAGAACCTGCTCTACCTGATGCGGTACGGGAAGGTGCTCAAGTTCGGGCGCGGGACCGCGGACCGGGTGGGCGCGCACGTCGCGCAGGGCGCGGTGCCGGTTCTGGTGCTGTCCGCGCCGAGCCAGCAGGTCGTCGTCGCCAGGGACCGCCTCAAGCGCGCGCATCGCAGCGAGATGGTGTCGCAGCGGACGCCGGTGGACCTGTTCGCGGTGCTGCCGGACGGCGACGACGTCACCGATCAGTTCCCGCGGAGCTGACATCAACTGATCCGCAGCGGGTAGCCCGTCGTCGTGGACGAGATCGTGGTGGTCGGACAGGTGGCGCGGGACCTGGTGCTCGTCGTGGACGAGGTACCGGGTCCCGGCGCCACGGCGCCCGTGCGGGAACGCCGGGAGATGCTCGGCGGCAAGGGCGCGAACATCGCGGTCGGCCTCGCGCAGCTGGGCGCGCCGGTCGCGCTCGTGGGCGTGGTCGGGGACGACGACGTCGGCGCACGCCTGATCGCGCGGGCGGGGGCCGACGGGATCGCCACCGATGCCGTGGTCAGGCGGCCTGGGTGTCGTACGGCGCTGTTCGTGGACGTGGTGGCCGACGGCTGGCGGTACCTGGAGGACGTTCCGGACGAGGTGCTGCTGCGCGAGGAGGATCTGCCCGCCGACCTCATCGCACGTGCGGGCACCGTCGTGGTGCAGCTGCAGCAACCGCCCGAGGTGGCGCTCAAGGCGGCACGGGCGGCGTCCGGGCGGGTGGTGCTCGACGGCGCGCCCGAACGGCTGCGAGACGAACTGCTGGCGTGTGCCGGCGTGGTGCGCGCCGATCACCGCGAGGCAGAGCTGCTGACCGGCCGGAAGATCAAGAGCGCTGACGACGCCGTGCGCGCTGCCCGCGAGCTCATGCCGAAAGAGCTCGTGGCGTTCGCCGTGGACGGTGTGGGCAATGTGTTCGTCTGGGACGGGGGAGAACTGGTGTTGCCCCTGGGGGACGCCGACGTGGTCGACACGACCGGGGGCGGGGACGCGTTCGTGGCGGGTCTGACGTTCGCTCTCACGCGTGGAGACGGCCCGGCCGAGGCGGCGAGGCTCGCCGTCGACGCCTCCGGGGCCACCGTGACGCACCCCGGCGGCCGGCCGAACCTCACCGCACGCTGATCAGGCGCGTTATCGTTGACACGTCCAGTGAGGGGAGGGGTCCGCGTGCGAGTGCTCGCCGTTGTGCTGTTGCTGCTGCTCTCGGCCACGCCCGCGCATGCCGCGACAGGCACGTACGTGCGCCTCGGGCATTTCTCGATGGACCAGGCACGGGTCGACGCCACGCTCGACGGCGTCAAGCTCGGCACCCTCGACTACGCCGAGCTCTACGAGTACCGCCGGGTCGAGGCGGGGGAGCACGTCGTCGAGTTCCGCACGGCCGGGGCCGATCCAGGGAGCCCGGTGCTGCGGTCGGTGCTCGTGCAGGCGGGCGCCGGCAAGGCGTACACGGTCATAGACATCGCGTCCTCGATGAAGGTCCTAGAGGACGACGTCAGCCTGCCGCCGAACGGGCAGGCGCGGCTGCGGGTGATCAACGCCGGTGACGCCGAGATGGACCTGCTGCGCGGCAGCGTGTTCGTGCACCGCAACGTGCAGGCGAACTCCACGACCGGCTACGTCGTGATGCTACCCGGCAAGGACGGGCTGCAGGTGCTGCCGCGCGGGAAGGACTCCACGACGCTGGAGGCCACGCTCGAACCCGGCGGCGTCTACTCGATGCTGGTCAGTGCGCGGCGGATCGAGCTGCGCACCGACGCCAAGGGCGCCGAGGTCGTGCCCGGCGGCGGGCAGGAGACCGGGTTCGGCGGCATGGCGGGCGGCTGGGACTGGCTCACCGCGCTCGTGATCGCGCTCATCGTGGGCGCCGCGATGTTCTCGGTGCGCGGCCGGCTGTTCCGGTTCGGCTGATGGCCAAGGGCAAGCTCCTGATGGGAGCGGCCGTGCTGGTCACACTGATCTACGTGGTCAAGGGTCCCGGCGCGGACGAGGCGCCGGAACCGGTCACGGTGCTGATCCCGTCGATCGGGGTCGACACCTCGCTGGAGGCGTTGAAGGTCGACTCCGCGGGGGTGCTGGAGCCGCCGACGCGCGCGGACAAGGCCGGGTGGTACGCCAAGGGCGTCGCGCCGGGCGACGCCGGTCCGGCGGTGATCGCGGGGCACGTCGACTCGAAGACCGGGCCCGGTGTGTTCTTCCGGCTGCCCGAGCTGCGGCCCGGCGCCGAGGTGCTGGTCGAACGCGAGGACGGCAGCAAGCTCACGTTCGTCGTGAGCAGCACCCGCACGACGGAGAAGACCGCGTTCCCGACGGACGCCGTGTACGGGCCGACGCCGTTGTCGGAGCTGCGGCTGGTGACGTGCGGGGGCGAGTTCGACCGGGTCGCGGGCAGCTACCGCAACAACGTCATCGTGGACGCGGTGCTGAAAGTCTGACGGTCTCGTCGGCCCACCTCGTCAGCAGCGTGGTGTCGTGCGAGATCGCGAGAACTCCCGCGTTCGATTCACGTTGGTAGGCGCGGATCACGCCGACCAGCGCGGCTGTCGTGGAGGCGTCCAGCATCGTCGTCATCTCGTCGCAGATCAGGTAGCGCGGGTTCAGCGCCAGCGCGCGGGCCAGGCAGGCGCGTTGCAACTGGCCGTCGCTGACCTCGTGCGGACGGCGGCCCAGCAGGTCGTCGGTGAGCATCACCAGCGAGGCCAGTTCGTCGACGCGGTCCTGGTTCCTCAGCGGCTCCGCGATCGCCTGGCGGAGGGTGAAACGCGGGTCGACGGACAGCCGGGGCTGCTGGAAGAGCACGCCGATCCTGGTGCGTTGAGTCGCCTGGAACCGGAACCCGGTGACGGTTTCGCCGTCGATCTCCACGGTGCCGGCGAACGGCTTGTGCAGCAACGCGAGCACACGGGCCAAGGTGGACTTCCCGGACCCGCTCGGCCCGGCCAGGCCGACGGTCTGTCCTGGCCGGACGGTGAGACTGATGTCGGTGATCACCGGGTCGCGGTAGCCGGCGGTGATGCCGTTCGCGGTCAGCACGGGCGGTGGCACGCGACGGCGTGCGGGTCGTCGGTGAGCACGGGACGGTCCTCGCAGATCGCGGTGGCCTGCTCGCAGCGCGGGGCGAACGCGCAGCCCGCGGGCAGGTCGGTGAGCAGGGGTGGCTGGCCGGGAATCGGCAGGAAGTCCCGTTCCGGCAGGGCGTTGGCGAGTCCGCGGCTGTAGGGGTGCTTCGCGTTGTCGAGCACCTCGTGGGCCGGGCCGACCTCCACGATCCGTCCCGCGTACATCACCGCGATCCGGTCGGCGATCCGGTGCGCCGCGGCGAGGTCGTGCGTGATCAGCAGGACGGCGTGGCCGTCGTCGACGAGCCTGCGGAACTCGTCCAGCAGCCCGTCCACGAGATCGCGGTCGAGGCCGGTCGTCGGTTCGTCGGCGATCAGCAGCCACGGATCACCGACGAGCGCCAGCGCGTTCGCGACGCGCTGCGCCATGCCACCGGACAGCTCGTGCGGATGGCGGTCGAGGTGTTCGGGGAGCAGACCGGCTCTTTCCGCCGCCTGAAGAGCGTTTCCCCCGAGGACCCGCGCGGCCTCTTCGAGCTGGGAACGCGCGGTGCGGACCGGCGTCAGGTGGCTCGCCGGGCTCTGCGGGATGAGGCCGATCTGCCGGCCACGGATCGTGGTCGCGAGCTCGTGGTCGGTCGCCGCGAGCAGGTCGACGTCGCCGAGCCGCGCGCTGCCGCTGGTCTCCGCGTTGCCGGGCAGGAACCCGAGCAACGCCGACGCCAGCACCGTCTTGCCGCAGCCGCTCTCGCCGACCAGCGCCACGCACTCGCCGGGCCGGATGCGCAGCGACACGTCGTTCACGGCCTCCACGGTCGCGCCCTTGAGCGCGAACCGCACCGACACCCGGTCGATCTCCAGGTTCACCACGTCAACTCCGTGCGCCGCTTGGGGTTCAGCCGATCCCGCCACACACCGCTCACCCCGGACACCGCCAGCGTCGTGATGATCAGCAGCAGTCCCGGCGCCAGGGACATCCACCAGCCGCCGATCAGCAACGAGCGCTGGGCGTCGTTGATCATGTTGCCGATGCTGGCCGCGTGGGGCGGCAGACCGAGGCCCAGGAACGACAACGCCGTCTCGTGCCACACCGCGTGCGGCACCATCAGCGTGGTCGCGAGCAGGACCTGCGGGGCGACGTTCGGCAGCAGATGCCGGGTCATCACCTGGAGTCTCGAAGCGCCACCGACGATCGCCGCGTCGATGAACGGCCGGGTCCGCAGCGACAGCACCTCCGACCGCACGATCCTGGCGGCGGTGAGCCAGTGCGTGAGCGCGATCGAGATGATCACGGCACTCAGGCTCGGCCGCAGGATCGCGACGATCACGATGCCCAGCAACAGATGCGGCACCGAGGCGATCGCGTCGACCACGCGCATCATGATCCGGTCGAACCAGCCGCCGATCGACCCCGCCAGCGCCCCGACCGCCGTGCCGACCAGTGCCGAGATCAGCGCGGCGACCACGCCGACGGTGAGGGAGACCCTGAGCGCGTAGACGCAGCGCAGCAGCACATCGCGCCCCAGCTCGTCCGTGCCGAACAGGTGCGAGGCGGACGGCGGCTGGTTGGCGATCGCGAGATCGACGTACTGCTCGTTGAGCTCCACGAACAGCGGCACGACCAGAACGGTCAGCGCGACGACCCCGAGGATGATCGCGGACGGCAGGAGTCGCCACTTCGGTGAGCGCGGCGGGCTCGCGGCGGTGAGGCGGCTGCGCGGGGCAGGACGCCAGAGCAGGTCAGCCATCGAGCGCCACCCTCGGGTCGGCCAGCGCGTACAGGACGTCGGCCAGCAGGTTCCCCAGCAGCACCACGCCCGTCGCCATCACGGTCAACGCGCCCAACAACGCGAAGTCGACGTTCAGCGCCGCCTCCACCGTCGCCCGCGCGATGCCCGGCCACGAGAACACCGTCTCCACCAGCAACGCCCCGGTGATCAGCTCGGGCAGTCGTGCGCCGAGGAGGGTCAGGAACGGCAGCAGCGAGGTGCGCAGCGCGTGCCCCGACACCACCAGGTGGTCAGGTAGCCCACGAGCCCGCGCTCCGATCACGTGGTCCTGCGTGAACGACTCGAGGAGGTTCTGCCGCACGAACAACACGAACCACGGCGCCTGCGAGATCGCGAGCACCGCCACCGGCAACACCATGTGGACCGCGACCCCGCCGACGGACGGCGGTTCGGAGCCCGTGGTCACGCCGCCACCGGGAAGCCACCGCAGCTGCAAAGCGAACACGTACAGCACCGCCAGGCCGAGCCAGAAGACCGGCGCCGCCTCGAGCGCGTAGCAGCTGCCCGTGATCGAGCGGTCGAGCCACGATCCCTGCCGCCACGCCGCGAAAGTGCCCAGCACCAGTCCGAGCACCAGCGCCAGCGTGAAGCCGACCGACACCAGCAGCACCGTCCACCCGAGACGATCGCCGATCACCGCGGACACGGGTTGCTGCAACGACAGCGAGTCGCCGAGGTCGCCCGCCAGAGCGTGCCGCAGCCACGCCCAGTACTGGGCGACGACGGGTTCGTCCACGCCCCAGTTCTCGCGCAGCTGCGCGACGCGTTCCGGGGAGGCACCGATGATCCGGACGCCGAAGTAGCGTTCGACCGGGTCGAACGGGCTGGCCTTGGCCAGCACGAACAGCGCGAAGCTGACCACGAGCAGCACCGGGACCGCGAAGGCCAGGCGCCGCAACGTGAATAGGCCGACCGACCGGGTCACGACTTCGGCGTCCAGCGTTCGAGGTTCCACCACACCGCGTGCACGAGGCCGTGGTCGTGCGGCTCGACCTGGGTCTCCTGGCCGTTCCACTTGTCGCGCAGCACGTAGGTGTGGTCGAGGAACACCAGGAACGCCCAGGCGGGATCGGCCGCGTAAGCCGTCTGGAACTCGTCGTAGGCCTTCTTGCGCGCGGCCGGGTCGAGGCTTCGGCGCGCCGTGTCGAGGGCGGTGTCCACAGTGGAGTTCTTGTACAGCGTCATGTTGACGTAACCGGACTGGCCCGCGTAACGGGAGTGCAGCAACGTGTACGCGGCCGTATCCGGGTCGTACGGGTCGCCGCCGCCCCACACCGCCGCCGCTTCCCTCTGGCGTTGCAGCATGATCTCGAACGTCGTGGCCTCGACGGGCGCGTCGATGCCGAGCTTCGCGATGTCGGAGGCCGTGGCGAGCGCCAGTTCCTTGCGCAGCACGTCCGGCGCGGGGTAGAGCACCGGCAGTTTCGCCGGCTGGCCGTCCTTCGCGCGCTTGCCGTCCGCGCCCTTGCGCCACCCGGCCTCGTCCAGCAGCTTCTCGGCCTCGGAGACGTCGTAGCCGAACGCGGAACTGTCGTCGTACCAGTCCTTCAGGTACGGCGAGATCGGTGTGGACGCGGGCTTGCCGGAGCCCGCCAGCACGGCGTCGATCATGGCCTGGCGGTTGATGCCGAGGTTGATCGCGCGCCGGACCTGCGGCGACGAGGTGAGCGGCAGTTCGGACGGGATGCCCAGACCGCGGTAGTCGGCGGACGGGTTCTGCACGATCCTGTAGCCGGACCGGTCGCGGTAGGTCTGGGCGAGCTTGGGCGGCAGCACCGTCCCGTCGAACTCGCCGGCGGCCATGCGGGTCGCGCGGGCGTTGTCGTCCGGCACGAAGACCACGGTCACGGACTTGATCGCGGGCGCGCCGCCCCAGTACTTCTCGTTGGCCTTCAACACCATCCGGTCACCCTTGCGCCACGACTCGACCGTGTACGGGCCGGTGCCGACCGGGGCGGTGTTGAACGGCGCGCTGTTGATGTCCGTGCCCGTGAGCTTCGCGGCGGGCACGATGCCGAGCGCGAGTTGCTGCGCGAACGGGGCGTACGGGTAGGAGAGCGTGAACTCGACGGTGCTCGCGTCGACCGCGTTCACCTCGGTCAGCGCGTCGAACCGGGAGGCGATCGTGGAGTTCACCTTCTTGTCCAGCACGGACCTGAAGGTGAACACGACGTCGTCGGCGGTCACCGGCGTGCCGTCCGAGAACGTGATGTCCTTGCGCAGCTTGGCCGTCCACGTCAGGCCGTCCACTGACGCCGTCGGCAGTTCCGCGGCCAGCGCCGGTTTCAGAGCCAGCGAGGCGTCCCGCGTCACGAGACCGTCGAAGATCTTCGCGGCGCCGTCCGGGGCGTAGCCGAGCACGGGGTTGAGGTTCTCCGGCTCACTGCCCGCGCCGATGACGATCGACGTGGCCGGCCCGGTCGTCGCGCCGTCGGGAGACGAGCACCCCGCCACCAGGACGAGGGCCACCAGAACAGCTCGCCGCATGAAGATCCTCCCCAGAAGTCCGTGTTGCCGGGAGCAGCTAACAGCAAAGGACTTGCAATAGGCAAGATCTTGCATCTGTGCGCTCAAGCCGGACTCATGCCAGCATCGAGACATGACCAACGGAGTGCATACCCACGAGCACAGTCACGGCGACACGACTCACACGCATCCGCATGGGGAACACGCGCACGATCACGTCGAGCATGAGCACACCCATACGCACGACGGAGAAACGCACTCACACACGCACGTGCATGACGCGGGTCACGTCGAGGAGCACTCGCACGCGCACTGAGTTCAGTGTGATTCGCGGGTGACTTCGCTACCGCTGGAGCCGATCAGGAAGTCCAGGTCGGCTCCGGTGTCGGCGCCCAGCACGTGGTCGACGTAGAGCCGTTCCCAGCCGCGCTTCGGTGCCGCGAAAGCCGAGGTCGTCGCGGCGTTCGGGGTGCGGGACAGGAAGTCCGGCGCCTCCACGTCGATGCGGCGGTTCTCCACGTCCAGCACGATGACGTCGCCCGTGCGGACCAGTCCGAGTGGCCCGCCCGCCGCGGCCTCTGGTGCCACGTGCAGGACGACCGTGCCATACGCGGTGCCGCTCATGCGTCCGTCGCAGATCCGAACCATGTCGCGCACGCCCTGTTCCAGCAGCTTCTTCGGCAACGGCATGTTCGACACCTCGGGCATGCCGGGGTAGCCACGCGGGCCGCAGCCCCGCAGCACCAGCACGGAGTCCGCGTCCACGTCGAGATCCGGGTCGTCGATGCGGGCGTGGAAGTCCTCGATGCTGTCGAACACCACGGCCCTGCCCCGGTGCTGCAACAGATGCGCCGACGCGGCCGCCGGTTTGATCAAACATCCTGATGGCGCCACATTGCCGCGCAGGACCGCGATCCCGCCCTCGGCGATGATCGGCTCCTGGCGACTCCTGATCACCTCCGGCTCCCAGATCGGCGCGTCGTCCAGGTAGTCGACGAGCGGGTTGCCGGTGACGGACAGGGCCAACGGATCCAGCAGGTCGCGGACTTCGCGCAGCACCGCCAGAAGCCCGCCCGCGCGGTGGAAGTCCTCCATCAGGAACCGGCCCGCCGGCTGGAGGTCGACCAGCAACGGCACGCCCGAGCCGATGCGGTCGAAGTCGTCCAGCGTCAGGTCGACGCCCAGCCGTCCCGCGATCGCGAGCAGGTGCACCACGGCGTTGGTCGAGCCGCCGATCGCGGCCAGCGCCACGATCGCGTTGTGGAAGTTCGCCTTGGTGAGGAACGTGCTGGGCCGCCGGTCCTTCTCGATCAGCTCGACGATCAGCCGCCCGGTGCCGTGAGAGGCTTCAAGCAGCCTGCTGTCCGGCGCCGGAGTGCCCGCCACGCCGGGCACGGTGGTCCCCATGGCCTCCGCGACCAACGCCATCGTCGAGGCCGTGCCCATGGTGTTGCAGTGGCCGCGGCTGCGGATCATCGCCGACTCGGAGCGCGCGAACGCCTCCTGCGACAACGTGCCGGCGCGCACCTCCTCCGACAGCCGCCACACGTCCGTGCCGCAGCCCAGGGGAGTGCCGCGGAACGTACCGGTCAGCATCGGCCCGCCGGGCACCACGACCGCCGGGATGTCGACGGACGCGGCGGCCATCAGCAGCGCCGGAATCGTCTTGTCGCACCCGCCGAGCAGCACCACGCCGTCGACGGGGTTGGCGCGCAGCATCTCCTCGGTCGCCATCGCGGCCATGTTGCGCCACAACATCGCGGTGGGGCGGACGTTCGTCTCACCCAGCGACACCACGGGCAGGTTCAGCGGGATGCCGCCGGCCTCGTACACGCCGTTGGAGACGGATTGCGCGACCTCGTTGAGGTGCGCGTTGCACGGCGTGAGATCCGACGCGCTGTTGGCGATCGCGATCTGGGGCCGGGAGAAGGCGTCGTCCGGGACGCCGCGGCGCATCCAGGCGCGGTGGATGTAGGCGTTGCGGTCCTGACCTGCGTACCAGTGCTCGCTGCGTAATCCCACTGCGCGCCTCCTAGCGGTCCTCTCCGACCTTAGCTACATCGGCAGGTCGGGCGGGAGTTGCAGCGCGATGGTGATCAGCGAGTGGACCCGGTTCGCGATCACCGACAGCAGGCCGTGCATCGCGGGCGACGCGGCGTCGGCGGCCTCCTGGAGGGTGCGCAGGTCCGTGTCGATCTGCCCGAGGACGGCCGCGGTGTCGGCGGGGGCGGCGGTGAACGCGCGGGCGATGTCCTCCAGGGGAAGACCGTGGACCTCCAGGCGTTGCACTAGATGGATGCGGTCCACGTCGTCGCTGCGGTAGAGGCGGTAGTTGCTCGCGGTGCGCTGGGCCGGGCTGATCAGGCCCAGCGTCGTGTAGTAGTCGACGGTGCGGATGCTCACGCCGGCGCGGGCGGCGAGTTCGCCGATCTTCAGCAGCGCCTCGGCCACAGCGGTCACCTCCCGGTCACCGAAACCATACAGTGCCACGTGCTACTGTTGGAACATGCCTGATGAAGCCGGTGTAGACGGCTGTAGTACTTGGCCGGGTGCGTCTTGTTGATCGCATCCGGCTTGCTCGCCATCGTGGTCCTGACCGTGGCCACGGGGTATTTCGTGGCTCAGGAGTTCGCGTACATGGCGGTCGATCGCGGCCGCCTGCAGCAGATGGCCGAGAGCGGCTCGAAGGCCGCCGAGCGTGCCTACCGCGTGACTCAGAAGCTCTCCTTCATGCTGTCCGGCGCCCAGTTCGGCATCACGGTGACGGCGTTGCTCGTCGGCTATGTGGCCGAGCCGCTGCTCGGCACCGGGCTCGGCGTGCCGGGCTCGATGGTGATCGCGCTGGCCTTCGCCACCTTCGTGCAGATGGTGCTCGGTGAGCTGCTGCCGAAGAACCTCGCGATCGCGCGGCCCGAACAGCTGGCGCTCGCCCTGAGCTCGTCGACCCTGGTGTACCTGAAGATCGCGGGCCCCGTGATCCGGCTGTTCGACGCGGCCGCGAACCGGCTGCTGCGCGCGATCGGCATCGAGCCCGTCGAGGAACTGCCGCAGGGCGCGACGCCGGAGGACTTCCGGCAGATCGTCGAGGAGGCGGGGGAGCAGGGGCACCTCGACGCCGAGCTGACCCGGCTGCTGGAGCACGGCATCGGCTTCCGCGAACTGGTCGCGGAGCAGGCCATGACGCCGCGCGTCAACGTCCACACGGTGCGGTTCGACGAACCCGCCGGTCGCGTGGTCTCGTTGCTGGACACCGGGAACTCGCGTTTCCCCGTGACCGGTGACGACCTCGACGACCTGCGCGGCGTCGTCGGGCTGGCCGAGGTGCTGACCCTGGCGCCCGAGGAACGGTCGGCCGTCGCGATCGGGAAGATCGCCTCGCCCGCGCTGGTCGTCCCGGCGACGCTGCCGTTGCCCGCGGTGCTGGAAAGGCTGCGGACCGAACGCCGTCAGCTCGCCTGCGTGGTCGACGAGTTCGGCGGGTTCGCCGGCGTCATCTCGCTGGAGGACCTGGCGGAGGAGCTCGTCGGCGAGATCCACGACGAGGACGACCGGGTGGCCGACATGATCGAGAAGGTCGGCGACGACTGGCGCGTGCCCGGCCGCATGAGGCTGGACGAGGTCGAGGACGTCACCGGCGTCGAACTTCCGGCCGACGACTCGTACGACACGGTGTCCGGTCTGGTGCTGCACCAGCTGGGCCGCATCGCCGAGGCCGGCGACGAGATCGAGATGAACGGAGTGCGCCTGGTGGTCACCACGGTGGCGCGCAACGTGCCCGACTCGGTGGTGTTGTCCCGATGAGCATCGTCATCTCCCTTGTGCTGCTGGCGTTGAACGGCTTCTTCGTGGCGGCCGAGTTCGCGTTGATCGCGTCCAAGCGGCACCGCCTGGAGCAGGCCGCCGAGACGTCCCGGGCGGCCCGCGCCGCCGTGGCGGGCGTTCGTGAGCTGTCGCTGATGCTCGCGGGCGCGCAGCTCGGCATCACGCTGTGCACGCTGGGTCTGGGCGCGCTGGCCAAACCGGCCGTCGCGGACCTGCTGGAACCGGCTTTGAGGCTGACCGGCCTGCCGGACGCGTTCGCGTACGGCATCGCGTTCGCGATCAGCCTGGTGCTGGTGGTGTTCCTGCACATGGTCGTCGGCGAGATGGCGCCGAAGTCGTGGGCCATCGCGCACCCCGAGCGGTCCGCGCTGATCCTGGCGCTGCCGTTCCGCGCGTTCGCCCGCTCGGTCCGCTGGCTCCTCAGCGGACTGAACTCGGTGACGAACGGCATGCTGCGCCTGATGAAGGTCGAGCCGCAGGACGAGCTGGCGCAGGCGCACCGGCCGGACGACCTGCGGATGCTGCTGCGCCAGTCCGCGGAGCACGGCCTCATTCCCGAGGCCCAGCAACGGCTCCTGACCAGGATGCTGCAGGTCCAGCGCACGACCGTGAGCGAGGTGATGGTGCCGGTCGCGGAGACGTCGGCGGTCACCGAGCACACCACCGCGCGGGAGATCGAGCGGCGCAGCCTCCAGTGTGGACGGTCGCGCTTCCCGGTCACCGGCCTGGACGGCCGGTACGTCGGACTCGTGCACATCCGCGAGGCCATGCGTGCCACCGCCCGCGGCGAGGATCCGACGGCTCGTGAGCTGATGGGCCCGGTGCTGACGCTGCCGGCGTCGATGCCGGTGGCCCAGGCCGTGACCGCGATGCGTGCCGAACGCTCGCAGCTCGCGCTCGTGGGCGAAGACGAAGTCGTGGGTATCGCGGCACTGGAAGACCTCCTCGAAGAGCTGATCGGTGACTTCGAGGACGAAACCGACACCCGTCCGGTCAGCATCCGCTGACCGGAGTTTCCTAGAGAGGGAAACACAAATGTTCAAGCGGATGCTCAGCGCCTTCGGCGTCGGTGGCCCGTCGGTCGACACCGTGCTGGACTCGCCGCACGCCACGCCCGGCCAGGTCGTCACCGGGCAGGTGCGCATCCAGGGTGGCAGCGCGGACGCCGAGATCGGCCAGGTCGTGCTGTCGCTCGTCACCCGCGTCGAGGTCGAACGCGGTGACCACGAGTACGGCGGCGTGTCCGAGTTCCTGCGGGTCGTCGTGCAGCAGGGCGTGCGGGTCGGGGCCGGTCAGCTGGTCGCGATCCCGTTCCAGCTGCCGATCCCGTGGGAGACCCCGATCACCGCGGTGGGCGGCGGCCAGTTGCCCGGCATGACCGTGGGCGTGCGGACCGAGCTCGTGATCGCGGGCGCGCCGGACAAGGGCGACCTCGACCCCGTGCTCGTCCACCCGCTGCCGTCGCAGGACGCGGTGCTCAACGCGTTCGGGCAGCTCGGTTTCTCGTTCCGCAGCGCGGACGTCGAGGCCGGCCGCCTGCACGGGGTGCCGCAGGAGCTCGGTTTCTACCAGGAGATCGAGTTCTTCCCGCCCGCCCAGTTCGCCGGTGCCGTCCAGCAGGTCGAGCTGACGTTCGTGGCGAACCCGCACGAGCTGTTCGTGATCCTGGAGGCCGACAAGCGCGGCGGGATGTTCTCGTCGGGCGGTGACGCGTTCGGGCACTTCCGCCTGTCTCACCAGGAGGCCGAGGTCGCGGACTGGGCCTCGTCCATCAACGGATGGCTGTCCCAGGTCGCGCAGCGCGGCGGCGGCATGCAGGGCTACGGCCAGCACGGTCACCACGGCGGTCACCACGGTCGCGGTGGGATGGGCATGGGCACGGTCGTCGCGGCCGGTGCCGCGGGTCTCGTCGGCGGCATGGTGGTCGGCGAGATGATGGACGACGCGTTCGAGGACTTCGGCGACTTCGGCGGCGAGTAGGGGTTTGCGCTCCGTCCACCGGGGTAACCGCGCCATGCGTCAAGCAGTCGGCGTTGCTACCCCGGTTGGACGGAGGGCGGTGACGACGTGATCGCGCTTGATTACGCGTTGAGGGTCACGCGGGAACTCGGCTTGAGCGGTGAGTCGTCGTGTGTGGACCGGCACAAGCCACTGCGCGTGTACATCGCTGTGGAGGGCAGGCTGCCCGATCATCCCGACCACGACGTCGCGCTGCTGTGGACCTCGGGTCACGGGTGGGCGATCGCCGTCGAGGACGGCGCGGAGCTGACCGTGGTGGCGCACCTCGGTGGTGCGGTCGAACCCCCGCCGCGCACCGTCGCCCGCTGGGTGCGGCGGATGCTGGGTCAGAGCAACTCGGCGGACACCGTGAGTCCGGCGTCGCACGCCGGGCAGGTGGCCTGACCGAAGAAGTACCGCAGGACGCGCGCGACCTTGTCCTGACCATGCGCCGCAGCCGTTTCGCAGGCCCGTCGCCCGATGCCGTCGAGCGTCGTGGGATCGGCGGGCCGCAACGGCCGCTGCGCCTCGGCGGTCTTGCTGATGCCCTTGGCGGGGAGGATGAACATCGGCGTGTCGCACTCAGGGCACTCGATCTCGTACTCCTCCTCGGCCACTCCCCATGCCATGGCGTCCGCCTGGTCCAGCAGGCCTTCCAGGACCAGCACGCCTTCCAGCAGGTACTCGTAACCGTCGTCGGTCACGGGCAGGAGGTCGTTCGCCCTGGCCAGCAGCGTGGTGATCGCGGCGGCGTGCTCGGTGCGGACCTCGTCAGGGCCGTCCGCGACGATTCCCGCCGCGAGCAGAACCGCGTCGAGGCTCGCCATCTCGGCGAGGTGGGGGAGCGCGGCGTAACTGGCGGTGTAGCTGGTGCCCTGATGGCACAGGGCGCTCCACAGCTCGCTCCACGCCTCCTGGTCGTCCGCGGAGGCGCGGTCCAGCAGCGCGGGGACGTCCTGCGCGGTGCCGTAGGCGTGGTGGAGCGCAGACCAGTCCGTCATGCCCATGATCAGATCACGGGCATGACGGACCGGTGAGCGGAATCAGTTAGACGGAGACCGTCTCCTGCTTCTTCTTCTCGGCCGGCAGTTCGTCGAGCGCGGTGCCCTCGACGTCGAGCTCCGGCAGCCAGCGCAGGAACTTCGGCAGCCACCAGGCGCGCTCACCGAGCAGCGCGAGCGCCGCCGGCACGAGCACCATGCGGACCACGAACGCGTCCACGAAGATGCCGACGGCCAGGGCGAACGCGATCGACTTCACGGTCGCCTCGCCGGCGGGCACGAAGCCCGCGAACACCGAGAACATGATCAGCGCGGCGGCCACGACGACCGGGGCGGCCTGGCGGAAGCCCGTGGTGATGGCCTCCAACGGCTTGGCGCCGCGGTGGTGCGCCTCGTGCATCCGGGACACCAGGAAGATCTGGTAGTCCATGGCGAGGCCGAACAGGATGCCGATCACCAGGATCGGCGTGAGGCTGATCAGCGGGCCGGTGCTCTCGAGGTTGACCGCGCCCGACAGCCAGCCCCACTGGAACACCGCGACCGTGGCGCCGAGCGACGCGCCGATGGTCAGCAGGAAGCCGAGCACACCGACCAGCGGCACCAGCAGCGAGCGGAACACCAGGACCAGCAGCACGAGCGCCAGGCCGACGACGACCGCCAGGTAGATCGGCAGCGCCTTGTCCAGGGACGTGGCGACGTCGACGCTCACCGCGGTGGCACCGGTGACGTAGGCCTTGCCACCCTCCACATCGGACAGTTCGGCACGCAGGTCGGCGACGAGCTTCTCGGTCTCGGTGCTGTCCGGGCCGGACTTCGGGATCACGGTGACCAGCGCGGCGTTGCCGTCCTGGCTCGGCTGCGCCGGCGTCACCATCGCGACGTCGGAGAGCTTGGCGAGCGGCTCGGACGCCTTGGTGGCCGTCGCGGCGGCACCCTGGCCCTCGAACAGGACGATGATCGGGCCGTTGAAGCCCTCGCCGAAGCCCTTCGCGAGGATCTGGTCGGCACGCTCCTGCGTGGAACCGGCCGGCGGCTTCTGGATCAGCGTGGTGTCCATGGACGCCACCGGGATCGCGACGATGCCGAGCGCCACGACCGACAGCAGCAGCGCGACGACGCGGTTGCGGGTGATCGCACCGGCCCAGCCGCGGATGACACCGCGGTCCTTGGGCTCGACCGGGTTCTCGACGGTGGCGGAGCGTTCCTTGCGGGTCAGCACGCGGCGGCCGAGCATGCTCAGCACCGCGGGCACCAGCGTGATGGCGATCAGGACCGACACGACGATCGTGGCGGCGGCCGAGACACCCATCTGCGTCAGGAACGGGATCCCCGCGATCGCGAGGCCCACCAGCGCGATCACCACGGTCAGACCGGCGGTGACGACGGCGGAACCGGCGGTACCGACCGCGGTCGCGACGGCGTGCCCGACGTCGGAGCCCCGGCGCAGTTCCTGGCGGTAGCGGTTGATGATGAACAACGAGTAGTCGATGCCGACCGCGAGCCCCAGCATCGAGGCGAGGATCGGCGTGGTCGACTGCAGGTCCATGAACCCGGTGGCGATCGTGATGCCGAGCGTGCCGATACCGACGCCGATACCGGCGCTGAGCAGGTTCATGCCCGCGGTCACGAGCGAGCCGTAGGTCAGCGCGAGCACGACCAGCGCCAGCACGACACCGACGGCCTCGGTCGGGCCGCCGACGTGCGGCGTCTCCTGCATCGCGGTGCCGGTGACCTCGACGGTCAGCCCCGCCGCGCGCGCCTTGTCGACGGCCTTGGTCAGCTCGGCGCGCTGCTCGTCGGTGACCTCACCGGGCTTAACGTCGTAGGTGACGGTGCTGTAGCCGACGTTGACGTCGCGGTTGACGCTCGGCGCCGCCGGGTCGAGCGGGTTCGTCGCCGACCGCACGCCCTTGAGCGCGGACTCGTCGGCCACCAGGTCGGTGATCGCCTTGACGTGCTGCGGCAGCTTCTGGCCGTCCGGGGCCTGCACGACGACCTTGGCCGACGCGGTCTCGCCGGAGCCGAACTTCTCCTGGATGCGCTCCAGGGCGGTGGTCGACTCCTGGCCGGGGATGGACATCGAGTTGGACGTCTCACCGCCGAGCGTGAACGCGCCGACGCCGGAGCCGATCAGCACGAGCAGCCAGATCAGGACGACCGGAAGGCGGTGCCGGTACGCACCGAACCCCAGTTTGTAGAGCAGTTTCGCCATGATGGTCAGGCCTCCTGGTGCCCGAGTGCGTCGAAGCAGGTAGCGAGGATCAAGGGACGCCATGTCGTCTTGTCACCCTGTTGGTTGGCCAGCAGGGTGAGCACGGCCATGGAGCTCAGCGCGCCGACGATGCGGATCGCGCGGGGCAGTTCTTTCTCGGGGTCGATGACGAACATCTCGTTGAGGAGCAGCTCGTCCTGCGCCTGCTGCGGGTCCTCACCCGGCGCCGTCATCGTCCGGAACAGCAGCGAGACCAGACCCGGCCGGTCCAGCGCGTGGTCGGTCAGCAGTTCCAGTACCCGCCGGTCCCGCTCAGGCCCGGCGGGCAGCGGCGAGACCAGGTCGAGAACGTGCATCGTGAGCACACGGCTCTGCTCCCACGCCGCTTCGAAGAGAGCGTCCTTGCTCGGGAAGTGGTGCAGCAGGCCGGCCTTGGACAGACCGACAGCGTCCGCGAGCGACTTCAACGAGGTCTGCTCGAAACCGTGCCGCGCGAAGAGCGCGGCGGCGGCGTCGAGGATCCTCTCGTCGACTCCGACCTTGGGCTGTCGTGGCATGTCGCCGACTTTACGACGTTTACCGACCGGTTCGGTAGGTTTACCGACCGAAATGGTCGGTGGCGTTCGTCACCACAATGGGTGAGTGATCGAGTGTCGAGCTGTCGTCGAGGTGACTGGTGGTGACACCGTCGCGCTGTCCGCGCGGATGAGCCGTGAGGAGTTCGACGCCGCGCTCGCCGCCATCGCCGACTACGGGGCGGACGACGTGGCGGGACTGGGGCGATCTGCTCGACGGCAAGGAGTCGTGGCTCAGGCACTCCCGGCCTCCCGGGGTGGAGTTCGCTCAGGACGTGGCGGGTGCGGCAGTGGACGCCCGACGGGCTGGGCGACGAGCTGGCCGCGCGGTTCGACGAGCACTTCCACATCAGCGCGCCGCTGTGAAGTCCACTGGTGTGAGAATGGCGCGATGTTCGTCTTCGACGCGGAGCTCTGGATCTGGGACGCCCGCCGCACGGAAACCTGGACCTTCGTGACGCTGCCCGAGGACGTCTCGGACCAGATCCGCGACGTCGCCACGCCCGGTCCCGGCTTCGGCTCCGTGAAGGTCCGGGCCGGAGTCGGCGCCAGCACGTGGTCGACGTCGGTGTTCCCGGACAAGCAGTCCGGTTGTTACGTGCTGCCGATCAAGGCCGCGGTGCGCAAGAAGAACGACGTCGGGCCGGGCGACGTCATCGAGGTGACGGTCGAGCTGGTCTAGGCGCTCCAGTCGATGTCGGCGTAGATCGCGGCGTGGTCGCTGGCCGCGTGCACCTCGTTCGTCATGGTTTCGTAGACGTCCCAACGGTTCTTGGTCCGCGGGCCGCGCCACACTCCCTTGCGGAAGACGCCGCCGCCGGTGGCCTTGGCGAACAGTTCCGGGGTGAGCAGGACGTAGTCGATCTTGCCCTTCTCGTTGACGCCGCGATAGGTGCCGAGCCGGTGGTCCCAGTCGAAGTTCTCGTGCTCGCTGATGTCCCGCAGGCCCGTGCGCTGGAACAACGGTCGCAGCGCCTCGCTGTCCGCGGTGTCGTTGAGGTCGCCGACGACCGCGATGTGCTCGTGGCCCTCGTCGCGCAGCCGGTTCACGATGCGGGCGATGCGGACGGCCTGACGGAAGCGGCGGCGGGCACCAAGAGGGTCGCCGGGGGCGCCGTAGCCCTTGGACTTCAGGTGGTTCACGAGCACGACGACCTCGGGGCCGGCGGGCGTACGCACGTGGTACTCGGCGCAGTCGCGGGAGAAGATGGTGCCCGAGCTGTCCCGCGCGTACACGTGCGTGCGGATGGTGATGACCTGATGTTCTTCTCGCGTCAGCAATCCGACGTTGATGCCGCGCTCGTCGTTGCCGTCGATGAGGTGGACCTCCTCGTACGGGGTCCAGCCGACGTGCTTGAGCATGCTGGCGGAGAACATGTGCAGCAGTTCGCGCGACTCGGCCTCGACCACGCCGAGGACGTCCGCGCCGACGTCGCGCATCACCTGTGCGGTGTGCCGCGTGGCGAGTTCGCTGATGGGTTCGGTGGTGAGCTCCACCCAGCCGACCCAGGACTCGCGTCCGCTTGCCACGACTGAGGTTTCGCCGGTGCGGTGCCGCGCGAGGAAACGGCCGCGGATGCGCCGCAGGATCGCGTACTTGCTGCGGTCGCTCCTGAGCAACTCCAGCGTCGTCAGTTGTTCCTTGAGCTCTTCCTTGACTTCCGGCGTGTAGGTCTCGGCGGCGATGAGTTCGTTGAACCGGGCGTGGGCGGCCAGAGTCGGGGCCGCGTGTTTGGTGGCGTTGCGGCCCATCACTTTGGGGCGTTCGAACATGTTCTCCACGTTGAACGACCCGATCCGCGTGGTGCTCACGACTTCAGGGTCGCATGTGGAGGAACGTGTTCGCCCTGGTCCGCTCGGGTGATCTTTCGCTGCGCCGATGGTGGAGGGCCCCGGTGGCTGGGCTGCCGGATGTGGTGGGGCCCTCCGCGAGAACGACTTTGCCCGTTTGGCCGAGGACGAACCTAGGATGAACCTTGAATCCACTGGCTGAGGGGTGATCTTGGAGTTCGGGCTGCTCGGCGCCGTCGAGGTGCGCGACCGGGGTGAGCCGGTCGAGATCGGCCACGTCCGGCAACGGTCTGTGCTGGTCGCGCTGCTGATGGAGGAGGGACGGCCGGTTCCGGTCGACCGGCTGCTCGACCGCGTCTGGGGCGAGCGGGCGCCGCTGCGGGCGCGCGAGACGCTCTACGGCTACGTGTCAAAGCTCCGTAAGTTCTTGGAACTGGACATCGAGCGCTCACCGGCCGGATATCACCTCACGGTCGATCCGGCGCAGGTCGACCTGTTCCGCTTCCGGGCTCTCGTGCGCGATCGGGACTTCGACGCGGCGCTCGGACTGTGGCGAGGGCAGGCGCTGGACGGGCTCGAGTCGCCGTGGTTCGACGCGCTGCGCGAAAGCCTGCACGCCGAACGCGTCGCCGCCGAACTGGACCGCAACGACGTGGCGCTCGCGGACGGGCGCCACGCCGCGCTGCTGCCCTCGTTGCGGCAGCTGGCCGGTGAACGCCAGCTCGACGAACGCCTTGCCGCGCAACTGATGCTGGCGCTGCACCGGTCGGGCAACGACGCGGAGGCGTTGCGGCACTACGAGATCGTGCGCCACCGCCTCGCCGACGAGCTGGGCGTCGATCCGAGCAAACCGTTGCAGGACATGCATCAGCGGATTCTCAACGGCAGTGTGGAGGAACGCGCCGCCGGACCTCGGCAGCTGCCCGCGCCGCACCCGTGGTTCAGCGGCCGCACCGGCGAACTGGCCGCGCTGGGCTCGGCGGGCACCGTCGTGATCACCGCGATCGGCGGGACGGGCGGCATCGGCAAGACCGCGCTGGCGCTGCACTGGGCGCACCGGCACCTGGCCGAGTTCCCGGACGGCCAGCTCTACGTGAACCTGCGCGGCTTCGACCCGTCCGCCGGGCCGACGCCGCCGGAGACGGTGCTGCGCGAGTTCCTGGAGGCGCTGGGGGAGGAAACGATCCCGGCGGGTCTGGACGCACGGGCCGCGCGCTACCGCAGCGTCATCGCGGGCCGGCGGATGCTGGTGCTGCTCGACAACGCCCGCTCCACCGAACAGGTCGTGCCGCTGCTGCCGGGTTCGGACGCGACGGTGCTGGTCACGAGTCGCCTCAAGCTCGCAGGGCTGGTGGCCGCGCACGGGGCACGCTCGGTGTCGTTGGACGTGCTGAACCCGGCCGACGCCCGCGAGTTCCTCGTCGCCAGGCTGGGCGCCGAGCGCGTGGCGGCCGAACCCGAGGTGGTCGCGGACCTGGTGAGCTGGTGCGGAGGCCTGCCGCTGGCGTTGTCGATCGTCGCCGCGCGGGCCGCGATGGAACCGGACTTCCCGCTGGCCGCGTTCGCGGGCGAACTGCGCGAGCAGCCGCTCGACGCGCTGGACGCGGGCGAGATCGGCACGAACCTGCGGACGGTGTTCTCGTGGTCGGTCGCGGCGCTGTCGGAGGAGGCGGCGCGCGCGTTCGGCCTGCTCGGCACCGTCGGCACGGCGGACGTGAGCCTCGCGGCGGCCGCGGCGTTGCTGGACCGCACGGTCGCGCGGACGCGGATGGTGTTGCGGGAGCTGGAGAACGCGCACCTGGTGCACCAGCACGTGCCGGGCCGGTACCGGATGCACGACCTGGTCGGCCTGTACGCGGCAGACCTTCCCGCCGACGCCGGTACGCGGCTGGCCGACTTCTACGCCGCCACCGCACGCGCCGCCGCGCTCGCTCAGGAGCCGCACAAACCGTTGCCAGAACACGAAAGCAGCCACACGCTCGGGTTCGAGAGCAACGCCGCCGTGATGGCGTGGTTCGACGCGGAGCACGCCTGCCTGGTCACCGAGCAACGGCAAGCCCTGGAACGCGGCGCTTTCGACGTGGCCTGGATGATCGGCCGCACGCTGAACAACTACCACCTGAGGCGCGGGCGCACGTTCGACGACGTGGAGGCCTGGCTGGCGGCGCTGCGGGCGGCCGAGGCCATGGGGGACGAGACCAAGCAGGCGACCGCGCACATGTGCCTCGGCGCGAACTACGTCGAACTGGGTCAGTCCGCGTTGGGACACCAGCACTTCGAGCGCAGCCTGGAGTTGTTCGCGGGCAACGACGACCCCGTGGCGCACGGGGCCGCGCACCGGTCGATCGCGTGGGCGGCCGAGTTCGAGGGCGACCTGGAGAAGGCGCTGGAACACTCGGTGCTCGGGCTGGAGAAGTTCCGCGTCGCCGGGTCGGAGGTCCGCGAGGCCGAGTCGCTGAACGAGGTCGGCTGGCGGTACGCGTGCCTGGGCCGGTACGCCGAAGCCCGGACGTTCTGCGAGGAGGCCATGCTGCTCAACACCAAGCTCGGTCACACGGAGGGGATCGCCGCGACGCTGGACAGCCTGGCGCACATCGCCCGCCACGACGACCGTCACGCCGACGCGATCACGCACTACGGCGAGGCGCTGGCGCTGTACCGGGAACTGGACAACTCCGCCGAGCTGGCCACGGTGCTGGAGCACCTCGGTGACGTGCACGCCGAGGCCGGTGAGGACGTGCGGGCGCGCGAGCATCGGGAACGCGCTCTGGAGCTCTACCGGGAGCAGGGCCGCGACGCGGAGGCCGCGGCCCTGGAAGCCCGCATCTAAACGCCTGGTCAGAGGTCTTGTCCGAAACCTCAGTGGCTCGTGGGCGTTTGCAAGTACCACCGACTCTTGATCGAACCGTCGTCAACTACCCCCAACCTGGTCTTCGCCCGCCCGTGCCCTGGGACCCGAGAGACCTGTTGGTAGTAGAAAAGTGCCTGTTGATCTCGAGTTGGTGGTACTTGCAAACGCCATCAGGGCGAGTAGGCAACACAACTTCCGTTTAGACCCGGCTCATCTGCCGGCCGCTCTCGATCAGCTCGTCGGTGAACGAGTCGAGCGCCTGGGCGAAGTCGCGCTGGTCCGGCTCGTGCCAGTCCTGCAGCTGGTCGAGCAGCCAGCGCCGCCACGCCCGCACGAGCTGCGTGAACACGTCCACGCCCTGGTCGGTGAACCGGTAGCCGTCGTCGCCGAACGCCAGGTGCCCGGACCGCACGAGCGCCTGCGCGGTCGGTTCGAAGATGCCGCCGGGCACCTTCGTCATCTCGGCGATCTCGTCGAGCGTGGCGACGCCGTCGTCCGTCGACGCCCGGTACACGCGGCCGAGCAGCCAGGCCTGTTCCAGCGGCAGGTCGACGCCGGACCGCCGGAGCACGGCCAGGCCGGGATCCTCGTCGGACTTCGAGACGACCGTCGAGACCAGCTTGCGCAGTTCGTCGTAGGAGTTCGACGGAGGCGCGGCGAAGCTCTCGCCCACACCGCTGTTGCCCGCCGCGGCGGCGCGGGACGTGTCGCGCAGCTGGACCTGCGGCAGGAAGAACGCCACCGCGAGTGCGACCAGGCCGATCGGCGCGGCGATCAGGAACATCATCTGCACGGTCTCGGCGTACCCGGCGACGATCGGCGCCCTGATCGCGTCCGGCAGTGCGTGGACCGCCGCCGGACTGGCGATGGCGCGCGGGTCGACGCCCGGCGGGATCACCAGGTGCTTCGGCAGCTGGTTGGCGTAGATCGTGCCGAAGATCGCGACGCCGAACGAGCTGCCCATCGTGCGCAGGAAGCTGATGCCGGACGTGGCGACGCCGAGGTCGGTGTAGTTCGTGGTGCTCTGCACGACGATCACCGGCACCTGCATCACCAGGCCGATGCCCGCGCCCAGCACCATCATGAAGGCGCCCATCTCCCAGTAGCTCGTGTTCGCGTCCAGGAGGGACAGCAGGAACAGGCCGATGGTGAGCCCGACCGAACCGACGATCGGGAAGATCCGGTACTGGCCGGTGCGGCTGATCGTGTTGCCGGTGAGCAGGGCCGTCGACATGAGGCCGACGATCAGCGGCAGCATCCACAGCCCGGACGCCGTGGCCGACTCGCCACGCACGTACTGCAGGTAGATCGGCAGGTACGTGATGCCGCCGAGCATCGCGAACCCGACGACGAAGCTCAGGATGCCCGACACCGTGAACACCCTGCTGCGGAACAACCTCATCGGCAGCATCGGCTCGGCCGCGCGTTGTTCCACGAGCACGAACGCGACCAGCAGCACGATCGATCCGGCCGCCATCCACAGGATCGTCGGCGACGTCCACGCGTACTCGGTGCCGCCCCAGCTCGTGACCAGCGTCAACCCGGTGGCGGCGAGGGCGATCAGCGCGATGCCGGCGTAGTCGATCTTCGGGCTGCCCGCCGCCCTGATCGTGGGCAGCGCGGCGATCGCGACCAGCACCACCGCGATGCCGAGCGGGATGTTCACGTAGAACGCCCAGCGCCAGCTCAGGTGGTCGACGAACAACCCGCCGAGCAACGGCCCCGCCACGGTCGCGATGCCGAACACCGCGCCCGCGAAGCCCTGGAACTTGCCGCGTTCCTTGAGCGGCACGACGTCCGCGATGATCGCCGTCGAGGTGACCATCAACCCGCCGGCGCCCAGGCCCTGCACCGCGCGGAACGCGATGAGCATGCCCATCGACTCCGACCAGCCCGCGAAGAACGACCCGATCAGGAACAGCGCGACGCTGACGACGAAAGTCTTCTTGCGCCCGTAGAGGTCGCCGAACTTGCCGATCAGCACGGTCATGATCGTCTCGGCGAGCAGGTACGACGTCACTACCCACGACAGGTGCGCGCCGCCACCCAGGTCCGCCACCATCGTGGGCAGCGCGGTGGACACGATGGTCTGGTCGAGAGCGGCCAGCAGCATGGCGAGGAGGACGGCCGCGACGACCAGGTTCCGCCTGCGAGTGTCGATCATCTCGGGCACGCAGGGGATGATCGCGCAGGTTGGACGACCTCGCAGGGGGAGGAACCCGATGGGGGCCAAGGCCGCTTTGGTGGCGTTCGGCGACGTGCGGGCGGCGGTGCGCGGCGGTGGTGTGCCGGATCGTTCGGCGGCGGAGGCGGTGGTCCGGGCGTTGCGGCCGGGCTGCGCGGTCGAGCCGGTCGGAGACGGCGAACTGGTGGACGAGATCTACCCCGGTGACGGGTTCGCGTACGTCGCGGTGTTCCCGGATGCCACGATCGTGTGCGATCAGGAACTGGCGACCGTGCCCGTGCCGGAGCACGTCCTGGAGTTCGCGGGCGATCGTCCGCTGCGGGTGTTCGCCCAGCACTCGGGTTCCGGGTGGCTGGCGTTCGCCGAGTGGGCAGCCGACGGCACGCTGCTCCGGTCGCACCACGCCGAGTCGCACGACCAGTACGAACTCGCGGACGCGGTGGCGTTGGAGATGTTCGGCTTCACCGCGGAGAGTCCGCCTGACGACGTGGTGCTGCACGGTTTCCGCGTGACTCGGCCGGACCAGCCTGAACTCGACGCCGCGGTGGCCGAGATGGTCCGGCACGGCCCGCGGCGGACGACGATCGGGCCGGACGGCTCGCTGGTCCCGATCACCGAGCCGTCCTAGGCTCGGGAGCGATCACCAGAAGGAGGCCGTCTTGATCTTCATCACCGCCAAGTTCCGCGTCCTGCCCGAGCACGCCGAGGCGTGGCCCGAGATCAGCAGGAGCTTCACCGAGGCCACCCGCGCCGAGCCCGGCTGCCTGTGGTTCGACTGGTCGCGCAGCCTCGACGATCCGACCGAGTACGTGCTGGTCGAGGCGTTCCGGGACGGCGACGCGGGCGGCGCGCACGTGCAGTCGGAGCACTTCCGCAACGCCCAGAAGGAACTGCCGCCGCACCTCGCGGAGACGCCCCGGATCGTCAGCCAGTCGGTGGAGCAGGACGACTGGTCGCTGCTCGGGGAGATGGAGGTTGCGCCACGCGGGTGAGCCTTGCCCGGATCGTTTGGTGCAGAGGGTTCGTCCGCCCAGGATGGGCGCCATGGACGCCTTCCTGGAGTTGTCCGCCGAGCTGACCGGATTCTCGGCGGACGAGCTGAGGTCGACCGGACTGGTCGAGCAGTACCGCGCGCTGGCCGACGGCGCGCCGGAGAACGAGATCATCCAGCTCTGGTACACCGGGGTCTGGCGCGGGGTGATCCCGGGCGAGCGCGCCTACGCGGAAGGCCTGGCGTGGAAGGCGGCCGGGGTCGCCGCGCCGGGGACCCGCGCGGCCGGGTTCGGCAGCTGGGAGCAGAGACCCAGAAGAAGCGTCCGGTGAGGGCCGTGGTCGTCGGCGCGGGGTTCGCCGGCTCGCTCGTCGCCAAAGTGCTGGGGGACAACGGCTTCCGCGTGACCGTGCTGGAAGCGGGTGCGGAGGCGAACCAGGACGCCGTGGCCAGGTACCGCCAGGCGCTCGTCAAGTCGCCGCTCACGCCGTACCGGCGGACCGCCGCCGCACCGTCGAGCGACTACCTGATCAACACCGGGCCGGACGGCTACTCGAGCCCGTACCTGCGGATGAACGGTGGCACCGGCACCGCCTGGACCGGGATCACGCCCCGGATGCGCCCGGACGACTTTCGCACCGCCGATCTCGGGCACGGCCGGAACTGGCCCGTGAGCTACGCCGATCTGGAACCCTTCTACCGCGCGGCGGAGTGGGAGATCGGGATCGCGGCCGACGCCGATGAGCAGCGGCAACACCTTCCCGTCGCCGACGGCTACCGCTATCCCATGCACGCCTTGCCCCGCACGTACCTCGACCACGCCATCGCGTCCGTTGTGGACGGTGCGTGGTTCGACGGGCGCGAACTGCTCGTCGTCGGCACCCCGCAGGCGCGCAACGGGATCCCGGTCCAGGGCTATCGCCCGGACGGGCATCAGTGCACCGGCTACGCGAGCTGCGTGCCGATCTGTCCGGAGAACGCCAAGTACACCCCGCACCGGACGCAGAAGCAGTGGTCGGCCGACGTCGAACTGCGCACGAGATGCGTGGTGAACCGGGTGCACGCCGACGAGTTCGGGCGCATCACCAAAGTCAGCTACCAACGCTACGAGGACGACACCTCCGGCAGGCACACGCGGCACGAGGAAGAAGCCGACGTGGTCGTCCTCGCCGCGCATGCCGTCGAGAACGCCAAGCTGCTGCTCATGTCCGGGCTCGCGAACAGCAGCGACCAGGTCGGCCGCAACCTGATGGACCACCCCGCGCTGCTGATGTGGGCGCTGATGCCGCAGGCGGTCGGCCCGTTCCGCGGTCCAGGCTCGACGACGGGCATCGAGGCGTTCCGCAGTGGTCCGCAACGTCGGGTGAGAGCCCCGTTCCGCATCGAGATCGGCAACTGGGGCTGGGGCTGGTCGGCCGGGAGCCCCGACTCCGACACGGCCGAGTTCGTCGCCGCGGGACTCAGGGGCAAGGCGCTGCGAGAGGCGGTGGCGGACCGGGTCGGCCGGCAGTTCGCGTTGCAGATCGAGGTCGAGCAGGAGGCCGATCCGGCGAACCGCGTCACGCTGGCCGGCGACCTCGACGCGCTGGGCAACCCGCGGCCGTCGATCCACTACGGACTGTCGGACTACGTGAAGGACGGCCTGCTGGCCGCGAAACGGGTCTCCAGCCGGATCTTCGAGCTGCTCGGCGCCGACGACCACACCTCGTACAAGCCGGACGACGAACGGTACTTCGAGCACGACGGCGAACCGATGCGCTGGTGGGGTGCCGGGCACGGCGGCGGCACGCACGTCATGGGCACCTCACCGCACGACTCCGTGGTCGACCAGTGGCAACGCTGCTGGGACCACCCGAACCTGTACGCGGTGGGGTGCGGCAGCATGCCGTCGCTCGGCACGTCCAACCCGTCGCTGACGATGGCCGCGCTGGCTCTGCGCACAGCCGAGCACCTCGTGTCACGCCGCGTCGAGCTGGGCCAGGCGGCGCACCTCGCGCACGACCGGTGACCGGGTGTGCGCTGACCCTCGCGGCCGGGCCGGGCTGCTACGCGGGGGACGCGGGCCTGCGCTGCGCGCGCTTAAGTAGTTGTCTGCAAAATGTCGAAAGCTCCGTGACGTCGATCGACGCAGGGGTGGCGGCCGGAGCAGGCCGCCAGTCGACAACGAGGAGACGACATGCGGTTCATGCTCATGCACCGGGTCCACGAGGACGACAACGCCTCGTGGGAGCCGAACCCCGAGCTGATCGAGCGGATGAACACGTTCATCGGGAAGCTCAACGCGGACGGGGTCATGCTCGGCGCGGAGGGCGTGCTGAAGCCCGGCGTGGTGGTGCGCAGGCGTGGCGCGGCGATCAGGTCGACCGACGGCCCGTTCGCCGAGGCCAAGGAGGTGGTCGGTGGGTTCCTGCTGGTCAACGCGAAGGACCTCGCCGAGGCCACGGCCATCGCCGAGGAGTACATCACCTGCTTCGCGGGCGTCGAGGAGATGTCGATCGAGGTCCGTCGGGTCGCGGAGTTCGAGGACATCGAGCCCTACCTGACCAAGTAGCTCAGCTCGACGACGAACCATTCGCCGTCCAGCTGACACGGTCCGCCTGGGTGGAGCCGCACGTCCTCGCTGTCCAACGCCACGAGAACGTGCGGCCCCTCCAGGTCCAGAGCCGTGTCCGAGACCGTGCGCACGCTGACGTCGTCGGGCTGGACGTCCAACGGTTCCGGCAGGTTCTCGCCCAGGTCCTTCAGCTCGACCAGCCGGTTGCGGTAGAAGGTCGTGCCGATGTTCGTGAGCCGGTGCACGGGCGACACGGGCCGGTACACGAAACCGCCGCGGTGCTCGGAGATGAACCTGGGTTCGCTGCCGTCGAGCCAGTCCATCCGGCCCTCGGAGCCGTCGATGCTCAGCACGACGTACGGGTTGTGGTGCAGGTGCCACGGGTGGGTCTCGCCCGGTTCGAGCGTCACCTCCCACACCCTGATCACCGGATCGTCGTGCAGCACGCGCCGGCCGACGTCGACGAGCACGATCTCCTCACCGGACGGCGAGATCACGACGTCACCCCGCAAGGCGCACCTCCTGCAGATAGCGGTCCTGGACCGACTGCCAGCAAGCAGCCGTCCACGGTTCTATGTGGGCGATGTGTCCGTCCGGCCGCAGCAGCACCACGACGTCGCCGAAGCGTTCACGCACCGTGTCGCCCGGATCGAAGTAGGCGTGCGAACGCAGGCCCGAGTGCGGAGCGTCCCACCGGCTCACGACGACCTGCTTAAGCCCAGCAGGCCCGTCGGCGGGAATGAACGGCCGGCGGCGCGCGTCGGTGAGGTGCAGCGCGACGAACGAGTCGCGGCACAGCTCGTGCAGGTGGATCGGGCCGCGCAGGCCGAAGACCCGCAGGTCCGGGGCTCGGTCGCCGACGCGCAACGGCCCGGTGCGCGTCATCGACCAGTCCGCGCCCAGCCGCACGCCGAGCAACGTCCGCGTCATCGCGTCCTGCCACCCCGCGACGGAGTCCGAGCGCCGGTCCATCACGGCACGGGCCGCCTCCGCCAGCGCGCCCGAACCGTGCACGGCCACCGGTCTCTGCTCGGCCTCGTAGCCGTCGAGCAGGGCCTCCGAAGCCCACCCGCGCAGCACCCACGCCAGTCGCCACGGCAGGTTGGACGCGTCGAGCACGCCGGTGTTCAGGCCCAGCGCCCACATCGGCGTGATCAGGTGCGCCGCGTCGCCCAGCAGGAACACCCGGCCGTCCCGCCACGACGACGCGACGCGGTGGTGCACGGTGTAGACGTTGCTGCCCAGCACCTCCAGCGAGTCGACCTCGCCGATGAAGTGCCGCGCCTTGTCCCGCAGTTCGTCCGGCCCCGGCTCGTCGCGGCCGGACGCGAGCGGGAACACGAACCGCCAGCAGTGCGGCTGCCGCACGAGGACCATCCACTCCTCGCGGTCGCCGAAGTAGGCCAGGTACGGGTAGTCGCGCGGGTGGGCGATGTCGAGGTCGCACACCAGGTCGACCAGCATGTACCGCTGCTCCAGGGTGTGCCCGTCGACCTCCACGCCGAGCCGTTCCCGCACAGTCGAGCGCCCGCCGTCGCAGCCCAGCACGTACGCGGCCTCGTAGCCGACGATTCCGTCCGGAGTGGACAGTTGTAGCGTCACGCCGTCCTCGTGCTGCGCGAAGTCCACCAGCCGGTGTCCCATCCGCACCGTGCCGGGGGCCAGCGCCGACGCGAGCACCGGCTCCAGTTCGTGCTGCGGAACGTTGACGACGAACGGAAACCGCGTCTCGCCGGCCAGTGCCGAGGTGAGCACGCTCCCGGTCGACTTCCCGGTCGCCCGGTCCACCTCGCCGATCTCGTCGAGCCGCAGCGACGCCTCCAGCACCGGTCCCAGCGCGTCGTACCGGTCCAGCACCTCCAGCGTGCGCGTCAGGATCGTGCCCGCTCTCGTCTCCGCAGACAGCTCGTCGCCGGCCTCGAAGACGACGACCGGCACACCGTGCGCGACCAGCCCCAACGCGGTGATCAACCCGATCGGGCCCGCGCCGATCACGGCCACCGGACTATCGGACGTGTTCATCAGTCCTCCCCGACCTCTATGTTCGACCATGAGGGAGCCTTCGGGGGAGGGAACATGAGGAAAGCGTTTTCAGTCGTACTCGCCGTTCTGCTGGCCGTCACGGCCTGCGCGGCGCCGGCCGGGCAGAAAGCTCTGCAGAAGGTCGGCTACCTGACGTCGTTCGGCACTTTCGGCCGGGACGCGTACGTCTACGTGGCGAAGGAGAAGGGGTTCTTCGAGGAGGCGGGCCTGGACGTCACGATCACGCCGGGCACCGGCAGCGTCGACGTCCTGAAGCTGGTCTCGGCCGGGCGCGCCGACTTCGGCATCGCCGACTTCACCGCCACCGCGATCACCACGGCGAAGGAGAAGCTGCCGGTCACCGTGCTGGCGGCGATCCAGCAACGGTCGCTGGCCGCGATCGTCGCCCTGGAGGGCAACGGCATCAGCAAACCGGCCGACCTGGTCGGCAAGAAGATCGGTGACCAGCCCGGGTCGACGAACCAGGTGATGTTCCCGGTCTACGCGAAGGCGGCGGGCATCGATCCGGCGAAGGTCCAGTTCGTGCCGTCCGCTCCGCCCGCGTTGCCGCAGTTGCTGGCCGCCGGACAGGTCGACGGGATCGGGCAGTTCGTCGTCGGCAAGCCGCTGATCGAGGCCGCGGCGAAGGGCAGGAAGGCGGTCGTGCTGCCCTACGGCGACCTGGTTCCCGATCTCTACGGCAACGCGCTCGTGTCGTCGAAGGACGTCGTGCAGAACAAGCCGGAGCTGGCGCGCACCTTCATGACGGCGCTGCTCAAGGGCCTCGAGTACTCGATCGAGCACCCGGACGAGGTCGGCCCGATCCTCAAGAAGTACCAGCCGACCCAGGACGCGGACGTGGCCAGTGCCGAGGTCGGGCTGATGGCGCCGTACGTCAGGCCGTCGGACTACAGCGGACGGGTCGGCGGGATCACCGAGGCGCGCGTCGCGAAGATCGTCAGCACCCTGGTGGAGGCCGGTGCGATTCCGGCGGGATCGTTGGCGCCCGGCGACTTCGTGTCCTTCGGGAGTTCGCCCAAGTGATCAGTCTGAGTGGAGTCTCGCACTCCTTCGGCGGTGTGCACGCGCTCGACGGCATCGACCTGGAGGTGGGCGAGCACGAGTTCGTCGCGGTGATCGGGCGGTCGGGCTGCGGCAAGTCGACGCTGCTGCGGCTCGTCGCCGGCCTGCTCACGGCTGCGCGAGGCCGGATCCTGGTGGCCGGTTCGCCGGTCACCAGGCCGCGCGGGGACGTCTCGGTGATGTTTCAGCGGCCGGCGTTGCTGCCGTGGCGGACGGTGCTGGCCAACGTGCTGCTGCCGACCGAGATCCTCGGCCTGGGTGATCAGCGGGACCGCGCGCACGAACTGCTGGAACTGGCCGGGCTCGGCGGGTTCGAGAAACGGCTGCCGCACGAGCTGTCCGGCGGCATGCAGCAACGGGTGTCGCTGTGCCGGTCGTTGATCCAGAGCCCGCGGGTGATGCTGATGGACGAGCCGTTCTCCGCGTTGGACGCGATCACCCGCACCGAGCTTTCCGAGGAGCTGCAACGAGTTCAGCTCGCCCGGCCGCGCGCCGTCGTGTTCGTGACGCACTCCATCGACGAGGCCGTCCTGCTCGCCGACCGGATCGTGGTGCTCAGTCCACGACCCGGCCGGATCCACCGGATCGTCGACGTGGGTCTGCCGAGGCCGCGTGCACTCGGGCAGATCGAGCTCGACGAGGTGAGCCGGGAACTGCGCGGGCTCCTGGTGACCGCATGAGGACCGCGCTGCCGGTGCTCGGACTGCTGGCGATCATCGGGCTGTGGTGGCTCGCGACGATCGTGTTCGGGATCGAGCCGCTCCTCGTGCCGTCGCCGCCCGACGTCGTGGCGTCGTTCCTGGAACTGCCCGGCTACCTGCTCGAACAGGCGCTGATCACGTTGTGGGAGGCCGTGTCCGGCTTCGGACTGTCCATTGTGATCGGTGTGCCGCTGGCGCTGCTCATCGTCGGGTCGAGCGTGCTGGAGCGGATGTTCTACCCGCTGCTGGTCGCGCTCAACGCCGTGCCGAAAGTCGCCATCGCGCCGATCGTGGTGGTGTGGTTCGGGTTCGGCATCTCCTCGAAGGTGCTCATGGTCGTGCTGGTGTGCATCTTCCCGATCGTCATCTCGACGGCGTCCGGCATGAAGTCGACGCCGAGCGAACTGGTCGAGCTGTTCCGGTCGCTCGACGCCACCCGCACGCACGAGTTCTTCAAGCTGCGCCTGTGGCACGCGTTGCCGCAGATCTTCGTCGGCCTGAAGGTGTCGATCACATTGGCGGTCATCGGGGCGGTGATCGGTGAGTTCGTGGGCGCCGACGCCGGACTGGGTTACGTGATCACCGTGTCCGGCGGCAGCGCCGACACCTCGCTGGCGTTCGCGGCGATGGCGCTGCTCGCGATCATCAGCGTTGCGCTCTTCTACGGCCTGACCTGGGCCGAACGCAAGCTGGTGCCCTGGTCCGAGGAACACCGGGTGCTCTAGCGGGCCAGGAGTTCGCCGTGCTCGGCGGCGCCGCCGAGGTGCCCTGCTGAGCGTGAATCACCCAGTCGACGTTCTGGGTCGCGCCGCTAGTTCGCCCCACCGCCGGCGGCGAGGCGCATCAGGTCGGAGTCGAGGTCGATCGTCAGCTCCGTACCGCCCGCACTGCCGTATTCGTGCTGGTAGCTGCCCCACGACTCGTCGCGCACGGTCTTCTCGAAGCCGGAGGTCATGAGCGCCACCAGTTCGAGGGCTGCCCGGTCGATGCGCTTGTTGAGGCCGTTGTCCTGCCAGTCCTCGGTCGAGGCGAACAGGGCCGTCGGCACCACGACCGTGCGCAGGTAGGCGAACAGTCCGCGCATCTGGTCGTCGACGACGAGCGCGTGCCGGGCGGTGCCGGCGGTCGCGGCGAGCACGACGGGCTTCGCGATCAGCAGGTCGTTGTCGAGGATCTGGAAGAACGACGTGAACAGCCCGCTCGCGCCCGCCTTGTAGACGGGGGTGCTCGCGACGATGCCGTCCGCGCGCTGCAGGGTCGCGATGGCGGTCTGCAGCTTGGGGCCGATGTGGTTGGACACCAGGGCGTTGGCGATCTCGGAGGCGAGTTCGCGCAGTTCGATCACCGTCGTGCCGACGGTCTGCGCCCGCTTGCCGGCGAGGGTGGTGACCCGTCCGGCGACGCGGTCGGCGAGCAGACGGGTGGACGACGGGTCGCTCGTGCCGGCGGACACCACCACCAGCTGGAAGTTCTGGCCCATTACTCCTCGCTCTGGCTGAGCTTGCCGGTGATCACGGCGAGCTGTTCGAGTTCTTCCGGCGTCAGCACGTTCAGTGCGCGTGCGACGCTGCGTGCGTGGGGGCTGCCGATCTGCTTCTGGGTCTCCCGGCCCGCTGGGGTGAGCGACAGGCGCACACCCCTGCGGTCGCCGGGGTCGGGGCAGCGGTCGACGTAGCCGCGGTCGACCAGGCGGTCGACCATGCGGGACAGAGCGGGCTGGCTCAGCAGCACGTGGCGGTTCAGCTCACTCATCCTGAGTGGACTGTCGCACTTGGACAGCTGGTACAGCACGTCGTACTCCCGCATGGTCAGGTCGCCCCAGATGTCCTCCGCGTTGAACTGCTTCATCAACACGGAGTACGCCTTCATCAGGGACTCCCATGCCTCGTTGGCTCTGGTCACTGCGAGTCCTGGTACGGCGAGCCACCCGTGACGTTGTCACCCCGGTTGGCGTTCGGCTTGGGCTGGCGGACCGGTCCGTCGCCGTACTTGTCCTTGACGCGCCCGGCGTGCGTCGGCGGCTTGGCGGTCTCGGGGTCCTGCCGCGCCTCCATCTCCTTGCGCAGCACCGGAACCACCTCCTCGCCCAGCAGGTCGAGCTGGTTGAGCACCATCTTGAGCGGCAGACCGGCGTGGTCCATCAGGAACATCTGGCGCTGGTAGTCGCCGAAGTGCTCGCGGAACGTCAGCGTCTTGTCGATGACCTCCTGCGGGCTGCCGACCGACAGCGGCGTCTGATCCATGAAGTCCTCCATCCGCGGGCCGTGGCCGTAGACGGGCGCCTCGTTGAAGTACGGGCGGAACTCCTTGAGCGCGTCCTGCGACCGCTTCGCGATGTACGCCTGACCGCCCAGGCCGACGATGGCCTGCTTCTCCGTGCCGTGGCCGTAGTGCGCGTACCGCTGGCGGTAGAACTTGATCAGCCGCATGTAGTGCTCTTTCGGCCAGAAGATGTTGTTCGCGAAGAACCCGTCACCGTAGAACGCGGCCTGCTCGGCGATCTCCGGCGTGCGGATCGACCCGTGCCACACGAACGGCGGCAGGTCGTCCAACGGCCGCGGCGTGGAGGTGAAGCCCTGCAACGGGGTGCGGAACTTCCCTTCCCAGTCCACGACGTCCTCGCGCCACAACCGGTGCAGCAGGTTGTAGTTCTCCAGCGCCATGGGCAGGCTCTGCCGGATGTCGGCGCCGAACCACGGGTAGACCGGCGCGGTGTTGCCGCGACCCAGCATCAGGTCCATGCGACCCTTCGACAGGTGCTGCAGCATCGCGTACTCCTCGGCGATGCGCACCGGGTCGTTCGTGGTGATCAGCGTCGTCGCGGTGCTGACGATCAGCTTCTCCGTCTTCGCCGCGATGTGGCTGAGCAGCACGGCCGGCGCGGACGAGAAGAACGGCGGGTTGTGGTGCTCGCCGATGGCGAACACGTCGAGCCCGACCTCTTCGGCCTTCTCCGCGATCTGCACGATCGCGTCGATGCGCTCGGCCTCGCTGGGGGTCTCGCCGCTCACCGGGTCCCTGGTGATGTCGCTCACCGAGAAGATTCCGAACTGCACGGCACCCGCCTCCTTCTGATCTGTACTATCTCGTGACTAATGCGTTTGCATCTACTCTAACGCCTGGGTGCCCTGCCTATTCCCAGCGCCCTGATCGCAGGGCGCTGGAGGCGGGGGACACCCGCTTCAGTCACGGCGGAGCCGGGGACCGGGGAACGAACCGACGCCGCCCTCGTCGTGGCGGCGCTCGGCTGTTCCGCGTCAGGCGAGCAGCGACGCCACGCGTTCCGCGGTGGCCACGCTGGACTGCGGGTTCTGGCCTGTGACGAGCTTGCCGTCCACGATCACCGTGCTCGACCACGGCTCACCCGGCGCGAGCCGTGCGCCGAGTTCGGCCAGCCTGCCCGCGACCGAGTAGGGGACGTTCAGGCCGCCCTGGCGCTCCTCCTCGTCGCTGAACACCGCGATCTCCTTGCCGGCGAACACGAACGTGCCGTCCGCGCGGACCGCGCTGAGCAGCCCGGCCGGTCCGTGGCACAGCGCCGCGACCAGCTTGCCGCCGTCGTGGAAGTCCGCGAGCAGCTTGCCCAGCGAGGTGTCGAACGCCAGGTCGGCCATCGGACCGTGTCCGCCGGGCAGGTAGATCGCGTCGAAGTCGGCCGCGTTCATCGACGCCAGCACGGCCGGAGCGCGCAGGTCCTCCAGTGACGCGACGGCGTCGTCGAACCTGCCGTCGAGGCTCGCCTTGTCCACGGTCGGCACCACGCCGCCCGGTGTGGCCAGCGTGACCTCGACGCCGGCCTCCCGCAGCACGCGCACGGACTCCACGACCTCCTCGGCCCAGTACCCCGTGGGGTGGCTCGACCCGTCCGCCAGCGTCAGCGAGTCGGCGCCGCTCACGACCATCAGTAGCTTCTTCATGTGCTCCAGGACATCACAGATCAGCAGAACGTGAAGGCTGAGCTATAAGATGACTTATGGCTGCGAGGGTGACGGACCTGGATCTGCTGGTGACGTTCCTGGAGATCTACCGGGGCGGCTCGCTGACCAGCGCGGCCACCAGGCGGGGGCTCACCCAGCCGGCGGTGAGCGGGCAGCTCGCCAGGCTGGAGAAGGAGCTCGGCGCGCCGCTGTTCGTGCGGGGCAGCCGTGGGGTCACGCCCACGCCCCGGGCCGACGACCTGGCCCGGCGCGTCGGCACCCACCTCGACCAGCTCACCGCCGCCCTCGACCCCGCACCGGCGCTCGAAGGCACGGTGCGGCTCGGCGGAGCGGCCGAGTTCATGACGACCCGCGGCATGCCCGCGCTCAGTCCGCTGACCCAGCGCGGCCTGCGGCTGGAGATCACGCTCGGCCTGGCGAACGACCTCCTCGCCGGGCTGAAGGCCGGGCAGCTCGACCTCGTGCTGTCCTCGGTCCGTCCCGGAGCGGGGCTCACCGCGATGCCGTTGACCGACGAGGAGTTCCTGCTGGTCGGGCCACCGCTGCTGGCCAGGACCGTGGACCAGCTGCTGCTCGCGCGCGACCCGGCGCGCGCCCTCGAACACCTGCCGCTCGTCGCCTACTCCGGCGAACTGCCGATCATCCGGAGGTACTGGCGCAGCGAGTTCGGCGCACGACCCAAGAACGCCACCGCTGTCACCGTGCCGGACCTGCGCGCCGTGCTGGCCGCCGTGATCGCCGGTGCGGGCGTGTCAGCCCTACCGCGCTACCTCGCCGAACCCGCGCTCGCCGCCGGATCCGTCGAACAGCTGCACCACCCGGAGGTACCCCCGCTCAACACCCTCTACGTGGCCACCCGCGGCACGACGACCCCGGCGGCCGACGCGGTCGTGGAGCACCTGAGGTCACGCGACTGGGGCGCCCTTTAGACGCTGCGGAGAACCGAGACCACGATGCCGAGGATCACGGCCTTGTCGCCGTCGATGACGGGGTAGGCCTCGTTGCGCGGTTCGAGGAACACGTGGCCGTTGCGGCGCTGGTACACCTTCACCGTCGCCTCCTCCTCGATCATCGCGGCGACGATCTGCCCGCTGTAGGCCTCGTGCGTCTGCCGCACCACGACGGTGTCGCCGTCGCAGATCGAGGCGTCGATCATCGAGTCGCCGCGCACGCGCAGCGCGAACATGTTGCTGCCCCGGCCGACCAGCCCGCGCGGCAGGTTCAGCACCTCGTCCACGTGCTCGATGGCGGAGATCGGCGTACCGGCGGCGATGTCACCGACGACGGGCACGGAGATCGAGTCCTCCGAGACCATTCCGGGCGCCAGCGGCGCGCCGCTCAGGAAGACCCGCACGTCCATCGGCCGCGTCACGGATCCGCCGCGCTTGAGGAAACCCTTGTCCTCCAACGAGGACAGGTGCTTGGACACGCTGGAGGACGACTTCAGGCCGACCGCCTCGCCGATCTCGCGGGTGCTGGGGGAGTAGCCGTGCTCGACGACCCAGTCGCGAATGGCGACCAGGATCCTCTGCTGGCGCTCCGGCAGCTCCGTCGTGTCGAGCTCAAGATCGTCGTAGGCGGTCATCGGTCAGATACTAGTAATGGGTTGCCAGACACGATCGGGTGGCCGTTCGATCATGCGATGACCTCTGTCCGGGTAGGAGAACTCGTCCGGCTGCGCGGCGTCGAACCGGAGGACTGGGAGGCCTTCCACCGGTTCGACGACAACACGGACGAGATGCGCAGGGCGGACCGCGTCCACCCGCCGCGATCCGCTGCCGGGCAACGGGAATGGGCGCAGAAACGGGCGTTGATGGAGCCGGCGGACGACAAGATGATGCTCGCGGTCGAGTCGTTGGCGGACGGCGCGCTGGCCGGGATGGTGACGACCAGCGAGATCGACCATCGCGCGGGACGGTTCGCGTACGGGGTCGCGATCGGCACCGAGCACAAAGGACGCGGCTACGCGACGGAAGCCGTGCGGCTGCTGCTGAACTTCATGTTCGGCGAGCGCCGGTTCCACAAGTGCGAGGCGAGCGTCTGGGCCTTCAACGACGCCTCGATCTCGTTGCACCGCAAGCTCGGCTTCACCGAGGAGGGCAGGCTGCGCGACCACGAGTTCTTCGTCGGCCGCCACCACGACGTGGTGCTGTTCGGGATGACGGCCGCCGAGTTCGCGGCCCGGCACCCGTACCCGAGCGAGATCTGATCGGCTCCTCCACGATGTGGCGGTGAGCACACGTCGGGAACGCTCCTGGGACCTGCGGCCAGGTAGGTCTGTGCGAACCCAGGTGGCGCCCGTGGCGCTGACACCAGAAGTGGCGCCGGCCGTGCTGGACGAGGCGGCGCTGCTCAGTCTGTACGAGTCGACGGCCGAGCGGTTGCACCGCTACGTGGCCAGGCGGGTCGGCACCGACACCGCGCAGGACGTGGTGTCCGAGGCGTTCCTGGTGCTGTGGGACCAGCGCGCCGGGCAGACCTACGAGGCCGACGCGATCCGTGCCTGGCTCTACGGCGTGGCGACGAACCTGCTGCGCAATCACGTGCGTGCCGAGGAACGCAAGCTGCGGGCGTGGAGCAAGGAGTACACGGCCCGCACCGACGAGGCCGACATCGGCGACCGCGTGAGTGCTGTGGCGGACGCCGACGTGCTCGCCGGTCCGCTCACCGCCTGGCTCGCCGAACTGCGTGTCGAGGAACGCGAGGTGTTGCTGCTGAACGCGTGGGCGGACTTCACGCCGACCGAGATCGCCGTGGCGCTCGATGTCCCCGTGGCCACCGTGCGCACCCGGCTGCACCGCGGCAGGGCACGCCTGCGCACCCGTCTCGCCGCGACCGACCACGACTTCACCGAGGACAGCCATGTCTGAGCCCACCCAGCCCGAGACCCTCGACCGAGTGCTCGACGCCGCCCTTTCGCGTGCTGGTGACGAGCCCGTCCAGTTCGACGTGGCAGCAGGCAGGAGCGCGCTGGCCGCCGCCCTGAAGTCACGCGCTGAAGTGGCCGAGCCGATCGCGGTCGGCGCTGAGCACCGGCCGCGCAGGCGGGTCCGGTGGCTCGCCGCCGCGGCCGCCGTGGCCGTGCTGACCGGCGGTGGCCTGGCCGCGTCGACCGTCGACCTCACCGGCGTCGGCAGCAACTCCGTGAGTGCCGCCGAGGAGCTGATCAAGGCAGCGGACCTCGCGTCCAGGGTGGTCGACCGGCCGCTCGCCCCCGGCCAGTTCCGCTACGTGCGCAGCCGCTACGAGGGCATCACCGTGGAGCTCGGTTCCAAGAAGGCGACCTACAGCGAGATCGTCCAGGAGCAGTGGATTCCCGCCGACCGCCGCGACGAGTGGCTGTTCCGCAACCAGAACGTCTCGACGAAGTGGCTGGAAGGGCACGAGGGCGACGGCCGGGCGGACTCCGGATCGGCGTTCAAGGACGGCCAGGAGTTCCGCGGTAAGTGCGGCAACTACTCCTACTACGCCGAGGGGCAGCCGGACCGCTGCACGAACGGGACGTTCTACAACCCGACGCCGGAGTTCGTCGCGGCGCTGCCGAAGGACCCGGCGGCACTGCTGGCCAAGCTGAAGGAGGCGGGACAGGCCGGCGACTCGGGTGCGTTGCTGCAGGCCGGCGAGGCGCTCAACTCGGGGCAGTACCCGGCGGAGGTGCGGGCGACCATCTTCCGCGCGCTCGCCCTGCTGCCCGGCCTGGTCGTGACCGACAAGAAGGCCAACCTCGACGGCAAGGAAGGCGTCGCGCTCGGCATGAAGTACTTCGACGACTTCACCGAGATCATCATCGATCCGGAGAACGGTGACTACATCGGTCGCCGGGCGACCGTGGCCGAGGACCAGCCCGACGACAAGGGCGGTCTGGAGAAGGGCACCGTCCGCAGTTCCTCCGCGGTGACCACGAAGATCGTGGACGCGCAGGGCGCCCGCTAGTGGCGCGTCTCGGAACGGTGGCGAGGTGATCCGCACTCAGCAGGGCGCCTCGCGGCACCGCCCCCACGCCCCCGTACAACCAGTACGAGGGCGTGGGGGCGGCACCACGATGCACCCGTCTGACCGCGAATTCCCCCGGCACCGTTCCGAGCCACACCACTAGCTTCTCCCGCCGTTCGGGCCGCGGGAGAGACATGCAACCCTGGGGTTGCGCATCCTCGGGGGGATGTGCAACTCTGGGGTTGCACTTATTGGCGGAGTTGGGAGTTGTCGTGAGCGTGGACCGGATCGAACGCGAGACCGTGATCGAGGCACCGCTGGCGCGGGTCTGGCAGCTGGTGACCGAACCGGGGTTCTGGGTGGCCTCCCAGCCGTCCGGCACCGCGGTCGAGGGCGAGACGACCCTCTGCAAGAACGAGCAGTACGGCGACTTCCCCGTGCGGGTCGAGACCGTGACGCCGCAGACCTACGTGTCCTACCGCTGGGCCAGCGCGTTCCAGGGGAAGGAACTGGGCGCGGACAACACGACGCTGGTCGAGTTCACCCTCACGCCCGAGGGGTCCGCGACTCGGTTGAAGGTCGTGGAGAGCGGGTTCTCGCAGCTCGCGGGCTCGGAGGAGCTGCGCGCGAAGGCTCTGCGGGACAACACGGGCGGCTGGCCCGAGGTGCTCGACGCGTTCGCGAAGAAGGCCGAAAGCTAAGTTGAGCGCGTGCCCAAATCAGCCGACCGCGGCCGCCGCACCCGTGAACAACTGATCGACGCCGCCGCTGGGCTGGTGGGCGAGGTCGGCTGGGGTGCGGTGACCACGCGGCTGGTCGCGGAACGGGCGGGCGTCAACGCCGCGCTCGTGCACTACCACTTCTCGTCGGTGCAGGAACTGCTGTCGACGGCCGCGCTGCAGTTCGCCGCGAAGGCGCTGGCCGAGTCCGCGGAGGCGCTGCGATCGGTGTCGCCGGCCGAGGGCGTCGAGCGGATCTTCGCGGACCTGACGCGCTTCACCGGCACGGATCCCGAGTCGTTGCTGCTGGCTGAGGCGTTCCTGGCCGCGCACCGGCTGCCCGAACTGCGGGCGGGGCTGTCGGCGCTGGTCGCGGAGTTCCGGACGCGGGTCGCCGAGTGGTTGCGGGAGGCGGGCGTGCGGGACGCCGCCGCGGTGGCTTTGTTGCTGGGGGCGGCCATCGACGGGCTGGTGCTGCACCGGGCGCTGGACTCGTCAGTCGACTTCCGCGTGGTCGCGGGCCCGTTCCGGCGCCTCGTCGCGGGCTGACCAGCGGGGCTCGCCACCGGCCTCGGCGAACGCGGTCAGCGCCTCGACCAGCCCGTGCCGCAGGTGCTCCGGCATGCGCGCGACGATCCTGCTGATCTCGGCACGACGGCGGGCCATCACCTCGGTCACGACCCGGCTGCCCTCCTCGCTCGCCACGACCACGACCTCGCGTTTCGTCGCGGGGTTCGGCGCGCGGTCGACCATGCCGGACGTGATCAGGCGGTCGATCATGCGCTTGGCCGTGGACGGGTTGACCTCCAGGAGGTCGGCGAGCGCGGTGAGACTCATCGGGCCTCGGCTGTCGAGCAGGACGACCATCCTGAACTGCGGCAGCGTGAGCGTCTCCTCGACGGCCGCGAGCGATCGCGCCGACACGGCTACCAGCAGGCGGGACGCGGTGAGGACCGCGTCGGTCAGGTCATCGGCATCGCTCACCCGCCTAGTTCTACAGGGCCCGCGTTCGGTAACGAAACGATAAAGATTGCACTGTGCAACGGTCGGCGGGCCTTGGGCTGTCCGTACCTCTCGGCATGCGGATACTCCTCGTCGCTTTGCTGACAGTGCTGCTCGGCGCGCAGCCCGCGTTCGCGCAGCAGGATCTGGGGCCCGACTACGTCCAGACGCAGTTCGGGCCGATGGGTCCCGCCGGGCGCGATCTGCTGCAGAAGGTGGCACTGGCGGGGTTGTGGGAGGGGCCCTCCGGGCGGATGGGGCTGGACAAGTCGGCCAATCCGAAGGTGCAGGAGGCAGGGCGGCACCTGATCGAGGGGCACGCCGACCTGGACCGGCGCACCGTCGAGCTCGCCCGCACGTTCAACGTTCAGTTGCCCACGCAGCCCAACGAGTCGCAGCAGGGCTGGCTGAACGAGATGCAGGCCGCGCCCGCGCGCAGTCCCGAGTTCGACCGCGTGTTCGCGAACCGGCTGCGGGCGGCGCACGGCGTGGTCTACAAGTTCCTGGCCACCGTGCGCACCGGCACGCGCAACACGGCGATCCGGGACTACGCCAAGGTCTGCATGGACACCGTGCTCGACCACATGACCGTGCTCGAAGCCACCGGGTTGGTCGACTTCGCCGACACCGAGGCGATCCCGCTGGCGCTCGTTGCGCAGCCTTCGTCGATCGCGCCTTCTGCTCCAGTGGGCGTGCCGCAGCGGAACACCCAGTACTCCCAGCAGCAACAGCAGGCCGACGGTGTCCCCGACGGCCTGATCGGGCTGGGTGTGCTGGCGCTGGTCGTGGCCGGTCTCTGGTTCTGGACGAGTGGCCGGAGCAGTCGGCGGATGCACTCGTAGCGCTGGATTGGGCCTGTGCCCAAGTCGAATGCTCAGGCGCGTGCGTTGATCGTCGGAGCGGGGATCGCCGGGCTCACGTCCGCGTGGCTGATCAGGGTGCGCGACCTGGCTGTCCGGTCGTGCGGAACCTGATCCGCGGCCCGGTCATACCGGCCGTCGACGGGGTGCTCACACCCGCAGCACCCGCAGGCACAGCCGCCTGAGCACCTCGCGCAGCTCGTCGTCGGTCAGGTGGGGGAACGCCGCGATCACCGGGCCGACGTCGCTCGTGAGGAACCACGCCGCCCGCTGGTCGTCGGTCGGCTCGTCGCCGAACAGCAGCTGCATGGCCTTCTGGGCCAGCCTCGCCAGCTCGGCGTTGATCCTCTCGTTGCGCCGCACGCTCGGATCGGTCTGGCCGAGCGGCGACAACGCCCTGTTCGCGACGACCTGGTCCACGAACCCCGCGACCACGTACTCGGCGCGGGCCCGCCTGCCCCTGATCTTCGCGGTCTCGTCCAGCATCGTCTCGAAGAACGCGATGCTGTTGTCCAGCAACGCTTCCAGGATCGCCGACTTCGTGCGGAAGTAGTAGTAGACGTTCGCCTTCGTCACGTCCATCTCGTCCGCGATCGTCTGCAACGACGTCGCGTCGTACCCGTGGGCGGCGAACAGCTTGCGTGCGGTGACGAGGATCGTCGCACGGGTGCGTTCGGCTTGCGCTGCACGAGTCATGCGGCGATGGTACAGTCGATTTCATTAGCCGATCGGCTAATGAAACTGGAGGTAAGTCGTGACTGTCCTGGTGACCGGTGGCACGGGGTTCGTGGCCGGCTGGACCATCGCCGCGTTGCTGGAACGCGGCTACGACGTGCGGACGACCACCCGTGGTCGTCGCCCGGCAGTGCACGGCCGGTACGAGGTCGTGCAGGCCGACCTGACGTCCGACGCCGGCTGGGCCGAGGCGATGAAGGGCGTGCGGTACGTGCTGCACGTCGCGTCACCGCTGTCCGGCAGCGCCGACCTGGTCGGACCCGCGCGCGACGGAACGTTGCGGGTGCTGCGGTTCGCGGTGGAAGCAGGCGTGGAACGGGTCGTGATGACGTCGTCCTGCGCGGCGGCGACGCCTCCGGAGGGCTCGACCGGTTCGTTCGACGAGACGGTGTGGACGGACCCGTCGGGCGTGGGGATCGACGAGTACCGGCGTTCCAAGCTGCTGGCCGAGCAGGCGGCGTGGGAGTTCATGCGCGACAAGGACACCTCGCTCGTGACGGTGCTGCCCGGCGCGGTCTTCGGCCCGGTCCAGTCGCGCGACAACTGGGGCTCGGTGCGGGTGATCGAACGCATCGTGGGCGGCATGCCCGGCGTGCCGCGCGTCGGCCTCAACATCGTCGACGTCCGCGACGTGGCCGACCTGCACATCCGGGCCATGACCGCGCCGGACGCGGCGGGGGAGAGGTTCATCGCGGTCAGCGAGTTCATGTGGATGGCCGATGTCGCGCGGTCGCTGGACGCGCCGTCCCGCGAGCTGCCGAACTTCGTGGTGCGCGCGGTCTCGTTGGTGGCCAAGGACATGCGGCCGCTCGTGCCCATGCTCGGCCGCAGCTACTCCTACTCGCACGCCAAGGCGTCCTCGATGCTCGGCTGGGCACCTCGCCCAGCCCGCGACACCGTCGTGGAGTGCGCGGCGTCGCTGCGCTAACGAGCGTCGTAGGCCTCGCGGTTGGTGAGCACTTCGGCGATGTGCTCCTCGGCCCACTGGCACAAGGCGAGCAACGGCGCGTGCAGCGTGAACCCGAGCTCCGTCAGTTCGTACTCGACGCGTGGCGGTACCTCGGCGTGCACGTGCCGGGTGACGAGCCCGTCGCGTTCGAGGTCTCGCAGGGTCTCGGTGAGCACCTTGCCGCTGATGCCGTCGAGCCGCGTCCTCAGGGCGCCGAACCGCATGCGTCCGTTGCCCAGCACCGACACCGCCATCGCCGTCCACTTGTTCGCGATGCGTGCCAGGCTCGAGCGCGACGGACAGGTGGCCAGGAGCACGCTCCAGTCCGGCGTGGTCTGTGACATGGCGCACATCCGTCCATTGGTTACGTTGAGGTAATTGGTCACCTTCGGTGAGCATAGTTCAACCGCAACGAAAGGGAGACCCATGACCACCCCGCTCGCCGTCGCCACCACCTACTTCGAGGCCCTCGAGTCCGGTGACTTCGCCACCGTCGCCGCCCAGTTCGCCGACGACGTCGTGTGGCATCAGCCGGGTGACAACCGGTTCTCGGGCGTGCACCGCGGCAGCGAGGCCGTCGGGGCCATGATCGGCGGCATGATGTCCGTGTCCGAGGGCACGTTCTCGTTGAAGCGCAACGCTCCGCTGATGGTGAACGGCGACACGGTGGCCGTGACGGTGCACTGGACGGCCAAGCGTTCCGGTGCGGAGATGGACGGCGTCGGCGTCGACCTGATGCGCGTGGCCGGCGGCAAGGTCGTCGAGGTGTGGCTGTTCACGGCCGACCCGGCGGAGGAGGACGCGTTCTGGGGCCAGGGGTGATTTCGGCGCGTCCCGCCACCCGTTCGGGCTAGATCACGACAGACTGTGCGGCGTGGAACGGGATCGCAGGTGGACGGACAAGGGTGAGGCCATCGGGCACGGCGTGAGCTGGCTCGCGCGGTGGAGTCTGCGGACGGCACTGGCCGCGCTCGGCTTCTGGATGGTGTTCTGGCTGATCGGGACGCTCTGGGTGGTCGTCATGCCCGTGCTGCTCGGGCTGCTGATCACGACGGTGCTGTGGCCGCCGGCGCGCTGGATGATGTCGAAGGGGCTGAACTCGGCGCTGGCGGCGACGATCGTGCTGATCGTCGGGCTCGGCGTGCTGGGCGGGGTCATCGCGGCCATCTCGTCGTCGATCGCGTCCGGTGTGCCGGAGATCGCGCAGAGCGCGCAGAAGGCCGTCACACAGCTGCAGGACTGGGCGAGCGGCCCGCCGTTCAACCTGAAGGGCAGCGACCTCGACCGGCTCATCTCGCAGGGCGTCGAGCAGATCAAGTCCAGCATCGGGTCGATCGCCGGCGGGCTGCTGACCGGGGCGGGCGCGGTGACGTCCGGCGTCGTGACCGGGCTGGTGGCGCTGCTGCTGGCGTTCTTCTTCGTCAAGGACGGCACGCGGTTCACGCCGTGGGTGCGCGGCCTGATCGGCGAGCGCGCCGGCGGGCACGTGACGACGGTGCTGGAGCGGGTCTGGGTGACGCTCGGCAGCTTCATCCGCAGCCAGGCGATCGTGTCGCTGATCGACGCCATCTTCATCGGGGCGGGCCTGCTCATCCTCGGCGTGCCGCTCGCGGTCCCGCTGGCCGCGCTGACGTTCCTCGGCGGTTTCATCCCGATCATCGGCGCGTTCATCGCCGGTGCGCTGGCCGTGCTGGTCGCCTTGGTGAGCAACGGCCTGACCACGGCCATCATCATGCTGATCATCGTCATCGTGGTGCAGCAGGTCGAGGGCAACGTGCTGCAGCCCATCCTGCAGTCGCGCAGCCTGCGCCTGCACGCGGCGGTCGTGCTGCTCGTCGTCACCGCGGGCACGTCGCTGTACGGCATCGCGGGCGCGTTCTTCTCCGTCCCGGTCGCCGCCGCCGTGGCCGTCGTGATGCGCTACCTGGGCGAAGTGATCGAGGCCAGGTCCGTAATGGTCACGTCACAACCTGACGGGGATGAACCAGGCGAGACCGAACGTTCTCCTGAGTGAACCCGTGTACTGCCCGGAGAGGTTCGGAACGCGGCTGGCGGCGGTAGGCCTTTGAGTGCGGTGTGACCGCGGTGGTGATTGTAGAGATGCAGCCACCGCGGGAACGCCTCACGGCGCTCGGTCTCCGTGCGGTAGGGGCGGGTGCGTTTGTGGGTGACCCCCGGCGTCGGCCAGGGTGTCGCGCCAGAGCCGGGAGCGATAGCAGGATCCGTTGTCGGTGAGCACTCGTTCGACGGTGATTCCGTTGCTGTAGAAGAAGGTTTGTCCTCGTTGCCAGAAGGCGGCGGCGGTTTCCCTGGTCTCGTCGGCGAGGATTTCGGTGTAGGCCAGGCGGGAGTCCTCGTAGGCGGGTTCGACCAGTTGCGCGGCCCCGATCACGGCGGCGCGTTCGGGCGGCTGGAACACGAGGCTGTTGAGCCCCCGCACCAGCGCCGGGTTCGGCAGGTTCGGGATCCGCGTATGGAAGAAGTCCTCTTAGAACTTCCGCGACTTCTCCGCGAACCGCAGGTTCGGCGCCGAGTACAGGTGGCCGCGGAGGTCGTCCAGTTTCGTCTGACACGAGAACTCGATCCGGGTGTACCCGCGGTCCCCAGTTCGATCGCCGAACGCGTTGATGTTCGTGCCCAGCACGGCACCGTGCCCTCGGAGCCAGGCCTCCAGCGGCCGATGCCGTTGGGACCCGCGACCATTACCGCGTGCGTCCGCATCACTAGCTCGCTCTTCACCTGAACGCCATAGCGTCCGAGCACCAGCAGTGCGATGACGATCAACTCAAGTGCGCGACAGGACGGAAGTGCAGACCTGATGTGATGAAGGCGGCGTATTCCCTCGGAACAGGCCTTGGACAGGGACGAGGGGCCGTCCGGTGGACGGCCCCTCGTAGGCGTGCGCGGCAGAAGCGTGCAGCGCGACGATCTCTACTGCTTGCCCAGTTGCCATTCCGGTCGGACGTAGTGGCAGGTGTAGCCGTTGGGGTAGCGCTCCAGGTAGTCCTGGTGCTCCGGCTCGGCCTCCCAGAAGTCCGAGGCCTGGGTGACCTCGGTGACAACCTTGCCCGGCCACTTCCCGGAGGCATCGACGTCCGCGATGGTCTCCTCGGCGATGCGCTTCTGCTCGTCGGTCTCGAAAAAGATCGCCGATCGGTAGCTGGCGCCGATGTCGTTGCCCTGACGGTTGCGCGTCGACGGGTCGTGAATCTGAAAGAAGAAGGCCAGGATCTGCCGGTAGCTGAGCTGCTCGGGGTCGAACGTGATCTCGATGGCCTCGGCGTGGTTGCCGTGGCGGCGGTAGGTGGCGTTCGGCGTGCTGGGGTCGCCGGTGTAGCCGACGCGCGTGGAGACGACGCCGGGGTGGCGGCGGAACAGGTCCTGCATGCCCCAGAAACAGCCGCCCGCGAGAACAGCCTTCTCCGTCACAGTGTCACTCCTCTTCTCGGGTTCACTCAGGAGAACGTTCGGTCTCGCCTGAATCATCCCCGTCCAATTATGACGTAACTATTATGGCCACGTCCGAGCACGCCTCGATGACGGAATCGTCCCGGCGCTCGAGTTCGGCGACGCCACGACCGACCGGCCTGCCGAGGTCTCTGGCGGTGCGTCGGCGAACGGCCTCACAGGGGCGTAGGGGTCGTAATGGACTTCCCAGAGCCCGCGCTTGCCGGCCAGCCCGGAGTGCTGCCGCCGCAGGTCGCCCAGTGCCCGGCAGTCGTAGGTGCGGTAGTCGATCCGGATGCCGTAGTCGTTGATCGCCCGCCACTTCACCGGCAGCAGTTCGAGGTAGTCGGTGCCGGTCAGGGTGAGCGGCAGGTAGCCCGCGATCGCGACCAGCGCGGCGTAGCGCTCGTTCGGGGTGAGCATCCGGCGCGGGGCGTGCGGGTCGCGCAGGGCGTCGTGCGGGCGGTGCTGCCAGCCGACGATCAGCCACTCGTCGAGCAGGTCTTGCAGCTGGTCCAGCGTCCAGACCGGCGTGACGTCGCGTCCGCGCTGCTGGGTGTTCGCGGCCTTGAACCCGGCGACGTGCTGCGCGAACAGCGTCTTGATCGCGGTGAACGTCGCCTCGACCACGGCCTTGTCGGTGGGGGTGTCCTTGCGCGTGGGCTGGATGGAGATCCCGAGACGTTCGCAGGCGCGGGCGAACGTCTCGGAGACGAACACCCTGCCATGGTCGATCACGACCTGCTCCGGGACGATGACCGGCCGCGCGGCGGCCTCGCGCATCCGCGCGTCGATCGTGAGCAGCCGTTCGTGTGGCAGCCGCGAGGCCGACATCCGCAGCGCGTCGGCCCAGCCGGGCCGCATTGGTTCCGGGACCAGCATTTTCGCCAGCAGCAGCGCCGCGTCGACCGCCTTGGTGCCGACCGGGCGCAGCACAGCGGCGGCGATGGTGCGCGAGGCGACGTCGACGGCGATCGTCAGATCCGCCCGGACCGGGACGCCCTCGGCTGCGAAGACGAGCACGTCGATCGGCGTGGAGTCGATCTGGACCTGCTCACCGGGACGGGCCGCCGCCGTCGCGGTGAACGCCCCGGACGGCCGGTTCGCCGTCTGCCGCCGCGTCACCGCCGAGCCGAACGTGTGCCGCCCGATCGTCATCCGCTCGACCGGGTTTACGAACTGCGTCTGTTCCTCGGCGGTGCGGACCCCGCCGACCCCGTGGTCGACACGGCAGGGAAGGTGCAGAACGCCCTGGCGAACTGGCTCACCGCCATCGGGCCACTGCCGCCGCTGGTCGTGCTGGTGGCGTTGCTCGCCGGTGGCGCGCTCCTGGTGCGCCACCGCAGGGGCCGCAACCCGAAGGCATGATCCTCACGACTCCAGGCAGGCGCGCAACCGCTCGAGGTCGGCGGTGATGCTCTTGCGCACCTGGCGCGCCATGAACGGCGTCGCCCAGCCGAAGAACCTGCCCGGCGCACCACTGGCACGGATCGCGACGACCGTGCCAGTCGGCGCGTCCGCCAGCTCGTAGCGCACTGTCATCGGGAACGGCCGGTCGACCTTCAGCTCGACCAGCCGGTCCGGATCGTGTTCGGTCACCACATAGCCGTAGACGAACTCACGTCCCAGAAACCGGGCCGTGCGTTCCACCGTCGCGCCTGTCACGAGCGATCCGGGCTGGGCGGGCCGGCTGGAGGTGATCCCGCCGGTCCACCGGAGATCGTTGGCCGGGTCGAACATGAACGCGGCGACGTCGGAGCGCGGCCGGTGAACGAGCACCTCGGGTCGCACGTCCACGGGCATGCGGCACCTCCGCGATGAGACAGGGCCGCGGCATACCGCGCGCGTCCGCCGTGAATCATCGCCCAACTTCTGGCGGCGCGCCTGAGCGTGCGACGCAGAGCCGAGCGAGTTGCCGGGCCCACTTGCGTGATCAGCCGCCGATCACGCCGATGGCGATGCCGAGCATCGCGGTGTTGTAGATGAACGAGAGCACGCCGTGCGCGAGAAGCCGCAACCGCATCCCGGAGGTGTTCGAGTCGACGTCGGAGACCGCGAAGGTCGTGCCGACGGTGAACGAGAAGTACGCGAAGTCGATGAACGTCGGGTGCTCGGTGCCGGGGAACACCAGCAGCTTCTCGGGCAGGGCGCGGTAGTAGGCCTGCGCGTAGCGGTCGGCGTAACCGAAGTGCAGGATCGCCCACGCCAGCAGCACGGCGGGCACACCGACGACCTTGTTGTCCATCGCCGCCTGGGTGCCTTCGTCGGCGACCGCGATGGTCAGGCCGGACATGATTCCGGTGACGCTGGTGATCACGGTGAACAGGGTGCCGCTGCGGCGGCCCAGCGCGGTCCTGACCCATGCGCCCTGGTCGTCACCGGCCCGCTTGCCGCGACTGAGGCGGACCACGCGGATCGCGAGGTAGACGACGGCGATGACGTCCCACAACGCGATCCACCTGAGGTCGTCGAAGAAGAAGATGGGGACGCCGAGCAGCACGAGGATGCTCTCGATGATCCGGGACAGCACGATGGACAGGCTGAAGCGCATGACTTTCCTTCATCGGAACGGCAGGGGTGGTCGTCGCTCACCTCGTCCGGATGACGACGGTCATTCCGCGGGAGCGACGCCGGGAGAGGTCATAGGCCGTACTGCTGGACAACCGCCCTGGCCCCGCGGTCTCGGGATCGCGGGGCCAGGGGGAGGCGTCAGCCCGCGGCGCGGAGGATGAGTTCGGTGACCGCGTTCGGACGGGAGACCGCCACGGCGTGCGAGGCTCCCTGGACGGTCACGGTGTCGCGTGAACCGGCCCGGTCGGCCATGAACTTCTGCGCCTGCACGGGGATGTTCTTGTCGGCGCCGGCCAGCAGGAACCACGAGGGGATGCCCGCCCAGGCGGGTGCGCCGGACGCCTCGTTCAGGGCGACGTCCCGGATGGGGCGCTGGGTGCTGGCCATGAGCGCGGTCTGGCGCGCCTGGACGTCGGCGGCGAACTGCTGCCGGAAGAGCGCGGGCTTGATGTAGAGGTCCGTCGAGCCATCGGGCAGCGGGACCGGTGCCAGCGTCTCACCCAGCGTGCTGCCGGGGTACTTCGCGGCGAGCTGTGCCGCGGCCTCGCCCTCGGCGGGGGCGAAGGCGGCGACGTACACCAGCGCCTTCACCTTCGGGGACCGTGCCTTCACGTTGGTGATGACGGCACCGCCGTAGGAGTGGCCGACGAGCACTACGGGCCCGTCGATGGCGGCGAGGCGCGTGTCGAGGGCCTCGGCGTCGGAGGCGACTCCGCGCAGGGGTTGGGCCACGGCGACGGCGGTGAAGCCTTGTCGCTGCAGCCGCTCGATGACGGGGTTCCAGCTCGCACCGTCCGCGAAGGCGCCGTGGACGAGGACGATCGTGGGCTTCTGGCCGGTCGCCGGGTGGGCTGCGACCGCGTTCGACATGCCGAACAGGGCGAGCCCGGCGGCAGCGGCGAGCACGGCCAGCAGAGCGGTGACGCGGTGTCTGTGCTTGAGCATGTCTGCGTTCTCAGTCTGTGAGGAAGGCGAGCAGGGCGGCGTTGACCTCGGCTGCGTGGGTGAGCAGGAGGCCGTGCGGAGCACCGTCGATCTCGACGTAGCGCGCGTCGGGCAGACGGCGGCGGAACTCGCGGGCGGTGGCGTCGATCGGCAGGATGCGGTCGGCGGTGCCGTGCAGGATCAGCGCCGGCACGTCGATGTGCTTCACGTCGTCCCGGAAGTCCGTCAGCCACGCCGGGACGCACGCGTACGCCGCCACGGGCGCCGAGGCGATGGCGGTGGCCCAGTTCGCCCGGAGCGCGGCATCGCTGAGACGGGACCCGAGCGTCTCGTCGGTGTTGAAGAAGTCGACGAAGAAGTTCTCGTACCAGGCGTAGCGGTCGGCCTCGGCCTGCTCGGCGATGCCGTCGAACACCGACTGCGGCACGCCGGTGGGGTTGTCGTCGGTCTGCAGCAGGAACGGCTGGAGCGCGCCGAGGAAGGCCGCCTTCGCCACCCGCTGCGAGCCGTAGGTGCCGAGATAGCGGGCGACCTCACCCGAACCCATCGAGAAGCCGACGAGGACGACGTCGTTCAGGTCGAGCTGGGTCAGGACCTTGTCCAGGTCGGCCGCGAAGGTGTCGTAGTCGTAGCCCGTCATGGTCTTGCTCGACCGGCCGAAGCCGCGGCGGTCGTAGGTGATGACGCGGTAGCCGGCCTTGACGAGGGCGTCGGTCTGCTTCTCCCACGACTGCCCGTCCAGCGGGTAGCCGTGGATCAGAACGACCGGCTGGCCGGCGCCGTGGTCCTCGTAGTACAGCTCGACGTCGGTCGAGCCCTCGGTGCCGACGGTGATGGTTCCCATGGTGCCTTCCCGCCCGTCCGCCGTGTGCGGACCGGGCATGGCACGAACCTAGGGAGCGAGCAGGGCCGTTCGCGTCCGTCAGACAACGTCTTCGGCGTACGTCATCGTGCCGCGCAGCACCGCGGCGAGCTCGCCGCGGGACGTCACGCCCAGCTTGGGGAACATCCGCTGGAGGTGAGTGCTCACCGTCCTGGGGGAGACGTACAGCCGCTCGCCGATCTCCCGGTTGGTCAGCCCTTGCGCGGCCAGCTGGGCGACGTGCAGCTCGGTCGAGGTGAGCCGGTCGACGGCGGCCGGGTCCTGGCGGGGGGAGGACGTCCCGGCGGCGCGCAGCTCCTGGCGTGCCCGCTCCGCCCAGGCCGACGCGCCGAGCGCGTCGAAGATCTCGCAGGCGGCCTGCAGGACGATCCGGGACTCCGCGGGCCGCCGGTGCCGCCGCAGCCACGCGCCCAGGGCGAGGTGCACCCGCGCCCGCTCGAACGGCCAGTCGACGGGGACGGCGTCGAGGGCCGCCCGGTAGAGCTGCTCGGCGTCGTCCGGCGGGCTGAGCAGCGCGCGGGCGAGGCGCAGCCCGCAGAGCAGGGCCGGTGAGGGGGTCGGCTCGGCGAGCGGGGTCAGCTCCCGCAGGACTTCCCGCGCCGCTTCGGCGGACTCGCTGCGCACGGCCGCCTCGACCAGTTCGGCCACGCCGTAGAAGCGCAGCCAGGGGTGGAAGGCGGGGTCGGCCGGCTCGAAGACGCGGCGCAGGTGACCGAAGGCGTCGCCGTAGCGCCCCTGGCAGAGGGCCGCCTGCCCGCGGGCCATCTGCACGATGGCCAGTACGGGGCGGGCGTTGCCGGGAAGGGCGGTGCGTTCCGCCTCCGCCGCCCACGACTCCGCCAGCGGGTCGCCGCAGACGGCGGCGACCTGTGCGCGGATGGCGTGCACCATCGCGTGCACGAGGGACTGGCCGGTCTCGCGGGCCAGCTCGGCCGCCTCCTCGGCGGCGAGGTGAGCGGCGCGCACGTCACCGAGCCGTGCGGCGCTGCCCGCCTGCACGCACAGGGCCCTGGCCAGCATCGACAACCGGCCCTGCGCCCGCAGGGCGTCCAGCGACCTCACCGCCAGCCGGCTCGCCAGGGCGGGAGCGGCCACCGTCACGGCGGCGGCACCCAGGAGCTGGTCGCCTTCGGGGTCCTCGGACGCGCGCTCCAGCTGACCGGTCAGGGCATCGAGGACGGCTCGTCCGTGCTCGACCGGCGCGCAGTACGCCCGCAGGGCCACCAGGTCGGCGTTGTCCGCGGCCACGGGCATCCGGTCGGCCGCGGCGGCGACCCGGCGGCGGGCGTCCGGCCCCGGCTCGCCCCAGAAGCAGTGCAGGACCGCGCCCCACAGCATGCGCAGCCCCAGCACGGGCTCACCACCGGCGGCGATCTCGACGGCCAGTTCGGCCAGTTCGGCGGTCGCGGTGCCCTGGCCCTGCGCCGCCCCCTCGACCAGTGCGATGCCGACCCAGGCCGCACGCCCCCGGTCCCTGGCCGAGAGATCCAGCGAGCGCGCCTGGTCCAGCAGGTGCGCCGCGGCGTCGCACTGACCCGACTCCAGGGCGAGCTCGGCCGCGCGCAGCAGCCGGTCCGCACGAGCGGAGGGGTCCGCGGTCAGCTCCGCCGCTCGCCGCAGCGCGGCGGCAGCCGCGGCGACACCGCCGCGCCGCAGGGCCCTGCCTGCGGTGAGGTCCAGCTCCCGCGCCGCGTGCTCGTCGGGACCGGCGGTGGCGGCGGCGCGGTGCCACGCCTGCCGATCGGGCTGTCCTTCGAGCTGGGAGGCGAGAGCGGCGTGCGCGGCCTGTCGTTCCGCGGCGGTCGCCGCGTGGTGCAACGCCGAGCGGACGAGCGGGTGCCGGAAGACCATTCCCCAGGGCTCCAGCAGGCCGGCGCCGACCGCGGGCGCGAGGGCGGCGGCGTCGACCGCCGTCCCGAGCATCCGGGCAGCGGCGGTGAGGCACTCGTCCGTCGTGCCGTCGCCGTTGAGGGCCGCGAGGAGAAGAACCGCCCGCGTGTGTGCCGGCAGACGGGAGACCCGTGCCGTGAAGGTCCGCTCCAGCCGCTCGGTCAACGGCAGTGGGCCCGGCGTGAGCGCGTACGCCCCGCCGACCGACCGCAGCGCCACCGGCAGTTCGGTCAACGCCAGCGGGTTCCCGGCAGCCTCCACCAGCAGTCGCCGCCTGACCTGCTGACCCAGGCCGGGGGCGACCGCGTCCAGCAGCTCACCCGACACCTCGTCCGTCAGTGGGTCCAGGTTCAGCACGGGCAGCCCGGCGCCGCCGAGCCGGTCGTCGAGGCTGCGGGTGACGGCGACCAGCGCGAGGGGGTCGGACTCGATCCGCCGCGCGACGAACCCGACCACGTCGAGGCTGGCCCGGTCCATCCAGTGGGCGTCCTCGACGACCACCAGCAGCGGTGTCCTCACCGCCGCGTCCGACAACAGGGTCAGCGCGGCCAGGCCGACGAGGTAGAGGTCGGGCACGGCCTCGTCGGCGAGCCCGACGGCGGCGCGCAGCGCGGCACGTTGCCGTCCGGGCAGGTCGTCGATCCCGTCTCGCAACTGGTGGACCAGCTGGTGCAAGCCGGCGAAGGGAACGTCCTCCTCCGACTCCACTCCCACCGCCGTGATCACCCGGATCCCGCGGTCGGCTGCCCGCGCCGCCGCCTCGGCGACCAGCGCCGACTTGCCGATCCCGGGGGCGCCGAGGACGACCACCGCGCCACCCGACCCGGAGGCGGCCTGCTCGACCAGGGCGGCCAGTGCACGGCGTTCCGTCGCACGACCCAACAGCGCCCGTCGTTGCATGCCGCGCTCTCTCTTCCCTGTGGTCACCCGCTGCCGGCAAGCGCCGCGACCCCGCGCCGGGCCCGGCCGTCAGCCGGCCGGAAGGCCTGGCAGGTGACGCGATCCGCACGATGGCACGCGCGTCACTTCGGGTAGCGGCGAGGGCTCCAGTGCCCTGCCGGAGTATTTGAGCACCAGCTCGAACGTTCCACGGACTTGTCGCTCGCGGAGGTGGCGCGCTTCACATCCGGGACCTGAAGCCGCCGTCGGTGACGCATGAGCAGTCGCTACCTCACCGATGTTCACAGTTGCTTCAGTGTTGACCAAATTCAATCCTCGCGTGCGCCGTGGTGATCACCGAGGCGGGCAACAAGAACTCGGTCATCACGGCTTATGGTCTGGTCGACACGAGGGCCTCGACGCCGAGACCGGTCGACCCGGAGCAATGGGCGGGAAACCCGAACTTCGTGGAGATCCGGACCAGCAACGGCGTCAACGAAGTGGTGTATCCCAACCGGGAGCGCTGGGAGAGGAACGACTGGCCGTGACGGTCGAGAACGGACCCGAGGACACCCCCGCCGGCCAGTGGGGGTCGGCGATCGACGCCCTGGCCGCCAGCCTCGGCACTCACCTAGGCGAGCAGGTGACGGTGGTCAACGTGACCGAGATGGAGGACGCGTTCTCCTGCCTCGTGCGCGGACCCGAGCCCTCCGGGTCACCCCTGCGGGTGGCGTGGAAGGCAGTGCTCGGCATGGAGCACTTCGACGGCAAGCCCACCGTGAGCGCGACGCTGTTCCTGTACAGCAGGGGCCGCCAGCTGCGGCTCGACGACCAGCGCGGCAGCTACCTGGAAATCGTCTACGACGGGCCGCTCGACGGCTCGGGGACGTGGCACGACCTGGGCTGGCTGCAGGACGACTTCGGCGAGTTCGAGGCGCACGACCACTACGGCGGCTGAGGCGCGCCGACCGGGACCGCCACCAGGCTGTGTGGCCGCCCTGCACGAGGAGGACGACGCGTTGCGCGACCGTGATCGCGCCAGAGCCGCGCGCGGGAACGGCCGTGCGACCAGTTCACCCCGCGCCGAACAACCAGGTGCGGGGCACGATATGGGGGAGCAAGTGAGAATAGGGTTCGCGGCCGCCTTGACGGCGTTCGTGCTCATGGCCGTGGGAGCGTGCGGCACCGACGTGCCCGCCGGTCTCGCCGACAAGGTCGAGTCGGGCTGTCCGGAGCTGCTGAAGCCAGAACCGCTCGCGGTCATCACCCAGGGCTTCGTGGTCTCCGAGGTGAACTCCGTGGAGACCAACGGCTGCCAGGTCTTCGTCTCGACCGGACGCCAGGTGCTCAACGTGGGGATCGTCGCCTACTCGAGCCCGGAGGAGTCGGAACGGCTGACACCGATGCTCTGCAGCAGCGGCACGCTGGACGCGAACACGAAGTCGTGCGCTGACGACGAGCCCGGCGGCCGCCACACGGTGCATGCCGCCGCCGGCAAGTGGAGTGTCGTGGTGTCGGTGTACGAGGTGCCGGTGAACGACGACGTGAAGGAAGCCGTGCAGCAGATCGTCGAGGACCTCAGGAGCTCCGACAAGACCCGCGGCTGACGAGCTCGTAATCCAGCAGCCTGAAGTCCTGACCGGATCTCCGCGCGCACCGCGCTTGCTCGTCGTAGGTTTCCCCGCGGTGCGCGGGTGCGCCGCGCCGCGCAACCGGACAGGAGCTGAACCGGCTGACGATCAGCCCTGCAGACAGGTCAGCAGCATCACCGCGATCAACGCCGCGGACGCGGTCACGACGGGAAGCGTCATGGCGGTGACGCCCGCGATTCCGCAGGAGAGGATTCTGCGGGTGCGGTTCGGCATCCGGTGGCTGCGTTGCAGCCGGTCCAGTCGCGTGCCGAGCGCGTCTCTGCCCATCGCGAGCGCGGAGTTCGGGGTGCCGTGGGAGGACACCCGCACCAGTGCTTCGCGGACCGTCTCGATGCCGTGTGTACGTGCTGAGGCCAGGTCGGCGGCCACCTCGACGAGTTCGCGTGTGGTCGTGGCCGCGCGCTTGAACAGCGGCAGGATCGGCAGCGTGGCGGCTATCGCGTCGGCGGCGGCGACCAGCAGGTGGTGGCGGCCGTCGAGGTGTGCTCGCTCGTGGTCGAGCACGGCGTCGACCTGGCTGGGGGTCAGGTGACGGTGCAGTCCTTCCGTGGCGACGACGACGCCGGGCTTGCCCGCGAGGCTGAACGCCAGCGGACGGTCGTGGTCGAGCCACACGGTGGGGTGGGTGCCGGCCTCTCGCCGTCCGGCGAGGCGCAGGACGGACAGGTGTTCCTCGCGGGCGCGGGCGCGTTGCCGGGCGCCGCGCGTGCCCACGACCGCCAACCGGACGAGCAGGGCGGTCAGCAGGGCGCCGCCGGTCAGGCCGCTGACCGCCTCGACCGCGGGCGTGGTGCCGTGCCGCACCGACTCCCAGCAGTGGTGCAGGGTGTCGAGAACGGCGAGGCCGTGCTCGGGCAGAACGAGCAGCACCACGGCCGCGGTCGAGGTGACCACGACCGCGGCGATCGAGGCGGTCCACGCGACCAGGGCCACCACGGGGTCGCTGATCCGCCACAGCGCGCGTGGCGCCAGCCAGCCCACCGCGGCGGAACCCAGCAGCAGCGCGAGTGCGACCGTCATCGTCCCGAGGCTTTCCTGCGCAACGCGCGGCGCAGCACCGCGGACTCCTCCGCGGTCGCGGACTGCGCGAAGTGCAGCAGCGCGGCTTCCGGGTCACCGGAGGCGATGAGGACGTCCCGTACGGCGTTCGCGGCGGCTTCCGCGCGGCTGATCGTCGGCTGGTAGCGGTAGGCGTTGCCCTCGAGTTCGCGCGTCACCCAGTCCTTGCGGTGCAGGTTGTCGAGCACGGTGAGCACGGTCGTGTAGGCGAGTTTCTTGCCGGTGTCCAGCCGCTCCAGCACCTGGCGCACCTTGAGCGGCTCTCGGGCGTGCCAGAGCACGTCCATCACCGCGGCTTCCAGCTCACCGAGTCCGTGCATCGGTCACACCCTCCCCTGAAGAACGAGAAGTATGCCTTCCTCCAGCGCGACGGCCCTAATCGTCGGCTGTGCTGCGGAACCCGCGCAGGCGCAGGCTGTTGCTCACCACGAAGACCGAGGAGAACGCCATCGCGGCCCCGGCGATCATCGGGTTGAGCAGGCCGAGCGCGGCCAGCGGCAGGGCGGCCACGTTGTAGGCGAAGGCCCAGAACAGGTTGCCCTTGATGGTGCCGAGGGTCCGGCGCGACAGGCGGATCGCGTCGACCACCGCACGCAGGTCGCCCCGCACCAGTGTCAGGTCGCTGGCCTCGATGGCGACGTCCGTGCCCGTGCCCATGGCGAGCCCGAGGTCGGCCTGGGCGAGCGCGGCGGCGTCGTTGACGCCGTCGCCGACCATGGCGACCACGCGTCCCTCCGCCTGCAGCCGCTTGACCACCTCGACCTTGTCCTTCGGCAGCACCTCGGCGATGACCTCGTCGATGCCGACCTCGGCGGCCACCGCCTTCGCCACGGCCTCGTTGTCCCCGGTCAGCAGCACCGGCCGCAGACCGAGTCCGCGCAGTCCCGCGATCGCCTCGGCCGAGGTGGGCTTGACCGTGTCGGCCACCACGAGGACGCCTCGTGCTTCGCCGTCCCACGCCACCAGCACGGCCGTGCGGCCCTTGTCCTCCGCCTCCTTCTTCGCGGTCGCGAGGTCCTCGCCGAGCCGGACGCTCCAGTCGTCGAGCAACCGGGCCCGGCCCACCAGGACGGCGTGCTCGTCGACGACCCCCTGCACGCCGAGGCCTTCCAGGTTCTGGAAGCCCTCGACCTCGGGCAGATCACCGACCCGCTCGGCGGCACCGGCGGCGATGGCCCTGGCGATCGGGTGCTCGGAGGCGTGCTCCAGCGCACCGGCCAGGCGCAGCACCAGCTCCTCCTCGACACCGTCGGCCGCGTGCACCTCGACCAGGCTCATCTGCCCGCTCGTGACGGTGCCCGTCTTGTCGAGCACGACCGTGTCCACGCGGCGGGTCGACTCCAGCACCTCGGGACCCTTGATCAGGATGCCCAGCTGGGCGCCGCGGCCGGTGCCGACCAGCAACGCCGTCGGCGTGGCGAGGCCGAGCGCGCACGGGCAGGCGATGATCAGGACCGCCACGGCGGCGGTGAAGGCCGCCGCGGCACCGGTTCCCGCACCCAGCCAGAACGCCAGCGTGCCGACGGACAGGGCGATGACGATCGGGACGAAGACCGCGGAGATCCGGTCGGCGAGGCGTTGGGCCTCGGCCTTGCCGCTCTGCGCGTCCTCCACGAGCTTGGCCATCTGCGCGAGCTGGGTGTCCGCGCCGACCCGCGTCGCACGCACGACCAGTCGTCCGCCCGCGTTGACCGTGGCGCCGACGACGCTGTCGCCGGCGCTCACCTCGACGGGCACCGACTCGCCGGTGACCATGCTCATGTCGACCGCGGAGCTGCCCTCGTCGACCACGCCGTCAGTGGCGATCTTCTCACCGGGGCGGACGACGAACCGGTCGCCGACCCGCAGTTCGTCGACGCCGACGCGCTGCTCGCGTCCGTCCCGCAGCACGGCGACGTCCTTCGCACCGAGTTCAAGTAGTGCGCGCAGTGCCGCACCGGCGCGGCGCTTGGAGCGAGCCTCGAAGTAACGACCGGCGAGGATGAACGTCGTCACGCCCGCCGCGACCTCGAGGTAGATGTTGCCGGCGCCGGACGTGCGCTGGACGGTCAGGTCGAAGCCGTGCGTCATGCCCGGAACGCCTGCGGTGCCGAAGAAGAGCGCGTACAGCGACCACAGGAACGCCGCGCCCACGCCGAGGGAGATCAGCGTGTCCATGGTGGCCGCACCGTGCCTGAGGTTCGTCCACGCGGCCTGGTGGAACGGCCAGGCCGCCCACACCACGACGGGCGCGGCGAGCGTCAGCGACAGCCATTGCCAGTAGGTGAACTGCAGCGCCGGGATCATCGCCATGGCGATCACCGGCACGCTCAGCACCGCGGAGGTGATCAACCGCCGGCGCAGCGACCGGGTGGGGTCGGACTCCTCTGCCTGTGCATCGGCCTGCGGGGGAGTGGGGAGCTCGGCGGTGTAGCCGGTGTTCTCGACGACCTTGACGAGGTCGTCGGCGGTGAGCGACTCGGGGAAGCTGACCCGCGCCTTCTCGGTGGCGTAGTTGACGGTGGCCTGGACGCCGTCGAGCTTGTTCAGCTTGCGCTCGATCCGCGCGGCGCAGGAGGCGCAGGTCATGCCGCCGATGGACAGTTCGATCTCACTCGTCGGTGAGCTCATGGAACGCGCCTCCTCTTCGAGGGTGTCGTGCTCAGCCACCGTGACCACCGTGATCGTCGGTCTGCGTGGGCGTGGCGGTCGTGGGTGACGGCGCGGGTGCGGCGCCGCTGGTGTGGAGCGTGAAACTCGCCGTGCGGACCTTGCCCTCGTGCTGGAAGTCCAGGAACAGCCGGTACCGGCCCGCGGTCGGCACTTCGACCGCGAACTTCACGTCCGGTCCGGAGCCGGGGCCGTCCTGCGGGTGCACGTGCAGGTAGGCGAGATCGGCCGCGCGCAACGCGACGAGGTGGCCGTTCGCGCCGAGGTAGGGCTGCAGGTCCGTCACCGGCTTGCCGTCTTTCGTGACCGTGGTGGTCACCGTGGACTCGGCGCCCGCGGTGAGGTCGCCGGTCAACCGGACGACGTATCCGTCCACCTCGGACTCGCGGGAGTCCTCTGCGAACTGCTGCGGCTCGTACGCGCCGGCGACCTGGAGGTCCGCACCCAGCGTGGTCTTCGCGCCGCCCGCGGGCTTGAAGTCCGCGAACACGCGGTAGCTTCCGGCCGCAGGGAGGGTGAGCGGGACCGACCAGGTGCCGTCCGCGGTCATCTCCGGGTGCACGTGCTGGAACCCGGATCCGTCGCGGCGCACCAGCACGAGGTGCAGCTTCTTCTCGTGCTCCACGTCGAACTCGGTCACGGCGCCGCCGCCGATCCTGGCGATCTTGAAGCTGAAGGTCTGCGTCGTCCGGGCCGGCAGGGCGTTCTGCGTCAGGTCGAGCACGTACCCGTTGTCCGCGACGGACAGTCCCGGTGGGAGCTCGCTCTCGGCGTTCGCCGGGGCCGACTTGGGTTGTCCGGCGCCGTGCTCCGACGCGTTCGGCGCTGACGGGCCGTCGCCGAACGGTCCGGCGGCGGCGCCGGCGGCCCATGCGCCGCCGAAGACGATCGCCAGCGCACCGGCGTAGGCAGCCACCTTCGTGGCGGTGTTCATCCAGCGCTCCTTCAGCTCGTGACCAGCGTGTAGCCGGCCTCGGTGACGGCGGCGCGGACGTCGTCCTCGGCGAGAGGCTCGTCACTGGTGACGGTGACCTTGCCGCTGTCGAGCTCGACGGCCACGTTCCGCACGCCGCCGATCTGGCTGATCTCCTCGGTCACCGAGCTGGCGCAGTGGCCACAGGTCATGCCGCTCACGGTGAACACGGACTCGGACATCGGATGCTCCTCAGCTGTGGTTCGAAAACGTGGAATCAGGAGCGGACCAGGCGGGCGATGGCGTTGGTGGCCTCGGCGATCTTCTCGTCCGCGGTCGTGCCGCCCTCGGTGATGGCCTGGCTGACGCAGTGCTTGAGGTGCTCGTCGAGCAGGTTGAGCGACACCGACTGCAACGCCCTCGTGGCCGCGGAGATCTGGGTGAGGACGTCGATGCAGTACTCGTCGTTCTCGATCATCCGCTGCAGCCCGCGCACCTGACCCTCGATGCGCCGCAGCCGCCGCAGGTGGTCTTCCTTGTTGCTGGTGTAGCCGTGCATCCACCGCTCCTGTCTGCCGGTCCACCGCGCGGCCGGTCGCGAAATGACCGGGGGAACGGTGAACTCTTGCGACCTTTATACCCATAGGGGGTATAGGTTCGCAAGGGCTGGTGGCATACGGAGTGGGGGTATCCGGCCTGTGTGGCGCCGCGTGGCCGAGTGGTGACGGGTGGAAGGGCGCGAGTGCGCACGCGTACTATCGGCTATAGTAGAAATGGCTGGTTCCCCCCGACCAGCCTGCCTCGACGAGGTTTCCCCGCCTCGCCGAGAAGAGCGCCGGACGTGCTGTGCAGGGCACCCCGTCCGGCGCTTTCTCACGTCATCAGCTGGATTTGAGCAGGTTCTGCATCTCGGTGATCTCCGCCTGCTGGGCCGCGATGACGTCCTGCGCCAGCTGCTTGGCGCCGGCGTCGCTGCCCTTCTCCTGCTGCACCTCGGCCATCTCGACGGCACCCTGGTGGTGCTTGATCATCATGTCGAGCCACGTGCGCTCGAACTCCGTGCCGGTGGCGCCGTTGAGCTTCGCCATCTCCTCGGCCGTCATCATGCCGGGCATGGAGCCGTGGCCGGAGCCGTGATCCATGCCCGGCATCGACGTCGCGGGAGTCGCGCCCCACTTCGCCAGCCACTCGGTCATGGTCCTGATCTCGGGATCCTGTGCCGCCGCGATGCGCTTGCCGAGGTCCGTGACCTTCGGGTTCGTGCTCTTCGCCGGGATCATCGCCGCCATGTCCAGCGCCTGCTGGTGGTGCGCGATCATGTCCTGGGCGAACTTGACGTCCTGCTGGTTGTGACCGGCCTGCTGACCTGCGGCGGACGGTGGCGCGGTGGTCGAGCTGTGCTGCGTGCCCGCCGAGTCGCCGCCGCAGCCCGCGAGGAGCGCGGCCGCCGCGACACCGGCGACACCGAGACCGATCAGGGACTTCTTCATCATGTGCAACTTCCTGTGCTGGGGATGTGACCGTCTGTGAAGCCGGTGTCGATCACAACCTCAGCACGCACAGCGAACTCAGCAGTCCGCGTCCGCCGAGCGGTGGCGGTCCGTCCGGTGTGCGTGGCCAGGGGGGAGTGGCTGTCGGCTCGTTCGTCGCAGGGCGTGCCGCGCGCAGCAGGAGCCATCCGAGCAGCAGCAGCGAGGCGGCGGCGCCGAGGACGGCCATGCACAGATGCAGCGCGTCGTGCGAGGGCGCGGGCTCCGGTTCGTCCGGAGTGTGCTCGCCGTGGGAACCGGCCGCCAGAGACATGACGGCGTGACCACCGGGAACATCCGCGCCGGCGGTGACGTGGTGCATTCCGACGACGCCGAGGAAGAGCAGGCAGAGCAACGCCCATCGGGTCGCTGTCCGCCGCGCGCTTCCTGTCATGCCACTACCGTACCTAGTAGATCCCATCAACGAAATCTACGGGTCAACGTTGCGGATGGTTCACCTCGAAGGCTGGAAGATCGGAGTTGACACCCCCTGGGGGTATGAACGTAACCTGCTCGCCGGGATACCCCCTAGGGGTACACGTCACTTGAAGGGGAAGTCATGGACCACGGCGGCGCACAGCAGAGTCTGACCAAACTCGCCATTTCCGCGACGCTGCACTGCCTCACGGGCTGCGCCATCGGTGAGGTGCTCGGCATGGTGATCGGCACCGCACTGGGCTGGTCCACCCTGTCGACCATCGTGCTCGCCATCGCGTTGGCCTTCGTGTTCGGTTACTCGCTCACCATCCGCCCGGTGCTCAAGTCGGGGCTGCCGCTGCGCGCGGCCATCGGCGTGGCCTTCGCCGCCGACACGGTCTCGATCGCGGTCATGGAGATCGTCGACAACGCCGTGATGCTCGTCGTGCCAGGAGCGATGGAGGCGGGCCTGGCCAGCTGGCTGTTCTGGGTGAGTCTCGCGTTCGCACTGGCCGTGGCGTTCGTGGTGACGGTCCCGGTCAACCGCTGGCTGATCTCTCGCGGCAAGGGCCACGCCGTGGTGCACGAGTACCACGGCGGCCACGAGGGTCATCACCAGCACTGACCCGCCCGTGGCCGTGCCGAGCCTGCGGCCCGGCTTTCACGACGGCGAGCCGGCGATCGTTGATCAGCGGAACACCTGCGCGGGTCCGGGAGTTGGGGATGGCATGAGTCAACTCGTGGACCGCACCATCACCGTCCTGCGCGCCGAGCACGACGTGCTCGCCGGTCTCGTCCGCACCCTCACCGACGATCAGCTGGCTCTCACCAGCGGCGCCGCGGAGTGGACCGTAGCGCAGGCCCTGTCCCATCTCGGCAGCGGCGCGGAGATCGGCCACGCGCCGATCGCCCAGGCAGCGGGAGAGACCGTGGCGGCCGAGGACAACCAGACGATCTGGGCCCGCTGGGACGCGTCCGCGCCGCGAGCGCAGGCCGAGGGCTTCCTGGAGCACAACGGCCGCTGGCTCGACATGGTCGAGGCGCTCACGCCCGAGCAGCGCTCGTCGCTGACCGTCGACCTCGGCTTCCTGCCGGAGCCGGTCCCGCTGCTGACCGCCCTGGGCATGCGGCTCAACGAGGTGGCCAACCACTCGTGGGACGTGCGCGTGGCCTTCGACCCGCACGCCGGGGTGAACGCCGACTCGGCCGCGGTGCTCGTCGACCACCTGGCCGGGCCCGTGGGCTTCCTGCTGGGCTTCCTCGCGAAGCCGGCCGAGCTCGCGGCACCCGTGTCCGTCGCGATCCCCGGCGCCGGTCTGGTGATCGACGACGCGGTCACCGTGGTGGACCACCTCGAGTCGCCTTCCGCGACGTTCAACGGGCCGCAGGAAGCGTTCATCCGCCTGGTCAGCGGCCGTCTCAAGGCACCGTACGACGACGGCGTCACCGTCGAGGGCAGCGTCACGCTCGACGACCTGCGTCGCGTGTTCCCCGGCTTCTGACCCAATCGCCGGGCCCGCGCAGCAGTGGCCGGCGGCGTGGTCTGGGCCGTGCCGCCCGGCCCTCGAACGCAGGTAACATCGCGGCCCGTGACTGCGGCGGACGGGGGCAGGACGCCGACGCGTCTTTCGCGAAGAGCGCTGCTCATCGGCGGCACCGTTGCCGCGTCGGTGGTGGCCCTGGGAGTGCAGGCGACGCGCACCTCGCCCGGTCCACGGCCGCACGGACCGCCCGACTGGGAGTCGGTGCCCGCGCCTGCCGGGACGACCGAGCCGGTCGAGGTCGTGTACTGCGCGGGATGGGACTCCGCCGCGCGCTCTCCGGCGTCGCCGATGTCCGAGTCGGTCGCACGCGGGCGGGACGCGGCGGGCGACCAGTACGCCGCGGTCCTGTTCGCCGGTGGGGTGGCGCGGGCGGTCGTCGAGGTGTGCTGGTCGGCCCACCACGCGGAGGTGTGGCACATCGACGCGTCCGGGCGCCGCTACCGGGGCGTCGCCTACCGCCGTTGGCCGGACGGGCGGTTGCGGCTGTTCGAGGTCCGCGGCTGGCGCTACGGCGGGCCGGACACACGTGAGTTCGCCGGCGAGAACCCGGCGTTCCGGGCCCGCGTTCACCGCACCGCGACCGCGACGGCCGAGAAGGTCGCGGTCTCGGCGGAACTGTCCGGCGGCGGGAAGCTCGACACCTGGCGCGAGTGGCAGAACTGGCCGGAACCGACGCGTCCACCGGACGACGTCGCCGTGCCCGCACCGGACGGCTGGCCGGCGCTCGCGGGGATGACCGGCCCCGTGACCGTCCGCCCCGGCCCTGATGCGGTCCCCGCCACTTTTCCGTGGCGTCCGCCGCACCCGCTGCGTCCCCGCCACGTCGAGGAGGTCGTCACCGACGGCGCGCGCTTCCGCATGCGGAACGGTCGCGTCCAGAGCATCAAGCGGATCCCGGCGGGCACGATCAGGCTGCCCAGCGGCAAGGTGCTCGTCGCGGACCCCGGCTGGCTCCACACCGACCCCAGACCGCTGACGGCGACCGCTCCGCCAGGTGAGTACCCGGTGGACGTGTTCGAGCTGGAGGCCGACGGCAAGTCGGCCTGGACGGTTGCCTGCCGGGTTGCCGTGAAGGACGCGCCTGTCACGTCGTGGGACCTCGCGTTGCTCGACGGCGAGCACGAACTGGACCTGGGCGACGGCGAGTTCTTCGGCAACCCGGTGGACACCGCCACGCTCGCCCTGGTCGACCAGGCCGGCGTCACCGCGTACCCACTGGCCGACATCGACGCCGCCACGGCCGGAGAGGCCGTCTTCCACCGGCTCTCGGATCCGAAGACCGGCACCGACCTGGTCATCGTGCCGGGGTGGAGCGACGGCGCGTTCCCCGTGTGGATCGGACGCACCGAGGACGGCGCCATCGGCTGTTTCGTCCTCGACTTCCGCGTGCCGGAGCTGGCCGACGCGGAGCCCGTCTGACTCAGCCACGCCTTCGGCATGAGCGCGTCGAGCAGCCGGAGCTGAGTGAACGGGTCGTGCCCGCGAACGTTCAGGACGTGGCTGAACGTCCGGCGTCCACGATCGCGGTGATCACGCGGTCCAGATCCGCTCGCGTGGTGCGCGGGTTGATCGTGCACAGCCGCAACGCCAACGCACCCTCCACAGTGGTCGTCGCGATGAGAGTGTGTCCACTGCCGTTGATCTCACGGCAGATGGTGTCCTGCACCTCGTTTGTTCCGTTGCGGTAGCGCAGACACACGATGCCCAGGCTCGGCCCTGCCACGAGCTCGAGTTCCCGGCTCGCCGCGACGCGCGCGGCGACGTGGTCCGCCAGGTCGAGCCCGTGATCGATGGCCGCGCGGAACGCCGCCACGCCGAAACCCTTGAGCGACAACCACAACTTCAGCGCGCGGGCCTCGGTGGTGAACTGCACGCCGTGGTCGGACAGGTTCGTCTCGGCGTCAGCGGGACGGGCGATGGCGAGATAACCCGCCTGGGCGCGGAACCTGTCGATGGTGAACGCACGGTGCAGCACCTCCGGGTTCCGCACCAGCACGCAGCCGATCTCGTACGGCTGGAACAGCCACTTGTGCGGGTCGACCACGACCGAGTCGGCTTCGTCCAGGCCGCGCAGCACCTTCCGGCCGCGTTCGGTCAGTGCCGCCGCGGCGCCGTGCGCGCCGTCCACGTGCAGCCACAGCTGTTCCTCGCGGCACAGCGCGGCGAGCTCGGGCAACGGGTCGATCGCGCCGGTCGCGGTGGTGCCCGCGTTCGCCAGCACGAGGAACGGGCGCAAGCCCGCGTCACGGTGCGCGTGGATCTCACGTCGCACCAGATCCGCGCTCATCGTCGGCAGCATCCGCACCTGCTCCTGACGCAGCCCGATGACATGACACGCGCGCAGCACGGCGGGGTGGGTCTGGTCCGAGCAGTAGAGCACCCCATCGGTCGCGTCGGCGCCGAGTCGGTCGTCGCGTGCGGCGGCGAGTGCGGTGAGGTTGGCCAGCGTGCCGCCGGGGGTGAACACGCCGCCCGCGCCCTCGGGCAGGCCGAGCAGGGTGGCGAGCCAGCGTGCCGTGACCAGTTCGACGGCGGCGGGTCCCGCACCGACCGGCCACGCACCGGGCGAGACGTTGAAGCCGGAAGCCAGCAGGTCGCCCAGCACGCCGAGGAAGTTGTTGGCGCTGGGGACGAACGCCAAACAGCCGGGGTGACCGAGTCGCAGCGACCGCGGCAGGACCTCGTGGGCGAGGAACTCGACCAGGCCGCCGGGATCGGCCGGCTGCTCCGGTACCGGTTCGTTCAGCACGTGCCGCAGTTCGTCCGGCGTCGCGAGCGTCCGCACCGGGTGGTCGCGCAGTCCGGTGAGGTGGTCGACGACGAGGTCGACCACCTGGTGACCGAGCTCGCGCATGCGGTGTGGCGGCAGGTCGATCCACCCGGCCGGGTCAGACACCGTCGACCACCAGAGCGCGCCGCACGGCCTGGATCCACTGCCGCGCCTCGGCGGTGAGCTCCGGGTCGGCGTGCACCGACGCGGCTGGGCCGGGCAGTTGCAGCAGCACGAGCTCGTCGCCCGCCCTCACCGGATCGCCGGGGTGGGCGTGCGCCCAGAGCAGCGCCTCACCAGGCCGCAACGTCGTGAGGTCGCCGGCTCCCAGTCGGTGTGGCCGACCGTCTTCCAGCCGATGCAGACCCGATGTGACGCCGTCTCGAAGCACTCCGGCCCGCTCGGCGGTCACGACGAGCTGGCTGAGTTTCAGGCAGGGCGTGCGGACCTCCTCGACGGTCACGGAAGGCAACAGTGAGGCGAGCACGTGCGTGCCGAGGGTGGGAAGCAGGCCCGCGGCGCGTTCCTGCGCCTGCACCAGTGACACCACGGTCTGAAACCGGGGGTTGATCTCGATGGCCAGCACGGCCCCGTCGGGCTCGACCAGCAGGTCGAGCCCGAACGCGCCGAGGAAGCCCAGCTTCTCCAACTGCTCCCCGACCGCGGCGCACACCTCGCGGCAGCGAGCCGCCGCACCGGCCGGGAGATCGTCTTCGGCGATGAGCTGGTTGCCGCAGTGCGCGCCCCAGTACGGCGTGAGCGATGAGATCCCGACGAGCTGATGCGACAACGCAGACACGATGGTGCCGTGCCGTGTCACGCATCCGCTCACCGTCACTGGAACACCGGGGACGTATGCCGACACCCGCAGCGTTTCGCCGTTCCACTCCCGCAGCACGTCGTCCCTGTGTTGCCGCGTCGTGACGAGGCGGGTGCCCTTGCCGGTCAGGTTGTTGGCCCTGCGCTGCACGACGAGCGAACCCGTTGCGGCAGCGGGAAGTTCGTTCGTCACCACCCACGTGCGGGGGATGTCCACTCCGGCCCGTTCGAACAACGCGAGCGAGGTGATCTTGTCCGCCGCGACGGCCACCGCGGCCGCGTCCGCGGCGAGCAACCGCAGGCCGGCGGCGGCCGCCCAGGCGTGCGCTCCGATCCCGTCCTCGGGCGCGAAGCTCACGGCGAAGCCCGCCGGTGCACGAAGATCGACCGGAAACTCGGCGTCCGCCTCCCGCCGGTGATCGCGATGGGCGAAGCGCAACCACGGGATCATCGGCGCGGCCACGGCACCGAGGAAAGGCGATCTGTCCTGCCACGTCAGCTCGGGCGCGTGGCGGCGTAACAGGCCCGTACCCTCGTCAAGCGGTACACCGCTGATGGTCTGCATCGCGGTCAGAGAACGGTGAACGTGCCCAGTGACGACTGCCGCGTGATCCCTTCCTCCGACAGGCACAGCAGCAGATCTGTCGTCGGCGCCGCCTGCACGGCCTGGGCGGACCGGCCGGCGAACACCCCACCGGTGATCGTGCCGATCTTGGTGATCACGTCGGCGCCGGGGGCGGAGGTCACGGTCACGGTGTAGGAGAACGTGCTCGTGGTGCCGTCCGCCCAGGTGATGACGCGGGTCTCCGGCACGGCCGCGAGGGGCTCCAGACATCCGGCGCTGCGGTCCACGACGAACTCGCTCGACCCGGTCGCGGCCACGGCCCCGCCGGCCCCGGTGCACGAGGTGTACTCGTCCTTCACCGTGGTGCGCAGCGGCCGCGGTGTCAGCACGACACCGGGCGAGTACGACCAGTCCGACGACGTCGTGCACACCACGGCCGCAGGTGCGTCCGCGAGCGCTGACGCGCCGGGTACGGCGAGCGGAACGAGTGCGGCCGCGACGACACCGAGCACGCGGTGGGACCTTGCGATGTGTGCCACTTGTTCACATCCGGATCTCGTGAGGGGCCGAAACGGCGGGCGTATCGTAATGATCAACGAACGACCGGCGTAAGGGTCCTCACCTGAACGGGTCATCCGGGAGATCCGCAGGCGGCAGAACGGACCCGGCCGCCTGCGTCAGGTGCTCGCGTGAGACGTCGCGGCCTGCCGCCGCGCCAGCACGGCGTCCAGCGACCAGCGGCCGGGCCCGGCGACGAGCAGGAACAGCAGGCCCAGCAGCATCGCCCAGTCCGTGCGCGACTCGTGTGCCATGTCCCACAAGCCATCCGCCTTCGGCTTGTCCGCCGAGCCACCCCACAGAATCGGGATCTTCGTCAACGCCAGCGCCAGCACCATGTTGACCAGCATCGGCACTGCTGCCAGACGAGTGAGCAGGCCCAGCAACAACAAGACCCCGCACACCGTCTCGGCCACCGCCGACAGCACGCCGAAGAACTCCGGCGCCGGGATCCCGATCGTGGCGAACCGCCCGGCGGCCTGTTCGTCCGGATACAGGAACTTGCCGATGCCCTCGGACAGGAACACCGCCCCGACCGCGAGCCGCACCAGGATCGCCGCCGGCGGTCCGTCGGCCTTCATCAGCCCGATCGTCTGGTTCACCGGGAATCACCCCCTGAACACGCCCGATCACGTCGCGGTGACGCCGGACGACGGTATCGCGCCACGGCCGGATCGCGATAGCGGCGACCGCGTGAGGAAGCTCGGGAGTTCAAGCAGGCCAACGAGATCGCCGGTCCCGTGGTCGAACGCACCTCGGCTGGACGCCTTCGGGAACCACCGGGTGAGCAGGACGGTCTCGACGACGAGTGCCCCGTACAGCGCCAGCACCGCTCCGATTCCGTTGAGAGGCTGGGGAAACGCCCAGATCACCGCGCCCGCGAGAAGCCCGGACGCCGTCCCGGTGACGACGGACCGTCCCGCCCCGGTGACGCTCCACAACGAGGTCACCACCGCGACAGCCGTCAGGATCACGACGACGAACGGCCTCGACCACGCCAGATCGCCGTTGTAGTGCATCCAGAGGAACGCACCCCCGATCGCCACGACCCCGGTGCCGAGGCCTCGCAGCAGAGCGGACGACGTGGCCGCGGGGCGCTTCCTGTTCGGCCACCAACGCCAGCCGGCGCACGACGCCGCGACCGCCGCACCGGCCAGGACGAGAAGGTGGCCCGGCTGGCTGAACCACCTGTCGGTGGCGACCGTGAGGGTGATCCAGCTCAGCGCGGCCGCCACCATGCTGGCGACCGGCGCCAGGAACCCGATCAGGATCGGTGGCAGCACAAGAGGTTTGAAGGCGGCGAACACGCCCCGGACAAGACGCGCCCATCCCTTCCCGGCAGGCTGCACGGCCCGCCAGGCGACGAGCCCGAGCCGCATGGCCGTGCGTCGCAGCGACGACCTGGTGAGCATCTCGCGGACCGACTCCCGGCCGACCTGCCGCAACAGGTTCGCCGACAACACGCGCAGCTTCAGGCGCACGTTGCTGATGCGCCGGGATGGAGCACGGCTCCACGCCGGCAGCACCCCGCTGAGCGACCTCGACCGGCTCCGCCACAAGATGGACTTCCTCGTCGCCTCCGGCGTGCCCGAGCGCGACGCGCAGATGGCGATGCTGGCCGCCAGTCGCTTCACGGTCGGCAGCGTCCTGGAAGAGCAGGCGGACACCGATGCGGCCCTGCCGCCCGGCGTACCGGTGATCGATCACGAGTCCGCGTTCGAGGCGGGTCTCACCCTCATCCTGAACGGCCTCGTGCACGCCGCGGTCACGGACCTGCCGTCGCGCTGAAGTCGAGGGGTGCCGCGGACCGGAAGATCCACCGTGGTCATAGTGAGCGCATGAAGTGGTTGCGCCGCAAGCCGACGATCATCACGGCGGTTGGCCTCACCCTGGTGCTCGTCGTCGCCGCAGCGCTGTGGAACGTCGCCAGCGCCCGCACGTTCCAGTTCTTCGGTGACCTGGTCGACCGCGTCGAGACCAACGAGAAGCTCGTGGCCCTGACCTTCGACGACGGCCCCGATCCCGCCGGCGCCCAGCAGGTCCTGGACCTGCTGAAGGCCGAGGACGTGCCGGCCACGTTCTTCCTCATGGGCCGCGACCTGGAGAAGCACCCGGAGCTCGGCAGGCAGATCGCGGACGCCAAGCACGAGATCGGCAACCACACCTACAACCACCAGCGCATGATCGGCGTTCTGCCCAGCACGGTGGCGAAGGAGATCGAGGACACCGACGCCCAGATCCGCAGGACCGGGTACAGCGGCGACATCCACTTCCGCCCGCCCAACGGCAAGAAGCTCTTCGCCCTGCCGCACTACCTGAAGGAACACAACCGCACGACGGTCATGTGGGACGTGGAACCGGACTCCGAAGGCACGCCCACCACGCAGCAGATCGCCCAGCAGACCCTCGCGGAGACCAAGCCGGGCTCGATCATCCTGCTCCACCCCATGTACGCGAGCCGCGAGCAGACCCGGCAGGCGCTCAGGCCCGTCATCACCGGGCTGAAGGAGCGCGGTTACCGGTTCCTCACCGTGTCCGCGCTCCTCGGCAGCCGTTAGATCAGGTCGGCCAGCTCCACCCGGCGCAGGAACTCGCCGCGCACCCGGTCCGCCACCGCGTTCACGACCTCGGCACCGTCGGCGGACGGGTCGATGTGCACCCGGAACGGCGGCTTCGAAGAGCCGACCACGTCCACGATCGCGTCCGCCACGGCACCGACGTCCGCCCACGACGGCTCCAGTTCGGCGAGACGGCCTCCCACCTGGTCCATCAGGCCGGGGTAGAACTCCTCGTACTCCGCGGCACGCGAGGTGTCGGCGGGGGTGCCGCTGTGCGCGAAGTGGTTGGTGCCGTGGGTGAAGGCACCCGGCACGACGATCGTGGTCTCGATGCCGAACCGCAGCAGTTCGGCGCGGTAGGAGACGGCGACCGCGTCCATCGCCGCCTTGGCCGCGAAGTACGGGGCCAGGTACGGGGGAGTGCCGCCGCGCGTCGAGCTGGAACCCACCCACACGACGTGGCCGGAGTGCTGACCGCGCAGGTGCGGCAGGGCGGCGCGGTTCACGCGCTGGGTGCCCAGGACGTTGACGTCGTACAGGGCCGCGTACTGCTCCGGCGTGAAGGCCTCGGCCGGGCCGGTGACCATGTGGCCGGCGTTGTGCACGACGACGTCCAGACGCCCTCGGTCCGCGATGATCGACGCGATCGCGGCGTCCGCGGACTCCTGCGACTGCACGTCGAGCTCGACGGCGTGCACGTCGGCCTTGTTCTCGGCCCCGAACGCCCGAAGTTCCGCCACGGCGGCCGAGTTGCGGCCCGAGGTCTCCCGCATGCCCGCGTAGACGGTGTGGCCGGCAAGGGCCAGCCTGCGGACCGTCAGCGCGCCGAAACCGCTGGACGCTCCCGTGACGACGATGACCTTGCCCATCAGATGATGCCCCCGTTCGCACGAATGGTCTGGCCGTTGATCCAGCGGGCCGGGCCCGCCAGGAAGGAGATGACCTCCGCGATGTCGCCGGTCGAGCCGAGCCGCTCCAGCGGCGGCTGCTTCGCGAGGGTGTCGATGGTCGCCTGGTCCTTGCCGTCGAGGAACAGGTCCGTGGCGGTGGGGCCGGGGGCGACGGTGTTCACGGTGATGTCCCGGCCGCGCAGCTCACGGGCCAGGATCAGGGTCAGCGCCTCGACGCCGCCCTTCGACATGGCGTAGGCGCCGTACTGGGGGAAGCGCAGGCCCACCACGGACGACGAGACGTTGATGATCGCGCCACCGTCACGCAGCCGGCGTGCGGCCTGCTGGGACACGACGAACGTGCCGCGGGCGTTGGTGCGCATGATGCGGTCGAACGTGTCGAGGTCCATGTCCGCGACGGTGCCGAGCGGCATGATGCCCGCCGAGTTCACGACGACGTCCACGCCGCCGAAGGTCTCCACGGCCAGTTCGAACGCGGCGGTGACGGCTTCCTCGTCGCCGACGTCGGCCTGCACGGCGACGGCCTGGCCCCCGTCGGACTTGATCTTCTCCACGGCCTCGTCGGCCGCGGCCTTGTTGCCGGCGTACACGATGACGACGGCCGTACCGTCGGCGGCCAGACGCTCGGCGGCAGCCCGTCCGATGCCCCTCGATCCGCCGGTGACGATCGCAACGCGAGTCATAGCAACACTCCTAGCTGGTGTTTCCGTCGTTACCTAAATCAACGTAGCACCGATATCGAATCAGTGCTACCACTGATGTGTTATCGTCGTTACATGGACACGAGAGAGCGTCTGGTGAAGGCCGCGGCCGACCTGCTCGTCGAGGGCGGCAAGGAAGCGGTGTCCACGCGCGCGGTCGCCTCGGCGGCCGGGGTGCAGGCGCCGACGCTGTACCGGCTGTTCGGCGACAAGGACGGGCTGCTCGACGCCGTGGCGGCGTTCGGCTTCTCCGACTACCTCGCGACCAAGCACGCGATGGGCGCCAGCGACAACCCCGTCGACGACCTGCGCAGGGGGTGGGAGCTGCACATCGGCTTCGGCCTGGCGCGGCCCGCGTTCTACCTGCTGATGTACGGCGAGCCGCGCAAGCGGGCGGCGCGGCTGGAGGCGGACGCGATGCTCCGCGAGATCATCAGCCGCATCGCGTCGGCGGGCCGGTTGACGGTCCCCGTCGAGCAGGCGGCGCAGTTCGTGCACGCGGCGGGCATGGGCGTCGTGCTGGCGTTGATCGCGACGCCGGAGGAGGACCGCGACCTGGAGCTGATCACGTTCTCGCGGGAGCAGGTGATCAGGGCGATCACGACGGACGTCGCACCGGACGAGCCGACGGACATCCCGAGCCGGGCGATCGCACTGAGGGTGGCACTGGAAGAGGACCCGCCCCTGATGCTGTCTCCAGCGGAACGGGCCCTCCTGGCCGAGTGGTTGAACCGTGTGGCGAAATAGCTACGCGTTCGGGTCGAACGCGATCCCGGAAGGCTTGGCCTGACCGAGGTTGTAGTTGAACGCGCTGTCCTTGATCGCCAGGGACGCGCTGCCGAAGTTCGCGTTCACGAGCTTGTCGCGCACCCCGGCGGGGAAGCGGTCCCAGCTGACCAGGGCGGGGTACTGGTAGACCCCGTAGTGGTTCTCCGCCTGCTCGCCCGCACCCGCGAGCCGGAAGCAGTGCGTGCTGGCGCCGTCCTTGTGGTAGATGATCTTCGGGTGGTCGCCTTCCCACTGCACGTTGGCACGCGGGTGGGTCTTGTACTTGCCGTGCTCCGAGGTCGAGACGAACTGGGCCACGTCGTTCTGCACCCAGACGATCACGTGCTCGATGTCGTGGCGGTGGCCGCAGCAGTCGATCAGCGGCACGGCCTGGTCCTTCTCGAAGTACAGGTCGTACAGGTAGGCGCACCAGCCGTTGTTGCACTTGGAACGGCTGTAGGAGTTGGTGTTGTCCAGGTCTGACTTGTCGTGGCAGTTGCCGTTCAGCGCGCCGGAGTTCTTCAGGCCGGGCGCGATGTCACCGGTCGGCGAGATCGCCGGGGTGGGGTAACAGCCGTCGCCGTCGTAATCGAACGCCGGCTGCCACTTGCCGTCGGCCGCCTCGTAGTTGGCGGGGATGGCCCGGGGCGGGTCAGCGAGCGCGATGCCGGGGAACAGTGCCGTGATCAGCAGTGCGCCGGCGAGCGCGGACAGGAGCTTCTTCCTCAACTTCAGGCCTCCGGGGTGCAGGGGAGTGAGGCTTGCGAGGCCGAAGGTGGTACATGAACCACGTTCACGTCTAGGTGCTTCGCCAAATCTTTGCCATACCGGGAAATTCACAACCTCGGGACGGAATCGATCACGTCCCGAGGTCGCGCTCTCATCAGCCCAGGTGGGCGCGTACCCGGTTGGCCGCGGCGACCAGGTTTCGCAACGCCGGCTCCACCTCGGCGTAACCGCGAGTTTTGAGCCCGCAGTCGGGGTTGATCCACAAACGTTCACCTGGCACCGCGCGTACCGCTTCGGTGATCAGCGCGGCGATGTCGTCCTCGCCCGGCACCAGCGGCGAGTGGATGTCGTAGACGCCGGGACCGATGCCCCGCGGGAACTCCAGGCCCTCCAGGATCTCCATCTTGGACCGTGCGGCCTCGATGGTCGTGACGTCGGCGTCGAGGTCGGAGATCGCGCCGATCACCTCGCCGAACTCCGAGTAGCACAGGTGCGTGTGGATCTGGGTGCCCGGCGTCGCGCCCGCGGTGGCGAGCCGGAACGCGCCGACCGACCACTCCAGGTACGCCGGTTGGTCCTTCCGGCGCAACGGAAGCAGCTCGCGCAACGCCGGTTCGTCGACCTGCACCACCCGGATCCCGGCGGCCTCCAGGTCGCGGATCTCGTCGCGCAACGCCAGCGCCACCTGGTTCGCCGTGTCGGCGAGCGGCTGGTCGTCGCGGACGAACGACCACGCGAGGATCGTCACCGGGCCGGTCAGCATTCCCTTGACCGGCTTGGACGTCAACGACTGCGCGTAGGTGCTCCACGGCACCGTCATCGCCTTCGGGCGCGAGATGTCGCCGTGGATGATCGGCGGCCGCACACACCGCGACCCGTACGACTGCACCCACGCGAACTCCGTGCTGGCGAAGCCTTCCAGGTGTTCGGCGAAGTACTGGACCATGTCGTTGCGCTCGGGTTCGCCGTGCACCAGCACGTCCAGGCCGATGTCCTCCTGCAGGTCGATCACGCGACCGATCTCGTCCCGCATCCGCTGCCCGTACTCGTCCTCGGTGATCTCACCGTTCCTGACCGCCGCGCGTGCCCTGCGGATGTCGCCGGTCTGCGGGAACGACCCGATCGTCGTGGTCGCGAGGGGCGGCAACCCGAGCCGGGCCTGCTGGGCCGCGGCACGGTCCTCGTACGGCGCGCGGAGGCCGTGCTCCGGCCGCAACGACGCGATGCGCGCCCGGACGTGGTCGTCGCGGCGCGGGCTGGGCACCTGGTGCCTCGCCTCGTCGGCCCAGCCGCCGTCGGCCCCGTCGCGCAAAGCCTTGCCCAGCACCACGATCTCGCGCACCTTCTGCCTGGCGAACGCCAGCCGTGCCCGCACGTCCGGCTCCAGGGTCTCGGCCTCCAGGTCGTACGGCACGTGCAGCAGCGTGGAGGACGACGACACGACGACCTCGCGCGCCGAACCCAGCAGTGTCGCGGCCTTCGCCAGCGCGGCGTGCAGGTCGGTGCGCCACACGTTGCGGCCGTCGACCAGACCTGCCACCAGGATCTTGTCGCGCAACGCGGGGATCGCCACCGACGTGTCCGGTGCGCTGACCAGGTCGATGCCGATCGCCTCGACCTGCGAGGAGGCCAGGATCGGCAACGCCTCGCCCAGGTCGCCGTAGTAGCCGGTGACCAGCAGTTTCGACCTGCCAGGCAGCCCGCTCAGCGTCCGGTACGTGCGGCGCAACGCGTTCAGTTCGGCCGGTGTGCGGTCGGCGGCGAACGCCGGTTCGTCGATCTGCACCCACTCGACGCCCTCGACGCGCAGGCGGCCGAGTAGTTCGACGTACGCCTCCAGCAGGCGGTCGAGCAGCGTCAGCGGTGCGAAACCGGGGACCGTGCTCTTGGCCAGCAACAGGTACGTGACCGGACCGAGCAGCGCGGGCCGGGTCGTGATGCCGAGTTCGAGCGCCTCGCGGTACTCGGCGATCGGCTTGTCGCCGGCCAGCCGGAACTCGGTGTCCGGGCCCAGTTCCGGCACCAGGTAGTGGTAGTTCGTGTCGAACCACTTCGTCAGTTCCAGGGCCGCGGCGCCGTCCCGGCCGCGTGCTGCCGCGAAGTAGGTGTCCAGTTCGGACAGTCCGAGGTCGCGGAACCGCTGGGGGATCGCGTCGAAGAGGAACGAGGTGTCGAGCACCTGGTCGTAGAACGAGAACGTGTTCGACGGCACGGAGTCCAGTTCGGACAGTTCGGTCCAGGTCTGCGCCCGCAGGTTCCTGGCGGTCTCCCGCAGTGCGGCTTCGTCGATCTTCCCGGCCCAGTACTGCTCGACCGCGCGCTTCAGTTCGCGCTTCGGTCCGATCCGGGGATAGCCGAAAACAGTGCTGCCAATGGTCACAAGCTCTCTCCTCGCGAGCGTGCGGAAGCACCGGAGACACGCGAGCAGGGCGGCACGGAGCCGCGCCCGTCAGCCCGCCCGAGAGGCTCCGGAGCACCGCGCACCGGGTCGGCGCGCGGACCGGCGGCAGGTCTTCGGACTCGTGGGCGTCTCGCGCGCTCCTACCGGCCGTCGCTTCCCAGATCTGGCAGACCCAGTGCTTCTGACGGCTTTCGTTCCCACTCACCGCTGCGGGGCAGTCCCGGACTCGCACCGGGTTCCCTTTTGCTCCACCCGGAACGAGTCCGGGTGAACCGCTGGCAGTACCGACACTAGCGGGACGCGCCGAGCATGCCCAGCGCCATGGCCGCGTATTGGATGGTGAGATCACTCAAGTCGACCGGCCCGGCGGGGGAGTACCACCGGGAGACGCCGCTGCACATCTCCAGCAACGCCAGCCGGGCGACGCTCGGATCGGCCACCGTCAGCTTGCGCGCCCTCACGCCGTCGTCGATCGCGTCCTGCCAGAAGTGCTCGTAGCGGTCGCGCAACGCCACGATCTCCTCGCGGCCCTCGCCGGTCAGCGCACGCATCTCGCCGTCCACCACCGCGGTCTCGCGCGGCTTCTCGGCGTGCGCCCGCACGTGCATCTTGACCAGTGAGACGAGACGGTCCGTCTCGTCGCCGGTGATCTGCTCGGCCTTGCCGATCAACTCGGTGAGGCTCGTGCGCATGATCTCGACCAGGAGATCTTCCTTGGTGCCCATGTAGTGGTAGAGCGTGGCCGACGAGAGCCCGGCGGCCTGCGCGAGGTCGCGGATGCCGGTGCCGTGGAAGCCGCGTTCGGCGAACAAGCGCACGGCGGCCTCGCGGACCCGTTCCTCCGTCGTCATCTGCTGCCTCCCTTGACCGCCTGGACGCCCTCACTCTAGCGTCAGGGCCGATCGATCGATCGATCGAAGGGGAGAGATGACCGTCGACTACTCCTGTGCCGAGGGCATCGCGCAGGTGCACCTGAACCGTCCGGAACGGCTCAACGCCGTCGTCCCGGCGCTGGTCGAGGACCTGCTGGCCGCGTTCGCACGGGCACGTGAGGACGGGGCGCGGGTGATCGTGCTGGCGGGCCGTGGCAAGTCGTTCTGCGCCGGCCACGACCTGAAGGAGCCGGTCCCGGTCGAGACCGAGGAGCAGACGCGGGCACGGCTGGAGCGCATCCAGGACGTGACCCGGGCGATCCGCGACTTCCCCGGCATCGTGATCGCGGCGGTTCACGGCTACGCGCTCGGTGCGGGCGCGGAGTTCGCGCTGGGATGCGACCTGGTCGTGGCGCAGACCAGCGCGGAATTCGGGTTTCCCGAGGTCGGCGTGGGGCTCAGTGTGACGGGCGGGATCTCCAGCCTGCTGCCGAAGCTCGTCGGCCTGGCGCGCGCCAAGGAGATGCTCCTGCTCGGGGAACGGATTCACCCTCCCCGCGCGCACCAACTGGGGCTGATCAACTCCTACGCCCTGAACCACGAGAAGCACGCGATGAAGCTCGCGCGCCGCATCGCCGAACAGCCACCGGTCGCGGCCGGGCTCGCGAAACGGGCGCTCGACCTGGGCCTGGACTCGACGCTGGAGCAGGCGATGGCGACCGAGGTCGACCACGCGATCGTCACGAGCCTGTCCGGCGAGGGGGACGAGCCGCGGGAGGAGTTCGGCCGTGGCTGACCTGATCTCCGCGCTGCGGACGGCCGTGACGCGATGGCCGGACAAGACCGCGTGGACGTTCGATCCGGGCGGCGCGTTCACGTTCGCCCAGATCGACGCGCTGTCCGACGGGTACGCGCAGGCGTTGCGGGACAGGGGGATCCGCGCGGGTGACCGGGTCGGGATCATGCTGCGGAACGTGCCGGAGTTCCCGCTGGTGTGGTTCGCGCTGATCAAGCTCGGTGCCACCGCCGTGCCGCTCAACGTCAAGTACCGCTCGGCCGACGCCGATCACGTGCTGCGGACCGCCGAGGTGGCCGCCGTGGTCAGTACCGAGGAGTTCCGGCCGCTGCTCGCCGATCACGTGGTGCACTTCGTCGAAGAGCTTGAGCCCGCCGACGGGTTCGTGCAGGGCGAGGTGGCCGCGCCGGTCAGCCTGCAGTTCACCTCAGGTACCACGGGAAAGCCGAAAGCCTGCGTGCTGTCGCACTCCTACTGGCTGACGCTCGGCGGCAGCCTGGCCGAGCACTTCCCGCACCTGAGCTCCGACGACGTGATGCTGACGGCACAACCGTTCCACTACATCGATCCACAGTGGAACGTCGTCGCGGCGCTGCTCTCCGGCGCGCATCTCGTGGTGCTGGACGGCTTTCACCCGTCCTCGTTCTGGGCGAAGGTCCGCGAGCACGGCGTGACCTACTTCTACTGCCTCGGCGCGATGCCGGCGTTGCTGCTGCGCATGCCGCCCGACCCGCTGGACCGAGAGCATTCCGTTCGAGTCGTGCAGGCCTCGGCGATCCCGCCCGCCCTGCACGCCGAACTGGAGGAGCGGTGGGGTGTCGGCTGGTTCGAGGCGTTCGGCATGACCGAGACCGGCGCCGACCTCCGCATCACCGCCGAGGACCACGACCGGTTCGTCGGCACGGGCTGTCTCGGGCTGCCCGCGCCGCATCGCGAGGCCAGGATCGTGGACGGCGAACTGTGGCTGCGCGGCCCCGGCATGATGGACGGCTACCTGGGCCTGCCCTCGCCGTTCGCGGACGGCTGGTTCCGCACCGGCGACCTGGCGCGGATCGAGGACGGCCGCGTCTACCACCTCGGCCGCAGCAAGGACATGATCCGGCGCAGCGGCGAGAACGTGGCCGCGCACGAGGTCGAGGAAGTACTGATGTCGCACCCGTCGGTGCGGCTCGCGGCCGTGATCGGCGTTCCGGACGACATTCGCGGTGAGGAGGTGAAAGCGTTCGTCGTCGGAGAAGTCACTGATCAGGAGCTCGCCGCGTTCTGCGCGGAAAGACTGGCGTCGTTCAAGGTTCCGCGTTTCTGGGAGTTCCGCGAGGATCTACCGCGCACCCCGTCCGAACGCGTCGCCAAGGAGCTGCTGCGGTGAGCTTTCACTGGGAGAGCCCGGTCTTCTTCGATGAGCTGGACCTGAACGGCACCTTGCACAACTCGCGGTTCGCACTGCACGTCGAACGAGCCCAGTCCGCGCTGTTCGAGTCGATGGGTTTCGGCTGGTCGTCCTACGCCGACCGCGATCCAGACCTGAACTACGTGGTCAAGGAACTGCACGTCGAGTTCAACGCGGCCTTCACCGCGCCCGGCGTGCTCCCGGTCGAGATCACCGCCGACCGCATCGGCACCACCAGCGCCCGCTACGGCTTTCGTTGCGGCCGTTACGCCTCCGGCTACCGGGTGATCGTCAAGGTCGGCCAGGACGGCCGTCCCGCACCGTGGAGCGACTGGTACCGCATGGCTTTCGAAGGGCTCTCATGATCAGGGCGGACCTGCTGCTGACGAACGCCGAGTTCGTGACGCTGGACGGCCCGGCATCCGCGCTCGCCGTGCTGGGCGACCGGATCGTGGCGCTGGAGGAGGTCCCGGCCCGCGAGGTCGTCGACCTTCAGGGCGCGACCGTCACGCCGGGCTTCCACGACGCCCACAACCACATGGCGTGGTTCGGGCTCACTCTGTCCGAAGTGGACTGCCGGGTCACGAGCCTCGACGCGCTCTACGCGGCAGTCGAAGCCGCGCCGGACGGCGAGTGGGTCGTCGGCCACGGCTACGACCAGAACAAGTGCGGTGGCCACCCGACCCGCGACGGCCTGGACCGCGTCGCGCGCGGCCGCAAGGTGTGGATCAAGCACACGTCCGGCCACATGTGCGTGGTGAACACGCCCGTGCTGGAAGCGCTGGGGATCTCGGAGAGCGCGGTCGAGGTCTCCGGCGGGCTCGTCGTCACGGAGAACGGCCGGCCGACGGGTTTGCTGCAGGAACAGGCCCAGCAACTGGTCGGCCCGCTCGTGCTGCCCTACCCGGTGGACACCCTGGTCGACGCGATCGACCGCGCCGGTCGCGTGTACCTGAGCGAGGGCATCACGAGCTGCGTCGAGGCGGGCGTCGGCGGCGGCTGGATCGGCAGGTCCCCGGTCGAGCTGGAGGCCTACCACCGCGCCCGCGACCGGGGAAAGCTGCACGTCCGCGTCGAGTTGATGATCGCCGCCGATGCCCTGCACCCCGTGACCGAACTGGGTCTGGGCCTCGATCTGGGCGTCCGCACCGGCTTCGGCGACGACTGGCTGCGCATCGGCCCGACCAAGATCTTCTCCGACGGCTCGCTGATCGGCCACACCGCCGCGATGTGCCACGACTTCGCCGACACCCCGGGCAACCACGGCTACCTGCAGGACTCCTCGGAAGCGTTGCGATCAAAGATCATCGCCGCCCACCGGGGAGGCTGGCGCGTCGCCACGCACGCGATCGGCGACGCGGCCATCGACCTGGTCCTGGACGCCTACGAGGAAGCGCACCGCCTCGACCCGCGCCCGGACGTCCGCCACCGCATCGAACACTTCGGCGTGGCCCGCCCCGACCAGGTCGAGCGCGCGGTCGCGTTGGGCGTGATCGCCGTGCCCCAGGGCCGTTTCGTCAACGAGATCGGCGACGGCATGCTGACAGCGCTCGGCCCGGACCGCGCCGCGTGGGCCTACCGCCAACGCTCGCTGCTCGACGCGGGCATGACCGTCCCCGGTAGCTCGGACCGCCCGGTGGTGAACGGCGCCCCGTTGCTCGGCATGCACGACATGGTCGAGCAGCTCACGTCGTCCGGCACGCCGTTCAGCCCGGCCGAGGCGGTGACGGGCCTGGAAGCGTTGCGCGCCTACACCTACGGCTCCGCCTACGCCAGCAAACAGGAACACCTCAAGGGCACCCTGACCGTGGGCAAACTCGCGGACCTCGTCGTGCTCTCGGACAACCCGGTCACCGCCGGCCGGATCAAGGACATCCAGGTGCTGCGCACGATGGTGGGAGGACAGTTCCGGTGAGGCTCGTAGCCGCTTCTTCGCTGACGCCAGAGGAACTCGCGCACGTCCAGCAGATCTACTTCGACGGCTTCGAGCCACACCTGCGCGCGTCGTTCGACGACCTGCTCGCCGACACCGCCCTGGTCCTGATGGACGACAAACCGCTCGGCTTCGCCGTCCTGCGCACCCTCGGCGACACCGGCTGGGTCTACCTGCGCTACTTCACCGTGGGGGAAAAGGGCCGCGGCCTCGGCGAACACCTGTGGACGCACCTGCGCGCCGTCATGACCGCCGCGGGCCACACCCGGATCATCTACGACGTCGAGGACCCGGCCCAGCACGGCATCGACCCGTCCGAGGAACGCGTCCGGCACCGCCGCATCGCGTTCTACCGCCGCCTCGGCGCCGTGCTGCTGCCCGTCAACGGCTACCTGCCGCCGCAGGGCAGCGCCGGTTACCCGATGCTGCTGATGGCGGCGGACTACGTCGCCCAGACCCCGGCCGCCGCCGACGACCTGGCCCGCATCACCGTGGCCGTGTACGAGCACCGGTACGGGATCGCGGCGTCCGATCCGGTGGTGACGCGGACGTTGCGGCTGAGCGGCGTCTCACCTGCGGGCTGAGCCGGCCTTCCAGTACCCGCTGAACATGATCGCCTTGCGGTCCACCCCGCGGTCCTTGGCCAGGTGCCGCCGCACCCCGGTCGCGAGCGCGGACTCCCCGCACGCCCACGCGTAGTCCACAGTGGACAGCACCTTGCCCTGGATCGCCTTCAGCACCGCGGAACCGGGCTCAGCGTCGCCGCGGAACACCCACTCCGCCTCGAGGTCGATCCGGTACGACTCGTCCGGCACCTCGACGAACACGTGCACCGGCCGCGTCTCGACCTCCAGGATCGCCGCGAGGGCGGGCAACGCGGTCTCGTCGGCCGCCAGCAGCACCGAGCCCTCCGGCGGCGGCAGGTAGGCGGAACCGCCCGCGCGGAATCCCGCCTGGTCGCCCGCGGTCGCGCGGCGGGCCCAGCGCGTGCCGGGGCCCGCGTCGCCGTGCACCACGAAGTCGACGTCGATCTCGGCTACGTCGGGCCGGTGCGCGCGGACCGTGTACCAGCGCAGGTCCGGCCGCGTGTCCTCGGGCATCGCGCGCAACGACGAGCGGACGTTGACGCGGTCGTCGGCCGGCATGACGAGCTCGCGGCCGGTCGCCATCAGCAGGCCGAAGTACTCGTCCGGGCCGGTCACCTCGAACGAGGCGAGCTCCGGCGCGTGGAAGGTGATCCGGCGCATGTGTTCGCCGAGCTCGGTCACCGCCGTGACGGTCATGACGAACTGGTCGAAGACCTCGCGGCGGTTCGCGGGGGCCATCAGCAGCTCGGCGGCCTTGGTGGCGGCCTTGAGCGTGAACCGGTCGAAGGCGGAGTAGCGCGACATGCCAGCAAGGTACACCTTTGGTTAGGCTTACCTAAGCTCTCGGGCGAAATCGGGGCTGGTACCGCAGACTGCGAACATGTTCCCGAGGACCGCGCAACAGCAGTGGTGGTTCGAAGAGCCCGCCAGCAAGAACCGGAGTCAGGCCATCGGCCTGCGGCTCGCCGTCGCCTACCGCCAGCGGGACGCCGAGGCCGTCGCACGGCTGCTGCCCGCCGACGAGGGTGAGATCTGGCTGGTGATGGGCGCGCTGGAGAACGGCCTGCTCGGGCTCAACCAGCTGTACCCGCCCGGCCCGCCGGACGAGGTGTGGGAGCGTGTCACGCCGATCATCGACGCTTCCGCGCCCCAAGGTGTCGCTCCGCGCGCACGTGCGTTGCTCGCGGCGATGACGGACGCGATGTACAACGCCACGCTCGGCGAGGTCAACGAACGCAAGGAGCAGGATCCGTACGTCGGCGCGCACCTGTACGCGGCCATCACGGCGATGCGCTCCATGGAGCACGAGGGCAGCATTCAGCGCATGCAGGCCAAGGCCGACGAGCTGGACTTGGCCTAGCTCGCGCCCCTGAGCTGGGGTGATAGTGCTGAGGTGCAAGTAACAGACACCCCGACGTGCATGCCCATACATCGTCGTGCATAATTCTCAACGTGTCCAAGGTGCTCACTTCACTTCCCGCCGGCGAACGCGTCGGCATCGCCTTCTCCGGTGGTCTCGACACCTCCGTCGCGGTCGCGTGGATGCGTGAGAAGGGCGCTGTGCCCTGCACGTACACCGCGGACATCGGGCAGTACGACGAGCCCGAGATCGAGACGGTCCCGGGTCGCGCCGGCACGTACGGCGCCGAGATCGCACGTCTCGTCGACTGCCGCGCCGCGCTGGTCGAGGAAGGTCTCGCGGCGCTCGCCTGCGGCGCGTTCCACATCCGCTCCGGTGGCCGCGCCTACTTCAACACGACCCCGCTCGGGCGGGCCGTCACGGGCACCATGCTCGTGCGCGCCATGCTCGACGACGACGTGCAGATCTGGGGCGACGGCTCCACCTACAAGGGGAACGACATCGAGCGGTTCTACCGCTACGGCCTGCTCGCGAACCCGTCGCTGCGGATCTACAAGCCGTGGCTCGACGCCGCGTTCGTGAACGAGCTCGGCGGCCGCAAGGAGATGTCCGAGTGGCTCCTCGAGCGTGACCTGCCGTACCGCTCGTCCGTCGAGAAGGCGTACTCGACCGACGCGAACATCTGGGGCGCTACGCACGAGGCCAAGTCGCTCGAGCTGCTCAACGAGGGCATCGAGATCGTCGAGCCGATCATGGGCGTCAAGTTCTGGGACCCGTCGGTCGAGATCGCGACCGAGGACGTCACCATCGGCTTCGACCAGGGCCGCCCGGTCACGATCAACGGCAAGGAGTTCCACGACGCCGTCGACCTCGTGCTGGAGGCGAACGCCATCGGCGGCCGCCACGGTCTCGGCATGTCCGACCAGATCGAGAACCGCATCATCGAGGCCAAGAGCCGCGGCATCTACGAGGCGCCCGGCATGGCGTTGCTCTACATCGCCTACGACCGTCTCGTGAACGCGATCCACAACGAGGACACCGTCGCGGCGTACCACAACGAGGGCCGCAAGCTCGGCCGTCTGCTGTACGAGGGCCGCTGGCTCGACCCGCAGTCGCTGATGGTGCGCGAGTCGCTGCAGCGCTGGGTCGGTTCCGCGATCACCGGCGAGGTCACGCTGCGGCTGCGCAGGGGCGACGACTACTCGATCCTCGACACGTCCGGCCCGGCGTTCAGCTACCACCCGGACAAGCTGTCGATGGAACGCACCGAGGACTCGGCGTTCGGCCCGGTCGACCGCATCGGCCAGCTGACCATGCGCAACCTCGACATCGCGGACTCCCGCGCCAAGCTGGAGCTCTTCGCGGGCCTCGGCATGGTCGGCACGCGGCAGTCGGCGCTCATCCCTGCCCTGCCGGAGCCGACCCAGCTGATCGGCGACGTGCCGGACGGCGGCGCGGAGGCCATCGCCTCGCGCGGTGAGGTCTCGGCGGCCGACGAACTGCTCGACGCGGCGGCCATGGAGTTCGGCACGGACTGACACGGACCAACACGAGAACACGGGGCCGGTGGGGATCACCCCGCCGGCCCCGTTCTCGTCAGCTCTGGGGCCACATCGAGTAGATGACGTTCTCCTCGTCGGCGCACACGACCTGGGGCAGGATGCCTTCGGCGACCTGGTTGCACGACATCGATCCGACCTTGATCGGTGGCAGTCCGGTCTTCGGCTCCAGGCGTTCGGCGTAGTAGTCGAACAGCACCGCGCCGGCCTGGTCGCAGTTCAGCCTGCCCTTCGGGGTCTCCATCACGACGGCCAGCATCGGCTTGCTGAGGGCTCCGAGGAACACCCGGTCGCAGTACTTCGAGGGCAGGCTCTCGTACTGCTCGGGCGGCACGCCGTTGAGGGCGGTGGTGCCACTGGACGTGGTGGTGGCGCTCGACGTCCGCGGCTCGGTCGTGGACCGGGTGGTCGGCGGAGCCGTCTCCTGCCGGCCGGACCCGGTGACCTCAGAGGTGCAGCCCGCCGCGAGGACGGCGAGGAGCACAGGTGTGATCAAGAACCTCATGCCTGCGGGGTCGGCGCCGGCCTCACTATCGTTACGGCTCGTGTCGATCGAGGATGAACGGGCTCGGCCCGCCGTACTGCTCAACCCGCTGGAAGGCGACCCGACGGACGCCGACAGCCACATCGGTGGCCCCATGTTGTGGCCGATCGACGAGCCGTGGCCGCACTGCGACGGCGCCACACACGATCCCGCGAGCGATGGCGAACCGTTCGTCGGCGCCGTGCAGCTCTACCGGCGCGACTTCCCGGAGCTGCCGTTCCCGGACGGCACCGATCTCCTGCAGGTCTTCCTCTGCACGCTGCACCACGAGCTTCCGGACGTCTACGGCCCGGACGTGCGGCTCGTGTGGCGCGACTCCACGACGGTCTTCGAACTGATCGAGGAGGAGCCCGAACCGTCCGCGCAGGAGGAGCTCTACGTTCCCACGGTCAACGTGCTCGAACCGATCCGCTTCACCGAGCACGAGACGAAGACGTCCGGTGGCACGAAGATCGGTGGCTGGACCGCGTGGTGGCAGTCCGGCCCGTTCGAGTTCGAGTGCCCGGAGTGCGGTGCGGCGCAACGCCAGACGCTCTCGCTCGCCACCCACGAGCCGTCCGGTGACGACGTGGAGTGGGAGTTCGGCCGCGAAGGCAACCTGAACGTCCTCACGTGCGAGAAGGACGTCCGGCACCCGATCCGGCTGCACGTCGACTGAGCGCCGCCACCCCGGCCAGCAGCACGAGCAGGACCCCGGCGAACCACGCCATCACCGTGGTGGGCGCGAGATATCGGGTGGCGAGCCCGATCGACAGCGACGGCACGCTCAACCCGAGATAGGCGATGAAGAACAGCGTCGCCAGCGCCTCGCCGCGCTTCTCCGGCGCCGCCATCGCGGAGACCGCACCGATCGACGCCTTGAACTGCACGCCCGCCCCGATTCCGGCGAGCGCGCCGCCGACCAGGAACAACGGGAAACTCGTCGCGTACATCCCGGCCACGACCAGCAGCACGCCGATCGCCTGCCCGCCCACACCCACCGCACGCCGGACGGACAGGGAAAGGCCGCCGGTCACGGTCTGGGCGAGCGCCGCTCCACCGAACACGAGGAAGACCACGAGCCCGGCCAGCAGACGGGACGGGTGGTGCAGCTGGCCCGCCACGAAGCCCGGCGAGACGGACGTGAACACGCCGAACACCGCGAACGCCGAGAAGGCTCCGGCGGCCGCCGCGAAATAACCCGTGCGGTCGCCGTGGTCGGCGCTGATCCGTTGTGGACGGTACGAGACCCGCTTGCGCACCACGGTTTCCGGCGTGAGGGCGACGGCGGCGATGCTGACCACGAGCAACACGGCCAGCACGACGTACGGGGTGCTCAGCGGCGACGGCGCGTACTGCGCGAGGGCACCCGCGACCAGCGCGCCGACGCCTAGACCGCCGATGTTCGCCGCGGTCGACACGATCTCGAAGCGACGCGGCGACGCGCCGGGGCGGTGCCGCGAGTGCAGGTCGTGGAGGTACGCGGTGGCGGTCGCGGCGATCATGCCGACGCCCAGGCCGTTGACCACCCGCGCGACGATCAGGACCGGCAGCGACGTGCTGGTCAGGAAGAGCAGCGCGGAGACGATCTCCAGGCTCAGTGCGGGGATCAGGATCGCCTTGCGGCCGGCCCAGTCCGAGACGTGGCCCGCCAGCACCAGGCTGATCACCACGCCGACCGCGAAGGCCGCGAACACGACGGTGACCGCGAACGTCGAGAAGCCCTCGCGCGCGACGTAGAGCGGGAACAGCGGCGCGGGGACGGTCGAGTAGGCCATCGCGATGAGGAACGTGCCGGCGACGGCCCAGAAACCCCTGCCGTGGCGCACGTCGGCGGCAGGTCGTTCGGCGACCGGTGAATCGAGGACCAAGGACATGCCTCCACCTTGCGTGCCTCGATGCATCACGTCCAACGAAAGTTGAAGCTAGTGATCATCACTTTCTGAGATACTCGCTGGTGTGGACCTCCGGCAGCTCGAATACTTCGTCGCGGTCGCGGAAGAGGGCAGCTTCACCCGCGCCGCCGTCCGCGTGCACGTCGTGCAGTCCGCAGTCTCGGCCGCGATCAAGACCCTCGAACGCGAGCTCGGCGCCGTCCTGCTCGACCGCAACTCCAAGCGCGTCCTGCTGACCGACGCGGGCGAGGCGCTGCTGCCGAAGGCCCAGGCCGTGCTCGACGCCGCCACCGAGGCCAGGGACGCCGTCGCGCAGGTCCAGGGCGGACTCACCGGCACGGTCCGGCTCGGCACGCTGACCTCGGTGAACCTGATCAACCTGCCGGCGCTGCTCGGCGAGTTCCACCGGCGCCATCCAGGGGTGCTGGTGCGCACGAACGCGTCGACCACGGGGTCGCTGGGGCTCGTCGAGCAGCTCCTGGACCACCGGCTCGACCTCTCCTTCGTGTCGCTGCCCGGTGACGTGCCTGCCGGGATCGTCCTCGACGAGCTGTCCCACTCGGTGATGGACCTGGTCGTGCCCCTGGACCACCCGCTGGCCGGCAGGGACGAGGTCTCCATCGGAGACCTCGCCGGACTGGACTTCATCGACTCGCCGCTGGGCTACGGCAACCGGGCCGTGGCCGACCGGGCGTTCGCCGCCGGCGCCGTGCCGCGCCGGGTGACCGTGGAGATGTCGGACATCTACACCGGCGTCGACTTCGTCCGGCACGGCCTCGGCGTCGTGTTGCTGCCCGACTACGTCATCGGCGCCGCGGCAGGCGTCAAGACCCTGACCGTGACCGGCGCGGACCTGCGCTGGCCGCTGGGACTCGCCTGGCCCGCCGGTCGCAGGCCCAGCGCCGCGACCAGGGCGTTGATCGCGGTGGTGCACGAGTTCTTCACGCGCTGAACAGGTTCAACGGGTGCAGGTGAAGCTCGACGCCCTGTCTGGATCTCCGGCGCGGTACCGGGGCCAGCCCGGGTACTCGCAGAGCGGCCGGGTGCGGTTGTGGGCCGCGTCGGTCACGACCGGGTTCGACGGCGACTGTCCTTTCTGGACCCAGCGTTCGAGCGCGGTGAGCGAGTCCCACCCGGCGGCGAACGCGGGTGTGCCGAAGTTCGCGTGGTTCGCCCCTGGCACGAGGTAGTAGCGCGAGAACTTCTCGGTGTTGTCAGGACCCAGGAGGTCACGCATGCGCTGGTAGTAGTCGTTCGTCGAGCGGTGGGACACCAGTTCGTCCGCGGAGCCGTGGAGCAGGAGCAGTTTGCCGCCGGTGCGTGCGAACGGACGCAGGTCCACGTCGTTGCGGTCCTGGATCGTGGAGAGCCGGCTGATCCGGTCGAGCCACTTGCCGGGGCGTGCCGGATCGAGGTCGAGCGAGTTGAAGCCGGGATCGCGGGTCAGGAAGTACTTCACCCACTGGTCCCAGTACTGCATGCCGTAGCCGCTGGTGACCGGCATGGGGTTCGCCGGCGCGGTCGTGCCGAACCCGAGGAACGGCGTCCGCATGTCCGCTCCCGACAGGAACGGGAAACCGGGGTACTGGGTCTCGCCGCTCGCGACCCGGTACGGCCACCGGAACGCCGTGGACATGGCGGTCACGGCCCCGATCTGCGGATCGGACAGGCAGGCCGGCCCGGTGTCGGCGCCGTCAGGGCAGCGCAGGACGCGAGGATCGAACTGGCAGCGCGGGTTCGACACGACCCGGTCCTGCACGCCGTCCGCGCCGTCGCACGCGTTGATCACGCTGTCGTACAACAGAGTCTGCTTCGCGGGGCCGGGGAACGCGCCGGGACGGGACAGGACCTGCGTCAGATGTCCCAGGTACAGGCCCTCGGCGAGGTTGTTCCACGCCGGAAAGGCCGAGATCACGCCGTCGAACGCCCGCGGCCAGCGCTGAGCGACGACGAGGGCCTCGCGGCCACCGGTCGAGCCGCCCGCGAAGTACGTCTCGGCGGGGTTCTTCCCGGTGGCACGCCGGATCAGGAACAGGCTCGCGTCGTGCGTCTTCTTCAGCGCGTCACCGGCGGCGAAGTTCCGCACCGCCTCGTCGTTCACGCCGAACGAGCCGTCCAGCGACGGAACCGACGCCGGCCCCTGCTGGTGGCCGGAGTCGCTCGCGAACGTCGCGTACCGCCGCGCCAGAGGTGCCAAGGCGTCCGGGGCGGCGAACGGCACGTTTCCCGTCAGTGCGGGAACCGTCCCGTTGTAGCCGCCGCCACCGAACATCAACGCCTTGCCGTTCCAGCCGTGCGGCAGGGCGACGCGCATCTTGATGGCGGGCGCGGACCGGTCGACGGGGTACAGGTCGGCGTCGGCCTGGCAGTACTCGATCGTCTGTCCACTCACGACACTGGAGGTGACGGCGGCCGCGGTGACGCGACCGCCGGTGGTCGGCAGGCTGATGACCGAGGCGGGGATCTTCACCTGGTTCAGGTCTGCGCACGCGGTCGTCGCGCCGGCGGGTGCGGTGCCGAGAAAAGTCATTCCTGGCAACAGAAGTGCGGTCGAAAGCAGGGCGAGCTTCATGCCGGACTCCTTCTCAGTGGTAGAGGTGCGTGCCGGGGACGGCCAGCGGGTCCTCGCGGACCTCGGCGGGGTTGGTTTCGGGGAGGAACCACGCGCTGACGAAGGTGATCAGCCCCATGAGCGTGATGTAGGCGGCGACCGGGATCGTGCTGCCGGTCTGGGCGATGAGCGCGGTCATCAGGAACGGCGTGCCACCGCTGATGATGATCGCGGAGAGCTGGTAGGACAGCGACGCGCCCGAGTAGCGGACGTTGGGCGCGAACAGCTCACCGAGGAAGCTCGCGATCGGGCCGTACGTGAGGCTCTGGAAGATGAATCCCACCACCACGGCGACGAAGATCAGCGGCAGCGACGCGGTGTTGACGAGCCCGAAGTACGGGAAGCCCCACAGCGCGACACCCAGGCCGCCGATGAGGATCAGCGGCCGGCGCCCGATCCGGTCCGAGACGTGCCCGGCCCAGGGCAGGACCGCGAGCATCGCCACGGAACTGAGCAGCACGACCGTCAGCAGCGGAACGCGGTCGAGCTTGAGGGACGTGGTGCCGTAGTTCAGCAGTCCGGCGATGCTGACGTAGAAGAGGCTGTTGGTGGCCGAGAGGATCCCGCAGGCGAGCAGGATCGTGCCCCACCTGCTCCGGATGACCTGCGCCAGCGGGGCGCGGACGACAGCGCGTTCCGGTCGTGAGACCTCCTTCTGCAGCTCGCGGAACTCCGGTGTGTCCTCCACTTTGGACTGGATGTAGAGGACCACCGCGAACATCACGACGCTGAACAGGAACGGGATCCGCCAGCCCCAGCTGAGGAACGCGTCGTTCGGCATCAGGCCACTGGCGGCCAGGAAGATCAGGTTCGAGATGATCACGGCGACGGGAACGCTGGTCTGCCCGAAGGTTCCAGCGAACCCGCGCCGTTTCGGACTCGCCGACTCAGTGAGCAGCAGCATGATGCCGCCCCACTGGCCGCCTGCCGCGAGCCCTTGAAGGAAGCGCAGTGTCACCAACAGGATCGGCGCCAGCGCCCCCACGGCCGACGCGCTGGGCAGGCAGCCGATCAGGAACGTCGCGGCCCCCATCAGCGCGAGGCAGGCCACGACGACCGGCTTGCGCCCGTACTTGTCCCCGAAGTGCCCGGCGAGCACCCCGCCGATCGGGCGCGCCACGAAACCCGCCCAGAACGTGCTGAACGCCAGCAGCGTTCCAGTCAGTGCCGAGGACTGCGGGAAGAACACCTTGGGGAACACCAGCGCGGCCGCGGTGCCGTAGAGGAAGAAGTCGTACCACTCGATCGAACTGCCGATCAGCCCCGCGGTCAGCAGCTTGCGGAAGCCTCGGCGCCGGGTCGCGGACTGCTCTTCGGGCTGGGCCAGAGGGGTTGCCATGCATGCCGCCTTCGTCGATGAACCGGCAGGTGATGACGGCCAATGCTAGGGCGGCGGCACCCGGTGGCTGAGGTCTGGATCACACACCCCTGACGTCGGTTCGGTGGGCCTTTCCACCACCGGCGTCTGGGTAACAATGGCGTCGTGACCATCGACCCGAGTGAGTCGCACGAACTCGTGCGCCGTCAGCGCGAACTGGCGTCGTTGTACGCGACGGCGAAGTCGCTCACGGCTCTCGGCGAGCTCGACGCCGTGCTGCAGTCGATCGTCCGCCACGCCCACGACCTGATGGGCACGGACTTCACCTATCTCTCGCTGGTCGCGGACGGCAGGCTGTCGGCCAAGGCCGCTGAGGGAACGATCTCCGCCGCGTTCCTGAGCGCCACGATCCCGGCCGGTGCCGGCCTCGGCGGCAAGGTGCTGGCCACCCGGCGCCCGCAGTGGGTGCGCAACTACGCCGCCTCGACCCTCATCGACCACGACGCCGGCTTCGACGTGCTGGTCGGCACGGAGGACCTGGTCGCTCTTCTCGGTGTGCCGCTGGTGATCCGGGACGAGGTGGTGGGCGCGCTGTTCGCCGCGTACCGCTCCGAGCGGTCGTTCCACGCGGGCGAGATCGCGTTGCTGAGCGCGTTCGCCGACCACGCCGCCGTCGCACTCGACAACGCCCGTCTCTACGAGAAGAGCCGGAAAGCGTTGCAGGACCTGCGGGAACACATGACCGTCGTCGAACGGGCGCAGGCGATCCACGAGACCCTGACGGGCGTGGTGCTGGAGGGCGGCACGCCGGACGACGTCGCGCAGGTCCTCGCCGGTCAGCTCGGCGGGAGCGTGGTCGTGCTCGACAGGGCCGCCGGACACCACTCCGGCAGGGTCACGACCTCGGTCGACGCCGAGGGGGTCGCTCACAGCGTGGCCCCGATCAGGGCGGGTGACAGCTATCTCGGCGCGCTGTCGTGGAGCCGCGAGGCGTTGCAGGGGCACGGCGTCTCGGACGACATGGACCTGCGCACGCTCGAACGGGCCACGCACATCCTCGGCCTGCTGATCCTCAAGGAACGCGCTGTCGCCGACGCGAGCGAGCGGCTCAGCGGCGAACTGCTGACCGAGCTGATGGTCGGCGGCCCCGGCATCAGCCCCTCCCAGCGCTCGCGCGCCCAGGCCCGGCACATCAACGCCGACCGGTTGAACCTGGTCCTGGTCGCGGACTCGCCGGAGTCGTCCGCCGATCTCGTGCGCCACCTGCACGACATCGCCAGGGACCGTTCCGGACTGGCGGGCGAACACCTCGGCCGGGCGACGCTGATCGTGCCGAGCGCGGACGACGACCGCACCGTCGAGGAGGTGCACCGCCGGCTGCGGCGCTCCTCAGGTGCTCCCGTCGTCGTCGTGGGGGAGCGGGCGGTCAACCACGACTGGTCGCGCGCGTTCTCCCTGGCCGGCCGGTGCGGCGCGGTCATGCGGGCGCTGGGGCACACCGACCGCGGCGCCACGACCGGCCGGTACTCCCTCTACGCGTTGATCTTCGACGTGGACAGGGCCGGTGAACTCGCCCGCTTCCTCGCCGAGTCCGTGGGCCCCCTCGCCGACTACGACGCGCGACGCGGTACCGATCTCGTGGGAACCCTCTGCGCCTACTACGACCACCGCGCGAACGTCGCGGCGACCGCGCGCGCGTTGCACGTGCACGTCAACACGCTCCTCAAGCGACTGGACCGGGTCAGCGACGTCCTCGGTGCCGACTGGCGCACCGAGAACGACCTGGAGCTGCAACTCGGCCTTCAGCTGCACCGGTTGCGGGACCTCACGTAGTGGCGCGCAGGGTGCTCTTCGACAGCTTGCCGGTCCCCGTCTTGGGCAGTGCGGTCCGGAAGACGACCTCGTCGGGCAGCCACCACTTGGCGACCGCGGGCGTGATGTGCCGCAGCAGGTCGTCGCCGGTGGTGGCGCTGCCGTCGCGCAGGACGACGTAGGCGACGGGACGTTCGCCCCACTTCGGGTCCGGGCGCGCGACCACGGCGACCTCGACCACGTCGGGGTGCGAGGTGAGGGCGCTCTCCAGTTCGACGGACGAGATCCACTCGCCACCGGACTTGATCAGGTCCTTCATCCGGTCCACGAGCCGTACGTAGCCGTCGGCGTCGATCGTGGCGAGGTCACCGGTCCGCAGCCAGCCGTCGCTCGTGAAGCTTTCCGGTGTGTCCACCCGGAAGTAGCCGCCCGCGACCCACGGGCCCGCGACCTGGAGCTCGCCGATGGCCTTGCCGTCGCGCGGCAGTTCGCCGCCTGTCTCGACGTCGGCGATCCGCAGGTTCACGAGCGGCAGCGGCTGGCCCTGGGAGGCCCGTACCGCGACCTGTTCCTCCGCGGGCGCGTCCTGGTGCCGGCTGCGGGTGCCGCCGATCGTCCCGACAGGACTGATCTCCGTCATGCCCCAGGAATGCGTGATGGGCACGCCGATCGTCGCCCGGTAGGTCTCGGACAGCGCCGGCGCGATCACCGAGCCGCCGCCGAGCAGGAACCGCGTGGCGCTCAGGTCGTGCGAGCGCAGTTCCGTGACCAGGCTCGTCCACACCGTCGGCACGGCACCGGCGACGGTGACCCGTTCGGTCTCCATCAGCTTCAACAGATGAGCCGGATCCGAGGACGGGCCGGGCAGGACCAGCGAGGCGCCCGTCATCATCGCGCCGTAGGGCAGACCCCAGGCGTTGGCGTGGAACATCGGCACGATCGGCATCACGACATCGCTCTCGCACAGGCCGATGAAACCGGCCGCGAGCGTGCCGAGGCAGTGCAGGATCGTCGACCGGTGGCTGTACAGCACACCCTTGGGCGGTCCGGTCGTCCCGGACGTGTAGCAGAGCCCGGAGGCCAGGTTCTCGTCCGCGAGCGTGAACGAGTCCTCGAACGAGCCCGCGAACGGCTCGGCTCCCGCGACCAGGTCGTCGTAGTGCACGACGCGCGGATCGGCCGGGATCGGGGCATCGCTGTCGTCAGGCAGTACGACCCAGTGCCGGACCGTCCGCATTCGGGCGGCACTGGGCCATATTCGGGGGAGCAGGGCACGATCGACGAACACCACGTCGTCCTGGGCGTGGTTGACGATGTACTCCAGGTGCTCCGCCGAAAGCCGGATGTTGATGGAGTGCAGCACTCGCTTGGTGATCGGCACCGCGAGGTAGAGCTCCAGGTGACGCCGTGTGTTGGTCGCGAACGTGGCGACGCGGGCGCCGGCCGGGACGCCGAGCGAGTCGAGTGCGGTGGCGAGGCGCCGGGTCTGCTCGGCCACCTCGGCGTACGTGACCCGCTCCCCGGCCGTCACGACCTGCTTGTGTGCGTACAGCCGCTCGGCTCGCTCCAGAACGTGCGCGATGGTGAGCGGCCGGGGTTGCATCAGCCCGTCCATGAAAGATCACCCTAAGTGAGCGTCCTGGTGGGCGAGAGGGCAGAACCTTCCACTCATTCTCCTGCTCTGGCGGCAATTCCTCACACCGCGCGGTAGGCGTCGCACGCCAGCGTGATCAGGTCGGTGAGGTGCTGCGGAGGCTGGTCCTTCCACCACGCGAGCCACACCGCGATCGGCGGCGCGTCCACCACGGCCCGATAGGCCACGCCGGGACGCGGGTTCAGGCTCGCGGTGGCCTCCGACGTCATGCCGACGGCCTGGCCGGCGGCGATCAGCGTCAGCCACTCGTCGACGCTGTGGGTGTTGCGGACGACGGCAGGCGCCTTGCCCGGTTGCCACAGGTCCAGAGTGGTCGTTCCGGTCCGGTCGTCGACCGCGATCCCGTACCGGGCGAGGTCGGCCAGCTTCAGCGAACGCTTGCGCGCCAACGGGTTGTCCGTCGCGACCACCCCGTAGCGCCGTTCGGTGCCGAGCAACGCCGTCTCGAACCGTGAATCCTCGATGGCTTTGCGCACGACCGCGACGTCGGCGGTGCCCTCGGTGAGACCGGCGGTCAGCGAGTTCGACTGGACGAACACCAGTGGCAACCCAGGATGCTTCGAGGCCCAGGACTTCTGCACGCGCCGGGTGTGCTTGCCCAGCGCCGACCAGGCGTAACCGATCCGCAGCTCGGTCAGCGACTGCGACGCGATCCGGTGCAGGTGCGCTACCTCGTCCAGCACTCGCCGCGCGCCGTCGAGCACCTGCGTGCCCACGGCGGTGAGCGCCACGTGCCGGGTCGAGCGTTGCAGCAGCCGCACACCGAGTGAAGCCTCCAATGCGGCGACCGAACGGGACACCGACGCCTGCGTCAGGTCGAGTTCCCTTGCCGCGTCGGTGAACGTGCCCGCGTCGACCACCGCCACGAACGCCCGCAGGTGCCGCAGATCCATGCGCCCAGCGTATAGGTGACGCGGCCAATGCATTTCCCGTGTCAAAGCCCGGACCGCAGGCTGGTGGCATGAAGAGCATCGGTGGATTCGCGACGATGACCGCGAGCGCGGCCAGCAACCAGATCGGTGCCGCCGTGGGCGCCCACGCGTTCGCGGCCATCGGTCCGGCCGGTGTCGTGGCGGTGCGTCAGTTCGTGGCCGCCGCGGTGCTGCTCCCGATGGCCCGGCCGAACCTCCGAAGATTCACGTGGGCGCAGTGGTGGCCGACGATCGCGCTCGGCCTCGTGTTCGCGACGATGAACCTCAGCCTCTACATGGCGATCGACCGCATCGGCCTCGGCCTCGCCGTCACGCTGGAGGTGCTCGGGCCGCTCGGTGTCGCGCTGGCTGGATCGCGAACCCGCCAGGACTTCCTGTTCGTGCTCATCGCGGCTGTCGGTGTCTACGTGCTGGTGCTGCCCGGTCCCAGCAGCGACTACCTCGGCGTCGGGCTCGGCCTGCTCGCGGCGGGTTGCTGGGCCGCGTACATCCTGCTCAACCGCCTGGTCGGCGCCCGGCTGCCCGGTCTGCAGGCGCCCGCCGTCGCGACCGCGATGTCGGCGACGCTCTACGTTCCGGTCGCGGTGCTGCTCGTCCTGCACGGGAAGCTGACCGGGATGTCGATCCTCTACGCGGTCGGCGCGGGCGTGTTCTGCAGCGTCGTGCCCTACGCCGTGGACGTGATCGCGCTGCGGAAGGTGCCCGCGCGCCTGTTCGGACTGGCGATGAGCGTGCATCCGGTGCTGGCGGCACTGGCGGGGCTCGTGGTGCTGGGGGAGACGCTCGCACTCCACCATTGGGCTGGAATCTTGCTCGTGGTCACCGCCAACGCACTGGCCGTGACTTGCTCGAAGTGGTCTGGATCACCTACCGTCAACCCCGAAATGTGAATCCAATTCACTTAGCGGGGTGTTCATGCGGACGAAAGTCTTGACGGTGGTCGCCGCACTCGTCGGTGCGGCGCTGGTCAGCGGCCCGTTCGCGTGGGCGGAACCCGAGCCGTACCTGGTGGGGCGTGGCATCTCCGACGTCACCGGTCCGGCCGCCGAGAACGGCATGATGGGCTACTCCAAGTTCGACCAGAAGACGACGGGCATCCACCAGCGGCTGCGGTCGCGGGCCTACGTCGTGGTCGACCGCGCCACGAACAAGCGCGTCGCGTACGTCAACGCCGACCTCGCGATGATCTTCCGCGCGGTCCAGGAGGGCGTCCTCGCCAAGCTCCAGGCCAAGTACGGCACCACCTACACCCGCGAGAACCTGCTGCTGTCCGCCACGCACACGCACAGCGGCCCCGGCGGCCAGTCGCACAACCTCGCCTACAACCTGTCGATCCTCGGCATGCAGCCGCAGGCGCTGGCGGCCGTGGTCGACGGCATCACCGAGTCGGTCGTCGAGGCGCACGAGGACATCAAGCCCGGTTCGATCAGCCTCGGCATCGGCGAACTGACGAACGCCTCGGTCAACCGGTCGCGCGTCGCGTTCGACCGCAACCCCGACAAGGCCGCCTTCCCGGCCGGCATCGACCCGCAGATGACGGTGCTGAAGTTCAGGCAGGGCAGCAACAACGTCGGCGCGATCAGCTGGTTCGCCACCCACAACACGTCGATCACCAACGCCAACACGCTGATCAGCCCCGACAACAAGGGGTACGCGGCGTACCAGTGGGAGCACGACGACGAGGGCGTGCGGTACCTGGACAACACCGCGGGCTTCGTGGCGGCGTTCCCGAACACCAACGCCGGCGACATGTCGCCGAACCTCAACCTGAAGCCCGGTTCCGGCCCCACGGAGAACGAGTGGGAGAACGCCCGCATCATCGGCGAGCGCCAGAACCGCAAGGCGCAGGAGATCTACAACGGCCCGCAGGCCTCGGTCTCCGGCGGTGTCGACTCGCGCATGCGTTTCGTGGACATGTCGGCCGTGCAGGTCGACGGCCGGTTCACGGCTGACGGCAAGGCGGGTACGACGTGTTCCGGTGTCGTCGGCGCGTCGACGATCGCGGGCAGTGTCGAGGACGGCCCGGCGATCCCCGGTTTCTCCGAGGGCATGCAGTCGCCGTGGAAGAAGCTCTTCGAGCCGTTGCAGATGGAGGTTCCGCAGTGGCTGCGGGACTGCCAGTTCCCCAAGGCCTCCCTGGTGCCGACGGGTCTGATCGGCGCTACGCCGAACATCGTGCCGCTGCAGATCGTCCGGATCGGACAGTTGCACCTCGTCGCGGTGCCCGGTGAGGTCACGATCACCGCGGGTCTGCGCATCCGCAAGGCCGTCGCGGCCGAGATGGGCGTGCCCGTGCAGAACGTGCTGATCCAGGGCTACGCCAACGACTACAGCCAGTACGTCACCACGCCGGAGGAGTACGACTCGCAGCAGTACGAGGGCGGCTCCACCCTGTTCGGCCGCAACACCACTCCCGCCTACCAGCAGGAGTTCGGCAAGCTCGCCGCGTCGATGAAGACCGGTTCCGCCCTGCCCGCCGGTCCGAACCCCGGCAAGCCGCCGTTCACCGAGATCAACCTGCAGACCGGTGTCGTGCTCGACGACAAGCCCGCGGACAAGAAGTACGGCGACGTGCTGATCGCGCCCAAGGCGTCCTACAGTCGCGGCGAGACCGTCACGTCCGTGTTCGTCACCGGCCACCCGAAGAACAACCTGCACCGCAACGGGACTTTCCTCGAAGTGCAGCGGCAGGTGAACGGCCAGTGGACCCGCGTCGCCGACGACGGTGACTGGTCCACGCGCTACAAGTGGGAACGGGTCGGCATCGCCAACTCCAACGCCACGATCACCTGGCAGATCCCGGCGGACACCCCCGCGGGCACCTACCGGATCGTGCACAACGGCGACGAGAAGTCCGGCTGGACCGGCAAGATCTCCGGCTTCACCGGCGCCACGGCGGGCTTCACCGTCAGCTGATGATCTCGCCGCCCGCGGCGGTGGCGAGATCGGGGCCGAAGGCGGCCGCGGGCGTGTACGCGCCGGGCTTGCCTTCGCCCCTGGCGAGCCGTGCCGCGACCTCCGCGGACACGCCCGCCGTGAAGTCCATGGCGTCGTCCGCCCGCAGCCACCCTTCGCGGGTGGTGCCGTCGGGCCACGTGACCACCGCGTGGCCCCAGGAGTGCTTGCGGGGCCTCGGCGCGGCCTTGCCCCTGACGCCGGCCAGTTGACGGATCGTGAAGCGGCGCAACGGTTCCAGCCCGAGCAGGCGTCCCGCGAACGGGAGCACGGCGCGGGCCGCGGGCGAGTTCGGCATCATCGCGGTGGCGGCGGAGACCTCCGGCGCGGCGCTCGCACGGTGAGCGGCCAGCAGTTCGGCGGAGGGCGCCTCGGAGACCGCGGCGTGCTCGCCGTCGGGCAGGAGCAGCCGCCGCGCTCGCGCGCCGATGCGGGACCTCGTCAGCTCGCCGTCGCGGTAGCGGCGTCCGCCGGTGGTCAGGACGTCGAGGATCGAGGCGGCCAGAGCGACGCCCAGCAGGCCGTCCTCCACGGCCACCGAGGCGACCGCGTCGACCCGCACGTCGGCCGGGACCGGGCGGCCCTCGCACAGCGCCGCCACGACGGCTTCCGTTGCCAGGACGCCGAAACCCGCGCCGGTGACGAGCGTGCTGCCCGCCGCCGCGGCCTCGTCGTGCAGCGCCAGCAGTCGCGGGACGGCGGTCAGGTCGGCAGCCTGGTCGAGGTAGTGCCCGCCCGGCAGGCAGGCGCGGGCGATGGTGGTCGCGGACTCGGCGTAGTTGCCGATGGTGTTGACGACGACAGCCGGTCGTTCCTCCTTGATCGCCGCCGCGATGCGGTCGGCCGTGTCGGCGATGACGACCCGCAGACCGCTCTTCGCGGCCTTCTCGCGCAGTCGTTCGCTCTCCCTGCCCACCAGCACCACGCTCTCGCCCCGGTCGAGCAGGCGAGCGGTGACCGCACGGCCGACGCGTCCGGTGGCGCCCAGAACCCAGATGCTCATGACGACTCCCGCAAGTGATGTCTCAGTGTGCCGTCACCGAGGCTAGCACGGTGACGGCACACTGAGACATCACTTGCTAGGGTGTGCTGTGGCCAGGTGGGATCCCGGAACCGAAGATCGTCTCAGGCAGGCGGCGCTCGACCTGTTCGCCGAGCACGGGTACGACGACGTGACCGTCACGCAGATCGCCGAACGCGCGGGCATCACGCGCCGCTCGTACTTCCGCTACTTCCCGGACAAGCGCGAGGTGCTCTTCGCCGGAGCGGAACAGCTGCCTCTCGCGATCGCCGAGGCGGTGCTCGCCTCGGCGGAGCGGTCCTCGCCGGCCATCGCCCTCGACGCCGCTCGCCAGGTCGGCGCCCTGCTCGTGGAACGCGTGGACCGCACGGCCGAGCGTCGCGCCGTGATCGCGTCGAGCCCTGAGTTGCAGGAGCGCGAACGCACCAAGGCCGCCGCGATCACGACCGCCCTCTGTGACGCACTGGTAGAGCGCGGAGCGGCGGTCGACGAGGCAAGGCTCGTGGCGCGGCTCGTCGCAGTCTGCTTCCAAGAGGCGCTGGAGCGCTGGATCGACACGGGCGAGGACTTCGAGCGCTGCCTCGACCTGGTCGTTCGCTCGGCGGCGGAAGTATTCCCGCCCCAGGTGAGTCCGTGATTACGTTGTGCACGATTTAATCGCGCAATAGCTTTATGGCAACCGACCCGAAGGAGCAGCCATGAAGCGCCCAGTCCTCGAGCCCGCCGCCGCCGAGTTCGCCGCCGCCACCGCCCAGCCGCCGTTCCTGTTCGAGATCGCCCCGGAAGAGGGCCGCAAGGCCGTCGACGAGGTGCAGTCGGGCGCGATCGCCAAGCCCGAGGTCGACGAGCAGTGGGTCGAGCTCGACGGCTTCAAGGTCCGCGTGATCAAGCCCGTTGGCGCTACCGGGCAGCTCCCGGTGATCCTCTACATCCACGGCGCGGGCTGGGTGTTCGGCAACGCCCACACCCACGACCGCCTGGTCCGCGAACTCGCCGCCGGTACCGGCGCGGCCGTCGTCTTCCCCGACTACTCGCTCTCGCCCGAGGCCCGCTACCCGGTCGCGATCAACCAGAACTACGCCACCGCGCAGTGGATCCAGGCTGAAGGCGCCTCGTACGGCCTCGACACCTCGCGCGTCGCGGTGGCCGGTGACTCGGTCGGCGGAAACATGGCGGCGGCGCTGACGTTGCAGGCCAAGGAACGCGGCGATGTCGCGTTGAAGGCGCAGGTGCTGTTCTACCCGGTGACCGACGCGTCGTTCGACACCGACTCGTACCTGCAGTTCGCCGAGGGCTACTTCCTGCGCCGCGACGGCATGCAGTGGTTCTGGGACCAGTACACGACGAACCCGCTGGAGCGCGCCGAGATCACCGCGTCGCCTCTCCGGGCCACCAAGGACCAGCTCGCCGGTCTGCCGCAGGCGCTCGTGATCACCGCCGAGGCCGACGTGCTGCGCGACGAGGGCGAGGCCTACGCCGACAAGCTGCGCGAGGCCGGCGTGCCCGTCACCGCTGTCCGGTACGCGGGCGTGATCCACGACTTCGTGATGCTGAACGCGTTGCGCGGCACGCACGCCGCTGAGGGCGCGATCACCCAGGCCATCGCGTTCCTGCGCGAGGCCCTGAGGAACTAGGCGCCGTTTCCCGGCCCCGTTCCCACCGGGAGCGGGGCCGAACGTCGTCAGAGGACGAGGACCACCAGTGCCGCCACCACCGCGATGAGCAGCACCAGCCCGCTCAGCACGAGCAGGATCCGGGACCACCTCACGCCGTCCTGCTCGCCTGCCTCGTCTGCGTCGCCTGCGCAGGGCGCACTGCCCACGGGGGCGGGGAACTGGCCGGTCGACTCTGGTCCGTCGTAATTGATCATGCTTCGGCCCACCACCGGCCACGGCGCCGGGCCGGTCTGCGCGGAACCACCGGTCTCGTCGGGTTTCTCGATCATCACGGCCACCCCTTCAGCTGGGCGAGTTGCACACACCAGGCGGACACCTCGACGAGCAGGAGCACGAGGCCGGCCACGAAGCACCACTGCAGCTTGCGGAGCTTCTTCTCGTTGGCGTCCAGCCACTTCTCGAAATCGGCCGCGAGGTGCCGGCGCATCGAGTCGAGGTCGTGGCCGAGGTCGACAGCGCCCAGCAGCCGCGACGCGCTGGACAGGAACGTCCACCGCCAGACCGGTGCGCAGATGACCAGCGCCAGCGCGAGGACGCCGGTCATCGCCACGATCGCGACCACCGTGGCCGCTCCCCAGCGAGGACCCTGCAACGCGGTACCGACGAACGAGGAACTGACGAGAGCCGCGCCCGCGGTCAGCAGCGTGACCCGTGAGCGGAGGTTGTCGAGGGCGCCCTCCTGGTAGCTCAGTGCCCGCAGCGATTCCGAGAACACCAGCTCAAGCCGTCTGTCCGGCTCACAGCTCTCCACCTGCTCATCATCCGCCGGGCGGCGCAGCACAGCTTGAGCCGAACGGGTGAGACCTCAGCCCCGCTTCGTGCTGGTGACGTGGAAAGGCGTGCCCTGCTGGCACGTGGTCATCGCACCGGGATCAGCCTTCCCGGTCACCTCCACCACGGCGCCGGCCATCGCGATCGCGGGGTCGGCGCCGAGCAGCAGGTACTGCTCACCGGGCGCGGTGAGGATCGTGCAGCCGGACTCGACGCCGCCCGACACGGTGCCCCGGACCGTCTGCACACCCGGATCGAGGGCTCGCGACGGTGTGGGCAGGGTGGGCGGCAGCGAAGCCGACGACGGGGGCGCCGGTGCCGGGACGCTCGGCACGGTCGTGCCAGGAGCGGACGCGGAGCTGACGACGGTGGATGTGCTCGGCCCAGGAACCTGGGCCGGCGGCACCTGGCCGCACGACGCGAGCATCAGACACAGCAACACGGCCGCTAACCCGCGCATCTCGCGTCACCTCCGATGGACCACGGCGACCGGGCACGGCGCGTGGTGGAGCACAGCGTGGCTCACTGAACCCAGAATTGCACGCGTCACCGCTCCACGGCCGTGACTGCCGACGGCGATGAGAGCCGCGCCATCGGCCGCCTGGAGCAACGCGCGTGCGGGTGCGTCGAACGCGACCTCCCGCGCCACGTGCACCTCGGGGTGCCGAGCCGCGTGCGGCGCCAGCTGTTCGTCCAGCACCTTGGAGAGGTCGACGCGGACGTGGTCGAAGTCCTGCTCGGGCAGCTCTGCCCAGCCGACGTCGTTCCACGCGTAGATGGCGAGCAGGTCGCGGCCGTGGCGGGCGGCGTACTCGAAGGCGAACGCGATCGCGTCCGTGGAGGTGTCGGAGCCGTCGACGCCGACGACCACGCGGCCGTCGACAGGGCCGGACCGCGTCACGATCACGGGGCGCCCGCCGGTCGACACGAGTTCGACGGCGGTGGAGCCCAGGAACATCTCCGCGATGCCGGTGCGGCCGGACGAGCCGAGCACGAGCAGGTCGCCGGGTTCGGCGGCGAGAACGTCGACCGGACGGCCGATGCGCACGTGCGTGGCTACCTGGAGGTCGGGCCAGCGTTCCTCGAGCTCTGTCGCGAGCTCGGCGAGGTGGTCCTCGGCGGCCTTGGACATCGTCTCCTCGGTGACGAACTCCGGCACCGGGATGGACATCGGTGTGAACACGGGCTCCGGCAGGGGAGCGCGCACGGCGTGCACGACCTGCAAGGCACCGCCGCAGCGGGAAGCTTCTTCCGCACCGAAGAGCACTGCGCGCCTGGCCAGGTCGGAACCGTCGAACCCCACAACGACCGTGGACATGAAAAACCACCTCCGACCGGGGCATACCCGGCCGGAGGTGGTTCTAAAGGTGATCCAGAACTAGTTGACGACGAACTGCGAACCCGGCTCGATGGTGATGTCGCCGTCCCGCGAGTTGGTGATCGTCACGTTCGTCAGCTTCGCCGAACCGCGGGCCTGGGCCATCGCGAGGATGCCGGAGCCGTTGTTCGACCTGTCGATGCGGACGTTGGTGATCTGCACGTCCGGCATGCCGCTGCCGCCGCCCTTGAACTGGATTCCGTCGTACGTGGAGTCCAGGATCTCGGTGTCGCGGATGACGACGCCGGGGATCGGCAGGTTCTGCGAGAACAGCGTGATGGCGCCGAACTCCTGCGCCTCACCCCAGAACGCGCCGCCCGTGCGGTACAGGGCGTTGTTGGCGAGCGTCGTCGTACCGCCGAACGGCAGCGGGTCGTGGTCGGTCGCCAGCATGATGCCCGGGTAGTTCGCCGTGTCGGAGATGATGTTGTTCTCCGCGCGGTTGTTCGAGCCACCGTAGATCGCGATCCCGTTGGCACGCCACGGCAGTGCGATCGTGTTGTTGAGGAACGCGTTGCCGCTGCCGACATCCACGTTCTGGTCCTTCACGTACTTCGACGCCCACACCGCCAGCGCGTCGTCGCCCGTGGTGCGGAACGACGAGTTGAACACCGTGGAGTTGCGCGTGCCGTTGGTGAAGTTGATGCCGTCGGCGTAGGTGTCGCGGATGCGCATGCCGCTGAACTGCAGGCCGTCACCGGGGTTCCAGCGGTCGGGCAGGTTGGTGTAGTCGCGGCCGACCCAGACACCGACGTTGGCGTGCTCGATCCACACGTTGCTGATCTTCGTGTTCTTGCCGAAGCGGCCGGTCATGCCGACGCCGCCCTCGGCGTTGCCGTCACCGCCGCGGATCCGGCCGGAACCGAAGATCGCGATGTCGGAGATCTGCGTGTTGTCGTCGATGTCGAACCCGAAGTTGCCCTCGTGCGGGTGGTTGATCGTGCCGGCGTCCTGCGGCTGGATCAGCGAGAACAGCTGCGAGTGCCACATGCCGGCGCCGCGGATCGTGACGTTGCGGATGCCGACCTGGTTGTACTGACCGGAGTTGAACAGCGTCAGGATCTTCTTCTCCTGGCGGAACCTGCCCTCCGGGATCCAGACGCAGGGGATCTCCCCGTTCTGGTCGGCCGTCACGGCGCGCTGCAGCGCGTCCGCGTCGTCCGTCTGGTCGTTCGGCGTGGCACCGTACTGCGTGATCGAGACGCAGTCCGCGGGCTTCTGCGCGGCCGGTGCGACCTGCTCCAGGTCGATCAGGTCGATGTAGTAGAACTGGGCGTTGTCACCGGAGTCGCGCTGCAGCTTGAACTTCGTGCCCGCCGGGTAGGAGCTCGCGAGCAGCTGCGAGGTCTCGTCGAACAGCCTGCGGGCGTCGCCGCCAGGACGGTTCGTGAGGCCCTCGGGGTCGTCCGTCGTGCCGTAGAGCCAGCTGTGCCGCGACGACAGGGTCAGCTTCTGCACGAACTGGTCGTTCGCGTAGAGGCTGATCGTCGCCTCCTGGCCACCGCCCGCGGCGGCGTCCGGGATCGAGTTGCGCACGACGATCGAGTTGGTGCTGACCGTCGAGGTGACCTCCACGAACTGACCCTGCGCGTCCAGCCGCACCGACTTGCGGCCCGAGGACTCCGAGCCGAAGTTGGTGTGCCCGAACGTGCGCTCCGCGTCGGCCTGCACCAGCGTGCCCTGGTAGCGGCCCGCTTCCGCCTCGTACGAGGTGAACGGCACGGACGCGCCGCGTCCGACCACAATGGACTGGGTCGCGGTGTTGTTGGTCTCGTTGGTCTCCGCGACCACGTTGGTCGCGTCCGCCGTCGCGGTGGCCGTGGCGCCGCCGTTGGTGGCGGTCCAGGAGCCGACGTTGACCGTGACGGTCTGACCGGCGTTGATCGCACCGGTGTTGGCGTTCAACGTGCTGCCGCCGACGGCCACACGGGTCACCGAAGCGCCCGCCGCCGACGTGCCGCGGTTGTTGACCTGCACGGCGAACGTCACCTGCTGGCCCGCGGCCGGAGACGACGGGTTCGGCGTGACGCCGGTGATCTGCAGGTCCGGTCCCGGTGCCTGGCCGACGACCAGGGGAGAGCCGGAGGTGAAGGTGTTGTTGCCCTCGTTGGTCTCCGCGACCTGGTTGGCCGGGTCCACCGTGGCCGCGGCCGCGTAGGACCCGGCACCCCGACGGCCCGCGTCGACGTTGACGGTGGCCGTGGCTCCAGGGGCGAGCCCGCCGACCGCGGCGGAACCCGCGACGGTGCCGCCGAGCGTGGCGTTCAGCGTGGTCGCGCCGGACGCCACGGTGCCCCCGTTGCGCACGGTGGCGGTGAGCCTGATCGCGTCGGCCTCGCTGGGGCTGGCCGGCGTCCACGTCAGGTTCGTGACGGTCAAATCGGGAGCCGGAGCGGAGGCGCCGAACACCTGGAACTCGGCGACCTGGCCGCCGGGCGCGCCGGTGTTCGAGTAGAAGTGCAGCCGCACGTCCGACGCCCGGCCGGAGACCGGGATGGTGACGGTGTTGCCGGTGGCCGGGTCGAACCGGTAGTCGGCGCGGGCCTTCAGGGTCCCGAACGCCGTCGCGCTCGCCTCACGTCCGAGCACCTCGAAGTTCTGCGTGCGGGCACCCCAGTCACCACCGGGGTTGAGCTTGACGACGACCGACGTGACGTCGGCGTTGGAGCCCAGCTTCACGGTCAGGTTGCCGGGAAGTCCGTTGGACTCCCAGTACGTGCCGGTGTTGCCGTCGACGGCGTTGCCCGGCACGAAGTTGTGCACGTGCCCGGACTCCTCGACCGGCTTGCCGGCCGCCAGGTCGTCGCCGGCGGGCGGGGGGTCGACCGGTCCGGACTCGCCGTGCACCTCGAACTCGCTGAGCTGCGCGGCGGGCCAGCCGCTGTTCGCGGTGACCGTCACGCGGACGTACCGGACGCTGGTCGCGGTGAAGTCCAGCGTCACCGTGTTGTTCGAGCCCGGCGCGAACGCACGCGCACCGGAGCCGACGAGGTCGCTGAACTGCGATCCGTTCGAACTTCCTTGCGCGGCAAGCGTTTGCGAGCGCTGCTCCCAGTTCGAGGGCAGGCGCAGCACGACCTTGCTGACGCTCTTCGCGGCGCCGAGGTCGGCTTGGAGCCACTGCGGGAACGAGTTGTTCGTGCTCTCCCAGTAGCTGCCCTGGTTGCCGTCACCGGCGTTCCCGGGGCCGTACGGGCCGTTGCTGCTGGACGCGGTCAGGTTCGCGGACAGCCTGACGACCGCTGCTCCTGCCGTGGGTGTCAATCCGAACAGTGCGAGGGCGCTGACCAGGGCAGCACTCACCGCACGCCTCATTAGCGTGTTTCTCATTGAATTGTCCTTCGCGGCAGGGGTATCAGTTGTTGATGTTGATCTTGAAGGTGGACGTGGTGTTCCTGATGTCCTGGAAGTTGTTGCTGAACCTGAGGCCGTTGAAGGTGACCTCACCGACGGCGGGACCCTGGTTGGGCTCCGGCATCTCGTTCGCCCACAACCCGAACCCGGACTTGGCGTCGAACGCGTCGCCGCTCTTGCGCGCACCCGAGATGCTCACGTTGGACAGCACCGTGTCCTGGAAGACGTTCTCGGCCGCACCGTTGTACTTGGTCTGGAACATGATTCCGCTGTACGTCGGATCGATGATCTCGACGTCGCTCACCCGGATCCCGGTGTACTTCTTGGAGGCGGAGAACATCCAGATCGCGCCGAACGTCTGCGCGCCCCAGAAGTGGCCGCCGGAGCGCACCAGGGTGAGGCCGCTGAACGTCGTCGGCTCGGGCCCGAAGTCCTCCATCGGGTACCCGAAGTCGAGCGAGCTGATCGTCACCGCGGAGTAGGTGAGCGTGTCCGCGACGTAGATGTTGCGGAACGTGTTGAGCTTGCCGCCGTAGACCGCGAGACCGGCCGCACGCCACGGGGTCGTCACCGAGAGGTTCTCGAAGACGTTGTTCTGCTGGCCGCTGCCACCGCCGTCGGTGGCGGCGAACAACGCGAACGCGTCGTCACCGGTCGAGCGGGCCTCGATGTTCGCGATCCGGTTGCCCGCCGACCCGTTGGTCAGGTTGAGGCCGTCCGCGTACATGTCGCGGATGCGGCTGTCCCTGATCACGTTGTTGTCGACGTTGTTGCCCCAGAACAGGCACATCATGTGCTCGACCCAGATGTTCTCGATGGTCATGTTCTGGACACCGGCGAAGTCGAACACCTTGCCCGGCCCGTTGATGCGCGCGGTGTAGTTGCCGAACACCGCGAACCCGCTGAACGTCGACCCGCTCGCGGACGACTGCGCGCTGAAGCCGATGTCGGTGTTCTCCTGCGCGAGCGGGGCCTGGAACCGGGTGAACCAGGGTCCCGCGCCGACCACCCGGATCGCCTTGCCGTAGACGTTGAACTTCTGCGCCGTCTGGTAGGTGCCCGCGGGCAGGTAGACGCCGGTCAGGGTGCCGGTCGTGTCCATCCGGACGCGGTCGAGCGCGTTCTGCACGTCCTGGTGGGTGAACCCGGCGGGCACGGCATAGCGGGCCGCGTCAGGGTTTCCGGCCGCCGTCACCTGTTCGAAGTTCACGAAGTCGATCGCGTAGTTCGTGGTGTTGGCCGCGTCCTTCTGCAGCTTGATCTTCGTGCCCGCCGGGAACGTCGAGTTGAGCATCACGTTCGCCTCGTCGTAGATGTGGCGCGGCCCGCCCGCTCCCGGCGAGTTGCCGGGCTCGGCCTCGTTGCCGTACTGCCACATGTACTTCGACGTCAGGTCGATGGCCTTGTGGAACTGGCCGTTGACGTAGACGTTGAGGTTCGAGGTGATGCCGCCGCCACCGGAGCTGTCCGGGATGGAGAAGCGGGTGACGAGGGTGTTGGTCGGTCCGGACGTCGTGAACTCGACCGACTGGCCGTTGCCGTTCAGCGTGACGGCGCGGCGGCCGGACGCCTCACCGGCGAGGTCGCCGATCGTCCTGTTCGGACTGAGGACCTGCGCGCCGCCGCCGACGGTGGCGTCCTCGGCCTCGACGTGCTGCCACGGAACGCTCGCGCCGCGGCCGATGAACAGCGACTGCTCGCCGGTGTTGTTGCCCTGCTTGGCGGGGATCTCGTTGGCGTCGCCCGCGATCACCGTGCGGACGGTGTACCGGCCGTCGGCGGCGGGCCACGTGCCGAGGCTGACCGCGGCGGTCGTGGCGCCGGCGTTGATCACGCCGTTGTGGCTGCCGGTCAGCGTGCGGACGGTCTGGCCGCTGCTGTTCAGGATCGTGACCGTGATGCCGTGGGCTCCGGCCGCGGACGCGATGGTGCCCTGGTTCTTGATCGCGACGGAGAACGTGGTGCTCTGGCCGCTGCTCGGGTTGCTCGGCGACCAGCTCGGCACCGCGACCAGGTCCGAGCTCGGGACCGGGGTCACGACCAGCGGGTCCGGGTGGACGCGGGCGTTGTTGGTCTCGTTCTGCTCCGCCACCTTCTTGGTCTCGTCGACCTTGGCGGTGTACTCGTAGCTGCCCGACGGACGGGCGGCGATCGTGGTGCCGACGTTCGCCTGCGCACCGGCCGCGAGGGCGCCGACCTGGGCCGTGCCGACGCTGGTGGTGCCGAGGAAGAACGTCACGTCGGTGGCTCCGGACGCCGCGGTTCCGGCGTTGCGGACAGTGGCGTTCAGCGTGACCTGGTCGGTCTCCACGGGGCTCGTCGGCGTGAACGACGTCGCGGTGACGGTGAGATCGGGATTCGGGGCAGGGGTGCCGAACACCTGGATCTCCGCCACCTGGGCGCCGGGCGCACCGGTGTTGGACGTGACGCGCAGTTGGAGGTCGGCGACCCTGGCAGCCGCGTTGATCGTGACGGCGTTGCCGGTCGCCGGGTCGAAGCGGTAGTCGCGGCCCGCGACGAGGCTCGTGAAGCCGGTGGCGTTCTGCTCGCGGCCGAGGACCTCGACGTTCTGCGTGCGGGCGCCCCAGGCCGAGTCCGGGTTGAGCTTGACCGCGACCGAGCTGACGTCCGCGTTCGATCCCAGTTGGACGGTCAGCGTGCCGGGGAACCCGTTGGACTCCCAGTAGGTGGCCAGGTTCGAGTCGTTGGCGTTGGCGGCGACGAAGTTGTGCACGTTGTTGTTCGCCGTGACGGGCTTGCCCTGTGCCAGGTTCGTGCCGGTGGCGCCTTCGCGCGTCACGGTGTTGCTGGCGGGGGACTGGTTGCCGGCCGCGTCCTTCGCGATCACGTGGTAGCTCACGCGCAGGCCGTCGGGCTGGCTGTCGGTGTAGGTCGTGCCGGTGACCGTGGTGCGCAGGGTGCCGTTGGCGTAGACGTCGTAGGCGGTGACGCCGACGTTGTCCGTGCTCGCGTTCCAGGTCAGCCGGATCTGCCCGGCCTGCGGCTGCGTGAAGGCGAGGTTCGACGGCGCCGCCGGAGCCTGCGTGTCACCGCTCGTCGGGCCCTGGACCTCGAACTCGCTGAGCTGGGCCGCAGGCCAGCCGGTGTTCCCGGTGATCCGCAGCCGGACGTACCGCGTGGTGGCCGCGGTGAAGTCGATGGTGACGGTGTTGGCCGTGGCCGGGTTGAAGTCGTATCCCCTGGACGCCACGAGATCGGTGAAGTTGCTGCCGTCCGTGCTGCCCTGGATCGCGAGGGTCTGGGTGCGAGCGCCCCAGCCGTCGGCCGGAAGCTTCAGCACGACCCGGTCGGCCTTCACCGCGGCACCGAGATCGGCCTGGATCCACTGCGGGAACGCGTTGTTCGCGCTCTCCCAGTACGTCCCCTGGTTGCCGTCGCCGGCGTTGCCCGGTCCGTAGCTCTGGTTCGTGCTGCTCGCGCTGTAGGTGGCCTGCAACTGGGCGCTGACCGCGGCCTCGTGGACTTCGAGCTTCGCGGTGGTCTTGGTGGCGCGGACGTGCCGGACCAGCGTCGGGTCGACTTTGAAGGTGACCTTGCGGTCCTGGAACGTGTGCGGCTGTTCCGCGACCAGCGTCGACCAGCCTCTGCCGTCGAGACTCGTCTGCACGGCGAAGGATTCGGTGCTGTTGCGGGAAGAAGTGAGCGTGACCTGGTCGATGCGGGTCTGCTTGGCGAGGTCGAGGCTCACCGGTGCGGCCTGGGCGGCGGGGGAGACCGTCAGGGTGGCCGCGGCGGTGATCACTGCGATCAAGGGGGCTAGCAGGGAGCGAGCGCGTGTCGTCGATGACATGGCGTGCTTGGCCCTTCTCGGTGGGGACGCGAGGGGGTGTGGCGCGCCTCACCGTAGAAGTGTCCAGCAGATTACCGCAATATCTCGACGTGATTGCGCAAATTTGCGACATAGCGCTCTGAACAGGAAAGACGGGTGCTCGTTCCAGTATCCGACCGGTGTCTCAGCGTGCGCAAGGGCGATCACCAGCGGCAGGATGAACAGCGTTGCGGGAGGTTCGGGCCCGAACCTGCCCAGAAAATTGATTTGATCGCGATGTGCTGGCTTGCGGTGACTTGCTCACAGTTTGCCGATCTTGCGTAAGGTTTGCGCAAGTTTCAGAGCTTCGCGAACAACCTTCTGGTTCGGTTCAGCAGATCCAGCCTGTGCTCACGCTGCCGGAGCGAGTGCCCCTCGCCGGGATAGACGACGAGTTCTGAGTGCCTCACCGCGCGGTGCAGGAGCTCTGCTTGCTCGACCGGCACGTTGGTGTCGTTCTCACCGTGCACGATCAACATCGGCGTGCGGATCCGGTCCGCGTAGGTGAGAGGGCTGTGTTCGGCGCTGTCGCCCAGCGCCGCCTCGAACGTGCCCCACTCGCCGGTGGCGATGAGCCGCGGCCAGTCCGAGATGCCCGCGCCCACCAGCGCCGCCTTGAACCGGTCGGTCCTGGTCGTGGCCCAGGCGGCCATGAACCCGCCGTGGCTCCAGCCCGCGATGCCGAGCCGGTCGGGGTCCGCGATCCCTTGCGCGACGAGGAGATCGATGCCGGTCTCGATGTCGTGCCACTCCTCCTGGCCGACCTTCTTCGCCACGGCCGCCGCGAACTCGTGGCCGTGCCCCTGCCCGCCCCTGGGGTTGGGCAGGAAGGCCGCGATCCCCTGGTGCGCGAACCACTGCGCCGACGGCACCCAGTGCAGTTGCAGTTCGTCGGTCCAGCGGTCGTAGGGACCGCCGTGGACGATCGTGACGAGAGGAAGAGGTCCGTCGCGCCTGGTCCTGCCCGGAGGCAGCACCAGCAGGCCGTCGAGGTCGAGCCCGTCCCGCGCCTGGTACTGGAGGCGTTCCTGAGTGCCCCAGGGAATGCCGTCGAGGTCGCGATAACGCGGCGGCAGGTGCGATCCCCTGACGCAGCCGAGGAAACGGCCGTCCAGGCGGTGGAACTCGGTGTCCAGGCCGGTCGCGACGACCATGATCGGCGCGTCGCCGTCGTCCTGGACGAGATCGATCGGGCAGGCGCGCATGTCTTCGGTGAGGTTGCGGTGCCGCTGGTCGAAGACGGCGTTGCCGCCCTGCAGGTGCGGCGGGGTCAGCGCCAGGTAACAGACCTCGTCGCCCCACCACACCGGCGAACCGGCGTCCGCGGGTGTCGCGCCGAGGTCCGTGACGCTGCCGTCGGTCTCCACGACGTGCAGCGCTGGAGTGAGCAGGCCGGGGTCGATCTTCGGCGACGACCACGTGATGACCGCGAGCCGGCCGTCCGGGTGCCGCGCGACCTCGGCGACGTGCCGGCCCGGGATGCTCACCCCGGTCGGCGCTTGCTTGGCAGGCGGCGGGCAGTGGCCGGCCGCGATTTCGTCGGTCAGTTCCCGCACGGTTCCCAAGCTACGCGACGGGGCGTGGGCTTGATCTCCAGATAACTGGAGGTCTTACGGTCGAGCCGATGACGATTCTCGTGACGGGGGCGACCGGGAACGCCGGACGTCAGGTGGTGCGTGAGCCGTTCGCGTACGCGCGGAGTGCGCTCGTGCACGAAGGCGACATCGGCGCGGTGGCGGCCGCCGTGCTCGTGAGGGGTGGGCACGGCGGCCGTGCGTGCACGTTGACGGGGCCCGAGGCGTTGTCCGTGCCGGAACAGGTGGCGGTGGTCGGCAGCGTCGAGGACGTGCTGGGAAGGCCCGCGCGCTCGCGAGCCCACCGGGCGAACGAGCACGCGGGCGCGTTCCGTTAGCGGAGCAGGTACGCGTCGATGATGGTCTGCTCGACGGTCTGGCCGCTGCCGGACGCCTTGGCGCGCAAGGAGACCGACTTGGCGTCCTTCGGGTGTGCCAGCAGGACGCGGCCGGCCGTGATCTGCTGGCGCTTCCACGTGGTGCCGCCGTCGTAGGAGACCTCGACGGACGTCACGCGCACCGAGTCCACCTGCGACTGGGTCGAGATCGGCACCGAGAGCATCTGGCCGGCGCGGCCGTGGCCGTTGTCGTCCAGCTGCGGGGTGAAGCGGATGACCGACAGGGGGAGCGCGGTCTGCTTCGCCGTGGTGTCGCTGCGGAACGTCCACACGCCGGACACCTTGGAGCTCAGGGCGGTGTCGCGCACGGCGGAGGTTTCCACGCGGTAGTGCGCGGCGCCCGGCTGGACGTCCAGCATCGCCCAGCCCGCCTCGGCGGTCTCGACTGCCTTGACGTTGTCGCGGTACACGGTCGTGCGCGCTTCGGTCACGGGGCTGTAGCCCTCGTTGCCCGCGTTGTCGCCGTAGAGCGGGATCGTGACGCGGACGAAGTCGCCGGTGCGGAACGAGTGGGGGACGCCCCGGGTCTCGGGCAGCGCCGGGCCGAACACCGCGCGGTTGAACGGTTCCACGTAGGACCTGCCCGGCCGGTAGTGCCGCAGCGGGGTCACGAGCGCGCCGATGTTCCCGGTCTCGTCGAACAGGTTGAACCTGCGCGACCAGTCCCCGCCTTCGCCGCCGTAGTACTCGGTGCGCTGGCCGGAGGTGTAGTTGTCCAGCGAGCCGTAGGTCCAGTCGGCGCGGCCCGCGGGTGAGGAGGTGTGGCCGATCGAGGCGCTCTGACCCGGCTTGAGTGCGGGCATGTCGACCTTGACGGTGGCGAGGTCCTTCCTGGCGATCGTCTTGGTGAGGCCGTTGGGAGCGTGCCCCTTCTGGTACCAGGCGAGTCCGTAGAAGTCCTGGCCCGCGTTCCAGAACGTGGCGATCTTGCCGGTGACCTCGTTCGAGTCGGGGCCGAGGCTCGCGACGCCGAGGTGGTCGATCGAACCGCCGACCGAGAAGTTGCCGATGGTGTAGGCGGTGCCGTTGACGACCCGTTCGAAACCGGTCTGCAGCAACGAGAGCTGCGCGGTCACGGGCAGCGTCACCTTGACCGGCTTGGCCTGGCGCGCGTCGAGGTTGATCGTCGTGGCGCCGGAGACGGTCAGGTTCGGGTAGTTGATGACGTCGTGCGTCCAGGCACCGGTGGACGACAGCACGCTGCCGGAAAGGATGTAGCGGCCCTTGGCGACGCGCGCGACGCCGGTCGTGCTGTCCGGCCAGACGCGGGCGCCGGTGTCGACGTTGATCAGGAACGCGAAGGTCGACGCCGTCGTGACGCCGGACCGTTCGACACCGGTGATCGTGACGTCGTAGCTCTCCACCTCCAGGTCGGCGACGACCGCGGTGCGCACGCCGCTCGCGACGATCGCGCCGCCGAACACGCCGCCCGCGGGCTGTTTCGCGATGTCCGCGGTGACCGTGGCCGTCGCGGTGCCGCCCGCCGGAACCGTGAGCTTGGCGGGAGAGACGCTGAACAGGGTGCCGCCGGTGTCCGTGGCGAGGTCGAGCGTGACCGGCTCGGATCCCGCGTTGGAGTACGTGATCTCCTTGGACAGCGCGGGTTCGCCGGTGTGCGGCCACTGGTGCGCGCCGAAGCTGATGCTCGTCGGGGAGGACGTCACGTTCTGCTTGATCAGCTTGGCGACGTCGACGCGGCCGGAGCCCTGTTCGAACGGGGTCAGCTTCGCGGTGGGCGTGGTGCTGCCGGTGAGTCGGGCCTTCAGCGCGGCGCCGCCCAGGTCCGGGTGCTGCTGGCGCAGCAGTGCCGCCGCGCCCGCGACGTGCGGGGTGGCCATCGAGGTGCCGTCGAGCGAGGTGTAGCCGTCGGCGACCGGGGCGCCGATCCTGCCGTCGGAGTGCAGGGCGGCGACGATGCCGACGCCGGGTGCGGTGAGGTCGGGCTTCAGGGTTCCGGCCTGCGTCGGGCCGCGGCTCGAGAACTCCGCGATCTCGTTCTGGTCGTCGACCGCGCCGACGGTCAGTGCCGCGTCGGCGGTTCCGGGGGAGCCGACCGTGCGCGCGTTGGGGCCGCTGTTGCTGGCTGCGATCACGAACAGCGTGCCCTTGTCGGCGCTGAGGCGGTTCACGGCCTCTTCGAGAGGCTCGATCTCGGGGGTGTCGTAGCCGCCGAGGCTCATGTTGATGATCTGGGCGCCCTGCTCGACCGCCCACTCCATGCCGGCGATGATCCCGCTGTCCTGGCCGGAACCGTTGTCGCCCAGCACCTTCACGTCGAGGATGCTCGCGTCCGGTGCCACGCCGTGGTACTTGCCGCCGCTCTTCGCGCCGGTGCCCGCGATGATCGACGCGACGTGCGTGCCGTGGCCGTAGTGGTCGCCGTTGTCCGCGGAGCCCGAGAAGTTGCGTTCGCCGATCTCGCGGTCGGCCAGGTCCGGGTGGGTGTTGTCGACGCCCGTGTCGAGGACGGCGACCGTGGTGCCCTTGCCGGTGAGTCCCGCCGCGTAGGCCGCGGGGGCGTTGATCTGCGCGACGCTGCGGTCGAGGTTCGCCTTGCGCCTGGCGTCGAGCCAGATCTTCTTCGCGCCGGACGTGGACAGGGTGCCGGCGAGCGGCGTCCTGGCCGCGTCGAACGCCACGCCGTTGATGCTGCGCAGCTGGAGGCCGGACTGCGCGCTCAGGGTGCCTTCGGGGTAGGTGACGATCACCGGCAGGGCGCCGCCGTACGTGGCGAGCTCGGTGATGTCGAAGAGCCGCTCGTCGAGGCGGCCGTCCGCGATCATCGGGATGGCGTCGTGCGGCACCACGTACTCGTGGCCCTGCGCGGTGTAGGTGGAGAACAGGACTCGTTCACGGCCGGGCGCCGGTCTGACCGCCCGTTGCCCGGTGAGCACCTGGTCCCCGGTGATCAGCGTGACGGTCGGCGCCGTTGTCGCGGCACGTGGGGGAGAGGCATGGGCCTGGCCCGCGGTGAACACGGCCCCGGCCAGGACGACGACTCCGAGTAGGCGCACCCGGTCCTCCGAAGGTCTTGTGAGAGCGTTCTCACGGACCGTAGTGAGGTGCTCGCCTGGGTGACAAGGTCTACACCAATTTCCGGGACGCTTTAATCTTTGCGCCATGACGGGCCTGCGTGAACGCAAGAAGGCGGCGACCAGGGAAGCACTGGGTGACGCCGCCTGGAGCCTGTGCGTGGAGCACGGCCTCGACCGGGTGACCGTGGAGCAGATCGCGCGGGCCGCCGGGGTGTCGCTGCGGACGTTCTTCAACTACTTCTCCTCGAAGGAGGAAGCGGTCGTCGCCGGCGACACGGCCACGGCTCTCGCGTTGGTGGAGGAGTTCGCCGCACGGCCCGCGGGCGAACCGGTGCTGGTCGCGTTGCGCGAGGCGCTGCGGTCGATCTATCCGCGCTACGTCGACCTCGACCGGCTCCGCCAGTTGCGTCAGCTCCGGCAGCACCCCGCACTGCTGCCGCACTTCTTCGCCGCCTACTCCGCCCGTGAGCAGGCGTTGACGGCGGCGATCGCGGTGCGCTGCGGGGTGGACCCCCAGGCGGACCCCTATCCGGCGGTGACGGCGTCGACGATCCTCGCGTCGATGCGCGCGGTCGTGCAGTGGTGGCTCGACACACCCCAGGCCACGGACAGGTTCGAGGTCACCGAGCTGGTCGGCCGGATGATCGACCAGCTCGGTGCCGGATTCACCAGGTGACCGGGAGCGAGTGCACGCCGTAGATCGACATGTCGGTCCGCAGCGGCACCTCGCCGGCGGGAACGGCGAGCTTCAGCGCCGGCAACCTCTTCAGCAGTTCGGTGAAGCCGACCGTCATCTCCACACGCGCCAGCTGCTGCCCGAGGCACTGGTGGATGCCGTGCCCGAACGCCACGTGGTGGCCGCGCGGCCGGTCGACCAGCAGGGCGTGCGGGTCGTCGTACTGGCTGTCGTCGCGGTTGACCGCCGGCACCGACACCACGACGGTCTCACCGGCGCGGATGGTGGCGCCGCCGATCTCGACGTCCTCCTTGGCGTGCCGGGAGACGCCCATGCTGATGATCGACAGGTACCGCAGCAGCTCCTCGACCGCGTTCTCGGTCAGCTCCGGCTCGTCGCGCAGCTTCGCGAACTGGTCGGGGTGCTCCAGCAGCGCGAACGTGCCGAGCGCCAGCATGTTCGCCGTGGTCTCGTGGCCCGCGATGAGCAGCAGGTTCGCGATGCCGGTGAGCTCGTCGTCGGTGAGGTCGGTGTCGCGGACCAGCCCGGACAGCAGGTCGTCGCCGGGACTGCGCCGCTTGGCGTCGACCAGTCCCCGCATGAACTTGCGCAGCTCGACCGTGTTCTTGATCTGCTCGTCGATCGTGGTGTTCAGGCTGAGCAGCTTGGCCGTGCGGCGCTGGAACTCGTCGCGGTCGCCGTAGTCGACGCCCAGCAGCTCGCAGATCACGAGTGACGGCACCGGCAGCGCGAAGTCGTGCACGAGATCAGCAGGCGGTCCCTTCTCGATCATCGCGTCTAGGCTGTCCGTGACGATCTCGTGGATGCGCGGCGTGAGATCCCGCATCCTGCGCACGGTGAACTGGCCGGTCAGCAGCCTGCGGAAGCGGGTGTGCTCAGGGGCGTCCATGAAGATGAACGACCCGGCCTGGCGCTCGGGCGGGAACAGCTCCGCGTGCAGTTCCGGCGAGATCAGGGCCCTCGCCCGCGGGCTGTTGATCCGGTCAGAGCTCATCTGCGGCGCGGCGAGCACCGCCCGTGCCTCGTCGTGCCCGGTGACGAGCCAGACGGTGTCGCCGTTGTGCTCGATCCTGTGGATCCGCCCCTGCCCGCTCAGCTCGGTCAGCCCATTCGACGGGTCGAACGGGCACCCGTCGCGGTTGGTGAGTTCGGCGGGCAACTGCGGGCGGATGAGCTGTTGAGCGCTGCGCTGCCGCTCGGCCGTGGTCATGGCCTCTCCCTGTCTGACCCGGTGTGACCGGGTCGTGGCTCGGCGTCACTCCCACGCTACCGAAACTTGCGCGTTGTGCAAGATTTTTTGGTTTTCTTTAGACTGCGAACACCTGCGCGTCGTCCGCGAACGCCTTGAACTCGAGCGCGTTGCCCGCCGGGTCCAGCAGGAACATCGTCCACTGCTCGCCGGGCTCGCCCTGGAACCGCACGTACGGCTCGATGACGAACTTCGTGCCGGCGTCGGTGAGCTTGGCCGCGAGCGTCTGGAACTCGTCGACGGTCAGGACCAGCCCGAAGTGGGGGACCGGCACGTCGTGGCCGTCGACCGGGTTGCTGACGCGCTCGGTCCTCGGCGCCACGTGGGTGACGAACTGGTGGCCGTGCAGGTTCCAGTCGACCCAGGTGTCGGAGCTGCGACCCTGCTCCAGGCCGAGGGTCTCGCCGTAGAAGCGGCGGGCGGCGGCGAGGTCGTCGACGGGCATGGCGAGGTGGAAACGAGGGATGTTCGGCATGTCCAGATGTTAACATTCCGACAAGATGTCTCCTTGTTAACATTGCTCACATGACGGTGGGTCCGGCGCGACGCCGAGGTCTGGGCAGCGAGGTCGCGGACATGATCCGCGAGGCCATCTTCGACGGCGGCTACCCGCCGGGCAGTGCCCTGCGCGAGGTGGAGCTGTCCGAGGCGCTGCGGGTGAGCCGCGGCCCGGTCCGCGACGCGCTGCGCTTGCTGGAACGAGAAGGTCTCGTGCGCGCCGAGTGGCACCGCGGCGCCACGGTGGCCGAGCTGTCCCTTCAGGACGTCGCCGAACTGGACAGCCTGCGCGGCGCCCTGGAGGTGCTGGCCGTCCAGCGCGTCGTGGCCACGGGCGCCTCACTGGAGGAGATCTCCGCGGCGGCCGTGGAGATGGAACGCGCCTCGACGCCGCACGAGATGGTGCGGTGCGACATCGCGTTCCACGACGCCGTGTACGCCGCCGCCGGCCACTCGCGACTGACCCAGGCCTGGGAGGCGATCCGGTCCCAGGTGCACCTGTTCCTGATCACGCGGGTGCGGCTGAGCACCGACGGGTACCTGGAGCAGATCCGGGAGGAGCACCGGGACCTGGTGGCGGCGCTGCGGCTGGGGAACGTGGAAGGGGCGCTGACACTGTTCGCGGAGCACCGCAGGCACGCGTTCGACGTGCTCACCTCAGGTTCGTAGCGGGATCGAGCCGTCCGAACGGCCCGCACACACGATCGCGTGGATTCGCTGGGCCGAAGAGGTGATCAGCCCGATCAACGGCCTGAACGGGCCCATACGCTCGGCCGGTGGACCTGCACGCGCTGAAGTACGAGGGCGACCCGCTCGCCGACGCCGTGATCGCGCATCTGATCGAGAGCGGCAGCCTGACCGAGGTCAATCGGGTCCTCGCGGAGTTCCGCGGCAACGACGAGCCGATCCCGGAACACCTGCCGCCCGTGGTCCGCGACTACCTCGTGGCCACCGACGATCCGCCGGAGTGGATGGACGAGGAGCGCGTCGCCCGCGCGCACGACTTCTTCATCGACGACGGAGTGCACGTGGCGTCGGTGCTGTCGTTCGGCGCGATGGTCAACTGCTACGCGCAACCCCGGCCGTCGAAGGTCCTCACGCTCACGCACCGGCTCAACCAGCCGCACCGCAGGCTGTCGGAGACGTCGCAGTTCGTGCTGAACATGATGGAGCCCAACGCTTTCGGCACGGGTGGCTCGTTCGTGCCGACCATCCAGAAGACCCGGCTCATCCACGCGGCGGTCCGCTACTTCGTCGGCCGCTCACCGGAGTGGGACCACGCGGCAGACGGCGTTCCGGTGTGCCAGCAGGACCTGCTCGGCGCGTTGCTGATCTTCTCCGTGCAGGTGATCGAAGGCATGCGCCGCATCGGCGTCTCGGTCACCGACACGGAGGCCGAGGACTACTACCACGTCTGGCGCGTCGCGGGCGCGGTGCTCGGCATCCGCCCGGACACGATGCCGGAAACGGTGGAAGAAGCGGAAGAACTCAGCAACACCATGGTCCGGGCCTCCTACGCGCCGTCGGCCGAAGGCGTCGAACTGACCAGGAACCTCGTGGAGCTGTACGAGAAGTTCGTGCCTGGCAGGGCCTTCGACGGCGTGGTCGCGGCGATGGTGCGGCAGGTCGTCGACGCCGAGGTCGCGGACTGGCTGGAGGTGCCGCACTCGAAGGGCTGGACGCGGACGGTCAACGCCGGCGCCAGGGTCATGCGCGTATTCGAACGCGGCGAGGACCGCAGCCGGGTCGCTCGCGCCGTGCTGGACAAGGCGGGCGACCTGTTGCTGGGCGCGAGCGTCCGCACGCTCACCGACGGCCGGCCGACCACCCTCACCGTGCCGGCCTGCCTCAGGACCTAAAGCCACCCGTGGTCGTGCGCGACCGAGAACGCCTCGCCACGGCTTCCGACTCCGAGCTTCGCGACCGCGGCCGACAGGTGGTTCCGGACGGTCCCGGCGGACAACGACGTGCGCGCCGCGATCTCGGCGACCGGGGTGCCGAACTCGCTGAGCCGCAACACTTCCAGCTCGCGCTGCGTCAGCGGGCACGGGGGAGCGGCGAGCGCGTCGGCGGCCAGTGCGGGATCGACCCAGCGCGAACCGGCGTGCACGCGGCGGATCACGTCCGCGAGCGTGCCGCCGGGCGATCCCTTGGGCAGGAAGCCTTTCGCCCCCGCGTGCAGCGCCTGCTGCAGGTGCGGCGGACGGCCACGGCCGGTCAGGATCACGACAGCGCACGACGGCAGCACGCGCGCCAGTTCCTCGGTTACCTCCAGGCCGTCCAGCTCGGGCATCTGCAGGTCCACCACGGCCACGTCCGGACGGTGCGCCCGCGCGGCCTCGACGGCGGCCCGGCCGTCCCCCGCGCGGGCCACCACCTCCAGATCCGGCTCCAGGTCGAGGAGCGCCGCGAGGGCGTCGCGGATCAGCTCCTCGTCGTCGGCCAGCAGCACCCTGATCACGCGGGCACCACGACCTGCAGCGTGAACACGTCGCCCGACTTCTCCGCCGACACCTGACCGCCCACGGCCGCAAGTCGTTCGCGCAGACCGCGAAGCCCGTTGCCCTCGCTCGAAGGCTTCTCGGTGCCGTCGTTCGTGACGGTCATCCGCGCCTCCTCCTCGGCGACAGCGACGTCGATCATGCACCACGTCGCGTGGCTGTGCCGCAGTACGTTGGTGCAGGCCTCCCGCAACGCCAGCGCGAGCTGCGTCGCGTGTTCGCCCTGCACCGGAACGTCCGAGACGGTGCAGCGAATACCGGCTTCCTGCAACACGTTCCGCACGGCCTCAAGCTGTTCGGGCAGGTTCACCGCGCGATAGCCGTGCACGGCGTCACGCACCTCTTCCAACGCCGAGGACGCCAGTCGTTGCGCCTCGAACGCCTCCGCCGCCGACCGCTCGGGATCGGTCGAAGCGAGGCGTCCGGCCAGTTCGGACTTCAGCGCGATCACGGTCAGCCGATGCCCCAGCAGGTCGTGCACGTCGCGGGCGAACCGCAGCCGTTCCTCGCTCACCGCCAGCTCCGCCTGCGCCTCACGCCCTGCCCGCGCCTGCCCCAGCAGCCCGGCGAACCACATCGGCAGCCCGGCCATCGCTATGATCGTCAGCCCGACCGAGACCGCGATCATCTGGTACCTCGTGTGGTCGCCGTGGTGAGCGGCCCCGACGAGGCCCGCGACCACCACTGCGCAGATGGCCGCCAGCCACCGCCACGGCCCGGTCAGCAGCAACGGCGCGAACCCAGCCGCCGCGCCGCCGATCCACGCCCACGTCGACAGTTCGTCCGGCCCGACCGGCGCCACCAGCGGAATCGTCACCAGGGTCGCGACCACGAGCACCCACAGCGGCCCGCCTCGCAACGTCACCGCGTACGCCACGGCCAGCACCAGCAGGCCCAGCACCCCGAGCCAGCGGGTGGCGGACGGCTCGCGCAGCACCGAGATCAGCGGCACGACGAGCGACCCCATCCACAGCAGGTGGAGAGTGCCGCGCAACGCGGTGTGCGGAAGGTCGTTCATCGCCATCAGCCTAGAACCACGCGATCAGGATCGTGACGGCGATGACCAGGTCGAACACGCCGCAGAACTCCGACCACCAGCGCGGCACGACAGCGTTGCGCACGTGGTGCACGAGATCCCAGACGGCATGCGCGCCCCACCCGAACGCGATCAGCAGCACTCCGGCCGAGGACGACACCGTGATCACCGCCACGGCCAGCGCCGCGTACAGGCTGAACACCGCGAGCTGCACCCGAGGCGCGCGCCGTCCCCAGAAGAGATACGCCGCCTGGCACAGCAACAGGGTCCACACAGGAGGCACCACGTGCTCCTGCCAGAAGTCGAACGAGACCGCCAGCGCGATCACCGCGGGCCAGTGATCACCCAGCATCCGGATCACCGGGTTCGTGCTGGGCTGTCCGTGGTCGTGCCGTCCCAGGACCAGCACAACGGCCATCGCGGGCAGCATCAGCAGGTGCCCGCCCATCTCGACCGCGTCGCCGTCCAGCAGCCCGAACCAGTGCGGCACCAGCAGCACGAGATACGGCACGAACATCGCCGCGCACATCTCGACGATCCGGCCGTGACCTCGGTAGCGCATCCACAGCGCCATCGGCACGGACATCGACGCCGCCATCCACAGGGCGGCCAGGTCGGCCCGTTCCGGCGTCCACAGGGGCCCGAGCAGGGCCATCCCTGCCAGCATCGCCACGAGCATCTCTGCTCCGTGACGCATCAGCGGTCGAACCGCCGGCGAGACCGTAATCGTCATGCATCGAGAGTCGAAGAAACTCGACGCAAGTCCCATCCGTGCGGTGTCACGACTTGTCTGTGCGAAACGCACAGACGACCTATGCGTTCACCTCGGCCCAGATGGTCTTCCCGCCGGCGAACTCGAGCGTGCCCCAGCAGCGGGAGAGCTGGGCGATCAAGATCAGTCCACGGCCTCGGGTGTCACCGAGCCGTGAGGTACCCAGGTTCGGAAGCTCGGCCGGTGTGTGGTCGTCGACCTCCACCCGGATGAAGTCGGTATGTCGTTGCACTCGCACGGCGCGTGGTCCTTCGGCGTGTTCGTACGCATTGCTGGCGAGTTCCGTGCACACGAGGAGAACGTCGAGGCTGACGTCCTCCGGTAGATCTCCCAACAGACTGCAGACCCACGCGCGCATCGCGGCGAGGTCCGGCTCGTCCTCCGGCAGGGTGTGCAAGGTCCTCGCGGAGGCGCTCAGCACCTCTGGGGTGTCCATCTCATCCCACCTCGTTCGGCTGAAGCCCTCCTGGCTGCTCAAGACGGCCGTCAGGGTGCGAAATACCACCGCGCGTGCTACCCCAAACGCGTGGATGGCTATGGCTTCGACCTCGCGCTGGTCGCGATCCTGGTGTTGCTCAACGCGGCTTTCGCCGGCAGCGAGATGGCGTTCGTGTCGCTGCGCGAAGGTCAACTGCGCTCGCTGGAACGCGAAGGGCATCGCCGGCTGGTCCGGCTGGCACGCGATCCGAACAGGTATTTCGCGACCGTTCAGATCGGCATCACGCTGTCTGGATTCCTGGCGTCGGCCACGGCCGCGGTCTCGCTCGCCGCGCCGATCGTGCCGCTGCTGAGCTTCCTCGGAGCAGCCGCGAACGGTGTCGCGATCGCGCTCGTGACCGTGGTGCTGACGTTCGTCACACTGGTCTTCGGTGAACTGGCGCCCAAACGCCTCGCGATGCAGTACGCCGTCCGCTGGGCGAAGATCGTCGCCAGCGCGCTCGACCTGCTCTCGACCATCTCCCGGCCCGCGGTGTGGTTGCTCAGCAAGTCGACCGACCTGGTGGTGCGGATCTTCGGCGGCGACCCGAACGCCGACGAGGCGCCGATGTCGCAGGAGGAGCTGCGCGATCTCGTTGAGGTGCAACATCACCTGAACCCGGAGCAGCGCACGATCATGACCGGCGCGCTGGAGATCCACGAACGACGGCTGCGCGCGGTCCTGGTGCCCCGAATGCAGGTGACGATCCTCGAATCAGGTTTGGACACGGCCACCGCCAGGGAAGTCCTGGCCAGGTCCGGACATTCCCGGGCGCCGGTGACCAAGGACGGTCATCTGGACGACGTGGTCGGTGTGGTGCACCTGCGAGACCTGCTCGACGACACCGTGTCCCTCGTGGACGTGGCACGAGCGCCGATGGTGCTGCCGGACTCGGTACGCGTCACCGACGCGTTGCGGCGCATGAAGGCGGAGCACGAGCAACTGGCGCTGGTGGTGGACGAGCATGGCGCCGTCGACGGCATCGTGACGCTGGAGGACCTCCTCGAGGAGATCGTCGGCGAGATCTACGACGAGACCGACGCGGACGTGATCTCGGTGCGCACCGAGGCGGACGGGTCGATCGAGCTGCCCGGCACGTTCCCGGTGCACGACCTGGTGGACGTCGGCGTCGAGCTGCGCGACGCGCCTGCCGGGCAGTACGCGACGGTAGCCGGGCTGGTGCTGCTGATCCTCGGCCGCATCCCCGAGGAGCCTGGAGACGTGGTGGAAGTTTCCGACTGGAAGATCGAGGTCCTGGCCGTGGAACACCACGCGATCACGCAGGTGAGGCTGAGGTCACAGCCGAAACCGCGGAATGAAGTGGACCTCTGAACCGTTACACACGAGTGCAGCCACTTCTGGCTGCCACACCTGCCGACGGAAACGGGGGGATTTGTCATGCCTGCAGATCTGAAGAACCGCGCATCCGGGCAGCAGGACGCGGACCTGGTGGGCCAGTACCTGCGTGAGGTCGGGCGCACACCGCTGCTCACCGCCTCCGAGGAGGTCGACCTGTCCCGGCGCATCGAGGCCGGTGTCTACGCCGCTCACCTGCTCCAGACCGGTGACAGGACGCGCGAGCCGCGGCTGCTGCGCCGGATCGTCGCCGAGGGCGAGCGAGCCAAGGACCACATGATCCGCGCGAACCTGCGCCTGGTCGTGTCGGTCGCGAAGAAGCACTCGTTCCGCGGACTGCCGTTCGGGGACGTGATCCAGGAGGGCAACCTCGGCCTGATCCGCGCCGTCGAGAAGTTCGACTACGCCAAGGGCTACAAGTTCTCCACCTACGCCATGTGGTGGATCCGCCAGGCGATCGAACGCGGTCTGGCAGAACAGACCCGCACCGTCCGCCTGCCGGTGCACGTGGTGGAAGAGGTCAACAAGCTCAAGAAGATCGGGCAGAAGCTGTCCACGGCTCTCGGCCGTGAGGCGACGATCGAGGAGATCGCCGCCGAGGCCAAGTGCTCGCCCACTCGCGTGCAGGACATGCGCGACGCGGCCCGCACCTGCGTGTCGCTGGAGACGCCGGTCGGGGACGAGGGCGACTCGGTGCTGGGCGACCTGATCCAGGACACCGACGGCGTGTCGGCCCCGGATCTCCTGGAACAGCAGGAGTTCACCGAGGGTGTGCGCTCCCTGCTGAACGTCCTGCCCGAGCGGCAGAGCCGGATCATGCGCCTGCGCTTCGGCCTGGAGGACGGGCGTGCCCGCACCCTTCAGGAGGTCGCGGAGGAGCTCGGCCTGACCCGTGAGCGCATCCGCCAGCTCGAGAAGCAGTCGCTCGCCCAGCTCAAGCAGTCGGGCGACCGGGACGATCTTTTCGCGCTCGCCGGCTGACAACAGACGAAAGTCGCTTGTTCTGCTCCTTGTCGCAACTAAAGACTCATCACGTCCGATAACGGACTGAAGCTGTTTCGCAACCGCGTGTGAACGCATCTGTAGGGCCGTCGAGGGCCGGCCCAGCGTTCGCACGCGGTTCCCTGCGAATGAGGAGCAGTGATGAGACAACACACCCTGCGCACGTTCGGTGTGGCGGCGATCGCCGTCGCTGGAACCGTGTTAGCGCTCCCACAGGCTGCCGCCGCGCAGCCCGAGGGACCGATCGTCGCGGAGAGCGCGCCGAACGCGGTCCAGGACAGCTACATCGTGGTGCTCAAGGACAACACCATGGCGCGGTCGGAGGTCAGCGGTCGCGTCGACGGCCTGGCGTCCCGCTACGGTGCCAAGATCGGCTTCACCTACAAGGCCGCGTTCAAGGGCTTCTCGGCCACGCTGTCGAAGCAGCAGGCCAAGCGCCTGGCCGCCGACCCGGCCGTGTCCTACGTGGAGCAGGACCGCACCGTGCAGGTGCTGACCGACCAGCTCAACCCGCCGTCGTGGGGCCTTGACCGCGTCGACCAGGCGAGCCTGCCGCTCGACAGCAAGTACAGCTACAGCACGGGCGCGTCGAACGTGACGGCGTACGTGATCGACACCGGCATCAACTACAACCATGCCGACTTCGGTGGCCGCGCGTCGTTCGGCTTCGACGCGTTCACCGACGGCCAGAACGGCAAGGACTGCCAGGGCCACGGCACGCACGTGTCCGGCACCGTCGGCGGCGCGACCTACGGCGTGGCGAAGGAAGTCAAGCTCAAGGCCGTCCGCGTGCTCAACTGCGCCGGTGGCGGCTCCGTCGCCACCGAGGCGGCGGGCGTCGACTGGGTCACCGCGAACGCCGTCCTTCCGGCCGTGGCGAACATGAGCCTCTACACCGGCACGGCGAACGAGCCGAGCCGTGTGCTCGACGACGCCGTGCGCGCGTCGATCGGCCGCGGCGTCACGTACGTCGTGGCGGCGGGCAACTTCAACGACGACTCCTGCAAGTACTCGCCGCAGCGCGTCACCGAGACCATCAACGTCATGGCGGCGGCCCGCACCGACGCCCGCGCGTCGTTCTCGTCCTTCGGCACGTGCAGCGACCTGTTCGCTCCCGGCCAGGACATCGTCTCCGCCTCGTACAACAACAACACCGGCTCGGCCACGATGAGCGGCACGTCGATGGCGTCCCCGCACGTCGCGGGCGCGGCGGCGCTCTACCTCGCGGACAACCCGGCCAAGACCCCGGCCGAGGTGCACGCGGCGATCCTCGCCCAGGCCACCCCGAACAAGATCACCAACCCCGGTACCGGCTCGGCGAACCTGTTGCTGCGCACCAACACCGGCGGCGTTCCCGGCGTCTCCGTGACCAACCCGGGCAACCAGACCACCGCGCTGAACGGCACGGCGAACCTGCAGCTGTCCGCGTCGGGCGGCACCGCGCCGTACACGTGGTCGGCCACCGGTCTGCCGACCGGGCTGTCGATCGGTTCCTCGAACGGTCTCGTCACGGGCACTGCCACGGTCGCCGGCACGTACAACGTGACCGTCACGGCGACGGCGTCCGCGGGTGGTTCGGGCAGCACGTCGTTCACCTGGACGGTCGGCACGGCCACCTGTGCCAAGCAGACCAACGGCACGGACGTCGCGATCCCGGACAACACGACCGTGACCAGCACGATCGTGTTCAGCGGCTGCACCGGCACGGCGTCGGCGACCAGCCAGGTCGAGGTGCACATCAAGCACACCTACAAGGGAGACCTGATCGTCGACCTGGTCGCGCCGGACGGTTCGGTCTACAACCTGCACAACCGTGCGGGTGGCAGCGCCGACAACATCGACCAGACCTTCACGACGAACCTGTCGTCGGAGACGCGCAACGGCACCTGGACTCTCCGGGTCCGTGACGCGGCCACCGCTGACGTCGGCACCCTCGACACGTGGAGCCTGACGCTCTAAAGGCTTTTGAGCGTTTCGGTGAAGTAGTGCAACGTGAGCTCCGCGTCCCGCGACTGTTCGTGCGGGGCGCGGAGCGACACGGCGAAGTCCGCGATGTCGTTGACGGCCCAGCGCAGTGAGCAGAAGGCGCTGTCACCGCCGATCAACCAGAGATCGCGTTCCGGCGGAGCCAGTCCGACGGTGTCCCAGTCGATCAGGCGCAGTCCAGCCGGAAGATCCTCCACGGTCCACGAAGCCACTGCCTCGGATGGCACGATGTCGTGCGTGAACGTCTCTGCGGTCTTGCGCACCCTTGCCCGGCTCAGTGCCGCTGAGCAGCCGCAGAAGCTCCAACTGGACCTCACCAAATCCGCCGGCCTGCTGTGGCTCGGCGACCACGAACCGTCCTGGCGGGCGATCACGCTCCTCCAGGAGGGTCCGCATTGGACGCCGGTCTCGTGGACCGCGCCCAAACAGGCCCGCGACGAGGTCACGCACCTCGCCGCGTACGACGCGTTGCACCAGGAAGACCGGCTGCTGCGACTGGGCTGGGCGTTCCTCGCCGGACCCGCGCAGATCGGCGGGCAACGGCGCCGGGTCTGCCTGCCGCTGGTGTCGCGGCCGGTGCGCCTGCACCACGGGATCGGGCTCGGCTACGCCTTCCACGTCGCCGGTGACGCCGGGGTGTTCCCGCTGATCGACGACTGGGCCAAGACCGCCGAACGGGAGGCCGCGCTCGCGCCGTCCGAGGAGTGGATCACCGAGACGCTGCGGCAGGCCGGGTTCGAGAACGTGCCGATCGTGCACGACGACCCCAGGCGGTTCATCTCCGGCAACGAACTCGTCGTGGCGATGGGGGCCGGGCTGCACGCGGGCGAACCAGTCGTGAAGACCGAGCACGGCACGGCGCTGTTCGACTGGTCGGGCAAGAAGGGCCTCGACGGCACGGCGTTCGCGGCGTTGTACGGGGCCGCTACCGAGCCAGACGCGCACGACGAGCCGATCAGTTCGGCGTTGCCGCTGAGCCACAGCCAGATGCGCGCGGTCGAGCATGCCCGCCGTGCGCGGATCACGGTCGTGGGCGGGCCCCCTGGCGCCGGCAAGACACACACCCTCGCCGCGCTGGCTCTCGATGCGGTGGCGGCGGGCAAGTCCGTGCTTCTCGCGAGCCGCACCCGCAACGCCGCCGACGTGCTCGGCGCCGCGCTGCGCAAGGCGGGCGGGCCGGTGCCGGTGTTGTTCGGTGACTCCGAACTGCGCCAGGAGATGGCGCGCGAACTGAGCGACGGGCTGTCCGCGACGAGCGATCCAAGCCGGCTCGGTGAGCTCGACCGGGTCCGGCGCGCGGCCGCCGCGGCGGTTCAGCGGGTCGAACGCACGGCGGACGGCTCGCTCACGGACGAAAAGCTGGCGGCAGAAGGAAAGAAGCACCAAGCGTTGATGCCGGCGCATCGGGCGGTGGCGCCGAAGGTGTTCGACGCGGGCGTGGACTTCGCCGAACTGCATGGACTCCTCCGGCCGCGCACGGGGTTCCTCGGCGGGCTGCGCACCGGGTGGGCGCTGAAGAAGGCACGAAACCTGGCCGGTGCGGACGAGGTCTCCGTCGAGGATCTGACCGCGGCGATCGAGGCGGCCGAACAGACCGCGGCCTCCATCCGGATCGGGACGAGCGGCGGCACGGCGTTCGGTGAGTTGCGGCCGTTGCTGGCCGAGCAGGACGTCGCGAGCCGGACCGCCACCGCCGCCTGGCTCAAGGAGTACTCGGTCAGCCGCCGGGGTGCGGGCGCGCGCCGTGCGGTGGCGGCGCTGGCGAAGGCGTTGAGGTCAGGCCGTGCGGCCAGAAGGCGTGGACTCGCGGAGATCGACAGCGCGGATCTGGTGGCGGCACTGCCCTTGTGGGTCGGCACGCTGTCCGATGTGGAGGACATCCTCCCGCCGGTGCCCGGCATGTTCGACCTGGTGATCATCGACGAGGCCAGTCACGTCGACCAGCCACTGGCCGCGCCCGCGTTGCTGCGTGGCCGGTCCGCGGTGATCGGCGGCGATCCCCGGCAGTTGCGGCACGTGTCGTTCGTCAGCGACCAGGCCGTGCAGGCGGCGGTCGACGCGGAGGGCACGCAGGACCTGCGCGACCGGCTGGACGTGCCGAAGGTGAGCCTGTTCGACGCGGGCGCGGCGACCACGGGGGTGCACTGGCTGGACGAGCACCACCGCTGCGCGCCGCACCTGATCGGGTTCGCCGCGGCCAAGTTCTACGACGGCAAGATCGCGCTGCTCACCACGCACCCGTCGATCGCCGACGTCGACTGCATCGACACCGAACACGTCTCCGGCGAACGCACCACGAAGGGCGCGAACCAGGCCGAGGTGGACGCCGTGCTCGCCCACGTCCGCAAACGGGTGGCCGCCGGGGTGCGCTCGATCGGCGTCGTGACCCCGTTCCGGGCCCAGGCCGACGCCCTGGAGGAGGCACTGCTCGGCGAACTGACGCTGGACGAGATCACCACCGGCGGCGTCCGGGCGGGCACCGTCCACGGCGTGCAGGGCAGCGAGTTCGACGAGGTCGTGATCAGTCTCGCCGCCGACGAGAAGCCGGGCGCGTGGCGGTTCGTCAACGACCGCAACCTGCTGGCCGTCCTCACCACCCGTGCCCGCCGTCAGGTGCACGTGATCACGTCGGCGGCCGAACCGCCCGGCCTGATCGGCGAGTACCTGCGGCACGCGGACATCGCGCCGACGGAGACCGCCGGGACCGAACCCGAGGACGCCTGGACCGCGAGCCTCGCGGCCGAGCTGCGGACCGCCGGACTGACCGTGCGCACCGGCTACCCGGTGGGGCAGTGGCGCGTGGACCTCGTGGTGGGGGAGAAGGACGACGCCGTCGCGGTGGAGACGCGCCCGCACCCGGAAGGGGTGCGAGCGCATCTGGCCCGCTGGCGTGCGCTCACCCACGCGGGGTGGCGCGTGCACGACGCGTTCGGCAGCCGGTTCGGTGACGACCCGGCCCGCGCCGCTGTCGAGCTGGCCCAGGAGCTACCTGCGGCTGGGCTTGAACAACGGCTCCGCTGACGCGACCGACGGCAGGAACGGGTTCGGGTTCGCCGGGCACACCGTCCCGACCGGCGGCAACGTGCCGTTCAGCAGGTACGCGTTCGTGTGGTCGGTCGCGCACTTGCTCACCTGGTATGCCGTGTGGCCCCAACCCGCGTACGCCAGCAAACGGCTGCCGGCGATCTGACGGTTGGCCGCCTGCGCGCCACGGAAGTCCGTGACACCGTCGAAGTAGTTGCCCACCACGAGAACCGGCGCGTTGGTGCGGGTGCGCCACGGGCCGGTGAACCGGTCGGGGTTGGTCGGCCAGTTCGCGCACGCCGCGTTGCCCCACCACCAGGCGGGGCCGAACTCCGAACCCGCCTCCGCGTAACGGGCGGTCGACCGGTAGGAGTGGAAGTCGCGCGGGAACTCGATGTCCGCGCACACGTTGCCGTTGTAGGCGTCGAACCCGTTGTCGTAGTCCGGTTCCGGCGCAACGGACACCGAGGCGACCCCGGCTGCCGCGTCGGACAGCTGGTCGAACAGCGCGGCGGCGTCCGGCCAGTCGCGCGGCGAGTACATCGCGCCGAGCGCGGAGTTGATCACCGCGTCGTAGGTGAAGACCTCGCCGCCCAGCTCGATGGGCTTGGCGCGCACCGACTTCAGCAACGCGTCCCAGCGCTTCTCCGACTGGGGCCCGAAGACGCACTGGGCCTCGTCGCAGGTGCGCAGGAACTCGCGGAACTCCTCCTTGGTCGCGATCCGGTCGGACTTGACCTGCTGCCCGCTCGACCACAGCGCCGGGTTCAGCACGCCGTCGATGACGAGCGCGCGGATGTTGTTCGGGAACAGGTTCGCGTAGGTCGCGCCGAGGAACGAGCCGTACGAGAAGCCCAGGTAGCTGATCTTGCGGTCACCGACGGCGCGGCGCAGCAGGTCCATGTCCCGCGCCACGTCGGCGGTGCTCATGTGCCGGGCGATCGGCTGGTCGTCGAGGCACTCCGGACCGAGCGAGCGGTAGCGGTCGAAGTACGGCCGTTCCTGTGCGGCCTGGTACGGGAAGCCGGGAATTCCCTCGAAGAACTTGCCGAGGTCCTCCTCGCTGGAGAAGCAGTGCAGCGGATCGGACTTGCCGATGCCGCGCGGGTCGAACCCGACGATGTCGAACCGGCCCTGCAGGTTCGCCGACAGCCTGTTCCCGGCGCCGAGCGCGAAGTCCACGCCCGAACCGCCGGGACCGCCGGGGTTGAGGAACAGCGACCCGATCCGGCGCGCCTTGTCCGTCGCGGGCTTGCGCGCCAGCGCCACCGACGTGGTGGCGCCGCGCGGGTTGTCGTAGTCCAGCGGCACCTTCACGGAGGCGCACTCGAAGCCGGGGTGCTCGGGTCCGCAGGCCGCCCAGTCGATCTTCGGGACCTGCGCGCCACCACCCGAGGCCTGTACGGCGGGCGTGCCGGTGATCATGAGCGCGGCCGCGGCGGCCAGCACGGTGAATCGCATCGACAAGCTCCCCTCTTGTCCGCAGAAGCGCTCTTCCTACCTGCTCGCGACCGGCCCCGTCGACCGCCGAAAGTCGTGACCGGCCAGTTGGGACGCCGTGTCGAGGAACGGGTTCGGGTTCGCCGGGCACAGCGTTCCCGCCGCGGGCAGCGAGCCGTTCAGCAGGTAGGAGTGGATGTGATCGATGGCGCACTGGCTGCGCCGGTACGCGATGTGCCCCCAGCCCGCGTACTCCAGCAGCCGGCTGTTGGGCAGCTGCTTCGCCACGGCCTGCGCGCCCCGGAAGTCCGTGGAGCCGTCGAACCGGTTGCCCACCACCAGAACCGGCGCGGACGTGCGGGCCCGCCACGGCCCGGTGTAGCGGTCTTCGTTCACAGGCCAGTTCGCGCACGCGCTGGTGCTCCACCACCAGTAGGGGCCGAACTCCGACCCGGCCTCCGCGTAACGGGAGACCGCCCGGTACTCGCCGAAGGTGCGCGGGAACTCGGTGTCCGCGCACATCGTGCCCAGGTTGGCGTCGAAGAAGTTGTCGTAGACCGGGGCCGACGCCGTCGACAGGCTTGTGGCCGCGTCGGAGAGTTGGTCCAGCACCGCCGCGACGTCCGTCCAGCTCTCCGAGGCGAACCCGGCGAACAACGCCCACTGGATCACCGCGTCGTAGGTCCACACCTCGGTGCCGAGCGTGATCGGCTTGGCGCGCACCGAGTCCAGCAGCGCCTGCCACCGTTGCTCCGAGTTCGGTCCGAACGCGCACGAGGCCTCGTCGCAGAGCCGGAAGAACTCGTCGAGCACCTCTCGGGTGGCGATCCGATCGGACTCGATCTGCCGTCCGCTCGACCAGAGTTCGGGGTTCAGCACGCCGTCGATCGCGAGGGCGCGGACGTTGTCCGGGAACATGTTCGCGTAGGTCGTGCCGATGTACGAGCCGTACGAGGTGCCGAAGTAGGTGAGCTTGCGGTCGCCCAGCGCGCGTCGCAGCAGGTCGAGGTCGCGTACGACGTCGGCGGTGCTCATGTGCCTTGCGATCGGCTGGTCGCACTTGGCCGCCAGCGAGCGGTAGTGGTCGAAGAACGGCCGTTCCTGCGCCCGCTCGTACGGGAAGATCGGGCCCACGGCCAGGAACTCCGCCCGCTCCTCGGCGGAGGCGAAGCAGCGCAGCGGGTTCGACCGGCCGATGCCGCGCGGGTCGAAGCCGACGACGTCGAACCGGCCCCGCAGCCCGGCCGCCATCTTCTCGCCCCACGCCCACACGTAGTCGATCCCCGACGCGCCGGGCCCGCCGGGGTTGAAGAGCAACGAGCCGATGCGTCCTGCCCGGTCGGTGGCGGGTTTGCGGGTCAGCGCCACCGTCGTGGTCGCGCCGCGCGGGTCGTCGTGGTCGAGCGGCACGGTGACCGTGGCGCACTCGAATCCGGGGCGTGCGGGCTCGCACGCGCTCCAGGCGATCGGCGACGCGGCGGGCGCGGCCTGAGCCGGTGGCACGAGGACGACCACGAGCGCCACCACGGCGCCGAGCACGGAGAGACGCATGGAGCGTTCATAGCCGCGCCTAGTCAGGCCGTCGATGCTTTTGGCGAACTCCCAGGTGGTCGGCGATCTGGTCGTGGATGGGCGTGCCCATCACGATCGGGTTCGCGGGGGGAGCCTGGGTTGTTGGTCCAGGTGCTTCCTGGGTCTCCGGCATGGGGGGAGCGTAGGCATGGTCATTGACACCTCAAGGACGCTGATCAAGAAATCACCATGGTCATACCCCAAGAGGTGAATCCGGTTCCCCCGATCTATACCGAGCGTGGGACAAGAAGGCTGCTACGTGACCACCTGTGGGTGGTACCGATCGAGTGAATCAGCATTCCTCTGCAACGTGGAATCTCATCGGCCGGACACGGAGTTTGCGTGATCTCGCGGAGATGCTGAACGATCGGGTTTCAGGGTCGGACGAGCGTGGAGCGTGGGCGATGGTCAGCGGTAAGCCGGGCATCGCCAAGCGGCAGCTCATCCTGCTCACCGGCAGGGCGCACCCGGAACTGGCCGAGGCCGTGGCCAAGCACCTCGGTGTCGCCATCACGCCACAGGCCGCCTACGACTTCGCCAACGGCGAGATCTTCGTGCGCTTCGAGGAGTCGGTGCGCGGCGCGGACGCGTTCGTCATGCAGAGCCACAGCGCGCCGGTCAACGACTCGCTGATGGAGCAGCTGCTGATGGTGGACGCGCTGAAACGCGCCTCGGCCAAGCGCATCACCGCCGTCGTGCCGTCGTATCCGTACGCGCGCCAGGACCGCAAGTACGCCGGACGTGAACCCGTGTCGGCACGGCTGGTCGCGGACATGTTCAAGACCGCGGGCGCCGACCGGATCGTGACGGTCGACCTGCACACCGCGCAGGCCCAGGGCTTCTTCGACGGCCCGGTCGACCACCTGCACGCGATGTGGCTGCTCTGCGAGCACGTCCGCGGCCGCTACCAGGGCGAGGACCTCACGATCGTCTCCCCGGACGCCGGCCGCACCAGGCTCGCCGAGAAGTGGGCCGACCTGCTCGGCGGCTGCCCGATCGCGTTCATTCACAAGACGCGCGACCCGTTGCGCCCCAACGAGATCACGTCCAACCGCGTCGTCGGCGACGTCGAGGGCCGCACCTGCGTCGTGGTCGACGACATGATCGACACGGCGATGACGAGCACGACGGCGGCCCGGCAGCTGCTGGAGCAGGGCGCGAAGGACGTCGTCCTCGTGGCCACGCACGGCGTGCTGTCCGGTGAGGCCCACGACCGGCTCATCGCGAGCAAGGCCCGCGAGGTGATCCTCACCGACACGCTGCCGATCCCGCACGAGAAGCGGTTCCCCGGCCTGACCGTGCTGAGCATCGCGCCGCTGCTGGCGCGGGCGATCGGCGAGGTCTTCGAGGACGGCTCGGTGACGTCGCTGTTCGAAGGCAACGCCTGACTTTTCGGGAAGCTCGCTCGCCCGTCCCGTGTTGGTATGGGGCATGGGCGACAACGAGCGTGGCCGGGTGCGGGTCGAGCAGTCGGCGAAGCGGGTCCGTGCGTACTTCGGTGGCGAACTGGTCGTGGACACGACCTCGCCGCGCCTGGTCTGGGAGATTCCGTACTACCCGGCCTACTACCTGCCGCTGTCCTCCGTGCGCGCCGAACTGAAGCCGACGGGGGAGACGAAGCACTCGCCGAGCAGGGGCGATGGAATCGTGCACGACGTCATCACGGCCGGCGGCACGGCCTCTGGCGCGGCGCTGACCTACCCGGACTCGCCGATCGAGGAGTTGCGGGACCTCGTCCGGTTCGAGTTCGCGGCCATGGACGAGTGGCTGGAAGAGGACGAGCCGATCTACGTCCACCCGCGTGACCCGTACAAGCGGGTCGACGTCCTGAGCAGCTCACGGCACGTGCGGGTCGCAGTGGACGGGGTGACGCTGGCGGCGTCGTCGCAGCCGCGGATCCTGTTCGAGACGAGCCTTCCACCGCGCTACTACCTGCCGTTGAGCGACGTTCGATTCGATCTGCTCAGGCCGTCGGACACGCGGACGCAGTGCCCGTACAAGGGGACCGCCGCGTACTGGTCGGTCGAGGTGAACGGCGTGACCCACGAGGACCTCGTCTGGATCTACCGGGAGCCGCTGCCGGAGAGCCAGAAGGTCGCCGGAATGGCGTGCTTCTACAGCGAGAAGGTCGACCTCTTCGTCGACGGCGAGCTTCAGGAGAAGCCGAAGACTCCCTGGTCATAGCTACTGACAGCGAGTCTCACTTCACACTCTGCAAACTTGCAGTGACTGCAAAAATATCCGTACCCTCAACCTCGTGAACCAGTCGGGGGAGAGCCTGCGCGACCGCAAGAAGCGCCGCACGCGTGCCGCGCTCGAGCGGGCGACCGTGCGTCTCGCCGCCGAGCGGGGCTACGACCACGTCACGGTGGAGGAGATCGCCGCCGAGGCCGACGTCTCGGTGCGCACGTTCTTCAACTACTTCGCGAGCAAGGACGAGGCGCTCATCGGCGCGGACCCCGAGGCGGGCCCGCGCATCGCCGAGCGCATCCTGGCCTTTCCCGGCGAGGTCTCGCCGTTCGACGCGTACCGGCGCTCGATCCTCGCGGAGATCACCGACGAGCTGAACAACGCACGCGACCTGTGGCTGCTGCGCAAGGAAGTCCTGATGCAGCGGCCGGACCTGCTGGTCCGCGCGTTCGCCAACAGCGCGGAGTCCGAGCAACTGCTCGCGAACGCCGTGGGACAGCGGGCGGGGCTGCCCGAGTCCCACGTGTACCCGCGGCTGCTGGTCGCCGCCGGGAGCGCCGCTTTCCGTTGCGCCGTGACGCGATGGGCCCTGGACGACAGCGTCGCACTGGGCGAGCTGGTCGGCGAGGCGCTCGGCCTGTTCGGCACCGGGCTGGCTCACGTACCGCACCACCACGAAGGGGGATCATGAGCACCGAGGCAGAAGCAACACCGGTCCACAGCAAACGGGAAGTCGTCCAGGCCATGTGGGGCCTGATGCTCGGCATGTTCGTGGCCATCCTCGCCGGCACCGTCGTCTCGAACGCGTTGCCGCGCATCGTCTCCGAGCTCGAAGGCTCGCAGTCGATCTTCGCGTGGATCGTGACGACCGAGCTGCTCGCGATGACCGCGACCGTGCCGCTGTGGGGCAAGCTCGCCGACCTGTACAGCCGCAAGCTGCTCATCCAGGCGTCGCTGAGCCTGTTCGTCGTCGGCTCGCTGATCGCGGGCTTCTCGCAGAACATCGAGATGCTCATCATCAGCCGCGTGGTGCAGGGCCTGGGCGCCGGTGGCGTCACGGCACTCGCGACGATCGTGATGGCCGCGATGATCCCGCCGCGCGAGCTCGGCAAGTACTCCGGCATGTTCGGCGCGGTGTTCGGCGTCGGCACCGTCGCGGGCCCGCTGATCGGCGGCGTCCTGGTCGACACCTCGTGGCTCGGCTGGCGCTGGTGCTTCTTCATCGGCATCCCGTTCACCCTCGCCGCGATCTACATGCTGCAGCGCACCCTGCACCTGCCGGTCGTGCGCAACGAGAAGACGAAGATCGACTACCTGGGCGCGTTCCTGATCGTGTCCGGCGTCTCGACCCTGCTGATCTGGTCCTCGCTCGCCGGTCAGAAGTTCGAGTGGGCGTCGGGCTGGACCGCCGGCCTGGTGTCGCTGGGCGTGCTGTTGCTCGTGGCCGCCGTCCGCGTGGAGGCCACCGCGCACGACCCGATCGTGCCGCTGTCGATCTTCCGCAACCGCACCGTCTCGCTGGCGACCATCGCCAGTGCCCTGGTCGGCATCGCGATGTTCGGCGGCACGGTGTTCCTGTCGCAGTACTTCCAGCTCTCGCTGGGCAAGACGCCGACCCAGGCCGGCCTGCTCGGCCTGCCGCTGATCTTCGGCCTGCTCGTCTCGTCCACCGTCGCCGGCCAGCTGATCACGAAGTTCGGCAGGTGGAAGGCCTTCCTGGTCGCCGGCGGCGTGTTCATGGTCGGCGGCATGCTGCTGCTGTCCACGATCACCGCGCAGACGACCGTGTTCATGGTGTCCGTGCACATGTTCGTGCTCGGCGTCGGCGTGGGCCTGATGATGCAGAACCTGGTCCTGGCCGCGCAGAACGACGTGCCGGCTCGCGACCTCGGCGCCACCACGTCCACCCTGACGTTCTTCCGCTCGCTGGGAGGCGCGATCGGCGTCTCGGCGCTGGGCGCGGTGCTCGCGAGCAAGGTCTCGTCCCTGGCCGCCGAGAAGTTCGGCGCGATGGGCGGCACCGGCGGCGAGAACAAGGTGCCGGACATCTCGGTGCTGCCGCCCGAGATCAAGGCCGTGATCGCCGACATCTACGCGACGGCGACCGCGGAGATCTTCCTGGTGGGCGCGCCGTTCGCACTGCTCGCGCTGCTCGCGGTGGCGTTCATCAAGGAGAAGCCGCTCAAGGAGACGAGCGGCGACGACCGGCTGGCGGCGGAGATGGCCGCGGGTCACTGATTCGCTTCGCCGGGAGCGGACCCCTGACTTTCGTCGGGGGTCCGCTCTGTCTTTCAGGTCGGGTTTTCAGCTTCGGCGCTCCCTACGTTCTGTCCCATGAACATCTGGGGTGCGGCGCTCACGCTGCTCGTTTCCACGTACATGGGTGAGGCCTCCTGTCCGGGAGTCGCCGTCGCGATCACCAAGGGGGACCAGGTGGTCGCGGTCCAGGGCTTCGGGCACGACTCCACCGGCGCCCCGATCACCGAGAACACGAAGATGGCGATCGCCTCGGCCAGCAAGTCGTTCACGGCGCTGGCGGTCCGGCAGCTCGCGGACGCCGGCAGGATCGACCTCGACCGGCCGGTGTTCGACTCTCGCGTCACGGCGCGTCAGCTGCTCGCCCACAAGTCGGGGATCAGCGACCGGACGTTGCCGGAGAAGAGCCTGAAACAGCCCAGTAGTCCGGCCGAGGCGGTGGAACGGGCGCGGGAAGCGCTCCAGCAAGCCGTGCCGGACAACGAGTTCCGTTACACCAACACCAACTACCACCTTGCCGCGCGGCTGGTCGAGGTGGCGTCGGGCGAGAACTTCAACGCCTATCTGAAGAAGCACGTCTTCGAACCCCTGAACATGAAGGACACCGTCGCGATCGACGTGACGCCACGCGATCTGCCGCCGGACTACCGCAAGGGCTACGGCTACGCCTACGGGTTCTCGATCTCGCTGACCGAACCGGACAGGTTCGTCACGGGCTCGGACGGCGTGATCACCACAGCCGCCGACATGGCGAAGTGGCTGGCCGCGCAACCGAAGCTGGCTCCGCAGGACGGCATGGGCTGGGAGGCCGACCAGCAGGGACGGTTGCGGCACAGCGGGATCTGGTTCACCGGCACGGCCGGGCAGCTGCTGACGGTGTCCGGGTACGGCATCGCGGTCATGGCGAACAGCGGGGTCACACTCGGCAACGAAGGCACGTACGGGTTGGAGAACGGGATCGCCGACGTCGTCGAGGGCAGGACGCCGCCGGAGCCGGAGTCGTACCGGCTGCTGACCGATCTGGTGCTGGCCGCGCTCACGCTGTTGTCGGTGGGGCTGGGGATTCGGGCACTGAGGAGGCCCCGGAGGTTCCACAAGGCGTGGCAGGTGCTCAGGTTCGTGCCGCTGGGCATCCTGCTGGCGTTGCCGACGTTGCTCGGGCTGCTGTACGGCGGCGGGCGCGACATCACGTTCTTCCAACTGGCGCACTATTCGCTGCCGCTTGTGGTGTGGTTGGGCGTGTCCAGCGTGATGAACCTGAGTGTTGCGGTCGCGAGGTGGCGGCGATGAGAACGGCTGCGCTCGCAGGGTGTGTGGCGGCGGCGGTTGCGGTGTCGTTCGCGATGCAGACCAGCGTTCCACCGTGGACGGTCGCGGTGTGGGGGCCGTTGTTCGTGATCTCGTTCCTGCTCGGGCGCCGCACCGAGTCCGGCTGGACGGCGCTGGTGCTGCTGGGGGCGGTCGCCGGCGGGCTGATGGCGTTGGCGGTGGTGGGGCTGTCGGTCGCGTTGCCGTGGTTCCTCGGGCGGGTCGCGCACCAGCAGGCCGCGTTGGCCGCCGCCACCGTCGAGGCCGCTCACCTGCGCGAACGCACCCGGATCGCGCACGAGGTCCACGACCGGCTCGGGCACGAACTGAGTCTGCTGGCGTTGCGAGCCGGTGCGCTGGAGATGACGCTGCCCGCCGCGCACCAGGCCGCCGCCGCGCAGCTCCGGGAGACGGCGGCCGACGCCACGGAACGGTTGTCGGAACTGGTGTTCCTGCTGCGCGACGGTGAGCCGCCGCCGGACCACGACCTCCAGGACCTCGTCGACCGCGCCACCAAGGCCGGGATGCGCGTCGAGTTCTCGACGGAGGGCCCGATTCCGTCCACAGTGGAACGGACGGTGCACAGGGTGGTGCAGGAGGCGCTGACGAACGCCGCGAAGCACGCGCCGAAGTCGTTGCTGCGGCTGAGCATCACCACCGACGAAGCCGCGACCGTGGTCGAGGCGGGCAACGACGCCGGACGGCGGCGCGGCGCGGGTAGCCGGTTGGGGCTGGTCGCGTTGCGCGAACGGGTGCGGCTCGCCGGGGGTAGCCTGCGCGTCAGTCGTGGCGGCGGCCGGTTCGAGCTGGTCGCCGTGCTACCGCACTCGGGGGACTCGTGATTCGCGTACTGCTCGCCGACGACGAGATGATGGTGCGCGCGGGCGTGCGCGCCATCCTCGGCTCCGACCCCGAACTGGACGTCGTCGCGGAGGCGTCGGACGGACGCGAGGCGATCGACCTCGCGTTGAAACACCGGCCCGACGTCGTGCTGCTGGACATCCGGATGCCGCGCCTCGACGGACTGGAAGCCGCGACGGAACTGGCACGGCTGGGGTTCGGCGTCGCGATGCTCACGACGTTCAACGACGACGGCTACCTGGAACGGGCGCTGGACGGTGGCGCGCGCGGATTCCTGCTGAAGTCAGGCGATCCGCGCGAACTGATCGCGGGCGTGCACGCGCTCGCGTCCGGCGGCGCCTACCTGGCGCCGAAGGTGGCGGCCCGGATGATCAGCCGGTTCCGCGGCGGCCGGATCGGGCAGGCGCGCACACGGGTCGAGACGCTGACCGCACGGGAACGCGACGTGCTGGCGTTGCTCGGCCAGGGCCTGTCGAACGCGCAGATCGCCCGCCGCCTCGACCTGGTCGAGGGCACGGTGAAGGGGCACGTGAGCGCGATCCTGAGCCGCCTGGGCGCGGAGAACCGGGTCCAGGCGGCGATCGTCGCCCACGAAGCGGGCCTCTAATTAGAACGGGAAGTGGCCGTGCTCGCTGGCGACGGTGACCCAGCGGGTCGCGGAGAACGCCTCGATGCCCCACCGGCCGCCGAACCTGCCGTAGCCGCTGGACTTCACACCACCGAACGGCGCCTGCGGCTCGTCGTCCACCGTCTGGTTGCCGACGTGCACGATGCCGGTGCGGATCCGTTGCGCGAGAGCGAGACCGCGCCGCGAGTCCTCGGTGAGGATGCCCGCGGTGAGACCGTGCTCGGTGTCGTTCGCGATGGCCACGGCCTCGTCGTCGTCGGCGACGGGCACTACGACGACGGCCGGGCCGAAGATCTCCTCCTGGAAGACGCGCATCGCCGGAGTCACGCCGTCGAGCACGGTCGCGCCTCCGTTGCCACCGGCCCGCACGGTAGCGCCGGCCTCGACCGCCTCGGCCACCAGCGCGGCGACGCGGGAGGCGGACCGCTGGTTGATCACCGGGCCGATCACCGTGCCGGGGTCGGTGGGGTCGCCGTGCGGCAGCGAGCCGACCTTGGCCGCGAGCTTCGCGGTGAACTCCTCGGCGACCGACCGGTGCACGAGGATGCGGTCGGTCGACATGCAGATCTGGCCGGCGTTGTGGAACGCGCCGAACGTCGCCGCGTCGACCGCGTGGTCGAGATCGGCGTCGTCGAGCACCAGCAACGAGTTCTTGCCGCCGAGCTCCAGCACGGCGGGCTTGAGGTGTTGCGCGGCAAGTGTTCCGACGATCCGGCCGACCTCGGTGGACCCGGTGAAGTTCACAGCGCGTACACGCGAGTCGGTGATCAACGCCTCGGCGACCGCGGCGGCGTCGGCGGGAGCGTTCGTCACGACGTTGAGCACGCCCGCCGGCAACCCGGCTTCGCGCAACACGTCGGCGATGAACAGCCCGGCCGCGATCGGCGCGTCCTCGCTGGGCTTGAGCACCACGGTGTTCCCGGCGGCGAGCGGCGCCGCGACGGCCCGCGCGCTCAGGATGACCGGCGCGTTCCACGGCGCGAACGCCGCGACCACGCCGAGCGGTTCCCGGACGGCGAGAGACAGCTGGCCGGGCACCTCCGTCGTCAGCACCTCGCCGACGGGCTGGGTGACCGCCGCGGCCGCCTCGCGCAAGATGTTGGCCGCCAGCATGACGTTGAACCCGGCCCATCCGCCGACACCGCCGACCTCGGCGGCCATGACCGCGACGACCTCGGCCGTCCTGGCCTCCAGTCCGTCCGCCGCTCGCAGCAGGATCCCGCGCTTGACCGAGGGCGCGGTCGCCGCCCACTCCGCGAAGGCCGCCTGAGCCGCGTCAACGGCCCGCGTGACGTCCGCGGGCCCGGCTGCCGCCACAACGGCGTAGACCTCGCCGGTGAAGGGGTTGAGGTCGTCGGTGGTGCGGCCGTCCAGCGCGGGAACGCTGTCGCCGCCGATGAGGAGCTCACGCTTGTCGCTTGCCACAGTTGAGGATTCAACCGTCAGACAGGCTGATCATCCAAGTCCGGCTTCCGGTGGGTGGAAACTGGGCTCCAACATCCGGGCGATGCCCCGTGCCGCCACCTGCAACGCGGCCACCAGTCGCGCCCGCACGTTGCGCAGGTCAGGCACCACGATCCCAAGCGCCGCGACGACGTGCCCCTCCACCTCGACCGGCACCGCCACGCTGCACGCCCCGAGCGTCATCTCCTCGAACGTCTGCGCGTACCCGTCGCGCCGGATCCGGTGCAGCTGCGCCCGCATCCGGCCGGGTTCCGTGACCGTGAACGCCGTGATCCGCGTCAGCCCGTGCGTGAGCACCTCTTCCTGAATCTCCGCGGGCGCGTGCGCGAGCAACACCTTCCCGACCCCGGTGGAGTGCAACGGCAACCGGCTGCCGGTCGAGCTCACGATCGGCACCGACGCGTGCCCCGACACCCGATCGAGGTACAGCACCTCCGTGCCCTCGCGCACGGCCAGGTGCACCACCGCCCGCGTCGCCGCGTGGATGTCGTGCAGGAACGGCTCCGCGACCCGGCTCAGCTCCACCTCGCCGGCCGCGAGCAACCCGAGCCGCCAGATCCGCCGCCCGATCACGTACTCGCCCGAGTCCAGCCGCCGCACCGCGCCCCACTCCGCGAGCTCGGCCAGCAGCCGGTGCGTGGTGCTGATCGGCAACCCGCAGCGCCGCGCGATGCCGCTCAGGGTCTGCCGTCGATGCCGGCCGTCGAACGTGCCGAGCAGCGACAGCAGCTTGGAGGAGACGGTGGCGGCCACCTGAGGGATTCTGCACGGTCCAACCCGGCACGGCCGCTCCGACGCACATCGGTGATCACCTCACCAAGATCGGCTCGGTGGCCGCGACACCAGACCGCGCGCCGCACCAGGTGCTTGCCGCGCGTCACGGACAGCCTCATGGACGAGTCGCGTGCGTTGCTGATCCGCGCGCGGATCACCGGCTCCGTCCACACGGCACGCGAGGCCCTGGCCGGCGCGGCAGGCGAAAGTCGCTTCGGAAGCGCGCGAGTTGCTGGTAGCACTGGGCACATGACGTACCTCGGTGAAGGCTGGGACAGCACCGCGTTCCTGGTCGGCGGGCGCTGGGTGGAACGACGGCCGCGCCGTCCCGAGATCGAGCCGCAGCTCGTGCGCGAGACGGTGGTGATGCCGTGGCTCGCACCCGTGCTGCCGCTGCCCGTCCCGGTGCCGGAGATCGTGTCCGAGGAGCCGCTGGTGGTGCGGCACGAGTGGGTGCGGGGCGAGGAACTGACCCGGTTCGACGCCGCTCAGGGCCGGCAGCTGGGGGAGTTCCTGCTGGCGCTGCACGCGGTGCCCGTGGCAGAGGCGGAGCGACGAGGTGTCGGCCCGATGCCGTTGCCCGTCGACCGCTTCCGGGCCGAGGTGCGGGTGCCCGGCGGCGGCGAGTTGCTGGCCGGGATCGACGGCCTGCCCGCCGACACGCTGGTGCACGGCGACCTCGGCACCGAACACGTGCTCGGCGGCGACGGCGTGCTGACCGGCGTGATCGACTTCGGTGACCTGCACATCGGTGACGCGGCGATCGACCTCGCGTGGGCGCTGCACTCCACGTCCCCCGAGTTCGCCCAGGCCTTCGCCGAGACCTACGGGGTCACGCCGGAACTGCGTGAGCGGGCCTTGTTCTGGCACCGGCTCGGGCCCTGGCACGAGGTCCTGCGCGGCAACGACACCGACGACGCCGAGATGACGAGGATTGGGCTGGCTGGAGTACTCGAAAGGCTGAGAACCGGGTAACCGGAGGCAGACAGCCACGATCGAGGAGGACGACATGCCCTGGGTTCGCCGCCACCGCCGCAGCGCCCCGTACAGCTTCTTCCGCAGCACCACGGTCCGCAGCCACTACCGCAGGCCGGCGGGTTCGATGTGGATTCCGATCGTCGTCGCGATCGCCGTGATCATCCTGCTCATCGCCTTGTTCTGAGGGTAGTGTCGAAGGCATGGGACAGTTGGGCGAGTTGTTCCCGGGCCCCAAGGTCCGCCGCGAGGCGACGGACGCGGGCACCGGCGAGGACTACGAGGAGACCGGACCGCTCGATCTGACGGCGGGCGCGGTGCGCTTGAGGCCGCGCCCGAAGCCGGTTCCGGCGCCCGAGAGCGACGAGTGATCACCGGTACTACCCTTGGCCGGTGCTAGCCGGCCTGCTCTTCCTCATCCCCGCCCTCTTCTTCGTCATCGGGATGGTGCGTGACCGCCGCAGGCTGAGCAACGCCGTGTGGCTCGGCATCTCGCTGTTGATGCTGCTGCTGTTGCTCGCGGAGGCCGGGCGGGACAACCCGGTGCTGAGCCTGCCGTTGCTGCTCGCGTTCATGCTGGCCGTGCTCGGCCTGCTGCTGCTTCCGCTGGCGTTGCTGGCCAACGGCCTGGTGATGGTTCGCCGCGAGGGCCGGTCGCTGGGCAACCTGCTGTCGTTGCTCGCGGGCCTGGCCCTGCTCGGCGAGATGATCTACTTCTTCTGGGGCATCGCCCAGCCCAACGACTGGATCCGCGGTATCGCGATCGGGTTGTTCCTGACGTCGGCGTACATCGCGTTCTTGTTCGTGAGCCTGCTGCTGTACTCGGTGATCTACGGCCGCACGGGCCGCCGCCACGGGTTCGACGGCATCGTGGTGCTCGGCGCGGGCCTGATCGGGTCCCGCGTGCCGAAGCTGCTGGCGAACCGGCTCGACCGCGCGATGCGGCTCTACCACCGCGACCGCGAGGCCGGCCGGTCACCCGTGCTCGTCGTGTCAGGCGGGCGGGGCTCGGACGAGGACGTCTCCGAGGCCTTCGCGATGCGCGAGTACCTCCTCGAACGCGGCGTGCCCGACGCCGACGTCGTGATGGAGGACCAGGCGACCACGACCGAGGAGAACCTGCGCTACAGCAAGGCTTTGCTCGCCGAACGAGGTCTCAACGGCCGGGTCGTCGCGGTCACGAACAACTACCACGTGTTCCGCACCGCCGTGCTCTCCCGCAAGCAGGGCCTGCGGCTGCAGGTCATCGGCGCGCCCACGGCCTGGTACTTCGTGCCGAGCGCGTTCCTGCGGGAGTTCGTGGCGCTCCTGGTCCGCAACCCCGTCGTGCACGGCCTGGCGTGCGCTGTGCTGATGGCCGGCGGGCTCGCGCTGACCCAGATCGGTTAGCCCAGGAGTGCCTTCATCTCGGTGATCTCCTGCTGCTGGCCGTCGATGACGGCCTGCGCGAGCTTCTTCGCTTTGTCGTCCTGGCCCTGGGCGAGTTCGGTCTTCGCCATCTCGACGGCACCTTCGTGGTGCCTGATCATCATGTCGAGCCACATCCGGTCGAACTCGGCGCCGCTGGACTTCTCCAGCTCCGCCATGTCGTCCTGGCCCATCATCCCGGTCATGTCATGACCTTCGTGATCCTGCTTGGCTCCCCACTGCTGTAGCCACTCGTTCATCTGGGCGATCTCCGGGCCCTGCGCCTTCTCGATGCGGGAGGCGAGGTCGCGGACCTTGTCGTCGCTGCTGCGCGACGGCACGAGCTTCGCCATCTCCAGCGCCTGCTCGTGGTGGGGGACCATGCCTTGCGCGAACGTGACATCGGCAGCCGTGTTCGCGGGACCGCCGCAGGCGCTCAGAACGAGCATGCCGACGACAGCCCCGATGAGGAACATCTTCAAGGGATTCTTCTTCTCTCTGCGTTTGTGGACAGTGCTGAACGGACTGACGAACTCAGTTCCGCAGCACGCAGAGAGTCGTGAGGAGCTGTCTTCCGCCCGGTGGCGGATGTTGCGGGGTGCTCAGCGGCGGTTCGGCGGGAAGGGCCGCGAGCCGGGGGAGGGCCGTCCGGACCAGGAACCAGCCCAGCAGCACCACGGCCGCGGCGACCAGCACCGCGAGGCACAGGTGCAGCAGGTCGTGCTCGTGCGGCTGTTCAGGTTCCTGCTGGTGGGACATCGTGTGGTCGGCGTGCGGAGTCTCCGCCGTTGCGACATGGTGCATACCGACGACCGAGAAGACGAGAGCGCACAGCAACACCCACTGGGTGAGCCGGCGCCTCGTCATGTGACACACCCTACGGGGGTATGGCTTGATACGCATACCCCCTAGGGGTATCATTCGGCGCGACGCTGAAGGAGGAGGAGATGGACCACACTCCCGCGAGTCTGACCAGGCAGGCGATCTCCGCGACACTGCACTGCCTCACCGGTTGTGCGATCGGCGAGGTGCTCGGCATGGTCATCGGCACGGCGCTGGGCTGGGGCAACCTCGCCACGGTCGTGCTGTCCGTGGTGCTCGCGTTCGTGTTCGGCTACTCGCTGACGATCCGTCCGGTGCTGCGCTCGGGCCTCGCGTTCAAAGCGGCCATCGGGGTGGCGCTGGCCGCGGACACCGTGTCGATCGCGGTCATGGAGATCGTCGACAACGCGGTGATGCTGCTCGTGCCCGGCGCGATGAACGCCGGCCTCGCGAACTGGGTGTTCTGGGCCGCGCTGGTGTTCTCGCTGGCCGTCGCGTTCGTGGTGACGGTGCCGGTGAACCGCTGGATGATCGCGCGCGGCAAGGGCCACGCCGTCGTCCACCAGCACCACCACTGACAGAAAGGCCGGGGCGGGTGCCCCGGCCTTTCCCGTCACTGCTCCTTGCCGCCGGGCTGCACGACGAGCGTCGGCGGTTTCGTGGCGTCGGCGTGCTCGGACGTCACCCGCGTGCCGTCCGTGCCCAGGTCGCGGTTGTCCTCCGCGGCCGCCGCCGCGCCGATTCCCAGCACGAGTGCGGCCGCCGCGAGCGCCAGTGCGCCCGCGGTCTTCCTTCCCACCATGGAACCTCCCCAGTTCGGTGTGAGACCCCAGGATGCCGACCTGGGCATGGCGGAACCTTGAACGCGCTGGTCAGGCGCGGCTGAAGGTCATCACCCAGTTCGTCTCCCAGGTCTCGCCGCCGTCGTAGGAGAACTGCTGCTGCCAGACCGGCTCGGTGCCCACGGTCCAGTCGAACCGCACCTTCACCGCGTGCCCGCCGACCACGTCGTCACCGAAGAACACCCCGTGCCCGTCGTCGAACCGTCCCTCCAGCGGCGGGTCGAGGTGTCCGGGAGCACGGGTGGAGGCCCACCAGATGCGCCAGACGTCGCCGGCCGGGTCGTACTGGCGCAGCGTCATCCCCTCCCAGTCCTCCGCGAAGACGCTGTCGATGATCGCCGCGCCACCCAGGAGGGGTCTGGCTTCGGCCCGCGTCTCGAACTCGACCCACTCGGTGCCGCGGCCGACGATGTCGGCGATCTTGCGGTTGGCCACCCGCCACCGGCCGTGCAGGAAGTTGAAATCGTTCTCACTCATGGAAAAGACGCTAAACCGATTCACTGACACCTTTTGTCAGTGATCGAGTATTGACGCAAAGGTCTGGACCATTTTACCGTTCCGGGCAGTGGCCGCCGCCCTAGCCAGGAGGTCCTTTCCCTTGCGACTGCTCGCCAGAGTGGTCCCGGTGCTAGCTCTGCTAGCCGGGACCGTGATAGCCGTGACCAACGCGCCCACCGCAGCCGCAGCCCACGAGGACTGCCGGCCGGACGGGCTGTACAAGACGCCGGGGGTCGAATCGCCGTACTGCACGGTCTACGACACCGCCGGCCGCGAGAACCTGGGGGACAAGTCCAGACGTGTCATCGGGTACTTCACCAGCTGGCGGACCGGCAAGAACGGTCAGCCGGGGTACCTCGCCAAGGACATCCCCTGGAACAAGGTCACGCACCTGAACTACGCGTTCGCGCACATCGACGCCCAGAACAAGATCTCGGTCGGCGCGAACGACGCGAACAACTCGTCCATCGGCATGGAGTGGCCGGGCGTCGCCGGCGCCGAGATGGACCCGTCGCTGCCCTACAAGGGGCACTTCAACCAGCTCACGAAGTTCAAGAAGCAGAACCCGAACGTCAAGACGCTGATCTCGGTCGGCGGCTGGGCGGAGACCGGCGGCTTCTTCAACGCCGACGGCACGCGCAACGCGTCGGGCGGCTTCTACAAGCTCGGCCAGAACCAGGCCGCGATCGACACCTTCGCCGACAGCACCGTGGAGTTCCTGCGCAAGTACGGCTTCAACGGCGCTGACATCGACTACGAGTACGCGACGTCGAACAACCACGCCGGCAACCCGGACGACTTCTGGATCTCCAACGCCAACCGCGGCACGCTGTGGGCCGGCTACCAGGCGATCATGAAGACGTTGCGCGAGAAGCTCGACCGCGCCGGTGCCGCCGACGGCAAGCACTACCTGCTGACCGCCGCCGTGCCCGCCTCGGGCTGGCTGCTGCGCGGCCAGGAGGCCTACCAGGTCACCAAGTACCTCGACTACCTCAACGTCATGAGCTACGACCTGCACGGCTCGTGGAACCAGTTCGTCGGCCCGAACGCCGCTCTCTACGACGACGGCAAGGACGGCGAACTCTCGGCCGGTGGCGTGTACACGGCGCCGCAGTACGAGGGCATGGGATACCTGAACACCGACTGGTCCTACCACTACTACCGCGGCGCCATGCAGGCCGGACGCATCAACATCGGCGTGCCGTTCTACTCGCGCGGCTGGCAGGGCGTCACCGGTGGCACGAACGGGTTGTGGGGCAAGGCTCCGCTGCCGAACCAGTCGCAGTGCCCGCCCGGCACCGGTTCGTCGGTCGGCTCGACCACGCCGTGCGGCAACGGCGCGGCCGGCATCGACAACCTCTGGCACGACGTCACCGCGGGTGGCGCCGAGGTTCCGTCCGGTGTGAACCCGTTGTGGCACACCAAGAACCTGGAAGCCAAGATCACCGGTTCGTACTCCGCGCAGTACGGCCTGGACCCGGTCAACGACCCGACCGACCGCCTCACCGGCACGTATGCGCCGTACTACGACTCGACGCTGAAGTCGCCGTGGCTGTGGAACAACGACAAGAAGGTGTTCCTCTCCACCGAGACCGAGCAGTCGATCGCGGAGAAGGCCAAGTACGTCAAGGACAAGGGCCTCGGCGGCATCATGATCTGGGAGCTCGCCGGCGACTACAGGTTCGACTCGGCGAAGAACGAGTACTTCATGGGTGACACGCTGCTGTCGACCATCAACACCGGCCTCAACGGCGCCGCACCCTACGGCGCGCAGAAGGCCACGACGCAGCAGACCCAGTCTCTGGCGGTCGACGTGGACGTCTACGGCTTCGCGTTGGGCGACAACAACTACCCGATCACGCCGAAGATCAAGTTCACGAACCGTTCCACCGTCACCATCCCCGGTGGCACGAAGATCGCGTTCGACTACGGCACCAGTGCGCCGGGCAGCATGGCCGACCAGTCCGGCTTCGGGCTGAAGATCGTGTCGAAGGGACACAGCGGGTCCAACGTCGGCGGCCTGAAGGGCGACTTCCAGAAGGCCGAGCTCACGCTGCCGTCATGGCAGTCGCTCGCGCCGGGCGCGTCGATCGACGTGACCGTCAGCTATCAGCTGCCGATCTCGACGCCGTCGAACTTCGTGTTCACGTTCGGCGGCCAGTCGTACGCGATCACCGCGGACTACCCGCGCGTCGGTGGCGGCAACCCGCCGACGTCCACCACCACGTCCACGACGACCACTACGACGTCCACGACCACCACTACGACGACCACCACGAACCCGCCGGCCTGCTTGTTGCCCGCGTGGGAACGCGGCAAGGTCTACACCGGTGGCAACGAGGTGGCGCACAACGGCCGCAAGTGGCGTGCCCAGTGGTGGACCACGGGCGAGGAGCCCGGCACCACGGGTGAGTGGGGCGTCTGGCGTGACCAGGGCGCCTGCTAGCTCTCACTGAAGTCAGGAAACTGTCAGGCGCGGGGCTTAGGCTGTTCATCGTGACCGCCCAAGACCCGCGCCTGCAGGAACTCCTGCTGCTCCGCAAGGTTCGCGACCGGATCGATCGCGAGTACCGGCAACCGCTGGACGTCGCGGCGCTGGCTCGCGGCGTGCACCTGTCCGCGGGGCACCTGTCGCGAGCGTTCCGCGCGGCGTTCGGCGAGTCGCCCTACAGCTACCTGATGACCCGCCGCATCGAGCGGGCCATGGCGTTGCTGCGCCGGGGCGACATGTCCGTCACCGACGTCTGCTTCGAGGTCGGCTGCACCTCGCTCGGCACGTTCAGCACCCGCTTCTCCGAACTGGTCGGCATGTCCCCGAGCCAGTACAGGAAGGTCGCCGGCGAGGACGGGCAGGGCATCCCGAACTGCCTGGCCAAGGCCGTGATGCGGCCGATCAGGAATCGAGAAGCGGCGACCGGTCCGTCCGATTAGGTTGACCGGCATGTCAGTCATCATCGCCGCGGCGTTCCTGCCCGCAGACGACCCCGAGAAGTCGCTCGGCTTCTTCCGCGACGCGCTCGGCTTCGAGGTCCGCCAGGACGTCGGCCAGGGCACCATGCGCTGGATCACCGTCGGTCCGCCCGATCAGCCGCAGACCGGCATCGTGCTGCACCCGCCCGCCGCCGACCCCGGCGTGAGCGACGAGGAACGCCGCACCATCGCCGTGCTCATGGCGAAGGGCGTCTACACCGCACTTTCGCTCGCCACCAAGGACCTGCAGGGCACTTTCGACCGTGCGCGCGCATGGGTCGAGAAGTCAGGTGCGGGCGAGGTGTTGCAGGAGCCCGAGGACCAGCCGTGGGGCGTGCGGGACTGCTCGTTCCGCGACCCGGCTGGCAACCTGGTCCGCATCAACCAACTCTGAACGTGGTGCCGGGCGCGGCGTAGTCGACCTGCCCCGCGTACCGGGCCGAGGCACGGGCGACCGCTTCCTGAGGGCTCAGGAAGCGGCCCACGTGCGTGACGACCAACCGTCCCGCGCCAGCTTGGGATGCCGTCTCACCTGCGTCTTCTGGTGTGTGGTGGGCCATGTCCGGTGTCTTCTCGGCGCTCTCGGCCTCGCACAGCAGCGCGTCGGTGCCGCGGGCCAGTTCGACGAGCCCAGGGCACGCCGCGGTGTCGCCGGAGTAGGTCAGTGAGCGGCCCTCCGCCTCGAAGCGCACGCCGAACGCGGGGATGCCGTGCTCGACCGCCGCCGTGGTCAGCCGCAGCGAGCCGGCCGTCGCCTGGTGGCCGTCGTGCAGTTCGGTGATCGCGAACGCGTCCTCGATCGGGCTGCGCACCGGCCCGTTGGTGAGGAACCCGGCGAGGCGGTCGGCGATGCCGGGCGGGCCGTACAGCGGGACCGGCTCGCGTTCGACGTCCGCGAACAGCAGGGCGTAGTAGGCGGTGAGCAGGTCCGCGCTGTGGTCGGCGTGCAGGTGCGAGATCCAGATCGCGTCCAGGTCCTCCAGCCGCGTGTGGCGCTGCAACGGGCCGAGCGTGCCGGTGCCGGCGTCCATCCACACGCGAGTGTCGCCGTGTGACACCAGATAGCCCGAACACGGGTTGTCCGTGCTCGGGTACGGCGTCGCGCACCCGAGCACGGTCAGGCTGAGGTCCATCGGTCAACCGTAGATCAACGGGCCCGCGTTCCCTTGAGCTTCACCAGTTCCGACTCGAAGAGGTTCTGCTCGACCTTCAGCGTGCCGGGCGTCGCCACGTCCGGCCGGCTCATGTACGACTGCGTCGCGGAAGGTCGTCCCACCAACGAGAACCGCAGTTGACCGGTGAGACCCAACGTGTCGATGGCGTTGGTCTCGTGGAACGCCCGGAGCACGCCGTCGCGCGTGAGGTCCTTCTTCTCGCACGCCTTCTCCAGCACGGCCACGTACGCCATCGCGACCGTGTAGCCGTGCACGGTGTTCAGCGAGCCTGGTTCGCCCGGCCACCGTTGCTGATAGCCGTCGCGGAGTTCACGGACGCCCTGCGCGTCGGCATTCCACGGCGCGACCGGCGACGTGAGCAGGACCTGCTGGGCGAAGACGGGTGCCACCGGAGACTGCATGATCGCCGGGTCGTAGCTGACGGCGCTCGACAGGATCGGCACCGTCCAGCCGAGCTGTGCGGCGATGCCCACGGCCGCGGCCGTCTGCGGTGGGGTCAGGCTGAGCACGAGCACCTTGGCGTCGGCGGCCTTCAGGGCGGCGATCTGCGTGGCCAGGTTCGCGGTCGTCTCCGTGACCGCCTGCTCCGAGATCCTCAGGTCCCAGTTCTCAGCCACGAACCGGCTGCCCTCCAGCGCGTTGTCGCCGAAGCTGCCGCGCAGGTGGAGGTGACCGATCATGTCGCCGGTGTTCAGCGAGCCCTTGCGCTTGTAGAAGTCGAGGCCGTTGATGATGTCGAGGTCGTAGGTGGTGCCGACGATCATCATGTGCGGGTTGCCGAGCAGCGACGCCGCCCACGAGCTCGGCACGGTCAGCGCTCGCGTCTGTATCAGGTCGGGCTCGATGGCCGCGGTCATCGGCTGACCCGTCACGTCCATGAAACCGAGCACCTGCGGTTCGAGCTCGAAATAGCCGTCCAGCGCTTTCTGAACGTCGTAGGCGTGGTCCTTCTGCTTCAACTCGACACGTCGCCCGCACACGCCGCCGCGTTTGTTGGCCTGGTCAAGATAAAGTTCATAACCGCGAATTCTGAGAACCGAGGTTCCTTTGAACGGGCCGGTCATGTCGGTGAGCACGCCGAGCGCAATCGATTCAGTGGACACGCCCGGACCAGTGCGAACAGGCTTGTCGGCCGGGTCGTCGGAAGCGCAAGCGGTGAGCGCGCCGAGTAGCAGGACGGTGGTCGAAAATAGGTGACGAATAGACATTCCAGGCCCTGTCGCAGATGATCTCGGTCGGCGGTGAGGCGCAGTATTGAGTAGCGCGTCAGCTTTCGTCCAATTTTGTGGCACGAAACACTCTCGGAGGCGAACAGCTTCGATTATCGATGGAAAGTGGCGCCAGGTACCTTGATCCGGTGGAAGAGCCCGTGTGGAACGAGTGGCGGCGGCCAGGCCCGACGCCCGCGCAGCGGCGGCGGGACATCGGCATCGCCGTGATCGTGCTGCTGTGCGCCGTCGAGGTCACCACGCTGGTCAACAGCATGGGCGCCTACGTCTTCCGGGATCCACCTGGTCTGCTCGCGCAACTCGTCTGGGTGCTCGCGTTGTCGTTGCCGCTGGTCGTGCGCCGCCGCTACCCGCTGGCGGTCATGCTCGTGGTGTCGGCCCTGTTCATCGCCGCGCAGGTGAACCGCGCCGGCGACACCCTCGTGCCCTCCGCGATCCTGTTCCTGGCGATCTACACGGTCGGCGCGTGGGAACAGAACCGCCGTCTCGCGCGCTGGTCCCGCATCGGCGTGATCGGCGCGATGTTCCTGTGGCTCGGGTTCAGCCTCGTGCGGTCCCTGCTCGGTCCCAAAGGCGACTTCAAGGACGCCGCCGGACCGATGGACCCGGTGCTCGCCTCCGTCCTCTACGGACTGGAGTTCAACATCTTCTTCTTCATGCTCGCCTACGTGGTGGGGGAGATGGCCTGGTCCGGAGCGCGGCGCCGGGCCCAGTTGGAGTTCCAGGCGGAGGAACTGCGCCGCTCGCAGGAGCAGAACACCCGTGGCGCCATCGCGGCCGAACGCATGCGCATCGCCCGCGACCTGCACGACGTCGTGGCGCACCACGTGTCCGTCATGGGCATCCAGGCCGGTGCCGCGCGCCGCGTCCTCGACTCCGATCCCGTCATGGCCCGTGACGCCCTGCAGACCGTCGAACAGACCGCCCGCACCGCGATCAGTGAACTGCGCGGCCTGCTGGGCGTGCTGCGGGCGGACGCGGAGACCGACCTGAAGGCGGCGCCCGGCCTGGACGACCTGCCGGAACTGTTCGACAGCGCTCGCGCGGCCGGCCTTGATGTCTCGCACGGCGTGTACGGCTCACCTCGCGACGTGCCACCCGGTGTCGCGTTGTCGGCGTATCGCGTCGTGCAGGAAGCACTCACGAACGTGGTGAAGCACGCCGACGCGCAGCACGTCGACGTGCGGATGCGGTTCCTGGACAGCGCTCTGGAACTGGAGATCACCGACGACGGCCGTGGCCGCGCCGTCTCCACAAGTCCGGGTTTCGGGCTTGTCGGGATGCGCGAACGTCTTGCCGTGCACGGCGGTTCGCTGGAAGTAGGACCACGGCGTGATGCGGGCTATCTGGTCCGTGCGTCGCTGCCGACCGTGTTGGAGGAGAAGGCGTGAGTTTGCGAGTCGTGCTGGCCGACGACCAGGACCTGGTCCGCGCCGGATTCCGGGTCATCCTCGGCACCGAGCCCGGCATCGAGGTCGTGGGCGAGGCGGGCGACGGCGCCCAGGCCGTGGAACTCGTCGCGTCGCTGCGCCCCGACGTCGTGCTGATGGACGTCCAGATGCCGCGCATGGACGGCCTCGAAGCCACCCGTCACATCCTTTCCGCGGGTCACGGCACCCGAGTCGTCATCCTGACCACGTTCGACCGCGAGGACTACCTCTTCGAGGCGCTGCAGGCGGGTGCGAGCGGGTTCCTCTTGAAGAACGCCTCGCCGGAAGACCTCGTGGAGTCCGTGCGGGTCGTCGCGCGCGGGGACGCGTTGCTCTCGCCCGAAGTGACACGACGGGTGATCGCCCGCTTCAGCACGGCCCCAAGGGAACGCACGAGGCCGCCCGAGCTCACCGACCGCGAGTTCGAGGTGCTGGTGGAACTGGCCAAGGGCGCGTCCAACGCGGAGATCGCCGCTACGTTGTTCCTGGGGGAGACCACTGTGAAGACGCATGTTTCCCGTGTGCTGACCAAACTCGGTCTGCGCGACCGCACGCACGCGGTGGTGTTCGCATACGAGAGAGGGATCGTCACGCCTGGCGGCTAGAGCCGTCTGGAACCCATACTGTCCCGGCTTCGCATAGCCGTGAGAGGTGGCCTCAGGTGACGACGAACTCACGCCGCAACGGTCTGGCCCCGGTCACTCAGGCGCGGTTGGCGCTGTGGGCGTTCGTCATCGTCAACGTGGCGATCGTCGAGTTCCTGTTCCTGACCGCGGGCAAGGGCAAGAACGAGGTTCTCACCGTCGCCAAGTTCTTCGGCCTGCACGCCGCGCTGATCATGATGTTCCAGTTGCTGCTGGTGGCCCGGCTGCCGTGGCTGGACCGGCGCATCGGCATGGACCGCCTGACGGTGTGGCACCGGTGGGTCGGCTTCACACTGCTGTGGACGGTGCTCACGCACGCCACGATCGTCGTTCTGGGGTACGCGACGCTGGACGACGTGTCGATGGGGAGGACGTTCCTCGCGCTGGCGGGTGTTCCCGCCTCGTTGCTGGGCATGCTCGCGGCGACCACCATCCTGGTGATCGGGGTCGTTTCGACGCGGGCGATCCGGCGGCGGCTGCAGTACGAGACCTGGCACGGCCTGCACCTGCTGCTGTACGTGGCGCTCGGGCTGGCGTTCGTGCACCAGTTGCTGGAGACCACGACGTTCAAGTCGTCGGTCTTCGCGATGGTCTACTGGTGGGCGCTGTGGCTGTTCGCCTTCGGTTCGCTGGTCGCCGGGCGGATCGTGACGCCGCTGATCGTCAACGCCCGCCACCAGTTCCGGGTCGCGGCCGTGGTGCCGGAGTCGCCCGACGCGGTGTCGGTGTACGTGACCGGACAGGGTCTCGACCGGCTGGCCGCCAAGTCCGGCCAGTTCTGCATCTGGCGGTTCCCCGGACACCGCCACTGGTGGCTGGCGAACCCGTTCTCCCTGTCGGCCGAGCCCGACGGCCGCACGCTGCGGCTGACCGCCAAGGCCGTCGGCAAGGGCAGCGCGGGCCTGCGAACCCTGCGGGTCGGGACGCGTGTGTTCGTCGAAGGTCCGTACGGGGCGTTCACCTCACTGCACCGAACCCGGCCGGGCGTGCTGCTGATCGCGGGCGGCGTCGGTGTCACCCCCATCCGGGCTCTGCTGCAGGAGCACGTCCCGGGCGACTTCGTCGTGCTCTACCGGGTGCGCGACGAGCGCGAGGCCGTGCTGCTGGGCGAGTTGCGCCAACTCGTCGCCGCCCGCCGTGGCCGGCTGCACCTGCTCACCGGCCGGACCGGCCAGGGCGCCCGGCCGTTCGAACCGGGTGCCCTGCGGCAGCTGGTACCCGACGTCGTGGCTCGCGACGTGTACGTCTGCGGTCCGCCCGCGATGACCGCGGCCGTGCTGAGCGGACTCCGGGCGCTGAACGTGCCTCGCGGCCAGGTGCACGCCGAGAAGTTCGGCCTGGCCTGACGATCCGCTCTGCCGCTCAGCGCCGGCGTACGCAATCTGACGTACGCGAGATCAGAACGTGAGCGGATGATGCGCCCCCTCCTGGTGACGAGCATGGATCTCGACACCGCGAGAGAGGGAGAACAATGGCTACCACCCGCAAGCTCAGCGGCCGCGCCCGCAAGGCCGTGCTGCTCGTGCACGTCCTGTCGGCGGCGGCGTGGCTCGGCATCGACCTCGCACTGGGGATCCTCGTCGTGATCGCACTGTCCACTGAGGACGCCGGCACCGCGGGCGTCGCGATCCAGGCGGTCGACCTCTTCGCGATCTGGCCGATGTTCGGCGCCAGCGTCGTCTGCATGATCTCCGGCGTGGTGCTCGGCGTCGGCAGCAAGTACGGCCTGGTCAGGTACTGGTGGGTCGCGATCAAGCTGGTGCTGAACGTCGGCATGTCCCTGCTCATCGCGTTCGCGCTGCGCCCCGGCGTGGCGGAGGCCGCGCGGATCGGCGAGCGGATGCTGGCGGGCGACCCGGCCGCGGTGATCCCGAGCGACATCCTGCACCCGGTCGTGGTCGCGCCGACGCTGCTGCTGTTCGCCTACGTCCTGTCCGTGTTCAAGCCGTGGGGCCGGATCCGCAAGTCAGCCCAGCCAGTCAAGGGCCGGCGCCGCGACCTCGTCGGTGCTGTCTAACTGCGGGAAGTGCCCGCCGCCCGCCACGATCTCGACCCGCGAACCGGGCGCGAGACCCGTGGCGGCGCCGGCGTAGTTGTCGGGCGTGACGCACCCGTCGTCCGCGCCCGCCAGCACCAGCATCGGGACCTCCGCGGGCCTCTCGGACAGCTCGGCGAGGTCGGCCGGCGCCGGAAGGTCGGCCCGCTCGGTCCGGATGACGATCTCGCCGAACCGCGTCAGAAGTCCACCCTCATCACGAACCGCCGCTTCGTCGGGTGCGTCACCTGCACGAACCCGGCCTCCTCGAACACCTGCCGCGCACCGACGTGCATCTCGCCCCACGTGACGTTCTGCCCAGGCGCGGCGATCATCGGATACGCCTCGACGGCCCGAGCCCCGTGCTCGCGCGCGTGCTCCACGGTCGCCGCCGCCAGCTCGTAGGTGAGCCCCTGTTTGCGGAACCCCTTGCGCACCACGAAACACGTCACGGCCCACACGCCGTCGTCGTCCTTGTCCTCGGTGCGCCCCTTCCACGGAATGGGCATGTCGAGCAGCTTCGCGTAGTCACACCGCGGCTCGACCGCCACCCACGCGGCGGGCTGATCGTCCACATAGGCCACCAGACCGCTGCCGCGCGCGGACTGCTCCTCGTGCGCGGCGACGCGCTCGTCGTGCGTCGAGTCGCGCCAGAACCAGCCCTTCACCTTGTACCGCTGGCAGTGGCACTTGCCGGGCTCGGAGCCGTCGAAGATCGCCTCGACGTCCTCCCACGGCACCTCGTCCGACGACACGATCCGGATCATGTCAGCCAGACTAGAGCTCCTGGGCCAGGTTGACCGGGTTTCCGTCCGGGTCGAACACGTGCGCCACACGTTGTCCCCAAGGCATGTCGTTCGGGGGACCCTGCACGCGGCCGCCCGCACCCTCGACCAGCGGCAGCAGTGCGTCGACGTCGGCCACGTCGATGCTCAGCGCGATGCGCGGCGGCGCGGACAGGTCGGCCGGCTCGGAGACGAGCCCGAGTTCCGCGTCACCGATCTTCAGCGTCCGGTAGAACACCGGACCGTCCGGCGGGTACGAATGCACCTCGCTCGCACCGAGAACCTGCTCGTAGAACGCCTGTACCCGGTCCAGGTCCGGTGTCACGATGATGGGCTGGATGGCCATGAAATCCTCCTAGTCGTCCACAGGGATACGGGACGACTGCCCGGAACTCATCGGTGAACCGAACAAGGGCAGCAACTCCTCCACGTTCAGGAACGTCGTGCTGCCGGTGACCAGCCCATCCCGCACGTCGAGGAACACCAGCCCGAACGGCCGATCCATCCCCGGCCGCATCTGCCAGTACGCGGGCGACCCGTTGGCCCGCACCGGCACCAGCCACGCGCCGGCGCAGGCAGCCTCGGGATCGCTCAAAGCCACCGAGATCGGCCCACGCCCGCGCAGCCACCAGTTGAACGGCGGCATCGACATCGTCGCGTCCTCGTGCAGCAAAGCCACCAGGGTCTTCACGTCGTGCCGCTCGAACGCCTCGCAGTACCGGCTCAGCAGCGACTTCTGCACGGGATCGGAAGGAGTGAACGGCTCACCGGCGTCGACGACCGGTAACGTCGCCCGCGCCCGTTGCAAAGCGCTGTTCGCCGCCGCCACCGAGATGTCCAGCAGCGAGGCGACCTCGGAAGCCTGCCACGCCAGCACATCACGCAGGATCAGCACGGCGCGCTGACGCGGTGGCAGGTGTTGCAACGCGGCCACGAACGCCAGCCGGACGGTCTCGCGGCGAATCGCCTGGTCCTCCGGCAGCACCAGCGCGTCCGGCACGGGCTGCACGAAGGCGTTCTCCAGCAACGGGGCGCCGATGTCCCCGCCCGCTGGTCCGAGGCCGACGGCCAGGGCGCGCCGCTGGGCGCTGCGCTGCATGTCGATGCAGATGTTCGTGGCGATGCGGTAGAGCCAGGTCCGCAGCGACGCGCGTGACGAGTCGTAGCTCTCGTGCGCCTTCCATGCGCGCAGGAGCGTTTCCTGCGCGGCGTCCTCGGCCTCGAAGCCGGAGCCGAGCATGCGGTAGCAGTAGCCGGTCAGCTCGACCCGGAACGGCTCCAGCGCCTCGATCACGCGAAGAACCCTAGTCGATGAGGCGGTCGACCAGGTCGAACGTGGGGTAGGACTGGTTCTCGTCGCCGAAGTGGCCGTCGTCGCGGACGATCTGGGTGCCGCCCGCCCGCTCGAACATCGCGCGGCCCCGGAGGTCGTCGCAGCCGTAGGGGTCGTTGCGGGAGTTGATGAAGTAGAGGTCGCGGACGTGTGCCCTGATCGCGGCCCAGTCGTAGTCGTCCTGAAGGACGGGCTCGTCGTTGGTGTTGGGCTTGGTGGAGTAGCCGGCGACGAGAACTGCCTTGCTGACCGGCGTGTCGATGTGCTGGAGGACGGCGAGCAGCAGGGCGGCTCCGCCGGAGTGGCCGATCAGGACGGTGTCCTCGTCGAAGGTGTGACCGGCCAGCACCTTCGGCAGGAAAGTGGCGATCGGCTCGACGTTGAGAGTGGGGTAGTGCGGCGCCTCCACGGTGTACCCGCGCTTGGTCAGCTGATCGCGGAGCCAGGGGAGCCACACGACGTCCGGATGGGCGCCGGTGCCGTGGAAGATGATGGCCTTGCGGTTCATGTCGTGGTCCTCAAGCCGGATGACCGATGAGTTCTCGTCGGCCGGAACGTAATTACGACCATGACAGCAGACATCCGCGCCGCGGTGGCGGCGGAACGACGTGATCAGGCCGAGTTTCTGAGCGGCCTCACCGAGGAGCAGTGGAACGCGCCCAGCCTGTGCGAAGGCTGGACGGTGAAGCACGTCGTCGCGCACACGACACTGCCGTTCCACTCCTCGGGCAAGCGAGTGGTTCTGGAGATCCTGAAGTCGGCCGGCCGCTTCAACCACGCCTCCGACCGCATGGCCCGCAAGGACGCCCGGCTACCGACAAGCGACCTGCTCGACGCTTTGAAGAACAACATCGACCACCCGTGGACGCCACCCGGCAGCGGTCCCGCGGGCGCGCTCTCCCACGACGTCATCCACGGCCTCGACATCACGACCGCGCTGGGCGTCGACCGCGAAGTCCCGCACGAACGGTTGAAAATCGTCCTGGACGGCATGAAGCCCAGCAACGTCAAGTACTTCGGCGCGGACCTCGACGGCAAACGCCTGGAGGCCACCGACATGGACTGGACGTTCGGCGAGGGGAAACCGGTCAGGGGACTGGCCCAGGACCTGTTGCTGCTGGTCTGCGGGCGCACGCTGCCGCCGGGAAGACTCAGCTGACCGCCCTGCGCACGCGGGCCGTCGCCTCGGCCGTCGCCACCAGGAAACGGGCGACGACCTGACGGTCCGCGTCGCTCATCTCGCCCCACACCGCGGCGTACTCGCGGGCCAGCGGCTGGAAGAACGTCGCCGCCAGCGCCGTCGCCCGGTCGAGCACCTGGAGCTCGACCCGGCGACGGTCGTCCGGATCGCGCTCGCGCGTCAGGTGACCGGCCTTCTCCAGCCGGTCCAGCACGGACGTCGTCGCCGACGCGCTGAGGTTCAGCGCCTTCGCCAGCGTGCCGGGTGTCATCGGTTCGGTCATGATGAGGTTCAGCGCTGTCATGTCCGTGGGATGCAACTCGTGGGCCGCGCTGAAGATCTCCAGGAACCTGTTCGACTCCATCACCAGCGCGCGCACCATCATGCTCAGGTCGTAGTCGGTTGCATCGCTCACGATCACAGCTTACTATTTCGGTCATCGAAACTTTTGACGATCGAAGGAATATCTGATGCGAGTCCTTGCCGGCGTCCTGCTCGTCGTCTGGCTGGCCCTGGGCGGCTTCACCGGACCGTATGCGGGCAAGCTGTCGGAGGTCGCGGAGAACGACAGCAGTGCGTTCCTGCCCAACTCGGCCGAGTCCACCCAGGTCGCCGAGCTGCAGAAGAAGTTCCAGCGCGAGAACGCGATCCCGGCGATCGTCGTGATCGAACGGTCCGGCGGACTGACCGAAGAGGACAAGCGCTACCTCGCCGACGAGGTGAAGGGCTTCCAGGCGTCCCCGGTGATCCCCTCGCCGAACGACGACCAGGCCGCGCAGGTCGTCGTGCTGCTCGACCCGGCGAAGGACGTCAAGGACTCGGTCTTCGAGCTGCGAGACGGCACACGCAGCGCTCCCCAAGGGCTGACGGTGCTGGTCACGGGCCCGGCCGCGCAGGTAGCGGACCTCGTCGAGGCGTTCGGCGGGATCGACGGACTGCTGCTGATCGTCGCGGGCGCCGTGGTCGCGTTGATCCTGCTGGTGGTCTACCGAAGTCCGCTGCTGCCGCTCGTCGTGCTGGTGTCGGCGGTGTTCGCGCTCGGCCTGGCCAGCTTCGTCGTGTACCTGCTCGCGAAGAACGACGTGCTGGCGTTGAACGGCCAAAGCCAGGGCATTCTCTCGATCCTGGTCTTCGGCGCCGCGACGGACTACGCGTTGCTGCTGGTGTCGAGGTTCCGCGAGCAACTGCGTGACACGCAGGACAAGTACGAGTCCATCCGCACGGCCTGGCGCGGCACGATCGAACCCATCGCGGCCTCGGCCGGCACGGTCATCCTGGGCGTGCTGTGCCTGCTGTTCAGCGACCTCGACTCGAACAAGGGCCTCGGCCCGGTCGCGGCCATCGGCATCGGCGCCGCGCTGCTGACCACGATGACGTTCCTGCCCGCGACGCTGGCCCTGCTCGGACGTGGCGCCTTCTGGCCGTTCGCACCGAAGTTCGGCTCGAAGCACCCCGAGACCAGCGGGCTCTGGGGCCGCGTCGCGAACCTGGTGCGGCGCAGGCCTCGCGCGATCTGGATCGTCACGTCGCTCGTGCTGCTCGCGGGCGCCGCGTTCCTGCCGCAGCTCAAGGCGTCCGGCACCGCGCAGTCCGACGTGTTCCTGACGCCGGTCGAATCCGTTGCGGGCCAGGAGGTGCTGTCGCGGCACTTCCCCGGCGGCACCGGCTCACCGACCGTGATCATCACCGCCGAGAGCAGCACGGCCGAGGTCGTGCAGAAGTCCAAGGTGGACGGTGTCGCGGACGTGCGGCCCTCCGGAACGGCCGACGGGCTCGTGCGCATCGAGGCCACGCTGAAGGACGCGCCGGACTCCGATGCCGCGGTCGAGACCGTGCAACGGCTTCGTGCGGCCGTGGACGGCATCGACGGAACGAAGGTGGGCGGGCCGACGGCGACGTTGCTCGACACCAGGACGACGTCCGAGCACGACCGGGCGCTGATCATCCCGATCGTGCTGCTCGTGATCTTCCTGATCCTGGCCCTGCTGCTGCGGTCGTTGCTGGCGCCGTTGCTGCTGATCGCGACCGTCGTGCTGTCGTTCGCGGCCACGATGGGCGTCTCGGCGCTGGTGTTCAACCACGTCTTCGACTTCCCCGGCGCCGATCCCGTGGTGCCGTTGTTCGGGTTCGTGTTCCTCGTGGCGCTGGGCATCGACTACAACATCTTCCTGATGACCCGCGTCCGCGAGGAGACCCAGCAGCTCGGCACGGTCGAGGGCACGCTCAGGGGTCTCAGCCTGACCGGTGGCGTGATCACGTCGGCGGGTGTGGTGCTGGCGGCCACGTTCGCGGCGCTGGCCGTGCTGCCGATCCTGTTCCTGACGCAGATCGCGTTCATCGTGGCGTTCGGCGTCCTGCTGGACACGTTACTGGTGCGGTCCTTGCTCGTGCCGGCGCTGTCGGTCGACATCGGCGGGCGAATCTGGTGGCCGTCGAAGCTGCGGTGAGTCAGGATTCCCGGCATGACCTTCACGGCTCGTCAGCTCAACCGCGCCACGCTCGACCGGCAGATGCTGCGGGGGCGCGAACCGGTTGACCTGCTGACGGCCGTGGACCGGGTCGTGGCGATCCAGGCTCAGGAACCCGCGTCGCCCTACATCGCGCTGTGGAACCGGATCGAGGGCTTCGACCCCGCGGATCTGGACGAGGCGTTCGCGAGCGGGGTGGTCCGCAAGGCATCGCTGATGCGGATCACCCTGCACGCGGTCACGGCCGCGGACCACGAGGTGTTCCACCACGCGATGCTGCCCGCCCTGAGGGCGTCACGGCTGTACGACAAGCGGTTCAAGGCCATGAACGTCACGATCGAACAGGCCGACGCGCTGCTGGAGCACCTGCTGGAGTTCGCGGCGACGCCCCGGCAGAAGGCGGAGATCGAGGAACTGCTGCACTCGCACGTCGGCGACGTCGGTGAGCCCGGCGTGTGGTGGGCGCTGCGGACCTACGGCGGTCTCGTGCACGCGCCGACGGGCGGGCCGTGGTCGTTCGGGCTGCGGCCGTCCTATCTGGCCGTGGCGGCCGAGCCCCGCGAACGGATGGCGGCCGTCGCGGAGATGCTGCGGCGCTACCTCACCGGGTTCGGGCCCGCGACCGTCCTCGACATGAACCAGTTCAGCATGCTGCCGCGCACCACGATCCGGGAAGCGCTGGCGTTGCTGGATCTGGTGAAGCACGGCGATCACTACGACATTCCGAATCGGACAATCCCGGACGAAGACACCCCGGCGCCGCCACGACTGATGGCCATGTGGGACAGCACGTTGCTGGCCTACGCCGACCGCAGCCGGATCATTCCGAATGAATATCGCAAGCTCGTCATCCGAAACAACGGTGACACGCTGCCGACACTTCTCGTCGACGGCCACGTGGCCGGAGTGTGGCGTCCCACCGAGGACGGAGGCGTGGAGGCGACCGCGTTCCACGCCCTTGACGAGGAACAATGGGCCGGACTGGCGGAGGAGGCCGCGGCACTGCGCAAGCTCCTCGGTGATCGCGAACCGCAGGTGTACAAACGTTACGCACGGTGGTGGAGCGGCCTTCCGGCTCACGACGTTCGTACTGTGTGAATACGTCAAGATCCACAAAGGACCGTGCGTGAGTCACTATTCCTCCACCCTGCATGGAGGAAAGTTCAATGTCTCTCACGAGAATGCGCGTGCTGCCGGCGTTCGCCGCCGGTCTGCTCGCCGCCGGCGCGATCACCCTGCTCGGCGGCACCCCTGCCGCGACCGCCGTCGGTTCGGCCGAGTGCGTCGACACGCACGCTGACGAGCACTCGGCTGCTCGCGGCAGGCCCGGCAGCACCGGCCACGACCGCAACGAGATCTCCGACGCCCAGGCCGCCCAGATGAACGCGGACCTGCGCGCGAAGATCTCCAAGAACAACTCGCTCGGCGAGTTCAGCGCGCTGGCGGGCGGCACGATCAACGTGGTCTTCCACGTCGTGACCACCTCGGCGGGCAAGGGCGCGATCACCGACGCCACCCTCACCAAGCAGCTCAAGGTCCTCAACGACGGCTTCGCGGGCGTGGAGTCGAGCGCGGCGGCGAAGACGGGCTTCAAGTTCGTGCTGCAGCAGACCAAGCGCTACACGAACAACACCTGGTTCAACGGTGGCGCGGACAACGCCGGCACCGAGCGTCAGATGAAGACCCAGACCCGCGTCGGCACGGCCGCGACGCTCAACATCTGGTTCACCGACATCGACGGCTTCGGCTTCGCGACGTTCCCGAGCTGGTACAAGGGCGACCCGAAGATGGACGGCGTCGTCGTCGACTACGCCACCGTTCCCGGCGGCTCCGAGGTCAACTTCAACCTCGGCAAGACCGTGACGCACGAGGTCGGCCACTGGATGGGCCTCTGGCACACCTTCCAGGGCGGCTGCACCGCGACCAACGACGAGGTCGCGGACACCCCGGCGCAGACCAGCTCCACCTCGGGCTGCCCGGAAGGCCGCGACTCCTGCTCGCGGACGGGCCTGGACCCGATCCACAACTACATGGACTACTCCTTCGACGACTGCTACAACCAGTTCACCCCTGGTCAGAACACCCGCATGCAGAGCGCCTGGACGGCCTACCGCGCCGGCAAGTGATCTGACGGGAGGGCCTGCGCCGACAGCAGAAGGAAGCGCAGGCCCTCCCGTGACGCGTCGTTCGCCGCGGTGTACGCGACGAGCAGCTGGTCGGGATGAGTGTCCACGGTGAACTGCTGCACGTCGAGGGTCAGCGTGCCGGCCACCGGGTGGTGGTAGGTCTTCACGAGCTGACGCGGCCCGCGCACCTGATGCGTCGCCCACCACGTGCGGAAGTCCAGGTCCTTCACGCTCAGTTCGCCCACCAGCGACGCGAGCGCGCGATCGTGCGGGGTGCGGCCCGCCTCCATCCGAAGCACCGCAACACATTCCTGCGCCGAGCGTTCCCAGTCGCCGTACAGAGCGCGGAACGCCGGGTCGAGGAACGTCAGCCGGATCAGGTTGCGTTCCGGCGCGGGCAGAGCGCCGAAGTCCGTCAGAAGCGCGGACGCCGCGCTGTTCCAGGCGAGAACGTCCATGCGGCGGTGCAGGACCATCGCCGGGATGTCCGGCATGCCGTCCAGCAGCTGCTGCAACCGCCCGGCGACCTCAGGAGCGGCGTCCTGCCTGGCAGGGGCGACATCGGCGAGCGTGAACAGGTAGTCGCGTTCGTCCGCGGCCAGCTGGAGCGCGTCGGCCAGTGCGTCGAGGACGGTGCGGGACACCCGGTTGGTGCGGCCCTGTTCCAGCCGGACGACGTAGTCGACGCTCACGTGCGCGAGCTGGGCCAGTTCCTCGCGGCGCAGCCCCGGGACGCGGCGGGTCCTGCCGTCGTCGGGGAAGCCCGCGCGTCGCGGGTCGGCCGCGGCACGGCGGGTGCGGAGGAAGTCGCCCAGGTCGGTCATGCCTCCAGTGTCCGTGTTTGCGGGGACGTGTGCCTGGTACTGGTGTGCATAGGCTGGGGCGTCCCTGGTTGTGCCGGTCTCGCGGGACGACCGTGGTGGACATGGACAACGTGACCTTCCCCAGCAACGGACTCGAGATCGCCGGCCACCTCCACCGGCCGGAAGGCGCTCCGCGCGGAGCGATCGTCGTCGGGCACCCCGGCACCGGCGTCAAGGAGCAGACCGCGGGACTGTACGCACAGCAGCTCGCTGAACAGGGCTTTCTCGCGTTGGCGTTCGACGCCGCCTACCAGGGCGAGAGCGCGGGAGAGCCGCGCGGCCTGGAGGACCCGTTCCAACGGGTCGAGGACATCCGTGCGGCCGCGAAGTTCCTCGGCGAGGAGGACGAACGCGTGGGCGTGCTCGGCATCTGCGCGTCCGGCGGGTACGGGGTGGCGGCCGCCGGGACCGATCACCGGATCAGGGCGATCGCCACCGTCAGCCTGGCCGACATCGCCCGCCAGTTCCGGTTCGGCGCCGACGGCACCCAGGATCCCGCCGTGCTGCAGGGGATGCTGGACCAGGTGCGGGACGGCGGCTTCACGCTGTTCCCGGAGACCGGTGAGCAGGCCCGCGCCGGTGGCCCGCACTCGTACGAGGGCTGGGAGTACTACTGCACACCGCGTGGTGAGCACCCGCGCTCAGCCAAGACGGTGACGTGGAGCAGCGTCGGCAGGATCGCCGCGTTCGACGCGTTCCGCGCCGTCGACCTGATCGCGCCGCGGCCCTTGCTGCTGGTGGCCGGGCGCGAGGCGGTCACGTCGTGGATGAGCGTGGAGGCCTACCAGAAAGCGGGCGGCCCCAAGGAGTTCCACTGGGTCGACGGCGCGACGCACGTCGACCTGTACGACAGGTACGTGCCCCAGGTCGTCGAGCGGGTCACCGAGTTCTTCGCGAAGAACCTCTAGATCCGGGTGGCGACCGACCGGGCTCGGTCCAGTTCACGCCGGTAGCGGCCGGGGTTGTGCGCGGCGAGTTCCTCGTACGCCGCAAGGGATTCGCTGATCGCCGCCCCGGCCTCGGCATGTTCCGAGCGCAGGCCGCGGATCAGCGCGTGGTCGCACAGCGCGTCGGCCAGCAGGTAGCCGTACTCGTACGGGTCGCGGGCGTGCTGTTCCCGGTAGTGGGCCACCGACCGGAGTGACGCCTCCAGCGCGAGGTCGAGATCGCCCGCGTGCGCCGAGGCCAGCGCGAAGGTGTTGCGCGCCATGGCTTTGCCGTCCGCCGTCTGGTACAGCTCGATGCTCTTCGCGGCGGCCTCCGCGGCTTCGGCGCACGAGCGGCGCGTGATCAGGAGGCTCGCCCGGTTGTTCCACGCACGCGCGAGCGTCTGGCGGCCGAGCTCGCGGTCCTCGTGCTTGGTCGCGAGGGAGATGGCCTCGTCGCTGGCGGCCAGCGACTCGTCGAGCCTGCTGGCGTCGTGCAGCCTGCTGCCCAGACTGACGAGCGCGACCGAGAGCCGCAGCTCCGCCCTCATCACCATGGCACGGCCTTCGGTGGCCGCGAGCATCTCGCGGTAACGGTCGGCCGACTCCTGGGCGGCCTCCAGCGCCTCGGCGAGGAAACCCAGGTCGCGCAGGCGGTTGGCGTGGTTGTGGAGTCCTCCGGCGAGGTCGTCGAGCGACTGCCGGTCGCCCTCTTCCTCCGCGTGCTCCCGCAGAACGGCCACGGCCTCGTCGGCGGACACGCGTGCCTCCTCGAACCGGCCCAGGCGCACCTGCAGAAGGCCGAGCTCCTCGAAAGCGGCGTGGCCGTTGATGTTCCGACCCGGACCGCGGTGCCGCCAGAACGCCGCGCTGAGCGCGGTCCACTCCGCCGCCTGCTCGTAGTCGCCGATCGTCGCGAGACGGTGCGCGTACTCCAGCCACGCGTGCGCGAGGTCGTAGCCCGGCAGCCGGTGCGGTACCAACTCCTGGCCGTCTAGCTCGGCGACGGCCTCGCGGGCGTTCTCTGCGGCTTCGGCGTGCCTGCCGAGCCTGCCGAGGAGGTTGGTGACCCAGTACCTGGCCGTGTTGGCGATCCCCGTGCTGCTGTGACCCGGCACGGCCAGGAGCAGCGCCAGCGGCAGTTCCTCCTGCGTGACCTCCAGCGCCTCCTCATACCGCTCCTGCCGCATGAGGTTGTCGCGCATCAACGTCAGGACGCGCCGCAGCTTCTCGGCGTCACCGGCCTCCCGGCGGAACTCCAGCACCTCGTGGTGCGTCCGCAACGCGAAGTCGTCCCAGCCGCACTCCTCGAACCACTCCGCCAGCTCCACCAGGGCTTCCGTCAACGCGTCCGGACTGGGCCAGTCCTCGCGAGGCCTGCTCCGCAACTCCTCGACGACAGGCCAGACGTACCCGAGCATCTTCAAGGGGTCCGGATGGCCGCCTCTGGCAGGGCGGTGCCACGTCTCGTTGCGGCTCACAGGGTTGATCACGCGCGAGTGGATATCACGTCCCGGTGGTCGATCAGCAGCCTCGCCCGCGCCACCGGGTCGCACTGCGCCAGGTACAGGCGCTGCCCCTCGACGTAGCGGCGGTTGCGGGGGTCGTCCGGATCGGGCGGGCTGCCGTCGCGCACGGCCATCCGCGCCACCGACACCGCGAAGCCGACGTCCAGGAACACCGAGAAGTCCCAGTGCCGCACGAGCTCGTCGCGGTGCAGGAAGATGCCGTCCACCAGCAGGAGCGCGGACGGCGGCGCGACCTCGGCCGACGCGTCCACGTACTCGTCGGTCTCCAGGTCGTGACTCGCCCGCCGGAACGGCTGCCCGGCCGCGAACGGCGCGAGCAGGAGGCCGGTGAAGCGCTCGTAGTCGTAGCTGTCCAGGAAGAACCCTTCCGGTGACGCCCGCCCGCGCTGCCAGCGAATCGCGCGCGGGTGGTGGAAGTCGTCCACGGATGCGCGCACCACCTCGCGGCCCCTGGAGCGCAGCACCTGAGCCAGGTCGTCGCAGAACGTCGTCTTGCCCGCGCCGTCGACCCCGTCGACCCCGACCAGGCCTCGGGAAGGCAGCAGATCGGCGACTTCGCCGAGCGTTTCCGCGCGCGTCATGGCATCGACGTTCTCACACATCGTGACCGCCACAGGCCCTATCGGATGAGACCCAGGTCTCCCCGGCCTCAAGAACGCGTAAAAGCCGGGCCCGACCCCGTAAGGACGCTGTCAGGCACCCCCTGATCAGGCATTTCGTGATGCACGCTTCCGAGCGTCATCAAGAATCCTTTGTCGTTGAAGGGAGCGGCGTCATGGCCGACCTGGCCTACGCGTTGCTGCTGATCGGGAGTTTCGTCGTGCTGGGCCTGACGGTGCGTGGACTGGAGAAGTTGTGAGCACGGGACTCGTCGCGAACGCCGTCGCCGGTGTGATCGCGCTCGCGCTGATCGTCTACCTGTTCATCGCACTCGTCAGGCCGGAGAAGTTCTGATGTCACCTCTCGTGGCCGGCCTCCTGCAGGTCGGCATCCTCGTCGCGGCCCTCGCGGTCGTGTACCGGCCCCTCGGCGACTACATGGCCCGCGTGTTCACCGCGAAGAGCCACTCAAGAGCCGAGAAGGCCATCTACCGGTTCGCGCGGATCAACCCGGACGCCGAGCAGAAGTGGAGCACCTACGCGTACGGCGTGCTGGGCTTCTCGTTCGTCGGCATCGTGTTCCTGTACGTGATCCAGCGGATCCAGTCCGTGCTGCCGTTCAACTTCGACCGCGGCAACGTGCCGGAGGGCATGGCGTTCAACACGGCGATCAGCTTCGTGACGAACACGAACTGGCAGTCGTACGTGCCGGAAGCCGTCATGGGTCACACGGTCCAGATGATCGGTCTGACGGTGCAGAACTTCGTGTCGGCCGCGGTCGGTCTGGCGGTCGCCGTCGCCCTGGTCCGCGGTTTCGTGCGCAGCCAGACCGACCGGCTCGGCAACTTCTGGGTCGACCTCGTCCGCGGCACGATCCGGATCCTGCTGCCGATCGCGTTCATCGCGGCGATCGTGTTGGTGATCACGGGCGTCACGATGAGCCTCAAGTCCGGTGTGGACGTTGACGGCCAAGCGATCGCGAACGCGCCGGTGGCGTCCCAGGAGGCAATCAAGGAGCTCGGCACCAACGGTGGCGGTGTGCTCAACGCGAACTCGTCGCACCCGTTCGAGAACCCGAACGAGTGGTCGAACCTGATCGAGATCTTCCTGCTCCTGATGATCCCGGTGGCGCTCACCCGCACGTTCGGTCAGCTGGTCGGCAACAAGAAGCAGGGGTACGTCCTGCTCGGCGTCATGGGCGTCATCTGGACGGCCATGCTCGGGATCATCTGGGCCGCGGAGGCGAACGGCCTACGGCCCCTGGAGGGCAAGGAACTCCGGTTCGGCATCCCGGCCAGCGCGCTGTTCGCCAACTCCACGACGGGCACGTCGACCGGCGCGGTCAACTCGTTGCACGACAGCTACACGGGGCTCGGCGGCGGCGCGGCGATGCTGAACATGCTGTTCGGCGAGATGACGCCGGGCGGTGTCGGCACCGGGCTCTACAGCATCCTGGTGATGGCGATCATCGCGATGTTCCTGGCGGGCCTGATGGTCGGCCGCACGCCCGAGTACCTGGGCAAGAAGCTGGGGCGCAAGGAGGTCACGGCCGCCGCGGTGTCGATCCTCGCGATGCCGACCGTGCTGCTGATCGGCGCGGGCATCGCCGCGATCCTGCCGAGCACCCAAGGCGCGCTGAACAACCCGGGAGAGCACGGGCTGTCGGAGATCCTCTACGCCTACGCGTCGGCGTCGAACAACAACGGGTCGGCTTTCGCCGGCATCACCGTGACGAACGACTGGTTCCAGTCGTCGCTCGGCCTGTGCATGCTGTTCGGCCGGTTCATCCCGATCGTCGCGGTGCTGGCGCTCGCCGGATCCCTTGCGGCGCAGAAGAAGGTGCCGGTGACGGCGGGCACGCTGCCCACCACCGGGCCGTTGTTCGCGACGCTGCTGACCGGCGCGATCGTCCTGGTCGCCGCGCTGACGTTCGTTCCCGCTCTCGCCCTCGGTCCCATCGCGGAGGCACTGCTGTGACCACCACCCTTCAGAAACCGGCTGTGGCACAGGAGAAGACACCTGCCAAGCCCAGCATCGCCGCGGCGATCCCGGAGGCGTTGCGCAAGCTCCACCCGCGCCACCAGTTGCGCAGCCCCGTCATGTTCGTGGTCTGGGTGGGGTCGCTGCTGGTCACCGTGTTCGCGGCGACCGACCCGAGCGTGTTCACCGTCGCGGTGGCGCTGTGGCTGTGGTTCACCGTGCTGTTCGCGAACCTCGCCGAGGCCGTCGCGGAAGGGCGCGGCAAGGCACAGGCAGACTCGCTGCGCAGGACCAAGAAGGATGCCGTCGCCCGCATGCTCAACGGCGACGTCGTGGCCGGTACCGAGCTCAAGATCGGCGACCTGGTGGTCGTGGAGGCCGGCGAGGTCATCCCCGGCGACGGTGACGTGGTCGAGGGCATCGCGACCGTCGACGAGTCGGCGATCACCGGCGAGTCCGCGCCCGTCATCCGCGAGTCCGGCGGCGACCGGTGCGCGGTCACGGGCGGCACGACCGTGCTGTCGGACCGGATCGTCGTCAGGATCACGACGAAGCCCGGCGAGTCCTTCGTGGACCGCATGATCGCGTTGGTCGAAGGCGCGGAACGGCAGAAGACGCCGAACGAGATCGCGCTGACGATCCTGCTGTCCACGCTGACGATCATCTTCGTGCTCGCGGTGGTGGCGCTGCAGCCGTTCGCGATCTACTCCGGCGGCGAGCAGTCGGTGGTCGTGCTGACCGCGTTGCTGGTCTGCCTGATCCCCACGACGATCGGCGCGCTTCTCAGTGCGATCGGCATCGCGGGCATGGACCGGCTGGTGCAGCGCAACGTCCTCGCGACGTCCGGCAAGGCGGTCGAGGCAGCGGGCGACATCGACACGTTGCTGCTCGACAAGACCGGCACGATCACCTGGGGCAACCGGCGCGCGACCGAGTTCATCCCGGTCGGTCCGACCTCCCACGAGACGCTCGTGGCGGCCGCCCGGCTGGCGAGCCTGGCCGACGACACCCCGGAAGGCCGCAGCATCCTCGAACTCGCGGGCGGCCAACCGGCCAGTGAGCACGAGAGGACCGGCGAGTTCGTGCCGTTCACCGCGCAGACCCGCATGTCCGGCATCGACCTCGGCGACCGCAGCATCCGCAAGGGCGCCGCGTCCGCGTTCGAGCTGACCGACACGGCCCGCGAGATCGTGGACGAGATCAGCGGTCAGGGCGGCACTCCGCTCGTCGTGGCGGAGAACGGCCGGGTCCTCGGCGTCATCAGGCTGTCCGACGTCGTGAAGCCCGGCATGAAGGAACGCTTCGCCGAGCTGCGCGCGATGGGCATCCGCACGGTCATGGTCACCGGCGACAACCCGTTGACCGCCAAGGCCATCGCGTCCGAGGCCGGTGTGGACGACTTCCTCGCCGAGGCCAAGCCCGAGGACAAGATGGCCCTGATCCGCAAGGAACAGGAGGGCGGGCGCCTGGTCGCGATGACCGGTGACGGCACGAACGACGCGCCCGCACTGGCCCAGGCGGACGTGGGCGTCGCGATGAACACCGGCACGTCGGCCGCGAAGGAGGCCGGCAACATGGTCGACCTCGACTCGGACCCGACCAAGCTCATCGAGATCGTGGAGATCGGCAAGCAGTTGCTGATCACCCGCGGTGCGCTGACGACGTTCTCCGTGGCGAACGACCTCGCGAAGTACTTCGCGATCCTGCCGGCGATGTTCGCGGCGATCTACCCGGCGCTGGACAAGCTGAACATCATGCACCTGGCCACGCCCCAGTCCGCGATCCTGTCGGCGGTGATCTTCAACGCGCTGATCATCGTGGCGCTGATCCCGCTGGCGCTGAAGGGCGTGCGCTACCGGCCGTCCAGCGCGTCGGCGCTGCTGCGGCGCAACCTGCTGATCTACGGCCTGGGCGGCGTCGTGACGCCGTTCGCCGGGATCTGGCTGATCGACCTGCTCGTGCGACTCATTCCCGGGATCGGCTGAACCAATGGACAACTTTCTGAAGCAGTCGTGGGCGGGTCTGCGGATCCTGCTCGCACTCACGGTGCTCCTCGGGGTGCTCTACCCGCTGTCGGTGTGGGGTGTGTCGCGGCTCCCCGGCCTGCACGCCAACGCGGAGGCCACCGACACGACGCTGGTCGCCGTCACCCGCGAAGGGGACCAGTACTTCGTGCCACGTCCGTCCGCGGCCACGTTGCCCGCGTCCGGCGGGTCGAACAAGGGCGAGCTGAACGAGGACTACACCTTGGTCGTCGCCGAGCGCAGGACCGAGATCGCGCAACGCGAAGGCGTGCCCGAGAGCCAGGTTCCGCAGGACGCCGTCACGGCGTCGGCTTCCGGCCTCGACCCGCACATCAGCCCGGAGTACGCGGCGTTGCAGGTGCCCCGCGTGGCGCGCGCGTCCGGGCTGCCGGTGGAGAAGGTGCGTGAGCTGGTCGCCGCCAACACTCACGGCACCTTCACCACCACCGTCAACGTGACTGCGCTGAACCGTGCCATCGACAGCGCCAGTTGACGGTCGCCGGGGAGAGCTGAGGATCTACCTCGGCGCCGCTCCCGGCGTCGGCAAGACCTTCGCCATGCTCGGCGAGGCCCACCGGCGCCGGGAGCGCGGCACGGAGGTGGTCGTCGGACTCGTGGAGACCCACGGCCGCGACAAGACCGCTTCCCTGCTCAAGGACCTGGAAGTGCTGCCGCGCAGGGTGATCCGGCACCGCGACCTCGAAGTCGAGGAGATGGACGTCGACGCGATCCTGGCGCGCAAGCCCGAGGTCGCGGTGATCGACGAGCTCGCGCACACCAACGCGCCGGGCTCGCGCAACGAGAAGCGGTGGCAGGACGTCGAGGAACTGCTCGAAGCGGGCATCGACGTCCTGTCCACGGTCAACGTCCAGCACCTGGAGTCGTTGAACGACGTCGTGGAACGGATCACCGGTGTGCGGCAACGGGAGACGGTGCCGGACGAGGTGGTCCGCCGCGCCGAGCAGGTCGAGCTGATCGACCTCACGCCCGAGGCGTTGCGCAGGCGTTTGGCGCACGGCAACATTTATCCGGCGCACCGGATCGATGCCGCACTGGGCAACTACTTCCGGCTCGGCAACCTGACGGCGTTGCGCGAACTGGCGTTGCTGTGGGTGGCGGACCAGGTCGACGTCGCGTTGCAGCGCTACCGCAGCGAGAAGGAGATCACCGACACCTGGGAGACCAGGGAACGGGTCGTCGCCTCGATCACCGGTGGGCCGGAGAGCGAGACGCTGATCCGCCGGGCACGCAGGATCGCGGTGCGGGCGGGCGCGGAACTCCTCGTGGTGCACGTGATGCGTGGCGACGGGCTGTCCGGCGCGACGCCCGAGCACATCGCCCGGTCCCGCAAGATCACCGAGGACGTCGGCGCTACTTTCCACTCGGTCGTCGGCGACGACGTGCCGACGGCGTTGCTGGAGTTCGCCCGCGGCGTCAACGCCACCCAGCTCGTGCTCGGGACTTCGCGCAGGTCACGGGTCGCGCGAGCGTTCGACGAGGGCATCGGCGCGGCCGTCGTGCAGGAGTCCGGCGCGATCGACGTGCACATGGTCACGCACGACGAGTCGCGGCGCGGTCTGCGGTGGAAGGTCACCACCGACCCGTTGTCGTTGAAACGACGTCTGATCGGCTGGGGCCTGTCGCTCGTGCTGCCGGCCGCCGTCACGGGGCTCGGCATGCTGTGGCGCGACGAGCTGGACCTCTCGACCGATCTGGTGGCGTTCCTGCTGGTCACGTGCGTGGTGGCGATCGCGGGCGGGCTGGGTCCCGCGCTGTTCTGCGCGGTCCTCGGCGCCGGGCTGCTGAACTTCTTCTTCACCGAGCCCTACTACAGCCTGGCCGTGCGGTCGCCGGAGAACGTGATCACGCTGGCAGCCATGGTGATCGTCGCGACGGTCGTGGCGCTGACCGTCGACCGGGCGGCACGGCTGGGGGAGCAGGGCGCACGGGCCCGGACCGAGGCCGCGTTGCTCGCTTCCTACTCCCGCACCGTGCTCACGTCGCCCTATCCGCTGGCGCGGCTGCTGGAGAAGATCCGGGAGAACTTCGGTCTGGAGTCGGTAGCGCTGCTCGAACGCCGTGGCGGCGGCTGGGAACGCGTCGCATGCGTGGGACCGCGGCCGTGCGACGAACCGGATGACGCCGACGCGGACGTGATGGTGACGTCCGACATCCACCTGGCACTCCGCGGCCGGGTGTTGCCCGCGAGCGACCAGCGCGTGCTGGAGGCGGCCGCCGGGCAGGCGTTGATGGCGTTGCGGCAGCAGCGAATGGCCGACGAGACGCGTGACGCGCACCGCAAGGTCGAGACCTCGGAACTGCGCACGGCACTGCTGTCGGCGGTGGGGCACGACCTCCGCACACCGCTGACGTCGATCAAGGCCGCGATCGGCAGCCTGCGCGACGAGTCGCTGCCACTGTCCACTGAGGACGTGTCGGAGCTGATGGCGACTGTGGAGGAGTCCGCGGACCGGTTGACCGGCCTGGTGGACAACCTGCTGGACTCCTCGCGGCTCGCCACCGGGTCGGTGGAGCCGGTGCTGCGGCCCGTCAGCTACTACGAGGCGGTGGCGCGGGCGTTGGCCGGTCTCGACGAACGGCACGCCGTCTCCGTCGTGGTGGACGAGCACCTGCCACCGGTGCTCGCGGACCTCGGGCTGCTGGAGCGAGTGGTGGCGAACGTCGTGGACAACGCGGTGCGGCACGGCGGATCCGAGGTGGCTGTCCGGGCCAGCGCGCACGGTTCCTCCGTCGAACTGCGGATCGTCGACCACGGCCCCGGACTGCCGAAGAAGGCGGGACACAAGGTGTTCGCGCCGTTCCAACGCCTCGGAGACCGCTCGGCCACACCGGGCGTCGGGCTCGGCCTGAGCGTCGCGAAGGGCTTCACCGCGGCCATGGGCGGCGAGATCAGCGCCGAGGACACCCCGGGCGGCGGCCTGACCGTGGTCATTTCCCTGCCCGCCTACGAGGAGGCTTCCGGATGACGTCAGTGCTGGTAGTGGACGACGAACCGCAGATCGTGCGGGCGTTGAGGATCAACCTCAGCGCGCGCGGATACGACGTGATGACGGCCTACGACGGCAAATCCGCGCTCGGCGTGGCCGTCGAGGGCAAGCCGGACGTGGTCGTGCTCGACCTCGGCCTGCCCGACATCGACGGCGTGGACGTGATCGCCGGTCTGCGCGGCTGGTCCACGATCCCGATCATCGTGCTGTCCGCGCGCACCGACTCGTCGGCCAAGGTCGAGGCCCTGGACGCGGGCGCCGACGACTACGTCACCAAGCCGTTCGGGATGGACGAGCTGCTGGCCCGGTTGCGCGCGGCCGTGCGCCGCAACCTCGCCCGGGAGGCGGGCGATCCGGTGGTCGAGACGTCGTCGTTCGTCGTGGACCTGGCGGTGAAGAAGGTCCGCCGCGACGGCCGTGAGGTGCATCTGACGCCGACCGAGTGGGGCCTGGTCGAGATCCTGGCGCGCAACCCCGGCCGGCTCGTGTCGCAGAAACAGCTGTTGCAGGAGGTATGGGGGCCGATGCACGTCAACGAGTCCCAGTACCTGCGTGTCTACTTCGCCCAGTTGCGGCGCAAGCTGGAGGACGATCCGGCTCACCCGCGGCACCTGATCACTGAGCCCGGAATGGGATACCGCCTCGAGGTTGACGGGCGGGCGTGAGAGCGCTTCCATGGAACTCCGCTGCCGTGCGATCGTGACAGAGAGGTCATCATCGTGGCTCGAAAACTCACGCGCGCCCTGCTGGGACTGGTACTCGTCCTCCCGCTCTCCGGCACCGCGCAGGCAGCGGTTCCACCGACCCCGACAGGCTGGTCTCTCGCCTGGTCGGACGACTTCACCGGCGCGAACAACACCGCGCCGAACGGCACCAACTGGATCGTCGACACCGGGCACGGCTACCCCGGCGGCCCCGGAAACTGGGGCACCGGCGAGATCCAGCGCTACACCAACGACCGCGCCAACCTGGCTCTCGACGGCGGCGGCAACCTGCGCATCACCCCGTTGCGCGCGGCGAACGGCGAATGGACTTCGGCCCGCATCGAGACCCGTCGTTCGAACTTCAAGGCACCGGCTGGCGGCATCCTGCGCATCGAGGGCCGCATCCAGATGCCGAACGTGACCGGCGCGGCCGCGTTGGGCTACTGGCCGGCGTTCTGGGCGCTGGGCTCGCCGTACCGCGGCAACTACTGGAACTGGCCGGGCATCGGTGAGTTCGACGTGATGGAGAACGTCAACGGCATCAACAGCGTCTGGGGCGTGCTGCACTGCGGCGTCAACCCCGGCGGCCCGTGCAACGAGACGAACGGCCTCGGCGCGTCCCGCGCCTGCCCCGGCAGCACCTGCCAGTCGGCGTTCCACACCTACCGCTTCGAGTGGGACCGCTCGGTCAGCCCGAACCAGCTGCGGTGGTACGTCGACGGCCAGCAGTTCCACGTCGTGCGGCAGAACCAGATGGACGCCACGTCGTGGAACAACATGACCTCGCACCAGGGCTACTTCATCCTGCTGAACGTGGCGATGGGCGGCGCGTTCCCGAACGGCGTGGCGGGACGGGCGACGCCGACCGCGCAGACCACGCCGGGCAGGCCGATGCTGGTCGACTACGTGGCGGTGTGGACCCGGCCGTAGAACCTATGGCCAGCCCTACTGCTCCACCTCCCCGAAGTCGCTAGCTTGGACGGCAGCGGACTTCGGGGGAAGGTGGAGCGGTGGGGGATCTGGCGCGCCGGGACGTGCTGTCCTGGCTGGGGAAGGGCGCACTCGGAGCGGTCGCGCTGGGTGCCGTGGGGCAACCCGCGATGGCGGCGACCGGCGTGACCGTGCTGCGTGGAGCGACGCTCATCGACGGCACCGGCCGCGCGCCCGTCCGGGACGCGACCATCGTGCTGGCCGGCGACCGGATTCTGGCCGCCGGCCGCCACCGTGACGTCCCGCGTGGCGTGCGGGTGATCGACGTGGCCGGGAAGTACGTGATCCCCGGCCTGTGGGACATGCACACCCACGCGACGTTCCTGGAGAACACCGTCGCACCGCTGCACGTCGTCCAAGGCGTTACGGGCATCCGCGAGATGTGGGGCCAGTCCGAAACGCACGACACCCGTCGCCGCATCGAGTCCGGCGAGATCCTCGGACCCCGCATGGTGATCGCCAGCGCGATCGTCGACGGCCCCGGTTCCATCTGGCCCGGTGCGGACATCGTCCGCACCCCGCAGGAGGCCCGCGCCGCCGTGCGCAGGGCCAAGGACGGGGGAGCGGACTTCGTCAAGGTGTACTCGTTCCTGTCCCCGGAGTGCTACGCCGCCATCGCCGCGGAGGCTCGCAGGCTGCGGATCCCCTTCGCAGGCCACGTTCCCGCCCGCGTGCCGGTGCAGGACGCGCTCGCGCAGCACACCCACGAACACATGTACAACCTGTTCACGTCCACTTCGGACAACGCCGACGACCTCTACGCCCAGCTCCGCGCCATGCCCGACGACCCGGCCGACCCGAACTGGTGGGGACGGCACGGAGGTCGCATCGAACGGGCCGCCGTCGCCACCCACTCACCGGCCCGAGCCCGCAAGCTGTTCGCGGCCATGGTCGAGCGGGGCACCTGGCAGTCGCCGACGCTCTTCGTCGAACGGAACATGTCCCGCTCACCCGAGACCATCGCGAACGACCCGGTGGCCCTCGAACGGATGCGCTACGTCCCGGTGGCGTTGCGCGCGCAATGGCAGACGATCATGTCCGGTCGTCCGGCGCGCACGCCCGAGCAGGTCGCGGAACTGCTGAAGTTCGGCGACGCCCGCATGCGTTTGCTGCGAGAGATGCACGAGGCAGGGGTCGGCGTCGTCGCGGGCACGGACGCGGGGTTCGCCTACGTCTTCCCCGGCTTCTCCCTGCACGACGAACTCGTGCTCCTGGTGCGGGCCGGACTCACACCGGGCCAGGCCCTCCGGTCGGCCACCAGCGAGGCCGCGCGCTGCCTCGGCCTGGAGCACGAGACGGGCACGGCCACGCCCGGCAAGCAGGCGGACCTGGTCGTGCTGGACGCGGACCCGTTGCGGGACATCACGAACGTCAGCCGCGTGCACGCCGTCGTCAGCCGAGGCCGTTACCTCGGCCCGGCCGACCGAGCGCGAATCCTCCGGGAGATCGAGGCCGCCGCGCGGGAACCGGTCGAGGTGCGGGCGACGATGGGGTGTTGCGTGCACTGATGTGGTCCCCGCCACCGTGATCGTCAGGATCGCGTCAAGGTGGCGGCCACCCGTGTCAGGGTCTCGTCCGGGATCTGGGCACGGACCGCCGCCAGGCGTGTGCTGGACGCATGACACTCGCCGAGTTGTTGCCCAGCATCGGATGCGCCACCGAACCGGTGCTGGAAGACGGTCTCTGGCCGGACGGCACGCACCTCGCCGGCCAGGACCTGGTCATCGGTGGATTCCCGGCCACGCAGCTCGCGGCCCGGTTCGGCACCCCGTGCCAGGTCCTGGACGAACGGACGGTCCGGGCCAGGGCACAGGCCTTCCGCAACGCCCTGCCGCGAGCGGAGGTCGTGTTCGCGGGCAAGTCGTTGCCCTGCCCCGAGGTCTACCGGTGGATGGCGCAGGAAGGCCTGTCCCTCGACGTGTCCTCGGCAGGGGAACTCGCGCTGGCCAAGGCGGCGGGCTTTCCGGCGCAGCGGATCATCATGCACGGCAACGTGAAGACCGCCGAGGACCTGAAAGCCGCGCTGGAGTACGGAGTCTCGCGGATCGTCGTCGACTCGCTCGACGAGATCGCCCAGCTGGGTGCGTTGGCGACGCACGGCCAGGAGGTCATGATCCGGGTGACGCCCGGCGTCGACGCCCACACGCACGCCAAGATCGCGACCGGTGTCGAGGACCAGAAGTTCGGTTTCTCGCTGGCGTCGGGCGCCGCCCTGGAAGCGATCCTGCGGGTCGTCGAGCAGCCGTCGCTGAAACTCGTGGGCCTGCACTGTCACATCGGTTCGCAGGTCAGGCACGTCGCGAGCTACGAGGAGACCGTGCGGCGGATGGTCGGCCTCATCGCGTCCTGCGGCACCAGGATCGAACAGCTCGACCTCGGCGGCGGCTTCTGCGCCCCGTACCTGCAGGGGGACGAGGAGTTCGACCTCGCGGGGTTCGCGCACCGGATCACCGGCGCCCTCAACTACGAGTGCACGCTTCACCGCGTGCCACCGCCGCGCGTGCTCGTCGAGCCCGGACGGTCGATCGTCGCGAACGCCGGTGTGACCCTGTACCGGGTGTGCGCGGTCAAAACCTCAGCTCGGACGTTCGTGGCCGTGGACGGCGGCATGAGCGACAACCCGCGCCCTGCCCTGTACGGCGCCAAGTACGCGGTCCGCCTGGTCGGTCGCGGCGGCAAACCCAGGCCGGTGACGGTCGTCGGCAGGCACTGCGAGGCCGGCGACGTGCTGGCCGAGAACGTGTTGCTGCCCCACGACGTGCACGCGGGCGACCTGCTCGCCGTCCCCGCCACGGGCGCCTACCACCACGCGCTGGCCTCGAACTACAACCAGGTGTGCCGGCCGCCGATCATCGCCGTCAAGGACGGAGTCGCGAGGCCGATCGTGCGCAGGGAGACCGAGGAGGACCTGCTGCGCCGCTACCTTTGATCAAACCGCCGCCGAGTCGAACGCGTTGCTCCCGGCACTCGCCGAGACGCAGGGCCCGATCGGCGTCGCCACGCACCTGGCGCTCGCGTACGGACTCGGTGCCGAGGCGACGGTCGGCCGCGCCCACGCCGTCGACGCGTTGCTGATCCTCGCCGCCCGCGACCAGTTCGACGGCAAGGCACTGGGCGAGATCGTCGGCCTGCTGCTGGAATGCGGTGACCTCGCGCTGAACCGCGTGGTCCCGTGCCTGCGCGACACGGCCCGGTCCGGCGCCGCGGCCCAGATCTGGAACCTGCTGACGACCGCGCTCCCGAAGGCCTGGTCGCACAACAGGGTCGCGGACCTGGTCGAGCTCGCGGTCGAACTGGCCCAGCAACTCAAGCCGGGCGGCACCGTCGACGGCCTCGCGGAGGTGGCGGCCCGCAAGGGCTCCAGCAAGTCCGTCGTGCAGGCGCGCAGGTTGGTGAGCGCACTAGGCTGACTTCCATGGACCTGGGCACAGTCATCGCCGAACGGCAGATCGAGGGCAAGGCACCGGACGGATCATCCTTCGAGGTGGTGATCCGGTTCGGTGCTCCGCGCCCGGACCCGTTGAGCGACAACGGCGACTGGGAGTGTCCACATCAGATCGGCGACGACGAGGTCGCTGCCGCGTACGGCGTCGACTCGGTGCAAGCCCTGTTGCTCAGCGTTCACGCCGTGCGGATCAAGCTGGCCGAGTCGGGCGCCACCCTGGACTGGCTGGGAATGCCCGAACTCGGCTTGACCGTCGCGCCGCCGCTCAGCCAGCGAACACGGGATAGTGGTCGGACAGGTCGTTGAAGGTGTACTTGCGCCCCCACGACCAGATCGACCACTCAGGACTCTTCACGCGCCGGGTCTCGTTGCGCAGCAAAGGTCCCTGGATCGTCAGCACGTAGTCGAGATGCTCCGACGCGTACTCGGGCCCGTACTGGTCGCGGCAGACGCTGTTGTCCGCGCAGTCCCACGAGAACGGGTGCCCACCCACCTCAGGTGTCTGCGCACCCAGGTCGGCGACCATCTGCGGGAACTCGGTGCTCGCCTTGATCACGTTCATGTCACCCGCCACGTACACGGGCTCGGCCGCGGGGATGTTCCGCGCGGCCAGGAACGCCTTGATCTCGGCCCGCTGCTTCGCCCGGTAGCCGCCCGGCGCGCTGGTGCAGGTCGAGTCCTCGGCCTGCATGTGCGTCCCGATGACGTGCAACGGCCCGGTCGGCGCCTCGATCCGCACATACGCGAACCCCTTGTTGGAGAACCAGTCCGCGCCGCAGCCGTCCCGGTAGACGTGCTGGACCCGCGTGGTGATCGGCCACCGGCTCAGCACCGCGACACCGCCGTCCTCCGGCGTCGAGTCGCTGTACCTGCCGCTCGTCACGTCCCACCCGGCCTTGCTGCGGCCCAGTACCGGCGTCTGGTGCGGGTAGGTGTCGCGCAGGTTCGCCAGCAGCCGGTCCGAGGCGGCGTTGTCGAAGGCCTCGTTGAGCACGACGACGTCCTGGCCGTTCAGCACGCCGGTGCTGTCGATCAGGTCGGCGCGGGCGACCTGTCCCCAGTTCGGGTAGAGGTTCCGCGACAGCATGAACACGTTGTAGGTGGCGATCTTCGGGGCGGAGGGGGCCGCGACCGCCGGGGTGGCGACCGAGATCGTCAGCGCGACGGCGGCGGCGAGCGTGATCAGGCGCATGAGTCCCGATGGTGACGGACATGAAAGTCTTTCACAACTACTGCGGGTGGCCCGAAGGTGTCGTATCGATCAAGAACTCTCGACCAGGCAGACCAGAAGCCGCCCCCCGGCGGCGGCAGCCGCCGGGGGACGGGTGGAGGAGGGTGTTGCCGTCAGAGTCGCTGCCAGAGGGCAGGGGTGTTCGGCGGCTCCCATCCGGGGACGGACGTGTGTGGCTGGATGATGCGGTAGGACGCGCCGCCGTAGGTGACCTCGGCGCCGTCGCCGTAGTTGGTGTACGGAGCCCACGAGCCGCCACCGCCGGGGGGCGTGGTCGTGGTCGTGCTGGTCGGCGGGGTGGTCGTGGTCGGGCCGGCGGAGGTCATCAGGCGCAGGTTGTAGGCCTGCAGGATCTCGGTCACCGGCTGGAAGTAGATGGTGCCGCCGCTCTGGCAGTTGCCGGACCCGCCGGAGGTGACGCCCTGGGCCTGGTCGCCGGTCAGCCACGAGCCGCCGGAGTCGCCGGGCTCGGCGCAGGCGTTGGTGCGGGTCAGGCCGGTGATGGTGCCCTCGGGGTAGGTGACCGAGGCGTTCTTCTGCTGGATGGTGCCGCAGCGCCAGCCGGTGGTGGAGCCGGAGCGGCAGACCGAAGAGCCGACCGGGGCCTCCTGGGAACCCGCGACCGGAACGGTGCCCGGGTAGCGGTTGACCAGGGCGCGCGGGGTGTTGCCCGCGTCGGTGCGGACCCAGGCGTAGTCGTTGCCGGGGAAGCTGCTGCCCTGGATGGTGCCGCCGGGGTTGGAGGTGCGGCCGCCCGCGGCTCCGCAGTGGCCCGCGGTGACGAAGCCGCCCTCGACGGGGAAGCCGATGGAGCAGCGGCCGCCGCCGGGGAGGCCGTAGGCGTTGCCGCCGACGACGTCGATCAGCGGCTTCGGGTTCTCCGTGCTGGCCTCGAAGGCGACCATGTCGCCGCGCAGGCCTGCCTCGGCCGTCCACGCCCTGGCCTGCGTCTCGCCGCCGGCGCGGGCGAGCACGACGATCTTGTTGGTGCGCACGTCGACGTACCAGCCGGGGACGGCGTCGGGTGCGGTGGTGGCCTTGGCGTCCAGCTTGATCTTCGCGCTGTCCAGAGCGGACGCACTGTGCTTCGCCGCGGTGACGACGGCGCCGCGCGAGCGCACCGCGTTCGCCAGCGCCGGGTCGGTGACCGCGACTGTGAGGGTGTGGCCGGTGCTGTCCAGCCAGGACCCGGCGTACGCCGGGCCGAGACGCGACTTCAGCGCGGCGTCGGTCTGGCCCGCGACCTTCTCGGCGTCGAGGCGTTCACGCGCCTGCTCCGAGGAGATGCCGAGGTCTCGGGCCATCGCGACCAGCAGGGCAGGGTCAGCCGTGTCGGCCGCGGTGGCGCTGGATGTCAGCGCCACCGCGATGGTCAGCCCGGCCGCTGTGACCGCCGCTGTGGCGGCGGCGATGAGCTTGCGGTTCATGTCCGCTCCTTGCACGCAGGGTGATTGCGCGCAAACCGTAAGCGGGGATCACGCCAAGTGGTACATACCAATTGGCCATAAGGTGGAGCGTCTGGTCGTCGTCGAACCGCTCACGGGCGACCGGGGCGGCCGCCGCTCAACGCAGCCGGTCGAGGTCTGCCCCGGACTTGTCGACCAGCGCCCGCATGGCCTCGTAGGCGGCGTCGGGATCACGGGCCGAGATCGCGTCCAGTACAGCGCGGTGCGACGGCACGGGATCGTCGTCCACGCTCCCGTGCACGAGCTTGTCCCGCTCCGCCAACCCGATCGCGATGATCCGCTCGACCTGGGTGAGGAACGCGTTGTGCGTGGCCGCCATCAGCAGCCGGTGGAACTCGAGGTCTGCCCGGACGGTCGCGGCGAGGTCGCGCGCGGACGCCATCCGGTCCACGGCTCCACCCAGGGCCTCGATGTCGGCGGCCGAGGCGCGTTCTGCGGCCAGGCGGGCGGCGGCGGGCTCGACGATCACGCGCATCTCGGTGAGTTCGTCGAACAGGCTGTGGTCGGTGTTGGTGGCCTGGGTCTGCCAGCGCATCACGTCGGTGTCGAGCAGGTTCCACGACGAGCGCGGCTGCACGAACGTGCCGCGCTTCTGCCTCGCGTCGATCATGCCCTTGGCGGACAGCACCTTCAGGGCCTCGCGCAGCGCGGTCAGCGACACGTCGAGTTCCTCGCGCAGTGCCGGGAGGTCGAGGGTGTCGCCCTCGCCGATCTCGCCGGCCAGGATCCGGCCCGCCAGCGCCTCGACGGTCTGGCCGTGCACGCCACGAAGCCGCTTCTCGCTCATGAGGTCAGAGCATACGGCACATCATAAATTATGAATTATTCTTGACATGATCATGACCTGCGCGCAATCTGTCCGCCATGGACAGGCGTCACTTCCTCCGCGTCACCGCTGCCGCGGGAGCCGGGTTGCTGGTCAGCGGCACGGCTTCCTGCGCCACCTCGGCGTCCTCCGGCCCCGTCACCCAGGCCGCGGGCACGGCCACGATCCAGTCGAACCTCTCGGCGCCTGCTGCCAAAGCGGCGATCGACGCACTGGTGAAGGCGTTCAACGACAGGAAAGGCGCGCAGGCCTCGGTCAACACCGTGGCCTCCGAGACTTTCCGGACCCAGCTCCCGAGCTACCTCACCTCAGCCAACCCTCCCGACCTCTTCACCTGGTACCCCGGCGCACTGCTCAAGGGGTACGAGGAAAAGGGGCTGCTGCTCGACATCAGCGACGTCTGGCAGACCATGGGCGACTACCCGCAGTCGTTCAAGACGTTGAGCGGCAGGGTGTTCGTGCCGACGACGTACTACTGGTGGGGCTTCTTCTACCGCAAGTCCAACTTCGTCAAGTGGGGCGTCACCTCGCCGAAGACCTGGACCGAGTTCGTCGACCTGTGCAGGACGTTGCAGGGCAAGGGGGTGATCCCGCTCGGCATGGGCGCGGGATCGGACTCGCCGTGGACCGCGTCGAGCTGGTTCGACTACTTCAACATCCGCGTCAACGGAGCAGGGTTCCACCGCGAACTCCTCGCGGGCAAGCAGAAGTTCGACGACCCCAAGGTGAAGGCCATCTTCACGCCGTGGCGCGAAGTCCTGCCCTACACCGACCCCAACGGCACCGCGATCGGCTTCCAGGAAGCCACGACCGCGATGCTTCAAGGCCGCACGGGCATGCTGCTCACCGGGGCGTTCTTCGCCGACGCGGCACCGAAGGACGCGATCGACGACATCGACTTCTTCCGGTTCCCGATCATCGACCCGGCCGTGCCGCTGGCGGAGGAGGGCCCGACCGACGGCTTCTTCGCGAGCGCCAAGTCACCGCACGTCAAGGAACTGAAGGAGTTCCTGACCTACGCGGCGACGGCGGAGGGCCAGGAGGCCTACATCAAGGCCTCGTCCGGCACGGTCCTGCCGACGCACCCGAACGCCAAGGACTCCGGCACGCCCCTCGTCACGAAGGGTCGCCAGCACCTCAAGGAGGCCGCGGAGATCACCCAGTTCTTCAACCGCGACTCCAGCGACGCCCTGCAGCCCACCGCGGACGCCGCGCTGATCAAGTTCCTCCAGCAGCCCGACCAGCTGGACACGATCCTGACGACGTGGCAGAAGGCCGCCGAGCAGGTGTGGTCGTCCTGACATGACCAGCATGACCAGAAGCTTCACCCGAGTCCCTCCGATCCTGCTGTTGTTCGTGCTCGTCCCGTTGCTCGTGGAGGGGTTCTGGGTCTTCTGGCCCGCGCTGCAAGGGTTCTGGCTCGCGCTGACGAACTGGGACGGCGTCTCGCCGCCCCGGTTCGTCGGGCTCGGCAACTACGCCAGGATGATCGACGACCCGGTCTTCCACACCGCCGTCACCAACACCGCGATCTGGCTCGTGCTCTTCGGCGGGCTGTCCGCGGTCGGCGGCCTCGGCATGGCCGTGCTGCTGCAGAAGGAACGCCGCGGCGTCGGCGTCTACCGGGCCGCGCTGTTCGTGCCGGTGGTGTTCTCGCTGGTCGCCACCTCGCTGATCTGGCAGGTGCTCTACCAGCCGGGCGGGATCTTCGACAGCAGCCCGCTGGCCGACCCGGACACGGCGCTCTACGCGGCGCTGGTGCCGGCGCTGTGGCGGCAGGTCGGCTACGTGATGGTGCTGTACCTGGCGGGCCTCAAGGGCATCGACCCCGGGCTGTACGAGGCGGCCACTTTGGACGGTGCCACGGCCTGGCAGAGGTTCCGGCACATCACCTGGCCGCAGCTCGGTTCGGTCAACTCGGTGGTGCTGTCGGTGATCGTGATCGACTCGCTGCGGTCGTTCGACGTGGTGTGGTCGATGACGCGCGGCGGTCCCTACCACTCGTCCGAGCTGCTCAGCACCTACATGTACTCGACCGCGTTCCAGTCGCTCAAGCTCGGTTACGCGAGCGCGCTCGCCGTCGTCATCTTCGTGCTGGCGTTCGGCGTGATCGTGACCTACCTCGTCCGCGCGTTCCGGGAGAACTGAGATGTCGAGTAGCACCTCTTCTGGCCGCGTCTTCCACGCCGTGGCGGGCACGATCTCCGTGCTCTGGCTGCTGCCGATCGTCGCCGTGCTCGTCACGGCGGTCCGAAGCTTCGACGACATCGCCGCCAACGGCCTCGCGTCGGTGCCCCGGTCGTTCACGTTCGCCGGGTTCGCCGACGCGTGGACCAACGGCGGCGCGGGCGCCATGTGGAACAGCGTCCTCGTCACGGTGCCGACGGTGTTCCTCTCGCTCGCACTGAGCGCGGCGGCGGCGTACGCGTTGAGCCGCTTCGAGATTCCCGGCCGGCGCTCGATCATCCTGCTGATGCTCGCGGGCAACCTGCTGCCTCCGCAGATCCTGTTGGTGCCGGTGTCGAAGCTGACCGAGCTGCTCGGCATCCACGACACGTTGTTCGCGCTGATCGTGGTGCAGGTCGGCTTCGGGCTCGGCTTCTACACGTTCGTGCTGCAGGGCTTCATGCGCGCCATGCCGAACGAGGTGCAGGAGGCCGCCACCATCGACGGTGCCGGTCCCGTGCAGATCTTCTGGCGGATCGTGCTGCCGATGACCAGGCCCGCACTGGCCGCCTTGGCCGCGCTGGCGTTCACCTGGATCTTCAACGACCTGCTGTGGGCGATCACCGTGCTGCGGTCCTCCGCCGTGATGCCGGTGACCCCCGCACTGCTCGCGTTGCAGGGCCAGTACGTCTCCAACTGGAACGTGATCGCGGCAGGGTCGGTGATCGCGGCGATCCCGACCGTGGCGGTGTTCCTGCGGTTCCAGCGGCACTTCATCTCCGGACTCGCTGTGGGAGCAGTCAAATGACCGCGGTTCAGAGCCAGTGGACCCTCCGGATGGCCACCACCTCCTACACGGTGGCCGTCGAACCGGGCGGCCGCTGGGCCGAGCTCGTGGCCTGGGGCCCGCACGGCGTCGAGACCGGCCCGTCGCCGTTGAAGAACCTCGGCGACATCCACTTCATCACCGAGGCCGACGCGGCGCCGATCGAGTACGCGCCGCGCGGCGAGCGTCCGTTCACCGGCGCCGACCTCGAACTGGACGGCGACTCGTGGTTCACGTTCGAGGGCGCCTCCCAGGAAGAGGACGTGCTGCGCCTGGCTTTCGTCGACGAAGTGGCCGGCCTCCGAACGGTGCTCTGCTACCGGCCCGAACCGACCGTCGACGTGCTGTCGCGGTGGGTCGAGGTGGCCAACCTGCGAGACGAACCGGTCCGTCTCACCAGGATCGGATCGGCGGGGGTGTGCCTGCCCGTCCGGGAGCCCCGACTGTCCTTTCTGCACGGCGAGTGGGCTCGCGAGTTCCAGCTGGACCACGTTTCCCTGCCCGCGGGCGGGTTCCGAATCGGCAGCTCCTACGGCGTTCCCGGGCACAACTACGCGCCCTGGTTGTCCGTGGACGACACGTGGGGCGTGTCGCTGGCGTGGTCCGGTTCCTGGGAGATCACGGCCGAGGTCGAGCCGTCCGGACTCACGCGCGTGCGCGCCGGAATGCTCGGCCCGGTCGTGATTGAACCGGGGGAGACGTTCACGACCCCGGAACTGGCGCTGGCGTACTCGGCGGACGGCCTGGCCCGCGTCTGGCACGCCTACGACCGGCTGCGTTCCAGGCCTGCCCGCAAGCCCGTGCTCTACAACTCCTGGGAGGCGACGGGCTTCGAGGTCGAGCTGCCGAAGCAGCTCGAACTGGCCCGCATCGCCGCCGACCTGGGCGTCGAGCTGTTCGTGGTCGACGACGGCTGGTTCACCGGCCGCCACGACGACACCGGCGGCCTCGGCGACTGGTACCCGGAGTCGCCGGACTTCGGCGCGTTCGTCGAGGACGTGCGCGGGATGGGCCTGGAGTTCGGCCTGTGGGTCGAACCGGAGGCCGTGAGCCCGAAGTCGCGGCTCTACGCCGAGCACCCGGACTGGGTCTACCGCGCCGAGGGCCGCGAGCCCACGCTGATCCGCAATCAGATGCTGCTCAACCTGGGCCTGCCCGAGGTCTTCGAGTTCGTGACATCCACTTTGGACAGGTTGCTGACCGCCCACCGGATCAGCTACCTGAAGTGGGACATGAACCGCCCCGCCACCGAACGCCCTCTCGACCAGGACGACGCTCACGTCCGCAACTACTGGCGCGTGCTCGACCACCTGCGCGAGAACCACCCGCACGTGCTGGTCGAGGGCTGCGCGGGCGGCGGCGGCCGGACGGACCTCGCGACCACCGGCAAGGTGGACGTGGTGTGGCCCAGCGACAACACCGCCCCGCTCGACCGGTTGAAGATCCAGCACGGCTTCCTGCACATGCACGCGCCGCACCTGATGTCGTCGTGGGTCACGGACGCCCCCGGCTTCTTCGACACGCGCCCGCGTTCGCTGAAGTTCCGGTTCGTCCTGGCCATGGCCGGTGTGCTCGGCATCGGCGCGGATCTGCGGCAGTGGTCGGCTGACGAACGCGAGGAGGCCGCAGCGCTGGTCATCCTCTACAAGGACGTCCGCGACGTCGTGCACAACGGCGAAGCGCACCTGCTGAACGACGCGATCCAGTACTCCGGTGAGGACCGGATCGTCGTGCTGGCCTGGAACACGGGCTCGCTGACCGGGGTCCCGATGGTGCCCGGCCAGTTCTCGCGGGTGAAGCTGAGGGGTCTGACCGGCGAGTCCTACGTGGACGATGACGGCCAGGTCTACTCGGCGGCGCACCTGACCCATGTCGGGCTGCCGTTCCGGTGGACCGCCACGAACGACTCTGACCTGGTGGTGCTGAAGCCGGTAGGCTGAACCCTGAGCTGGGGGTTCACGTGGAGTACTTCGCCGTGGGGAAAGAGTTGTGTCGTCGCCGGCCGGACGAGAGCGGGACCACGCTGGACGAGATCTACGTCCACGGGAGTTCCTGGCAACCGTCGGGCGCGCTGCGTGAGCCGGGAACGGCCGTCGTGCGGCGGATCCCGGAGGAGGACGCTGGGCGGTTTCTGGAGCGGTACCGCGCTCAGCTGCTCCACCCCCGTGAGAACGGGCCCGTGTACGCCTACTTCGCCTGGGTGGACGAGGGTTGGACCGTCACCGAGCCGGCTGCCGTGATCAGGAACTGGATCGGCCACAGCGGGTATGAGCGGGAGGAGAGCTGCACGCCCGGCTCGGGGTGGCAGGGGAGCGACCTGCGCGACGACTGGCATCGGGGAAAGATCGACGGCCGGTTCGAGCCCATCACCGAACAGGCCGCGGAGCATTTCATGACGTCGGTGGGGTACTTCGCCGTGCTGGAGAAGAACGACGGGCGCGGCCCCGTCCTGTGTCGCCGGTGGATCGATCCGGCCGGGGTCACGCACGACGAGGTGTACCACCAGTGGCTCTTGTGGTGCCCGTCCGGCACGTCGCGCGAACGGGGCCACCATTCGGTGCGCCGGATCTCGTCAGTCGAGGCCGAGCACCTTCAGGACCTCCACCGCAAACGCATGGCCGAGAACGATCCGGACAACGGCAAGTACGCTACCTGGCGTGGCTGGACGGCGGTTCGTTGAACGATCCGGACGGTCTGTTGCGAACGATCCGCACTCCCACAGGGCTCTACGGCGGGGAAAAGCGGTACTTGCCCGGTGCGGGGTGGCGGGACAGCTACCTCCAGGAGGACTGGAGCAGGGGCCGGTGCGACGGTGAGTTCGTGCCGATCTCCCCGTCCGACGCCACCCGGATCATCGAACGCTGGTCAGCGCCGCAGTAGCGCCTTGATCTCGTCGATCGGCGTGCGGGCGAGGGCCGACCCGACCCCGCACGCCACCGCCCCGGCCTCCAGCCACGCCGGGACATCGGCCGGCGCGACGCCACCGGTGGGCACGAGCGGCGCGTAGGGCAGCACGGCGAGCACGTCGCGCACCCACTGGGGCGTCGGCGCGGGGAACACCTTCACCGCGTCCGCCCCGGCCTCCAACGCCTGCACGACCTCGGAAACCGACCCGGCGCCGGGAAGAACGGCGGCGCCGTACCGATGCCCGGCCTGGATCACGGCCACGTTCAGGTTGGGCGCCACCAGGAACTGCGCCCCGGCATGCACCGCGGCGACGGCGGAGGTCTCGTCCAGCACGGAACCGGCGCCGATGACCGCCGACGGGTAGTCCGCGCGCAGTTGCCGGATCGCCTCCAGCGCACCGGGGTTCGTCAACGGCAGCTCGAGGGACGTGAGACCCGCGTCCAGCAACGGAACGGAGGCCTCGACGGCGGTGGCGGCGGACGCGGTGCGAACGATCGCGATGACGCCCTGCCGCACGACTGCCTGGGTGATCTCGTAGCGGTAGCTCACGCCCGCCAGCCTACTACACATAAATTACGAATTATTCTTGACACCTGTAACAGGCGCGGGGGAGGCTCACGGGCATGCCGGTTCGCAGAGTCGCGTTGGCCATCGCCTTGATGTCGCTGGTGGCGGCACCCGCTCACGCAGGTGATGACCAAGGAGCGCCCACCTACTACGACAGCGGTGTCGCCAAAACCCCGTACATGGGCTGGAACACGTACTACGGCCTGGGCGCGCCGACCGAGAAGGACGTGCGCGGTGTCGCCGACTTCCTGGTGAGCAGCGGGATGCGCGACGCCGGGTACAAGATCGTGTGGATCGACGGCGGCTGGACCGCGCCGACCCCGCGTGACGCCAGGGGCAACCTGGTCGAGGATCCGGCGAAGTTTCCCGGCGGCCTCCCGAAGCTGGTCGAGGACCTGCACGCCCAGGGCCTCAAGGCGGGCATCTACACCGACGCGGGCCCGTCCGACGGCAAGAACTGCGCGGTCGGCAGCGGCGGCGGTTACTACGAGAAGGACGCGAAGCGGTTCGCTGACTGGAAGTTCGACGCCGTGAAGGTCGACTTCCTGTGCGGCATCTTCGCGAACCTCAAGCCCGCGCAGGCGTTCACGGACTTCAGCAAGGCTCTCGCCAAAGCAGGCCGGCCGATGATCCTCAACATCTGCAACCCGGTCACCGGCGAGTGGGGCGTTCCGCACGAGCCCGACCAGACCGCCGACATCTCGTACACGTTCGGCCCGCTCGCCGGCGACTCGTGGCGCACCAGCACCGACATCGCGTTCGGCACGCCGTACGAGGGCATCTGGCGCGACGTGCTGCGCAACATGGACCGCAACGCCGCGCACCCCGAGTCGAACGGCCCCGGCCACTACAACGACCCGGACTACCTGATCCCGATGCGCAGGACGCAGCAGGGCACCTACGAGCTCAACGAGGAGGAGTCGACCTCGCAGTTCGCGATGTGGGCGCAGATGTCCTCGCCGTTGATCGTCGGTTCCGACCCGCGCACGCTGCCGCCGTCGATGGTGAACACGCTCAAGAACCCCGAGATCCTCGCGGTCAACCAGGACCCGCTCGCCGTCCAGGGCGTCCGGGTCGCCTCGACCGGTGACACCGATGTTTACAGCAAGGTGTTGTCCCGCAAGGGCGAGCGCTCGGTCGTGCTGCTCAACCGCCGTGACGTGCCCGCCGAGATGACGGTGAACGTCGCCCAGGCCGGCCTCAAGGGCAACGTTTCGGTGCGTGACCTGCGGGCCCGCGTCGACCGCGGCACGACGACCGACAAGTACACGGTGACGGTTCCTCCGCACGGCACCGCGATGCTCAAGCTGCGCGGCACGGACCTCGTCCCCGGTGAGGCCATCGGCTCCAACGCCACCGCCTCACCCGCGATCGCACGGGTCGGCGACGAAGCGCTGGTGTTCAGCCGCAGCACGGGCGGCGAGCTGAAGATGCTGCGCGGCGGCCAGTGGTCGAGCCTGGGCAAGGCGATCCAGGGCCAGCCCGCCGTCCGCACCGTCGGCTCCGACGTCGAGGTCACGGTTCGCGGCAACGACGACCGGGCCTGGCAGCGCACCCTCCACAACGGACACTGGAGCTCGTGGAAGTCGCTGGGCGGCAAGCTCACCGACGCCCCTTCGGTCTCGGCCGACGGCACGATCGTGGCCCGAGGCGAGGACGGCAGGGTCTGGCTCTACAAGAGCGGCTCGTGGACTTCACTCGGTGCCCCCGGTGACGCCCCGATCTACGGCAGGCCCAGCGTCGCCGGCGGCCAGGTCGCCGTCCGCACCGCCGCCGACGCTGTCTGGGTTCGCCCGGTCAGCGGAGGCCAGTGGACGTCACTCGGAGGCGTGATCTCCGGCAGCCCGACCCTGGTCGAGTTCCAGGACCGGATCTACCTGTTCGCACGGGCCGGCGACTACACGCTCTGGCAGATCAACTCCTCCGCGGGTGTCTGGGGTGGCTGGTTCAACCGTCCGGAGTTCCGGAGCAACTCGCTCGTCGGCGCCGTCGGTGCTACTGCTGGTCCGGACGGCTCCGCGTGGACTGTGGTGCGCGGGCCGGACAACAGGGTCTACCGGCAGAAGCTCTAGGAGAACGTGCATGAAGTGCGCGGTGGTGTCGGGTGCGGGAGCCGGAATCGGTGCCGCGACGGCGAAACACCTGACGGACAACGGCTACCGGGTCGTCGGGATCGACCTGCTCGGTGATGTGGCCGTGCGGGGAGATGTCAGCGATCCGGAGACCTGGCAGCGGGCGATCGAGCTGTGTGACGGCGGCGTGGACGCGTTGGTGAGCAACGCCTACACGGTCGCGGTCAAGCCGTTGGACGCGACGACGCCGGCCGAGTGGGAACGCCAACTCGCGGTCAACCTCGGCGGCACGTTCCACGGCGTCCAGGCCTGCCTGCCGTCGTTGCGTGAACGCAAGGGCTCGGTCGTGCTCGTGTCGTCGGTGCACGCGCACTTCGGCATTCCCGGCCACGGCGCGTACGCGACCACCAAGGGCGGGTTGGTCGCACTGACCCGCCAGCTCGCCGTCGAGTACGCGCCGGACGTCCGGTTCAACGCGGTGCTGCCCGGTCCCGTCCTGACAGCGGCCTGGGACCGGGTCTCCGCCGAGGATCGGGAACGCAGTGCCCGAGCCACCCCAGCCGGGCGCCTCGGCGACCCGGCGGAGGTGGCCTCGGTGATCGGTTTCCTCCTGTCTCCGGCGGCGTCGTTCGTGACGGGCGCGGAGCTTCTGGTCGACGGCGGCTGGTCCGCGGCAAAGGACAGCTCATGAAGGTGACGGCGGTCGAGACGTTCCTGGTCGAGCCCCGCTGGCTGTTCCTCAAGGTGAGCACCGACGAGGGGGTGAGCGGCTGGGGCGAGCCGGTCGTGGAGGGCAGGGCGGAGACGGTCCGCGCCGCCGTCCACGAACTGTCCGACCTGGTCATCGGCCAGGACCCGCTGCGCGTCGAGGACCTGTGGCAGGTCCTGCGCCGCGGCGGCTTCTACCGCGGCGGCCCCGTCCTGTCGTCCGCTCTCTCCGGCTACGACCACGCGTTCTGGGACATCGCCGGCAAAGCACGCGGGTTACCGGTCCACGAACTGCTCGGCGGCCCGGTGCGCGACCGGGTGCGCGCGTACTCGTGGGTGGGCGGCGACCGCCCGGACGACATCTTCGACGCGGTGTCACGGCAGGTCGCGGCAGGGTTCAGCGCCGTGAAGATGAACGCCACCGCGGAGATGCGCCCGATCGCCTCGCCCGCCGAAGCCGACGCCGTGCTGAAGCGCGCTCGTGACGCGCGGGAAGCCCTTGGCCCACAAGGAGATCTCGCGATCGACTTCCACGGCCGCGTCTCGCCCGCGATGGCGCGCAGGCTCGTGCGGATGCTCGAAGAGGTGCAGCCGATGTTCGTCGAGGAACCGGTGCTGCCCGAACTGCCCGCCGAGGTGCTGGCGTCGGTGGTGCAGGCGTCGACGGTGCCGATCGCGACGGGGGAGCGGCTGTTCTCGCGCTGGGAGTTCAAGCCCGTCCTCGACGCCGGTGTCGCGGTCGTGCAGCCCGACCCGTCGCACGCGGGCGGCATCTCGGAACTGCGCCGGATCGGGGCGCTGGCCGAGGTCTACGGTGCGTCGATCGCGCCGCACTGTCCACTCGGGCCGATCTCGCTCGCGGCGTCGTTGCAGGTCGCGTTCACCACGCCGAACTTCCTGATCCAGGAACAGAGCGCGGGCATGCACTACAACGGCTCCGACCCGTCGTATCTGGTGGACACGGCGCCGGTGCGGGTCGTGGACGGCTGGATCGCCCGGCCGACCGGCCCCGGCCTGGGCGTCGAGGTCGACGAGGCGGCGGTGCGCAGGGCGGCCGAGTCCGGGCACGCGTGGCGGTCGCCGATCTGGCGGCACGACGACGGCAGCTTCGCCGAGTGGTGACAGGGCCTGTCAGCGGCTGCCAGTGACGTGTGCGTCGGCTGTCAGCGCGCCGGGTGAACCTGGTCGTGCCGTCAGGGAGGCGGCACGATCTCCAGGGGAGCCCATCAATGCACGTCACGATCATCGGTGCCGGTCTCGGCGGTCTCACGCTCGCCCGTGTGCTGCACGTCAACGGCATCCCGTCCACCGTCTACGAGGCGGAGGAGTCGCCGACGGCACGGACGCAGGGCGGCATGCTCGACATCCACGACTACAACGGCCAGATCGCCGTCGAGGCGGCCGGGCTGATGGACGAGTTCCAGAGCCTGGTCCTGCCGGGCCGACAGGCCATCCGCGTGCTGGAGTCCGACGGCAAGGTCCTGCACGAGCAGGGCGACGACGGCACGGGCGGCCGTCCCGAGGTGCAGCGCGCCGACCTGCGGCAGATGCTGCTCGACTCGCTCCCGGCAGGCACGGTCCGGTGGGGCTGCAAGGTGACCGGCGTCCAGGGTAGGACGGTGACGTTCGAAGACGGCGGCACCGTCGACGCCGACGTGCTGGTCGGTGCTGACGGCGCGTGGTCGCGGGTGCGGGCGTTGGTCTCCGACGCCAAGCCCGAGTACACCGGCATGTCGTTCGTCGAGACCTACCTCCACGACGCCGAAACGCGGCACCCGGAGATCGCGAAGGTGGTCGGTGGCGGCTCGATGTTCGCCCCCGGCCAGGGCAAGGGGATCTTCGCTCACCGGGAGGCCGGCGACACGCTGCACGCGTACGTGGAGTTCAGCCGGCCGCTGGACTGGTTCGACGACCTCGCCAAGATCGTCGGTGAGTTCGAGGGCTGGGCACCCGAGCTCACCGCGTTGATCACCGAGTCCGACACCGAACCGGTGTTCCGCCCGCACTACACCCTGCCGACCGGGCACCGCTGGGAACGGGTGCCGCGGGTGACCCTGGTCGGCGACGCCGCGCACCTCATGCCGCCCAACGGCGAGGGCGCCAACCTCGCCATGCTGGACGCCGCCGAACTCGGCCGGGCGCTCGCCACGAAGGACGTGGAGACCGCGCTCACCGAGTACGAGGAGGCGATGTTCGTGCGCGCCGCCCACACCGCGGAGGACTCCGAGGAGATGCTCCAGAGCCTGTTCGGCGACGAGCCCCCGCAGAAGCTGCTCGACCTGCTCATCGACGCCTAGCATCGGGCCCATGATCCAAGAGGATGGCGACCTGGACGGCCTGGTGCGCAAACGGATCCGCGCGCTCCGGGTCGCCCAGGGCTGGTCACTCGACGAGCTGGCCGGCCGCGCCAGGCTCAGTCCGTCGTCGCTCAGCCGCATCGAGAACGGCCGGCGCCGCCTCGCCCTCGACCAGCTCGTCACGCTCGCCCGCGCCCTCGACACGACGCTCGACCAGCTGGTCGAGACCGACACCGACGACGTGATCGTCAGCCCGATGCTCGACGGCGCGCACGGCACCATGCGCTGGCCGATCAAGGCGGAGCCGGGCATGACCGTCATGCGCCAGCGGATGACCACCCCGCCGCCCGACAACCCCGCTTCACTCCGCGCGCACTCCGGCCGCGAATGGCTGGTGGTGCTGTCGGGCACGGCGGTGTTGCTGCTGGGCAACCGGCGGTTCCGGGTGGAGACGAACCAGGCAGCCGAGTTCCCCACGATGCTGCCGCACGCCATCGGCACGGCGGGTGGTCCGTGCGAGATCCTCGGGATCTTCGACCGGGAGGCGCGGCGCGGCCACAACGCCGACAAGAAGGCGTGATCTTGCGCGGTCGGCACCGGACGGGCCGATCTTCTTGCGTCTTGCGCAAGCAGCCGTGCATCTAGCGCACGGCGGACCTACGTTGACCGCATGAGCGACGAACGACACGGTCACGGACATGGCCACGGGCACGGGCACGGGCACGACCAGGCCGAGATCCTCGACCTCGACGCCGAACTCCTCGCCACCCACACCGCCGACATCATCGACTGGCTGCCCACCTCGAACCCCCGCCACATCGTCGACCTGGGCAGCGGCACGGGCGCGGGCACGTTCGCCCTCCTGGCCCGCTACCCGGAAGCCCACATCACCGCGGTCGACTCCTCACTGGACCACCTCCAGCGACTGCGCGAGAAAGCAGGCGGACGAGGCCTGGCCGACCGGGTCCACACGGTCCTGGCCGACCTCGACTCCGACTGGCCGGACCTCGGCACCCCGGACCTCATCTGGGCGTCGGCCTCCCTGCACCACATGGCCGACCCGGCCCACACCCTCGGCCAACTCCACAAGACCCTCGCCCCCGCGGGCCTGCTGGCCGTCGTCGAACTCGCCGGCATGCCGCAGTTCTTCCCCGAACAGGCCCCGGACGCCCACGACGAACGCCTGCCCCACCGAGGCGCGGACTGGGGTCCGAAGCTGACCGAGGCCGGGTTCACCGTCGAAGGCGAACGCACGGTCACCGTCCACATCGAACGGTCCGAAGCAGTGGAACGCTACGCGCACATCGTTCTGCGCAGGCAGTTCGGCCCCGAGGCGGCCGACGAAGCAGTGCGTCGCGAGGACCTCTTCCTGCGCACCGAACGCACTGTGTGGGCGGCGAGGAAATGACCTAACGCGACGCGGTGACGAGCGCCGTTCGCAGCAGGTCGAGAGCGGCCGCCCGCGCACCGGTCATTGACGGAGACGCCACGGACGCCGCGACCACGTCGACCTGACGCGGCAACCGCGAACACTCGGCCTTGATCGCACCGAGCAACGACGGTCCCCAAGAACCGCCGATCACGACGACCTCGGGATCGGCCAGCGTCACCAACGCCATGACGACACCACCGACGGCCCGCGCGAGCACGACAGGATCCGACGTCCGCAGCCGCGCCACGTCGATCGCGGTCGTCCCCGGCCGGCGTAGCCCGAGTTCGCCGAACACCTCGATGAACGGCGTCGCGCCGGACGGCCCCGCCGTGATCAGGTGCGAGATCTCACCGGCCAGCCCCGAGTGCCCGCGCCGCACCTCGCCGTCGGAGACGACCGCACAACCCAGGCCCTCGCCCAAGAAGAGATAGGCGAAGTCCGCGACACCCAGCGCCGCGTGTTCGGCCTGCGCCGCCCAGTTCACGTCGTTGTCCACCACGACCGGCCCGTGCAGCAACGGCCCCAGCACCGCGACGGGATCCAGTTCTCCCACCAGGAACGGCGAGTCGGGCAACTGCACGAGCCTGCCGGTGCGCCGGTCGACGGGATCGGCCGCGCTCACCGTGCACAGTCGGACGTTGTGCGCCGCAACGGTTTCCGCCGCGACCGACGGCAGCGCGGCGGCCACTTCGGCCGGGTCGGCGATCGGGTGGTGGGTGCGGCCGACAATGTCTCCGTAGGCGTCGACGCACTCGGCGGTCACGCCGTCCGGTGCGATCGTCATGACCAGCGCGACGCCGATGTCCTCGGCCAGGCTGTAGAAGGAGCCGACCCGGCCCTTGCCGCGGCCGCCCGGCGTGCGTTCACCGGTGTCCGCGACCAGGCCCTGGTCCACGAGACGGCGGACGCTCTCGCTCACCGTCGGCTTCGACAGCCCGGTCTCCACCGCCAGTTCCGCCCGCGTGAGCTTGCGGGCGGACATCAACGAGCGCAGCACGTGCTCGTCCGAGATCGAGCGCAGCAACTCCTGGGACGGCCTGGTCACGCGCAGCACTCTAGTTAGGGGTCTTGCCCACAAAGGTCCGACACGCCTATGGTTCTAAGTTAGGAGGCTTTACTGGAAGGAGTCGCACGTGCTGCCGAACTGGGAGACAACGCCCGCTGACCTGCTGAAAGCCATCCGGGAGGTGAAGAAGGCGATCCGGGCGAACATCGAGGCGTCCGGCCGCAGCGTCGAGGAGGTGTTCGCGGTCGTCGAGCAGCAGATCCGGCGCGAGGTCGACGACGTCAAAGCCGGTCAGGCCTGGCCGGTGATCGACTACGCCGACATCGAGGCGGGCACGGCGAGCACCGATCTGGTGCGCCGCCGAGGCTGCCTGGTCGTGCGGAACCACTTCGACCGCGAGCAGGCCCTGGCCTGGGACAAGTCCGTTGTGGACTACGTCGAGGGCAACGACTTCTTCGAGAACTACCACGGCCCCGGCGACGACTTCTTCGGCAGCGTCGGCTCGAAGCCCGAGATCTACCCGATCTACTGGTCCGAGGCGCAGGCCCAAGCCAGGCGACACCAGCGCATGGCGACGGTCCAGCAGTTCCTGAACGGCCTGTGGCACCACGAAGGCTGGTTCGACCCGGCGAAGGACGTCGGCTACCCGGACCGCATCCGCCGCCGCCCGCCCGGCGCCGACTCGGACGGCCTGGGCACCCACCTCGACCCCGGCACGCTCGACCTGTGGATGACGCGCGAGTACCAGCAGGCGTTCCGGCACCTGTTCAACGGCACGCCCGAGCAGTACGACCCGTGGGACGCCGCCCACCGCACCACCGGCCCGCAGTACCCCGGAACGACGATGTGCTCGGTGTTCCGCACCTTCCAGGGCTGGACCGCACTGTCTGACATGGCCCACGACCAGGGCGTCCTGCACACCGTCCCGATCCCCGCCGCCATGGCGTACCTGATGCTGCGCCCGCTGCTCGACGACGTCCCGGACGACGACATGTGCGGCGTCACGGTCAACCAGGTCTTCCCGGTCAACGAGAAGTACCACGCACTCCTGATCGAGGCGCTGAGCGGCATCCCGGACGTCCAGGCGGGCGACTCGGTCTGGTGGCACTGCGACATGATCCACAGCGTCGCGCCCGTCACCGATCAGCAGGGCTGGGGCAACGTCATGTACATCCCGGCCGCGCCCTCATGTCCCCGGAACGACCGCTACGCCAGGGAAATCCAGCACGCCTACGCAACGGGTTCCAGCCCGAGCGACTTCCCGGAAGAGCACTACGAACGCGACTGGCCGAACCGCTCACGCCCCGAGTAGCACCCGGAACACCGCGCCCTCACCCGGCGCGGTGTCCAGTTCGATCCGCCACCCGTGCGCCGCGACCAGCGCCGCCACGATCGCCAGCCCCAGCCCACTCCCGCCAGGCCCACGAGCGGGATCAACGCGGTAGAAGCGTTCGAACACCCGCGAAGCCTGCTCGGCGCTCATCCCAGGCCCGTGATCAGCGACGGAGAACTCGCCCGCGCCCAGCCGGACCTCGATCGGCGACCCGGCGGGCGTGTGGATCAAAGCGTTGTCCAGCAGGTTCGTCAGCACCTGCCGCACGCGAGCCTCGTCGGCCTCCACGAGCACCGGTCCCGCGGACAGCACCAACGAGACGGACCGGTCCGCGTCCCGCATCCGTGCCTCGACCACGGCATCGCTCACCAGCACCACCAGGTCCACAGTGGACAACGTCAGCGGCTGCTCGGAGTCGAGCCGCGCCAACTGCAGCAGGTCCTCGACCAGCAACCCCATCCGCTCCGCCTGGTCCTCGATCCGCTTCAACACCTCGGAGGCATCCGTTGCCGCACCCTGCCGGTAAAGCTCGGCGTACCCCCGAATCGACGTCAACGGCGTCCGCAACTCGTGCGACGCGTCGGCGACGAACTGCCGCATCCGGTTCTCCGAGCTCACCCGCACCGCGAACGCCTGCTCGATCTGCCCCAGCATCGTGTTCAACGCCGACGCCAGCCGCCCGACCTCCGAACCGGGCTGCCGCACCGGAACCCGTTGCGACAGATCACCGGCCGCGATCTCCCCGGCGACCTGCTCGACCTCCTCCAACGCCCGAGTCGAAGCCCTGACCAGCGCATACCCGGCCATCCCGACGAGGATCAACGCGCCGAGGCTGATCAGCAGGAACGCCAGCCGCAGATCGTCGACCGCCCGATCCACCTCCGACTGGTCGGTTACCACGACGAGCTCGGCACCGTCGACCTGCCGCATCACCAGCCGATGCGAGCCCACCGTGACGTGCTCGCCGGGCGTCAACGTCCCGTACGCGGGCAGGCCTTCGAAGGCCGTCCCGGACAGCACCCCGCCCGCATCGCGCAGGATCATGTTGTCGCGCATCGGAAACACCCGCGACACCGACGCCGCCCGGTCCAGCCGCGCGTCGAGCTGGCCGAGCAGATAGCGCTCCATCACCTGCGACCCGATCAGCCACGTGCCGAACAGGCCCGCGGCCACCAGGGCGACGAGCACGACCACCAGCCGCACGCGCAACGTCATCTGCGGATCATGTACCCCAGGCCGCGAACCGTGTGGATCAGCCGGGGCTCGACGGCGTCCACCTTGCGCCGCAGGTACGAGATGTACGACTCGACCACCCCGACGTCACCGTCGAAGTCGTGCGACCACACCTGATCCAGGATCTGCGCCTTCGACAGCACCCGTCCGCTGTTGCGCATCAGGTAGTGCAGCAACCGGAACTCCGTCGGCGACAGCTCCACGACCCGCGCCCCGCGCCGGACCACGTGACTTTCCACGTCCAACGACAGATCCCCGCAGGTCAGCTGCTCGCTCTGCACGCCGGGCCGGGTGCGGCGCAGCACCGCGGTCACCCGCGCGATGACCTCCTCCAGACTGAACGGCTTGGTGATGTACCCGTCGCCGCCGATCGTGAGACCGGTGATGCGGTCGTCCGTGCTGTCCCGCGCGGTCAGGTACAGCACCGGCACCCGCACCCCGCTGGAACGCAGCCGCCGCACGACTTCGAAGCCGTCCCGGTCGGGCAGCATCACGTCGAGCAACACCAGATCGGGCGTGTCGGACTGAGCCGCCGTCAACGCCTCGGAGCCGGTCGCCGCGCTCGACACGGTGAACCCCGCGAACCGCAGGCTGGCGCACAGCAGTTCGCGGATGCTGGGTTCGTCCTCGACGACGAGCAACCGGCCCCGTTCCACGCGTGAATCCTGCATCACCCGGTGGTCGGCCGCTGGGTGATGGTCTGCCCGCTCACGGTGCCGTCCGACCCCGCCTGACCCTGCACGACGACCTGCTGACCGGCCTTGAGATCAGCGAGCTTGCCCTCCGACGTGACCTCCACCTTCGTGGTGTCCGAAGTGGACACCTTGACGACCTGGCCGTTCTGCGTCTTCACGTACACGGTCGTGCCGTCGACGTGGTCGATCGTGCCGACGGTGCCCCGACCGAACTGGCCGCCGCCCTGCCGGTTCGTGCCGGACGGGGGAGTACCACCACCGTTGCCACCGGGGAACTGCCGCCCGGCCGCGTTCGTACGAGTCGGCGTCTCGCTGGCACCGAAGGACTTCTGCACGAACACCCCGCCGACGAACGCCACGATGGCGAGCACCGCGACCCCGAGGATCACCGTCGTCTTGCCGAAGCCCGTCTTGCGTTCCTTCAGCTCGGCCGAGATGTCGTTCTCGAGCGGCTGATCGAGTGGGTTGGTCACGTCGAAAACTCCCTATTCATGCCTGAGGGCTTCGATGGGGCGGAGCTTCGCCGCCCGCGACGCCGGGTAACTGCCGAAGAAGAGGCCGATCAACGCCGACACCGCGAACGCGAGCAGCACCGACGACGGCACGAGCACGGGCTGGATGCCCGCGATGGTGAACTGGCTGCCGATCATCCCCGCCGCCACGCCCAGCGCCCCGCCGAACAGGCTCAGCAGCGTCGCCTCGATCAGGAACTGCCCGAGGATCGAGGATCGTGGCGCGCCAACGGCTTTGCGGATGCCGATCTCGCGGATCCGCTCGGTGACGGTGACCAGCATGATGTTCGTGATGCCGATTCCGCCCACCAGCAACGAGATCGCGGCCACCGACGCCAGCAGCACGGTGAACGTCTCCGTCGTCGCGGTCCGCGCGGTCAGCAGCTGGTCCTGGCTCAGGATCCGGTAGTCGGCGGTCTGGGTGATCTTGTGCCGGCCGTTGAGGATCGTCGTCACCTGGGCCTGCGCGTTCGGCAACGCGTCGGCCGACTGCGCCTGCACCACGATCTGGGTGAGACTGCCGTAGCCGGTCAACGCGTTCTGCGTGGTCGACAGCGGCGCCACGGCCATGTCGTCGGCGTCCTGCAACCCGCTGGAACCCTTGGCCGCCAGCACCCCCACGACCGTGAACGGGATGTTGTTGACCAGCATGGACTTCCCGACCGGATCAGTGCCCGGGAACAACTCGGTGGCCACCGTCGCGCCGATCACGACGACCTTGCGCGCCTGCTGGACGTCGTTGTCGGAGAACAGGTTCCCCTGCGCGACCGAACTGTTCGTGGTGTCGAAGTAGCGCGGGTCCGAGCCGATGAACTGCCCGATGTCGTGCGTCGTGTCCCCGTAGCCGGCGGTCGCCTGTGCCGAGACGACCGGCGACGCGTACTTGACGTCGGGGGAGTCCTGGCCCACCAACGCCGCCGCGTCCGCCGTGGTCAGCGGCTTGGCCGTGCTGCCGGGCTGGGCGCGCTGCGGGCTGATCGTCAGGATGTTCGTGCCGAGCCCGGCGATGCTCTGCTGCACCGCGCTCGACGCGCCGTTGCCGACCGCGATCAGCAGGATCACCGACGCGACACCGATCAGGATGCCCAGCGTGGTGAGCCCCGACCGCATCTTGTTCGCGGTCAGGCCTCTCACCGCGAACGCGGCGATCTCGAAGATCCTCACACCAGCACCCCCGCGACCTTCCCGTCGACCACGCGGACCGTGCGCATGGCGTGCGACGCGACCTCGTCCTCGTGCGTGATCAGCACGACGGTTCGCCCGCTCGCGTTGAGCCGGTCGAGAATGCCGAGCACCTCGCGGCTCGACTCGGTGTCGAGGTTGCCGGTCGGTTCGTCGGCCAGCACGATCGCGGGCGACGTCACCAGTGCCCGCGCGATCGCGACACGTTGTTGCTGGCCACCGGAAAGCTCGTTCGGCCGGTGATGCGTGCGGTCTTTCAAACCAACGAGATCGAGCGCCGCCAGCGCCCTCTCTCGACGTTGGGCACGTCGAACTCCCGCGTACACCAGCGGGAGCTCGACGTTGGCGAGTGCCGTGGTCCGCGGCACCAGGTTGAAGGACTGGAAGACGAACCCGATCTTCCTGTTGCGCAGCAACGAGAGCTGCTCCTCGTCGAACTCGCCCGTGTCGATCCCGTCCAGCAGGTACTGGCCGGAGGACGCGATGTCGAGGCAGCCGAGGATGTTGAGCAGCGTCGACTTGCCGGAACCCGACGCGCCCATGATCGCGATGTACTCGCCCTTCTGGACGGTGAGGTCGAGGCCCCGCAACGCATGCACGGCTGTATCGCCGCTGCCGTACGTCTTGCGGAGGTCACGAACCTCGATGACCGGGCTCATCGACCGGTCCCGGTGAGGCCGCCGCCGTTGCGCTGCCCGCCACCGGTGCCGGGGAACTGCCCGGTGCCCGGCTGCTGCTGACGGTTGGTGCTGTTCGACGTGCTCACCTGCGGCAGCACGACCTCCTCGCCGGCGGTCAACCCCGACTTGATCTCCACGTACTGGTCACCGCGCACCCCGACCTCGACCGTCTTGCGCGATTCGACGCCGTTCTCCACGACCTGCACCGAACTCGCGCCGCTGACGGTCTGCACGGCCGCCGCGGGCACGGCGAGGACACCTTGCGCCGACGCGACGGTGATCTCGACGCTCGCCGACTGACCCGGCTTCAACTCGGCCGGCGGCTGCGTCAGCGCGAGGCTCACGCCGTACTGCACAACGTTGTTCGCGGTAGTGGGGGTGAGGTCGACGGTGGTGACCTTGGCCTGCACCGGCGTCCCGGCCATCGCGTTGACCGTCACGGTCGCCGCCTGGTCGGTCTTGAGCTTGCTGACGTCGGACTCGGAGACGTTCGCCTTCACCACGAGGTTCTTCAGGTCGGTGACGACCACGAACCCGGACGCCGCCGTGGTGGCGCTGGTCGTACTGGAAGTGGAGCTGCTGCTGGAAGTGCCGCCACTGCCGACCTTCTGCCCGACGGCACCGGTCACCGACGTGATCGTGCCGTCACCGGGAGCCGTCAGCACGGTCGCGGCGAGGTTGTCCTTGGCCTGCTGGAGCGCGAGCTGCGTCTGCCGGTACGCGGTGAGCAGCGCGTTCGTGCCGGTGCCCTTCTCCAGGGCCGCGTTCAGGTTGCCCTGCGCGATGTCCACCTGCAGCTGCGCCTGCGTCGGATCGAGCTTCGCGAGCTGCTGCCCCTTGGTCACCGCGTCGCCGACCTTGACGTTGATCTCGGTGACCGTGCCGCTCGCCCCGAACGACGCGGCGGCGCTGAACGAGCTCTGCACCGTCCCCGAAGCCGTCACCACCTCGCTGACATCGCGGTTCGCGGCGGCGGCCGTGCGGGCGGCGGTGGTGGACTGGGCATTGCCGGAGGAACCGAAGAACACCAGGTAGCCGGCCACACCGGCCCCGAGGAGCACCACCACCAGCAGTCCGTTGATCAACAAGGATCTGCGACGTCGAGTCATGGCTCGGGATCGTCGTCCGGCAAGCTGTGTCAGGGCTGCGAGTTTCCTGGCAACGAGCTGAAGATCAGCCTGACCGTTTTCACCCGAATGAGCCCCTTGTTGCTTTTCGAGCAAGCCCTACGGTCGGACTATGGCCACGAGTACTCCATCCACCGCATACAGCCGGGATCTGGGCGACGAACTGCGCAAAGTCCGCGAGACGTCGTCCGAACTCACGGGCGCCGCACTGGCCGTCCGCCTGGGCTGGGATCCCAGCAAGGTCTCCACCCTGGAGAACGGCAAGTACCGCCCCAGCGAGATCGACCTCGTGCAGTACCTCTCGATGCTGGGCAAGGACATCGACTTCTTCGAGGACTTCAAACGCCGCTTCCGGTACGCGTTCGAGGAGTACATCGTCCAGGTCTCGGACAACCTCCGCACCCTGGCCATGGCCGAGTCGACCGCCACGAAGATGATGCGGTACGACACGCAGGCGGTGTCGGGCCTCATTCAGACTCCGGAGTACGCCGATGGCCTGTACCGGATGACCGGTTTCGTGACGGAGGAACGAATCCCCGCGCTGGTGCAGTCCCGGATCGATCGTCAGTCGATCTTGAAACGCCACAACCGGCCGACCTGCCTGTTCTACATCCACGAGCACGCGTTGCAGACCCAGGTCGGCGACGAGCGGATCATGGAGGACCAGTACCTCCAGCTGATGTTCAACGTGCACATGGTCCGGATCGTCCCGGCGGACGCCCCCGTGATCGCGTCCAGCTGCACGCTCTGGGAGTACGAGAAGGCGATGCCGGTGACGTTCATCGAGGCGGACCTGGTGAACGTGTTCGTGCAGGATCCGGGCGCGATCATTCGTACCCGAATGCTGTTCGACCGCTTGGCTGAAGTCGCCTTGGATGCGGAACAATCGCGGAGCAAGCTGGCGGAGTACGTCGGCCAACCGCGAGGGGACCTCAATGGCGCAGGAACGCGTATGGCGTAAGAGCAGCTACAGCGGCGGCACCGAGGATGGTGACTGCGTCGAGGTGTCGCTCGCCCACGACGCTCTCGTCCGGGACTCGAAGAACCCCTCCGGAGGTGTCCTGACCTTCAGCTTCACCGCTTGGGAAAATTTCCTCGAATCTCGTTGAACCGTTGCCCGTCTCACCACGTGTTCCCGCCGTACAACGGGAACGAGGGGGATGGGCCATGGCTGACGAGAAGACGGTGTTGATCGGCCGCTGCGGCCCGACGGTGCTGCTGCCGAAGCAGGGCAGCAAGATCGTTCCGCTGCGCAGGTCCACCCCACTGCGGGTGGACGTGGCGGGTGGCGGCCCGGTCGGCCTCGCCTTCGCGTGCACCATCAAGTCTCTGCTGGGGGACCAGGTCGCGGTCCGCGTCCACGACCGCCGCTGGATGCGCCAGGGCGACCGCGTCGTGTGGCGTGGCCAGGCCGAGGGCAACAACCGGCGCGAGCAGGTCGTGACGCTGCAGAGCAACGTCTGGGCGGCCCTGCCGTCCGCCGTGCAGCAGCGCCTCTTCACGCCCGGCAAGTTCTCCGAGATGTGGCCGCTCGGCCCCGACTCGCCGGCGTCCAAGGGCCGTCCGCGCAACATCAAGATCCGCTGGATCGAGGACTGCCTGCTCGACACGGCGCAGGACGTCTACGGCATCGAGGTGATCCCCGCCGCCTACACCGCGCCCACCAAGTTCGACGGTCTGCACGTCCTGGCCATCGCGGACGGCGCCCGTTCCGCCACGCGCGACGCGTTCTCGGCCCAGTTCGGCACCCCGAGCCGCGAACTGTTCTCAGTGGACGGTTCGCCGCTCGACGAGCGAGTCCTGGGCATCCGCGTCACCGCGAAGTCGCCCGACGAGCACACCGTCCCGCTGACCGTGGCGCAGAACAGGTTCCTCTTCAACTCGCTCGGTGGCGGCTTCATCAACATGCGCCTGACCGCGGAAGAAGCCTCCGAGATCGTCGCACTGGGCGAGAGCGGCCCGGTCTCGTGCATCGGCAAGTTCGGCTGCTCGATGCGCCCTGCTCCGAACGGCCGCTTCGTCTGCGACCGCCACCGCGCGGTCTTCAAGCCGTCCGTGGACAAGCTTTCGTACCTGTGGCCCCGAATCCTCGACGGCCTGCGCTTCTTCGGCGTGGGCGTGGCGGACGTGGTCGGCATCAACTCGTTCACCCTCGGCATGCAGCAGATGTCGAAGTTCACCGCCCAACTGGCACCCGACACGTTCGGCTTCCTGCTCGGCGACGCCGCCAATTCCCTGCACTTCTGGCCGGGCCGAGGCCTGAACACGGGTCTGAAGAGCGCGTTGTCGTTGGCTGTGAACCTGCAGAAGCGCTGGCGCGGCAAGGCTTTCCGTGCCGCCGACTTCGCCCAGCACGAGGGCATCATGCAGCAACTCCAGTACCGCGAGAAGTCCCGAGCCTGGACCACCATGCTCATGCCGGACTCCGAAGGCACCCCGCGCGGCATCGAAGACCGAATCCGCGAGGGCCTCCAGGGCCCCTACGACCGCGCCGCCCTCGTGAAGACGTTGTTCGAGCGCGTCCTCGACATCAAGAAGCGCCTGGGCGACCGCATGGGCTCGCTGGCCACCGACGAGTGGTACTACGGCCGTGTCAACGCCCTCGACACCCGCACCCTGAAGGTCATGGTGGAGTCGGGCGCGTGGATCACCCGCGAGATCGGCGGCGAAGAGGTCGAGATCCCGTCGGCCGAGGTCAAGGCTCCCGAACAGCCCTCGCGCCGCAACCTCTCCCTCGTCAGCTAGCGGCTGGTTCCCGGTCCACGACGGTAGAGTGGGCACGCGGTACCGGACGAGGGCAGGCGGCAATGGACTACGGCGACAAGCTCTTCTGGCTCTCGGTCCTGATCCAGCGCAAGTACGCGGAGATCTGCGCGGAGCTCGACCTGACCCCCATGCAGGCCACGCTGTTGTGCGCGATCAAGGACGAGCCGCGGCGGATGACGTACCTCGCCGCCTCGATGGGCATGACCAAGAACGCGTTGAGTCAGCTCGTCGACCGCACCGAGCGGCGCGACCTGGTGAACCGGGTGAGCTCCGAACAGGACCGCCGGGTCATCATGCTCGGCGTCACGCCCGCGGGGAAGGTGCTCGCGGAGTCGGTGTACGCCGAGACCGCCAAGCGCCTGCCGTCCATTGCGGACGGCCTCAGCGCCGACGACCAGCGAGACCTCGAACGTGTGGCCACCGCCGTCGTGGCCGCGTCCGGCGTCCGGGCGTCCACCTCGTCCTGACCTGTTGCTCGTCCCTGCCTGCCGTGCGGTGCCCTGGTGGCACACGTGGGCCTTGTGGTGGTTCATGCCGTGAACTAATGTGGTTCACGACATGAACCAATCGAGGGTGGGCGACTTGAACACGCAGGGCAGCGGCACGATCGTGGTCTTCGGTGCGACGGGACAGCAGGGCGGGGCGGTCGTCGACGCGCTCCTGGCCAGAGGAGCGCGGGTGCGGGCCCTCGTTCGCACGCCCGAGTCCGACCGGGCGCGGGCGCTGGCCGCCCGAGGCGTCGAGCTGGCGACCTTCCGGATCGACGACCCGGCGTCGACGGTCGCCGCGCTGGAGGCGGTCGATGCGTTCTACTTCATGACCCCGGAGGCGAACAGCCTCGAGGAGATCGAGGAGGAGGTCCGGGTGGGCACCGCCCTCGTCGATGCGGCGGCCGCGGCGCGCGTGCCACACGTCGTGTTCAACTCGGTCAGCGGGGCGGATCGCGAAACGGGCGTGCCGCACCACGACTCGAAGCACCGGATCGAGGAATACCTGAAGCTTTCAGGTCTGAGGGCCACGATGGTTCGTGCGACCGCCTTCATGGAGAACTTCGCGACCGTGATGGCGCCGAGCCTGGAGGACGGAACGATCGTGCTGAGGCTGCCGCTGCCGGACGACATCGCCCTGAAGATGATCTCGATCAGGGACATCGGCCAAGTCGCCGCCGCGATCCTGCTCGACACCGCGGACGTGCCCGGCGGAGCCATCGAGGTCGTCGGCGACGAGCCGACAGGCCCCCAGATCGCCGCCGCGTTCGGCGCGCACGCCGGGCTACCGTCACGCTACGAGGCCCTGCCAGTGAGCGTCCTCGGCAACGACCTCGACAAGGCGATGTTCCGCCAGTTCGCCAAGGGGTCCGAACACCCGTCAGACCTCGCGGCCGTGAAGGCGATCGAGCCGACGGTCTGGGACCTGCCCGAATGGATCCGTTCCTCCGGCTGGACCGTGCCTGCGGACGGCGGGCGCCGCTGAGCTGACGCGGCACCGGGTTCGCCGCACTTCGTTGTGGCGGAACCGGTCCGCGCCCGGTGGTCACCAGCCTAGAATCGCGTTCCGGGGGGAACGCATGAGAGTCACGCGGTACGTGCTGGGAGCGCTCGCGGTCGTCACCGGGCTGGCTCTCGCCCGCGACATGGCGGGCGCTGCCGCCATTCCTGGGACACCGACCCCGCTGTCGGTCGAGTCGATGCGCGTCCTCGCCGACGACGGCTGCAAGCGGCCACCCGGATTCCGGCTCAACACCCTGCAGATGCTGAACAACAGCGTCCTGGAGGTGGGCGTCACCGACAGCCAGTTCGTCGTGTGCACCGTCGACCCCCAGTCATGGGGCACCTCGACAGCCGAGGTCGGTCGGCCTGGTGCCGAGTACTTCGCCGGCCGCCTGGGCCTGGTCGGCGACGACTGGACCGTCGAGCTGGGGCGGGTCGGCCCCGAGGTCGCCGCCCTCGAGATCGTGCTGCCCAGCGGAGAGATCTTCAAGGCCGAGTTGTACGGCGAGACCTACCTCTGCCGCCTTCCGCACCACGTCAAGGTCGTGCACGTCCGGGCCTACGACGCGGGCGGCCAGCTCCTGCGCGACGCGGACATCTAGCCGATCCGGAGCAACACGGGGTTGGCCACGTCCTCGTTCCCCACCACGACAGAAGCACGGCCCGCGGGCTCGACCTCGTCCCATTCCAGCTTCCGTTGAAGGAAGCTCCCGTCCACCGCCACCCGCAACGGATGTCCCGGAAACCGGCCACACAGGTGATCGGCGATCCGGCCCAGCACGCGCCCTCGCGGAGTGATCATGCGAGCAATCTTTGCAAACTCAGTCCTCGTCGACCTCGCGCCGAGACAACCGCACTTCCTCCACGTCGAGCTTCCGCTGGATCGTGCGCAACACGATGTCGTCGATCGCGGCCTCGTCGCGCAACCGCACCACCGTCGCCCGCTTGTGCGCGATCAGTTCCAGCCGCAGTGCCGCGTACTCGACCTCCGACTGTGCCACCTCCTCGTCACCGGCCTCCTTCGCCCGCACGACCTCCAGGTGGTGCTCGTACTCCGCCAGCACCCGCTTGTAGACGACGTCCGAGACGCCCACCTTGTCGGCCAGCCGCGGGAGTGCCTCGTACGCCTCCTCGGACGCCGTGGACTGGGCGAGTCGCAGCTCCTCGTCCAATGCCGTGTCCTCGGGCAACTGCGAGAAACGGATGATCGAGGGCAGCATCACCGCCTGCACGATCAGCGTCAGCACGACGACGCCGGAGGTGATGAGGATGATCTCGTCGCGGAACGGGAACGGCCCGCCTCCCACCACCGTCTCGGGTACGGCGAGGGCGGCGGCCAGCGACACCGCGCCGCGGAACCCGGCGGCCGACGACACCAGCCTTTGCCGGGCGCCCACGCGCCGCAACCGTTGCTGAGGCCGGCGGTCCAGTGCCCTGATCACGTACGGAGTCGTGTAGCTCCACAACAACCGCGTGCCGGCCACGGTGAGGGAGACGAGTCCGATGGCGCCGAACGTCGCGAGGGTCTCCGAACCGTTCAGCGAGCGGATGGCGCTGTGCGCCTGGAGTCCGATCAGGACGAACAGCGCGCCGTTCAGCACGAACGTCGCGATGCCCCAGAACGCATAGCTCACCTGGCGGGTGTCGGCACGCACGATCCGAGGACCGACCCGCGCCAGCGTCAGGCCGCACGTCACGACGGCGATCACGCCAGAGCCGTGCACCGTCTCGGCTGCCAGGAACGCCGCGAACGGCGTCAGGATGCTGACTACGCTCTCGTGCAACGGGCTGTCGAGCCGCTTGCGCACCTGCACCGCGAGCCACGCCACCAGTAACCCGGCCGCCGCACCGCCCGCGTACGACAGCAGCAGCTGCAGGCCGACGCGTCCGGTGCTGAACTCCTGCTCGCCGATGGTGATCGAGATGGCGATCGCGTAGATCACCAGCGCCGTGCCGTCGTTGATCAACGACTCCGCGCGCAGGATCGTCGTGGTGCGGCGCGGCATGCCCCGCGCGATGGCCGAGACGGCGGTCGCGTCGGTAGGAGCCAAAGCGGCTCCGAGCACCCACGCGGGACCCCAGTCGAGGCCGAGCGCGTGGGCGACGGCCGCGACCGCCGCGGCGGTCGCGAGGACGAGCAGCGTGCTGAGCAGCACGATCGGGCGCAGGTTGCTGCGGATCTCCCGCAACGACGTGTTGAGGCTCTCCCAGTACAGCAACGCCGGAAGGAAGATCAGCAGCATCGCCTCCGGCGGCAGACTGACCTCCTGCAGGGCGGGCACGAAGCCGAGCACGGCACCGCAGACGACCAGCAGAACCGGGGCGGCGACGCGCAACCGTCCCGACACGACACTGCTCGCCAGGATGCACACGCCCAGCACCACTACGAGTTCGAGACCGAGCATGCGCTAAAAGATAGGCGGCTCAGGCGCTGAGCGCGTCATCCAATTCAGCCAGCAGACGGCCCTTGGGCCGCGCTCCCACGATCTGACGGATCGGCACGCCGTCGCGGAACAACAGCATCGTGGGCAGTGACATGACCTGGTAGTCGCGGGCGGTGGCGGTGTTCTCGTCGGCGTTGATCTTGAGCACGGTCAGGTCGTCGCGCTCGCGGTCGATCTCGTCCAGAACGGGCGAGAGCATGTGGCACGGCCCGCACCACTGCGCCCAGAACTCCACGAGAACGGTGCCCGTCCGGGTCTTGTCGGCGAACGTGGCGTCGGTCAGCTGCACTGGATCTCCTCGGGTACGAGACACGGGTCCTGGAAGGCGAGTCTGGCCAGCAGGAACTCCCGGACGGCGCCCAGCCGGTCCAGGCAGGCGTCCACCTCGGCGAGCTTGCGCCGGTAGACCTCCCGCGAGTCCGGGCACGAGTCACCGGACTCGTGCCCCGCGCGCAGGCAGGCGACGAACGGCCGGGTGTCCTCCAGGGACAGTCCGACCGCCTGCAGCGACTGGATCTCGCGCACCAGCCGCAGGTCGTGCTCGCCGTACTCGCGGTAGCCGTTGGGCGTGCGCTGCGCTTCGAGGAGCCCCTCGGACTCGTAGAAGCGCAGCGCACGGGTGGTGGTGCCGGCTCGCTTGGCCAGTTCGCCGATCCTCATGAAGGGAACGCTAAACCTTGACGCGCACGTCAAGGCAACCCTTTCTCAGTCCGCGACCAGGCCCGCCGCCGACCACTGCCGGCGGATCAGCCACCGGCCCGCGGCGATACCGGTGCCGCCGTGTTCGGGGTGCAGGAGGTAGACGGGGGCGGTGTTCTCGACGACGGCCAGGTCCCGGCCGGTGGACCAGCGGCAGGTGCCGGGGTCCGCGACGAGGACGTGCGGGTTGCCGCCGTTCAGGCCGGCGACGAGGTGGACGCCCTCGGGAGGCACGTCGCGGTCCGGAACGTCGTCCGGCGGCGAGTCGAGCATCGAGAACGGGATGACGATCAGGTCGCCCTGGGCCTGCAGGCCGTCGACGACGGGGACGGTGGACTGTCGCTCGAGGTGGTCGAGCGCGTCGACGCTGGTGCGGTCGACGAGTTCTGCGAGATTCATGTGTTTTTCAGGTGCGTCGTAGGAGTTGGGCGTACTGGTCGGCCCGCAACCCGTAGGTCGTGGCCGCGGCGTCGAGCGGGTCGCGCTGCCAGCGGTGCGTCCGCAGGCCGTAGCGGCGCCGGGTGCCGTCGCGCTCGACCGAGCCGTTGACGACGAGCAGCAGGTTGACCTGGCCCCACAGGTCGTAAAGGCGCAGGTCGTGGCCGGGATTGCCGGGGTCTGGGGCCGTGGCGATCAACGGCGTCGTGGCCTGGTCGACGTAGGTCTCCCAGCCGAGGCGTTCGGCGGCGGCGAAACGCAGCTCCAGACGGCGTTCGGTCATGATCCGGACGACGTCCGGCTCTTCGATCACCCACCTCGGCACGGCGGTGCCGTGCCACGCGTGGGCGTGGGTGCCGTCGGCGAACGTGATGGCCGGGCCGTCGTCGTTGTGCAGCAACGAGTTCGCATCCACGTGTACTGCCGTCGGCCGCTCGGCCATCACGCAGAATCCGTCACGTGGCCACCACCACCCGGTCGACCGGGCGAGGGTCACCCACTCGTCGAGCAGTGCCAGGTCGGGCGCGTCGACGTCCGCCAGCCAGTCGGCCTCGTGCTGGCCTGTCCAGCCGATGCCGAGCGAGCCCGGCATCGTGGAGTTGATCGCGGGGACCAGGCTTTCGCGGACGATTCGGCGCAGGTCGCCGCCCCGGCGGCTCGGAGCTCCCTGCCAGTCACCGCGTTGCCGCAGCCGCTGACGCAGATCCGAGACCAGCGCGGCGATCTGCGCCTCGACGGTCTGCCAGTTGTCGTGGTAGCGGAAGACTTCCTTGGCTGGCAACACAGTCGCCGCCTCGGCGGGCGAACGCACCCAGGCGAACTCCGGTGGTGGCCTGCCGGTGGCCGCGTACAGCAGTGCCACGGCCTCTTCGGCCGTCGGACGATCAGCGGGTGCATTGCTCAGCGCGTGGGCGAGCCAGTCTTCGCGGAGCGGGGAACGATCGGTGGAGCGGGCCTCAAGCCCGCTCGGTGCGCTCACAGCGCGAGGGCGCGCACGCCCTTTCGAGTCGTCATGCGGAAGATCGTGACACCAACCCGTCGCGATCCGCAAGCACGAAAAATCCCGCCGCGGCCGGAAGTCGCACCCAGTGGCCGCCCCGGCGCGACCCTTCCGCGCGGATCCGGCGGAGGCTCGGTGACGTGATCCAGACCGTCCGCGGCGCCGGACGGCGGGTTGCACGCCGTTGTTCGACGTGACGGTCCCGCCGGCCGGGCCGCTGCCGTTCGAGAAGCCCTGCTCGTCAGGACGTGACGGGGTGGAAGGCTTTGAGCCAGTCCTCCATCACCTCGGCGGTGAGGTGGGCGTCCTCCTTCACCATCGCCATGTGGTCGGTGGCCACGAGCCGGATGTCGTCCGCGGGCACCGAGACGTCCTGGTTCGTGGTCACCAGATCCGTGCCCCTCACCTCGTTCGCACATCGGACCAGCAGTTTCGGCACGGTCGTGTGGATGCCGGTGTCGATGATGCGCGGGAACCAGTGGGCCATGGCGGACAGTCGCGCGCTGTTCATGTTGACCGCGGGGGAGTCCATCGTGTTGAAGTAGTTGCTGGTGACGGACTCGAAGTCCATGCCCTCGCGGTTGTCGTAGTTGAGGCTCAGCGTGTCGAGCATGATCACGCCGTCCGGTTTGATGCCCCACGTCTCCTCGATGACGCCCGCGGCGAGGTAGGCGAGGGTGCCGCCGGAGGAGTGGCCGACGAGCACGAACGGGTCGCCGTCGCTCGCGTGCAGCACCGCCTCGGCCACCCACCGGTTGACCGCGGCGGCGTCCTTCGGCAGTGGTTCCCCGGCGCCGAACCCGACCAGCGGGAGCGCGCTGACCTGCCGTTTGCCTCGCAGGTGAGCCGCGAGCCGCGCGTACATGTGCACGCCCGCCGTCGCGCCGGGCGCGCTGATGCAGATGAGCTTGGGCAGCTTCGGTCCGTCCGCGAGCGTGACGGCCTCGGGCAGGTCGTCGAGTTCGGCGGGGGAGGAGAACATCGGGCGCAGGTTCGCGACGCCCTTGAGCATCTGCAGGCCGGCGGCGACGTTGCCCTTCGTGACGGCCTCCATGAAGAGCCCGAACACCGTGTCCTCCGCCGCCACCTCGACACCGTTGCCCGTGCTACCTCCACTGTGGAGGGTGCCGAGTTCGGTGACGAGGTGCTGGGCCAGGTTCGCCGGGGTCTTGTGGTCGAAGACGACACTTCCGGCGAGCTTGAGGCTGAGGAGTTCGTTGAGCTGGTTGCGCAGTTCGACGGCGATGAGGCTGTCGAAGCCGAGTTCGAGGAAGTCCTTGTGCGGGTCGACCGCGCTCGGGTCGGGGTGGCCCAGGAGTGCCGCGCTCGTGCCGGTGACGAGGTCGCGGACCATGACCTCGCGTTCTGCCGGTGGGGCCTTGCGCAGCCGGTCCAGCACCGTGACGGCGGCCTTCTCCTGCGGCTGTTCCGCGTTACCTCCCAGCAGTTTGGAGACCGGGCCTCGCTGGGCGGCGACGTGGATAGGGACCAGCAGGGGCTTGCGGTGCGCGAGTGCCGCGTCGAACAGCGCGAGGCCCTGCTCGACGGCCAGCGGTGGCATGCCCGACCGTTGCATCCGGTCCAGCGCGGCCTGGCTGAGCCCGGCCGTCATGCCGGAGTCCTGCGCCCACGGCCCCCACGCGAGGCTGATGGTGTTCTCGGTGCTCAGGGCGAGGGCGTCGAGGTAGGAGTTGGCGGCCGCGTAGTTGCCCTGTCCCGCCGCACCCATCACGCCCGAGACCGAGCTGTAGAGGACGAGCGGGACGTCCGTGGCGTTGCGCAGGTGCCAGGCAGCGTCGACCTTGGGCGTGAGGACGTTCGTGACGCTCTCCGGCGTGAGCGCGTCGATCAGCCCGTCCTCCAGCACACCCGCCGTGTGAATGATGGCCTGCAACGGTTTCTGCGCGGCGCTGAGGAGGCTGGTGACGTCGTCGGCCTTCGAGACGTCGGCCGCCGCGATCGTGACCGTCGCGCCCTGTGCTTCGAGCTGCTGACGCAGTTCGGTGGCCTTCGGCGACTCCTCGCCACGACGGCTGGCGAGGAGCAGGTGCTTGACCTTGTGCCTGGTGACGAGGTGTTTCGCCAGTTCGGCACCGAGCCCGCCGGTGCCGCCGGTGATCAGGACGGTCTTGTCCTGGTCCCACTCGTGCACGTCCTCGGTCTTCTGGGCTTCTTGAAGCCGTGGCACGGTCGTCTGTCCATTGCGGACCTTCACGTGCGGCTCGTCCCACGCCACCAGCTTGGGCAGCAACGCGCCGGACACGTCCAGTCCGTCGGTGTCGAACAGCAGGAACCTGCCGGGGTTCTCCATCTGCGCACTGCGCACGAGCCCTGCGGTGGCGGCCGCGGTGACGTCGTTCTCTCCGCTGACGAACACGATGTGCGCGCTGTAGTCGTTGGCCTCTTGGAGGATCGCGAGAACGCGTTGCGTCTGCGCGTGCGTGCTTTCTGGTGTGCCGTCACCGCTGACCGCCACGATGAACACGTCAGGCTTGGTGGACTTCGCGGCTTCGGCGAGCGTCTCCCCGTACCCGGTGACGGTCTGGCCGGCGCTGTAGAGCACGTGCGCGAGGTCGAACTCGTCCCCGCCGATGATCGCCCATCGGGCCGCCGCGATGGGACTGGCGGTGACGGTGGCTTCGATCCACCGCAGCTCGTGCAGGGCAGGTTGGGACTTGGCCGGTCCGCTCGGCGCGGTGCCGCCCTGGGGCCAGAACCGTTGCGTGTCGAACGGGTAGGTGGGCAGCGCGATCTTGGTGCCGCGCGGGAAGAACTTCCGCCAGTTGACGTTCACACCGCTGACGTAGAGCTTGGCAAGTGCGGTGAGGACCGCCGCCGGTTCGGGCTTGTCCTTGCGCAGCGTCGGAATGCAGCCGTCGACGAGTGCGCTGAGCACTCCGGTCGGGCCGATCTCGACGAACGTGGCCTCGCCGATCTTCTGGACGTTCTCGGTGAAGCGGACCGTGTCGCGGACGTGGCCGACCCAGTAGTCGGTGGTCGTGACGTCGCCGCTGGTGTGGATGGGGATGCGCGGCTTGTTGAGCGTGATGTGTTCGATGGCGTTGCGGAAGTCGTCGAGCATCGGCTCCATCAGCGGGGAGTGGAAGGCGTGGCTGACCCGCAGCTGCTTGTGCTCCCAGTTCTGTGCGATCACCTCCGCTTCTTCCCCGGCGATGACGATGTCGTTGGGGCCGTTGATGGCGGCGATGTCGACCTGAGCCGTGAGGTGCTTCCTGACTTCCGCTTCCGTCGCCTTGACGGCGAACATCGCGCCGTTCTGCGGAAGGGCCTGCATCAGACGTGCGCGCTCTTGGACCAGTGTGGCGGCGTCTTCGAGGCTGAGGACGCCGGCGACGTGTGCCGCCGCGATCTCGCCGATGGAGTGGCCGGCGACGTGGTCGGGCTTGAAGCCGTAGCTCTCCAGGAGCCGGTACAACGCCACCTGCAGCGCGAACAGGGCCGGCTGGGTGGTGCCGGTCTGGTTGAGCGCCTCCTCGTTCGTGCCCCACATGGCGTCGTCGAGATCGACGTCGAGGTGCTGGGCGACGTTGTCGAACGCGGTGCGGAAGGTGTCGGAGGTCTCGTAGAGGTCCTTGCCCATGCCGAGGCGTTGGGCGCCCTGGCCGCTGAAGAGGGCGGCCACCGGTGTGCGCTGGGTCTGGCCGCTCGCGAGGGTGACGCCGTTCAGGAGGACGGCGCGGTGTTCGAAGCCGGTGGATCGGGTGGTGAGGAGCGAGTGGCCGAGGTCTGCGGGGTTCGCGCCGCTGTCGATGAGTTCGCGGACCTGGCCGGCCCGCGCTTCCAGAGCGCTCGCGGACTTCGCGGACACGACCAGCGGAGCCTCGTCCGCCGGTGTGGAGGTCGCGCCGAAGCCGAACGGGCACACCGCGCCTTGTTCGCTGTCGGCAGCCGATGCCTTCCCTCCATTCGGAATCGATCCCGACTGGCCGGCCCCCTGGGGGGATCCGCCCCCCATCCCAATCATCTCAGGCAGGTCTGACAATTCCTGAGCGCTCGGGGCCTCCTCGATGATCACGTGCGCGTTCGTCCCCGACACGCCGAACGACGAGATCCCCGCCCGTCGCGGCTGCTCCCCGCGCGGCCACGGCTCGGCCTCGGTCAGCAGCGCGATGTTGCCCGCCGCCCAGTCCACGTGCGACGACGGCGCGCTCACGTGCAGCGTTCGGGGGAGCGTCTCGCGCTGCAACGCCATCACCATCTTGATCACGCCCGCCACACCCGCGGCCGCCTGCGTGTGCCCGATGTTCGACTTCACCGCGCCCAGCCGCAGCGGCTCGGCCCGTTCGGCGCCGTAGGTCGCGAGCAGCGCCTGCGCCTCGATCGGGTCACCCAGCACGGTCCCGGTGCCGTGCGCCTCGACCGCGCCCACCTCGTCGGCCGCCAACCCGGCCGATGCCAGAGCCGCCTGGATCACCCGGCGTTGCGAAGGACCGTTCGGCGCGGAGAGGCCGTTCGACGCGCCATCCTGGTTGACGGCGCTGCCCACCACCACGGCGAGCACGGGGTGTCCGTTGCGCTGTGCGTCCGAAAGCTTCTCCACCAACAACACGCCAACGCCTTCGGACCAACCGGTCCCGTCGGCGTCATCGGAGAAGGCCTTGCAACGCCCGGAAACCGCAAGTCCGCCCTGACGCGTGAAGCCGGCGAAGTTCGACGCCGTGGCCATGACCGTGACGCCACCCGCGACCGCGAGCGAGCACTCGCCGTTGCGCAGCGCAGCAGCAGCGAGGTGCAACCCGACGAGAGAAGAAGAACACGCCGTGTCGATCGTGACGGCAGGTCCCTCGAAACCGAACGTGTACGAGATACGGCCCGAGATGACGCTTGCGGCCGTGCCCATGCCGGCGTGGCCCTCGACGTCCTCCTCCGACGCGATCAGCACGTGTCCGTAATCTTGGCCGTTCGTGCCGACGAACACGCCCGTTTCGCTGCCACGCAACGATGCCGGGTCGATGCCCGCACGTTCGATGGCCTCCCACGTCGTCTGCAGCAGCAGCCGTTGCTGAGGGTCCATCGCGAGAGCCTCTCGCGGCGAGATGCCGAAGAAGCCGGGATCGAACTCGGCCGCGTCGTAGAGGAACCCGCCCTGCAACGTCGCGGAGTCCCCGCCCGCCAGCGTTCCCAGGTCCCAGCCGCGGTCGGTCGGGAACCCGGTGATCGCGTCACGGCCCTCCGAGACCAGGTCCCACAGGTCCTCGGGGGAGCGCACGTCGCCGGGGAAGCGGCACGCGATGCCGACGATCGCGATCGGTTCGTGGCGCCCGGACTCGACCTCCTCCAGGCGTTGACGCGTCTCGTGCAGGTCAGCCGTGACCCACTTCAGGTACTCAACGAGCTTCTCTTCGTTCGGCATCGCCGGAAACCTTCCGTCGTGAAGTGGGTCAGCGCTCGGTGCGTCGGCCGAGCTCGTTGTCGATGAACGCGAACACGTCGTCCGCGGAGGCCTCGGTGAGGCGATCGCGCGCGGCTTCTTTCTTGGCCGTGCCGCCGTACTGGGCGAGCAGCTTGCGCAGCCGCGCCGCGACACCCGGCGTTCCGGCGGCGAGCGCGATCTCCACCTGGTCGAGCTCGGAGGCGAGCGCGGGCCGTTCGTCCTGCGCGCCGACCAGCAGGCCGTGCAGGTGCGCGGCCAGTTCGGCGGGCGTCGGGTAGTCGAAGACGAGCGTCGCCGCGAGCTTGAGCCCGGTGGCGGCCGCGATGCTGTTGCGCAGCTCCACGGCGGTCAGCGAGTCGAAGCCGAGGTCGCGGAACTGCCTGTCCGCCTGCACCTCGGCGGGCGATCCGTGCCCGAGCACCCCGGCCGCGTGCCCGCGCACCAGATCGAGGACGTGCTGGAGCTGGTCCTCCGCGGGCAACGCCGCCAGCGTCGCGCCGTAGTCCACAGTGGACGCGCCGCCCGCCGTCCGCTTGCCGCCGCGCACCAGCCCGCGCAACACCGCCGCGACCGGCCCGTCCGAACGCCCGGTGCTGATCCGCGCCGGCACCAGGAACGCCTCGTCGCGTGACGTGGCGTCGTCGAACAGCCGCAAGCCCTCCTCGACGCTCAACGGCGGCATCCCGCCCCGTCCCATGCGATCCAAGGCGCCGTCCTGCAGATGCGCCGTCATGCCACTCGACTGCGCCCACGGACCCCACGCCAACGACGTCGCCGGAAGTCCCTGCTCGCGCCGATGGACGGCAAGTGCGTCGAGGAACGCGTTCGCGGCCGCGTAGTTGCCCTGTCCCGGCGCACCCACGATGCCCGAGACCGACGAATACAGCACGAACGCCTTGAGCTTCTGCTTCTTCGTGGCCTCGTGGAGGTTCCACGCGCCGTTGACCTTGGGCCTGAGAACGGTGGCGAGCCGCTCCGGCGTCAGCGACCCGATGATGCCGTCATCGAGCACACCCGCCGTGTGGATGACGGCCGTCAGCGCGACGCCCTTCACCACCTTCTTGACCGCCTTGAGGTCGGCGGTGTCACAAGCGGCGATCGTGACGTCCGCACCGTGCGCCGTCAGTTCCGCCTGCAACGCAACGGCTTCCGGCGCATCCGGCCCTCGCCGCGATACCAGCAGCAGCCGCTTGGCGCGCCGTGCCGCGACGAGGTGACGTGCCAGCTCCGCACCCAGCCCACCCGTACCGCCGGTGATCAGCACGGTGCCCTCCGGATCCCACCGCGCCGTCTCGACGGTGTCGGTGACGCGGGCGAGCCGAGCAACGAGGACCTGCCCGTCCCTCACTCGCGCCTGCGTCTCGCCCGCGTCCAGCAAGCCGATCGGCAGCGGCGCGGAGTCGTCGGTGTCGACCAGCAGGAACCGTCCGGGGTTCTCCGACTGCGCCGACCTGACCAGTCCCCACACCGTCGACGCCGCCAGGTCGTCGCCGCGCCTCACGAACACGACCCTCTCGTCCTGCTGGACCGTGTGGAGTGCCTGCACGGCAAGCGAATGGGCCTGCTCGACGTAGTCCTCGCCACCGCTGATCTCGACGATCGCTGCTTCAGCCTCGGTGAACCGCAGCGCCGGCACCCACTCCAGCCGGAACAGCGAATCCTGTTGCTGTCGCCTGGTGAGCGGCGAGCCGAGGACCACCGTCCGCGCCGAGAAGACCGGCGCCCCTTGCCCGTCAACGGCATCGATCGAGCCACCCAGATGCCGGACCCTCAGCGTCGACGCGCCAATCGCGTGCAGCGACAGACTCCGCCACTCCAGCGGCACGTCCTCGCCGAGCATCGCCTTCTGGATGAGCTCGGGATGCACGCCGTACTGGTGGGCGTCGTCGGATTCCAGCGACACCTCGGCGAACGTCGCGTCCCCGAGCTGCCACGTGTTCTGCCCGATCTCGACAGCGCCCTTCGGCGGCCACTCGGTGACCCGGAAGTCGCTCGCGTACTCACCTTCCGTGAGTACGCCACTAGCCAGCAGCACCCACTCGTCACCCTGTCGCGTGTGGACGGTGAGCTGCCGCTTGCCGTCTTGTAGCGCGGAAACCGACACCTGTAACACACCCGCCGTCAACGGCCCGCTGACGACCAGTTCCTCGACGAGCCCGCACCCGACCTGGTCGGCCGCCCGGAACGCGATCTCCGCGAAGGCCGCCTCGGCATGGTCTTCCGTGAGCCTGTTGGTGAACACCACGGCATCGGACCCGGCGAGCGTCATGGCGGCGCCGAGCACCGGGTGGTCCACCGGCCCAAGTCCGACCGCGGCGACGTCACCGGCGTTCTTGCGCGGCGTGGGCCAGTACCGCTCGTGCTGGAACGGGTAGGTGGGCAGCTTGATCTTGTTGTTTTCGGGGAAGAACGGCATCCAGTCGACGTCCACTCCCCGCACGAACAGCCTCGCGAGAGCCGTGGTCCACGCCGTGACCTCGTCCTTGTCCTTGCGCAGCGCCGGAATCGCACCGTCGACCAGCGCGCTCAGCACCCCGTCCGGCCCGATCTCCAGGAACGTGGCGTCGCCGATGCGCGCAACGTTGTCCGCGAACCTCACCGCGTCCCGCACGTGCCGGACCCAGTGCTCAGCCGTCGTGACGTCGCCGGTCGCCTGCACCGGGATCTTCGGCTCCTGGAAACGAATGTGCTTGATGGCCTCGCGGAAGTCGTCGAGCATCGGCTCCATGAGCGGGGAGTGGAACGCGTGACTGACCTTGAGCTGCCTGTGCTCCCAGTTCTCGGCGATCTTCCGCGCCTGCGCCTCGTCGCCCGCGATGACCACGGCGTTCTCCCCGTTGACCGCCGCGATGGACACGACGTCGTTGAGGTGCTTGAGGATGTCGCTCTCGCTCGCCCTGACCGCGAACATCGCGCCGTTGGCCGGCAACGCCTGCATCAGGTTCGCGCGTGCTTGGACGAGCTTCGCCGCGTCTTCAAGACTGAACACCCCGGCGACGTGCGCCGCCGCGATCTCGCCGACCGAATGCCCGGTGACCACATCGGCCTTGACGCCGAAGCTCTCCGCGAGCCGGTACAGGGCGACCTCGATCGCGAACAGCGCGGGCTGCGTCCTGGCCGTGCTGTTCAGTTCGGCTTCGTCCGCGCCCCAGACGATGTCGCGGATCTGGAGTTGTCGATCGACCGCGTCGAACGCTGCTGCGAATGCTGCGAACCGCTCGTACAGCTCCCGGCCCATCCCGAGCCGCTGCGAACCTTGCCCGGAGAAGAGCATCGCGAGCTTCTTCTTGCTTGCCTGTCCAGTGGCGATTTCCGCGCCGTCGAGCAGGACCGCCCGGTGGTCGAAGCGCGACCGGCCGAGCAACGAGAACCCGATGTCCTGCGCGCTCGCCCCGGTCCGCGTGCTGAAGTCGGTGATCCGCTCGATCTGCGCGCGCACCGCATCGGAGGACTTCGCCGAAAAAACGAACGGAGCCCCCTTGGGGGGACGCGAAGTCCCCACTCCAATCGTCGCACGAGAGACGGACAAACCCGAGTCGGCAAGATCGACAAGTGGCGAGTTGTCCACAGGTGCTGAGTTGTCCACAGATTCCAGCGCGCCCCTCTGACCAGCGCTTGCGGGCGGTACGCTGGAAATTGGGGGGATCCCCGCGGCCGGCGCCTCCAAGATCACGTGAGCGTTCGTGCCGCTGATGCCGAACGACGACACACCCGCGCGCCAAGGCCGGTCCACCGCGGGCCACGCGGTCGCCGAGGTCAGCAGCGACACCGACCCCGCCGACCAGTCCACGTGCGACGACGGCGAGGTGACGTGCAGCGTGCGCGGCAGGACGCCGTGCCGCATCGCCATCACCATCTTGATCACCGACGCGACGCCCGACGCGGCCTGCGAGTGGCCGATGTTCGACTTCAGCGAACCCAGCAGCAGCGGTTCGGAGCGGTCCTGGCCGTAGGTCGCGAGCAGCGCCTGCGCCTCGATCGGATCGCCCAAGGCCGTGCCGGTGCCGTGCGCCTCCACGGCGTCCACATCGGACGTCGACAACCCGGCGGCAGCGAGCGCCGCACGGATCACACGTTGCTGCGACGGGCCGTTGGGCGCGGTCAGGCCGTTGGAGGCGCCGTCCGAGTTCACTGCGGAACCGCGCACGACCGCGAGCACCTCGTGGCCCTGAGCCAGTGCATCGGACAGCCGCTCGACCACGAGCAGGCCGACGCCCTCGGCCCATGCGGTGCCATCGGCGGAATCGGAGAACGCCTTGCAACGGCCGTCACGCGCGAGGCCGCCCTGCTGGCTGAACTCCATGAACGTGCCCGGCGACACCAACGTCTGCACGCCGCCGGCGAGCGCCAGAGTGCACTCGCCGTTCCGTAGGGCGGACACGGCCATGTGCAGCGCCACCAACGACGACGAGCACGCGGTGTCGACCGTGATCGACGGTCCTTCCAGACCGAGTACGTAAGAGAGGCGGCCGGATACGACGCTCGGGGACGTTCCGGTGCTGGAGAAGCCTTCGCGGGCCTGCTCGGAGTTGATCACCAGCTGGCCGTACTCGAGGCCGCCGGCGCCGAGGAAGACGCCGGTGCGCGAGCCGCGCAGGGCCAGCGGGTCGAGGCCGCCGTGTTCGAGGGCCTCCCAGGCGGTTTCGAGGACGAGGCGCTGGTTCGGGTCCATCGCGACGGCCTCGCGCGGGGAGATGCCGAAGAACGCCGGGTCGAAATCCGCGATGCCGTTCAGGAAGCCGCCGTGGCCGGTCACCGACTGCCCGGCGCCGTCGCCGACCACGCTCGTGTCCCAGCCGCGGTCCGCCGGGAAGCCGCTGATCGCGTCCCGTCCGGCCGCCACCAGGTCCCAGAGCTGGTCGGGGCTCAGGACGTCGCCGGGGAACCGGCAGCCGATGCCCACGATCGCGATCGGCTCGTCGCTGACGGCGCCCGCGAACGACTCGGCCTCGGTGGTGCCGCCGAACATCTCGACGGCCAGGTGGTCGGCGAGCGCCTGAGGGGTCGGGTAGTCGAAGACGAGCGTCGCCGGGAGCGTGAGGCCGGTGGCCGCGTCGAGGCGGTTGCGCAGCTCCACGGACGTCAGCGAGTCGAACCCGAGCTGGCTGAACTCCAACCCGGCGTCGATCGTCGCCGCGGATCCGTGGCCGAGGACGGCGGCGGCTTCGGCCAGCACCAGGTCCACGAGGCCGTTCGGGCTGATCTGCACGTCGGAGCGGTTCGTCGCGGTTCGGCGTCCGCCGCGCACGAGGTCGCGCAGCAGCGGTGGCACCATGCCGTTCGTGGTGCCGCTGATGACCCGTGCGGGCACCACCTGCGCCGCGTCGACCGTGACCGCCGCGTCGAACAGGGCCAGGCCGAGTTCCAGCGAGAGCGGCGGCATCGAGGACTTCTCGAGCCGTTCGAACGCCGCCGCGTCCATCTGCCCGGTCATGCCGACGTCGGACGTCCACGCGCCCCACGCCAGCGACACCGCGTGCAGCCCCAGCGAACGCCGGTACTGGGCCAGCGCGTCGAGGAACGCGTTGCCCGCCGCGTAGTTGCCCTGGCCGGCGGTGCCGAGGACGCCGGACACCGACGAGTACAGGACGAATTGCGCCTCCGGGACGAGCGAGTGCAGGTTCCACGCGGCATCCACCTTGGGCCGCAGCACCTTCGTCAGTCTCTCGGGGGTCATCGACGCGATCACGCCGTCGTCGAGCACGCCCGCTGTGTGCACGACGGTGGTCACGTCGTGCCCGTTGAGGACGGCGGCCAGCGCGTCGTGGTCGGCCACGTCGCAGGCGGCGATCGTGACGATGGCACCGTGCGCGATCAGCTCCGCCTGCAGCTCCAACGCACCGGGGGAGTCGGGTCCGCGCCGGCTCAGGAGCAGCAGGCTCCGCGCTCCGGACGCGACGAGGTGCCGTGCCAGTTCCGCGCCCAGGCCACCGGTACCGCCGGTGATGAGCACGGTGCCGGACCAGTCGACGGGCCGCGTCTCGTGCTCGCCCAGGCGTGCCAGCCGTCCGGCGTGGGCGACGCCGTCCCGGACGACGAGCTGCTGTTCTTCGCTCATGAGCATGCCGGGTTCGACGGCGCTCGACTCGTCGAGGTCGATCAGCAGGAAACGTCCGGGGTCCTCGGCTTGTGCGGCCCGCACGAGGCCCCAGACCGCAGCCGCACCAAGATCGCGGACCGGCTCCTGCGCGCCCCGCGTGACGAACACCGTCCGCTCGTCGGCGTTCTGCAGAACCTCCAACGCCTCGATCGTCGCCCGGTGTGCGGCCTCGGCGTCGACGCCGCCCTGGATCTCGACGATCCGGGCGTTGATCTCGGACGCCTCGCCGAGCTTCGCCGGCACCCAGTTCACCTGGAACAACGCCTCACGCACCCGCTGGTCCTGCGGGACCTCAGGCACGTGCACAGTCAACGCGCGCACGGACAACACGGGGTTGCCCTCGATGTCGGCGGCCGCGACCTCGACGGCGTCGCCGTTGCGCGTGAGCTGGACCTTCAGCCGTTCCGGGCCGATGGCGTGCAGCGACACGTCCCGCCACTCGAACGGCACGCCCTCACCGAGCAGTTCGCTCGTTCCTTCGAGGGCCTGCGCCAACAACAACGGATGCACACCGAACGTGGCGGCGTCGTCCACACCTTCGGGCAGTTCGACCTCGACGCCGTCGCCACTGAACGCCGCGTGGTAGGGCTCGGTGGTGAGCGTGCCGGTGGCGTGCTCGACCCAGGTGTCGCCGTGCTGGGCGTGCACGCTCACCGTGCGCTTGCCGTCCTGCGGTGGTCCGACGCGCACCTGTACGGCGACGGCGTCACGTTCCGGCAGATGCAACGGCACGGCCGTGATGAGGTGTTCGACGCGATCGCAGCCGACGAGGTCGCCCGCGCGGATCACGAAGTCCAGGAACCCGGTCGCCGGGAACGTCTCGCCGAGCCACGGATGCGTCGCCTTCGCGAGCCGTCCGCTGAGCACCAGTTCGTCGGTGCCCGCGACGGTGACCGCCGCGCCGAGAAGCGGGTGTCCGCCCGATGCGAGGCCATAGGCCGTGAGGTCGCCTGTCCGGCCGCCGACGGATGCTTTCGGCCAGAACCGCTCGCGCTCGAAGGCGTACGTCGGGATGTTGATTTGTACACCTCGAATCAACATCTGAGTCAAGTCAACATTGATTCCGTCAACATGTACTTGACTGAGTGCAGTCATCAAGCTGTGCAGTTCAGTCCTGTCGCGCCTCGACGTCGGCACGCCGTTGACGAGCGCGGACAGGACGCTGTCCGGTCCGACCTCGATGAACCGCGTGACGCCCTTGTTTCTGAGCGCCTGGACGTTGTCGTGGAACCGGACCGTGTCACGGACGTGGTCCACCCAGTAGTCGACGGTGTCGGGCTGTCCGGATGTTGACATTCCTACAACCGGCGCGTGGAACGTGAGTCCGCTGATCGCCTCGCGGAAGTCATCGAGCATCGGCTCCATCAACGGCGAGTGGAACGCGTGACTGACGCGGAGTCGCTTGTGCTTCCAGTTGGCGGCGATGGCTTCGGCTTCTTGCTCGTCGCCGGCGATGACGACGGAGTTGAGAGCGTTGACGGCAGCGATGGAGACGTTCGCGGTGAGATGCGGCGTGACCTCGGCCTCGGTGGCTTGGACGGCGATCATCGCGCCGGTCCGCGGGAGGGCCTGCATGAGGCGGGCGCGTGCTTGGACGAGCTCGGCGGCGTCTTCGAGGCTCAGGACGCCGGCGACGTGCGCCGCCGCGATCTCACCGATGGAGTGGCCCGCGACGTGGGCGGGCTTGATCCGGAACTCCTCCAGCAGCCGGAACAACGCCACCTCGAACGCGAACAGCGCGGGCTGCGCGTTGCCGGTCTGGTCGAGCGCGTCGGCGTCGGTTCCCCAGACGAGGTCGCGCAGGCCCGGTTCGAAGTGGGCGAGGACGGCGTCGAACGTGTCCGCGAAGGTGCTGAACCGCTCGTACAGCTCCTTGCCCATGCCGAGGCGCTGCGAGCCCTGCCCGGAGAAGAGCACCGCGAGCGTGTGGTCGCCGGCGACGCCGTTCGCGACTTCCTCGCCGTCGATCAGGACCGCGCGGTGGGCGAACCGCGACCGCTTCGACAGGGTGTGGGCGACGTCGAGCGGGTTCGCGCCGGTGGCGAGGACGGCCTTGATCCGCTCGACCTGAGCACGCAGCGAGCCCGCCGACTTCGCCGACACGAGCAACGGCACCGCGCTCGCCGCGCCCAGCGTGCCCGCCGTGTCTGGCGCGCTCGGCGCTTCCAAGATCACGTGTGCGTTCGTTCCGCTGATGCCGAACGACGAGACGCCCGCGCGGCGGGGACGGTCCACCGTCGGCCAGGCGGTCGTGGAGGTCAGGAGTTCGACGGCGCCTGTCGACCAGTTGATGTGGGACGACGGCGAGGTGACGTGCAGGGTGCGGGGGAGTTGGCCGTGGTGCATCGCCAGCACCATCTTGATGACGCCCGCCGCGCCCGCTGCCGCCTGCGTGTGGCCCAGGTTGGACTTCACCGAGCCGAGCAGCAGCGGTTCGGCGCGGTTCTGGCCGTAGGTGGCCAGCAGCGCGTGCGCCTCGATCGGGTCGCCCAGGACGGTGCCGGTGCCGTGGGCCTCGACGGCGTCCACCTCGGACACCGTCAGGCCGCCCGAGGCGAGGGCCGCGCGGATCACGCGTTGCTGAGAGGGGCCGTTCGGGGCGGTGAGGCCGTTGGAGGCGCCGTCGGAGTTGAACGCGGAACCGCGGACCAGTGCCAGCACCGGATGTCCCGCGGCGACAGCGTCGGAGTGGCGCTCTACCACCAGGACGGCTGCGCCTTCTGACCAGACCGTGCCGTCCGCGGAGTCGGAGAACGCCTTGCACAGGCCGTCTTGCGCGAGTCCGCCCTGGCGGGAGAAGCCGGAGAACGAGGTCGGGGTCGCCATGACCGTGACGCCGCCGGCCAGGGCCAGGGAGCATTCGCCGCCGCGCAGTGACTGGGCGGCGAGATGCAGCGCTACCAGGGCAGAGGAGCAGGCGGTGTCGACGGTGACGGCAGGTCCTTCGAGGCCCAGTGCATAGGAGATGCGACCCGAGATCACCGACGCGGCCAGGCCGGTGCCCGCGTGGCCTTCGAGGTCTTCGTTGGAGGCCATCACCACGTGTTGGTAGTCCTGGCCGTTGGTGCCCACGAAGACGCCGGTCCGTGAGGCTCGCAGCGAAGCGGGGTCGATGCCTGCGCGTTCGAAGGCCTCCCAGGAGGTTTCGAGCAGGAGGCGTTGCTGTGGGTCCATCGCGAGGGCTTCGCGGGGGGAGATGCCGAAGAAGGACGCGTCGAAGTCCGCGGCACCGTTCAGGAAGCCGCCGCGGATGGGTTCGGTCGTGTCCCAGCCGCGGTCCGCCGGGAAGGACGTGATCACGTCCTCGCCCGCCATCAGCACACGCCACAGGTCGTCCGGCGAGTCGATGCCGCCTGGGAAGTGGCATGCCATGCCGACGATCGCGATGTCGTCGGTGCCGTCGACACGAACGTGCTCCTCGGCGACCACGGAGGTGTCTCCGAGGAGTTCGTCCAGCAGGAACTCCGCGAGCGCCAGCGGTGTCGGGTAGTCGAACACCAGGCTGGCGGGCAGCGCGAGTCCCGTGATCGAGGAGAGGTGGTTGCGCAGGTCGACGGCGGTCAGCGAGTCGAAACCGATGTCGCGGAACGCCTTGTCGGACGCGACCGCCTCCTTGCCCGCGTGCCCGAGCACCACCGCCGCACGCGTGCGGACGAGGTCGAGCACCGGGGCGACGCGTTCGCCGGCGGGCAGGGAACGCAGTGAACGCCGGAACTCCGCAGCCGCCGAGTCGCTCTCGGCCCGGGCGGCGGCGAGTTCGTCCAGCGCCTCGCGGGCACCGGGCAGTTCCGACATCACCGGCGTCGGGCGCAGGCTCAGCAACGCCATCAGCAGCTGCGGCGCGCGCAGGTCCGCGACGACCGCGGTGGCCGTGCCGTGCGCGACGAGGTGACGCAGCGCGCTGATCGCGAGCTCCGGGGCCAGCGACGCCGCACCGACCTGCTTGATGTGCTCGGCGACGCGGTCGTCGCCCGCCATACCGTCACCCGCCCAGGCGCCCCAGGCGATCGACGTGGCGGCCCGGCCCGCCTGGCGGCGTTGCTGGGCGATCGCGTCGAGCACGGAGTTCGCGGCGGCGTAGTTGCCCTGGCCCATGTTGCCGACCGAGCCCGCGACCGACGAGAACAGAACGAACGCGTCGAGGTCCATGCCGCGCGTCAGTTCGTCGAGCACGAACGCCGAGTTCACCTTCGACTCGAACACCTTCGTGAACGCGTCGGGCGTCAGGCTGTCGAACATCATGTCGTCGAGCACACCGGCCGCGTGCACGACGGCCTTGACGTCCTGCGTCAGCAGCTCGGCGACGGCCTCCCGGTCGGAGACATCACAGGCCACGACAACGGTTTCCGCTCCGAGCGCGGTGATCTCGGCCTGGAGGTCCGTCGCGCCGGGGGAGCCGGGGCCGCGCCTGCTGACCAGGACGATCTTCGCGGCTCCGCGCTGGGCGAAGTCACGTGCCAAGTGCGCACCGAGAGCACCGGTACCACCGGTGATCACCACGGTTCCGGCGGGCGTCCACTCGACCCCGTTCGCTTGCGCGCCAACGACGACACGCCTGCCGAACACCCCGGCGGAGCGGACGGCGGTCTGGTCCTCGTCGCTGGACAGCACGCAGGTGAACCGGTGCGCGACGCGGTCGTCGATGTCGTCCGGCAGGTCGATCAGACCGCCCCAGCGCTGCGGGTACTCCAGCGACGCGACGCGTCCCAGGCCCCACACGCCGGTCTGCCACGGTTGCGTGAGCAGGTCGTGGCGTCCGGTCGACACCGCACCGCGGGTGATGACCCACAACGGCGCGTTGATGTCCACGTCGCCCAGCCCCTGGATGAGCGCGGTCGTGCCGACGACCGGGGCCAGTTCGTCGAGATCGTCCAGCGCCAGCAACGAGATCACGCCCGTGTAGCGCTTCTGGTTGAACTCGACCAGCTGCCCGGTCAGGTACTCGCGGTCGGCCCACGCCACTTCGAGCACCGTGACGTCGTCGCCGAGGGAAGCCAGCAACGTGCGCACCCAGCCGTCCTCGGACAGCGACATCGGCACCGCGACGAACCACGAGCCTTGCGCCGGTTTGAGACCGGTCAGGGGCGTCCACGACTCTTCGTGCAGCCACGAGTCCACAGTGGACCTCGCGGATCGCCTCTGCCGCCACGCGGACAGGCCTGGCAGCACGCCGGCCCAGGTCTCCGGTTCCATGTCGAGCGTCGTGGCGAGCTGGGTGGCGTCCTGCTGCTCGACGGCGGCCCAGAACTCGGCGTCGATCGGGTCGCGGCCGGCCGCCGGTGCCTGGGCGATCTCCGGCCAGTGGCGCTCGTGCTGGAACGGGTAGGTGGGCAGGTCGATCGTGCGGCCGTCGAGCTGCCAGTCGATCTTGACGCCGATGACGTGCAGGCGGGCCAGAGCGGTCAGCCACGCGTCGGTCTCGGTCCGGTCGCGGCGCTGGGCGGGGATGGCGCCGGTGAGGCCGCTCAGGACGCCGTCGGGGCCGATCTCCAGGAACGCGTTGGCGCCCTTGGCTTTCAGGGCTTCGACGTTGCCGTGGAAGCGGACTGTGTCGCGGACGTGCCGCACCCAGTACTCGGGGTCGGTGACGTCCGCCTGCGTGTGGATCGGGATCTGGGGCTGGTGGAAGGTGAGTGTGGTGATGGCTTCGCGGAAGTCTTCGAGCATCGGTTCCATCAGCGGGCTGTGGAACGCGTGGCTGACCTTGAGGCGAGTGGTCTTGCGGTCTTTGAAGCGGTCGGTGATCCGCTGCGTTTCGTGGTCGTCGCCCGCGATGACGACGGAGTTCTCCGCGTTGACGGCGGCGATGGAGACGTTCTCGGTGAGGTGCGGGCTGATCTCGGCTTCGGTGGCCTGGATCGCGATCATCGCGCCGGTCTGCGGGAGGGCCTGCATGAGGCGGGCGCGTGCTGCTACCAGTTTGGCGGCGTCTTCGAGGGTGAGGACGCCGGCGGCGTGTGCGGCGGCGATCTCGCCTACCGAGTGGCCCGCCAGGAACTTCGGGGTGATGCCGGTGCTTTCGGCGAGGCGGTAGAGGGCGACCTCGAAGGCGAACAGGGCGGGCTGTGCGTTGCCGGTCTGGTTGAGCGCGTCGGGGTCGTCGCCCCACATGACCGGTGTGACGTCGAGGTGCTGGGCGACTTCGTCGAGCGCGGCTTTGAAGACCGGCTGGGTTTCGTACAGCTCTTTGCCCATGCCGAGGCGTTGGGCGCCTTGACCGCTGAACAGGATTGCGAGCGTTTTGGGGGTGGCGACGCCTTCTGCCAGTGTCGCGCCGTCTCGCAGCACGGCGCGATGGTCGAACGTCACGCGGTGGTGCAGCAGGGAGTAGGCGACGTCGTGTGGGTTCGCGCCGCTCTGTACGAGGGCGTTGATCTGGTCGATCTGGGCTTGGAGGGCTTCGGGCGACTTCGCCGACACGAGCAACGGCGCCGGGCTCGTCGATTTCGGGGTGCCTGCCGCGCCCGTCACGCCCTTCACGCCCGTCGCGCTCTTCGGGATCGATTCGGATTGGCCGACCCCCTGGGGGGAACTACCCCCCATCCCAATCATCTCAGGCAGGTCTGACAATTCTGGAGCGCTCGGAGCGGCCTCGATGATCACGTGGGCGTTGGTGCCGGACAGGCCGAACGACGAGATGCCGGCGCGATGAGGGCGGTCCACCACGGGCCATGGGGTGTTCTCGGTCAGCAGCGACACGTTGCCCGCCGACCAGTCCACGTGCGAGGTCGGCGACGTCACGTGCAGGGTTCGCGGGAGCACGCCGTTGCGCAGCGACAGCACGAGCTTGATCACACCCGCGACACCGGCGGCGGCCTGGGCGTGGGCGATGTTCGACTTGATGGAACCCAGCAGGAGCGGTTCAGAACGGTTCTGGCCGTAGGTTGCCAGCAGGGCCTGGGCCTCGATCGGGTCGCCCAGGACGGTGCCGGTGCCGTGGGCCTCCACGGCATCCACGTCCGAAGTGGACAGACCGGAGTTGGCGAGGGCCTGGCGGATCACGCGTTGCTGCGCAGGGCCGTTCGGGGCGGTCAGGCCGTTCGAGGCGCCGTCCTGGTTGATCGCCGAGCCGCGCACGACTGCGAGGATCTGGTGGCCGTAGCGCAGGGCGTCGGACTGGCGTTCGATCACCAGCACGCCGACGCCTTCCGCCCAGCCAGTGCCGTTGGCGTCCTCGGAGAACGAGCGGCAGCGCGCGTCGCCGGCCAGGCCACCCTGGGCGTTGAAGCCGGCGAAGCTCATCGGGGTCGACATCACGGTCACGCCGCCGACCAGTGCCATCGTCGTCTCGCCGGAGCGGATCGAGTTCGCGGCCAGGTGCAGGGCGACCAGGGAGGCCGAGCAGGCGGTGTCGACGGTGAGGGCGGGGCCTTCGAGGCCGAAGGTGTAGGAGAGGCGGCCGGAGATCACCGCCGACGACAGGCCCGTTGACGCGTGGCCCTCGACCTCGTTGCGGGAGCGCAGGATCAGGTTGGTGTAGTCCTGGCCGTTCGTGCCGATGTAGACGCCGGTTCTAGTACCGCGCAACGACGTCGCGTCGATACCGGCGCGTTCGACGGCCTCCCAGGCGACTTCGAGGAGCTGGCGTTGCTGCGGGTCCATCGCGAGGGCCTCGCGCGGGGAGATGCCGAAGAAGCCCGCGTCGAACTGCGTCGCGCCGTGCAGGAAGCCGCCCTCGACGGTGCCGCCCATCGCCTCGGCCTCCCAGCCGCGGTCGTGGGGGAACGTCGTGACGCCGTCGCCGCCGGTGACGAGCAACTGCCAGAGGTCTTCCGGCGAGTTCACGTCGCCGGGCAGGCGGCAGGCCATGCCGACGATCACGATCGGGTCGTCGAGATCGGCCTGGCCCTGGGCGACGACGTCGTCGGAGAGCCCCTCGCCGGTCAGTTCGGCGAGGAGGTGCTCGGCCACGGTCCGCGGGGTCGGGTAGTCGAAGATCAGCGTCGCGGGCAGCGCAAGGCCGGTGGCGAGAGCGAGAGCGTTGCGCAGTTCGATGGCGGTCAGCGAGTCGAAGCCGAGCGCGCGGAACTCCCTGTCCTCCGCGATCCCGTCGGCGTGGATGACCTTCGCGGCCTCCTCGCGGACCACCTCGACCACGAACGGCAGCCGGTCGGCGGAGGGCAGGCCCGTGAGCTTCAACGCCAGGCCGCCGCTGCGGGCGTTGGAGGCGGTGCGTCGTCCGGGGCGGGCGCGCTCGGGGACGAACGGCGCGAGGAACGCCTCGTCGGTCCTGATGGCGGCGTCGAACAGAGCCGGATCCCAGGTGTCCATCGCGAGCGCCAGGCCCGGCTGGCCGAGACCGCGGCGATGGGCGGCGAGGGCTTCGAGGTAGCTGTTCGCGGAGGCGTGGGCGCCCTTGCCGACCGCGCCGACGACCTCGGCGATCGACGTCAGCACGACGAACGGAACGTCACCGCACAGCGTGTGCAGCAGCCACGCCGTGTCGGCCTTGGCCTGGAAGACGGTGTCGAGGCGGTCCGGTGTCAGGGCGCCGACGACACCGTCGTCCTGGAGATCGGCCGCGTGCACGACCGCGGCCAGATCATCCACAGTGGACAGGAGTTCGGGAAGTGAGTCCCAGTCGGTGACCGTGACGACCCTGCGCACCCCTGGGAGAGCTCCGACGTGCTGTTCGATCTCGGGGAAGTCGCCCGTGACCACGACAGTGCCGTTCCACGAGTGCTCGGCGGTGTGTCCGGCGGCGCGGCTGAACCGGCCGACGCGCACCTCGCCGTCGCGGACGACGGCCTGGGTTTCGCCGAGGTCGAAGAGTGCCGCCAGGCCGTCCGGGAGGGAGTCCTCGACGTCCAGCAGCAGGAACCGGCCGGGGTGCTCGACCTGCGCCGACCGCACCAGGCCCCACACGGCCGCGCCCGCCAGATCGTCCCCGGACAGGGCGCCTCGCGTGACGAACACCAGCCGGGAGTTGGTCAGGAGCGACTCCTGGATCAGCAGCAGAGCCTGCCAGGAATCGGTGACCGGCACGAGGACGGTGTCCGGTGTGGACTCGCCCGCCAACGAGTCCACGACCGGAACACCGAGTTCGAGGAGGTCCTCGCCGAGCACAGCCCAGTCGTTCGCGCCGTGGACCTCGATCGGGACCCAGTCGAGCCGGTACAGCTCGGTGCGGTGCGTCGCCTTCAACTCGCGGAACGAGATGGAGGCGTCCAGGACCGCGTCCCCGTTGGCGTCGGCGGCGGTGAGCCGAACCTTCCCGTCCTTTTCGGACAGACGGACGCGGAGGAGTTCGGCGCCCGTGGCGTGCAGGGTGACCGAACGCCAGTCCGCGGCTTCGCCTTCGACGCCGAGGAAGGACGCGGCGTTCAGGGCGGCGTCCAGCAGGGCCGGGTGGATGCCGAAACCCGTGGCGTCGCTGGACAACGCGACCTCGGCGAAGATCTCGTCCTTCCGCCGCCAGACCGCGCGGAGGCTCTCGTCGTGGGAGCTGTCGACGACCTGCGCGCCCTTCGGCGGCCACACGGCGATGTTCTCGGGCTGCGTGCCGGTGCCGAGCCCGCCTTCGGCGTGCTTCACCCAGTCCTGCTGGTCGGCGCGGGAGTGCAGGGCGAAACGGCCGTCGGTGCCGACGTGGAGCTGGACCTGCACGGAACCGTTGCCTGCCAACCGCAACGGCTCGATCATGGTGAGTTCCTCGACGGCGCCGTGGTCGGTGAGGTCTGCCGCTTTCAGTGCCAGCTCGACGAAGCCGGCGGTCGGGAAGGCGGGCCACTGCGCTCCGGACAGCGTGCCGGTGAGGATCAGTTCGCCCGACCCGGCGACGGTCATGGCCGCGCCGAGCAACGGGTGCCCGGCGGGGGAGAGGCCGAGTCCGGTGGCGTCGCCCGCGCTGACCGAGACCGACGGCCAGTACGGCGCGTGCTCGAAGGCGTAGGTGGGCAGGTCGACGCGTCTGCCGCCGGGGTAGCAGGGCAGCCAGTCGACTCGCGTGCCGCTGACGTGCAGGCGGGCCAGGGCGGTTTCGAACGCCTCTACCTCGTCGCGGTCCTTGCGAATCGTCGGAATGGCGTCCTCGACCAGCGCGGCGAGGACGCCGTCCGGGCCGATTTCCAGGAACGTCTTGCCCTGCAGGGCTTGGACGTTGTCGTTGAAGCGGACCGTGTTGCGGACGTGCTGCACCCAGTACTCGGGATTGGTGACGTCGGCACCGTGGACGGGGATCTGCGGCTCGCGGAAGGTGAGCGTGCCGATGACTTCGCGGAAGTCGGCGAGCATCGGTTCCATCAACGTGCTGTGGAACGCGTGCGACACCCGGAGCCGCTTGTGCTTCCAGCGCTGGGCGAGTTCGAGGGTCGCTTCCTCGTCGCCCGCGATGACGACAGAGGCGGGGCCGTTGACGGCGGCGATGCTGACGTTGCCGGTGAGGTGCGGCGTGACGTCGGCTTCGGAGGCTTGGACGGCGACCATCGCGCCGGTCCGGGGGAGGGCCTGCATGAGGCGGGCGCGTTCGGTGACGAGGGTCCTGGCGTCGTCGAGGCTGAGGACACCGGCGACGTGTGCGGCGGCGATCTCGCCGATGGAGTGGCCGGCGAGGTGGGCTGGTTCGACGCCGAAGTGTTCCAGGAGGCGGTAGAGCGCCACTTCGAACGCGAACAGCGCCGGTTGGGCGTTGCCGGTCTGGTTGAGCAGGTCCTCGTCGTCGCCCCAGATGATCTGTCTGAGTTCGGGGGTGGTGCAGGCGTCGAAGGCTTGTGCGAACACGGGGTAGCGGGCGTGGAGTTGCTTGCCCATGCCGAGGCGTTGGGCGCCTTGGCCGGTGAAGAGCATCGCGAGTTCGGTGCGCTTGGCCTGGCCGGTGATCTCGGTGCCGGCCAGGAGGACGGCACGGTGTTCGAAGAGCGTGCGGGTGGTGACGAGGGAGTGGCCGATGTCGCGCGGGTCGCCAGGGTGGGTGCGGATGCGGTCGATCTGGGCACGCAGGGAGGTTTCGGACTTGGCCGACACGACGAGCGGTACGGGGCGTGCCGCGCCGGTTTCGCCTGGGGTGGCTGACGATTCCGGAGCGCTCGGGGCGGCCTCGATGATCACGTGGGCGTTGGTGCCGGACACGCCGAACGACGACACGGCGGCACGCCGCGCACGATCAGACTCCGGCCACGAGCGAGCCGTGGTCACCAGGGAGACATCACCGGCGGACCAGTCGACGTGTGTGGAGGGGCGGGACACGTGCAGGGTGGCGGGCACGACGCCGTGCTGCATCGCCTGCACCATTTTGATGATGCCCGCGACACCGGCGGCGGCCTGGGTGTGGCCGATGTTCGACTTCACGGAGCCGAGCAGCAGCGGCGAAGGACGATCGGCGCCGTACACGGCCAGCAGGCTGCGGGCCTCGATCGGGTCGCCCAGCGCGGTACCGGTGCCGTGAGCCTCGACGACGTCCACATCGGACGGTGCGAGCCCGGCGCGGTCGAGGGCGGCGCGGATGACGCGTTGCTGGGCGCGGCCGTTCGGGGCGGTGAAGCCGTTGGAGGCGCCGTCGGAGTTGACGGCCGAACCGCGCACCACGGCCAGAACGGGGTAGCCCGAAGCCTGAGCGTCCGACAGGCGGGCCAGTGCCAGCACGCCGACGCCCTCGGACCAGCCGGTGCCGTCCGCGTCGTCGGAGAACGCCTTGCAGCGGCCGTCGCGGGCCAGGCCGCCCTGGCGGGAGAACTCGACGAGTGAGCCTGGCGTGCACATGACGTTCACGCCGCCGGCCAGGGCCAGGGTGCACTCGCCGCCGCGCAGGGCGTTCACGGCCAGGTGCAGGGAGACCAGCGACGAGGAGCACGCCGTGTCGACGGTCAGGGTCGGGCCCTCGAAGCCGAACGCGTAGGAGATCCGGCCCGACTCGGCGGAGGCGGCGATGCCGGTGCCGACGTCGCCCGTCGCGTCGTCCAGGCCGCGGATCAGGAGGTGTTCGTAGTCCTGGCCGTTGGTGCCGACGAACACGCCCGTGCGGGAGCCGCGCAGAGTGGACGGGTCCAGGCAGGCTCGTTCGAGGGCTTCCCAGGACACTTCGAGCAACAGACGTTGCTGCGGGTCCATGGTCACCGCCTCGCGCGGTGAGATGCCGAAGAACGCCGGGTCGAAGTCGGCCAGGCCGTGCAGGAAGCCGCCCTGCACCGACACGCTGTTGCCGCGGGCGTCGACACCGCTGCCGAGCAACGAGTCCACGTCCCAGCCGCGGTCGGCGGGGAAGCCCGTGATCGCGTCCCTGCCGGTGGACACGAGGTCCCAGAGTTGTTCCGGGGACGTGATTCCGGCGGGGAAGCGGCAGGCCATGCCGATGATCGCCACCGGCTCGCCGGCCGCGGCCACCAGTTGCCGGTTGGCGCGGCGCAGGCGGTCGGCCTCCTTCACGGCCGCACGCAGCGCCTCGACAACCTTCTCACTGGAGTTGCTCATGCTCTGCGCTCCGTCAGTCCGAATCCCGCGGTGCTCCCCGTTGGCACATTCGAACAGCCGAACCAGTAGTGGATTCCACAGCTTCTGCTGGGTGAGAACGTTTCCACGGCCGGGGCTTGGGAACGTGACCACGCAGCGTGATCCGCGCTGGGGCGTTCGGACGCCCGCGCCGTGTTGCGGTGCCTCGAAAGTGAGTTCACCCATTAGTTGATCTTGACTTCTCAATCAAGATCAACTGTGGTTGAGGTGCGCGCGATCAAGGTTGTTCTCACTGTTCTAGGTGGCGCGTCAGATGTATCAGCAGTGGCACGTGAGTGCGTTCTTGGCTTCCGCCGACACGGGCGTCAGCAATGAGATAGTCGAAACGGTCTGCGAGTTGCGGGCGAGGGTGCTGTGTGATCGTGGACGCCGACCGGCGTTTCGCGGCGAGGACGGCCGGCACGTCGACGATCAGGATCTCGACTACGGCGCCTGGCACTTCGTCGCACGCAAAGAGCCAGGTGGGCCGCCTCTCGGCTACATCAGGCTGTCGACACCGGCGACCGGCGAGCTGTTCCAGTCCCGGGCATTTCTCGGCAATGCCGGATTCGAAGGAATTCTCCGCGAGCCCGGTATCACGCCCGGAGAAACGTTTGAGCACAGTCGACTCGTGGTCGAACATCGGGCGCGAAATCTGGGGCTCGGCGCCTATTTGAAGGACGTCGCGATCGGTGCCGCACACGCTTCAGGTGCGAAAGCGATGATCGGCACGTCCGGGACGAAGGACGGCCAGCACCTGTTCCACGAACGATTCGGCTTGCGGTGTGTCGAGGGGACGCGCCGACACGTCGAGCACTACACCGAGGACGTCGTGATCATGCTCCACGACGTCGAAGCAGGCGCAGGCGAATACCACGAACCCGTCACGAGGATGCGTGGAGAGTTCCCGGTGCTGGCGGCGGTCGAGCACACTCCCGCCGTCGCGCTCAGTCACCGCCGGCCGCACGACCTCCACGGCAACGCGGACACCACGGCCTGGCGACCGGTCCTCCTCACCCCAACGGGCGCGGCCGATCGGGAAGCGCTGCACTCGCGGTTCAGGGAGCTGCGCAAGGGCGACGTGTTCGTGATGTCCGCGATCGGTGCCGGGTTCCAGTGGGGAACCCTTTGCTTCCGGCACTAAACGAGTTGCTCCCGCCGACGGCCCGGTGTTGCATGCGAAGGGCACCGGGCCTCTGGGGGAGTTGATCGATGCTCGACGGCGTGATCGCCACCGACGTGTCCCTTGTGGACGAGCTGGTCCGCACGCAGTTCCCGCGCTGGCACGGCCCGCCGATTCGCGAGGTCGCGCACGGCGGCACCAGCAACGCCCTGTACCGGCTGGGCGACGAACTGGCGGTGCGGCTGCCGCGCCGCGAGTGGGCCAAGGACGGGGCGGGCAAGGAAGCCGTGGTCGTTCCGCTGGTCGCGCCGCACGTGCCGGTCGCGGTGCCGGAGCCGGTCGCGCTGGGCGAAGCCACCGAAAACTACCCGTACCAGTGGTCGGTGGTGCGCTGGCTGGACGGCGAGACCGCCCCGATCGAGGCCGTCGGTGAGGACACCCCCTTCCGGCTGGCCGAACTGATCCGCGCGCTGCACGAGATCGACGCGACCGGACGGCCATGGACCACCGGCCGAGGCCGGGTGACTGGTTCCGACCACGACGACCCCGTCCGCACCTGCATCGGGCAGGTCGGCGGAGACCCCAGGCTCGTCGGCATCTGGGAGGCCGCGCTGAACGCCCCGAGCTGGGACCGTCCCGGCCGCTGGCTGCACGCCGACCTGCACGTCGGGAACCTGCTGTTCACGGACGGCGCGCTGACCGGCGTGATCGACTGGGGCGCGGCCGGCGTCGGTGATCCGGCGGCGGACCTCATGACGGCCTGGCTCTACCTGGACGAACGCGGCCGCGAGCAGTTCCGGCGCGAGCTCGCCGAGTTCGACGACGCCACCTGGGTGCGCGCGAAGGGCTGGGCGTTGCATCTCGCCGTGCTCGCGCTTCCTTACTACCGCGACACCAACAAGTTCCTCGCCGACATCGCGAGCTGGACGCTCGACCAGCTCTGCCCGGGCTGGGACGACTGATGCGGATCGACGCGTGCCTCGTGGACGGACTGATCCGCGACCAGTTCCCGCGCCCGCACACCTGCGCGCTCGCCGAGGTGCTCCTGGCGTTGCAGAAGGTCGACACCGCGGGCGAACCGTGGCAGCTACTCGCGGAACGCGCCGGGTGACATGCCCGTCTCACGCACGAAGAACTTCGTGAAGTTGGTGGCCTCGCTGAACCCGAGCCTGTTCCCGATCGCCGCCGACGACAGGTCGGTGTGCACGAGCAGCCGTTTGGCCTCCAGCGTCACGCGGGCGTCGATCAACGCCTTCGCGGACAGGCCCGTCGCGGCCAGGCAGATGCGGTTCAGGCTGCGCGTCGAGTAGCCGATGCGGGCCGCGTACTCGGCGGCGTTGCGGGTGGCGGCGAAGGAGCGTTCCAGTTCCTGCTGGAAGCGTTCGAAACGGGCGTCGGCGTGGCCGGGAGCGGAGCCGGGCAGGCGGGCGACGCGCAGCAGCAACGCGCCCAGCAACTGGCGGAGAAGGTCCACCGGTTCGTTGGTCAGCAGGTTGCGGCGGTACTCCTGCCTCAGGTCCTGCACGGCGCGGGTGAAGACCGCCAGTTCCGCCTGGGGGACCAGGTGCCGGACCGGCCCGAACGGACTGAGCACCGGCGGAGGGAACGCGGGGGTGAAAAGCACCATGAACGCCTCCGTCGCGCCGGTCGGCAGGCGGAGCACCCGGCCGGGGCTGACGTGCAGGAGAGCGCCGGCTGAGCACGGGTGGTCCACGAAATCGACCATGGTGGTGCCGGTGCCCGCGGTGAACAGGAACAGCTGGTGGAAGTCGGTGCGGTGCACCTGCTTCAGCGTGTCCTCGCTGAGCCTGCGGCGGAGCACGCCGAGGTCGAGCGCTTCCAGGCCCAGCTGCCCGCGGTCGGGGTTGCTGAAGCCGAACTGCGCGACCTGTCCACTTCTGACCATGGTGAGGCGTGATCCTACCTCGTGTCGGTGAGCTGGCTGGGACATCGTTGCAGCCATGGACAACAAGGAACTCGTGCTCAAGGCCGCAGGCGAACTGTTCGGCGACAAGGACCCGTCCGCTGTGGACCGTTGGGTCGCGCCGGACTACCGCCAGCACAGCTCGCTCATCGCGGACGGACCCGAGGCGTTGCGCGGGCTCGTCGCGAGCCTGCCGGAAGGTTTCCACTACGAACTGGCACGGGTGATCGCGGACGGCGATCTCGTTGCCCTGCACGGTGTCTACCACGGCTTCGGGCCGGAGCCGCTCGTCGCGTTCGACCTGTTCCGGGTGCGGGACGGCAAGCTCGTCGAACACTGGGACGCGCTGACGCCCGTGGTCGAGAACACCGCGAGTGGACGGTCCCAGACGGACGGTGCCGCGCGGCCCGCCGCCGAAGGCACCGAACGCAGTCGCGAGCTGGTCCAGGAGTTCGCGCAGCGGATCCTGCAGGACGCCGACTACTCGGTGCTGACCGACTACATCTCCACCGAGACCTACCTGCAGCACAACCCGGAGGCCGCGGACGGACTCGACGGGTTCGGGGCGGCCGCGGCGAAGTGGGCGGGGGAGGGCCGCAACCTCGTCTACAAGACCGTGCACCAGGTCGTGGCCGAGGGTGATCTCGTTCTGCTCCAGTCGGAAGGCGAGTTCGGCGAACCGGTCGCGTACTGGGACCTGTTCCGCGTCCAGGAAGGCAGGATCGTCGAGCACTGGGACGTCATCGCGCCGATCCCGGCGGACCTGCCGCACGGCAACGGGCTGTTCTGACGTGCTCACGGCCCTGCCCGACTACCGGCACGCGGTCGCACTGGACGAGCCCTTCCGTCCGCTCAGTGCGCCCGCGCCCGCCGGCGAACTCGAACTCCTGACGAGCCTCGCCCTGCGGATGCTCGGCGACGACCCGTGGGTCGGCCGGTTCCGGCTGCCGCGCGAGGCGGGGGATCGGCGCCGCATGCTCCGGGCGGTGCTCACCGTCCGCGAACCCGCGCCGCTGGACCCCGAACTCGTCGCCGTGCTCGACGCGCTGCTCGGCGGCGAACGTGGGCAGCGGCCGCTCGCGAACGCCCTGACGCTGCCCGCGCCGATCGCGGTGTGGCGGGGCGACATCACCCGGCTCCGGGCCGACGCGATCGTCAACGCCGCCAACGACGCCCTGCTCGGCTGCTTCCAGCCGATGCACGCCTGTGTCGACAACGCGATCCATGACGCCGCCGGGCCGCGGCTGCGGGCCGACTGCCGGCGGATCATGACCCTGCAGGGAACGCCGGAGCCGACCGGGGCCGCGAAGATCACCCGCGGTTACCACCTGCCCGCGCCGTTCGTGCTGCACACGGTCGGACCGATCGTGCGCGGAAATCTGTTGCCCGCCCACGGAACCGCGCTCGCCGACTCCTACCGGGCGTGCCTCGACCTCGCCGCCGAGGTATCGGGAATCCGCACGGTCGCGTTCAGCGGCATCAGCACCGGGATCTTCGGGTTTCCGAAGAGGCCGGCCGCGCGCGTCGCGATCGGCACGGTCCGGGACTGGCTCGCCACGCACCCCGGCCGGTTCGACCGCGTGGTGTTCGTGGCGTTCAGCGGCGAGGACGAGACCGTCTACCGGGAGTTGCTGTGACGCTGGAACGCTGGCTGGACGAGGCCGATCGCGTGCTCATCGCGGCGGGCGCGGGACTGTCCGCGGCTGCGGGGTACGACTACTCGGACGCCGAACGGTTCGCCGAGCTGTTCCCGGTGCTGCACGAGAAGGGTCTGTGGGCGAGGTACCAGCTGATCGGGCTGCCGCTGCCGCCCAGGTTGCTGTGGGGGTACTGGTCGGTGCACGTCAACGACATCCGGTTCGGCGAGGAGCCGAACCCCGTGTACACGAGGTTGCGGGATTTGGTCGGCACCCGTGACCACTTCGTTCTGACGTCCAATGTGGACGGTTTGTTCGCGCGCAACGGTTTCGCTGAGGACCGGGTGTGGACGCCGCAGGGCGACTACGGCCGCTATCAGTGCGAGACGCCGTGCACGCGGGAAACGTGGCCCAGTAGGCCGATCGTGGACGCCGCATTGGCCACCTACGACGTCTTGACAGGGGAGTCCGAGACGGTGCCGGCGTGTCCACGCTGCGGGGAAGAGGTGTTCCTGAACGTGCACAAGGGGCCCGAGTACGTGCCCGACCACTACGCGCCTGCGGGGAGGCGACTGCGGGAGTGGCTGGGAGACGGCGTGCTCGTGATCGAGATCGGCGCCGGGTTCAGCACGCCCACGGTCATTCGCCGGCCGGTGGAATCGCTGGTCCGCGGCCTGCCAAGCGCTCGCTTGGTGCGGATCAACACCGCGCACGCCGAGGTGCCGGCTGATCTTGGTGAACGGGCGGTGTCTGTGCGGGCGGACATCACCGAGGTGCTGGGTCTGCCATAGCACATCGGGCTATCCGCGAACTGGAGTAAGACCCCCCGCCATCCGGGTCCATTCGTCAGGTTACGTATGTGAGAAAGTTTCATCACCCTCTCGACGGCGCATCGGGTTTGTGCGTACGGTGAGCGCGTTGTCACCGTACCGGTCAGTAGTAACCCTAGCTGAATTCCTTTCTCCCCACCCCTGCAGGGTGAGGAAGTGAGCACAGTGAACATGCTGTCGGATCGAGAACGGGTGCTGTGCCTGAGTCCGTTCAGCACCCCCAACCCGGCCCTCGTGGTCGCGGCCGAACGAGCCGGTGGGCTCGGCGTGCTCGACCTCGGGCTCAACGCCGCCGCCGACCTCGCCCGCGTGACCGCGCGCCATCCGCGCGCGTTCGGGGTGAGACTGCACGGACCGTTGACGGTGCAGTTGCCCGAAGCCGTGGACACCGTCGTAGTCGATCTCGCCCGCCCTTCGCCAAACCGCGCTGAGCTGGGTGAACGCCGTGTTCTCGCGGTGATCACCTCGGTGGCGGAAGCCGCTGCGGCGATCGAGTTCGGGGCCACCGGCCTGATCGCGAAGGGTGCCGAGTCAGGCGGCCGAGTGGGTGGTTCGCCCGCGTTCGTGCTGCTCCAGCAGGTGCTCGCGCTGACCGATCTGCCGGTCTGGGTGGCCGGCTCGATCGGGCCTGACACGGCTGCCGCGGCGATCGCGGGCGGTGCGCGCGGAGTGGTGCTGGAAGGCCAGCTCACCCTCGTCGCGGAGGCTCGAAAACATATTTCCGGCGAAATTGTCAACGCCGTCCGCATGATGGATGGCGCCGACACCGTCGTGAACCGCGGGTTACGCGTTCATGTTCGTCAAAACACGCTCGAAATTGGTCAAGAAGGTTCCTTGGCTGATTTCTACCGTACCTCGTTTGGGACCGTCGGAGGCGTGGTCGGCGCGATTGCGCGCGGCATTCGGGACAATCTCACCCTGGCGGGTGAGCAGCGCTCGATCCGGCCGGGCGGACCGTTCTGCGACCGCGTCCCCGGCCTGCGCTACCCGATCGCGCAGGGGCCGATGACCCGCGTCAGCGACCAGCCCGCGTTCGCCGCGGCCGTCGCCGAGGGTGGTGCGCTGCCGTTCCTCGCGCTCGCGCTGATGGAAGGCCCGGCCGTTCGCACGTTGCTCGAGCACACCGCGGAGAAGCTCGGCGACCGGCCGTGGGGCGTCGGACTGCTCGGCTTCGCACCGCCCGAACTGCGGGCGCGGCAGATGGAGGCCGTGCTGGCCGTCCGGCCGAAGTACGCGATCGTCGCCGGTGGCACGCCCACGCAGGCACGGGAACTGGAGGACGCCGGCATCGAGGCGTTCCTGCACGTGCCGTCGCCCGCGCTGCTGCGCCGGTTCCTCGACGAGGGCGCGCGCAAGTTCGTCTTCGAGGGCTCCGAGTGCGGCGGGCACACCGGTCCGCGCACCAGCTTCACCCTGTGGCAGCAGCAGATCGACGTCCTCAAAGGCCGCGAGAAGGACGTTGTGGCGCTGTTCGCGGGCGGTGTTCACGACGCCCGGTCGGCCGCGATGATCTCCGCCATGACCGCGTCGATCGCGGCACGCGGCGCGGCGATCGGTGTTCTCGTCGGCACCGCCTACCTGTTCACCGAGGAAGCCGTGTCGCACGGTGCGATCCGTCCGGTGTTCCAGCAGGTCGCGCTGGAGTGCGAGGACACCGCGCTGCTGGAGACCTCGCCCGGCCACGCCGTCCGGTGCGCTCAGACGTCCTATGTGGACACGTTCGAGCAGGCGCGGGCCGAGCTCACCGGACTGTCGAAGCAGGAGAGCTGGGAGAGGCTCGAACAGCTCAACCTGGGACGGCTCCGGCTCGCCAGCCGCGGTCTCGTCCGCGACGACGGTGTCCTCAAAGAGGTCGGCGACGACGAGCAGCGCCGCGAAGGCATGTTCATGATCGGGCAGGTCGCGACCCTGCGGTCCGAACGCACCACGATCGCCCGGCTGCACGAGGACATCGTCTCCGGCGTGCTGCCCGAGACGACCGAGCACGAGACCACCCCGGAACCGCTGGACGTCGCCATCGTCGGCATGGCCGCGATCATGCCGGGCGCCCGCGACGTCACCGAGTTCTGGGCGAACGTGCTGGCGGGCACCGACTCCATCACCGAGATCCCGCCGGACCGCTGGTCGCCCGAACGCTACGGCAGCCCGTTCCGCTGGGGCGGCTTCCTGCCGCGCACGGCCTTCGACCCGCTCGCGTACGGGATCCCGCCCGCCTCGCTGACCTCGATCGAACCGGCCCAGCTGCTGGCGCTCGAAGTGTCGGCGAAGGCGCTGGCGGACGCCGGGTACCAGACCAGGGTGTTCGACCGCGAACGCACGTCGGTGATCTTCGGAGCCGAAGCCGGGGCCGACCTCGCGAACGCCTACACGGTCCGCACCGCGTTGCCCGCCCTGGGAGTCAGCGGCCTGGACGACCACCTGCCGAAGCTGACCGAGGACTCGTTCCCCGGCGTGCTCGGCAACGTGATCGCGGGCCGCGTCGCGAACCGGCTCGACCTCGGCGGCGCGAACTACACGGTCGACGCCGCCTGTGCGTCCAGCCTCGCCGCGCTCGACGTGGCGTGCAAGGAACTCGTCGGCGGCACCAGCGACATGGTCCTGTGCGGCGCGGTCGACCTGCACAACAGCGCGCACGACTACCAGATGTTCGCCTCGGTGAAAGCCCTGTCCGCCCAGGGCCGCTGCGCCACGTTCGACTCGGCGGCGGACGGCATCGCGCTCGGCGAGGGCGTGGCCGCCGTCGTCCTGAAACGACTCGCCGACGCCGAACGAGATGGTGACCGGGTCTACGCGGTGATCAAGGGCATCGGCGCGTCGAGCGACGGCCGGTCGCTGGGTCTGACCGCGCCACGTCCGGAAGGTCAGCAACGAGCACTGCGCCGCGCGTACGCGTCGGCCGGGCTGCCGGTCACCGACGTCGGGCTGGTCGAGGCACACGGCACGGGAACCGTGGTGGGAGACCGGACCGAGCTCAGGTCGCTCACCGAGATGTTCGCCGGCGTCGAACCCGGCACCTGCACGATCGGCTCGGTCAAGTCGCAGATCGGCCACACCAAGTGCGCGGCGGGCCTCGCGGGCGTGATCAAGGCGGCGCTGTCCGTCCACACCGGACTGCGGCCGGGCACGTTGCACGTCAAGCAGCCCAACGCCTTCTGGGACGCCGAGACCTCGCCGTTCGCGTTCGGCCACCGCACGTGGGCGAGCAGGAACCGGGTCGCGGGCGTGAGCGCGTTCGGGTTCGGCGGCACGAACTTCCACACCGTCATCGCGGGCTACACCGGTGCCGACGAACCCCGTCACGGCCTGAAGGCGTGGCCCGCCGAGCTGTTCCTGGTCCGCGGCGACGATCAGGCCGCCGCCCAACGGGAAGCCGCTCGCCTCGCCGCGCTGGTCGACGTGCGGACACCGTTGCGTTCGCTGGCCGCGGCATGCGGTGAAGGCACCGTTCAGGCGGCGTTCGTGGTCAGCGATCACGATGGTCTGCGGAAGGCACTCAAGGACGTCGAGGCCTGGCGCGAGTCCGGCGTGGTGTCGCTGAGGTCGGGAGAACGGCCGCGAACAGCGTTCCTCTACCCTGGCCAGGGCAGTCAACGGCCGGGCATGCTGCTCGACCTGGTCACGGCTTTCCCGCGACTGCAGGACTTCCTCGACGCCCGCTACGAGCGGGTCATGTACCCGCCTGCCGCGCTGACCGCCGAGGACGTGTCCCGGCAGCGCGCGGAGATCACCGACACCCGCAACGCCCAGCCCACGCTCGGCATCGCCGGGCTGATGGTCACGGCGCTGCTGGACTCCGTCGGTGTGCGGCCGGATCTGGCCGGTGGCCACAGCTACGGCGAACTGGTCGCGTTGTCGGCGGCCGGCGCGTTCGGGGCCGCCGAACTGCTGGAACTCAGTGAGGCCCGAGCGCGGGCGATGCTGGACGCGGTCGGCGACGACCCCGGCACGATGGCCGCTGTGACGGCCGCGGTGGCCGAGGTCGAGGCGCTGCTGCCGTCCGACGTCGTGGTGGCGAACCACAACGCGCCCGACCAGGTCGTGATCTCAGGCCCCACCGAGGCCGTGCACAACGCCGTCGAGGTGCTGAAGAGCGCCGGGCTGAGCGTGAAGAACATCCCGGTCGCCGCCGCGTTCCACAGCCCGCTGATGGCCGGGGCCCGCGACCGGTTCGCGGCCCGTCTCGCGGAGATCTCCCTTGCAGAGACGCGGTTCCCGGTGTGGTCGAACGTGTCCGCGGCTCCTCACACCGATGTGCGCGACGGACTGGCCGAGCAGCTCGCGGGCCGCGTGCGGTTCGTGGACCAGATCGAGTCGATGTACGCGGCGGGCGCGCGGATCTTCGTCGAGGCGGGCCCCGGCGGCGTGCTGACGTCGCTGGTCGGCAAGACCCTCGGCGACCGGCCGCACCAGGCGTTGCGCTGCGACGACCACGTGACGTTCCTGCGCACGCTGGCAGCACTCGCGGTCGCCGGTGTCGACGTGGACACCGCGCCGCTGTTCGAGGACAGGGCCGAACCCGCCACGGTCGTGCCGCCACGGCCGGGCTGGTACGTGGATGGAGGACTCGTGCGGGACGCGAACGGTGACGCACTGCCCGGTGGGCTCCGGCCCGCGACCGAGTTCCCGACTCTCCGAGTCGGCTCGGGGCTGGGGCGCGACGAGATCATCGAGAAGTTCCTGGACGGGATGCGGGACGCGGTGAGCGCGCAGCGGGACGTGCTGCTGAGCTACCTCGGCACCGAACCCGCCGCGGTGCCCGCGCCGAGGCGGGTGATCGACCAGCCGGTGGTCGCCGTACCGCAACCGCAGGCACAGCAGCAGGAAGACGTCGGCACGGTGGTGCTGCGGACGATCAGCGCCCGCACCGGCTACCCCGTCGAGATGCTCCAGCCGGGTCTGGACCTGGAGGCCGACCTGTCGATCGACTCCATCAAGCGGACCGAGATCGTCGGCGAACTGGTGGCAGAGCTCGGCGCGGCCGGTTCGGTGGACGAACTCGCGCAGCTCAAGACCATCGACGGCATCGTCGGCTGGTTCGGCTCCGCCGCTCCGGTCACCGCTGCGGCGAAGGACGTCCGGGCGGTCGTGCTGCAGACGATCAGCACGCGCACGGGCTACCCGGTCGAGATGCTGCAGCCGGGTCTGGACCTGGAGGCCGACCTGTCGATCGACTCCATCAAGCGCGCCGAGATCGTGGGCGAACTGGCCCAGGAACTGGGCGCGACGGGCGGCGTCGACGAACTGGCCCAGCTGAAGACGATCGACGGGATCGTCGCGTGGTTCGGCGAGACCCCGGCACTGCCCGCCCCGGCGCCCGTGCTCGCGCTGCCGGCGTCAGCGGGCAGGCTCGTCCGGCTCGTGCCGCGGGTCGTGCCCGCCGCACCGGCCGAACCCGCCGACCTCGGCGGCAGGACCGTGCTGATCATCGACGACAACGGGATCGGGCTCGAACTCGCCGACCTGCTCGAACGCCACACGGCCCGTCCGCGCATCGAGCCGGCGTTCCCGGACGACCTGACCGGCATCGACGTCGTGATCCGGTTGCAGGCGCGGTTGCCGGAAGCGTTCAGCGAGGTCAAGCAGTGCGTGACGAACGGGGTCGCGCTCGTCGTGGTGACCACGGGCGGCGGCACGTTCGGCTTCGATCACACGCCCGACGAGCTGCCCGCGGACATCGGCCTGCACGGCCTGATCCGTACGGCCGCGCTCGAGTACCCGGACCTCGTGGTGCGCTCGGTCGACGTCAACCCCAAGGAAAGCCACCGCGACATCGCCACCGCACTGCTCGCCGAGATCGGGCCCGGCCCGGCGGTCGTCGGCTACCAGGCCGGCAAGCGGCAGGTCATCGAGGCGATCCCGGGAGACCTCGAAGCAGGAACCCCCGACCTCGACGCCGACAGCGTGGTGCTGCTGACCGGTGGCGCCCGCGGCATCACCGCGCTCGCCGCGATCGAACTCGCCGAACGCACCGGCTGCCACGTCGAACTGATCGGCCGCACCCCGATCGCCGCCGAGGACCACCGGCTGAGCCACGCCACGACCGAGCCCGAGCTCGTGAAGGCGCTGTTCGAGCTGGGCGAGAAGGACAACGTGCTGGCCAAGGCGCGCAAGGTGCTCGCCGAACGCGAAGTCCGTCAGACCATGGAACGGTTGCGCGCCAAAGCATCGAGTGTCCGCTACCACGAGTGCGACGTCACCGACGCCGAGGCCGTGGGCAAGGTGATCGACGACGTCAAGGCCAGGTTCGGCCGGATCGACGGTGTCATCCACGGCGCCGGAGTGCTCGACGACAAGCTGATCGAAGCCAAGACGCAGGAGTCGTTCGACCGTGTCTGGGCCACGAAGGTCAACGGCGCCAAGGCGTTCGGCGACGGGTTCCTCGTGCTGTTCGGCAGCGTCAGCGGTGTCTTCGGCAACCGCGGCCAGGCCGACTACTCCGCGGCGAACGACGCGCTGGATCGCATGGCGAGGTTCTGGGGTGCACAGCGCCGGGTCGTCGCCGTCGACTGGGGTCCCTGGGCCGGTGCCGGGATGGCGGCCGGGCTCGCCGACGAGTACGCGCGGCGCGGCATCCCGCTGATCGAGCCGAAGCAGGGTGTCGACGCGCTGCTGAACGAGATCGCGAACGGTCAGGACGTGCAGGTGGTCTACCGATGGGAGGCATAGCGATCGTCGGGATCGGCGCCGTCTTCCCCGGTGCCCCCGACGCGGCGACGTTCTGGCGCAACATCGTCAGCGGCGTCGACGCCATCGGCCAGATCCCGCCCGGCCGCTGGGACCCGGCCACCTACTACGACCAGGACAGCAGGACCGGCGACCGGTTCTACTGCCGCAAGGGCGGTTTCGTCGACGACCTCGCGGAGTTCGACCCGACCAGGTTCGGCATCATGCCGTCCACTGTGGACGGCGCGGAACCCGACCAGCTGCTCGCCCTCGCCACGGCCGCCGAGGCCATCGCGGACGCGGGCGGCGAGTCGATGCTGCCCTCCCGGGACCGCGTCGGCGTGGTCGTGGGGCGCGGCGGATACCTCACCCCGGGTTGTGCACGGCTCGACCAACGGGTCCGGCTCGCCGACGAGGTCGTGTCGGTCGTGAAGGATCTCTTCCCGAACCTCGCCGGCACCGAGCTGAACACCGTGCGCCAGGCGATCCGCGACCGCCTCGGGCCGGAGCAGCCGGAGGCGTCGATCGGCCTCGTGCCGAACCTGGCGGCGTCGCGCATCGCCAACCGGTTCGACCTCAAGGGCACTGCCTACACGGTTGACGCCGCGTGCGCGTCCGGGCTGGTCGCCGTCGAGCACGCCGTCCGCGAACTCCAGGAGGGTCGCGCGGACGCCATGCTCGCCGGCGCCGTCCACGTCTGCCACCACCCGACGCTGTGGAGCGTGTTCACGCAGCTCAGGGCCTTGAGCCCGACCGAACGCATCCGGCCGTTCGACGCCAGCGCGGACGGCACGCTGCTGTCCGAGGGCGTCGGCATGGTCGTGCTGAAGCGGCTGGAGGACGTCGGCGACGAGCGCGTCTACGCGGTGATCCGCGGCATCGGCACCGCCAGCGACGGCCGCGCGACCAGCATGATGACGCCCAACCCCGACGGCCAGATCCTCGCCGTGCAACGGGCCTGGGCCAACGCGGACCTCGACCCTCGGAAGAACCCACCGGGACTGATCGAGGCACACGGCACCGCCACGCCCGCCGGTGACGCCGCCGAACTGCGGACGATGATCGCCGCGTTCGGCGGGCAGGGCGACGAGATCGGCATCGGCACGGTCAAGTCGATGATCGGTCACGCGATGCCCGCCGCCGGCATGGCCGGGCTGATCAAGGCCGCGCTCGCCCTGCACCACAACACGCTTCCGCCGACCCTGCACGTCGAGAACCCGCACAGCAGCTTGACCGGCACCAGGTTCACGCCCGTGACGACCGCTCGCGAGTGGACCGGACGGCACCGCGCGGTCGTCAACGCGTTCGGGTTCGGCGGGATCAACGCCCACGCGGTCCTCGACGGCCACACCATCGCGAAGCCGCGCAAGCCGGTGATGACGTTCGCCGCCGACACCGCGGAGGAGCTCGCGAAGGCGCTGGCAGAACGTCGTACCTCCAGCGCCGACAGGGCGTTCCGGCTCGCCATCGGCAACCCGGACGACCGCAAGCTCAAGCTCGCGGAACGCGTTCTCGCCCAGGGCAAGGCGTGGCCCGGCCGGCACGACATCTGGTTCTCCCCGCAGCCGCTGCTGACCGGCACCGACCAGGTCGCGTTCGTGTTCCCCGGCTTCGAGCGCGAGTTCAGCGGTGAGGTCGTCGACCACGCGGTCGGGCTGCTGCAGGACGGCCGCCGCGAAGCCCGTGAGCTCATGGCACTCGGCATCACGCCGGGAGCGCTCGCCGGGCACAGCATGGGCGAGTGGACGGCGATGGTCGTCGGCGGCATCTACCCGACGATCGACGAGTTCGTCTCGGCGCTCGGGCCCGGTGCGGTCGCGGTCGTCGACATCGCTTACGCCGCACTGGGTTGTTCGGCCGACACCGCCGAGCAGTACCTCATCGACGGCGTGACGGTCAGCCACGACAACTGCCCGCACCAGTCGGTGATCTGCGGCCCGATCGACAGTCTCGAACACGTCCTGGTCACGCTCAAGGCCAACGGCGTGATGGCGCAGCTGATGCCGTTCCGCACCGGCTTCCACACGCCGGCGCTCGCCCCGTACCTGGGACGGGCCAAGGAGATGCTCGACGCACTGCCGGTCCGCGCGTCGGACATCCCGGTGTGGTCGGCGAACTCCCTCGAACCGATGGGCGCCGGCGAGGTCCGCGAACTGGTCCTGCGGCACCTGGTCGAGCCGGTCCGGTTCCGGCCGCTGCTGGAACGTCTGCACGGAGCCGGATTCCGCGCGTTCGTCCAAATCGGACAGGGCAGCCTGCCGGGGTTCATCGGCGACACGCTGAACGACCGGCCGCACATCGCCGTGAACGCCGACATCGCACCGGAGGCGTTGTGGGCGTTCGGACTCAAGCGCGGCACGGCCCACAAGGTCAAGCTCAAGCTCGGCACCCCGAGGATCAGGCTCGACGCGCTCGAAACCGAACCGGTGCTGGTGGCCGACGACAGCCCGATGTCCGCGGCGGTCAACAAGCTCCTGGCCCACACGAACGCGGTCGCGCGTGAGGTCGTCGGCGCGCTCAGGCCGAACGAGGCCGGGTTCACCCGCGAGTTCTCGTTGCGGACCATGCCGGAACTGGTCGACCACTCGGTGTTCCCGCAGGCACCCGGCTGGCCCGATCTCTCGGACGGGTTCCCGATCGTGCCCGCGACCGGCCTGCTGGAGGTTTTCGCGGACGCCGCGCGCAGGCTCACCGGCGGCACCGTGCACGGGTTCGCGCAGGTCAAGGCCAAGCGCTGGCTCACGGCGCTGCCCGCGACGACCGTGAAGGTCTCCGCCCGCGCGGAAGGCCAGGACCGGGTCGTCGTGAAGGTCGGCGACTACGCCGAGGGTCTCGTGCTGATGGCACCGCAGACCGTCCAGCACGAAAGCAAGGAGCTGCAAGGCGTTCGTGAGGCGCCGGTGTCCGCCGCCGAGCTGTACGAGGACAACTGGATGTTCCACGGACCGGCGTTCGCGGGCGTCACGAAGATCGACTGTCTGGCGGACAACGGGATCGCGGGCGTGCTGACGCCGCTGCCCGCGCCGGGAGCGTTGCTGGACAGCGCCGGGCAGCTGATCGGCCACTGGATGCAGGTCTGCCGCACCGAGGACCAGACCGTGCTGCCCACCGGCATCGAGCAGGTCACGTTCCACGGACCCGTGCCGACCGCCGACGTCCAGTGCACCGCCTGGATCCGCGAGGTCACCGAGCAGGTGATGATCGCGGACGCCGAGCTGACCGTGAACGGCGCGCTGTGGTGCCGGATCACCGGCTGGACCACCCGCCGCTTCACCACGGACGACCGGATCTGGCAGGTCAAGCTCAAGCCCGGCACCGAGATGCTGTCCACCCAGGACGGCGACTGGCTGCGGGTGACCGAGAACTGGTCCGACAGCGCGACCCGTGACCTGATCATGCGCCGCTACCTGAACTCGACCGAACGACTGCACTACGGCGACCTCGACGTGCCTGCCCAGCGCGACTGGCTGCTGCGCGTGATCGCGGCGAAGGACGCGGTGCGCGCGTGGTTGTGGGATCGCGGGGCCGGACCGGTCTATCCGGCGGAACTGACCATGAACGCCGATGGCCGGGTGCGCGGCGCGTTCGCCGTGCCACGGATCGAAGTCATTTCAGAACAAGGGCGAGCCGCGGCCCGCGTGCGAACGGAGATGTGATGGACGAGGTGCTGCAGCAGGTCGCCAAGCTGATCACCGAGGTGGTCGGTCCGGACTTCCTGCTGGGCGTGGAGATCACCCGCGACACCACGTTCAGCGACGACCTGGGCCTGGAGTCGATCGAGTTCGTCGCCCTCGCGGACAAGCTCAACGCCCACTACGGTGTGGATCTCGTGGCCTTCCTGGCGGACATGGACATCGACGAGATCATGGCGATGTCCGTCGGCCGCCTCGTCGACCACATCACGGCGCGTGTCTGAGGTTCACGCCCGAGGGCTGCGGTTTCACGTGCAGCGGCTCGGGCCTTCCCCAGAAGGAGAACAGGCAGCGCCGACCGTGGTGTTCGTGCACGGCCTGGTGATGGACAACCTGTCGAGCTTCTACTACACGCTCGCCGCACCGCTGGCCCAGGCCGGGTTCGGCATCGTGCTGTTCGACCTGCGCGGGCACGGCCTGTCCGAACGGCCGCCCTCCGGTTACACGCCGGAGGAGAGCGCGCTGGACCTGGTCGCCGTGCTGGACGAGATCGGCGTGACCGAGCCGGTCTACCTGATCGGCAACAGCTACGGCGGCGTCGTCGCCATGCACGCGGCCGTTCAGGCTCCCGAACGGGTCGGCGGCGTCGTGCTGGTCGAGTCGGCGGTCGGCGGAGTGGTCGGCGACGCGTGGTTCGAGGACATCACGAACACGCTGACGGTCGCCGCGCTGGGCCTGGAGTTCGACCGGACGCAGGACCAGCTGATGGCCCTCGGCCAGCGCAAGATCGCGAAGCTCGCCGTGAACGCCAACGCGTTGCTCAACGGCACGACGCTGATCGACGACCTCGGCTCCGGCGCGAAGCTCGACCTCACCCAGGTCCAGTGCCCGGTGCTCGGTGTCTACGGGGCCGAGTCCGAACTGATCGGGGCCGCCGCCGAGTTGCAGGAGCGGATTCCGGCGTGCCGTCTGCACGTCGTGACCGGCCTGGGGCACACGGTCCTGCGCGAGGCCACCGCCGAACTGCTCGACGTGCTGCTGGACTGGTTGCCGTCATGAGCCGGTTCCTGTTCGTGGTGCCGCCGCTGACCGGCCACGTCAACCCGACCGCCTCCGTGGGCGGCGAGCTGCTGGCGCGCGGGCACGAGGTGGCGTGGGTAGGGCATCCCGGCACGCTGACACCACTCCTGCCGGACAACGCGCGGATCTTCCCCGCGATCGACGACCTCCTGGAAGCCGACATCCGCGCGAAACGGGAGCGCTGGCTCGCGTTGCGCGGGATGGCGGTGCTCAAGTTCTTCTGGGAGGAGTTCCTGATCCCGCTCGGGTACGCCATGGTGCCCGGGGTGTCGGACGCGGTGGGCCGGTTCGCGCCGGACGTGGTGGTCGCCGACCAGCAGGCGCTGGCGGGACCGCTGGTGGCACGCGAGGCCGGTGTGCCGTGGGTGACCTCGGCCAGCACGTCGGCGGAGCTGGTCAATCCACTGAGGACGATGCCGAAGGTCGACGCGTGGGTGCGGGATCTGTTGCACGACTTCGCCGGCGGCGACATCAGGTTCTCCGACCGGCTGGTGCTGGTCTACAGCTCCGCGGCGCTGGTGGGCGAGGAGTTCGGGGACGAGGTGGCCTTCGTGGGCCCCGCGCTCGCGCACCGGGTCGAACGGGTGGGCTTCCCGTGGGAGTGGCTGGTGCGAGAGGTGGGGGCGTCGAACGGGCAGCGGAGCGACGGGGCGCGCTGCGTTCTCGTGTCCCTCGGCACCCTCAACGGTCCCGCCGGTGAGCGCTTCCTGAGCCAGGCCCTGGAAGCCGTGGCCGGCCTCGACATCGGGGTCGTGATGGTCGCCGAACCGCGACCGGCGCCCCCCAACGTCCTGATGCTGCCGTCGGTACCGCAGCTCGCGCTGATGCCGCACCTGGACGCGGTCGTCACGCATGGCGGCCACAACACGGTCTGCGAGGCGCTGGCGCACGGGTTGCCGCTGGTCGTGGCACCGATCCGGGACGACCAGCCGACCGTCGCCGCCCAGGTCGTGCAGGCCGGTGCCGGAGTACGACTGACCTACTCGCGGGCGCGGGCAGCGGACATCCGCAGCGCACTGGAGTCCGTGCTGGACGAGCCGGAGTACGCGGCCGCCGCCGGAGTGGTGCGCGAATCGTTCTTGGCGGCAGGCGGCGCAGCGGCCGCAGCCGACCGACTGGAAAAGGTGGTGGCCGGGTGATTCTCGCGAGTGGGATCCTTTCTGGGCTGGTGGTGCTCGTCGTCCTGCTGGACGTGCTGCGCCTGCGTTCCCGCGCGTCCAAGCTGCGAGTGCTCGCTCCGGGCGTGGGCGAGCACTCGCTTCTCACCGCCACCGGGGTCCATCCGGAGGGCTCGTGGGAGACCGACGCGGACCTCGTCGACCTCGTGCCGCGCGACCTGCCGACGGTGGCCGCGCTGGACCTGCTCGGCGCGTTCGATCCCGGCAAGTACCGCGACGACCAGTGGGCGCGCGGCATCAGCGCGTCGCAGGCCGTTCTGGTGCGGGAGCCCTACGCCGAGGAGGTCGACCCCGACGACCCGACCGAGTTCGTGGCGTACGTGCGGCGGGTCAAGGACCACGTGCACGCGAAGGTCGACATCGCGGTCGCACCGGGGCTCAAGGCCGGTCCGTACGACCTCGGATACCGGGCGGCGACGTTGCGGCGCTTCGGGAAGCGGCCGTCGCTGTGGATCGCGGGCTCGGTCATCGGGTACGCGACCGTCGCCGCCGCGCTGATCACGTCGTGGCAGTGGGGACTCGTCGCGCTGGCCGCGTACTGGGCGCACCCGGTCCTGGTGTTCGCCGGAACGCCGCTGCGGCCGCGTGACCTGTGGGTGCCGCGCGTCCTGCGCACGCCCTACCTGTGGTTCAAGACCTCCGGTGGCAAGAAGTCGACGGCCGAGAAGCGCCAGGCCCAGCACCTCGAACAGGCCGCGCCCTGGTACGAGCAGAACCGCGACCGGAACTTCCACGAGGCACCGCGCGACAACTGCCCGTCGTGCGGGAGCACGGACCTGCGCCGCTGGGTCACCGCGACGGACCTGGTGCAGCGCAAGCCCGGCACGTTCACGATGGACCGGTGTGTCCGATGTGGACACGTCTGGCAGAACCCGCGCCTGACCGAGGAAGGCCTGGGCTTCTACTACCGCGACTTCTACGACGGTCTCGGCGAGACGTCGGCGGAAGCGGTGTTCTCCGGCAAGACCGACCCGTACTACGGCCGGGCACGCATGGTGGAGCCGTTCGTCAAGCCCGAACGCTGGCTGGACGTCGGTTCCGGGCACGCGCACTTCTGCCTGGGAGCCAAAGAAGTTCTGCCGCAGACGACGTTCGACGGGCTCGACCAGGGCGCGGCCATCGAGGACGCGGCCAGGCTCGGCCGGATCGAGAACTCCTACCGGGGCAGCTTCAAGGACTTCGCGGGCGAGCTCAAGGGCCGCTACGACGTGATCAGCATGCACCACTACCTGGAGCACGTGCGCGATCCGTGGGAGGAGCTCGACATCGCGGCGGACGTGCTGCCCAACGGCGGCTACCTGCTGATCGAGCTGCCGGACCCGGAGTGGCGGCTCGGCCGGTTGTTCGGCCAGTACTGGATGCCGTGGTTCCAGCCGCAGCACCAGCACATGATGCCGATCGGCAACCTGGAGCACGCCCTGGCCGACCGCGGACTGACCACGGTGGCCACCGAACGCGCGAAAGCCCATCTCTGCAACGACTTCACGCTCGCGTTGCTGCTGTGGCTGGGAGACAAGGCACCGCGCACGCCGGCGCCGTGGCGTCCGGAGAAGGTCAGGCTCCGCCGGACCCGCAGCTTCCTGGTGTGGTCGCTGGGAATCCCCGCGTTCTTCGTCGCGCTGACGCTGGACCAGACGGTGAACCGGTTCCTCGCCGCCCGCACCGGCAACGGCAACGCCTACCGGCTGCTGGCCCAGAAGGAACCGGCAGAGCGGTCATGACCGTGGACATCGCGGATCGGCCTGAGCTCGCGCCGGAGCTCAGGCTGGTGCCGCACGCGTTCCGGCGCACGTTCGGACGGCCCGCCGAAGGCGTCTGGTACGCGCCGGGCGTGCTGAACCTGCTCGGTGGTGCGATCAAGGTGCCCGCCAAGTGGGGTGCGATCGTGGCGGGAGATCGGCGCGACGACGGCCTGCTCGAACTCGTGTCGGTGAACCGGCCGACCGAACGCGCGCTGCTGCCGTCCGACGACGTCCCGGCGTGGGCCGCGGGCGTGCGGGCGAGGGGCGGAGCCGCGCTGATGTGCAGCGTCGACCTGCCGCGGGGGAGTGGACTGTCCGCGAGCGAGGCGCTCGGAACGGCCGTCGAGCTGGCGCTCAGGGACCTCGCGGGCGAGCGGTTCGAGGAGTCGCGGACCGAGGTACTGGACCTGCCGGGCCAGCGGCTGCTCGTCGTCGACACCCGGATCCGGCGATCGGAACCGCAGGTGGAGCGGCCGTACACGCGGCAGGCAGAAGATCTCGGCGTGGCTTTGACGGCGTACCACCACGCTCAGGACCCGGATCCCGAGCAGGACGCGGTGGTCGAGGCCGCGCTGGCCGCCGGCGCACGGGGTGCCAGCATGCTGATCGACCCGCCGGGCAGGCCCGCTGTCGCACTCGTCGACGCGGACCTGGTCCCGGCGGTGAAGAAGGCGATCACGAAAGCGGTGGAGATCGCTCCCCGCTACCTCACGATCGTCCCGGGTCCCTTCAAGACAGAGGCTTTACGGTGAACTCGGCCCGGCGGAGGTCCTTCGAGTTCGGCCCCACCAGGAGGACGAACTCACCCGGCTCCACCACGCGCAGCCCCGCCGCGTCGACGATCGTGCAGGCGGAGACCGGGAGCTCCAGCTCGACCTTCACGGTCGCGCCGGGCTCCACGTCGACCTGCTTGAACGTCTTGAGCTCCTTGTCGGCCCAGCTCACCGACGTGACGGCGTCGCTCACGTAGACCTGCACGGTCTCGCGAGAGGGCCGTGAGCCGGTGTTCGTGAGCGACAGGCACGCCTTGACCGTCTCGTCCGGGCGCAGCACCGCCGTCTCCACGTGCAGGTCGCCGTACTCGACCGTCGTGTACGACAGGCCCTCGCCGAACGCGAACGCCGGCTCCTGCGTCAGGTCGGCGTAGCGCGTGCCGTGCTGGCCGCGGATCTGGTTGTAGTACGTCGGCTGCTGACCGGCGTGCGCCGCGAACGAGATCGGCAGCCGGCCGCTCGGCTCGACCAGCCCGTGCAGCACCTCGGCGATCGCCCGGCCGCCCTGCATGCCGGGGTTGGCCGCCCACAGCAACGCGGCGGCGTTGCGCGCGGACGCGGGCAGCACCAGCGGCTTCGACGCGAGCAGCACCACGACCAGCGGCTTGCCGGTCTCGGCCAGCGCGTCCAGCAGGGCGATCTGGCCGCCGATGAGGTCGAGCGTGGCGGTGGACCGGCCCTCGCCGACCAGTTCGATCACGTCACCGACGACGGCGACCACGTAGTCGGCGTCCTCGGCTGCCGCCACGGCCTCGGCGATCAGGTTCGCGTCCGGCGCGCAGGCCTTCACGACCGGCGGGCGCGGCTGGCCGTCGGGGAACGTGTCGCCCTCGGGGTCCGGCTCCAGCGTGAGGATGTCGGCGCCACGGGCGTACGTGACCTCCTGCGAGGACAGCTCGCGCAGCCCGTCCAGGACCGTCGTGATCATCTCGCGCGGGTGGCCGTTGGGCAGCCAGTCGGCCTGACCGGACGAGCCGGCCCAGTCGCCGAGCTGGGTCTGGGCGTCGTCGGCGAGGGGGCCGACGACGGCGATTCTGCCCTTGCCCTGGGCGAGCGGCAGCACGCCGTCGTTGCGCAGCAGCACCAGCGAACGGCGCGCGACCTGCAGGTTCAGCGCCACGTGGTCGTCGTGGTTGATCATCACGCGCTGGCGTTCGGCGTCGGGCCTGCGCGGGTTCTCGAACAGGCCGAGGTCGAACTTCAGCGTCAGGATGCGGGTGACCGCGCGGTCGAGGTCGGACTCGGCCAGCAGCCCCGACTCGACGCCCTGCAGCGCGCCGTCGAAGAACTGCGGGGTGGTCATGATCATGTCGTTGCCGGCCTTCACGGCGGCCGCGGCGGCGTGCGCGTAGTCGGGCTGAAGCTTCTGCTCCCAGACCATGCGGCCGACGTTGTCCCAGTCGGTGATGAGCGTGCCCTTGTAGCCCCACTCGCCGCGCAGAACCTCGTCGAGCAGCCACGAGTTGACGGTGATCGGCACGCCGTCGGTGGACTGGTAGCCGAGCATGAACGTCGCACAGCCCGCACGGGCGACCCGCTCGAACGGCGGCAGGAACCACGACCGCAGCTTGCGCCGCGACAGGTCCGCCTCGCTCGCGTCCCGGCCGCCCTGGGTCTCCGAGTAGCCCGCGAAGTGCTTGGCGGTCGCGAGGATCGCCGTCTCGTCGGCGAGGCCGTTGCCCTGGTAGCCGCGGACCATGGCGGCCGCGAGCTCGCCGATGAGCACCGGGTCCTCGCCGAACGTCTCGTCGACGCGGCCCCAGCGCAGGTCCCGCGAGATGCACAGGACCGGCGAGAACGTCCAGTGCACGCCGGTCGCGGCGGCTTCGACGGCGGTGACGCGGGCGACCTGCTCGACCAGGTCGGGGTCCCAGCTCGCGGCCATGCCGAGCTGGGTCGGGAAGATCGTGGCGCCCTCGTAGAACGAGTGGCCGTGGATGCAGTCCTCGGCGATGAGCAAAGGGACACGCAGCCGTGTCTGCGTGGTGAGGTCATGCGCGCGCAGCACTCGTTCGGGCGAGGTGTGCAGGATCGAGCCGACGTGCTTGCGCAGCACGTGGTCGTCCAGGTCCTCCCGCGAGTCCAGCTGCATCATCTGGCCGACCTTCTCGGCCAGCGTCATGCGGCCCAGCAGGTCGGCCACCCGCTCTGCGGTGGGCAGCGTGGCGTCGAGGTAGGGCACGTCGTCGCGATCCATGTGGTCTCCGAGAGGGCTCGTGCGGCGGCAGCGTCTATGGGAGCGCTCTCACAGTTGATACCTGAAACCGGTTCCGCGCGAAACCGGTTTCGGGATTTCCGGTACAAACGAATCGTTTGAGTAACACGAACGCGACAAACCGGCTACTCCGAAGAGCAGCCGGTTCCAGTGTGTGGCCCAGGCGTCACACCGCGCTGCCGAGCGCGGACGCCGAAATTTCGCTAGCGGGAGGCCTTGGCTCCGCTGGGGGAGATCGCGAACCAGCGGTCGTCCACGCCGTGCCCGGTCGCGTCTCCAGCGCCCTCGTCGTCGACGTAGCGGTACACGGGCTTGCCGGCGATCGTGACCTGCTCCAGGCCGTCCGGGCGCTTCGTGGTGCTCAGCAGAGCCTGGTCGAGGTCCGGCGCCTCGATCTTGCCGCCCGCGGCCAGCAGCGGCACCCAGACGAGCGTGCACTCGGGTTCGAGGCAGGTCGACTTCGACGGGCCGTCCTGGGTGGAGAAGTAGAGGGTGTTGTGCTCGCGGTCGGCGACGACTGCGCCGACCGCGGGCGACTCCTCGACCCGCAGTGTCGCGATGTCGCCCGGCAGCACCTGGGCGGGCCCCGCGACCGGACCGGCAGCGGCCTCCGGTTCGGTCGGTGAGGCGGTCTCCTCTTCCGGTGGTGCGGAACAGGCACCAAGGCACACCAACAGCGCGAGAACGGCGAATCGGCTCACACGGGTGGTTACGGACAGAGGTACCCCACCGGTTCAGCGCGACCTCAGGATGGCCGCCAGCATCAGCTCGCGGATCTCCACGGCGATCTCGTCGACCGCGAGCGGCGGCCGGTGCGCCTGCCACTCCCGCAGCAGCCCCGTGATCGCCCCCACCAGCGCGATCGCCGTGAGCCGGTACGACCGCCGCGGTGCCACGCCCGTGGCCGCCGCTCGCAGCGCCTCGGACTCGATGAACTCCGCCCACGTGTTCACCCAGCGCACGTGCTGCTGCTCGATCTCCGCGTTCACGCCCACGGCCTCGACGTAGTTGAGGCGCGGCGCACGGGGATCGGCCGTGACGCTGTGCACGAACACGTCCAGCAGCGTCGTGATCCGGATCGCGACGTCAGCGGTCTCCAGTTCGCTGAGCGCGGTGCGGACCTGGGCGAACGCCGTGGCGTTGATCAGGTCGTGCAGGTCGCGCAGCAGGTCCTCCTTCGAGGCGAACTCCTCGTAGAAGTTGCGCGTGGAGACACCGGCCTCGGTGCACAGCTCGGAGATCCTGGTGGCCGCGAAGCCCGCGCCGGTGAAGAGCTGGAGGCCTGCCTGCAACAGCTTCGCCCGGCGCTCCGCCTTGCGCTGCTCGGGTGAAATGCCGCCGTAGGCACGGGCCACCGGGGGTGCTCCAATCTGGTAACTGGGCTTGTCAGATTACGTCGGCGCAACCTTCCGCGCACCCCAGGCGTCTAGACCTTTGCACGGGGGTCAGCTGCCCGTCGCGCTGGGGATCAGGGCGGGACAACCCCCGGTGGGGTAGCCGGCGTTGTACTCGAAATGCCACTGCTCGTTTTCGTAACGACGGCACCAGCCGAGGCTGTTGCCGTTTTTCTCGACCCATTTCGCGGATTCGATCGGCTGAACGTCGACGGCGAATCCGATCACGTGCATCGAACGGTCCGGCGGGTTCAGCACGTACTTCGACGCGAGTTCTTCGGTGCCGAACTTCTTCACCGCCTCGTCGAATTCCGCCTGCTGCTGCTGACGGCTGCGCTTGCCGTCGTTCAGGCAGAGCTTGACGCCCTGCTCAGAGGCCTTGGCGCGCAGTGCGAGCCACGCCTTGAGCACCTCGGGGCGCAGGCCTCGCGGGTCCTCGTCGAAGTAGCGGGCGTCGATCGGGCAGTTCGGACCGTCCGGCGGTCCCGGCACTTCCTCGACAATCGCGAGCGGTTTTCCGGGATGGCGGTCGAACACGAGCGTCAATCTGCCCAGGTAACCCAGCGCGCCGCCGGCGGAAACCACGAGTGTGACGATCAGGAGCACGCCGAACACGACGCGTCTGGAGGTCTTGGACATGATTCGAATAATACGTCCAAGCGCAACCGCGTCTGTCAGCAACCCGTAACAGTCCGTCGGCAGCTGCGTCCCGGTGAACGTGTCGAGCGCCACATCCATTCGGCCCAACCACGCTTTCGGCGGAGCGCGCAAATGTGATCGGTGAACAGTTGCTGGCCCCTTTCGCGGCGACGAAACATGGTGGCAACATCTGCGTCGGCCGAGAACCGGCCCGTTTTAATGAGGTCTCAGGAGGACCGCTTTCATGTCCGGCCGCATTTTTGCGATCGTCGCTCTGTTCGCGTCACTTTTCGTCTTCACCGGCACCGCGCAGGCAGCCCCGGCTCCACAGTCCCCGTCTTCTTCTCGGGGTGGCACCGCGCTGATCTTGTCCGCCCAGTACTCGGAGTTCGACGGCGGTGCCTTCAAGGCGACTGTCCTGACCTGCGAACGAGGTGACCAGCACCCGCGCAGGGCCCTCGCCTGCGCGACGCTCGCCTCCGCAGGCGCCGACCTGCAGACCATGCAGGCAGATGACAGGGCGTGCACGTTCCACTACGCGCCCGTCGAGGTCTCGATGTTCGGTTTCTGGCGCGGTGAGCCCGTGAACGAGGTCCACACCTACCCGAACTCGTGCGTCATGCTGGCGCACACCGGTGCCCTCTTCGATTTCTAGGGATCGAACACGGCATCGAAACAAAATGTGGAGCGGCGCGCGGCAGGGGCGCTCCGCTCCACATTTTGTTGCTCCGAAATGAGGGCTGCGCCGAATGGCGGGCGGCCCGGCCGGTATGCGAGGGTTGGATCATGGCCGCCGCCCCGCGCTTCCCGCTGCTGCACTGGACGACCATCACCCCCGTGCTCGGCTTGCTCCTGCTCGCCCTGACCTGGGGTCGTGACCTCGGGGGCGTGCTCGTGGCGCTCGTCGCCCTGGTCCTCGCCGCGACCGTGCTCGCCGCCGTGCACCACGCCGAAGTGGTCGCGTTGCGGGTGGGGGAGCCCTTCGGATCGCTGGTCCTCGCGGTCGCGGTGACGATCATCGAGGTGGCCCTGATCGTCACGCTCATGGTGTCCGGCGGGCCCGAGGCGTCGTCGCTGGCACGCGACACGGTGTTCGCCGCGGTCATGATCACCACGAACGGCATCGTCGGCATCGCGTTGCTGCTAGGGGCGATGAAGCACCACACGATCCTGTTCAACGCGGAGGGCAGCGGCGGCGCGCTCGCCACGGTGATGACGCTCGCCACGCTCACGCTGGTGCTGCCGACGTTCACCACCACGACCCCCGGCCCCGAGTTCTCCGGCCCGCAGCTCGCCTTCGCCGCGTTCGCCTCCCTCGGCCTGTACGCGATGTTCGTGTTCACCCAGACCGTCCGGCACCGAGACTTCTTCCTCCCCGTCGACGAGGACGGTGTCATCGAGGCCGACGAACACGCCGAAGCACCGTCCGCCAAGGCCGCGCTGCTCTCGCTCGGCTTCCTGCTCGTCGCGCTGATCGCCGTGGTCGGCCTCGCGAAGATCGAGTCGCCCGCGATCGAGGCCGGCGTGCGCGCCGCCGGGTTCCCGCAGTCGTTCGTCGGCGTCGTCATCGCCCTGCTCGTGCTGCTGCCCGAGACCATCGCCGCCGCGCGCGCCGCGTTGCGCGACCGGATCCAGACCAGCATCAACCTCGGCTACGGCTCGGCGATCGCGAGCATCGGCCTCACGATCCCGACCATCGCGCTGGCGACCATCTGGCTCGACGGGCCGTTGATGCTCGGGCTCGGGTCGACGCAGATGATCCTGCTGCTGCTCACCGTTCTGGTCAGCGTCCTGACGGTGGTGCCGGGCCGGGCGACGCGACTGCAGGGCGGCGTGCACCTGGTTCTGCTGGCCGCGTTCCTGTTCCTGGCTGTGAACCCGTAGCCGGGATCCTTCCCGGTCGCTTGATCCGTTGTGCCCCGGTTTGTCCGGCTCCTACGGTTCGTGGAATGTTGCGTCGCAGGGCACTTCTGCACACGGCCGCTTTGGGAACTGTGTCGGCGTTGGCCGGCAGGTCCACAATGGACGTCCAGCTGATCAGGCCAGGCGACGCCGCCTACAGGGACGCGAAGCTCGGTTACTTCACGCAGTACGACACTCAACGTCCCAGCGCGATCGCACGAGTCGCGTCACCGGCGGATGTCCAGCGCTGCATCGAGATCGCACGTGCCGAGCGCACCCGGATCACCGCCCGCTGCGGCGGCCACAGCTATCCCGGTTACTCCACGGCGGACGGCGCGCTCGTCGTCGACGTGCGCGGCCTGAACCGGATCGACGTGCGCGCCGACGGAACGGCCGAGGTGGGCGCGGGCGTGTTGCTGATGGACCTGTACGTCGCGCTGGCGAACGCCGACCCGCAGATGCCGGACTGGGCGAACGCGTACTACGGCTCGTCCCTGACCCGGCTTCGTGAGGTGGCGCGGAAGTACGACCCCGACCGTGTTTTCTCGTTCGCTCAAGGCCTCGTGTGAATCCATAAAGCCGAACGGACTATTGTCCTGTTGCGGCGTTCGGCCCTACATTGCGGTAACGCCGGTTACCACAAAGGGGTCCAACGATGCAGCTCCGTGCCGTGCTCGCCGCCGTTCTTCTGTTGTTCACCCTGGTCACGCCCGCAACCGCGGCCGCACCGGGGGAGCTGGTCAGCAGCCGGGAGGTAGCGTGGCACCCGGAGCCGCTCAGGCTCCTGCCCGCCCCGGTGAAGGCGTACGACATCCGGTACAACTCCACGTCCGCGACGGGCGAGGGCACCGTCGTGTCCGGCATGGTGCTGGTGTCGCCGCTGCCGTGGAACAACGGTCCGCGGCCGATCGTGGCGTACGCGATGGGCACGCAGGGCATGGGCGACCAGTGCGCGCCGTCGCGGCAGTTGCAGGCCGGCACCGAGGTCGAGATCGCGTTCCTCGCGCAGGCGATGTTCAACGGCTGGGCGGTCGCCGTGACCGACTACGAAGGCCTTGGCACGCCAGGGGATCACACCTACGCGGTGGCGCGTTCGGAGGGACGGGCGCTGCTCGACGTGGCCCGTGCCGCGAGTGGCATCCCGGGGCTGTCCGCTGACGCGCCGGTCGGCGTTTTCGGCTACTCGCAGGGTGGTCAGGCCGCGTCGGCCGCCGCCGAGCAGTGGAAGTCCTACGCGCCTTCGCTGAACGTCGTGGGTGTCGCCGCCGGCGGTGTGCCGGCCGATCTGAACGCGGTCGCGAAGTTCAACGACGGCAACGCCGGTTCGGGCCTGGTGTTCGCGGCGGCTGCGGGGTACGCCGCGGCCTACCCCGAACTGCCGTTGTCGTCGTTGCTCAACGCCCGCGGCACGCAGGTCATCGACAAGATCCGCGAGTCGTGCGTCGCCGAGATCGCTTTGGTGGCACCGTTCACGCGCCTCAACTCGCTGACGACGACGCCGGACGTCATCCAGAACCCGTTGTGGCAGAAGCGGTTGAAGGAGAACACGCTCGGCTCGGTCAAGCCTGCCGTGCCCGTGTACCTCTACCACGGCACGCTGGACGAGCTGATCCCGTTCGCCGTCGGGCAGAAGCTGCGTTCGCAGTGGTGCTCGCTGGGCGCCGACGTGCAGTGGACGCCACTGCCGTTGCTCGGGCACGTCACCGCCGTGAGCGCGTGGGGCTCGAACGCGCTGCTGTGGCTCGGTGACCGCTTCGCCGGGAAGTCGACCCGCCCGAACTGCTAGTAGGACTTCGTTAAGTCGGGTGGTGGCTGGGCATTCGCGAGTCGGAGAAGGATTCGATGGTCGCGCTCCCACGGTGCCGTGGTCGGGAGTTGGTGGTAGTTACGAGCCGATGTAATCGATTGCAGATCACTCCAACTACAACCAACTGTGCTGGTGGAGACCGTGAGAGCGTGATCTTCATGATCGAATCACCGCTCTGCCGGCTCCAGCGCCGACGACACCGTCACGCCGGAGCCCAGGCCGGGCGACCACGACCGGAAGACTCACATACCCGCAGGTCAGAGCAACCCAACAAAGTACTACTAGAGGGGAGCCGGAAACCGACGCCGGAAGGTGAACCCTTCCGGCGTCGGCCCGTTCCGCCTGACGAGGTCGAGCTTCGCGAGACCCTCCTCGGTCGTGGGCCGATGCCCGGCGGGGATCCACCACATCACGTCCAGCGCGCTCTCCGGCTCGAACCACTGCGTGCTGCGCTTGACCGCTTCGAGGTGCACGCCGCTGAACGCGTACGCCCACAACGCTTCCACCGACTCCACACGCTGAGGTTGTAGGCCTCCAGCATCGGATCGCGTCCCAACCGGCTCAGGTCGTCCATCATCCGGTCGGACGTCGGCCGCCACACGAAACCGGGAGCCTGCCGCGCCAGGTCGTTGATCGCCTCGACCCGGCTCACGAACCCGCGCATCCTCCAGTGGTCGAACGCCCACCGCCCGGTCGAGATGTTGGCCTGTGCCAGGTGGAAGGCTTCCATGCGCCTGCTTTGGCATGATCGACCCATGCGATGTGTGGTGCTCGACGACTACCAGGGTGTGGCACTGGCGAACGCGGACTGGTCCGGCCTCGACGTCACCGTCCTGCGTGACCACCTGCCCGACCCGGCCGCCGAACTGGCCGAGGCCGAGTGCGTCGTGATCATGCGCGAGCGGACGCCGTTCGACGCGGCCCTGTTCGCCCGGCTGCCTCGCCTGAAGCTGCTGATCACCAGTGGCATGCGCAACGCGTCGATCGACCTGGACGCGGCACGCGAGCACGGCGTGACGGTCTGCGGCACCGGCAGCGCCAAGACCCCGCCGACCGAGCTGACCTGGGCGTTGATCCTCGGTCTCGCCCGCCACCTGGTCGTCGAGAACGCGGCCTTCCACGACGGCGGCCCGTGGCAGAGCACCGTCGGCGCCGACCTTTCCGGGCGCACTTTGGGGCTGCTCGGCTTCGGCAACCTGGGCAAGGCCGTCGCGCGTGTGGGTCGTGCGTTCGGCATGGACGTCGTCGCGTGGAGCCCGAACCTCACCGCTGAACGCGTTGAGCCCGAGGGCGTCCGGCTCGCTGGTGGCCTGCACGATCTGTTGGCGCAGAGCGACTTCGCGTCCATCCATCTGGTGCTGGGCGACCGCACCCGCGGGCTGGTCGACGCGGACGCGCTGGCGTGTCTGAAGCCCACGGCGTTCCTGGTCAACACCTCGCGCGCGGCCATCGTGGATCCCGTGGCGTTGCTGGAAGTGTTGCGGGAGAGGCGCATCGCCGGTGCTGGGCTCGATGTCTTCGAGATCGAGCCGCTGCCGTTGACCGACGAACTGCGGACGCTGCCGAACGTGCTCGCGACCCCGCACCTCGGGTACGTCACCGAGGCGAACTACCGCACGTACTTCACCGAGGCCGTCGAGAACATCCACGCGTTCCGCGCGGGTGAACCGGTCCGGGAACTCTAGCGGCCGGTTACCTACTGGTAGTAAGTTCTGTCGCATGACGCCGGACGCTTCCGCGCACATCGACGTCGCTGCCTCGCCGCAGCGGGTGTTCGACCTGGTCAGCGACCTCCGCGGACTCAGTGCGTGCGCCGAGGAGTACTCCGGTGGCAAGTGGCTGAACGCCGCCGGTCCGCGCGTCGGTGCCCGGTTCCGCGGCATCAACAAGCGCGGCTGGCGTGTGTGGCCGACGACGTCCACGGTGACCGACTGCTCCGCGACCAGGTTCGCGTTCGAGGTGAAGTCGCTGGGGATGGCGGTGTCGCGCTGGCAGTACGACATCGAGGAGACCGGTGACGGCTGCCGGGTCACCGAGTCGACCTGGGACCGCAGGCCCGGCTGGTACGTGCCGATCACACGGCTGGCGACCGGAGTCGGCAACCGCGCTGTGACCAACCAGCGCAACATCGAGGCGACGTTGCGGCGCCTGAAGAGGACCGCCGAGTCTGCTTGATCGTTCCTGTCCGTTCCTCGGCAACTGGACAAAAACGCTCACATCTTCACTCACACTCCAACATGCCTCAACAGCACTGATCAGGGCGTTGAGCTGCAGACATCGGAGGACCGGAACGAGATCCGGTCGCGCCTGACCGTTGAAAACGCTCTCATTGCCGTGGGAACGTGGCCGAACGACCGTTGACACCGTCGTAACGCCAGCGTTCAATCCCCGTCAAATATCCTATAGGATCAGAGATCCGAGGAGTTGGCGTGGCAAAGGTCCGACGAGCCGAGGCGTTCCAGGTCGACGTTCCGGTGGAGACTCTGCGCACCGACGCGGTCCAGCAGTTCATCAAGCAGGAGACCGTCTTCGTCGAGGTCGAGACCGACGACGGGCTCGTCGGCCTCGGGTACGCCTACACGATCGGCACGGGTGGCAGCTCGGTCCTCGCCCTCCTGAAGGACCACCTGCTGCCTCGCCTCGAAGGTGTCGACGCTCGCCGGATCGAGCACGTCTGGCACGACCTGTTCGCATGCACCCGCTCGACCACGGTCGGCGCGATCACCTCGCTGGCGCTGGCCGCCGTGGACACCGCGCTGTGGGACCTGCGCTGCCTGCGAGCCCAAGAACCGTTGTGGCGCATGGCAGGCGGGTTCCGCCACACGGTACCCCTGTACGACACCGAGGGCGGCTGGCTGCATCTGAGCACCGAGGAACTCGTCGCGGGCGCCAAGGAGACGGCCGCGCAGGGCTGGCAGGGCATCAAGATGAAGGTCGGTAAACCCGACCTCACCGAGGACGTCGAACGCCTCGAAGCCGTCCGGGCGGCGGTCGGGGAGCGGTTCGCGATCATGGTCGACGCCAACCAGTCCATGACGAGTGCCGAAGCGATTCGCAGGGCCGACGCGTTCCGGAACGTCAACCTGACCTGGCTCGAGGAACCGCTCCCGGCCGATGACGTGAGCGGGCACGAGAGGCTCGCCCGGAGCACGAGCATCCCGATCGCCGTCGGGGAGTCGCTGTACTCGGTGGCCCAGTTCCGCGAGTACCTCGAACGCGGTGCCGCCTCGATCATCCAGGTGGATGCGGCACGGATCGGTGGCATCACGCCGTTCCTCAAGGTCGCGCACCTCGCGGAGGCCTTCAACGCCGACGTGTGCCCGCACTTCCTGATGGAGCTGCACGTCAGCCTCGCGGCCGCGCTGCCCAACGGGAAGTTCGTCGAGCACATCCCGCAGCTGCGCGGGATCACCAAGAGCGAGATGACCGTCCGCGACGGACACGCGCTCGCCCCTGACACGCCAGGTCTCGGGATCGACTGGGACCGCGACGCGATGGACGACCTGCGGGTCTCCTGAAGTCACCGCCGGAAATCACAAAGGAGTGGTCTTGAGAACGTTAGGTGTCGTTGCCGGCCTGCTCGCGTCGTTGGTCGCGGTCCCCGCAGCCCAGGCCCAAGCACCCCAGGTGCACCAGCAGACCGCCGCCAAAGCCGAGAAGCCGTACATGGGCTGGAGCAGCTGGACGTTGCAGGCGACCAACTATCCCGGCGTGAACCCGGACGGGCCCGCCAGCTGGCTCAACGAGAAGAACGTGCTGGCCCAGGCGGACGTGCTGGCGGCGAAGTTCAAGAAGGCCGGCTACGACCACGTGAACGTCGACGCGGGCTGGCTCGGCTCGTTCGACGAGTACGGGCGGCCGGTGGTGGACGCCAAGAAGTTCCCGCGCGGCTTCAAGTGGCTGGGCGACTACATCCACGGCAAGGGCATGAAGTTCGGCTCGTACCTCGCGGTCGGCCTGGACCTCAAGGCGTACAACGACGGCAAGACGCCGATCTACAACGCGCCCGGCTGCACCACCAAGGACATCGTCTACCCGGACCTGCGCAAGACCAACGGGTGGGACATGGCCTACAAGATGGACTTCGCGAACCCGTGCTCGCAGAAGTACATCGACTCGATCGCGCAGGTGCTCGCGGGGTGGGGCGTCGACTTCCTCAAGCTCGACGGCGTCGGCCCCGGCAGCTTCCGCGGTGGTGAGCGGTACGACAACACGACCGACGTGAAGGCGTGGAACTCCGCGCTCAAGAGCACCGGCCGTCCGATCGAGTTCCTCATCTCGTGGGCGCTGAGCCACCGCCACGCCGACGTGTGGAAGGCCAACACCAACGGCTGGCGCGTCGACACCGACGTCGAGTGCTACTGCGACACGCTCGTCACCTGGAACCAGTCGGTGAAGCAGCGCTGGAACGACGTCGTGCAGTGGATCGACGACGCCGGCCCCGGCCACTGGAACAACCTCGACAGCCTCGCCGTCGGCAACGGCCAGATGGACGGCCTCACCGAGGCCGAGCGGCAGAGCTACATGACGCTGTGGTCGATCTCGTCCTCGCCGCTCTACATCGGCGACGACCTCACGAAGATCGACGACTACGGCTACAAGCTGCTGACCAACGACGAGGTCATCGCGATCAACCAGGCGGGCGTTCCGGCGCGGCCCGTGGACCAGTTCTCCGACCAGCAGGTCTGGTACGCCCGCAACCGCGACGGCAGCTACACCGTGGCGTTGTTCAACCTCGGCTCCAAGCCCGCGAAGGTGACGGCCGACTTCGGCCAGCTCGGCATCCAGGGCAACGCCAAGGTCCGCGACGTGTGGGCCAGGAAGGACGTCGGCCAGAAGTCCGGCTCCATCACGGAAGACCTGCCGGTGCACGGCTCGAAGCTGTTCACGATCACCCCGCGCGGCTCGGTCGCTCCCGGCGTCGTGGAGGGCACCGCGGCCACCCCGACCAGCGTCTCGCTGAAGTGGTATGGCAAGAGCGGCATCCGTTACGACGTGTACGCGGGCAACAAGAAGGTCGCCACGACCACCGACACCAAGGCGACCGTCACCGGCCTCATCCCGGCGACCTCCTACGAGTTCACCGTCGTGCAGAACGGCGCCCGCTCGAAGCCCGTCAGCTTCGTGACGCCGCAGGAAAGCGTGACGTACGAGGCGGAGAAGGGCAGCCCCGGCGGCGGCGCGACCGTCTACGGCTGCGCGTGCTCGGGCGGCAGCAAGGTCGGCTACATCGGCGGCAGCGGCAACATCACCATGCCGACGGTCGTCGCGCCGCGTGAGGGCACCTACCTCGTCGAACTGGCCTACATCTCCGCCGACGCCAGCAGGACCGGCATCGTCACGGTGAACGGCACCGGCTTCAAGCTGCCCGTCGCCGGGTCGAACGACGACGACTGGAACACGCCGCAGAAGGTCACCGTGCCCATCTACCTGTTGAAGGGCAACAACACGATCCGGATCGGCAACCCGGACGACTCCGTGTTCGACGTCGACAGCATCCGCATCTAGGACCAGGAGGTGCCGTGGTGACAACCGTGCAAGACACAAGCGCCCAGGTCGTGCGTGGACCTGCCACCACGGCGCCTCCGCCCCCACGCAGGCGCAAAGGCCCCGCCTCGCGCCGCAACGACACGTGGGTCGCGTGGCTGCTCGTCGCCCCCGCCCTGCTCGGGTTCGGCGTGTTCTTCGCCTACCCGATGCTGCGCGGGGTCTACCTGAGCTTCACCGAGTTCCACATCCTCAGCCCACCGGTGTGGACGGGCCTGGAGAACATCCGGGAACTCGTCGACGACGGCAGGTTCTGGCACTCGCTCGGCGTCACGGCGTACTTCGTCGTGCTGTCCGTGGTGCTGGGCGTCGGCGTCTCGCTGATCACCGCCGTCGTGTTGCACCGGCTGGGAGTCGGCACGACGGTCCGCGGGCTGATGATCCTGCCGTTCCTCATCTCCGGCGTCGTCACGGCGCTGGTGTGGACGTGGATGCTCGACCCGCAGCTCGGCATCGTGAACCAGCTGATCACCTGGGTCACCGGCGAGCCGATCATGTTCTTCGGATCGGACAGCTGGGCGGTGCCGTCGCTGGCCGCGCTGAACGTGTGGAAGTCCATGGGCTACAACGCGGTTCTCCTCTTCGCCGGTCTGCAGACGATCCCCGCGTCTATCTACGAGGCCGGCCGGATCGACGGCGCGTCGGAGTGGCAGATGTTCCGCTCGCTGACGCTGCCGCTGCTGCGGCCGATCCTGGTGATGGTCGTGATCCTCAACGTGATCGGCTCGACCCAGGTCTTCGACATCGTCCAGGTCAGCACCAAGGGTGGTCCGGCGGACGCGTCGCTGGTGCTGCAGATGTACATCTACGACAAGGCTTTCGGCCAGTTCGACTTCGGTTACGCCGCGACCATGTCGCTCGCCCTGTTCCTGATGCTCGTCACGGTGACCTTCACGCAGATGCGGATGGCCCGTGCCGGCGAGTCCGACACCGACTGAGGAGGCCCGGTGAACCTCTCGATGAAGCTCGGCAGGGGCGTCGCCTGGGGCTACCTGGTCGTCGTGCTGCTGGTCACGATCTTCCCGTTCTACTGGATCGTGCGGACCGCGCTGTCCAACAACTTCGCGATGTCGACCGACCCGTCGTCGTTGCTGCCGGTGGACTTCACGTGGGGCCCGTTCAAGCGCGCTCTCGGTCTCGCCACGCCCGCAGAAGCGGCCGCGGAGGGTGGTTCGGGAGCCAGCATCGACCTGGCCCTGGCGTTGTGGAACTCCATTGTGTACGCGGGACTTCTGACGCTCTTCACCGTCGTGTTCTCGGCGCTGGCCGCCTACGCGTTCGCCCGGCTGCACTGGAAGGGCCGCGATGTCGTCTTCGGCGTCCTGCTGACCGCGCTGATGGTGCCGTCGGTGTTCACGCTGCTGCCGAACTTCGTGCTGATGAAGGATCTGGGGCTGCTCAACAGCTTCGGCGGCATGATCCTGCCCGGCGCGTTCTTCTCCGCGTTCAACATCTTCTTCCTGCGGCAGTTCATGCTCGGGCTCTCCCACGAGGTCGAGGAGGCGGCGATCATCGACGGCGCCGGGCCGTTGCGGGTGTGCTTCCGAATAGTGCTGCCGATGAGCGTCGCGCCGATGGCGACCCTGACGCTGCTGACGTTCATCACCACCTGGAACGACTACTTCTGGCCGTTGCTCGTCACGAACGACGAGTCGGTCCGTCCGCTCACCCTCGCGCTCGCGGTGTTCAAGCAGTCCTCACCGCAGGCGTCGCTGGACTGGGCGGGCCTGATGGCGGCGACGCTGGTCGCGGCGCTGCCGATGCTGCTGCTGTTCGTGGTCTTCGGGCGGCGGCTGGTCAACTCCATCGGCTTCACGGGGATCAAGTGAGACTGCACTGGCCGTCGGCTGCGGCGGAATGGACCGAGGCACTGCCCGTGGGCAACGGCCGCCTCGGCGCGATGGTGTTCGGCGGGGCCGGGCGGTCCCGCGTGCAGGTCAACGACGCGACCGTGTGGTCGGGCACCGCTGACGGGCCTTCTCTCGCCCTGGCGGATGTAGTGGCCTCCGGAGCCGGTCCGGAACGACTCGCGCAGGTGCGTGAGGCGATCTTCGGCGGCGATCTGGAACGGGCCACCGAGCTGCTGATGTCGTTCGAAGGTCCGTACAGCCAGACTTTCCTGCCCTATGTGGACCTGTGGATCACACTGCCCGAAGGTGAGTCGCACGGCCGCACGCTGGACCTGAGCACGGGCGTGGTCACCGAGCGGCTCACCATCGACGGCTCGGACGTCGAGCGGCGTGTGTGGACCTCGGAAACCGCGCTGTGCGTGGAGATCACCGGTGCTGTGCCCACCGAGGTCGAGATCTCGACGCCGTTGCGCGAGGTGTCGCGCGACGGACTCGACCTCGTGATCGAGATCCCCGTCGACTCGGCACCGAGGCACGAACCGCAGGTCGAGGCTCCGGTCTACGGTTCGGGGGAACGGGGCACGGTGACGGTCAAGGTGACCGAGGGCGAGCGCTGGCTGCTCACGCTCACCAGTTCCACCACGACCGAGTCGCGGTGGACAGGCCGGCGCCACGGCAACCACATGACGCTGATGGACGCGTGCGAGGTGCGGTTCGGCGACCTGCCCGAGGTCGTCGACGTGCCGGACCTGTTGTCCGGCAAGGACGAGCAGCTCGTCGCGTCCGTGTTGTTCACGTACGGCCGCTACCTGCTGGTCTCGTCGTCACGGCCCGGCGCGCCGCCCGCGAACCTGCAGGGCATCTGGAACGGCGACCTGCGCCCGGCCTGGTCCTCGAACTACACGATCAACATCAACACCCAGATGAACTACTGGGCGGCCGAGGTCACCGGGCTCGCCGAGTGCCACGAGCCGCTGCTGGAGCTGCTGGAGAAGCTCGCGGTGACCGGCGGCGAGGTGGCTCGTGAGCTGTACGGGGCGCGCGGCTGGGTGGCGCACCACAACAGCGACGCGTGGGGCTGGGCGCTGCCGGTCGGCATGGGTCACGGCGCGGTGTCGTGGGCGATCTGGCAGATGGGTGGCGCGTGGCTGGTCCAGCACGCCTGGGACCACTACGACTTCGCCCGCACCTGGTCCACTTTGGAACGTGCGTGGCCGCTGCTGCGCGGCTGTGCCGAGTTCCTCCTCGACTGGCTGGTCGAAGGGCCCGACGGCCACCTCGACACGTGTCCGTCGACGTCGCCGGAGAACTGGTTCCTCGTCGACGGCAGGCCGCAGGCGCTGACCTGGTCCGTGACGATGGACGTGATGCTGGTCCGCGCCGTGTTCGAACGGACCTTGGCGCTGGCACTGGCGTCGGGTCGCGCCGATCCACTGGTCGCGGAGATCGCGGCCGCGCTGCCCCGGCTGCGGCCCGTCCCGGTGCTGGACGACGGCCGGCTGGGGGAGTGGGCCTGCGACCTGCCAGAGGAGGACCCGGCTCACCGGCACATGTCGCACATGGTGTCGGTCCACCCGCTCGGCCAGATCGTCGCCGGCACGGAGCTGGGCGACGCCGCCGCCGAGGTGCTGGACCGGCGCGGCAACGGCGCGATGGGCTGGTCGTGGGCCTGGAAGATGGCCCTGCGGGCGCGGCTGGGCGACGGCGAGACCGTGCGGTCGCTGCTGTCCGAGGCTTCGCAGCCCTTCACCGGCGACCGTCATCGCGACGCGCCGGTCGACGGCTCGGAGTGGGGCGGCCTGCTGCCGAACCTGTTCAGCACGCACCCGCCGTTCCAGATCGACGGCAACTACGGCTTCACCGCGGGACTCGCGGAGGTCGTGGTGCAGAGCCACACCGGCGTGATCGACGTCCTGCCCGCGCTGCCTACCGGCTGGTCTCGCGGTTCGGCGCGCGGACTTCGTTGCCGCGGCGGGCTTTCCGTCGACGTCACCTGGCACGACGGCGATGTGACCGTGCGGGTGCGGCGGGTGTCCGGTGACGCCTCGGAGTTCGTGCCGGTGAGCATCGGTGGCGAGGTCACCGAGGTCGTCGTGAGTGACGTTGTCGAAGTGCGCGGGAGGATTTCGTGCTGACCGATCTCGGTTTGGAAGCGCTGTGGGAGTACCGCAGCTCCTATGTGCGGCCGGACGACTTCGACTCGTTCTGGGACGCGACGCTGGCCGAGGCGCGGGCGATCGATCTGGACGTCGAGGCCGTGCCGGTGGACACGCCGCTCAAGACGCTCGACGTCCACGACGTGTCGTTCGCCGGGTTCGGTGGCGACCGGATCCACGCGTGGCTGCGCACTCCGAAGGGGCAGTCCGGACTTCCCGCTGTCGTGCAGTACCACGGTTACGGCGGCAACCGGGGCAGCGCCGTCGAGAACCTGACCTGGGCCAGCGCCGGGTTCGCGCACCTGCAGATGGAGGTGCGTGACCAACGCGGCGGTGGTGGCTTCCTGACCAGGGGCATCGCCGACCGCTCCACCTACTTCTACCGGCACGTCTTCACGGACGCGGTGCGCGCGGTCGATGCCGTGCGCGCGTTGGGTTCCGCGGACGTCGCCGTGATCGGCAACAGCCAGGGCGGCGGAATCGCGCTGGCCGTCGCCGGTCTCGTGCCCGACCTGGCCGCCGTCCACTCGCAGGCGCCGTTCCTCTGCGACTTCCGCCGGGCGCTGAACGTCTGCGGCCGCCCGCCCTACACCGAGCTCACCAGGTACATCGCCGACAACCGGCGTTCCGACGTCTTCCCGGCACTGTCCTATTTCGACGGTGTGGGGTTCGCCTCCCGTGCCACGGCCCCCGCGTGGTTCTCGGTCGGCCTGATGGACGACATCGTGCCGCCGTCCACCGTGTTCGGCGCCTACCACGCCTACGCCGGTCCCAGGGAGATGGCCGTCTGGGAGCACAGCGCCCACGAGGCGGGCGGCTCCGACGACCTCGACATCGCACTCGACGCCTTCCGATCCCGTCTCTTGGAGAAGCCATGAAAATCGCCGCCGCTGCCCTGGTCGCAGCAACAGCCCTGGTGGTCGCGGGGTGCGGGAGTGCCGACACGGGCTCCGGCAACGCCGTGAACTGGTGGACCTGGGACGACAAGCAGGCAGTCGCCTACGGCGAGTGCGAGAAGGCGTTCGAGGCCGCCAACCCCGGCACCGACGTGAAGATCACCCGCTACAACGTGGACGACTACTTCACCAAGCTCACCGCCGGTTTCGTGGCGGGCACCGCGCCGGACGCGTTCCAGAACTCGGTGCAGTTCCTGCAGGCCTACGCCTCGCAGCACCAGCTGATGCCGCTCGACGACCTGATCGCGAAGTCCTCGGTGGACATGAAGAAGTTCTCGGTCGGCGTCGACACGTGGAAGTTCACCGACGGCAAGCAGTACGGGCTGCCGCTGGACTGGGCCGCCTCCGGTCTCTACTACAACGCCGACATGCTGGCCAAGGCCGGTGTGGCGGAGGCCGACGTGCAGAAGCTGTCCTGGAACCCGGATGACGGCGGCACGTTCGACAAGGTCGTCGCTCGTCTCACGATCGACAAGAACGGCAGGCACGGCGACGAGGCGGGCTTCGACAAGACGCAGATCGCCACCTACGGCATCGGCGCGATGGCGGGCCGCAGCTTCATCGGCGAGACCAGCTGGGCGCCGTTCGTCAACACCCTGGGCTGGCGGCTGGGCGACAAGGACCAGTGGCCCACCAAGTTCAACTACACCGACCCGCGCTTCACCAAGACCATGAAGTGGGTCCTGTCGCTGACCGACCGCGGCTTCTCCCCGAAGCTCGGCACGTTCACCACCGGCAGCCAGTCCACGATCTCCGACGTCGACCTGATCGGCTCCGGCAAGGTCGCCATGACGATGGGCGGCTCGTGGTCGGCTCCGTCGTTCGGCAAGATCCCCGGCGTGAAGGTCGGCATCGCGCCGACCGTGCTGGGCCCGGACGGCAAGCGTTCCGTGCTGTCCAACTCGAACGGCAACAACATCTGGGCCGGCACAAAGAACCCGGACCTGACCTGGAAGTGGGTCAGCTTCATGGGCAGCGAGGAGTGCCAGACCAAGGCAGGCGCCACCGGCACGTTCTTCCCGTCGATTCCCGCCTCCATGGACAACACGGTGACCGCCATGAAGACGCAGGGCGTCGACCTCACCGTCTTCAACCAGTACGTGAAGGACGGCGTCCTCTACCCGTCCAGCGCCTACGCCAACGGCTCGGCGGTCCAGTCCGCCGAACAGCCCCTCTTCGAGGCCTACTTCGCAGGCCAGCGCTCCGACGACGTGTTCGCCGAGATGGAACGCGTCTCGCAGGAGATACTGGCCAAGAACTGACGGGAGTCTCAGGAGTGGTGTTGCGGATACCGACCAGGCGCGTGCTCGCGGATGACGTCTACGAGCAGATCCGCGCGCTGATCATGAGCGACGGCATCGCGCCCGGCGCCCGCGTGAACATAGACGAACTCGCGCGTCAGCTCGACGTGTCCCCAACTCCTGTCCGGGAAGCCCTGGCACGCCTCGAATCCGAAGAACTGGTCAGCAGGCTCCCGTTGCGCGGCTACAGCGTGACGGACCTGCTGAACCGCAAGCAGGTGGACGACCTCTACGCCCTGCGCCTGCTGCTGGAGCCGCCGTCCGCGGCTCTGGCGGCGGGCCGCATGACGGCCGAGTTCGACGACCTCATCGAGGAGGAGCTGGCGACCTGCCCGTCGGCTCCCGCCGATGACGCCTACGACGACTACAAGAACCTGACCGCGCACGACCAGCGGTTGCACGAGCTGATCCTGCGGATCGCGGGCAACGAGGCCGTCCTGCAGTCGTTCGCCAGGACCCACTGCCACCTGCACCTGTTCCGGCTGAACTTCCAGCAGCCGTTCGGGGTGCAGACGATCACCGAGCACCGGGCGATCGTGGACGCGCTGGTCGCCAGGGACGAGGTGCGGGCCAGTGCGGCGATGACCGCGCACCTGGAGGTGGCACGGGCCCGGCTGCTCGACCGCATGTAGGCGAGTCACCTACGCGATCTACGTAACGCCTGCCGACGCGAACGACCCCGCTCCGGGGCGAGTCTTGTGGCGTGACAACACGAACTGCGCCAACGCGAACGGCCCGGGCGGTGGTCCTGGCCTCCGCCACACTCACGATCATGGCCGCGGCGATCATCGCGCCGAGCCTGCCCGCGATGGGCGAGGTCTACGGCGACGGCGTCCTGGTCAGGCTCGCCCTCACCATCACCTCGCTGGCCATCGCGGTGAGCGCGCCGCTGGCGGGCCTGGTCGCCGACCGCACGGGCCGCAAGCCGCTGCTCACGGCGAGCCTCGTCCTCTACGCCGTGGCCGGCACGGCGGGGTACTTCGTGACCAGCCTGCCCGTCCTCCTGGGCACGAGAACGCTGCTGGGCCTCGCGGTCGGCGGCGTCATGACCGCGGTCAGCGCCCTGATCACCGACTGGTTCGAAGGCCCTGAACGCGGCCGGTTCCTCGGCTTCCAGCAGGCCGCCGCCAGTCTGGGCGGGGTCGTGTTCCTGCCGCTGGCGGGTCTGCTGGCGGGCGTCGACTGGCGGTTGCCGTTCTGGCTCTACAGCGTCGCGGCGCTGATAGCCCTGGCCGCGGCGACGGGTCTCACGAACGAGCGACCCGAGCAGCAGAAGGCCGCCGGAAGCCACGCGTTCCCGAAGCAGGCGATCGGCATCTACCTGATGGCCCTCGTCGCGACCCTCGTGTTCTACATGGCGCCGACGCAGCTCCCGTTCCTGCTCCGAGACATGAACGCGAGCCCCGCGGTCATCGGGTTCGTGATCGCGGGAAGCACGCTCACCAGCGTCGTGGGAGCACTCGTGTTCCCGAAGCTCAAGACCGGGAAGATCACCGCGATCAGCGTCGTGCTGCTCGGCGTGGGGTGGCTGGTCATCGGCTACGCGAACGGGGTCGCGCTGGTCACCGCCGGCCTGCTGATCGGCGGGTTCGGGGTCGGGCTGGTCGTGCCGAACCTCAACACGGGTCTCGCGAACCTCGCCCGGCCCGAGCAACGCGGCCGGGTCCTGAGCGGGCTCGTCGCGGGGATCTTCCTGGGGCAGTTCCTGTCACCGCTCGTCATCGCACCCCTCGTCGGTGCCACGGGCATCGCGGCCGCGTTCACCTGGACGGGCGTCGTCACCACCATCGCAGGGGCGGTCCTCGCCCTGGCACACAAGGAGAAGAACTGATGATCTACCACGGCAACCGCTTCACCCTGCGCAAGGACGCCTCGCCCGAGCAGATCGAGGAGGCGCTGGAGAGCCTGCGCAACCAGGGACGCGTCATCCCGTCCGTCAAGTCCTTCGTGGTCGGCCGAGATTTCGGCGGCGAGTACGAGTGGGGCGCCACGTTCGTCATCGAGGACCTCGACGGCTACTGGGAGTACCTGATCCACCCGGCGCACCGCAACACCGACCGGGTCGGCCTGCCACTGGTGGACAAGTTCGCCTCGTTCGACATCACCGACGACGAGGACCCCGAGATGGGCGCGAAGATCGCGGCCCTGCACCAGAAGCGGTACGACAGCGACCCCGAGCTCACGCAGCTCGTGTCCGACCTCGGCGAGTACACGGGCAGCGCTGCCCCCGGCCAGCACGGAGACAAGTGATGAGCGAACTGGTTCAGGGCTGGCTCGACTTCTGGAACGGCGAGCTCGACCTCGCCGAGAAGATCGTCCACGAGGACTTCGTCTGGCACGTCGCGCCGCTGACCGGCGGACCGTCGCAGGACCACAGCGGACGCGAAGGGCTCGTCGAGTGGGTGCGCGGCTCCCACCAGAACATGCCCGGCCTCAAGTTCACGGTCGAGGTGGGGCCGATCTCGCAGGAGCCTTTCCACGTGGTGCGCTGGCTCGCCGAGGCCGGTCCGGTGTCGTTCCACGGCACGGACATCCTCCGCGTCGTGGACGGCAGGATCGCCGAGTACTGGCTCAACGCGGACGGCCTCTGGGCCGCTCAGCAGCTCGGGATCATGCCGAAGCCGAGCTGAACACGTCCTTGAGTTGACGGCGTGAGTTGATGCCCACCTTGCGGAAGATGTTCCGCAGGTGGGCATCGACCGTGCGGGGGCTCAGGAACAGCCGGGCGGCGACCTCCTTGGACGTCGCCCCGGTCGCCACCAGCCGGGCGATGTGCGTCTCCTGCATGGTCAGCTCGTCGGTGGCCTGGGCGGAACGGCTGCGGGCGACCTCGCCGGTGGCCTTCAGCTCCAGCGCGGCGCGAGCGGCGAAGGCCTCCATTCCGATGGAGGACAACAGATCGTGCGCGGTGCGCAGTTGCGTGCGGGCGTCGACGCGGCGGCCGGCGCGGCGCAACCACTCGCCGTACACCAGGTGGGCCCGCGCGAGATGGGGCCGGGCCGCGCTGGACTCCAGCCGCCGCACCGCCGCGACGTACGACTCCTCCTCACCCGTGACGAGTGCACGTGAGTAGGCCGCGATTCCCTGCGCCCACGCGGTCTCGCACGGCGAGGTCCGAGAAACCAGGTCCTCCAACGCTTCCGCGGCCAGCGAGGACTCACCGCAGCGCACCGCCGCCTCGATCAGTTCGGGCAGCGCCATCCCGGCGAGGTAGAGATCGCCCGGCGCGACCGCCTCGCGGGCAGCGGTCAGCGCCACCGGGTAGTCGCCGAGACCGTTGTGCAGCACGGCGGACGCCCAGTGCGTGTTCGCGATCAGGCAGCCGGCCCGCCGCTCGGCCTCCCGCAGCGAGTGCTCGATCTCGGCCAGCACCTCCGGCTTCTGCCCGCGCAACGCGGCCAGGTGCAACCGCGCGTACCGCAATGGAGGCATGCCGACGGCATCCGCGACGGCCTCCTCCTCCGCGATGGCGGACACCGCCCTGCCGAACTCACCGGTGATCACCGCGGCGACGGCCTGCTGGGCGAGCCCGAGCCGCAGCACGAACGGCGACCCGGTCTGCTGGCCGGTCTTCAGCAGCCACCCGGTCACCGCCGAGTGCACCTCGGTGTCCCACAGCTCACCGGCGAGCATGGTCGCGAGCGCGGGATGCCGCGTCCACGCCAGATCATCGCCGGAGAACACCTGGCGCAGCAGGGGAACGGCGGTCCGGTGGCCCTCGTCCGTGAGAAGTACCAACGCCTCCAACGCATCCGAGCCGCGATCGAGCCCGCGAGCCTCGCACACCACGGCGTCCAGCACGCCGGTGGGACGGCCGAACGCGAGCGCGATCTCCAACGCGTCCAGCACAGCGTCGCGCGCATCGGCCCCGGTCATCCGGCGAGCCGCGCTCAGCACGAAGGACGGCCCGTCGTTCTCCCTGTTGCGCACGAACGCGATCCGGCCGCGCAGCAGATCCGCCCGCCCATCGTCGGCGGAGAACGTCGTGAGCAACTCGGCCGCGACGTCGACCGCACCCGCGTCGAGCTTGGCCTGTGCCGCGGCCAGCGTGCGTTCGGCCCGCAGTCCCGGCTCCACGGACAACGCCGCCGCACGTTCCAGAAACGCCGCCACGGCAGCCACTCCGCCGCGAGCGCGAGCGCGGTCGGCGGAGCGTTCCAGCTCGGCGGCCAGCGAGTCGTCGGGCCCGGTACCGGCCTGCGCGCGATGCCACACCCGCCGGTCCGGATCGCTCGACGGATCGGTGACGGACGCCAGCGCGAGGTGCACCGCCTGGCGCTGCGACGGCGCGGCGGCGAGGTAGACGGCCGACCGGGCGAGCGGATGGCAGAACCGCACCCGCGTGGAGATGCTGACCAGCCCGGACGCCTCGGCCTCCACCCCGGCGGACGCCACGTCGATGCCCAGCTCGGCGGCAGCGGCCCACAGCAGCCCAGGCTCACCGGTCGGTTCGGCGCCGGCCACGGTCAGCAGCAGCTGGGCGTCGGCGGGCAACCGCGCGGCCCGGTCCTGGAAGCTGCGCTCGATCCTGCTCGGCACCGACGCCACGTCCGGCAGCCCGAACCCACCGGCCTTGGGCAACTCCAGCAGCGCCAACGGATTCCCGCGCGCCTCGGCGAGGAGTCGTTCCCGCACCTTGTCGTCCACGACCGCGACCGACCCGGACGTCAGCAACGCGCGGGCTTCGGCGTCGGCCAGTCCGCGCAGCTCCAGACCGGGCAGCTCGTCCAGCCGCGACCGCGCCCACGGCCGTCGCGCGGCGAGCACGAGCACCACCGGTTCGGAGGCCAGCCGCCGCCCGAGGAACGCGAGGACCTGCGCGGACGCCTCGTCCAGCCAGTGGGCGTCGTCCAGCAGGCACAGCACCGGTTCCCCGCCCGCGAGCAGGTCCAGCGTGGCCATGCCGATCCGCAGCACGTCGGGCTTGCCGCTCGTCAGTCCGAACGCGACCTCGAGCGCCTCCCGATGGTGTCCGGTCAGCGAGCCCAGCAACGGCAGGCACAGCTGGTGCAGTGCCGCGAACGGCAGCTCGGTCTCGAACTCCGACCCGGACGCCTCCAGCACCCGGAACCCGGCAGCCGACTCCCGCAGGTGGCCGAGCAACGCGCTCTTGCCGAGTCCCGCCTCACCACGCAGGACCAGCGCGCCACCGCGCCCGTCCCGAGCAGCGGTGAGCATCCCGGACAGGCAACGGATCTCGTCGTCCCGTCCGACGAGCGAAGTCGATGTGAGCGCGTCCATGAACGAACCGTATGCGAGAGCCGAGGGCACGCGTCACCCGTTCGGCCCACAACCTGAGGGGGAGGCGTAGTCGCCTGTAGTCGGATGCGTCCGTATTCGGAGTTTCTCCAGCGTGGCGAACACCAGATCACGAGGTCGAGAGCAGGACCGAACAGGTGCTCGCGAGCACGCGCGTCAGGGTGAAGTGGGTCGAGGACTGGGACTTCCTGCACCGGGGAGGCGGCGAGGTGCGCTGCGGGACCAACGCGTTCCGCGAGCCGGCCAAGGCAGCCTGGTGGCGCTGAGCGTCACGACTGTGGTGTACGCCATGCGGGTGGGCCTGATCCGACTGGTTTCGCCGACACCCCGCAGGGGTATCCGCGCGACATGACCATGGAGTCCGAGATCGACTTCGACATCGACTTCGACGATTCGGTGGCCCGCGAGGTGCGGAGCTACGTCAGCGAGATCGTCACAGGGCTCGGACTGCGCGGCGACAGCTCGTGCGTCGACGCGGAGCCGCTGGCCGGTGCCTACGTTGCGCTGGACGGGCGTCTGCCGGACTTCCCCGGCCACTACGTCGCCCTGGTCTGGAACGAGCTGACCGGATGGTCGGTCGCCGTCGAGGACCGGCTCGGGGACCTCGTGGACGTCGCGCGGCTGGGTGGGGACCCGCGGCCCGCACCCGCCGAGGTGGTCCGCTGGGTCAACGGCCTGGTGCACAAGGAGCAGAAGCGGGCGAACCGCGACTTCGCCGCCTTCGTGCCGGCGCAGCGCGGTTGCCTGCTGTCCTGACCCGGCCCGTCAGTCCGGCGGTTCGCTCGGGTCGTCGGTCTTCTCCTGCGGCACCTCGGGTTCCTCGACGTCGAGATCGTCGAGGCTGGGCGTGCCGGGGGAGTGGGGAGCTTCGGGATTCAGCGGATCGGTCATGCCGCCCGGTTACCCGAGCGGCACGACCTCAAGCCTCCCTGCCTACGCGGGCACGGTCCACCGCTGGTTCGCGCCACCCGTGCAGGACCAGATCTGCAGCTTCGCGCCGTCCGCCGTGTTGTTGCCTGTGACGTCCAGGCACTTGTTGCTGCCGGCGTTCACCAGCGTTCCGTTGGAGGCGGTCCAACGCTGGTTCGGTCCGGCGAAGCAGTCCCACAACTGGACCGTCGTCCCGTCCGCGGTGCCGTTGCCGGTCACGTCCAGGCACTTGCCCAGGCCGCGCACCGTGCCGTCGGTGCCCAGGGTCCACGTCTGGTTCGGTCCGCCGAAGCACGACCACAGCTGCGGCAGGGTGCCGTTCGTGGTCGAACCGTTGGTGACGTCGAGGCACTTGCCGCCCAGGCCCGTGATGGCGCCGGTGCGGCCGCCGGGCTGACCGGGGTCGAGCGTGCCGGGCCACGTGAACGTCGCCATCGCGCCGGCCGGGAGGGTGTAGCCGAACGTCTGGCCGGCGTAGGAGACGCGGAAGTTCTGCTGACCGCCCGAGTTCAGCGCGACGAGCACGATCTGACCGTTCGGGTTGCGGAACGCGACGTTCTGCACGCCGCCCTCGCCGAAGCCGGTCGAGTCGATGCGGACCGCGCCGGGCTGCACGAACTTCGACAGGTGACCGAGAACGTAGTACTCGGCGTTGTACGTGACGTTGCCGCCGCTGGTCGTGACCACGCCGGTGCAGTTGGTGCAGCTGCCGATCACCGGGCCGTTGTTCTGGTCCAGCGCCATGTTCCAGATCGCGACGGACCGCGCGTGGTTGCGCGTGGCGCCGATCGCCAGGTTGATGCCCTGCCAGCGCAACGTGTCGCGGAACGTCGCCGCGTCGTCACCGGACTTCGTGCCGGAGCACTCGGTGAAGAAGATGTCCTTGCCGGGCTGGTTGTTCTTCACGACGGACTGGCCGCTCGGGTTGCCGCCGTAGCAGTGCCACGCCGAGCCGACCACGTTGGCGCCCGCGCCGTTGTTCACGGTCTGCGGGTAGTTCGTGTCGTCCCAGTTGTGGTCGTAGCCCAGCAGACGCGCCTGCTCGCCGGCCGCGCGCAGCTTCGGCACCAGGGTGTTGATGACGTTGACCTGCTGCTGCGCCGACATCCTCATGCCGGGGTAGCCCGGCGGTTCGAAGTTCGGCTCGTTCTGCACGCTCAGGTAGTCGATCGGGATGCCCGCGGCCCTGTACGCCTGCGCGAACTTGACCAGGTAGTCCGCGTAGACGCCGATGCGGCTGTCGTTGAGCTGGCCCTGGATGAGGCTGTTGTTGTTCTTCATCCACGCCGGCGCGCTCCACGGCGTGGCCATCACGGCGACCTGCGGGTTGAGCTGCTTGGCCTGCTGCAGCAGCGGCAGGATGTAGGCGTTGTCGTGCGCGGTGGAGAACCGCGACAGCGTCGGGTCCGCCGCGCCGTCGTCGTAGGTGTAGAAGTTCCGCGAGAAGTCGGACGCGCCGATCGGCTGGCGAATGAAGCTCATGCCGATGCCGGTGCTCTTGTCGAACAGGTTGTTCATGATCTCGTTGCGGCGCGGCGAGTTGAAGATGTTCCACGCCGCCGCGTCCGTGAACGACGCGCCGAAGCCCACCATCGACTGGTAGGTCGAGTTCGGGTTCACGGTGATCGTCGACCCGGTGCCACCCGAGCCGAACGTCACGTCCGCCTGTTTGGTCAGGGCGTTCGCCTTGTCACCGGTGGTCAGCCACACGCTCGCGTTGGTCGCCGCGGTGGCGGAGGGTGAGGCCAGGGTGCTTCCCGCCGTGACCACGGCCGCCGCGATCGCGATGCCGCGCCAGCGTTTTGTCGTCTTTGACATTAAGCGCTCCTTGCAGGGGTTTGGGCGCCCGACAGCGGTTGTTCAGTTGTACAAACGGAAATCGGCGATGCTCCACCAGTTGCTCGCGGTACCGGTGGACGTGATGCGGACGTAGCGCGCGCTCGTGCGGCGGACGTCGATGTTGGTCAGCTGGCCGACACCCGCGCCCGAGGCGATCGCGCGCCAGGACGTGCCGTTGTCGCTGACCGAGAGCTCCCAGTTCCGGGCGTGGTCGCCGAGGTTGCCGCCGGAGTCGACCGCCACGCGGCGGAAGTCCTCGCGGCGCCCCAGATCGACCTGCAGGTACTGGCCGGGAGTCTGGGCCCCGCCGTTGGACCAGCGGGTCGACGCGTCGTCGTCGATCGCGAGCGCGCCGTCAGGAGACGCGGTCGCGCCGGTCAGCGGGACCAGGTCGAACTTGCTGTTGCGCTGACCGGTCCAGGTGAACGTCGCCAGCGCGCCGCCGGGCAGGGTGTACTCGAAGGTGCGGTCGCCGGCGTTGACCGCGAACGAACGCGGGTCGTCGTTCTCGTTGTGCACCACCAGAGCTGTGGAACCGTCCGGGTTGCGGAACGCGGCGTCCATGATCTGGCCGTTCCAGCCGGTCGTGCCGAACGACGTGCTGGCGATCCTGCGCGCGCCGGGCTTCACGAACTTCGAGAGGTGGCCGATCGTGTAGTACTCGGCATCGGTGACCACGGAACCGTCCGGCTGCACGGTGACGAGGCCGGTGCACGTGCCGCAGCCGCCGTTGTGCGGGCCGCCGGTGCTGTCCAGCGCGATGTTCCAGTTGACCGCGCTGCGGGCCCAGTTGCGGGTGGTGCCGAGGACGACGTTGCGGGCGTGCCAGCGCAGGGTGTCGCTGAAGACCTTGGCGGGCGGGTCGGTGGCGCCCTTGGACCCGGAGCACTCGGTGAACCAGATCCCCTTGTCCGGGAAGGCATCGCGCAACGCGGTCTGCGCGCTCGGGTCGCCGTAGTAGCAGTGGTACGCCGTGCCCGCGAGCCACTTCGCGGCCTTGCTGTTGAGGATCTGGTACGGGTAGTCGGCTTCCGCCGTGCCGTCGTTGGGGTGCGTGGCCCAGTTGTGGTCGTAGCCCAGGATCCTGGTGCGAGGGCTGGCCGCCCTGAGCTTCGGGCCGAGCGCCTCGATCACCTTGATCTGCGCCGCGACGGGCATGTCCGTGCCGGGGTAGGCGTCCGGCCTGCGGTTCTGCGGCTCGTTCTGCACGGACAGGAAGTCGACCGGCACCCCGGCCCTCGCGTACGCCTGCACGAACTTCACGAGGTACCGCGCGTAGGCGTCGTAGACCTTCGGGTCGTCCTTGAGCTTGCCGCCGACGAGCGAGTCGTTGTCCTTCATCCACGCCGGCGGGCTCCACGGCGTGGCCATGATCTTCAGACGCGGGTTGAGGCGCTTCGCCTCGCGCAGCAACGGAAGGATCTTCGCCTCGTCGTGCCGGATGCTGAAGTTCCTGAGCGGGAAGTCGGTCTGCCCGGCCGGCACGTCGTCGTAGGTGTAGTGCTCCTTCGCCGCCGTGAAGTCGGACGAGCCGACGGGCTGGCGCAGGAAGCTGACGCCGATGCCGTTCGCGGGGTCGAAGAGCTTGCGCATCGTGTCGGCGCGGGCGGCGGGGGCCAGGCCCGCGAGCAGTTCGGCGGAGGAGTCCGTGATCGAGGCACCGAAGCCGTCGATCTCCTGGTAGCGGCGGTCGGGGTCGACCACGATCGTCGGGTGCGCCGACTCACCGGTGCCGAAGGTGACGCGCGGGCGTTCGTGCATCAGCTCCGCGCGGTCCGGCGTGGTCACCCACACCCGGACCTGTTGGGCGCTGGACGCTTCGGCGGTGGGCACGGCGGTCAGGCCGACCACCAGGGCGACGATCGCGGTACGTCTCATGTAACACCCATTCATCACTGTGAAACATCAGCTTTCAGGATGAAACACCCGGCCGTGTCGAGGGTCAATGGTCTGGATGATTTCCGGTACATTGACCAGGTGGAACGCAAGATCGAGAACGTGAAACAGCGCGCGAGCCTGCGGGACATCGCGGCGGAGACCGGTGTCTCGATCGCGACCGTCTCCCGCGTGCTCAACGATCATGTGAACGTCGCTCAGCGCACCCGTGACCTGGTCCTGCAGGCCGTCGAACGGCGCAAGCAGGACGTTGTGGCGTCGAGGACGCGCACGGTCTACGTCCGCTGCCCGTACGTCCTCACCGACTACTTCGGGCTGATCGTCTCCTCGATCGCCGAGGCGGTGAAGCTGCACGGTCTGCGCATGCTGCTGGACGCGGGGGAGTCAGGTCAGCACAGCGCCGCGTTGCGCGGTCTGACCGGCCAGGCCGACGTCGACGGCGCGATCCTCATCCTGCCGCCGGAGGAGAGCGCCGAGCTGGTGGCGTTGTCCCGCGCGCGATACCCGTTCGTCGTGGTCGACCCGCGCATCCTGCCGCCGCCCGACATCGCCTCCGTGTCGGCCGCCCACTTCGCGGGCGCGCGTGCCGTGGCCGACCACCTCATCGCACTCGGGCACCGCGACATCGCCGTCATCGCCGGGCCGGAGGAGTGGCTCGCGGGGGACGCCCGCCTGGCCGGCCACCGCGCGTCCCTCGCCAAGGCGGGTGTGCTGCTCACGCCGGATCGTCTGCGCCACGTCGAACCCACTGTCGCGCATGGTGCGCGTGCGGCGGCGGAACTGCTGGACCTGGAACCCCGTCCGTCCGCGATCGTCTGCTTCAACGACAAGGTCGCCGTCGGCACGTTGCAGGCCGCGCGGGAACGGGGCCTGCGCGTGCCGGAGGACCTGTCGGTGGCCGGGTTCGACGACATCGACCTGGCGGAGGCGACCAACCCCCGGCTGACGACAGTGCGGCAACCGTTGCAGGAGATGGGAAGCATCGCCGTCACGCAGCTGATGCGGATGCTGGACGGGCACGAGCCCGAGGCGCTGCACATAGAGCTGGCGACGACGCTGGTGGTCAGGGACTCCACCGCGGCGCCGCGGAACTCCTGACAGCCGGGACGGGTCCCGGCGGAACCAGGGCATGCTCCGCGTCGGGGAGGACGCGATGACGTGGGGGTGTCCGAAGGCGGATCGGTGTGAGGGCTGGGGGAGTGCCGACCGCCTCGTGCTGGAAGTTCGGCCGTTCCTCCTCGACGAGCTGAGCCCTCGTTCGAAGGTGCGGTACGCCTGCGCGACTCCCTGTTGGCGCTGCTTTCAGGAGTGCCGGAGGTCCGAGGTCATGTTCGGAGCACAGTTCATCGCTGACCGCATGGCCGCCCACGAGGGCGGGCATCGCACGTGCTGACTTCGGCGGGGGTTCGTGGTCACCAGCCGATCTTGGGCAACTGGTGACCACGAACCGCGGTGTCACGGGCGAAGCGTCACCGACTGCCCCTTGCGCAGGTTGATCCGCTTCTTCCACTTGCCGGAGCGGACCTCGGTCTCGGTGCCGCCGACGCTGCGGACGGTCGCGCTGGTGACCTTGCCGTCCTTCCACGCCAGGTCGACCGAGAAGCCACCTCGGGCACCGATCCCGGTGACCGAGCCGGTCCTCCACGCCGGCGGCAGCGCGGGCAGCAGTTCGATCACGCCCGGCCGCGCGTACAGCAGCATCTCCAGCATGGCCGCCGGAGCGCCGAGGTTCGCGTCGATCTGGAAGATCGAACGGTCGCCGAAGCTGTACATGTCGAAGAAGTTCGGCGCCGTGCCGTTCGCGTGGTCGATCGACGGCCGGATCACCTTCTGCACCAGCTCGTAGGCCCTGTCGGCGTCCTTGAGCCGCGCCCAGCACGCCGCCCGCCACGCGAGGCCCCAACCGAAGCTCTCCATGCCGCGGGTGATCAGGTGCTGCTTCACGCCCTCGATCAGCGCGGCGGGGGAGTCGTCGCGGTTGACGCGGTCACCGGGGAAGAAGCCGACGAGCGGCGACAGGTGCCGGTGCGTGGTCTCGCCGAGGTCGTCCGGCGACATCCACTCCTGCAGCATGCCGGTCTTCGGGCTGACGACCGGCAGGTACAGCCGGTCCCGCAGGCCCGACATCTTGCGGCCGTACGCCTGGTCGCGGCGCAGCACGTCGGTCGCGATCCGGTACTTGCCGAACAGGTTGTGCACCAGCTCCTGGTTGTAGGTGTTGCCGCGGGTGTCCTGCGGACCGTGCTCCGGCGACCAGTCGTGGTCGTCCACCAGGCCCTGTGGCGTCTCGACCAGGCGTGCCTCCCAGAACTCGCAGGCGCCCTTGAGCAACGGGTAGATCTTGGCCAGGTAGTCACGGTCGAGCGTGTACTCGTAGTGCTCGAACAGCGACATGCACAGCCACGCGTTGCCGCCGGGGTGCCACCACCAGCCGCTGCCGCCGTAGATGTTGGTGGAGAAGGCGACCGCCCACCCCGCCACGCGGTTGTTGCTGTTGCGGAACCGGTTGCGCTCGTCCTGGTACACCGACCGCGTGGTGTTCGTCCACGCCGGCAGCTGCGCCAGGCAGTAGTTCGCGAGCGCGTCGAACGTGTCCGGCAACGCGGCCCGGTCCGCGAGCCAGTAGTTCATCTGGATGTTGATGTCGGTGTGGTAGTCGCTGTACCAGTCGGGGTTGTTGTTCGACAGCCACAGGCCCTGCAGGTTGATCGGCAGGTTGTCGCGCGAGCTCGTGATGGTGAGGTAGCGGCCGAACTGGAGGTAGCTCGCCTCCAGCTCCGGGTCGGGTGCGGGGTTCGCGGCCCTTGCCTGCAACCGGGTCCACGTGTCCATCGCGCGCTGGGCGTCGGTGGAACGGCCGAGGTCGACCTTCTGCCGGTCGTACTTCCTGCGGTAGTCGGCGACGTGCGTGCGCAGCAGAGCATCGGCCTTGGCACGCACGCCGGCCTTCTGCAGCGCGAGTTTCGCCGGTTCCACCAGCGGGTCCATGAAGCCGGCCGCCGCGTCCGGGACGTAGTTCGTGCCGCCGGAGAACACGATCACCAGGTCGGAACAGCCGGCGAACGACAGGGTCGCACCGTCCACCTTGACCGCCCCATCAGGACTGAACGCCGTCACGACACCGCTGTACGCCAGCTTGTTCGGGAACGAGCCGGTGAAGACGGCCGCGGTGTGCGGCGCGTCGCCCGCGGTCGGCTCGCCGTGCGCGCCGGTGAGCGTGATCGTGCCGGACTGGTTCGGGCCGACGAGGCGGACGACCACCACGTCGTCCGGGTGGCTCGAGAAGACCTCGCGCCGGTACTGCTTGCCGCCGTGGGTGTACTTCGTGGTGACGAGGCCGTTGCTCAGGTCGAGCTCGCGGCGGTAGCCGGTGGCGCCCGCGTGACCCGGCACCTCGACGTACAGCTTGGCGAGCAGCGAGAACGTGCCGAAGCGGGAGTCGTACGGAAGCTGGCCGTCGCCCTCCAGGGTGTCGTTGAGCTCGCCGGTCCACAGCGTGACGTCGGTCAGGTACAGGAAGTCCTTCTCGACGCCACCGCCGACGAGCGCGCCGAGGCGGCCGTTGCCGATCGGCAGCCCCTGCTCGATGATCTTCGCTTCGTCGGCGGGAGCGGGGTACCAGAGGGTGGTGGGGTTGGAGGCGAGCGGGTTGGAAGTGGGTCGGTAGGGCTCGGCGTGGGCGGAGAAGGTCGGCAGGACGAGTGCGCCGAGGCCCAGCGCACCGGAGGCCTTCAGGAAGTTGCGACGTGAGGTCATCGTTGAACTCCGTTGGGAGGGCTGATCAGCGGGCGTCGAGGCTGGACACGTGCACGGCGTTGTCCGGACCGCGCACGGCGACCCAGGTCGATCCGTTCGCACCGGGCGCACCGCCGACCGCGCCGGTCAGCGCGTTGCTCACGAACTGGTCGCGCTTGGTCCACCAGGTGCCCGCGCCGTCGACGAGGTCCTGCTGCCACAGCGTGTAGTCGCTGCCGCGGACGAAGACGTTGACGCGGTCACCGTTGGCCACCGCCGTCGGGCTGCCGCTGATCACGCCGCCCAGCGAGGTCCACGCGGACCAGCCGTTCGCGGTGCGCCTGCGGTACCAGGCGGAGTCGTCCTGCAGCCGGACCGTGACGAACGTGCCGTTCGCGACCGTCGCGGCGGAGGGCCTGCCGTAGATCTGCTGGTTGCCAGGGGAACCGACCGACGTCCAGGTGCTGTTGTTCCTGTCGCGCGTCCACACGCGACCGTCGGCGCCGCGGCCGAACAGGCTCCAGCTGTCCGGTCCGGTGAACGCCACCGACACGGAGTCGGTCAGCGTGCCGCCGAGCGAGGTCCAGGTGCCCCACTTGCCGTTCGCGAAAGTCCGTTGGTAGGCCACGTTGTCGGTGCCGCGGACGAACAGGTCGATCCGGCCGTCCGGGCTCGCGAACGCCGACGGCTGGCCGAGGATCTGGCCGTTGCGCGGGCCACCGAGCACGACCCAGTTGCGCCACTCACCGTTGACCATCGAGCGCTGCGTGAGGCGTCCGGACCTGTCGCGCGCGAACGTGGCGAGGTTGTCGTCGTCCCAGCGGATCAGGGCCGGGCTGGCCGAGGTCTCACCGCCGAGGTCGGTGCCGGGAACAGCCGTCTCACCGCGCAGCTTGAGGAACGCCGTGCCGTGCGCGGGAACCTTGACGGTGTAGGTGCCGGTCGCCGTGCCGCGGTCGGCGCGGGCGCGCAGGTCGCGGATCGAGACACTGCCCTGAAGGCCGGTGTCGGCGAGGTTGACCGCGAACTCGGCGGGCCGGTCGTTGCGGTTGAGCACCGCGACGGCCCGCTCGCCCTTGCCGGACAACACCTTGCTGTACACGTCGACGTTGTCGGAGCCGGCGACGCGCACGCCCTGGATGGCCAGCGGGTCCTGGTCGACCGCGATGATCTCGGGGTTCTTCAGCGTCTCGATCATCGACGGCGGCAGCGTGCGCGGGTCCGACCCGATGATCAGCGGCGAGGCCATCACGGACCACATGACGAGCTGCGAGGTCGACTCCTCCTCGGTGAGCTCGTACGTGCCCTGTTCCGTCCTGCGCATGGGGATCAGGTAGTCCGGGTCGTTGTAGTGACCGGGACCCTGCGCGCCGGGCCGGTAGAGGTTGCGGTCCATGTTGCGCAGCACGTCGCGCCAGATGCCCTCGTACGGCGTGCCGAACGCGACGTCCGTGCTGGTGCGCCACGAGTCGCCGACGCGCGGCCCGTACGTGTAGGCCACGTACGCGGTCTGGTCCCAGCGGTGCGGCACGCCCCACTCGTCGGTGACCGGGTTGCAGAGGTTGAGGATCATCTTCCGCCCGGCCTTCCGCACCGCCGCGGAGAACTGCGTGAAGGCGACGGCCGGGTCCATGTTCTGCGCGATGCCGCACAGGAAGTCGATCTTGATGGCGTCGAACTTCTACCCGGCGAACTGCTTCGCGTCCGCCTCGTAGTACCCGCCACCGCTGCCGGCGGCACAGTTCTTGCCGTCCCACGCCCCGGCGTCGGTGTAGATGCCCGCCTTCAAACCCTTGGCGTGCAACATGTCCACCAGCTTGGTGAACCCGGACGGGAACCGCGCGGGGTCGGGCACGAGCGCGCCCTTGCCGTCGCGCGGCGGGCTCGCGTTCCACCCGCCGTCGATCCAGACGATGGTGTAGCCGGCCTTCGCGAGGCCGCTGCTGACGAGGTGGTCAGCCACCCCGAGCACCTTCTCCTCCGACGCCGCGCCCACGGCGAAGTAGGAGTTCCACCCCATGTACGGAGTGCGTGCGATGCCCGAGTCGTAGTAGGTGGGCGCGCCTTGGTCGACACCCGCGTGTTCGACCGGGGTGGACGGTGCGGCGGCGGCGACCGCCGTGGGCGCCAGCAGCGCCAAGGCGATGGTGGCCACGGACAGCAGGGTTCTCGGCATACCCGTACCTCTCGTCGTCGAGTGGACAAAGCATGCTTCGGTCACTCGAGCGCGTCAAGAATAAATACTAAATTAAGTTTAGAGATCCCAGCGCCCGCCCGTACCGTACAGTGCTCCGACCTATGACAACGAGACAAGTCGAACTCGCGTCACCGCGACCCCTGACTCCAGGTGAAACAGCTGGTAGACACGACAAAGCCCGCACTCGGTGGTCGAGAGCGGGCTTCGGGTCGTCCGAGGTGTGAGGGTCAGGGCACCACGAGAACCGGCCAGTGACCCAGCTTGATCAGCCGCGTCGCCACCGACCCGGCGAACCGGTGCCCCGCCTGCTGCGACGCCCCGACGATCACCATGTCGGCCTGGCACTGGTCCGCCGAGTCGCGCAGCACCGTGCACGGGTCGCCGAACGCCTTGACGAACGTGACCGGCACGTCGAGCTCCTCGGCGAACGACCGGACCTGGTCGCTCAGCTCGGCGTGCAGCCTGGCCGTCGCCTCGTGCTCGAAGACCGAGGCGACGGCGGGGCTCAGTGCCGCCAGGGACGAGTGGCACGCCACGAACGTGACGACCAGCCGTGCTCCCTGGCGGCGGGCCAGGCCGAACGCGGAGGCCGTCGCGCGCATCGCGGTGTCGGAGCCGTCGATGCCGACCAGGATGGTCCGGGACGACGGCAGGGGAACGGGACCGTAGGAGTCCACTGTGGACGCGAAAGCGTTGTTCAGGCCGGCGCTCATGGTTCCCCCTCGGTTATCGCGCGACCGCTGAGTCTGCTTCCTTCTTCTCGAGATCGATCGTCGTGCGCAACGTGATCGGCTTGAGCAGCAGTGCCGCGATGATGCCGATCACGCCGACGGCGGCGGAGATCAGGAAGATGTGGGCCGTCGCGTCGCCGTAGACGGTGTGCACGATCGTCTGGACCTCGGGCGGCAGGGCCTGCAGGTTCAGCGCGCTGGTGCTGCCGGTCGACTGGCCCGCCGGCACGTGCAGCGCGGCGGAGAGGTCGGCCGTGACGCGGTTGGCGAGGACGGCGCCGAGCACCGAGACGCCGATCGTGCCGCCCAGCGAGCGGAAGAACGTGACGGACGCGCTCGCGGCGCCCAGTTCGCTCAGCGGGACGCTGTTCTGCACTGCCAGCACGAGGTTCTGCATCGTCATGCCGACGCCGATGCCCACGACGGCCATCGCGACGCCGACGATCCACAGCGCGGTGGCGTGGTCGACGAAGCCCAGTCCGAGGAAGCCCAGCACCAGGATGATCGTGCCCGAGACGATGTACGGCTTGATCCGGCCGGTGCGGCTGATCATGCGGCCGGAGATCGTGGACGACAGCAGCACGCCCGCCATCAGCGGGATGGTCAGCAGGCCCGCCTCTGTCGGCGAGTAGCCGCGGCCGATCTGGAAGTACTGGCCGAGGAACACCGCGCCGCCGAACATCGCCATGCCCACCGAGAGGCTCGCGATGATCGCCAGCGCCGGCGTGCGCTGGACCACGATGTGCAGTGGCACAACGGGTTCCTTGACGCGCAGCTCGACCGCGATGGCGGCGCCGAGGAGCACCAGACCGGCGCCGACCATCGCCGCGGTCTGCCACGACAGCCAGTCGAACGAGTTGCCGACGAACGACACCCAGATCAGCAGCACGCTCACGCCGGCCGCGATCAGCGTCGCGCCGAGGTAGTCGATCTTCACGTTCTCGCGGCGCACGGTCTCCAGCTTCAGCGTCGCCTGCAGCACGACGAACGCCAGCGCCGCGATCGGCACGGCGACCCAGAAGCACCAGCGCCAGCCGAGCCACGACACGTCGACGATCAGACCGCCGAGCAGCGGGCCGCCGACCGTGGCGACGGCCATGACCGCGCCGAGGTAGCCGTTGTAGCGGCCGCGTTCGCGCGGCGGGATGATCGCCGCGATCACGACCTGCACCAGCGCCTGCAGGCCGCCGACGCCGAGGCCCTGGAACGCGCGGGCGGCGATGAGCTGCCCGGTGTCCTGGGCGAAGCCCGCGAGCAGCGAGCCGATCACGAAGATCACGATCGCGGCCTGGACCAAGGTCTTCTTGTTGAACAGGTCGGCGAGCTTGCCCCAGAGCGGGGTAGTGGCCGTCGCCGTGAGCAGGGTGGCCGTGACCACCCAGGTGTACTGCGTCTGCGTGCCGTTCAGCGAGCCGATGATCCGCGGCAGCGCGGTGGAGACCACCGTGGAGCTGACCATGGCCACGAACAGCGCGAGCAGCAGTCCGGACAGCGACTCCAGCACCTGCCGGTGTCCCATCGCCTGAGTCTCGATCTTCACATCCCGCCCCTTCGTCACCGCAATTCTTGCGCGTCGTGCAAATTTGCGCAATGAGCAACTTACACCCGCTACGCTGAACGCCATGGAGACCCTCACCACTCGGCGTGAGCACAAGAAGGCGGAGACCAGACGGTCGCTGGCCGGAGCGGCGTTGCGGCTGGCGATGGAGCACGGTCTCGACGGGGTGACGGTCGAGGACATCGCGGACGCGGCGGGGGTCTCGCGCAGGACGTTCTCCAACTACTTCGCCAGCAAGGAGGAGGCCGTTCTCGACTCCGACCGCGAGCGGTTCAGGGCACTGGTATCGCTGGTCGAGGCCAGGCCGGAGCACGAGGGGGCCTGGCAGGCCCTGCGCGCGTCGACCGCGGAGCTCTACCGCGACCGGCCGCTCCCGGACGTCGAGTGGATGGCCCAGCTGCGGCTGCTGCGCCGGCATCCGTCACTGATCGCACGCCAGGCAGGCGACCAGGTCGCGCTCGAACGCGACCTGACCGCCGTTCTGATGCTGCGCGGGCCGGACGAGGAGATCGCCCGGCTGATGGCGGCGACGTTCCTCGCCACGATCCGCACCGGCATCGCGCTGTGGCTGGAGGGCGCGGGCGAGCAGCGACTGCCCGGCCTGGTGGACCGGCTGCTCGGTCGCGTCCGCGTTCAGAGCACGTAGACCTGCCCGGTCTGCCGTCCCTCGATCGAGCGGACGTACGCCTGCGCCACGTCGGCCAGCGGCACCGGCTTCATGCCGGGGAAGTAGTCGCCGTACGCGTCCAGCGCCTCGGTGAAGACGGTCGGGCTGACGGCGTTGATGCGCTGCGGCGCGATCTCGATGGCGGCGGCCCGCACGAACGACTCCACCGCGCCGTTGACCATCGAGGCCGCGGCACCCGTGACGATCGGTTCGCGCGCCAGCACGCCGGTGATCAGCGTGAACGACTCGGTGACGTGCGCGAGGCCTTCGCGGACCAGGGCGACCTGGGACAGGACCTTGCCGGTCAGCCCGGCCTGGTAGTCCTCCATCGTCAGCTCGCCGAACGGCTTGAACGGCACGTGCCCCGCGGCCGACGCGACGGCGTCCACCTGCCCCACGGTCTGGTAGAGATCGGCCACCTGGGCCGGGTCGGTCACGTCGTACTGCAGGTCGCCTCCGGTGCGCGAGACGGTCACGACGTCGTGCTTGCGTTCGAAGAGCACCTCGTGCACCGCGGTGCCCAGCCTGCCGGTCGCTCCAACGAGCAGAATTCTCATGCCCTCGACGCTAGGGCCGCTCCGAGCGCGAGTGAAATGCCGTTCGTGCAGCACTTATGATCGGCGGTTATGAATGTCGAGCTGCGTCACCTGCGAGCACTAGCCTCGATCGGCGACCATCGTTCGATCACCGCGGCCGCGCAGGAGTTGCACGTCACGCAGCCTGCTCTCTCGCGCACGCTCGACCAGTTGGAACGGCGTCTGGGCGTGCGTCTGGTGGAACGCACGACCCGTCACGTCGCTCTGACCGAACCAGGCCGACGGCTGTGGGAGCACAGCCACCGCATCCTCGCCTCGCTGGACTCGGCGCTGGCCGAAACCGTGCGGCCCCAGCCGCTCCGGCTCACCTTCGCCTGGGCCGCGCTCGGCGAGTACACCATCCCGTTCCTGCGGGAGTGGCGTGCCGAGCACCCGGACGTGCTCGTGCACATCCGACGCACCGACGACCCGGAGGCGGCGCTGCGGCGCGGTGAGGCGGACGTGGCCGTCCTGCGCACCGAACCCGCCGGCGCGGACATCGACCACGTGGCGTTGCTCGACGAACCCCGCGTCGCGGCCGTCGCGGACGACCACCCGCTCGCGGCCCGCGACGCCCTGCTGCTCGCCGACCTGGCGGGCGAGTGCGTCGCGGTGTGCGAGACGGCGGCGACGACCGGCGCGGATCTCTGGCCGTCCGGGGCGCGCCCGCGCACCGTCGACGTGCCCGGCGTCGTCGAGTGGCTGACGTCGATCGCGACCGGCGCGACGGTCGGGGTCACGGCGGCCGGCAGCAGCCACCACAACCCGCACCCCGGCGTCACCTACCTGCCGCTGGCCGACGCCGAGCCGATCACCGTCCGCCTGGCGTGGCCGTCACCGGCGGCGCATCCGTCGACCGGGACGTTCGTCGCACTGGCGCGGCGCCGTCTGGCCGCCACAGCCGCAGCTGCAGCATCGCCGCGAACCGCGCGTCCGGATCGCTGAGGTCGATCTCCCCGACCTCCGACAACCGCCGCAGCCGATAGCGGAACGTGTTGGGGTGCACGAAAACGGCGGCTGAGGCGGTGGCGACGTCACCGAAGGCGTCGAGCCACGCGCCGAGCGTCTCCACGAGGTTGCCGCTGTGCTTGCGGTCGTAAGCGATCAACCGCGCGACGGGCCCGGTCAGCGTGTCGCCGCGTTCGGCGATCAGGTCCGACAGCTCCAGCAACAACCCCTCACTGTGCACATCGGACACTCGCGCCACCGCGAGCGTGGCCCGCCCGGCCCGCAACACGCGCAGCACGAGATCGGCACCGGCCCGGGACCGCGACAGCGTCAGGCCGTCGGACACCTCGCCGACGCCCACCAGCACGTGGTGCCCGATGCGGTTGCGGAAGTCCGTGGCGATCCGCAGCGCCCGGTCCTCCGACTCGGCGGGCATGATCGCGTAGGCGACGTCGCCGATCAACGCGGCCGCGGCGCGCGGGTGCACGGCCGTCAGGTGCATCGCGAGCGCGTCGGCGACCTGCTGCCGTTCGGCCAGCAATCGGGCGTGCGCGGCCGGGTCGTCGCCGTGCGAGTGGGCCAGCGCCAGCGCCAGCACCACGCACGCCTGGTCGGCCAGCCCGAGCCGGCGCACCGCCTCCGCGGCCCCCTGACCTCCTTCGACGGCGGTCGAGACCAGGTCCGCGCGCAACCGGCGTTCGACGTCGGCGCCCGCGCGCTGACGCATCATGTGCAACGCCACGAGCTTGGCCGCGTCGCCGAACGCGGCGGAGCGGTCCGGGGACAGCGGCTCGCGCACGGCGGCCCAGATCGAGCCGAGGAACTCGTCGCCCGCGCGCACCGCCACGGCGAGGCGGGGCAGGCACAGCGAGCCGTCGTCGGCGAGCAGCCCCTCGATGTAGACGGCCTGGTCGCTGCGGTAGAGCCGCTGGAACACCCCGCGCTCCTCCAGCATCCGCGTGTAGCGCACCGGGACCTTCCTGCCCAGGATCGTCTCGACGCGCGACGAGTCAGCCTCGTCCTGGCGCCCCGAGAACGCGAGCACCCGCGAGCTGCGGTCCTCGATCGTCACCGGGGCGCTGATCAGCGACGCCACCGCGTTGGCCAGGGCGAACAGGTCCCCGGCCGGCACGCCGCCGAGCGTTTCGGACGGGTCGACCTCGCCTTCGGCCAGCAACGACCGCAGCATCGCGGCGAGCTGCGTCCACGACGCGCCCGGCGCCAGGCCGAGCAGGACGACGCCGGACCGGTCGACGGCCTGGGCGATCTCGTCCGTGACCACGACCGGGCCGCGCACGACGAGCGCCGCGGCCCCGGGAAGCAGCCCGAGGATCTCCGCCGGATCCCGCACGCCGACACCCAGCACGAGTGCGGACGGCGGCAGCGCTTGGTCGTCGTCGGGGTCGTGGATCACCACCCCGCCCACGTCGGTGGCACGGCTCGGATCACCACGCACGAGGTCGATCAGCGTGGTGCCGAGGTCGTCCAGCACGCGGGCGAGGCCTGTTCGCGGACTCATGTCCACCACCCTGCCAACCGTCTACAGAGGAGTCCATCAAGTGTTCAACGATGGGAGTCTACTGGCGCACCAGCGTGTTCAGGCTGGTCAGGTGCCCTTCAGTGGCTCCGGGTGTCCGAGTGTTCGCGCGGATCGGGAGCAGTGTGGGAGCACGGGTGACGAACACGTTCGCGACGCCCAGGTGATCACCAGGCTTCGTCTGGTCCTTCCGCGGTCCAGGACCACCCGCCGTCCACTTCCCAGCGGCGCTGGTGCCCGGTGCACGGTCGAGGGCACCAGCCCCAGCGGATACGCAATCCACGCCGATCCCCACCGCCGCGCCAGCCGGACCTTGATGATCCGCCGCTCAGTCCGGGTCGGAGTCCGACGTGGGCTCGACAACGGACGTGAGGACCGGTTGGCCATGCCCGCGGCGCCGAGCTCGCGATAGCGGCCGGCCCAGCGTTGCGCGGTACTGACCGACACCTGGAACCTCTCGGCGGCCCGCCTCAGCGGCCAGCCGTCCTCGACGACACACCGGGCCAGGCGCAGCCTGCCCAGCTCGGACAACGGCGCGTTGGCGTGAGCAATCGAGGGCCTCCTGGCTAGCCGGTGCAGATGTCGCAATCCACACCGAACCCGGAGGCCCTCCCTCAATCCAAGATCATCCGACTGTGTGCCGGACCGTTCGCAACCTCTCAAGGCAGTACAGCTACATGAGTTCGAGCAACCCCCGGCGCACCGCTTCGGAGACTGCCGCGGCCCGGTTGTCGACACCCAGTTTCCGGTAGATGCGCACGAGATGCGTCTTGACGGTCGCCTCACTGAGATAGAGGGACTGCGCGATAGAGCGGTTGCTGTGACCATCGGCCATCAACCGGACGACTTCTCTTTCCCGTTCCGTCACCCCGGGCGAAGGACTGATCACGCGGCCGACGAGATGTTCAACGACCTCCGCCGCGAGTCCCATGCCGCCTGCGGCTGCGGCGCGCACAGCTTGGAACAGTTCTTCGGGCGGACCCGCCTTGAGCACGTAGCCGCGCGCGCCGGCCTCCAGCGCGCGTACGACGTCGGCATGTCCGGAGTAACTGGTCAGCATCACCACCACTGTGCCGGGGGCCTCGGCAGTCAGCCGGCGAACTGCCTCGACTCCGTCGATGCCGGCGTCCGTGCCCACGAACCGCAGATCCATCAGCACGACATCGGGCGCCAGGCCGACGGCGAGGAGGACGGCCTCCTCTCCACTGCCCGCCTCCGCGACCACGTCGAAGTCAGGCTCACCGTCGAGCAGCGCCCGCAGTCCGGCCCGTACGACCGCGTGGTCGTCGGCGATCAGCAACCGCAACGGAGAGGTTGTCATGAGACCGCTGAAGAGTTCATCGGCACGATTGGTCCGGACAGCCGGCGAATCGGGAGGGTGGCCCGGATCCGCGTCCCCCGGCCCGGAGCGCTGTCGACGTCGAGAGCACCGCTGTGCTCGCGAAGCCTCGCCTGGGCGGACGGAAGGCCCAGGCCCCGGCTTGAACGGGACACATCGCCGAGGTGAGCATGATCGAATCCGACACCGTCGTCGCACACCTCCAGTTCGACGTGATCCGGGTGGTGGTGCAGGGTCACCGTCACGGTGGTGGCGTGGGCGTGTTCACGGACGTTGGCCAGCGCGCTCTGCGCCACGCGGAACAAGGTGGTGGTGACCTGCTCGCCGATGTCGGGATCGGGAGATCCGGCCGAGCGGAACTGCACACGCTCCGCGATTTCGTCTTGTTGCGCGCGGGCGCACAGCAGGTGCAGCGCGCCCGCCAGGCCGACCTCGGAGACGGCGGACGGAGTGAGGTCCGTGATCATCCGCCGGGTTTCGGCGAGACCCGCGCTCAGGTTGTCGGCAGCCATGCGAACACGGACACGCGCCGCGTCCGGCCGCTCTTCCCAGCTCCGCTCGGCCGCCTGCAACAGCATCACGCTGCCGGACAGTTCCTGGGCAAGCGTGTCGTGCAGGTCTCGGGCGATGCGCGTGCGTTCCTCGAGAACGCCGGCCCGGCGCTGCTCCTGCGCGAGCACGTCCCGCGTGCCGCGCAACTCCTCCACGAGGCGCTGGCGCTCTGCGGCATCCCGCTGCTGCGCCCGGTACAAGGCCACCGTGCCCCAGACAGCGGCCACGGGTACCAGCACGATCTCGGCGTCGAACCGACCGGCGGCCATGGCCAGTTGACCAACCAGCACGACAGTGATCGCGGCTACCGCGATCATGGCTCCACGGCGACCGAGCGCATGCAGAACCGCACACGCCAGCGGCACGGCACACCAGACATACGCAACGGTCAGGAACGGCGGAGTGAGCCCGACGAGGACCGCCCACAGCAGGATCAGGGCCGCGATCCAGGCGTGCCGGGCGAACGCGCCCATCCGGAGCCACAGAGCCAGGCCTGCCGCGTACACCACGGCAAGTACCGCGCTGACGGTCACGATCTCCCAGCACAGTGCGAGGTTCAGACTGGCGAGCCGGACCAGTGCGGCGCCGACGACGATGAAGAACACCAGGTGCTGGACGTGGCGCAGGGCGTACCAGCTCCCGTGTGCCGACGGCGGCGAGTCGGTGGGCCCGCGGTCGGACACGGCAACCCCTTGGATGAATGATCCACTGAGGACAGGGTTGCCGAGTGTATCCGCTGCTGGTGTGGCTCAGGTGAAAGAACTGTGCTCCGGTCCCGCCGGTCGCGGCACCGGAGCACAGTTCGACGGCTACGCGCCGGGGCGCAGTCCGGGCCAGCCGGGCGTGGGGTCGCCCTTGACCTCCCCGAAGTACAGCGCGAAGGTCTGCTTCCAGCGCTCTACCTCGGCGCGGTCGGCCATGAAGCGGGGGAAGCCGTCGAGGTGGGCGTTCGGGTACTTCCAGATCGGCTTCAGGCCGGCTGGAGGAGTGACGTCCGTGCGTACCGACCAGCCGTTGAAGGACGCCTGCTGCTGTGTGAGGGACAGCTGCCAGTTCAGGTAGAGCTTGGCGGCGGCAGGGTTCTTGGCCTGCTTGAGAATCGCGGCCCGCTGGCCCCAGGCCATGAACGGATGCCCGTCGGCGACCACGAACCTCACGGGTGCCGACGCGGGAGCGGCCAGCGAGCCGGCGCCGCCGATGCCGATCGCCTTCTCCCCAGCCATCACCGCCTCGCCCGGAGTGTTGCTGCCGCGAGCGAATCGCACGTCCTGAGCGGCCAGTTTGGCCACCCAGTCCCAGCCGTAGGTCTGTGCGTAGAGCGAGTAGAGGTAGAGGACGGCGTCGTCATCGTGCGGGAACGACGAGGCGATCTTGCCCTTCCACTTCGGGTCGACCAGATCCAGTGGGGTGCGCGGCGGGGCCGAACCAACCGCCGGCGGACCGTACATGAAGCTGAAGGCGAGCGCCGAGACGGCGACCCACGCGCCCTGCGGATCCTTGAACGCGTCGTAGACCTTCGAGAACCCGGCGGGCTTGTAACGCAGCAGGCGACCCTGCTCCTTCCAACGCACGAAGTCCTGAACGGTCTGGAGCTGCACGACGTCCGGAACGGGAGTGCCGGTGGCGAACTGGTTGTCGACCCGGACGTCGTGATACTTGCTGTAGTCCACGATCAACGTCAGGGCGATGTCCGGGAAACGGGCCTTGAAGGCAGCCTTGGTGCCGTCCTGCTGGGTCGGTGTGTCGCCGCCGGCGTAGATGATGAGCTTGCCACCTTCCCCGAGCGCGGCCTGGTAGAGCTCGTCGAGCGTCCTGGTCTCCTCCGGCCCGCCGGGGTGCGGTGCCCCGGCGGGCGAAGCCGCGGCGCCGGCGGCACCGAAAGCGCTGAAGCCCAAGGCTGCGCCAGCCCCGGCGGCAAGGACACGTCGTCTGCTGAGGGAGCTTGACAAGGTGAGGAAGCCTCTCTGCGGGGGAGGTACACGGTCAGGCGACTGTCATCCTCGTGTGACCGAGAGGATCTCCGCGTCATCCGGGCGGAGAGAAAAACGCGCTGGAGATGGACGCCGCGTTCAACCGAACGATTGAACGCCCACGGCAACGGGCGTCTCTTCGAGATCGTGACGAAACGCGCTCGTGTGTGGAACCGTGGCGGGACGACCCAACAGATCAGGCGCGAACGCTTTGCCGTCCAATCCCTCTGACAGTGGCATCGCGCAAGTGCTCACCACCTTTGCAGGGACTGCGGAAGCGATTCTGCAGACCGGTGCGGTGCATGGAGACGTAACGCTGCATACCGCGTCCTTGTCCTCCGCAGCCGTGGTGCCGCAACAACTTCCCGCCGCGACGGGCGTGTTCACTGGACGGGCTGAGGAACTTGAGGCCCTGGACCGCGCATCTTGACCGGCGCTGGCCCGCATCTCCCTCGAACTGTCACGCCGGAACCGGGTTCTGCAGCCTTGTTCACAGCCGGCATGACGATGGTGGTGTCGGCAACGGCGCTGCGCGGCACGACACGGGTGCGTCGCCTTGTCGGCACTGGAGGTGTCAGCCTGGTGATCGTCGACTCGGTCAGCATGATCGAGCCCCGTCGGAACACGGCCGCAACCGGTCGGCTTCGCGGGCCCGGCTCGGAAGCCGCTGATCTCGCGACGTGACACGGGCCCGCCACCAACGCGGTGACGGGCCCGTGTTCGTGCACCGGGAACTGCTGTCTAGACCGGTTCGAGCAGTGCGGAGATCCGGGCGACCCGGCCGTTCGCGCCGAACTCGAAGTGCAGGTAGCGGTTGCCGACCTCGTACCGGTCGAAGCTCGGACCGCTGCGTTCCGGGCTGCCCAGGAACGCCGTGACCTCGTCGCGAGTGGCGGTGGCGGAGAGACCCTGTACCAGCTCGTCGGGACGCGGGTACACGCCGTAGGTCTCGTCCTCGGAATCCGGCTGGGTCCGCACCATCACCGAGGCCAGGACGTCGTCTTCGAAGAGCAGTTCCGTACCGGCCTCCTTGAAGACGAAGTACGTGGACTTCTCACCGTCGAAGTCGTACTCGCTGACCTCCATCTGGGGGCCGACCAGGACGATCGCGTCGAGGATGCGGCTGTCGCCCTGGCGGTGGCCCAGCACGTCCAGCAGCACGGTGATCTCACCGGAGACCGTGGTCATATGCCCTTCTTTCGGTTCTCGGCTTTGATCTTGTCCAAGGCCGCGTCGACGTCCTTGGCCGAGTAGCCGTGAGCGAGGAGGTTCTTGCGGGTCGTAGCGTAGTCCCTGTTCGCGGCCTTGCTGAGGTCCGCCGCGTCGTCCTCGATCTGCTTCTTCGTGTTCTTGCCGCGGAAGGTGTCGCTCTTGGCGTGGACGTCTTTCGGGACCTCGATCGCGTTCGCCTTGTTGTGCAGGGCGTCGGCCTCTTGCTTCGTCAGTTTGCGGCCGAGCCGCTTCTCCTCGGCGCGCTTGAGCGCGGCCGACGACGGGATGTGGTCGTGCTCCAGGTTGTCGCCGACCTTCTCCCGCTTCTTGAGGTTGGCGTACGAGTCGACGTCGAGCGGCTGAACGTTGTTGCCGGCCGGGCGCTTGGCCGTGCGCAGCTTCGTGCCGATGGGGTTGAAGACCCCGGCGTTGGTGATGGTCTTGTTCGCCTTGGGCTTCTTGACCTTAGGCACTGAGCACCTGGCTGATGGCGAGATCGATCGCCTGGTCCAGGAGGATCGAGGTGATCTCCTTGAAGATGGGGATCTCCAGCAGCGAGGCGCCGAACGTCGGGACCGCGGTGGCGATGGCCTGGGCGATCTGGATGGCGAGCATGGCCAGCTGCACGACGACGGCGATCTTGAGTGCGACCACCACGCCCGCGCAGACGTAGAGGCCGGCACCGATCAGCGACGAGGCGGTGGCGCCGTCCTCGAGGTTCTTCCTCGGTGCCTCCTCGTCGTTCCAGAACGCCTTGAAGCCGTCGATGGCCGCGCCCCTGTTCGCGCTCAGCACCTGCTGGGCGTGCTCCTCGGCGGCGGCCGCGGCGGGGCCGAGCCGGTCGGCGAAGTCCGACCAGAGACCGCCGAGGTCGAAGAGCTTGCCCTCGTCGCTCTCCGGCCAGTTGAAGCCCAGGGTGTTGAGCAGCCCGGACAGCTCCGGGGGCAGCATCATGCCGGTGGTCATGCCTGTTCTCCCAACAGCTGCTGGAACGTGCCCTGGTTGGTGCTCTCGACGGCCGAGTAGTCGTCGGCCATGCCCTGCAGGTTCTGGCCGATCTCCGCGAGACCGTCGGCGTTGTCCTCGAACGACTCGAACGCGGCCTCGGAGACGATCTGGTAGATCGTGCCCAGCGCCGAGCCGAGCTCGTCGCCGCCGAACGCGCCGGTCAGACCTTCGACCTGGCTGCGGAACGCGGCGATGTCACTCGTCAGGGAGTCGCCGGTCCCCAGGATCTCCTTCGCGGATCCGCCGATCATCTCGGCGGACACTTCCATCCCGGACATCGTTGTCACTCCCTAGTCGACGGTGCGCATGATCGAGGTGAGGTTGGTCGTGTAGGCGCGCAGGTGCTGCATGCTCTGCTCGCGGACCTTTTCTGCTTGTTCACTGACCGCCTGCAATGCGGCGACGTCCAGCGTGGGTCTGTCCGCCGCGGTGGACAGGCGTTCCCACTCGTCGATCGCGGTGTTGACCGCCTGGATCACCGCCTGCGTCAGCTGCGCGGGCGGGAACTGCAACGCGACAACCGTCAGCGTCAAGGCATCGACCTGGCCGCTGGTAACGGCGGCGTTGACCTCGTTGTCGTCGTCACGGCCTTCACCGACGACCATCGGCGCCGGATCCGCCGACAGCGCCGCCTGGGTGGAGGTCACCACGTCCATCGCGTCCTGGAAAACGTGGCCGACGTACTGGGGCGTGCTGTCACCGCTGATACCGGTCTTCGCCATCGACGCCTCGAGCAGGCCCTGGATCCGGCGCAACGCCTCGCCACCCTGCCGGGTGAAGTCCGCAAGCTGCTGACCCAGCGCGGCGAGGTCGGGGCCTGGATCACCGGCGCCGGGCATGTCGATCAACGACTGCTCCAAGGCGGCGTTGATGGCCTCTCTCATCGGCTTCGACACGGCACCGGGCGGCTGTGTGAGCAGATCCGGGTGGATGTCGAGCCAGATGATCCGGCGGTTCCGCACCACGACACTCACACCCGGCGCCGTGGCGACCGAGTCCTCGAGCTCGTACGGCTCTGGTGCCGGCGGCATGTACCCCGCTCTCGCCAACGCCAGCCGATGGTGCTGCTCAGCGAGCCGGGCCTCGTAATTTTGGCTTCCGTCCGCCCTGTCGCCCTCTGTCATGAAATACCTCCCTGTTTCGGAGAGTAGCAACATGATCACGAGGTGATGACTCGAAAGGCTGAATGTGGTCCCTCGAACGGACCATTTGATACGGAGAGTCCATATATCCGTAGTTGATTAATCTGAATGGGGGTGTGGGCTGCGAGATGCAGGAGTGCGCAAGATGACGGGAAATGCCGCGGCGATCCCCACCACGCTTCCAGCTGATCGAAGGCGCAGGCCACGTCCCGGCCCGCGAGAAGCCGAACGCAGTGCTCACCGCTGTGGACGCCTTCCTTGGCGCCACAGAAGCGCAGCATCACATTCGACGGTGCCGTTGGCGAATTCGGCACAGGGCCGTTGACGGGCCCGGCTCGCCACGCTGGCGTTGGAAGGCGTTCGTCCCTGACGAGGCTGTTCCTGGAGGAGGTGATCCGCGAGCAGTTCGGCGTCGAGTTCGACGTCCTCGACGTCGCGGAAGCGGACGAACGGCGGCGCCGTCTCGATCGCTCGCGCGCTTCCGGATCCGGCGCACGGCAAAGCTGTTCGCGAGGCCACGCTCCGTTCCGTCGAGGCCGTGATCACGCAGTCCCGACCTTCAGGCGATCGTCGTGCCGCCGTCGACCGTGAGGATCGTGCCGGTCGCCCACGGCTGCGTCATGAGATAGAGGTACGCGTGGGCGATCTCCTCCACCTCGCCGACCCGTTGCAACGGCAGCGTCTTGCCGACATCCAGGTAGAGCTGTTCGGCGTCCGGGCCCCACAACGGGCTGCGCACCACGCCGGGGCTGACCGCGTTGACCCGCAGCGGCGCCAGTTCGATCGCGAGCGCCTTGGTCAGCGCCTCGACCGCGCCGCAGATGCTCGCCGCGACCGCCCAACCCGGCCCCGGTCGGTCCTTCGCGATGCCGGTGGTGAGCGTGATCGAGGTGGTCACCCGCGCGGCTCTGACGGCGTCGAGCACGCTGAAGTACCTGAGACCGAAGAAACTTCTCGCGCGGTCGCGGTCGAAGTCGTTGAGCGTCATCAGTTCGAGCGGCTCCCCCGCCGTGTAGACGAGGTGGTCGATCTCGCCGATGGTGTCGAAAGCCTCGGTGATGGCTGCGGGATCGGCCAGGTCGGTCGGGTGGGCGGCGAAGCCGGCCGGTGGTTTGCGCGAAACGATCGTGACTTCCGCGCCTGCCTGTTGCGCCGCTTTTGCCGTCGCGAGCCCGATTCCCGATGAGCCGCCGAGGACTGCGATCCGCTGTCCGTCCAGTGTGGATTTCATGGTTTCGAGCGTGCACCCGCGGCAGGCGCGTGGTCCAAGACCTGCTCGGTCGTGCGCGATACCCTGGAGGTATGGACCTGGACCTGCGAAGGTGCGGTACTTCGTGGCGGTCGCCGAGCACCTGAACTTCGGCCGCGCCGCCGAGGCCCTGCACATCGCGCAACCCGTGCTGTCCCGGCAGATCCGCGCGCTGGAGACCGAGCTGAAGGTGCAGCTGTTCGACCGTTCGTCGAAGGGAACCTCGCTGACACCGGCCGGCTCGCGGCTGCTGGAGGACGCCCGCCCGTTGCTCACGCAGACCTCGGCGTTGCTGCGACGGGTCGGTGTGACGGACACGTTCACAGTCGGGTTCATGCCGGGTCTGATCGTCACGCCCGCGGTGCGGCTGCTGGCGTCGCGGCATCCCGGTCTGCAGGTCGACGTGCTGCGCACGACGTGGGAGGACCAGGTCGACGTCATCCACGACGGGCGCGTCGACGTGAGCTGTGTGCGGCTGCCGGTTCCGTTGGACGGGCTCCGGCACGTTCCGCTGTTCGACGAGCCGCGCGTGGCCGTGGTGCCGGCGACGCATCGGCTGGCGGGCAGGGAAAGCGTGCTGGAGGCGGATCTGCCGTTGTCGACCGCGACCTTCTACTCTCGCGAGGACCTCGTGCACGTGCCGATCGAGGACATCGCGCCGGCCGAGGTGGCACTGGCGTGGGCCGAACACCGGCACACGCCGCTCATCGCCGAGTTCGCCGAGATCGCCCAGCAGATGTGAAGCGGTCGTCGGCTTGGTCGACGACCGCGCCGAGGTCGTCGATCAAGCTCCTGACCTGAGGCGGTCATCAGCCGACGTCGTCGAATTCCAGGCGTCGCCGGGCGAGTTCGGCGTGCCGGCCCAGCAGCTCGTCGGGCCGGACTCTCTCGCCTCCCGAGAAGGGCGCGGGCGCCGGATCCATCGGGGCGCGGACCTCGTAGTCGCCTTCAGCCGTTACGGGTCCCGCTCGGCGACGGCGATCGCCCGTGCGGTGCCCGTCTAGGCCGCGTTCCAGACGCCGGCGTCGGAGATCCACGCACCGGTGCGCGCCAGCGTCTTCCGGTCGAGGACGCGGTAGCTGGTGGTGTCCCTGTCCCACTGAGCGAACAACGGGAACAGGTCAGTCGCCGCGTGCTGCCGGTAGACGATGACGACCTCGTTGACGAGCGCTTTGGGGTCGCTGCTGAGGATCGTGCTGTGCTCCAGCGCGTCGGTGTGGCGCTTGGCCAGCATGGTCGCGTCGACCGGAATGATGGCGCCGCCGGGGAGCAGCACCCGGCCGTTGATGCCGTAACGGGCGCGGATCGGGGCCTTCGGGTCGACGTTGTCGTCGACGAACACCGCGCCCATGTCGCTGCTCTGCGCCAAACGCAGGCGGGCGAACCTGCTGCGGTACTCGCGCAACTTGTCGGCGTCGGGCTTGTCCAGCGAGGAGAGGGCGGCGAAGACCTGGGAGTCGGTCTCGGTGGGCGCGGGCGTGAACACGACCACGGCCTCGTCGTAGGGCTTGAGCTGCTTCAGGATCGGACGGGCCGAGGTCAGCAGGGTGCCGCTGAGGTCGTGCAGGCCCAGCTCGTCCTTGCGGTTGGCGCTGCCGTGGCCGGAGAAGAAGTTGGCCGGTTCGGTGCGGGCGAGGATGCCGCCCGGTGCCCGGTCGAGGTAGATCTGCCGCTCCTTCGCGAGGTCCTTGCGGTCGTGCCGGTTCATGATGCCGAACGTGCCACCGCGGCCCTTGGCGTTGACCTGGCGGGCGGTCATCCGGTTGGAGGTGAACACCTTCTCCCAGTCCTCCAGGGCCTCCCGCCGCTTGACGTCGGCCCACCACGCGCTGATCTGCGCCGCCCGCGCGGTCCACGTCGTCCCGGAACCGCCGAGTGCGTGCAACCCCGCTTCGAGCAACCGCTGCTCGGTCGCGGCCTGCGCCTGCTTGCGCTCCTCGGCCAGCTTGGCCTGCTCAGCGATCCACTGCTTGTCGGTGCGGCGCTTGAAGTCCGTCTCGACCTTCTCGTAGTCGGCCTGGGGCAGCAGCTGCGGGCTCGCCTTGCCCAACATCGCCAAGACCTGGCGGAAGTCCTCTTCCGGCAGCTCGTCGGTGTATTCGCGGTAGACGGGGTTGACCCGGTTCTCCACCGGGTCGAAGGCCAGGCCTCCGGCTTCGAGCAACTTGAGCAGCGCGGGCGCGGCGTCCTCGCCCACAGCCCGGGCCCACTTACGTCGTTCGATCTTCATGCACCATCTCCTGCCATCGGATGACCATGGACAGGATCTGGCCGACTTGATCGTCCGTTACCGCCGTCGCGCCAGATTCGCTCGAACGCCGTGAAGTCGGATCGAGGTGGAAACAGGCGCAGGCAACGGTTTCCGGCGCCTCGGTCGCCGCCGCGATGACCGCCTGATCGCCACGCACGCGGCGTCACCGTGATCGCGGAGCCAGTCAGCTTGACGCAGTGCGAGCCCAGACCCGCGAACCTCGGCACACATCCGGCCGAGTGGCCGGCCGAAGGGTTCGCGGGTCCTGAGCCGCACTGGCCTGCGGGGGTTTTGTTCCAGCAGGTCAGTACGGGTTGGACGCCACAGGAATCCACTCCGTCTTCACCGTCACCGCGTCCAGCACGTCGGCCAACGGCGTCACACCCAGCCCCGGCCCCGTCGGAACGGGCAGGTGGCCGTCCTGGAGCACGAACGGCTCGGTGACGTCCAGCTGGTAGTAGCGGCCGGACGCCGAAGTGTCGCCCGGCAGCGTGCAGCCGGGCAACGCCGCCAGCGCCACGTTCGCGGCCCTGCCGATGCCGGTCTCGAGCATCCCGCCGACCCACACCGCGACGTTGTTCGCCGCGCACACGTCGTGGATGCGCCGCGCCTCCAGGTACCCGCCGACCCTGCCGGGCTTGATGTTGACGATCTGGCAGGCGCCGAGCCTGATCGCGTCGGCCGCCGACGACGCCGAGGTGATCGACTCGTCCAGGCAGATCGGCGTCCGCACGACCTTGGCGAGCTCGGCGTGGGCGAGCAGCTCCTCCTCGGCCAGCGGCTGTTCGATCAGCAGCAGGTCGAACGGGTCGAGCTTCGCGAGGTGCCGGGCGTCGCCCAGCGTGTACGCGGTGTTCGCGTCGACCTGCAGCAACACGTCGTCACCGAACCGCTCGCGCACGGCCCGCACGGGTTCGACGTCCCAGCCGGGCTCGATCTTCAGCTTGATCCGCTCGTAGCCCTCGTCGAGGTAGCCGCCGACGGCGTCGAGCAGCTCGGGGATCGAGTTCATGATCCCGACCGACACCCCGCACGGCACGCGATCGCGGACAGCGCCCAGCTCACGGCCGAACGACACGCCACGAGCGCGCAGTTCGGCGTCCAGGACGGCCATCTCCAGCGCCGCCTTGGCCATCCGATGACCGTGGAACCTCGCCAGCCGGGGTGCGACGGAGATGCCGTCGACCGGTCCGGTCAGCGCCGGGATGAAGAACCGCCGCAGCACGTCGGCGCAGCCCTCCACGTACTCCGGCGAGTACACCGGATCGACCAGGGCACCGCACTCGCCCCAGCCCTCGCCCTCGTCCGTGACCGCGCGCAGCAGCAGCAACTGCCGCACGGTCTGCGTGCCGAACGAGGTGCGGAACGGCGACTTCAGCGGCATCTCGACCCAGCGGATCTCCACCCCGGTCAGCTTCACGACTCACTGCTCCTCTCGACGACGTACCAGCCGGACCTGTCGAACCCGGTTATCCGCGCACCGCTCGCGAGCAGCCCGCCGAGCACCTCCCGCACGGCGTGACGCCACTCGTCTGCCACCGCCGGGTTCGTGGCCCGCAGCGACTCGACGTCCGGCGGCACGGCGACCAGAACCGTGCTGCCGGAACACACTCCCGGCACCGGCCGGCCGTCCTCGGAGATCCCGAGCCCGACCACACCCGTCGCGTTGACGGTCCGCGGCCGGCCCTCGCACGCGGCCACCGCCGCGGGGGAGGAGATGCGCCAGCTGACCAGCAGCCGGTCGGTCTCGCCGCCGCCGTTGATGTCGTCGTGCATGTGGCCGTAGAAGTCGGGCAGGTACTCGGTCGCGTCGGCGGCGAGCTTGCCCAGGTTGAAATAGGCGTTGCGGCGCACCAGCGGGTCGAACGTCCAGCTGACCTCGGTGAGCCCGCGTTCGAGCGCCCACGTCCGCTGGTCGAGCTTGAGCGCGTAGCCGACGTTGCGTCCGCGCATGCCCGCCGCCACCCCGGCGATGTGGCTGTGCAGCGCACCGGCGGCGGGGGGCGAGCAGAACCCGATGCAGGCACCCACCAGGGCGTCGCCGTCGAACGCGCCCGCGACGTAGCTGCCCGCCTTCGTCATCGCCCTCAGCAGCTCGGCGGTGACCGGGGGAGTGCCGCCGTCGCCGGTCGGCCGCCAGATCGACTCGTACAACCGTTGCGTGGCCAGGAGTTCCGCGTAGTCCGTGAGCTGACGAACCACCACGTTCTGCTTCACCATCGTCATGTCAGCTCCTTGACGAGCGCCGCGAGCAGCTGGGTGCGCGGAACGAGCTCCGACACCAGCACGTGCTCGCTCTCGGCGTGCGCACCGCCACCGACGGCTCCAAGGCCGTCGAGCGTCGGAACTCCCACGCCCGCGGTGAAGTTGCCGTCCGACGCGCCGCCGACCGCGGCCTGCGTGATCCCGGGGAGGAGCGCGGAGGCCCGTTCGAACAACGCGGAGGAAGCGGACAGCTCCAGCGGCGGGCGGTTCGGGCCGCCGGACACCTCGACCTTCGCGCCGTCGAGCGCGGGGCGCAGCGCCTTCATGTCCTCGTCCACCCGGCGCTGTTCCTCCAGGTTCCGCACGCGCACGTCCACCATGAACCTCCCTTGTGCGGGAACGGTGTTCGTCGTCGTGCCGGAGGAGAGCACGGTCGGTACGACGGTGGTCCCGGCGACGGAGTCGGCCAGTTGCGAGACCGCCAGAATCTGGTGCGCGGCCTCGATCGTGGCGTTCACCCCGCGTTCGGGTTCGAGCCCGGCGTGCGAGGCGCGTCCGTGCAACGTCACCTCGTACATCGACGTGCCCTTGCGCTCGGTCTTCAGCGCGCCGCCGTCCGCGGAGCCCTCGCACACCAGGACAGCCGCGTGCTCCACGGCCTCGGTCTCGATCAGCCCGCGCGACGTCGGCGAGCCGATCTCCTCGTCGCCGGTGATGAGAACCGTGACGCCGTCGGGGGAACCGAGCGCCGCGACGGCGTGGAAGATCATCGCGACGCCGGTCTTCATGTCGAAGCAGCCGGGCCCGCGCAGCACACCGTCCCGCACGCTGAACGGAATCCGCTCCAGCGTGCCGATCGGCCACACCGTGTCGTGGTGGCCGAGCAGCAACACCCTGCGCGGTCCCGATCCCAGCCGCCACCGCAGGTGCGTGCGGCCGTCGAGCACGATCCGTTCCGGCTGCGAGCCGAGCAGCGCGGCACCCACCGCGGCGGTGACCTCGGCACTGCGGGCGACCGCCGCCAGGTCGGTGGACGGCGACTCGCAGGACACGAGCCGCTCGATGTCGTCGATCAGGTTCATCAGGACACCTTCGGCGTTGCGCGGACACCCATGTGCACGTACTGCTCCCCGGTCGGCAGCGTGTAGAAGACCAGTGAGGACCAGCTCTTGGAGTCCGGCCACAGGTAGAGGAATCGCCCGTCGCCGGCGGGGACGAGGTCGACCGCGGGCGGCTTCGGGAACATGCCCGCCATCGGACCGGTCGGCGTCACGTCCAATTGCAGCCCGTGCTCGCCCTCGACGATGTCGAGCCTCATCGAGGCCCGCTCGTACCTGCCGAGGTACGGTGCGTTGTCCACAGTGGGCGGTTCGGCCGCGGGCTGCCGTGGCATCGGCATGTCGATGCCCGCCAGTTCGGCGAAGATCTCCTTGTACAGCTCCAGATATACCTCACGGGCCGTGTCGCCGTTGGTCAGCAACGTGACCGCGAGGTCGTGCTCCGGCAGGATGCGCAGGAACGCGGACTGGCCGATGGTGTTGCCGTCGTGGCCGATCAGCCGTGCCCCGTCCCAGCCGAACCGGATCCAGCCGACGCCCCACGAGTCGCCCAGCGCCTCCTGGTCGGGCACGTCGGTCTGCTTCTCGGTCATCGCAGCGGTGGACGCCTCGGACAGCACCCGCGTGCCGTCCTCGGCGACGCCGCCGTTGAGGTGCATCCGCGCGAACTTCAGCACGTCCTCCGCGCTCGCGAAGATCGTCCCGGCCGGGCCGAGCGAGCGCGGCAGCATCCACACCGGCGCCGTTTCGAGCTTCTCGTCCTTGGTGACGTGGCCGACCGCCGCGCGGTGCAGCAGCGCCTCCTCCGGCAACGTGCCGGCGCGGGTGAGTCCTAGCGGCTCGTAGAGCCTCTCGCGCATCGCCACGTCCCACGTCTTGCCGGTGAGCTTCTCGATCACCCGGCCGGCCAGGACGAAACCGGCGTTGCTGTAGGAGAAGGTCGCGCCGAGCGGGTGGTTCTGGGCGGCGTCGGCGAGCAGTTCGGTGTAGAGCTCCAGGCAGTTGTCGCCGCGGCCGGTGTCGGTGAAGTTGTCGCCGTCGATGCCGCTGGTGTGCGTGAGGAGGTGCCGCATGGTCACCTTCTGCTCGACCACCGGGTCGGACAGCTTCAGCTCGGGCAGCACGTCGACGATTGGGGCGTCGAGGTCGAGCAGTCCCTCGTCGACGAGCTGCATGACGACCGTCGTCGTCCACACCTTGCCCATCGAACCGATCTGGAAGATCGTGTCGTCGGTGACCTCGACGCCGGTCGTCAGGTTCAGCACGCCGTGGTGCGCCTGGATCGTGTCGCCCTTGTAGAGGATGCCGAGTGCCGCTCCTGGCAGGTCGTGCTTCTTGGAGAGTGCGGAAAGCCTGCGCTGCCAGTGCTTCTGGTCGAGCGGCTTGCGGTTCTCCGCGTACTCGCGCACCCAGTCGATCACACGGCGGTTGAAGTCCGCGCGGTGCGACGGCTTGCCGTTCAGGATGAACAGGTGCGACTCGTCCGGGTAGAGCACCAGCTCGGTGGGCACGCCGTTCTGGCGCAACGCGGTGAACCACTGCTCGGCCTGGCCCACGGGGCACCGGTCGTCGGCCGCGCCCTGGTAGATCAGCGTCGGCGTGCTGACGTCACCGACGCGCGTCAGCGGGGACAGCTCCGCGAGGTGCTCGCCGGTGCCGCCCAGTTCGAGCGCGGTCAGGTAGTGGCCGCCGTCCGAGGTGCCCGCCATGCTCGTCAGGTCGCTGACCACGCCACCCGCGACGGCGGCGGCGAACCTCGGGTCGCGGCTGGTCAGGTAGCAGGTCATGAAGCCGCCGTAGCTGTAGCCGGTGACGGCGAGCTTGGCCGGGTCGGCGAGTCCCTCCGCGACGAGCTGGTCGACCGGCTCCAGGAAGTCGCCTGCGTCGGCCTTGCCCCACGCGCCGAGCGCGGCCCGGTAGAAGGCCTCGCCGTAGCCGTCGCTGCCGCGCGGGTTGAGCAGCAGCACCGTCCAGCCCTGCTGTGCCAGCACCTGGTGGTAGAGGTGGACCGGGTCGGCGGCACCGTTCCACGCGTTGTGCGGGCCGCCGTGGATGTCCAGCAGCAGCGGCGAAGGACCGGTGTTCTCCGGGTCGCGGACGAGCCAGCCGTGCACGACGGTGCCGTCCGAGATCGTGAACTCCCGTTCCTCGCGGACGAACGGCTCGATGCTGCCGTGTCCGGTGTGGACGGTCGTCTCGCCGGTGGTGAGGTCGACGGTGGCGATCTCACCGTACGAGGTGGGCGTGCCCAGGACGACGGCCGCGGTGTCACCGGCGACGGAAAGCCCTGCCACCACGCGGGAGTCTCCGCCCAGCACCAGGCGCGGCCCGTCGCCGCCTTCGAGGTCGACGGCGTAGAGCTGGGTGCAGCCCCGGTCACGGGCGCAGAACAACACCGTGGCGCCGTGCTGGACCGGCAGTCCGCCGGGGTATCCCGCCATGCCGGGCATGAGGTTGCGGTCGAGCGACGCTGACAGGTTCCTGACCGTGCCGTCGAGCTCCAGGAGCAGGAGGTCGAGGTGGCCGGCGTCGGCGGTGGTGCGCCCGACGACCAGCAGACCGGCCTCGGTCCACGTGACCGTCGCGGCCTGCCCCTCGGCGAGTCCGACGAGCCGCGGTTCCGCGTGGCCGTCGACCTCGACGACGTGCACCGGCACGCGGAACGTCAGGTCGGCGTCCTCGTCGCGCGAGGCCGTGAAGGCGAGCTTCGTTCCGTCCGGTGACCACGCGGGAGTGTTCGCGTGCCAGTCTCCGCTGGTCAGCTGCCGGACCTCGCGGGTCTCCAGGTCGAGGACGTGCAGGTGGGCGCGGACGCTGCGCAGGTACCCGGCCCCGTCCGCCTTGTGGTCCAGGCGGCTCGTGACGATCGGCGCGGAGGCGTCGGCGATGTCCACGGGTGCCGAGAACGCGAGCTTCGTGCCGTCGGCGTTCCACACCGGTGCGCCCGCGCCGAGCGCGAGTTCCGTGAGCTGCTCGGGTTCGCCGTCCAGCAGCCAGATCTGCGGCGGGCCGTCCTGGGCGCGCAGGAAGGCGATCCTGCCGTCCGGCGACCACGCCGGTGACGTGTCGGACTTCCCCCTGGTGAGCTGTTTCGTCCTGCCGTCCGACACCCGCCAGAGCGCGCGCTCGTCGCGGTCGTTCTCGCGGTCGGTGGTGCGCAGGACGTAGACGATCTCGGTTCCGTCGGGCGAGATCGCGGGCTGCTCCGGCAGTGCGTGGCCGTACAGGTCCTCGACGGTGGTCATGACGCGGATCCCCTCAGTTCGGAACGGAACAGGTCGAGCACGTTCTGGCCCAGGACGCGGACGACGTCGTCCTCGGGCCATCCCCTCTTCAGCAGTGCCTCGGTCACCAGCGGCAGTCCTGCCGGTCCTTCCAGCCCCGGCAGGAAGCGGTCGGTCGGGACGCCCTCGATGAACTGGGCCTCGCAGCACGGCGGCGTGGTGTCCTCCAGGACCTCCTTGACGAAGTCCGGGCCGAGGCCGACGTGCCGGACGCCCATGACGCCCGCGATGTGCTCGACGTGGTCGACCAGGCGGTCGATCGTGAAGTCGGACTCGTGCAGGAACGGCGCGAAGAAGTTCACGCACACCACGCCGCCGTTGTCCGCGATGCCCTTGATCTGGGCGTCGGTGAGGTTGCGGTGGTGGTCGCGCAACGCCCGTGCCGACGAGTGCGTCGCCATCACCGGCCGGGTCGAGAGCTCCAGCACGTGGTCGACGCCCGCCGCGCTCAGGTGGCTGACGTCGAAGATCATGCCGAGACGTTCCATCTCGGCGTGCGCGGCGACGCCTGCCCTGGTCAGCCTGCTGCCGGTGGCGTCCTCGCCGCTGCCGTCGGCCAGCGCGGTGCGGCCGAAGTGCGCGAGGGACGCGATCCGCACGCCCAGCCGGTACAGCGTCTCCAGCAGTTCGACGTCCTCGCCCACGCCCGGCGCGCTCTCCAGCGCGAGCACGAGTGCGATGCGGTCGTCGTCGAGTGCCTCGTCGATCTCGGCGCCGGTGACGCAGAGCCTGGTCTCCGGGCTCGCCTCGGCGACGCGGTGCGCGACCTCGATCATCCGCAACGTCTGCCGCAACGCGCCTTCCGGCCGGAACACGTCGTCGATGAACACCGGCAGGACCTGCAGGTTCACCCCGCCCGCCTGCAGTTGCGGCAGCCACCGTTCGCGGAAGTGCGGCACCCACCGCTCGACCGGGCGGTGGACGAGCGCGTCCAAGAGGTCGTTGTGGGTGTCCGCGACGACGCTGCGCCCGTGCAGATCGTCGATCATGAAGCCTCCAGCCTCGTGTCACGCCTGGGCGCGGCCGCGAGCAGCTCGCGCGTGTACTCGTGCCGGGGGTCGGCGAGCACCTGCGCGGCCGGCCCCTCCTCCACGATCTTGCCCGCCTGCATCACCGCGACGCGGTCGCTCACGTACCGCACGACGGCGAGGTTGTGCGAGATGAACAGCATGGTCAGGCCGAACTGCCGTTGCAGGTCGCGGACCAGGTTCAGAACGGCGCCCTGCACCGACACGTCCAGCGCGGACGTGATCTCGTCGGCGATGATCACCTTCGGCCTCCCCGCCAGTGCCCTGGCGAGCGCGACCCGTTGCCGTTGCCCGCCGGAGAGCCTCGCCGGCAGCGCGGTGGCCCGGCCGGGGTCGAGGTTCACCAGTTCGAGCAGCCTCGCGACCTCGGCCTTGCGGTCGGTGCCGCGCGGCATGGCCTCGGCGATCGTGTTGCCGATGCTCATCCTCGGGTCGAGCGACGAGTACGGGTCCTGGAAGACCATCTGGACCTTGCCGTCCGCGTGCACCCGTCCCTCGGTGGGCCTGATGAGGCGGACGGCGGTGGCGGCGAGAGTGGACTTGCCGGAGCCCGACTCGCCGACCAGGCCCACGACCTGGCCCGACGGCACGGTGAGACTGACGTCGTCGACCGCCGTGTGGTGGCCGAAGCGGACGGTGACGTTGCTGAAGACGAGGTCGGTCATCGCGCACCTGCCAGTTCGCTCTCGGACTTCCAGCACGCGACCCGGTGATCAGGGCCGAAGGCTTCGAGCTCGGGTTCGTCGGTCCGGCACTGGTCGTCGGCGAGCGGGCAGCGCGGCGCGAACGGGCACCCCTGGCCGATCTCGCCGGGCTCCGGTGGCCGGCCGGGGATGACGGCGAGCGGCGCGTCCCGGTCCGTGTCGAGGTCGGGCACCGCCTTGAGCAGCGCCGTCGTGTACGGGTGCCGCGCCGCCGTGAACAGCTCGCCCGTCGGCAGTTCCTCGACGATCCGGCCCGCGTACATCACGAGCACGCGGTCGCAGGTCTGCGCCACCACCGTGATGTCGTGGCTGATCAGCAGCACCGCGGCGCCGCGCTCCTCGCGGATTCTGGCGAGCAGCTTGAGGACCTCGCGCTGCACCGTCACGTCGAGCGCGGTGGTGGGTTCGTCGGCGATCACCAGCTGGGGTTCGCCCATCAGACCCATCGCGATCATCGCCCGCTGCCGCATCCCGCCGGAGAACTCGTGCGGGTACTGCTTCGCCCGGCGTTCCGGCTCCGGGATCCGCACCGCTTCGAGACGGCCGATCGCCTTGCGCAGCGCGGCTTTGCGGCTGAGCCCCTGGTGCACCTCGGAGACCTCGGCGACCTGCCCGCCGATGCGCCGGGTGGGGTTGAACGACGTCATCGGGTCCTGGAACACCATCGCCAGCCGCGTGCCCAGCTCGCGGTCCGGGGTCTGGCCGAGGGGTTTTCCGTTGAACCGCAACGTGTCGGCGGTGACCGTGCCGGGATGTTCGACGAGCCGCGACACGGCCAGCGCCGTGAGACTCTTGCCGGAACCGGACTCGCCGACCACGCCGATCATCTCTCCGTTGTGGACGGTGAACGACACACCCCGCACCGGCGTGATCCCGCCGGGGAAGGTGACGTGCAGGTTCCGGACGGTCAGCAGCCCGCTCTCGTTAGTGCCGCCGGTGGACTCCGGCGCGCGGACCGCGGTGCCGCGAGGCTGCCGCTCCCGGTGGCCTGCCGCGGCGGCCTCGCCGAACAGGTTGAACGCCAGCCCCGCGAGCACCACGGCGATCGCGGGCCCGAGCGCGGGCGCGGGGGAGATGTAGATGCGGCTCAGGCCTTCGCCGAGCAGCCGGCCCCAGTCGTAAGAGGGCGCCTGCACGCCGATGCCGAGGAACGACAACCCGGCGAACGCGGTCAGCGCCGACCCCGCCACGAGGGTGGCGTTGATGACGAGCGGCTCGGCGATGTTGGGAAGGACGTGCCGGGTCAGCAGCCGGAACCGGCCCACCCCGCACACCCGCGCCGCCTTGATGAAGTCGCGCCCGCTCACCGACGCCGTCAGCGTCTGGGTGAGCCGGGCGAACGACGGCGTGATCGCGAACGCGATCGCCAGCACCGCGCCGATCGTCCCGGTGCCGAAGATGACGGCGAAGAACAGCGCCAGCAACAGCGCGGGGAACGCGACGGCGATGTTGACCGCCGACGTGACGATCCTGGCGGCCCACCGCGGCAGCACCGAGGGCGCCGACCCGAGGACCAGGCCGGTGACCACGCCGATCAGCGTCGCGAGCAGTGCCAGCCCGATGGTCAGCCTGGTGGCCACCAGCACCCGGTAGAAGATGTCGCGGCCGAGCTGGTCGGTGCCGAGGAGGTGCTCGGCGGACGGGCCCTGCTGGATGGAGTCGGTGTCGATGGCTCCCGCGCGGTCGCCCCAGAGGAGCGGGGCGAAGATCGCCAGGGCGAGGAGGACCGTGAGGAGGACGGCGGAGGCCGCGCCCACGGGGGACCGGAGGACGGCTAGGCGGCGCATGCTGCCTCCCCGGTGGTCGGTGACGTGGGTGTGGGACGGGGAGCGGTGTGCGTTTTGGCGGTGGTCGCGAGGGTGCGCGGGCGCATCACGCCTCCCTGATCGTCGAACGCGGATCGAGCAGCGCCAGCGCCACGTCGACGACCAGGTTCACCAGCAGCACCCCGGCCCCGTACACCAGCACGATTCCCTGCACGGCCGGGTAGTCCTTCTGCTGGATCGAGCCGACGATGGTCGAGCCCAGTCCCGGCCACGCGAACACGTTCTCCACCAGCACGGTTCCGGCGACCAGGGCGGCGAGCATCATGCCGCCCAGGGTCAGGGTCGCGGTGACGGCGTTGGGCAGCGCGTGCCGCACGTACACCAGGCGTGACGGCAGGCGTTTGGCGCGGGCTGTTCGCACGAAGTCGTTGCCCAGCACGGAGAGCAGCTCCACGCGCACGATCCTGGCGAGCACCGCGGCCGGGCCGATGGCCAGGGCGAGCACCGGTAGCACCCACGAACCCGCGGCGTCGTTGCCCGCCACGGGGAAGAGGCCCAGCTGCACGGCGAGCAGGCTCACGAGCCCCACCGCGAGCAGGAACTCCGGGATCGCCGCGAGCACGACGCTGGTCGAGGTGAACGCCAGCTCGCCGCCACGGCGGCGGCCGCCCCTGGTCAGGATCGCCATGACGACGCCGACCGGCACCGCCACGACGACCACGACCAGGAACGCGAGCACCGCCAGCTGCACGGTCGCGGGCAGGCGGTCGCCGATCAGTGAGGAGACCGGCGTGCCGCTGATCAGCGACGTGCCGAACTCGCCGCGGAACAGCCCCTCCAGGTAGTGCCAGTACTGCACGGGCAACGGGTCGTCGAGGCCCAGCGCCGCACGGCGGGCGGCGACGAGGTCCGGTGGCGCGGACAGGCCCAGTGACTCGCGGACCGGGTCGCCGGGGATCAGGTGGATCATCAGGAAGGCCGCGGTCACCAGCACCCACAGCGAGGTCAGGAAGCGCAGGGCCCGCCGGCGCGCGAAAGGTGCCCAGCCGGCAGCGGTCATGAGGCCAGCATCCGGATCGAGGCCGGGTCGACGCTGTCGCTGATCGTGAACTTCGCGCCCTTGACGAACGTGGGCACGACGGCGTCGAAGTACGGCACCAGACTGGCGTCGCGGACCAGGGCGGCCTCGGCCTTGTTCCAGTGCTCGCACCCGGCCGCGCCGGCGAGACTCGCCGCCTTCGTCGACTCCGCGGCGAACTCCGCGTTGTCGATGTGCGCGAAGTTCACGCCTTGCGGCGGCACCGGACCGGCGGCGAACGACACCAGCTGGCTCGGCAGCGACAACGTCAGCGGCACCATCGCCGCGTCCCACGCGCCGGTGCCGAACATGGCCTGGTTGATGCCGGCGGCGTCGCCCGGCTGGATCTCCACCCGCACGCCGATGCCCTGCCACGCCTGCTGGACCAGCTCGGCGGTCGCGGTCAGCGTCGGGCCGAGGACGGTCGGCTGGAGCAGCTTGAGCGACAACGGCTTGCCGTCCTTCGACCGCGTGCCGTCCGGCCCCGCCCGCCAGCCCGCGGTGTCGAGCGCGCTCGCGGCGGCCGCCTTGTCGAACGCGGGCAGGTTCGGCGTCACGTTGTCGCCGGTGCAGGGACGGGGCTCGACGGTCACGAGGGTTTTCGACGGCCTGCCCTTGCCGGTGGTCAGCACCTTGCCGACCTGCGCGAGGTCGAGTGCCTGCAGAAGCGCCCGGCGCACGGCGGGATCCTGACCGGGATGGCCGTCGGCCTGGTTGAACGACAGCGTCCCCAGCGGCGTGACGGTGTCGACGTGGTCGAGTTTCTGGGCGAGCAGGCGTTCCTGGTCGGGGCCCGCCACCTGCGCGGCGGTGAGCTGGCCGGACAGCAGCAGGTTCACGGCGGTCGTCTCGTTCGCGATCACCCGGACGACGACCTTGTCCGGCAGGCCCTGCTGGTCCTTCTGCCAGTCGCCGGGTCCCCACGCGAAGTCCTTGCGCCGCACCAGGGTGTAGTGGTCGTTCGGCACGATCTCGGAGACCGTGAACATGCCGGTGCCCTGTTCGCCCTTGGCGAGCAACGAACGGTCGCTCATGCCCTTGGCGCACACGATCGGCAGCGTGCCGACGTTGGTCAGCAGGAACGCGTCCGGTGCGCCGCTGGTGACGGTGACGGTGCGGGTCGCGTCGTCCGCCGTGGCCGTGGTGCCGGGAACGACCTGGAGCCCGGCGAGCGCGGAGTTGTTCTTCGGGTCGCCGACGAACGTGATGTTCGCGGCGACGTCGGCGGCGGTCAGCGGCGCTCCGTCGGCGCACGTGATGCCTTGGCGCAGCGTGAAAGTCGCGGTCGTGGTGGTGGCGTCCCACTTCTCGGCGAGGCCGGCGACGATCTCACCACTCGAGGTGCGTTCGATCAGGCTGCCGTAGAGGAACCGGCCGACCTGCCGCGCCACCGACAGGACCGTCAGTGCGGGATCGAGCGAACCCGGATCCGCGCCGACGGACATGGTGAAGGTCCTGCCCTCGGCCAGTTCCTGGCTTCCGGACGTGGCCGTCGTCCCGCACGCGGCGAGGACGAGGACTCCGAGCAGGGCTACCGCGCGCTTCATGACGTCCTCCGGAGCTGGTCGACGGCGAGGCGTCCGGCGCGGCCGATCACCGCGTCGGCGGCGGGGTCGCGCAGGTCGAGCGATTGAGAGCGGGTGAACACCGCGACGGCGTAGCTGTGGCCGTCCGGGTAGGTGACGACACCGGCCTCGTTGCGGACGCTGGGCAGCGTGCCGGTCTTGGCGGCGACCTGGACGTCGGCGGGGAAGCCCGACGAGAGCCGGTGCGGCCAGATCTGCTGCGCCATGATCGACCGGACCCGCTGGCACGCCTCGGGTTCCGCCACGCGGTCGGTCCAGATGGCGTCGAGAAAGGTCGTGATCTCCCTCGGCGTCGAGGAAGTGGTGCGGTCGGGATCCACGATGGACAGCTTCGAGACGAGCTCCCAGGTCGGGCCCGCGAGCACCTCCTCGACGTCGTTCGTGCCCAGGTCCGCGGCCACCGAGGCGAAGAGGTCCTCACAGCAGCCCAGAATCCGGGTGCGCTCCAGCCCCGCCTTGACCAGCACGGCGTCGACCGCGGCCTGGCCGACGCGGTGGAAGACGACGTCCGTCGCGGCGTTGTCGCTCATCGTCATCATGAACAACGCCAGGTCGCGCCAGCTCATCTCGACGTCGTCGGCACACCCCGCGGTGCCGATCCCGCCGATGCGGTAGCGGGACGTGACGCGCGTCCGTTCGGTCTCGTCGAGCCGTCCCGCCGACACCTCGGCGGCGTAGGCGACGGCGACCGGGATCTTGAACACCGACGCCAGCACGACCTGGTCGTCCGCGCGGTGACCGAACTCCGGACCGTCCACCCCGATCTCGCGGGCGTGGACGAACCCCTCCACGCCGGCCTCCGCGAACACCTCGGCGATCACGGCGCCACCCGGCGGTCCGCGCGGCCGGTGTGCAGGAACAGCGCCCGCCCGTTGCCGTCGTCGCCGACGAACGCGTGCGGCATGTGGATGCCGTGCACCGGTTCCGCCGCGACGAGTGTGTCGTCCCGCCACGGCACCAGTTCGGTCTTGCCCGCGGACTCCGGGCTGAGCTCGGCCATGATCCCCTTCGGGATGACCTCCATCCAGATCCGGCCGTCCGCGTCCTGGGTGATCACGCGCTCGCTGACCGCCGACACGTACACGCCGGTGAACCGGTCGCCGTCGACGCGCGCGGGCTCCGCGGCGGGCTCGGGCATGGCCGGCAGTTCGACGCCGGTGAGCTCGCGCAGCACGTGCCGGAAGATCGCCTGGTAGAGGTCGATGGTCTTGCCGCCGTTGGTCAGCAACGCGACGGCGACGCCGTGCTCGGGAACCAGGCGCAGGAAGGCGTTCTGCCCGATCGTGCCGCCGTCGTGGCCGATGACCGTCGCCTGTGGATAGTGGAACAGCTCCCAGCCCAGGCCCCACGCGTCGCCCATCAACGCGAGGTCGGGCACCTGCACCTGAACCTTCTGCATGGCCTCGACACCGGCGGGCGACAACACGGAGGCACCGGCGTTCATGTGCATCCGCGCGAACTTCAGCAGGTCACTGGCGCTCATGGCGAGCATGGAGCCTGCCGGGGCGTTCGACCGCACCAGCGCCCAGACCGGCGCCACCTGCGGCCCGGACTCCTCGTCGGGCGTGAGGTGCCCGACGGCGGCGCGGTGCATGATCGCCTCGTAGGCGTCCGCGGCGGCGTGGGTCAGGCCGAGCGGGGCGAACAGGTGCTCGCGCAGGCAGTCGTCGTACGGCTTGCCGCGCATGACCTCCACGATCCGGCCGAGCACGCAGTAGCCGGCGTTGTTGTAGCTGAACATCTCGCCGGGTGCGAAGAGCTGGGGTGTGTCGTGCAGCGTGGCGACGTACTTCTCCACGCAGTCGTCACCGCGGCCGGTGTCGGTGAAGAGGTCGCCCTCGAAGCCCGAGGTGTGGTTCAGCAGCTGCCGCACCGTGATCCGCGCGGCGGCGTCCTCGTCGGCGACGCGGAACTCGGGCAGGTAGTCCCGCACGGGCGCGTCGAGGTCCAGCAGGTCCTCGTCGACGAGCTGCATCGCGAGCGTCGCCGTCCAGACCTTGGTGATCGACCCGATCTGGAACAGCGAGTCGGTCGTCGTCTCGACGCCGGTGTTCTTGTTGAGCACGCCCGCCGCGGCCTCGGCCACGTCGTCGCCGACGGTGACGGCCACCGCGGCCCCCGGCACGTCGTGCTCGGCGGCCAGTCGCGGCAGGTTCTCCTGCAGCCACTCGTTGATCTCGTTGAGCTTGGACATCCGCGCCCCATCCCACGTCGACGTGACTCCGGTCACCGGCAACGCTAGGTTTCGCGGCCTCGCGGTCACCTCGTCGTGGCCGACGAATCTGACCTTCCCGGTTCGTTCGCGCGGACGAACCCACCTGGAGGTAGAGCCTGCTCCACCCGAGGCCGGGCAGTCTGCGTGATCGTTCCGCGCGGCCCGCGAAATTACGTTCATGGCCAGAAGAACGTGGCGAGCCAAGGAGAAACGTGATGAGGGCAGACGCGCTGTCGCTGCAGGCGGTGCGGAAGGTGTACGGCTCCGGGGGTGGTGCCGTCACCGCGCTGGACGAGGTGACCGTCGGCATCCGGCGGGGCACGTTCACCGCCGTGATGGGACCGTCCGGCTCGGGCAAGAGCACCTTCCTGCACTGCGCGTCGGGCATGGACCGGCCGACGTCCGGCCGCGTGCTGCTCGGCGACACCGACCTCGGCGGTCTGAAGGAGGCGGCGCTGACGCAGGTGCGCCGCGACCGGATCGGGTTCGTCTTCCAGGCCTACAACCTGCTGCCGTCGCTGACCGTCGAGCAGAACATCACCCTGCCGCTGCGCCTCGCCGGGCGTGCGGCGGACCGGGGATGGCTGAACGAGGTCGTCGGCAGGGTCGGCCTGGACGGGCGGCTGGACCGGCTTCCGTCCGAGCTGTCCGGCGGTCAGCAGCAACGCGTCGCGATCGCCAGGGCGCTGGTGGCCAGGCCCGAGGTCGTGCTGGCCGACGAGCCGACCGGGGCACTGGACTCCCGGACCGCGCACCAGGTCCTGAGCCTGCTGCGGTCCATTGTGGACGAGATGGGGCAGACGGTGCTGATGGTCACGCACGATCCGGTGGCCGCTTCGGCCGCGCACAGCGTGCTGTTCCTGGCGGACGGACGGCTGGCCGGCGAACTCGTCGGGCCGACGCCGGAGAAGGTCGCCGAGCGCATGACGCACCTCGGGGAGTGGTGAGCGTGCTGAGTCTCGCGTGGCAGACCGTCAAGGCCCGCACCAGCGGGTTCATCGGGGCGTTCGTCGCGATCCTGTGCGGCACAGCGCTCGTCGCGGCCTGCGGGATCCTGATGGAGTCCGGTTTCCGCGGCGGCGTGCCGACCCAGCGCTACGCGGCCGCCGACGTGGTCGTGACCGGCGACCGGATCGTCCGGCCGGACGGTGGTGACGTGCTGGCGTTCGAGCACGCCGCCGAGCAGCCGTCCATCCCGGCCGCGCTGGCCGCCAAGATCGCGGCGGTACCGGGTGCGAAGGCCGTCCCCGAGCAGACCTTCCCCGCCGTCGTGGTGGGCCAGGACGGGCAGCCGCTCGCGAGCAAGCCGTCCTTCGGCCACAACTGGGACTCCGCCGTGCTGGCGCCCTTCACGCTGAAGGAGGGCACCGCGCCGCAGGCGAACGAGGTGGTCCTCGACTCGGGCCTGGCCGCGGAGGCGGGGGCCGGCGTGGGCGCGCAGGTGCGGATCATGACCCGCTCGGTCCCCGAGACCTATCGGGTGGCGGGCATCGCCGACGCCGCCGGCCGGGCACGCCAGGCGTCGTTGTTCTTCAGCGAGACCAAGGCGGCCGAACTCGCCGGACGTCCCGACCGCGTGAGTGCCATCGGCGTACTGGGCGCCGATGCGGGGCGAATCGAGAGCGTTCTCGCGAACGACCACGTCACGGTGTCCTCGGGCGCCGACCGCAGCGCGGCCGAGTTCGAGGACGTCAGCCAGACCAAGTCGCTCCTCGCGATCCTCGCCGGGTCGTTCGGCGGGTACGCGGTCCTGGTCGCGATCTTCGTCGTGGCCAGCACCCTGGCGCTGACCGTCGAGCAACGCCGCCGCGAGTTCGCCCTGCTGCGGGCCGTGGGCGCGACGCCGCGGCAGATCCGCAAACTGATCGGCGTCGAGACCACGGTCGTCTCGGTGATCGCCGGTGTGCTGGGCAGCCTGCTCGGCATCCTGGTCGGCCACGGCCTGCGCGACGCGTTCGCGCGGATCGGCGTCGTGCCGGACGACTTCGCGCTGTCGATCAGCCCGATTCCGCTGGTCGCGGCCCTGCTGATCGGTGTGGCGGCGGCTCGGGTCGCAGCCTGGAGCGCGTCGCGCAGGCCGTCGTCGATCAACCCCGTCGAGGCGCTGGGCGAGGCCGCGGTGCAGAAGCGGGACGTCGGCGGGATCCGGCTGGCCATCGGCTGGGTGCTGATCGCCATCGGGCTGGGCGCCACGACGGTGCCGTTGTTCCTCGGCGGCCAGCTCGGCGCGGCGATGTCCGTGATGGCGGCCCTCGTGCTGATCATCGGTCTCTCGCTCACCGGGCCCAGGGTGATCGGGGCGGCGGTCCGGGTCATCGCGCCGGTGCTGGCCAGGTCGGCCGGGGTGAGCGGGTACCTGGCGTCGGCGAACGTGCTGAAGAACTCGCGGCGGCTCGCGGCCGCGGTGACGCCGTTGATGCTGGCCATCGGGTTCGCGGTGGTGAACTTCTACAGCCAGACGACGCTCACCGCCGCCGTGCAGCAGCAGACCGAGCAGTCGATCACCGCCGACCACGTGATCACCGGCATCACCGGTGTGCCCGCCGAGGTCGCCGAGGCGGCGAAGCAGGTCCCGGGCGTCACGGCCACGTCGCTGGTGCGCACTCAAGTGATCACCGCCAGCAAGACGGGGGACAGCGTCGAGGTGCAGAGCCGTCCGGCCAACGGCCTCGACTCCACCGCGAGCGGCATGGTCGACCTCGACGTCGTCTCCGGCAGCCTCGACGACCTCCGGACGGGCACCGTGGCGCTGAGCGCCGCGCACGCCTCCTGGGAGGGCAAGAACGTCGGGGACGACGTGGAGTTCTGGTACGCGGACGGTCAGCGCGCGAAGCTGAAGGTGGTCGCGACCTACCGGCACGACCTCGCGTTCGGCGACTACGTGCTGTCCGCCGCCGACGCCCGCGCCCACACCAACGCCGGCATGGACAGCGCCGTGCTCGTGAAGGCCGCGGACACCACCGCTCTCGACGCCCTGGCCGGCCGGTATCCGGGCCTGCAGGTGACCGAACGGGTGGCGGCGCAGGACCGCAGCCAGGAACGGACCCAGTTCCTGCTCAACCTCGTCGCGGTCGGCGTGATCCTCGGCTACGTCGCGATCTCCGTGTCGAACACGCTGGTGATGTCCACGGCCGCACGGCGCCGCGAGTTCGCCCTGCTGCGCCTGGTCGGCACCGGACGCCGGCAGATCGTGCGGATGATGCGGGCCGAGGCGCTGCTCACGGTCGGACTGGCCGCGGTGCTGGGGTCGCTGGTGGCGGCGGTGCCGTTGGGCGTGCTGTCGATCGGCCTGATCGGCACCCCGCTGCCCGCCGGTCCGATCGGGGTCTACCTGGGCGCGCTCGCCGGGGCCGCGCTGCTCGGCCTGGTCTCGATCGCGGTGTCCACGCGGTTGTCGTTGCGCGCGAAACCCATCGACGCCATCGGCAGTCGCGAGTGAGGGACGGGAAGGGCCATCCGGACGAACCGGGTGGCCCTTCCCGGCGTCAGAGGACCTGCTGGATCGGGCTGGGCTGCGCGCCGAGGTGGATCGGCAGCGAGTGCAGCCCGTAGACGATCGAGAGCTTGCGGAACGACAGCGCCCCGGGCTCGGCCGCGAGGCGCATCTCGGGGAACCGGCGGACGAGCGCCGGGTAGGCGATCCGCAGTTCCATCTTCGCGAGCTCGGCGCCGATGCAGCGGTGCGCGCCGTAGCCGAACGCGAGGTGCTGGCTCGCGGGACGGTCCGCCATGATCACGTCCGGGGTGGCGTACACGCTCGGGTCGCGGTTCGCCTGCGACAGCGAGCACGCCACGATGTCGCCCGCCTTGATCTTCGTCCCGGCGATCTCGACGTCGTGGCGGGCGATGCGCAGGAACGCCACGGACACGACGCTGAGGTGCCGCAGCAGCTCGTCGACCAGCCCGTTCACCGCCTTGTCGTCGCCGAGCGCGGCATCGCGCAGGGCGGGGTCGCGCAGCATCGCGAGCGTGCCGAGCGAGATCATGCTCGCCGTCGTCTCGAACCCGCCGGTGAGCAGCCCGTCCGCGAGGCCCGCGAGTTCGTCGTCGCCGAGGTCGTCGCCGTGCTTGCGGACGAGCTCGCCGAGCAGCCCGTCGGTCGGGTTCAGCCGCTGGGCCCGCACGAGCTCGCGGAAGTAGACGATCGACTCGGACACGGCGGACAACGACGTCGTGGCCGCTCCGCCGAGGTCGAACCGCGAGACGCTGCGCCGCTGGAACTCCTCGCGCTCACTCGCGGGCACGCCCAGCAGCTCGCAGATCGTGAGCGCGGGCACCGTCATCGCGAAGTGCTCGACGAGGTCGACCGGTCCGTCCTTCATGGACATCAGGTCGAGCTGGTCCGCGACGATCTGCTCGATCCGCGGCACGAGCCGGGAGAGCCGCCGCATGGTGAACTCCGGCGTCAGCACCTTGCGCAGCCGCGTGTGCTCCGGCGGGTCGCTGAACCCGAGCCCGCCCGGCGCCTCGTCCGAGAAGAGCCCGAGCTCCCGCAGGTGGCCGAAGTCGTTGCTGAACGCCTCCGAGTCGACGAGCACCTGCTTGGACGCCTCGTAGCCGGTCACCAGCCACACTGTGACCGGGAGCGGCAGGCGCGTGATCGGGCCGTGGGACTGCATCCGCGCCAGCTCCGGCACCGGGTCCAACCCGTTGCGCCGCAGCGGTGCGAGCACGCGCGAGGGCACGAACCAGGACGACTCGAGGTCGAAACCGGTTTTGCTGAGGTGTGCGAGGAACCGCTTCCCCATCCACTCGGTCACGCGCGACCGGACGTCGGTCGCTGACTGCAGAACTTCCCACATGACGCGGCTGCCCTTCGGCGGAAAGGGGGTTACTAGCTGATGTTGTCCGTCGGAACGGACAATAACGACGCAGCCGCTCGCGTGCGTCATACCTGGGCCTAACGCGCCGTCATACTTTGGTCCAGACATGGATCAGAACCAGTGCAGGCAGTGCGGAGGGCGTTCGGAAGGGAACAGAGCGTCAGCTTTCGCGGCCGATCCGTGCGCTGTGACGTGCCCTGCCCGGACCAGCGTGCTCGGCGTGGTTCCGCCCAGATACAGCGAACCCAGGTCGCGAACGTCCAGTTCCAGGTCCGGATCGCGGGTCGTCTCCACGCATTCGGCCATTCCGTTCTCAACGGCCAGCAGGTAGCGGTGGCGTTCCTGGAGGAACGGGTCGCCGACGTCGAGCACGATCTCGCCGTCGGTGGGCCAGCGGCGCGTGGTCAGCGCTCGCGGCACGTCGAGCAGCCGCACCCAGAGCCAGTCCATCTCGCCGCTGACCTGGCCCGCGTTGAAGTCCGCGAACATCCAGCGCAGCGGGTGGCCGGTGGGGACGTGCTTGAACACCACCTCGGTGACCAGGTCGTGGTCGAGCGCGAACCGGGCCAGCGCGGCGAACACGGCGTCGTCGGCGGTGATGATCTCGTCGATCGTCAGCGTGCCGTTGTCCAGCACGTAGGTGGCGTACCCGTCCGGCCTGTCGCCATCGCGGTGAACGGCGACGTAGCGCGGTGCCGGTGTGATCGGCGGCATACCCGCGCCCAGAGCCCACCAGCGGTGTGGCCTTCCCAGCGCGCCGGGCTGGGTGCGGCGGTAGCGGTCGTAGACCTGTTCCATGACGTCGGTGGCTTCGGAGCGCGGGAGGACCTCGATCGAGCCCGTGCGCACCTGTGTCCTGAACGCGCCTTGGCTGCGCTGGACCGTCACGCGGCGCGTGTAGGTCGCGGGGCCGTAGCCGAACCTGCCGTAGATCCCGCCTTCGGAGGACAGCAGCACGGACAGGAACTCGCCGCGTTCACGCAGCTCACCCAGCTGGTACCGCATCATCTCGGTGAGAACGCCCCGGCGGCGGTGGGTCGGCAGCACGCCGACCCCGGTGATCCCGGCCGCCGGCACGACGACGTCGCCGGGCAGCGTGAGTTCGAACGAGTAGGCGGTGGCAGTTCCGACGGCCTTCCCGTCCTCCGTCTCGGCGAGCAGGCTCCTGTCCATCTCGAGCGCCGACCACCAGAGGCCGCCGCCGTCCGGGTTCGGGGTCTCGGGGAAGCGCCCGAACGCGGTGTGGACGGTGCCGAGGAAGACGTCGAGGTCCTGGGCCGTCGTGGAACGGATCTGCACGCCACAGTGGACCGGTGGAAAGCCGCTGAGCACAAACGGGTTTTCTGGCAGTGTCGGCAGGGTGACGAGCGCTGAGGACTTCGACCGCTGGTACGCCGACCGCGCCGCGTCGCCACTGGCCGACGAGCTGGTGCGGCGGGTGCTCGGCCTCCCGCCGGGACTGGAGTCGACGAGCGTGCTGAGCGGGGCGGGCCTCGACGAGGTCGTGACCGCTCTCGGGCTGGGCGAGGGCCGCGTGTTGCTGGACCTGGCGTGCGGGCGGGGCGGGTACGGGCTCGAGATCGCACGCCGCACCGGTTGCCGGTTGGTCGGCGTGGACTTCTCGGCCGTCGCGATCGAGCAGGCCAGGCAGCGCAGCGGTGGTGGCGACTTCCGGGTGGGAACGCTGACCGCCACGGGCCTGAACGCGTCCTCGGTGGACGCGGTGCTCATCGTCGACGCCCTGCAGTTCGCGGAGTCCAAGCAGGACGCGCTGCGGGAATGCCTGCGCGTGCTGCGCCCCGGCGGACGGCTGGTCGTCACCTGCTGGCAGGCGGTCGATCCCGGCGACGAGCGGATCACGCGCCGGACCCGCGAGGTGGACCTGGCCACCCAGCTTCCCGAGGCCGGGTTCACCGGCGTCGAGATCGCGGACAGGCCCGAGTGGAGGGTGACCGAGAGGCGGATGTGGGAGGAGGCGCTCACCGTCGAGGCGTCCGACCCCGCGATGGCGTCGATGCGGCAGGAGGCACGGCACGTCCTGCCGAACTTCGACAGGAGGCGCCGCCTCCTCGTCACCGCGGTCAAACCCGGCTGATCAGTGGCAGTGGCCCTGCCGCCCCAGGGTCGTCACCGGCGCCGCGCCAGGCCGGGTCCACTGCGGCACCGGCCGGCTGTCCTCGCCCCAGCTGGAGCGCCCGTCCGCGTTCGTGCGCCAGAACCAGCCCGCCGGCCGTGCCTCCGGCCAGCCCTCCGGGTGCTGCTCCCAGGCCTCGCCGCGCCCGTGCACGGTCATGTCGAGCAGTCCCAGCGACCCGTTGACGCGCTCGGTGCCGCGCCCCGTCGTGGAGTACGTGAGGAACGTGCGGTCGCCGTCGCGCAGATAGCTGGTCAGATAGCCCATCTCACCGCCGACGGGTTCCTCCGCACCGCGCACCGAGTACCATGGCTGCTTGTAGCCCATGAACTCCACGAACGCGGACACTTCGTCCCACGCGCCCGTGGTCACCATCGCGAACGAGACCCCGCGCGCGTTGAGGTAGGCGGCGTCGGGGAAGTGCCACGGAATGTGGGTGCAGCCCTCGCACTGCCCCTGGTGGGGCGCGCCGTCCCACCACATGTGCTTGTAGACCACGAGCTCGTCGCGGCCCTGGAACAGCTCCACGAACGGCACGGGTCCGCCGGCGCCGACCACCTCGACGGTGCCGTCGAACTCGACCATCGGCAGCTTCCGGCGTTCGGCCGCGATCGCGTCGCCCTCGCGGGTGTGGGCCTTCTCGCGGACCAGGAGCTCGTCGCGGGCCTTCTGCCAGGTGGCGAGGTCGGTGACGGGTGGGCGTCCGGTCATGATCAGTCCTCCGTGGGGTGTGCGGGTGTCCTTGCACAACCACGTCGAAGCTAGTTCCGCAGTCTCGACATCTCCTGCCGCGCGGCACCGCTGTCCACCCAAAGTTCTCTGGGGCGGCACGGCAACGGATCGTGGCGGAGGTAGGGCTCCCACTGCCCGCCGGTCCTCGGCAGGTACGGGGGCTTGTCGTTCGCCAGCCAGAGCCACAGCTCGGCCGAGACCGGCACGGCCGTCCCCGGCACGGGCCAGGCCTCGCCCGTCTGCGGATGCCGGGGCACCATCAGGAGGTCGGCCCTGGCGGTCAGGCCCGGCCCCGCCAGTGCCAGGGTCCTGGGAGGTGGTCCTGGCGGCCGCCACGCGTCGAGATCGCGCTGGAACAGGCCGGCGACCGGCCCGTCCGCGGCGAGCACGGGCGACTCCCGTGAGGCGAGCAGCACGCGGGCGAGCGCGACCCCGGCCGCGATCGCCACGCGCCTGGGCCACCACAGCTCTCCCTCGGTCAGTGGCGCGCTGTCCCAGTCGAACGCATCCCAGGGCCGCACCGGATCCGGCTCGCCGGCAGCTCGCACGGCGCCAGGTGCGAACCGCACCACCTGCCAACGCGAGCAGTCGTCCACCCGTGTCGCGACCGGCTGCCCGCACGCGCAGACGAGGTTCGGGTCGGTGCCGTTCACCCCGCAACACCAGCCCTCGGGGCGTCCGTCCAGCCAGGACAGGCCTCGCGCGTCGCCGGGTCCTACGAGGAAGTCGCCCTGTGCGGCGTAGGTGCCCGGTGGGAGGAGCGATGGCGTGAAACTGGTGCTGTATGCCCAGTCGTAGTGCTCGTGGTCGGGCCGGTCGACCTGCGTCAGCGGAACGGTCAGCGCGGCACCGCACGCCACGCACTCGAACACCACCATTGGAAAACCCCCCGGGAACCATCATCCGGGGGTCGTCCACCGAGTTTCACAACCGGATTTCGGCGCCCTGCCACCGGTTGCGCAGCCAGCGGTCGTGACTCGCGAGCACGATCGCGCCCGGACCCGGCCCCAGCGCGTCCTCCAACTCGTCGCACAACGTCGGCGACAGGTGGTTCGTCGGTTCGTCCAGCAGCAACAGGTGCGGTGGATCGGCGACGAGCAGCGCGAGCGCGAGGCGGCGTTGCTGGCCCACCGACAACGTGCCGACGGGCTTGCCGAGGTCCCCCTTGGGCAGCAGCCCCAACGACTCCAGCGGCATCTGCTCGACCCGTTCGGCGCCGAGCGCACGGCCGTAGGTGCCTCGTGCGGTGAGGCGCGGGTTGGCGAACACCGTGTCCTGGTCGAGCAGTCCGACCCGAACGTCGGGATGCCGTCGCACGCCCTGGACGTCCAGCCTCCCGGCCAGCACGAGCAGCAGCGTGGACTTGCCCGCGCCGTTGCGGCCGGTCACGAGCAGCCGGTCGCCGTCGCGCACGTCGAGGAGGTCGAGCGTGAGCCGCCCTGGAACCCGGATCTCCCGCAGTGACACCAGGTCCTCCGCCTGTGACGCGACCGCGTCCGGTTCGAACCGCAGCGGGCGCGGGGGAGCGGGCACGGCGGCGCGTTCGAGTTCTTCGAGGCGCCGGGTGGCGTTGCGGACGCGGCGGGAGATCTGGCTCTGCACGCGGTTCGCGCGCACGCCGTAGCCCATCTTGTCGCTGTCGCGCATGGCCCGGTTCGGCGCGACGCGGCCGGCGATCAGGCCGAGCGAGTCGCGCACCGTGGCCATTTCCTCCTGTTCCTCGGCATAGCGGCGTTCCCAGCGCTCGCGGTCGGCGCGTTTCTGGCGCAGGTACTCGGTGTAGGTGCCGCCGAACCGGACGGGCCCGTCCACCGCCGGGTCGAGGTCGATCAGGTCCGTGCACACCGCGTCGAGGAACGCCCTGTCATGGCTCGCCAGCACCACGATGCCGGGTAGCGCCCGCAGTTGCTCCTCCAGGAACGCGGCCGCGTCGTCGTCGAGGTGGTTCGTGGGCTCGTCCAGCAGCAACGCGGTCGGCCGCCGGATCACCAGCGCGGCCAGGTCGAGGCGCCGCCGTTGCCCACCGGACAACGATCCGAGCGCGCGGTCGCGGGCCACGTCACCGAGCCCGAGTCCGGTGAGGACGACGTCGGCCCGCCGGTCGGCATCCCAGGCTTCGTGCCGCTGCGCCAGTTCCAGTCGTTCCGCGTACTCCGCCTCGACGTCCTCGGTGGCGAGCAGCGCGCCCAGCCGGTCCAGTTCGGCCAGGTCCTCCCGTGCCTCGGCCAGCGCGTCGTCCAGCACCTCGGCGACCGTGGCGGAGTCCGGGAACGGCATCTCCTGGTGCAGGAAGCCCAGGTCCGGCGGCCGTTGCACGACACCGCCGTCGGGCTGGTCGACGCCCGCGAGCAGCCGCAGCAACGTCGACTTGCCCGCGCCGTTCTCGCCGATCAGCCCGATGCGCCGGCCGGGCGCCGCGGTCAGCGACACCCCGTCGAGCACGCGCCGGCCACCGAACCCGCGCACCAGTTCGGTCGCGACCAGTGCGTCAGCCATGAGCGGCCTCCACCAGCTTGCCGCCGTCCAGGCGCAGCCGGCGGTCGATCTTCACCTCGCTCAGGAACCGTTCGTCGTGGCTGACGACGACGAACGCGCCCCGGTACGCGTTCAGCGCGCTCTCCAACTGCCCGGCGCTGACCAGGTCGAGGTTGTTCGTCGGTTCGTCGAGCAACAGCAGCTGCGGCGCGGGCTCGGCGAACAGGACGCACGCCAAGGTCGCCCGCAGCCGTTCGCCGCCCGACAGCACCCCGACCGGCAGGTGCGCGCGGGCGCCGCGGAACAGGAAGCGCGCCAACAGGTTCATCCGTTCCGCCGGCGGCATGGCCGGGGCGAACGCGGCCAGGTTCTCCGCCACCGTGCGGGAGTCGTCGAGCAGGTCCAGCCGCTGCGACAGGTAGGCGACCCGGCCGTCGGCCCGTTTCACCTCGCCGCTGTCGGGCGCGAGCGAACCATGGACCACCCGCAGCAGCGTCGACTTGCCGGCGCCGTTCGGTGCGGCCAGCGCGATCCGCTCCGGCCCCCGGATCGCGAAGTCCAGGCCGGAGAACAGGTCCCGCACGCGGACGTCCGTGCCGAGGAAGAGCGTGCGCCCGGCCGGCACCGCGGTCTGCGGCAGCTCCAGGCTGATCTTCTGCTCCTCTTTCAACGCGCGCTCGGCGTTGTCGAGCTTCGAGCGCGCGGCACCGAGACGAGCGGCGTGCGTGCCGTCCGCCTTGGCCGCCGACACCTCCGCGTTGCGCTTCATGGTGCCCGCGAAGATCTTCGGCAGTCCCGCGTTGCCGAGGTTGCGCTGTGCGTTGGACGCACGGCGCGCGGCCCGTTCGCGGGCCTGCTGCATCTCCCGCTTCTCTCGCTTGACCTCCTGCTCGGCGCTGCGGATGTTCTTCTCGGCCACCTCGCGCTCCGCGGTGACCGCCTCCTCGTAGGCGCTGAAGTTGCCGCCGTAGAACCGGATCTCGCCGCCGTCGAGCTCGGCGATCCGGTCCATCCGGTCGAGCAACGCCCGGTCGTGGCTCACCACGAGCAGACACCCGCGCCAGTCGTCCAGCACGTCGTAGAGCCGGTGCCGCGCGTCCAGGTCGAGGTTGTTGGTCGGTTCGTCGAGCAGCAGCACGTCCGGCTGCTTCAGCAACTGCGCCGCGAGCCCGAGCGAGATGACCTGCCCGCCGCTCAGCGTGCCGAGCACCCGGTCGAGCGCCAGGTCACCGAGCCCGAGCCGGTCGAGCTGGGCGCGCGTGCGTTCCTCCAGGTCCCAGTCGGTGCCGATGGTGGTGAAGTGCTCCTCGGCGACGTCACCGGACTCGACGGCCGCGATGGCGCGCAGCACGTCCGCGACACCGAGCACCTCGGCCACGGTCGGCCCGGCGGTGAGCGGCAGGTCCTGCGGGAGGTAACCGAGGACGCCCTCGACGGACACGGTTCCCCCGGACTGCGCCAAAGTGCCCGCCACGAGCTTGAGCAGCGTCGACTTCCCGGCACCGTTGGGGGCGACGAGACCGGTGCGCCCGCCGGGCACCGAGACGGACAGGCCGTCGAACACGGGGGTGTCGTCCGGCCAGGAGAAGGACAGGGACGACACGACGATGAATGCGTCGGACATGGGTGTGAGGCCTCAAGAATGTGCCGCGCGCGGAACGTCCGCGCGTGTGGAAAAGGGGACGACTGAACGGCCACCGGTCATCGATGGCCTGTCACATCCAGGGCTCACCCTGAGATGTCGTCTTCACCCACCAGCACGTCGAGCTCCTCATCGAGGGCGGTTGATCTCACTTCCACAGTAGCAGCGTCGCGGAACCTCCGCAGATAGGGTTTCGGACGTGACGGTTCTCGATTTGCTACGCGAGCGGAAACGACAGCAAAGCCTTCCAGGACAACGGAACGACGATGCCCGGCTGGTGCTGCTGGTCGAGGGTGGAAGCTCGCGCGGCGTCTATTCCAGCGGGATGACCGTCGCGATCGAACGGCTCGGGCTGCTGCCGTTGTTCGACGCCGTCTACGGCAGCTCGGCGGGGTCGCTGAACGCGGCCTGGCTGCTCTGCGGCCGGGCGGACCGGAGCAAGCACGCGTGGTGGGACCCGGCCGTCATGCGCACGACGATCAACCCGCGCCGAGCGTTCACCCGGCGGCCGGTCGTGGACACCCATCACCTCGTCCACACGATCTACACGCAGGTCCACCTGATGGGTTTCCAGGAGATCCTCGACAACCCCGTGGAGTTCCACCCGATGACCACGGACGGTCTCACCGGCGAGCCCGCCGACCTGCACGGGTACGTGCGGGACACGCTGAGCCTGCAGACCGCGCTGCGGGCGTCGGCCGCGATGCCGTTCCTCGCCGGCGACCCGGTGGTGATCGACGGCCGCCCGTACGTCGACGCCGGGCTGAGCGAGACGATCCCCGTCGGCACCGCGATCGCGCAGGGGGCGACGCACGTCGTCGCCCTGCGCACCCGGCGCGAGGACGAGTCCCAGGGGACGCCGCCGTCCCGTGGCGAACGCCTCGTGCTGTCGCGCTGGTTCGCCCGGCACGCGCCGGGAGTCGTGGCGGGCTGGCTGCGCCGCGAGGACATCAGGGCGCAGGACGAGGAACTGCTCGCGTCCCATCCGGACTGCCTGCAGATCCGGCCGCCGCTGGGCAGTGCGGTGATCGGCCGGACCGAGCGACGTCCGCGCGTCATGCAGGACGCCCTCGACGTGGGTGTGGAGGCCGCGATGGCCCATCTGGGCAACGGCCACTTGTGACGGAGAGCCGGGCGGCCTACGGTATCGCTACAACTTGTTGCGAATTGGAGGGCTGCCGGTGGCGGGGCGTCCGCGGGATCCCGAGCTCGAACAGCGGTTGCTGGCGACGGCGTGGTCGCTGCTGACCTCGAACGGCTACGACGCGCTGACGTTGACGCAGGTCGCGGCGCAGTCGGGGGCGCACAGGACCGACGTCTACCGGCGCTGGCGCAGCAAGGTGCGGCTGGTGGCGGACGTGCTCGACGCCTCCCTGCCGCCGGTGCCGGATCCCGACACCGGCACGCTGCACGGGGACCTCAGGGCGTTCGCGCGGGACCTGGCCGGGGCCTGGAACGAGCCGTGGAACGACGGCCTGGTCGGGTTCCTGGCGGACCTGCGTGGGGACGCCGAGGCCGAGCGGACGTTCCGGGCGCTGGTCGGGCGCCGGTCGCAGCCGCTGGTCGACGCGATCGCGCGGGCAGTGCGGCGCGGTGAGATCGCCGAGGTGCCGGAACTGCCGTTCGTCGGCAACCTGCTCGAAGGCCCGCTGATGCACCGGCGGATGTTCGGCGGCGAGCCGATGACGCCCGAGGAACTCGACGTGGTGACGGAGTCGGTGCACCGCCTGCTCACCGGAACCTCGGTGAAGCCATGAGCCTGCACGAACTCACGGCAGCGCAGCAGCTGAAAGCACTGCGCGCCAAGGAGATCAGCTCCCGCGAACTGACCGCGCACTACCTGGGGCGCATCGAGCGGCACGCCGACCTCGGCGCGTTCGTGACCGTCGACGAGAGTGCGCTCGACCAAGCCGCGAAAGCGGATGAGCGGCTGGCCGCGGGGGACCGGGCGGCGCTGCTCGGATTGCCCTTGGGCATCAAGGATCTCGCGGCGACGGCCGGTCTCCGCACGACGTTCGGGTCGGCGGCACTGGCCGAGTTCGTGCCGCAGGAGGACTCCTGGACGGTCGGGTTGCTGCGGCAGGCGGGCGCGGTCGTACTGGGCAAGACGAACACGTCGGAGTTCGGCGCGACCTGCTACACGGAGAACGACGTCACGCCGCGCCCGGCCGTGACCCCTTACGCGCCAACGCGGTACTCGAGCGGATCCAGCGGCGGCGCGGCCACGGCGGTCGCGGCGGGACTGTTGCCGGTGGCGCACGCCAGCGACGGCGCCGGCTCGATCCGCACGCCCGCGGCGACCTGTCACCTCGTCGGGATGAAGCCGAGCCGCGGCCTGGTGAGCCCGGCGCCCGCCACCTCGTTCCTCGTCGCGAGCACCGAGGGACCGATGGCGCGCACCGTCGAGGATGCCGCACTGCTGCTGGACGTCATGGCCTCACCAGCGCCCGGCGACCTCTACGGATGGCGCAACGAGGGCAGCTTCACGGCCCTCAGGCTCCAGCGTCGCCTCAAAATCGCGATGTGGACGGACACCGGCACGAGCGAGGACGCCGACCCGCAGGCGGAACTCGCCGTGCGGCGCACGGCCAGCATGCTCGAAGAACTCGGCCACGACGTCCGCGAGATCCCGCTGCCCGCCCGCTGGGACGAGCCCGTGAGCCGCGCGATCCTGGCCTGGTTCGCCTACCAGGTGGGTGCGGTGACCCAGCTGATGGTGCCGCCGGACCGAACTCGTCTGCTGAGGCCGTACGCCCGGCACCTGCTCGCCGTCAACGACACGTTGTCCGCCAACGACATCGTCATGTCACAGGCACTCCTTGCCCGCTACGCCAGCACGTTCCTGGCCGCGGTCGACGACTACGACGTCGTGCTGACGCCCACGACCAACGGCCCGCCGGTGCCGATCGGCCACTACACCGGCGATGAGGCCGACCTGATGCTGAAGTGGTCCTGCCACACGCCGTGGGCCAACCTCGCCGGAGTGCCCGCGATCTCGCTCCCGTCGCATGTGGACGCCGACGGACTGCCGCACGGCGTGCACCTCGTGGGCCGCAACCGCCGCGACTCCGAACTGCTCGCCCTCGCCGCACAGCTGGAGAGCGCGTCGCTGTGGGACGAACTCCACCCGCCGAGCTGGCACGAGTGAAAGGCCCCGCGATGCTGGAGAAGATCGTCACCCTGCCGGACGGCCGGGCCCTCCGCGCCGTCACGGCGGGACAGGGCCCAGGGCCGTTGATCGTCTTCGAGGCCGGGATGAGCGCGCCCGGCTCGTCCTGGATCCACACCCAGCGCGAGGTGAGCGCCCGCCACCGCACTCTCTCCTACGACCGCGCGGGCTACGGCGGCAGCGACGTCGACCCGCACGACCGCACGCTCGAACGGATCGTGGACGACCTGACCGCGTTGCTCGACGCGCTGGGCGAGACCGAACCGGTGGTGCTCGTCGGGCACAGCTGGGGCGGCCCGATCATCCGGGTGTTCGCCGACCGGCACCCGCGTCGCGTGGCCGGGATGGTGTTCGTGGACGCGACCCTCGCCGAGATCATGTCCACTCGGAACGCCAGGATCGCGACGAGGTTCTTCAGCGCGATGGCGGTCGTGGCGCGCCTGGGCGGCAAGGGGCTGATCAAGCGGCAGGCGTTCCGCAACGGCGTCTCACCGGAGATCTCCGCGGCCGACGTGGAGGTCATGACGCGCGACCACGCGACCGCGCGGGCGATGAGGGCGGGCAGCCGGGAGGCGGCGCAGATCGGGTCGGCCCTGCCGGTCCTGCGCCGGGTGCAGGCCGCGGGCACGCCGGACGTGCCGACGGTCTGCCTGCAGGCGGGGCTGGTCGAGCGGGGGATGGCGAAGTGGCGCCCGGTGTTCAACCAGCTCGCGGCCGACCTGATGGACGCCGCCCCGCGCGGCAAGATGATCGTCGCCGAGGAGGCGGGGCACCTCATCCCGCAGGAATCTCCCGCGGTCGTGCGCGACACCATCTTCGGCGTGGCCGAGCAGCTACCTTGAGCGCGTGGAATTCGACGAGTACCGGAAGTACGACGCCACCGGGCTGGCCCGGCTCGTCGCGGACAGGCAGGTCTCCGCGGCAGAACTCCTCGCGGCGGCACGGGAGCGCGCCGCCGAGGTGAACCCGCGGCTCAACGCGATCGTGCGGGACGTCCCCGCCGCACCCTCGGACGACCTCACCGGCCCATTCGCCGGGGTGCCGTTCCTGATCAAGGACCTCGGTCAGGACCACGCGGGCCTGCCCACGTCGAACGGATCGCTCTCGCTCAAGGGGCACGAGGTCGCCGAGCACTCGACCGTCGTCCAGCGCTGGATCGACGCCGGTCTGGTGATCTTCGGCAAGACCAACCTGCCTGAGTTCGGCGCGAAGGCGATCAGCGAGTCGACGGTCTGGGGTCCCGCGCGCAACCCGTGGGATCTGGAGAGGACTCCCGGCGGGTCGTCGGGTGGCTCGGCCGCCGCGGTCGCCGCCGGGATCGTGCCGTGCGCGGGCGCGAACGACGGTGGCGGCTCGACCCGGATCCCGGCGGCGTGCTGCGGCCTCGTCGGGCTGAAGCCGGGACGCGGGCTCACGCCGTTCGGCCCGGAGACCGCCGAGATGATGCACGGCGCGGCGGTGCAGGGCGTGGTGTCGCGGACGGTTCGCGACACAGCTGCGATGCTCGACGTCATCTGCGGCGGTGAGCTCGCCGGGCCGTACTCGCCGGCGTTGCCCGCCGAGTCGTTCGCCTCCTGCGTCGGCCAGGCGCCGGGCAGGCTGCGGATCGGCGTCCGGGTGCCGTCGGCGATCAACCCGGACCCGCACCCCGAGGCGTACGCGGCCGTCGCGTCCGCCGTCCAGGTGCTCACCGAGCTCGGTCACCACGTCGAGGAACTGCCGCAGGCGCCGTTCGACGACGCCGCGCTCGCGAAGGACTTCCTGCTGACGTGGTTCGTGAACCTCGCCTGGAAGGTCGCCGACGCGAAACGCCTGACCGGGGCGCCGGACAGCGCGTTCGAACGCGACACGCTGCTCATGGCCGCGCTGGGACGGGCCACGAGCAGCGTCGACTACGTGGACGCCGTGCAGCGGCGGCACGAGCACACCCGCCGCCTGAGCACGTACTTCGAGTCCTACGACCTCCTGCTGACACCCACCCTGGCGACCCCGCCGCCCAAGGTCGGCCAGTTCGACCTGCCGGTGTCGTTGCAACGGGCCACGGACGTGCTGCTCAAGACCGGCACTGCCCGGTTCCTCAAGCACACGAAGATCGTCGACGACATGATCTCCGACAACCTCGGGTGGGTGCCGTACACGCAACTCGCGAACATCACCGGGCGGCCCGCGCTGTCGTTGCCGCTGCACTGGACGGCGGACGGGCTGCCGCTCGGCGTCCAGTTCGTCGCGCCGCTCGCGGGGGAGTCGATGCTGATCAAGCTCGCGGCGCAGCTGGAAGAGGCGCTGCCGTGGGCCGACCGCTTCCCGGTCATGAACTGAGGAACCGCAGCAGTTCCGTGGTGACGAACTGAGGATTCTCCTCGACCAGCCAGTGGCCGGCGCGCGGAACGTCCAGCGCCCGCACGATGTTCGTCATCCGCGGTGCGGCCGTGCCCGCGATCGCCTGCGCCTGGCCTTCCGCGGCCAGGACCAGGGTCGGGGCCTGGGCCGGCCGGGCGGCTTCGGTGTCGCGGACGTCCTGGTCCAGCGCGCGATACAGCTCGAAGCCGTTGGACAACGTCTTGCCGTAGGTCCGCGCGTACTCGTCGATCTCGTCGTCCGCGAACGGGGACTTCGTCGACGTGCCACCGAAAGCGCTGCCCTGGTAGGCGACCTGCGGGTAGAAGAGCTTGAGGTAGTCGCGGACGTCGTTCTGGACGACCGCCTCGGGAACCTGCCGCTGCGAGTGGAACGCGATGTGCCAGCTCAGGCTCCGGTACGTGCGCGCGTCGATCGCCGGGCCCGGTAGAGGCAGGTCGAGGTAGCCGAGGCGGGCGGTGTCCCCTGGGAACTGGCTGGCGTACTGGAACGCGACGGCGGCGCCGAGGTCGTGGCCGACGATGGAGGCGTTCTTGAGACCGAGCTTGCTGGTCAGCGCGTGGACGTACCGCGCGAGCGTGGCCTTGTCGTAGCCCTTCGGCGTGCCGGTGCTGTCGCCGAGGCCGGGCAGGTCGAGCGCGTAGACGGTGTGGCGTTCGGCGAGCGCGGGCATGATCGGCCACCAGCCGTACCAGGTCTGGGGCCAGCCGTGGATCAGCACGACCGGGGTGCCGCTGCCGCCCGTGACGTAGTGGATCTTGACGCCGTCGACGTCGGTGAACTCGTGCCGGAACGTCTTCTGGAAGGCCGGGTCGTTCTGGGTGACCTGAGCGTGCGGCTGGATCTCCGGAGGCGCCGAGCAGGCCGTGATCAGGAGCAGAAGTGCGAGGAGGAGCCGTTTCATGGGCCCAGCCTGGGCTGAGGTTGCCAGAGCTGGCACCAAAACTTGCCATGGTGGCAAGATGCCGGTCGTGAACCGCGAAACCGAAGACGTTCTCGACGGGGTGGGCGCACGGCTGCGGACGCTGCGCCGGCACCGCGGCATCACCCTCGCCGACCTCGCGACGACCACCGGCATCTCGGAGAGCACCCTGTCGCGGCTGGAGAGCGGGCAGCGGCGGGCGACCCTGGAACTGCTGCTCCCGCTGTCGCGCACCTACGACGTGCCGCTGGACGACCTCGTCGGCGCCCCGCGCACCGGTGACCCGCGCATCCACCTCAAGCCGATCCACAAGTACGGCATGACGTTCGTGCCGTTGTCGCGGCGGCCGGGCGGGGTGCAGTCGTTCAAGATGCTCATCCCGGCCGTCCCGCAGCCCCTCGACCCCACTTTGCAGACGCACGACGGGTTCGAGTGGCTCTACGTCCTGAACGGACGGTTGCGGCTGGTGCTCGACGACCTCGACCTGACGTTGCCGCCGGGTGAGGCCGCCGAGTTCGACACCTCGAAGCCGCACTGGCTGGGCAGCGCGGACGGCGGCGCGGTCGAACTGCTCATCCTGTTCGATCCCCAGGGGGTGCGCACGCACGTCCACGCCGACAAGATCACGTCCGGTTGAGTCGCACCATCGCGACCACGCTGACCAGCGTCACGATCGCGACGACGACCCCGTAGCCGACCGCCATGGGCGCCGCGCCGACGACACCGACGAGCAGTCCCGCGATGATCGCCGAACTGCCCATCGCGAGGTAGCCGACGAAGAAGATCGCGGTGAACAGACCGGCCCGCTCGTGCGGCGCGACCTCGGGCACGAGCCCGCGGGTGGTGCCGGCGAACGAGGCGCCGATCCCGCCGCCGCCCACGACCGCGGCCGCCCAGAGCAGAGGCAGCGAGACGGCTCCGATGCTGCCGATGAACAGGACGGCGCCGGCGACCATTGCGATCGTGCCGCCGAGCCGCAGCCTCGGAGCCTTCACCCCGCTGCTGAACGCGGAGGCCACTGTGGACGCTCCGAGTGCGACGAAAGCCAGCAGCGAGCCGACGATCGGGCTCTTCACGGCGAACACCGCGACCAGCAACGCGGGCACCAGTCCCATGAACGCCGTCATCGTCATGAACCCGCCGACGATGCCGGGAACCGAGGTCCAGTAGAGCCTGCGGACCTGCACGGGCAATGAAATGCGGGGGTTGAGCGACGCGACGGCGCCCGGCTTGCGGGTCGCGGTCTCCGGCGTGAACACCGCGAAGATCGTCCCGGCCGCCATCACCAACGCGAGCACGAACCACACCGCGAACGTCGCGTTCGAGGAGAACTCGGCCAGCACACCCGCGAAGAGCGCGCCGATCGCCAGCCCGCCGAGCGGCGCCATGCTGGTCATCTGGGCGCCCAGCTTCTTGAACCGCTCCGGTGCGAGTTCGACGACGGCCGCACTGAGAGCGCTGGAAGCGGCTCCCGTCGCGACACCCTGCACGACCCGTGCGGCGATGACCCAGCCGATGCTCGGCGCGACCAGGAACATCAGCATCGCGACGAGGTCGATGCCCAGTGCGGCGATCATGAGCGGCCGCCGTCCCACGTGGTCCGACAGCGACCCGATCACCAGGATCGCGACGAGCAGTGAGAACGCGTAGACGCCGAACGCGAGGGTCAGCACCCACGGCGCGAACCCCCATTGGTGCTGGTAGACCGGCAGCAACGGGGTCGGCGCCCCGGCTGCCACCAGGATCGCGACCATCGCGGCCGAGATGCCCGCGAAGCCCACGCCGCGTGACAGGAACGGCCGGCGCGAGGCCGTGTCCGTGCGATCGAGCAGTGCGGTCATCGCACTTCCTTCTGGTTCGGGGAGTAGTGCGGACGACAGTAAACGCGATCGCTTGCTTTTTGCAAGTGCGCTTTGAAACATGCAGTTGGCTGCGATGGCGCAAGCTTGCTACGGTGAGTGCGTGAAGCGACGTGATTTCGGCCAGTACTGCGGCCTCGCCCGCGCGCTGGAACTGGTGGGCGAGCGGTGGGCGCTGCTCATCGTGCGCAACCTGATCGTCCGGCCGCGTCGCTACTCGGAGCTGCAGACGGGTCTGTCGGGCATCCCGACGAACGTGCTGGCCACCCGCCTCAAGGAGCTCGAACAGGCGGGCATCGTGGAGCGTCAGGTCGCCCCGGCACCCGCGCGAGGCGTCGTCTACGCGCTCACCGAGGTCGGCAGGTCCCTGGAGCCGGCACTGCTGTCCCTGGCGCGCTGGGGCGCGACCCAGCTCGGCGACCCGCAGCCGGGCGACGTCGTCACGCCGGAAGGCGCGGTGCTGAGCCTCCGCACCGCGTTCCAGCCCGCGAAGGCGGCCGGCCTGACCGCGTCCTGGGAGATCCACGTCCGCGGCGCCGTGGTGCACGCGGTCATCACCGACGGCGAACTGGTGACCGGCCTCGGCCCGGCCCCGGTCGAGCCCGGCCTGGTCATGGTTCCCCAGCTCGCCGACGACCAGCTCGCGGCCTACCGGGTGATCATCGCGGCGATGCGGGACGGCCTGGTGGAGCTGCGGGGTGACCGCGAGCTGCTCGACACGTTCCTGCGGGTGTTCACCGTTCCGCTGGCGGCCTGAGCGCGACCGAACCCGCCAGGAGGAGTCCGGCGGCGACGAGCAACGCGTGCGGCACGAGCAGTCCTGCGGCGATCAGTGCGAGTGCGACGAGGTGGAGCGGCCAGGTCTTCTGGCGAGTGGTCATCGGGCGCCTCCCAGCTGGGGGTTGAGGGCGTCGCGTTCCACGATGCGTCAGTGACCTGGGGCTTGGCGATCCGTCACGGCACTCACCCTGGCACCGGCCTGGGCGGACGGTCGGCGCCGGGCGTGGGTGTCGCCACCCCGACCACGGGTCCGGCGCGGCCCTCACCACCCCGACCACGGGTCCGGCGCGGCCTTCACCACCCCGGCCGCACCGGTCGCGATCCCCGCCGGGTGCGGCCCGCGTCACCTCACCCGGCGTGACCGTCCCCACCCCAGCCCCGCCCCCACCTCTCCGACCGGCGCACCTGTCACCGCCCCGCGAACATGGGTGTTGCCACGGATGGACAGGTGGCGCCCTCGCCAGTCAGCCTCGCAGGCGTGGCGGGAAGTGATCACGGAGAGGCGGCGCGCGTGTCGTTGTTCGGGCGGATCTTCCTGCTCAACGCCCTGGTCCTGGTGACGGCGGCCGCCCTGCTGGTGTTCGGGCCCGCCACGGTGTCGACGCCGGCGCCGTTGCGCGAGGTGGTGGTGCTGGCGGCGGGGCTGGTCGTGATGCTGATCGCGAACGCCGTGCTGATCCGGGTGGGGCTCGCGCCGCTGGGCCGGCTCACCCGCGCGATGACCACGATCGACCTGCTCAAGCCCGGGCCTCGGCTGCGGGCGACGGGGCACGGCGAGATCGCCGAGCTGATCACCACCTTCAACACCATGATCGACCGGCTGGAGGCCGAGCGCGGGTACAGCTCGGCGATCGCCCTGTCCGCGCAGGAGTCCGAACGCCGCCGGGTGGCGCAGGAGCTGCACGACGAGGTCGGGCAGTCGCTGACGGCGGTGCTGCTCAACCTCAAGCGGGTGGCGGACCAGTCGCCGCGGGAGACCCGCGAGGAGTTGCTGCAGGTGCAGGAGACCACGCGCAGCACGCTCGACGAGATCCGCCGCATCGCCCGCCGGCTGCGACCGGGCGTGCTGGAGGAACTGGGGCTGGTCAGCGCGCTCAAGGCCCTCACGCGGGAGATCGGCGAACCGGCGGGACTCACGATCCGGCGGTCGTTCGACAAGAACCTGCCCGCGCTGGACGCCGAGACCGAGCTGGTCGTGTACCGCGTCGCGCAGGAAGGCCTCACCAACACCGTGCGCCACGCGGACGCCCAGGAGATCGAACTGAGCCTGACCGCCCGTCCGTCCGAAGTGGAGCTTCGGCTGCGCGACGACGGCCGGGGGATCGGCGGCAGTCAGGAAGGAGCCGGAATCCGGGGCATGCGGGAACGCGCGCTGCTGGTCGGCGCCGAACTCGCGGTCGGATCGACGACGAACGGCACCGAGGTCAGGCTGGTCGTCAAGGCGAAGGGGGAGAGCGAATGACCGTGCGCATCCTGCTCGCGGACGACCACGCGCTCGTCCGCCGCGGCGTCCGGCTGATCCTGGACAGCGAACCGGACCTCGAGGTCGTCGGCGAGGCGGGCGACGGCGCCGAGGCGATCAGCATGGCCCGCGGGGAGCAGCCGGACCTCGCGATCCTCGACATCGCCATGCCGCGCCTGACCGGCCTCCAGGCAGCCCGCGAGCTGTCGAGACTCCTGCCGGACCTGCGGATTCTGATCCTCACGATGTACGACAACGAGCAGTACTTCTTCGAGGCGCTCAAGGCGGGCGCCTCGGGGTACGTGCTCAAGTCCGTCGCCGACCGCGACCTGGTCGAGGCGTGCCGTTCCGCGATGCGCGGCGAGCCGTTCCTCTACCCCGGCGCGGTGAACTCGCTGATCCGCAACTACCTGGACCGCGCCAAGGAGGGCAACGGCTTCCCGGCCAAGGCGATCACCGATCGCGAGGAGGAGATCCTCAAGCTGGTCGCGGAGGGCCACTCCTCCAAGGAGATCGCGGACATGCTCGTGATCAGCGTCAAGACCGTCGAGCGGCACCGGGCCAACCTGCTGCAGAAACTCGGGCTCAGGGACCGCCTCGAACTCACCCGGTACGCGATCCGCGCCGGGCTCATCGAACCCTAGGAACTCGAGTGAACGTCGAAGTGACGCCCCTGCCCGGCATAGGGGTCAGGCAGGACTTCTCCATCCGCTCCGGCCGCCGGATCGGCGTGATCTCCTACCGCGACGGCAAGTTCGAGCTCATCATGTCCAAACAGGACGACCCGGACACGACCGCCGCCTCGCTCCCGCTGACGCCGGAGGAGGCGGGCACGCTCGCCGGTCTGCTCGGGGCGCCGCAGCTCGTCTCGAAGCTCGCCAGGCAGCACGCCGACATCACCGGGATCACGACCCGTCAGCTGCCGGTCACGGCGTTCTCGTCCCGCACTCTCGGCGACACCGCGCTGCGCACCCGCACCGGTGCGTCGATCGTGGCCGTGGTGCGGGCGGGCAACGCGCATCCGTCGCCGGGCCCCGACTTCTTGTTCGAGAACGGCGATCTCGCGGTCGTCGTCGGCACCGCGGACGGTCTCGACACCGCCGCGGACATCCTGACGGGCGGCTGAGCCAGTGCACGACACCACGATCGCCCTGATCCAACTGGGTGCGGTCTTCTTCGGACTGGGCCTGCTCGGCCGCGTCGCCTGGAGATTCGGCATCTCGCCGATCCCGCTCTACCTCGTCGGCGGTCTCGCGTTCGGGTCCGGCGGGCTGATCCCGTTGCACGGCATCGAGGAGTTCACGCACCTCGCCAGCGAGATCGGCGTGGTGCTGCTGTTGTTGTTACTGGGCCTGGAGTACTCCGCCTCCGAGCTCACCACCGGCCTGAAGAAGTCGTGGATGGCGGGCCTCCTCGACATCCTGCTCAACGCCGCCCCCGGCGCGATCGTCGCGCTGATGCTCGGCTGGGGCCCGGTCGGGGCGCTCGCGATGGCGGGCGTCACCTACATCTCGTCGTCCGGCATCATCGCCAAGGTCCTCGGCGACCTCGGCCGCCTCGGCAACCGCGAGACGCCGGTGATCCTCTCGGTGCTGGTGTTCGAGGACCTGGCGATGGCCGTGTACCTGCCGGTGCTCACCGCCGTGCTCGCGGGCGTCAGCTTCGTCGGCGGCCTCACCTCGGTCGGCATCTCGCTGCTCGCGATCACCGTGGTCCTGGTGGTGGCGTTGAAGTACGGCCGGTTCATCTCGGCCATTGTGGACAGTCCGGACCACGAGGTGTTCCTGCTCAAGCTCCTCGGTTCCGCGCTGCTCGTCGCGGGCATCGCCTCGGAACTGCAGGTGTCCGCCGCGGTCGGCGCGTTCCTGCTGGGCATCGCGATCTCCGGCTCCACCGCCGAGAACGCCACCCGCCTGCTGGAACCGTTGCGGGACCTGTTCGCGGCGATGTTCTTCGTCGTGTTCGGCCTCAACACCGACCCGCGCACGATCCCGCCGGTGCTGGGCATGGCGGTGCTGCTGGCGGTGATCACCACGGTGACGAAGGTCGCGACGGGCTGGTGGGCCGCCCGCCGGCAGGGCATCGGACCGATGGGCCGCGCCCGCACCGGAGCCGCTCTCGTGGCACGCGGCGAGTTCTCGATCGTCATCGCCGGTCTGGCCGTCGCGTCCGGCCACGTGAGCGATCAGCTCGCCGCGCTCGCCACCGCGTACGTGCTGCTGATGGCGATCATCGGGCCGATCGCGGCGCGGTACGTGGAACCGGTCGGCGAGTTCTTCCTCCGCAGGCGGGCAGCGGCTCAGTGAGGTGGCCGGCGCTCCTGCTGGCCCTGCTGCTGGCATTCGTCGGCACGAGCACGCGTGAGGTCGCGTCCGACCAGCCGGGTTCGGGGCTGAACGCGCCGGTCTCGGCGGTCCGCGTGCAGACGACGGCGTCCCCGGACGCCTGCTGGGCGCTGCTCGGGGCGACGACCGGCCCGTGCCCGCCGCGGGCCCGGTCACAGGTGATCGTTGCTCGCGCTCAGAGCGTCGAGGCGACGACCTCAGGTCAGTGGTCGAGCCGGGCGCCGCCTTGTGCGGTGCTCCCGGCTCTCCGTACCCCTGACTCCTGAGGATCTCGCATGTCTTATGTCGTGTTGGTGTTGCTGCTCGCGTCCGTGCTCATCGGTGTCGGTGCGCTGGGCGCCATGGTGCAGAAGAAGGAGCCGTTCTACGGCGTGGTCGGACTCGTGACGATCTGCGTCCCGAGTTCGCTTCTGGCGTTCCTCTACCTGGCCGTGGCCTGATCAGCGGACTGGTCGAGCTGGGCGATCCCCTGCGCCACGCCCAGCTCGACCAGGTCCTGCGGCCGCAGCCGCAGTTGGTCCGCCGTCTGCCTGGCCTGCGCCGGGTCCCGCTTGAGGATCGCGGTGGCCAGCTCGGGTGAGATCACCGCGAAGTAGCTGTCCGGTGTCACCCACATCCGGTCCGGCGCGGCGAACGCCAGCGCGCCGCCGGATCCGCCCTCTCCGATCACCAGCGTCGTCACCGGCACCCGCGCCGCCGCGACCGCGGTGAACATGTCGGCGATCGCGGCACCCACCCCGGCCTTCTCGGCGCCGGCGTCGTTGGCCGCACCCGGTGTGTCGACGAGCGTCAGCACCGGAATGCCGAGCCGGTCCGCCAGCCGCACCAGCCGCGCCGCCATGCGAAACCCGGCGGGCCTTGTCGCCGTGCCGCACTGCGCCGCGTACGCGATGGTCTGTCCGTCGCGATGCCCGAAACCGCACAGCACCCCGGGATCGACGCCACCGGCGCGGTCACCGTTGACGGGTTCGTGCCAGTCGAAGTAGGCGGCGAGGTAGGCCTTGGCACGTGGACGGCCCAGCGTGCGTGCGCGCACCACCGCGTCCCACCCGGTCTTCGGCAACGTCGCCTGCCCCAGCGCCGACGGCACCGGTGCGGGACCGCCCGGAGACGTCGTGAGCAGTCGCAGCCAGCGCTCCAACCGGCCGGGCAGTTCTTCGGGTGGCATGAGCTGGTCGACCAGCCCGGCCGCGAACTGCTGCGTCACCGAGTACCCCGGCGGCCGCACCCGCGACCCGGCGAACCCGACCTGCGCGCCCCGCAGCCCCAGCACGACGTCCGCGCCCGCCCCGAGCGTGGCCCAGCCGCCGCCGGTCGTGGGATCGCGCAGCACCGCGACGTGCGGCAGCCCGGCCTCGCGGGTCAGCGTGATCTGGCGGGCGATCCGGGACAGCTGCAGCAACGCGAGCGTGCCCTCCTGCATGCGGCTGCCACCGGTCGCGACCAGCGAGACCACCGGAAGGCGGAGCTCGCGGGCGTGCGTGAAGGCCTGCTCGATGCGGGCACCGGTGGTGGTGCCCAGCGAGCCGCCGAGGAAGCCGAACTCGAACGCCACCACCACGGCCGTGACGCCACCGATCTCGGCGACCCCGCAGACGACGGACTCGCGCTCACCGGTGGAGGCGGCCGCTCGGGAGAGCTGGTCGCCGTAGCCGGGCCACCGGAGCGGTCCATCCACTCCGGACGGTCCGAGGTCGTCCGGCAGCTCGGCGAACGACGACGCCACCCTGCCGATCACCGCACGGGCCTGCTCACGTCCGCAGAGCACGTTTCATCACCTTGCCCATGTCGTTGCGCGGCAACGACTCCACGAACCGCACCACCCGAGGCCGCTTGTGCGGCGTGAGCAGCCGCGCCACGTGGTCGGCGAGCTCGTCCGGCGACGCCACCACGTCGGCGGACACGACCCAGGCGACGATCCGCTCGCCCAGGTCGTCGTCGGGCTCAGCGGTCACCGCGACCTCCTTCACCCCGGGATGCTCCAGCAGGGCGTTCTCGATCTCGCCCGCGCCGATCTTGTAGCCGCCGCTCTTGATGATGTCCGTGGCCTTGCGGCCCACGATGCGGAAGTAGCCGTCCTCGTCGCGCGTGCCGACGTCGCCGGTGCGGAACCAGCCGTCCGCGAACGCCTCGGCGGTCGCGTCGGGACGGTTCAGGTACTCGGTGAACAGGTTCGGTCCACGTACCTGGATCTCGCCGATCGCGCCGACGTCGTCCAGCGTCAGTCCGGCGTCGTCCACGAGCCGAACCTCGACGCCCGGCAACGGCACGCCGACCGCGCCGGGCCTGCGGTCGCCGTCCGCGCGCACGCTCGTGTTCATCAGCGTCTCGGTCATGCCGTACCGCTCGACCACCCGCTGCCCGGTCGCGACGGCGATCCGCTCGTGGTCGCGCACCGGCAGCGCCGCCGAACCCGACACCAGCAGCCGTGCTGCGCTCAACGCGTTGGCGAGCTTCAGGTCGCCGCCGACCTCTTCCGCGATGCGGTGGTACATCGTCGGAACGCCGAACATCATCGTGCCGTCGCCGTCGAGCGCCCGCACCACACCATCGGTGGAGAACTTGCCGAGGTGGTGCAGGGTGCCACCGCGCCGCAACGGGCCCAGCACGCCGAGGATCAGCCCGTGCACGTGGAACAACGGCAACGCGTGCACCAGCACGTCGTCCGGCGACCACTCCCACGCCTCCGCCACCGCGTCCAATGTGGACACGATGGCCCGGCGCGGCAGCACGACGCCCTTGGGCGAGCCGGTGGTGCCCGAGGTGTAGACGATCAACGCCGGAGCCTCGTCGCCGGGCTCGGCGAACGGTGCGAACGAACCGCCGTCGAGCGTGACGTCGCGGCGCGGCACCGAGTCCAGTCCGGCGGGAAGCCGCGTGCCGGGAGCCGCCAGCACCTGGGCGGGCGCGCTGTCCGCCACGATGTGCGCGAGTTCGCGTTCGCCGACCTTCGGGTTGAGCGGCACGGCGGGCACCCCGGCGAGCAGGGCCGCGACCACCGCGACGCACGTCTCGATGGTCGGGGTCGCCCAGATCGCCACCCGAGGCAGACCGGACAGCTGCCGCGCCAACGGTCCGGCGCAGGCGGCCAGTTCGGTGTGGGTGAGGGTGTGGTCGCCGAAGCGGAGGGCGACGCGGTCTGACTTCAGGGCGAACATGGACTCACCAGATTCCCGGGACGACGAGGGCGAGCCAGACCAGCGGCGGCGCTGCCGCGACCATGATCCCGCCGTAGACCATCAGCTGCTTGAAGAACTTGTCGCGGTCGACGTCCTGCGCGCCCGCGAGCACCAGGGCGCCGTTGGTGGAGAACGGACTCACGTCGACCACGGTCGCCGACACCGCCAGCGCCGCGATCAGGCCGATGGCGCTGACCTCGCCCTGCAACAGGAACGGCACGGCCAGCGGGATCAGCGCGCCCATGATGCCGACCGACGACGCGAACGCGGACACGATCGCGCCGATGTAGCAGATCAGCAGGGCGGCGAGCAGGGGAGCGCCGACGCTCGCGACGGAGTCGCCCGCCCACTTGATCGTGCCCATCGTCTGCAGGACGGCGACGTAGGTGAGGATGCCGCAGATCAGCAGCACGGTCGGCCAGGTGATCTGGGTGATCGCCTCCTTGGAGGTCTCCGGCCACACCACGCTGAGCAGCACGGCGACCGTGATCGCGGCGAGGCCGACGTCGAGGTCGAACACCAGCGCGGCCACGACGAGCGCGGCCAGTCCGAGCAGGGTGGCGATGCGGGGCGCGGTCAGGGCGACGCGCTCGTGGGCGGTCGCGCCCCCGCCGTCATGGGCGCCGACTCCGCCGCCGAGACCGTTGTCGTCCCCGCCAAGAGTCTCTCCACCACCGTTGCCGCCCCCGCTGCTCGCGCGCCCGCCATCGTTCCCACCAAGGGTCTCGCCACCACCGGTGCGGGCCAGCGCGGGTGCGCCCAGCGGCTGCCTCGCGAGCTTCATGCCGCCCAGCACCACGAACACCACGACGGCGATCAGCAGGTTCACCACTAGGCTGGCCAGGAACAGCACGATCTCGTTGCCCGGCAGGCCCTCCTTGGCCACGATGCCGTTGACGATCGTGCCGTAGATGCTGATGGGGGAGAAGCCGCCGGCCTGCGCGCCGTGCACCACCATCACGCCCATCAGCAACGGGCTGATCCGGTACTTGGCCGCGAACCCCATCGCGATCGGCGCCACGATCGCGACCGCCGCCGGGCTCACCGCGCCGATCGCCGTCAGCACGCCGGTGATCGCGAACATCACCCACGGCATCAACGCGATCCGCCCACCGACCAGGCGGATCGCCATGTGCACCAACCAGTCCGTGGTGCCGTTGGCGCGGGCGATGGCGAACAGGAACGTCACCCCGACCAGCACGACGAACAACGACCCGGGGAAGCCTTTGAAGATGTCGTCGGTCTTCATGTCCGCCACCAGCGTGCCGACCCCGAAGGCCGCGGCGAAGGCGAGCGCACCCATGTTGATCGACCTGGTCGTGGCGATGACGAACACCACGACCAGCACGAGTATCGAGATCAGTTCGGCGGACATGCAGGGCTCCCGTCGTTGGGGCTGTCCGGGTGGATGGCCAGAGCTGGCTCAGTGGCCAAGTGGTTCAGCCACTTTCCGCCCACTGTCCAGCAGCTGTCAAGAGGTGGCCTAGTGGATGAGCCACTTGACCGGTTATCCTGGGCCGATGTCCGAGGCACTGCGGCCCATGGTCAAATCCCGCCTGTACGAGCAGGTGCTCGAACGCCTGCGCGCGCACGTGGTCGAGGCCGGGCTGAGCGCGGGGGACAGGCTGCCCGCCGAACGTGATCTCGCCGCCAGCCTCGGGGTCAGCCGCGCGTCGGTCAAGCAGGCGATCGTGGTCCTGGAGGTCCAGGGCCTGGTCGAGGCACGGCACGGCGGCGGCACGTACCTGGTGCGCGACACCCTCGACGTCGAACCGGTCGAGCAGCTCGTCGAGCGCCGCAAGCGCCTGCCCGAGGTGCTGGAGGCCCGCGAGGCCCTGGAGACCAAGCTCGCCGAGCTCGCCGCCGAACGCCGCACGGACGCCGAACTGGAGACCATCCGCGCGGCGCTGGACTTCATGCGCGACGAGATCGCCGACGGCGACAACGGCGTGGAAGGGGATCGCCGCTTCCACGCCGCCGTCACCGCCGCCGCCCACAGCTCGTTGCTCGCCGAGTTCATGAAGACCATCGCCGAGCAGATCACCGAGAGCCGCACCGAGTCGCTGCGCCAGCCGGGGCGCCCCTCCCGGTCACTGGCGCAGCACACGGCGATCTACGAGGCCATCGCCGCGGGGGACGCGAAGAAGGCCGCCGCGGCGATGCGCAAGCACGTGCGCACCGTCGCGAAGGTCAGGCTGCTCACCTGGGTGCCCGAAGACTGACCACCGCCGGCGAGTTGCGCGCCTGCACGACGTGACTGGACCCGTCCGCCTTGTGCACGACGAACTTCCAGTCCCGCTTGGACACCTTGCCGGACAACACGACGATCGTGTCGCCGCGCTGGATGATCCGGGTGCGCCCGCCGTCCTCGTACAGCGTGAACTCGCCGCTCGCTCCGGCCGTGACGTGCACGGTCAGGGCGTTGGCCGGGTTCTTGGCGTCGTTGGCGACGTCGTTGCTGCGCTCGACCAGCATGCCGCCCGCACGCAGGAACACCGGCATGGTGTCCAGGCCCGCGCTCACCGTCGCCCAGGTGTTGCCCTGGTAGACCTTGCCGGTGAAGTAGTCGGTCCACTGGCCGGGCGGGAACCAGACCCGCGTCGACCCGGTTTCGCCGGGCGTCGTGATCGGCGCGACCAGCAGATCCGGCCCGAGCAGGTACTGGCTGTCCACTGTGGAGTAGGCCTCCGGGCTGCCGGGGTACTCGAGCCACGTCGGCCGCTGGAGCGGCACCCCCGTTCGTGACGCCTGCTCGGCCACCGAGTAGATGTACGGGACGAGCCGCTCACGCAGGTTCAGGAACTTCGTCGCCGAAGCCTGCGCGGCCGGGCCGTACTGCCACGGCAACCGGTCGCTGTGGTTGCTGTGCAGCCGCGTGATCGGCTGGAACGCGCCCAGCTGCACCCACCGCGCGTACATGTCGTCCGGCATCTTGGTGGTGTAGCGGACCTGGCCGTTGTCCAGGTACTGCTCCGACCCGCGCAGGCCGGTGGTGTCGTTGTGGCCGCCGATGTCGTGGCTGATGTTCGACATCCCGGTCGCCACGCCCTCGGCGGAGGTGTAGCCGATCGTCCCCTTCAACGTGCCCCACGTCGACGACGTGTCGCCGGTGAAGTGCAGCGTCGTGCGCTTCTCCGCCCACGGCCCGGTCGGCAACGGCCCGGAGCCGCTGTAGCCGCCCGCCTGCAACGATCCGAAGCCGCGCGAGAACGCGAACGAGCCGATCTTCGAGTACTGCTCGTTGATCCACGTGTCCGGCGTGACGCCGCGCAGCGACGAACCCGAGCCGTCGCAACACCAGTCGAGCCACCAGAAGTCGGTGGGCATGGACCTGTGCAGGTCCAGGTAGGCACGCAGCTGGTCGGGGTCTGCCCAGTCGAACACGTAGCAGTCCGCGCAGGAACCCTTGGCCAGCTTGCCCTTCGCGGTCGCCTGCGCGCGGGCGAAGTCGGGGTCGCTGCCCTGGATGCTCGGGTGGATGTTCAACGTGCTGTGCAGGCCCTCGCCATGTGCCCAGTCCAGGAACCCCTGCGGGTCGGGGAACTTCGACCGGTCCATCTGCCAGCCGTTCCAGGTGTTGCCCGCCTTGAAGTCCGTGTCGACCACCAGGACGTCCAGTGGCACGCCGTGCTGCCGGAACGCGGGCAGGATCCGGTCGCGGAAGTCCGCGGCCGTCCGGTCGATGTACTCGGAGTACCAGACGCCGTAAGCCCAACTCGGCAACAGCTTCGGGCCGCCGGTCAGCGTCGCGAGGTCACCGAGCGCCGCCTTGTAGTCCTGGCCGTACCCGAACACGTACCCGTCCTGGTACGGCTGCGCACCCCGGTCCGCTCGGGAGGTTCCGTTGCGCAGCGCCGAAGTCGTGTCGTCCAGCAGGTACCAGCCGTCGCGGTACATCAGGCCCGGAGTGAGCTGCGGGGCGCCGTTGTCGCCGTTGTAGCCGTCGAGCGAGCGCCGATAACCGCCCAACGCGAGATGCTGCGTCGACGCGTTGATCCCGAGGGTGTCCAGGTTGACGTGGCAGCCGCTCGCCGGGCACGTGACGGTGAGGTCGGAAGTGCCCGCGGGCAACGAAACCTGCGCCGTCGCCGTACCCCACGTGGCCCAGTTCGCCGTTGCGGGCAACGTGATCGCCTGCCCGTTGAGCAGCACGGTCCGTGGTTCGTGCTTGCCGTCGCCGCCGACACCGTTGGCATAGCGCAACGTCACGGGATACGTGCCCGCCGCCGGCACGCTGGTGACGCGCTGGCTCAGCCGCGTGCCGCCGACCAGTTCGGCGACGAACCCGGTGCCCGCGAACCCCGCGTGCTCGACAGCGATCTTGGCCGCACCGCTCAGCACGCCGTTCTCGGCCTCGCAGCTCGTGCCGAACCGGCAGTCGTCCACCGCCCGCACACCGGGATAGGCCTGGTCGCCGGTGAGCAGCGCGAGGCTGTCAACGTTGACGTTGCCCGAATCGGCGGCACCTCGCGTCAACGAGATGCGGTGCTCGCCCGCCGACAGGTCGACGTCCGTGGAGACCTGTTGCCAGGTGTCCCAGTTCGCGGTCGCCGGCAGGGTGATCTGACGGGGAGCCTGCCCGTCGACGCCGAGCCGGAGCGTGCGGTTCTCGTGCTTGCCGTCGCCGCCCTGCCCGTTCGCGTACTTCACGACGACCCGGTGCCGGCCCGCGGCCGAAGCGCGCACGGTCGCCGTGATCCCGTTGTTGGTGTAGGAGAACCCGGCGGCGAAGCCGGAGCCGGTGCTACCGGCGTGATCCGCTGCCACCAGCACGCCCTCGCGCTGCGTGTCCTCGGCCTCGCACAGCTGCCCGGTCGCACAGACCACCCGCCGCCACGGGGACGCGGTCGTGCCGGCCGTCTTCACCTCGATGTTGTCCGCGCGGAATGGCCCGGAGCCCACGCGGTAGCGCAGGGTCAGCGCCGAGGTGGTGATGGTCAGCCACCCGTCCTGCACGCGGGACGTGTAGGCCGTGCGGGGGATCGTGCGATTTACAACGTTGTAAGTTGCCTGGTTCTCAAAGGTGCTGTTCCCGGCGAACTCGGACCGGATCAGGGTGGGGGAGAGGATCTGGAACCTGGCCTGCCCGGAGACGACCGTGCCGTTGGGCTGGGCGGTCGCGGGGACGGGGAGGGCCAGGCTCAGCAGGGCTAGCAGAGGGACGATCGTCGTGCGTTTCCGCATTCGTGCTCCTCGTCTGACGCCGTCGGCTTCCGAGGTGTTCAGGTACCTGAACCTTCCTCACCTTGGCCTGACGTTGTGGAGCGATCAAGACTCCAATCAGCGCACCACGCGATACGTCACATGCGTGAAGGCGGTGCCCGCGCGGGAGTCGACCTGTTCCAGGTTCAGTCCGGGAACGCCGTCGAACAACCGCGTGCCGGCGCCGAGCATGACCGGCACGATCCGCAGCCGCAGCTCGTCGATGAGGCCCGCGGTCAGGTACTGGTTGATCGTGGTGGCGCCGCCGTGGATCGAGATGTTGCCGTTCCCCGCAGCCTCGCGGGCGAGCTTGAACGCCGCCGCGATGCCCTCGGTCACGAAGTGGAACGTCGTGCCGCCCTCCATCGGCTGCGGCTCGCGCGGGTGATGGGTGAGCACGAAGACCGGCGCGTGGTACGGAGGATTGTCGCCCCACCAGCCGTTCCACGCGCGGTCCCACGAGCCGCGGACCGGGCCGAACATGTTGCGCCCCATGATGAACGCCTTGGTCTCGGCGAGACGGTCCCTCTGCCACCTCTGCTCGGCGGGATCCTCCATCCACGCGTGCAGCTCGCTGCCCCAGCCGTCGCCGCCGTCCTCCCCGAACGGACGGTCCTCGGTCTGGCCGAGTCCCGCCGCATAGCCGTCGAGGGAGATCGAGAGATCGCAGGTCACCTTGGTCATGGATCCAGCCTGGACCGCGCGATCCATGACGTCCAATGCCAAAAACGCGGGGATCTCATTGATAGCCTTGATGAATGCTCAGCCTGGTGCACCTCAGGGTGCTGGCGGCGGTGGCCCGGCACGGCTCGGTGACCGAAGCGGCCAAGCGACTGCACTACTCCCAGCCGTCGGTGAGCCATCACCTGGCGAGGCTGGAGGCGGAGACGGGCGTGAAGCTCGTGCAACGCGTCGGCCGCGGCATTCGCCTGACACCGGAAGGACAACTGCTCGCGGCCCGCGCCGCCGAGATCATGGGCCGCGTCGACGCCGCCACCACCGAACTGGCCGCGCAGGTCGGTCTTCAGTCGGGACGGGTCAGGCTGGCCGCCAACGCCTCCGTCGCCGCGACGATCGTCCCGAAGGTGGCCGCCGCCCTGGCCTCGAAGCATCCCGGGCTGGAGCTCAGCCTCGTAGAACGGCATCCGGTCGAGGCGCTGCAGATGCTGCGGCACGGCGAGATCGAGATCGCCCTCGTCTTCCGGCACGCGGACACCCCGGTCGAGGACGGCTTCCGGTTCGTCCACCTCGGTGACGACCCGATCCACCTGATCAGCCGGCAACCGGACGACAGCCTCGCGAACCACCGGCACTCCGCGTGGATCGGCGGGTGCGACGCGTGCCGGCAGGAACTGGAGACCGTGTGCCGCAGCGAGGGCTTCACGCCCCGCGTCTCCTCGCACAGCGACGACATGGTGGTCGTCCAGGCCCTCGTCGCGGCCGGCGCGGGGGTCGCGATCCTGCCAGGACTGGGTTTGCGGGCTCATCGACGGCCGGACGTGCACGCCACCGAACTGAAAGGCTTCCACCGCCAGATCCACGCCGCCACGTACGGCGACCCGCCCGATCCTCCGGGCGTGGCCGCCGTACTGGCCGCGCTGACGGGAACCGTCAGCGCTTGAGCGTGAAGGTGAAGTCGCCGGAGACCTTGCCGGTCAACCGGATAGCCGACACGACCTTCCCCTCGACGATCAACCGCTCGACCTCGGCCCGCGACAGGCCGCACGCGTCCGCGATCAGCCGCACCGGCCGGACCGGAATCCGCGCCGCGAACCGCACCGCCACGTCGACCACCTCCTGTTCCAGGTGATCAGACCCGCCGGTGTCGAGCCGCCACGCGCCCTCCCAGTCGAGGGAGACGCGGTTGCGGTGCTGCAGAACGGGATCCTGCAACAGCTCGGGAACGAGAGTCAGGTCGTTGCGGTGCAACCGGTCCAGCAACGCGGGCCGGACGGACCGGACGTGCGCCCGTTCGAAGATCGTGAGCTTGGCCGTGTCCCCGCACCCCGTGCAGAGGACGAGGAGCCAGGCGTCGAGGACCTTGTGGTTGGCGTTGACGCGGAACTTGCCGCTCGCCCGGAAGCGGTCGGCGGCGCACACGTGGCAACGACGGCGGACAAGAGGAAGGCAGGTGGGCACGACGGCCCAGGTGATGAGCACAGCAGTACACCGATCGGTGAGAAGACCGCAGCAAGAGGAGCGCGGCGCTCAAGAACGCGTCGCGCAACGAAAACCAAGTGCTTGGGGAGGTCTCACACGGTGTACAACGGCACGTCCCAGCCTCGACGACTCAGTCCGGCAGGAAGGTAGCGACCCGGGGCACCACCGCTCCACTCATTTTCGGCAGGGTCGCGGCGCCGAGCACGCTCTCCAACTGCTCCCACCTCGTCACGAGGTCCGAAAGCATCAGCATCAGCACGTCCGGGAAGGCGTACAGGAAGCTCTGATAGCGGTAGTGATCCAGGTAGAACACCACGACGTCGTCGGTCAGCGCCGTCACCGACGTGGTGCGGGCGTTGAAGAACATGTCGTAGTGGCCGAGCAACGCGCCACGGCCGAGCACGGCGCGTTCGTAGATGCCGCCGAAGTCGATCTCGATCCGCCCGGACGCTACCAGGAACACCCCGTTCGCCGAATCGTCCTCGTGGAAGAGCACATCGCCTGCGGTGTAGGGGATCTCGTCGAACATCGACGCGAGCGTCTCCAGTTCGGAGTCCGCGAGCGCCGCGAACAACCTCACGCCGTGGGGATCGACGCCGCACCGCAGGCACGCGACCCGTTCGGCGAGTTCGGGCGCGGTGAGATGGTTCATCCGCATCCGCACGAACCGCAGCATCCGGTCGGTGTTGCGCGACCGGGCACGCGACTTCCCGGCGCTGGGCGGGGTGTAGAGGTCCGCGTCGCCGCTGATCCGGGCGGCCTCGCGCAGCCCGGACTCGTAGGCGCTGTGCACGCAGCCCCAGTGGTACGGATTCGTACCCTCGCCGGCGAAGAACAGCCGGTCGCCGACGGGTTCGGCGAGCGTCGCGATGTCCTGGGACGACGAGCCGACTCCGATGCAGGTGTAGGAGCCCAGCGCGTACGGATCCGACGACCACGTGGTGCGCGAAACGGAGACGGGAGCGGGTGCGTCCACGCCGAAGAGGTCCTGGACGACGTCGGTCGCGTACGCCGAGACCTCTTCTGAGGGCCAGGTCTCCATCTCACGGCCGAGCGAGGCGCCGAGCAGCATCACCAGGATCGGCTTGCCGTGCGACTTCCACATGCTGATCACGACCGTGGGGTACCGGTCCGTGTCCCGGCACAAATAGCCGAAGACGTACTGGTCCGTGGGCCAGAACGGTGCGGAGTAGTGCAGCGCGATCTTGTTCAGCGTGCCGAAGCCGAGCCGGGCGATCGCGGACCGCTTGGCCTCGGGCAACGGTGGCCAGAACTCCACGGCACCGGCTTTCAACACCCCCAGCGGCAACGTCACGAGCACCTTGTCCGCCTCGAACATGCCCTGGTCCGTGAACACCCGCCCTTCCTCGACATGCGTGACCACGTGCCCCAGCCGGACGTCGAGGCCGTCGGCCAGAGCGTCCACAACGGACTGATAGCCCTGGTGCAACGTGCTGTCACCGTAACCGTAGACGAGATAGCCGTCTTCCCAGTGCTTCAACGAGAGCTTGTCGGGATCCTCCGCGGCGTCCTCGCGCAGGATCACGTTCAGGTGATACCGCACGGCCTGTTCGTCCTCGACGGACAGCCGGCGTTCGGCGAGGATCTGCCGCATCGCCTCGCCCAGCGGGACGTCCGGATGATCTCCCTTGCGCGCCACCGCGGCACGGTGTTCGAGCTCGTGCAGCACCTCGTCGGCCAGTTCGAGGGTGCGGCTCTTGTGGCGGTGGCTCACCGCCCGCCGGTCCGCCCCGAACAGGTCGAGGCTGTCGAACCCGCCGGTGTAGGCGCTGTCCCCGCCCACGTAGCTGTACGGGAGCCCCAGGTCCTCGACGAGTTCGGTGATCGGGTTGCCGTCCGTGCCGTGGATCCAGTGCGCGCCCAGGTCGACCCCGTGCTCGTCGGTCCAGATCCGGCCGCCGACGCGGTCCCGCGCCTCCAGCACGGTGACCGGATGGCCCAGGTCGCGCAACGCGCGCGCCGCGGCCAGGCCGGACACTCCCGCACCGATCACCAGGACGCTCGGTCTCGCGTCCTCACCACCATCAGATACCGAGGGCATCGCTCGATTGTCGGGCGGCCATGCGTGGCAGGACATTCCCGGATCGTGTGGTCGTACTGGGCCGTACGGGTTGTCCGCGTGGCACCCGAATCTCGTCGTCAAGACGCTCACCTGCGCCACGCACCTGGGCGAACCGGGACTACCAGGTAGTGACTTGATCTACAACCGCCGGTATAACTTGTTCTCATGCGCCCACAGTGAGGAAGATCACATGACCCACACAATGACGTGTGACAACGGTTTCGAGGGTCCTTCACGACGTTCGTTCATAGCTGGAACAGGTTCTATTCTTGGAGCTGTCGCCCTCGGGGGCGTCACTCCGGTGGCACGAGCGGCGGCGTCGATCACCGACGCCGCGGTCATACCCGCTCTCGTGATCGGCACCGGCTACGGCGGAAGCGTGGCGGCCCTGCGTCTCGCCCAGGCCGGGGTCGACGTCCACATGGTCGAGATGGGCATGGCGTGGGACACCCCCGGCGCGGACGGGAAGATCTTCGCCAACACGACGACTCCTGATCAGCGGTCCTTCTGGCTGCGCACCAAGACGAAACAGCCGCTGAGCAACTTCCTGGGCTTCCCGATCGACAAGGCGATCCCGCGCTACACCGGCGTCCTCGACGCCGAGGAGTTCGCCGGCATCACCGTCTACCAGGGACGCGGCGTCGGGGGTGGCTCGCTCGTCAACGGCGGCATGGCCGTGACGCCGAAACGGGAGAACTTCGGGGACGTCCTCCCGATGGTGAATCCCGACGAGATGTACAGCACCTACTACCCGCGCGCCAACGCCGAGCTCGGCGTCAACATGATCCGGCCGGCCTGGTTCGACACGACCGACGCCTACCAGTACGCGCGGGTCGGCCGGAAGCACGCCCAGCGGTCGAACTTCCCGTACGTGTTCGTGCCCACCGTGTACGACTGGAACTACATGGAGCAGGAGGCGGCCGGGACCGTTCCGAAGTCGGCGTTGGTGGGGGAAATCCTCTACGGCAACAACTACGGCAAGAAGTCGTTGCAGAAGACCTATCTCACGAAGGTCAGGGCGACCGGGCGCGTCACCATCTCGCCGCTGCACCGGGTCGTCGACGTCGTGCCCGCGACGGGTGGCTACAAGGTCACCATCGAGCAGCTCAACACCAACGGCGACCCGATCGCGGTCAAGGAGGTCACGGCGGCGAAGGTGTTCTTCGCGGCGGGCAGTGTCGGAACGAGCAAGCTGCTGGTCAAGCTCAAGGCCACCGGCGCGCTGCCGAACCTGAACGGGGAGGTCGGCAAGGGCTGGGGTGACAACGGCAACGTCATGTGCGGCCGGGCCAACCACCTGTGGGACCCGACCGGAGCGCTGCAGTCGTCCATCCCGACCCTGGGCATCGACAACTGGGCGGCCGGCGGCGCGTTCGCCGAGGTGGCGCCACTGCCGACCGGCATCGAGACCTACGCGTCGTTCTACCTGTCGATCACGAAGACCCCGAACCGCGCCCAGTTCACCTGGAACGCCGCCGCGGGCAAGGTCGACCTGAACTGGCAGACCGCGTGGAAGAGCGTCTCCATCAACGCCGCCAAGTCCATCTTCGACAAGATCAACTCAAAGGAGGGGACGATCTACCGGACCGACCTCTTCGGCGTGTACAAGATCTGGGGCGACCACCTGACCTACCACCCGCTCGGCGGCGCGATCCTGAACAAGGCCACCGACAACTACGGTCGCCTGCAGGGCTATCCGGGGCTGTACGTCATCGACGGGTCGTTGATCCCCGGCAGCACCGTGGTGAACCCGTTCGTCACGATCACGGCGCTGGCCGAGAGGAACATCGAGAAGATCATCGCCACCGACCTCTGAACGGTCCGGTTCGGACTCCTCAGAACTTCGGCAGCACGCACATCGCGTCGAGGCCGAACACCCGGTTCAGCCTGCCGAACACGAGCCAGGCCCCGATGCTCATGGTGAGTTCCACGATCTCGACCTGGCTGTAGTGAGCGGTCATGCGGGACCAGAACTCGTCGTCGAGACCGTGGTGATCCAGTGCGTACCGCTCGGCGTACTCCGCGGCCAGCCTCGCCCGGTCGTCGAAGGCGTCGGTGGTGCGCCACTGGGTCACCGCGTCGACGAAGTCGTCCTCGACCTTCACTCCGTCGCGTTCGGTCCGCCAGTCGAGGCAGAACAGGCAGCCGTTGATCTGCGCGATCCGCAGCCGCGCCGCCTCGAACTCGCGCAGTCCCAGCGTGGTGTGCTGGTAGACGGCGAGCGAGAGGTTCGCGGCGGAGATGCCGATGCCGGGCACCAGTTCGCCCCACACGTACCCGATGGGGTCCTTGCCCTCGGGAATGTCGATGTTCACGGCCTGCTCCTTCCGAGCTTGCCCGCGACGGGACGCAACGGGACGTCGAGCGCGTCGTAGAGACCGGGATCCGCGCCGGCCAGCCAGTCGATCGCGTTGACGATGCGGCCGACCGCCGTGGCGTTGCCGCCCGCGGACCGGTTCTCGCCCTCGTCGACGGCCTCGACCGACACCTCGATGCGCGGCCGGCCCTCGATGATCACCTTGTGCGCGCCGTCGCCGGACGGCGGCATCGGCCAGTCCGTGGCGCACGAGTTGTGGATGCGCGTGACGTGTTCGATGACGATCAACGGCTCGCCGCCCACGATTCCCTGCACCTCGAACCGGATCGCGCCCTGGGTGCCCTTCTCGAACTCGCCCATGGTCCGCGTCGTCACGGTCTCGTCGAGCGCGCGCCGGTCGACGGTCTCGCGGATCTCGTCGAGCTCCACGCCGAGAGCCCGCGCCAGCAAGCGGATCTGCCCGCCCCACACCATGGTCGGCACCGTCGGCATCAGCATCGGCGCCTGGTAGTCGAGCGGCTGGCCGAATCCGATCAGCCACCGCACCGCGTCCGGCTGGTCGTAGGTGGAGTAGTCGAAGATCTCCTGGCAGCGGACCGCGTCGATCGTGCTGCCCAGGCCGCTGATCATCAACGGCAGCACGTCGTTGCCCCAGCCGGGGTCGACGCCGGAGACGAACAGCGAGCCGCCGCCCTCCTCGATCGCTTCGAGAACAGGTTCTCGAAGCTCCGGTGGGGCGCTGCGCGGGTCGTAGAGCGCGTAGAGGGACGGCGTGACGACCACCGCGCCCGCCCTGATCGCCTTGGTGATGTCGGCGAGCGCGTCGTCCGGGCGGATGTCGCCGGACGCCGCGTACACCACCGCGCGCGGGCTCGCGGCGAGCACCGCGTCGATGTCGTTCGTCGCCGTGATACCGAGTTCGGTGTCCAGCCCCGCGAGATCGCCCGCGTCGCGGCCGACCTTCTCCGGGTTGTGGACGACCACGGCCGTCAGTTTCAGCGCCGGATGGGCGTCGACGGCGCGAATGGCGGCCCGGCCGACGTTTCCCGTGCCCCACACCACTGTGGCGATCATGTGGTGCAGATTACCTAGAACACGTTCTAGTTGTACAGCGCCCATCCGGCGAGAACCCGCGGGCGTGCTCAGGCGTAGAGCTTGAGTCCCGACAGTTGACCCGCGGGCCAGCCCGTGTTTCCGGTGAACGTGAGCCGGACGTGACGGGCCTGGGCGCCCGGAAGTGCGGCCGTGGCCGAGTTCCCGGTCGCGGGGTCGAAAACGTACCCGGTCGATTGCGCGAGCGGGCTGAACGTCTGGCCGTCGGTACTGCCCTCGATCGTCACGGTCTGGGTTCGCCGTCCCCACGCCGTGTTCGGTGGGAGCGTGAGCACCGCGCGCCTCAAGGCTTGGGCCGCCCCGAGATCGACCTGGATCCACTGCGGGAAGGCGTTGTTCGCGCTCTCCCAGTAGGAGTTCGGGTCGTTGTCGACCGCGAACCCGCTGCCGTAGTGCTGGGTCTGCGAGCTTTGGGTCGTCGGGCGTCCGGCGGCCAGGTCGACGTCCGGGGCAGGCGGCCCGCCGACCCACGGCTGGGTGGGCCTGGTGGCGGTCAGCGCGATCTGACCCTTGAGCATCCTGCCGCCGTCGCCCGTGAGCCTCATGTAGTAGTCGGCCGAGCAACGCGTGCCGTCCTCGTCCAGTGCGAGGTAACCGGAACCGACCGGCACGTCGGCCAGCGTCTCGGCGGTCTTGCAGATCTGGTTGCCCTCGTTGAACTCGTCGAACATCGAGATGTAGATGCCTTGTGCGCCAAGGCGGACCATGTTGTAGAACTGCCGCCACATGAAGTCGCCGTGCAGTCGTTGCCGCGACCCCACGTCGCCCGGCAGCACGCACGGCTGGTAGTCGATCCCGCGCGCGTCGCACTCGGCCTGATCGGGACTGTTGACGTTGGTGTGGAAGCGATCCGAGTCCGCCGGGGTGCCGATCCGGCCGACCATCCACGGCGAGATCATGTCGAACGACCGGTACACGCCCGCGAAACCCTGCCGCGAGTCCTCGATCTCCAGCCGCCAGTGGGTCGGGACGCCGCCGATCACGTAACAGCCGCGCGCCTTGAACCAGTCGATCACGTCCTGACAGGCCTCCGGTCCGAACGGCCGGCCGGGGTCGTTGAACCCGAAACCCCAGACGCAGACGACGGGTTTGCCGTTCTGCCGGGCGTAGGCGGGGGAGGACGTGTACGCGGACATCTTGTTCAGCCAGTCGGCTTTGATCTCCGACTGCATGTTCGTCCAGTTGGTGACGTCGTACATGATGTAGAACTTCCGCCCGGCCGCCTCCGCGGCCGGCCGGACGTGCGCGGTCACGGCGTCGCGGATCGGGCCCTCACCGCCGGTCGGGTTGAAGCGCTGCAACGCCGCCGTGTCGATGTTGTTGTCCCGCATCCACTGGAAGTGGACGTCGACGGTCTGCCGGTCGTAGTTCGAAAAGAGCGTGGCGGGCCGTCCGTCGCCGAGGTTCGCGAACGCGGTCTGGTAGGTGCGGGCGTAGTCGCGCATGTCAGGCCAGGCGACGATCGAACTGGTGGGCGGTGCGGGCGGCCGGCTCCAGTCGTCGTTCCAGTGCCACCAGCCGTCAATGGGGGAGTTGTCGCCGCGGCAGGCGAACCAGCCCTGGTACCCGACGGTGATCTTGCCGACGACGTCGCCGGGAGGGCCGGCCGCGCGCGCTGGGGCGGGCAGGAGCCCCAGCGCGGGAGCGGCGAGCGCGGTGCTGAGCAGTGTTCGGCGTGACAGGGACATCGCGAACTCCTTTGTCGGCGATTCGACTCCAGAGTGCAAGATGTCAACAAGATCACGCAAGAACTTGACGGACCGGTCTTTTGGTCGCGGACCTCGACGACCCGGCACGCCACGGGGCGCGTGGATCAAGAAGGCGACGTCGTAAAGATCCGCCTGATCCGATGTCAGCGGTTCGAGGGCGGGAACCGGCCGTCGAGACTGCCCAGGGCCACCAGTTCGGTGTACTGGTCCTGCCACGACCGCTCGGTCGCGAGGAGGTCGGCGAGCCGCTGCACCCATTCCCCGTCGACCGTTCGCTTGGCGCCGGCGGCCAGGTGGCGGGCTGTCTCCTCGCGGGCTTTGAGCCATTCGGCCAGCGTGGGGGTCAGCGCGGGGCCGCCTTCGTCTTCGGGCATGGGGGCGACCCTACGCGGTGCGCCTGGTGCTCGCCGCTGGTCATTGGGCTATTGTGGGACCGTTGGAGTACCAGCGGACGGCAACCAGCCGCTGCGGTCCCCGACCCCCGTCCGGTCCGGCGTTTCCGGCCGGAGACAGGAGCACCGGCTTGCAGCCGGAACGCCTTTCCTCCTCTGCCTCTTCTCGATTCGGCACGACGCGCCACGCGGCGGAAGACTTCGCGCAGGCACGTCTGCACGCCGAGACCACCGAGCTCCTGCACCAGCGTCAGGCCGCCAAACGAGTGGCGGAACGTTCCCACGACGCGGTCGACTGCCGTGAACTGCTGTCCATGCTCGGCCTGGCGAACCTGCCGGCCTCCACCGCACTTCACGCATAGGGGTACGCACGTGACTCGAGGAACCGTCAAGTGGTTCAACGGCAGCAAGGGCTTCGGCTTCATCGCGCCTGAGGGCGGCGGGCCGGACCTGTTCGTGCACCAGTCCGAGGTGCAGGGGTACGACCACCACGGCATTCCCGACAACCAGGCCGTGGAGTTCGAGCTCGGCGAGGGCCAGAAGGGCCCGCAGGCCCGCTCCGTGCGCCTCGTCTGACCAGACTCGTCAGGTCCACTGTGGAGTGAGCAGGCCGCGGCCGCTCACTCCACGGCGTCAGTCCGGCAGCAGTGGCACCGAGATGCCCGGATCCCGTCCCAGCAGCGCCGCCCGCGTCACCGACCGGGATCCGAAGCGGTCGCGCACGTCGTCCAGCGCGGCGTCGAGAGCGGCCGGCTTCTGCTCCTCGAACGGCAGCGTCATCTGCATCGGCGCGTCGTTCTGGAGGTTCGTGAGCGACACGCCCAGCAACGTGATGCCACGGCCTTCGATCAACGGCATCGCCGTGCCGAGCAGTTCTCTCGCCGACGCCAGCAGCACCTCGGTCTCCGTCGTCGGATGCCGCAGGGTGTGGGAACGGGTCGCGCGGCTGAAGTCGGCGAACCGCAGACGCAGCACCACGGTCCGGCACGCGCGATGGGCCGTGCGCAGTCGCCGCGAGATGCCGTCGACCAGCGAGGCCAGGATGGCGTCGAGGTCGTCACGGGTGCGTTCCCGGCGGCCCAACGCGCGTTGCGAGCCGATCGACCGGCGGCGTCGTCCTGTGTGGACCGGCCGTGGATCGTGGTTGTGCGCCAACGCGTACAGGTGCCTGCCCGCCGCGCGGCCGATCATCGAGACCAGTGCCACCTCGCCCAGTGCGGCGACCTCGCCGACCGTGCGCAGGCCCAGGCCGTGCAGCTTGGCGGCCGTCACCTCGCCGACGCCCCACAGCCGTTCGACCGGCAGCGGGTGCAGGAACTCCAGCTCGTGATCGGCGGGCACGACCAGCAGCCCGTCCGGCTTCGCGACCCCGCTCGCGACCTTGGCGAGGAACTTCGTGCGCGCCACCCCGACCGTGATCGGCAGGCCGACCTGCTCCAGCACGGTCGCCCGCAGTCGTGCGGCGATCACCTCGGGCGGCCCGGCGATCCGGTGCAGGCCACCGACGTCGAGGAACGCCTCGTCGATCGACAGGCCCTCGACCAGCGGTGTCGTGTCGCGGAACACCTCGAACACCGCCTTGCTCGCGGCGGAGTAGGCCGACATCCGCGGCGGCACGACGATCGCGTGCGGGCACAGCCTGCGTGCCGCCGCCCCGCCCATCGCCGTGCGCACGCCGAACGCCTTGGCCTCGTAACTCGCGGCCAGCACCACCCCGCCGCCCACGATCACCGGACGGCCGCGCAGGCTCGGATCGTCCCGTTGCTCGACGGACGCGTAGAAGGCGTCCAGGTCGGCGTGCAGGATCGGGGTGTTCACGAACACATGTTCGCATCCGTCACCCGTTCAGAACAGTGTCGTCAGGACATGAGCGCACGGGCGATCGGCCACACGCCGGGCGAGGTGTTCGACAGGACCGTGATGGTGGTGCCGGTGTGCGGGTCGTGAGTGGACTTGAAGGACTCGCCGGCGTCGTACCCGGCGAGGATCACGGTGTCGGTGGTCTCGTGCAGCCAGAAGCCGAGGCCGTAGCGCAGGGACTCCTCCGGAACGTCGTGGCGCGGCCGCGTCACCTCCTCGGCGTGGTCGCCGGCGAACAACGCGCGCCAGAACTTCGACATGTCGCCCGCGGTGGTGTGGATGCCGCCGTCGCCGGTCGCCAGCACGGGCAGGTGGAAGACGTTGGAGCGGTCGAGGCCTTCCAGATAGCCCACGGCCGCGTCGGCGGGCAGTTCGTCGGAACGCAGGAAGTCCGTCCTGGTCAGGTCGGCGGGCCGGAGCACGCGGTCGCGGACGAGGTCGTGGTAACCCTGCCCGGTGGCTCGTTCGGCCAGCAGCGCGAGCACCACGTAACCGCCGTTGCAGTAGCCGAACCGCTCACCGGCCTTGAACTTCGCCGGATGCCCGTCGAGCAACGGCAGGAACGCCTCGGTCGTGGTCAGCGCGTGCACCGCGCCGATCGCGTAGTCGTCGACCTGCCAGTCGCCTTCCTCGTCGAGGTAGTCGCCGATGCCGGACGTGTGCGTGAGCAGGTGCTCGACCGTCACGTCGTCGGCGATCAGCGGAAGGTCGTCGCCCAGCAACGAGCGGGCGGTCGTGTTCAGCGTCAGCGCGCCCTCGCGGATCAGGGAGAGCACGGTCAGCGCGGTGAACCCCTTGCCGCCGCTGGCGATGCCGAACCTGGTGTCCACGGTGTTGGGCACGCCGTACGCGCGGTTCGCGAGCCCGTAGGCCTTCGTGAACTCGATCTCTCCGGCGTGGTCGATCCGCACCACGCCGGAGAAACCGGTGTCCTGAGCGATCTCGTCGATGTCTCCCCACGGCATTCGCGCAGGCTAGCCCCGCGTCAACGCCGCGCCGGAGTGGTTTTCCGGTGACCGGATCCCGCGCAGCAACACCAGCGGCGCCAGCGCCACGACCGCGGCCAGCACGAAGCCGAGGCGGAAGGACGCTCCTCCCGTGAGCAACGCCGCCGCGACCTGGACACCCAGCGCGGCGCCGATCGCCCGCGCGATCCCGCACGTGGCCGCCGCGACGCCGGTGTCCTGCTCGCCGACCGAGGAGATCGCGGCGGTGTAGGTGGCCGTGGACGCGGTCCCGACGCCGAGTCCGAGCGTCACCAGCATCCCTGCCGCGATCTGCCACGGCACTTCGTGCCATCCGGCCACGAACAACGTGCCCGCGGCCGTGAGCGTCAGGCCGGCGGCCATGGCGGTCCTGGTTCCCGCCCGCCGTGCGAACAGTCCGGACAACGGCCCGACCACGACGGCGACCAGCACGGTGGGGAAGAGGTACAGGCTGATCTCGCTGGCCGTCGCGCCGAACCCGGAGAGCAGTTGCGGCACCAGGAAGTACGTCGCCGAGTAACTCGCGCCGAGTGCCCCGAACGTGAGGCTCGCCCTCCACACCGACCGCAGGACACCGAGATCGACCAGCGGATGTTCGGCACGGCGTTCGACCATCGCCCACCCGGCACCGAACGCGGCCGTCAGCACGAGCAGCACGGCGGCGGTCGCAAGTCCCTGTGGCGCCAGGAAGAGCGCGAGCATGAGCGTGGCGAGCGCGAGTGCCAGCAACGCTCCGCCCAGCCAGTCCAGCCGGGTTCGCCTCACCTGCCCGGGTCCTGGCAACGCGACCGGCGCGACGATCGCCACGGCCGCGACGACCAGCGCGGGCAGCAGGAACATCCACTGCCGCGAGAAGGCGTCGGCGAGCGGCCCGGCGGCGAGCACGCCCAGTCCGCTGCCGACCGTGAACAGGCCGGTGAGCACGCCGATCGCGACCGGCGTCTCCTTGAAGAGCTGCCGTGCCAGCACGAACGACACCGGCAGCACTCCGCCGCCCAGCCCCTGCAGGAACTGTCCCAACAGGATCACCGGGAACGACGTGGCGAACGCCGACAGCACGGCCCCGGCCACGATGCACCAGGTCAGCACGAGCAGGATCCGCCGCCCGCCGCGGTCGTCGGCGATCTTGGCGACGACCGGCATGGTGATCGCCGACGTGATGATCAACGTCGTGGACAGCAGGCCGGCCTGGGCGGGGTCGAGGCCGAGTTCGCGTTGCAGCAGGGGGAGCGCGGGGAACGGGATGCTTTCCAGGGCGCCGATCGTGACGGCCAGAGCCGCCAGGACGGCCATCGCGGGGCGGGTGGATCTGAGCGTGGTCACGGCTGGTCTCCCTCGTCCGGGGCCAGTAAAGCTACAAGTTGTAGCTGAAATGCGACAGGGTATTTCGCAACAATCTGTAGCTGAAGTGGTCCGAGCAACCTAAACGGCGGGCGTCCCGTTTCGGAGGGTGTCGGGTTGTTCACCCATCTGAAAGGAACGCGCGACCTTGTCGCTCGCCACGATCCAGCGCCCCGCCGAGGTGCCCCTGCCGTCCGTGCGGGTGAGAGCACCGCGGCGGTGGCTGTTCTGGCTGGCCGCGGCCGTGCTCCTGGCCCAGATGGCCATCGCCATGATCACCACGGCGGTACGGCAGACGCCGACCATCGACGAACCGGTCTACGTCGGCGCGTCGGTCGTCCAGCTGCAGCAGCACAGCCTCCGGTACAACCCGGAGCACCCGCCGCTGGGCAAGCTGATCATGGCGACCGGGCTCGCGTTCGCCGACGCGCGTCTCGACCCCGGCTTCCAGGGCGACCAGACGGAACTCGGCCGGCACGTGCTCTACGAGTCGGGCAACGACCCGGCGAAGCTGTTGCTGCTGGCCAGATTGCCGATGATCGTGCTCACGCTGTTGTTCGGCGTGGTCGTGTTCCTGTTCGCCACGGACATCACGAACCGAACGGGCGGGCTCGTCGCGCTGGCCCTCTACGCGTTCTCGCCCGACCTCATCGCGCACGGATCGCTGGCCACGCTGGACGTCCCGGCGGCCGGGTTCGTGCTCACGTCGGTCTGGCTGGTGTGGCGGGCACGCGCCCACCCCGCGCTCTACCTGCCGCTCGCCGCACTGGCCCTCGGCGCGGCACTCGCGACGAAGATGAACACCCTGGCCGCCATCCCGGTGGTGCTGTTCCTGGTGTTCTGGCACGCCCGCGCCAAAGCCGCGCTCGCCGTGCTGCTGATCGCGCTCGCGGTGGTCTGGGTGTCGTACCTCGCCGTGGATCCGTTGCTGCGCTGGGAGTCCCCGCCGGACCTGCCGTCCGCGCCGGTCGGCTGGCTGCCGTTCCCCGAGCCCTACCTCGACGGGATGCGGATCCAGGCAGGGTTCGAGAACCGCGTGTGGGGCGGCTACCTGTTCGGCACGCACTACGAGGGTTCGCACTGGTACTACCTGCCGGCCGCGTTGCTGGTGAAGACACCGCTGGGCGCGCTGCTCCTCTGGGCCGCCGGTGCCGTCGCCCTGGTCAAACGTCCTGCGGCGGCGTACGTTCTGGCGCCCGCGGCCGTGCTGCTGGCCGTGGCCATGACCGGCAGCCGCGACCTCGGCGTCCGGTACGCGATCTTCGTGCCGATGTTCCTCGCGGTCGCCGCCGCGGTGGTCGCGCACCGCCGCTGGGCCACGCTCGCGGTCGCGCTGGTCGCCGTCAGTTCACTGTGGACGTTCCCGTACTACCTGCCGTACTCGAACGAGGTGTTCGGCGGCCCGTCGAAGACCCACCTGCACCTGCACGACTCGAACGTCGACTGGGGTCAGGACCTGGGGCGGCTGGCCGAGCGGCTGAAGCGCTATCCGAGCGAACGGACGTGGCTCGTCTACAAGGGCGCCGGAGTGCCCGAGTACTACGGAATTCGCGCCGAAGACCCCCGCAAGGCGCCGGAGGACCAGGTGCACGGGCTGCTCGTCGTGTCCAACACGGCCATCGCGAAGGCCGACGACCTCCTCCGAGCGTTGATCGACACGAGCACGCCGATCGACGTCGTGGGCCACTCCATCACGATCTTCCGCCGTCCGTAGGGAGAAAGTTCCGTACCCCTACGGATGCCGACCCTGATTGTTCCGCGCGTGCAGTCCTCCGACAGTGATCGCAGCGAACGACCGCCGCCCCTGCCCTGAGGTGGGCGTTCCTGATCCGAGAGGAACCAACGTGACGAGAACACCACGGTCCTGGGGCCTGCTGGCCCTGGTCGCGGCCACGGTGCTGACGCCCGTCAGCATCGCGAACGCCGCACCGCCGAACGCCCCTGCGGCGAACTACCTGGGGGACACCGTCCCCGCGAACCTCGGTGACGCCTCGCCCATGTTCGCCGGCGGGCAGAACGCCACCGTGAGCGAGTTCCCCGGCATCATCGCGGGAATCCGCGCCGGCGGCACCCGGCCGGAGGGACAGACCTGCACCGGCACGGTCGTGGCGCCGCGCAAGATCCTGATCGCGGCGCACTGCGCGGATGCCCAGGGGGAGAAGAAGTTCGTCTACGGGCTCGACGACCTCAAGGACTACCAGGGCGGCGCCGGCACCGGTTTCGCCGTGAACGTCGTCAGCTACAAGAAGCACCCGAAGTACGTCAACTTCGACCAGGGTTACGACGTCGCCGTCGTGACCGTGGACCGCGACATCGCTCTGAAGGGCGGTGCCGCGTACCCGAAGTTCGCCACCTCCGCCGACGCCGGTGGTGCGGCTCCAGGCAAGACGGGTCTGGGCTTCGGCTACGGCAAGAAGGACTTCAACGACAACTCGCAGGACGTCACCCTCGACAAGGCGAGCCTGCCGGTCGTCAACGGCGACAGCGTCTGCCAGGGCGTCGGTGCGGGCTTCAAGTCGGCGTACATGATCTGCGCCGGGTACTCCGACGGCCGGATCACGATCCTGCCCGGTGACAGCGGCGGCCCGCTGGTCTTCGACGGCAAGATCTACGGCGTCGCGTCCTGGAGCCGGTCGGACTTCAAGTGGTACTCGATCTACGGCCGCCTCGACAACGAGATGGGCGACTGGGTCAAGACCGAGGTCGGCGAGCAGCCCCCGGTCGGCGACTTCGGGCTGACCGTCGCGCCGGGCAGCGGTTCGGTGGCGGCCGGCAAGACGGTGTCCGCGGGCATCACCACCACGGCCGGTTCCGGTGGCGCGGAGAACGCCACGCTGTCCGCGTCCGGGCTGCCCAGCGGCGTGAAGGCGGTCTTCCAGCCGACGTCGGTGACCACCGGCAACTCGGCCAAGGTCACGTTCGACGCGAGCACGTCGGCGCCGAACGGCACCTACGAGGTCTCGATCACCGGCACCACGTCGAGCGGCAAGACGGCGTCCGGCAAGTACTCGCTGACCGTCACCGGTGGTGGCGACCCGCAGCCGGGCGACTTCACGCTGGGAGCCTCGCCGAGCAGTGTCAAGGCGGCCAAGGGAAAGTACGTCTCCACCACCATCTCGTCGAACGGTGACGGCCAGACGATCACCCTCTCGGCTTCGGGCGTCCCGTCCGGCGTGAAGGCCACCTTCCAGCCGACCTCGGTCGGCGCGGGCAGTTCGTCGAAGCTGACGCTGGACGTCTCCAGCACCGCGACCGCCGGTACCTCCAGCATCACGGTCACCGGTACCGACGCGGGCGGGAAGACCGCCACCACGACGGTCTCGCTCACGGTCGAGGGAACCGACCCGCCGACCGGTGAGGTCACGGTGACCGCGTCGCCGTCGTCCGCCACCGTCAAGCAGGGCCTGCTCGGCCAGACCGTCGTGAAGGCCAGCGGTGGCAACGGAAACCTGACGCTCACCGCGTCCGGTGTGCCCACCGGCGCGCAGCTCTCGTTCAACCCGGCCACGGTCGGCCAGAACGGCAGCAGCAACGTCTGGATCTTCACGAACTTCTCCACCCCGCCCGGCACCTACCCGATCACCGTCAAGGCCACCTCGGCCGACGGCAAGACCGGCACGACGACGTTCACGCTGACCGTCACCCGCTAGACCCCTTTAGGGAGCAGGGAAGAGCCCCGGAGCCACATCGGCTCCGGGGCTCGTTCCGTTGCGCGACAATCAGACCGCGAGGGTCCAGGAGTCGATGTTGCCGGTGTCGTAGGTGTAGATGTCCTTCACCTGCAGCTTCCACGTGCCGTTGCGCGCCTCCGAGGAGAGATCAACGGTGTAGGTCTCGTGGATGCCGGAGGAGGACGAAGCCCCGCCGGCCTTCTTGAGGACGTAGGACTTGCCGGACGGGCTGACCAGGTCGACGGCCAGATCGCCGGTGTAGGTGTGGTTGACGTCGACCTTGACGGTGGCCGAGGCCGTGGAGTTGCCGGTGCAGCCCGAGATCGTCACCGACGACGAGACAGCAGACCCGGCGTCCGGAATGGACACGTCGTCGCCGTTCGTGCCGGGGCCGCACTCGGGGTTGGGTCCGCCGCCGATGAAACCGCTGTACAGCAGCTTGTTCGGCGAACCGGAACCCGGGTTGGTGACCTTGCCGGAGGTGGCGTTGTTCACCAGGGCGTCGCGCAGGGTCTGTGGGCTCGCGGACGGGTTGGCCGACAGGTACAGGGCCGCGACCCCCGCGACGTGCGGGGTGGCCATGGACGTGCCGGACATGTTGGTGCTGCCGCCGTTCAGTCCGAGCGAGGTGATGTTGTCACCCGGCGCGAAGATGTCCGTGCAGGTGCCGTAGTTCGAGAACGAGGCACGCGCGTCGTTGGACGAGGTCGCGTTCACCGTGATCAGTGACGCGATCTTGGCGGGGCCGGTGGAGCAGGCGTCCGTCGAGCTGTTGCCCGACGCCACGGCCATCTGCACGCCGGAGGCGACCATGCCGGCGATGGCGTCGTTGCCGATGTCGGCGGTGTCGAAGGTCCAGGAGGCGTTGACCACGGCGGGCTTCTGCGCGTTGGCCGTGACCCACTCGATGGCCTTGACGCCCGCCGAGTCCGGGCCGTTGAGGCTGCAGCTGGTGCCGAGCATGCGGACCGAGACCAGCTTGGCCTTCTTCGCCACGCCGTAGGTCTTCGACCCGACCGTGCCCGCCACGTGCGTGCCGTGGCCCGAGCAGTCCTGGCCGTTCTGGCCGTCCTCGATGAAGTCGGCACCCACGGACGCACGGCCCTCGAAGTCGGCGATACCGGTCTTCACGCCCGTGTCGGTGATGTAGACCGTCACGTTCGACGCCCCGCCGCTGGGGTAGTTGTACTTCTTGTCCAGCGGCAGCGATGCCTGGTCCACGCGGTCCAGGCCCCACGTCGGGTTGTCCTGCACGTCCAGCGCCTTCGCGGTGCCGTCCTGGTAGACGGCCTTCACGGCGGGGTCGGCCGCGAGCTTCCGCGCGGCGGCCTCGGTCAGGTTCTTGACCTGGAAGCCGCGCATGGCGTGGGAGAACACGGCGTCGAGTTTGCCGCCGTACTTCTGGGTGAGCGTGCTCGACGTCGACTGGACGGCGGCGCCGGGCTTGAGCGAGACGATGAAACTGCCGCCGGCCGCGGGATTCTTGGCCTTGACGAAGTCGGCCTCAGCCGCCTGAGCCGGGGTGGCCAGCAGGGCGGAGGCGACGAGGAGAACGGCGAGCCCGCAGGTGGTGCGGTGCATGGGAATCCTTCCGGTGCTCGTCAGAACGTCAGGGTCCAGGTGTCGATGTTCCCGGCGTCGTAGGTCCAGACGTCGGTCACCTGCAACTTCCACGTGCCGTTGCGGTTCTCGGTGGACGCGTCGACCGTGAAGGTCTCGTGCACACCGGCGGACGAGGTGGCGCCCTTGGCCTTCTTGAGGCTGTAGGTCGCACCGGACGGACCGACCAGGTCGATGGCCAGGTCAGCGGTGTACGGGTGGTTGATGTCGACCTTGACCTTCGTACCGGTCGAGGCCTTGCCCGTGCAGCCGGTGACGTTCACCGACGACGTGACCGCGGTGTTGTTGTCCGGAATGGACACGTCTTCGCCGTTGGTGGCGGCGGCACACGGCTCGGGGTCGGGGTCACCGCCGCCGATGAAGCTGATGTTCAGCAGCTTGTTCGGCGAGCCCTGCAGATCGGTGATCTTGCCGGTCGTGGCGTTGTTCACCAGCGCGTCGCGAACCTGGGCAGGGGTCGCGGACGGGTTCGCGGACGCGTACAGCGCGGCGGCACCGACGACGTGCGGGGTGGCCATCGAGGTGCCGCCCATCGACGTGGTGCCGCCGCCGTTCTTGGTGGAGGTGATGTTCGAGCCGGGCCCGAAGAGGTCGACGCAGGAGCCCCAGTTCGACGCCTGCCCACCGGTGTAGATCGAGCGCTTGTCGGCCGAGTCGCTGGCGGCCACCGTGATGGCCTCCGGCACGCGGGCGGGGGAGGTCTGGCAGGCGTCGCCGTTGTTGTTACCCGCCGCCAGGCCGAACGTCACGCCCGCCGCGATGGCGCGCTTCACCGCGCTGTCCACAGTGGAGTCCGCGCCGCCGCCGAGGCTCATGTTCGCCACGGCCGGCTTCTGCGCGTTCTGCGCGACCCAGTCGATGCCCTTGATGATCTGTGAGTACTGGCCGCTGCCGTTGCAGTCGAGCACGCGGACCGCGACCAGGTTGACCTTCTTCGCCACGCCGTACGTCTTCGACCCGACCGTGCCGGCGACGTGCGTGCCGTGGCCCTGGCAGTCCGAGGCGTCCGAGTCGTTGTCGATGAAGTCGTAGCCGTCCTTGGCGCGGCCCTCGAACTCGGTGTGCGCCTTGTAGATCCCGGTGTCCAGGATGTAGGCGGTCACGTTCGACGCGGTGTTCGGGTAGGTGTACTTCGCGTCGACGGGCAGGTTCGCCTGGTCGATCCGGTCGAGGCCCCACGTCGGGTTCGTCTGGGTGTCGGACATCCGCGCCCAGCCGTCCTGTTGCACGTAGGCGACGGACGGGTCGGTCGCGAGCCTGCGCGCCGCCGCCTCGTCCAGCTTCACCGCGAAGCCGCGCACCGACGCCACGTAGGTGTTGCTGACCTTGCCGCCGTGCTTGCGGGCGAGGTCGAGCGCCTTGGCGTTGGTGGTGGGAACGTCGCTCGCGCCGTCCTTGAACACCACGATGTAGCTGCCCGCGACGGGGTCGGCGGTCTTCTGGATCGAACCCGCCTGGATCGAACCCGTCTGGGCGGAAACAGGGCTGCTCACCGCGGCCACGACGGCCAGGCCGAGGCCCGTCGCCGCGAGCACGCGTGTTGTGCGATCAAGTCGCATCTCTGGTTCTCCGTTCTCGGGCCGCCTCGGCAGGGGTGGGCGACCACGTGCGGATCACCATCGGGCGGCGGGGAACGGCGAACAATCCGGATATCGCTACGTAGGGATACCCGTCTTTCACCTACCATCGGTGCGGATGAGCCGGACACCGAAGTCCAGGGCGCGACGCTGCGACCCCGGCGGACTGATGCGCACGAGCTCGCCGGTGCTGGTGGGGCGAGGTGACCAGCTCGGCGCGCTGCGGGCCGCCGTGCCGAGCCATCCCGCGGTGATCATGATCGAGGGTGAGGCCGGCGTCGGTAAGTCACGCCTGGTGCGCGAACTGCTCGACGCGGATCTCGGCCCGATCTCCGTCCTCATGGGCCACTGCCAGCCGGTGGGGGAGCCGTTCCCGTACGGCGCGGTGCTGGAGGCCTTGCGCGACTGCACGGAACGCTTGGCGCGCAACCACTCAAGACTCAGCCCGGTGTCGGGTGTGCTCGGTTCACTGTTGCCGGAACTCGCCGAGTACCTGCCCGCGCCACCGCCTCCGACCGGTGACCCGCGGGCCGACCGGCATCGGTTGTTCCGCGGGATGCGCGAGCTGCTCGGCGTGCTCGGGCCGGTGCTGCTGGTCGTCGAGGACCTGCACTGGGCCGACGACGGGTCCCGGCAGCTGCTGCGGTTCCTGATGGGCGACCCGCCCGCGAATCTGTCCATCGTGGTCACCTACCGGCGCGAGGACGTGCCGGGCGGTGTCCCGCTGGGATCGGCGTACCGGCCGCCGACCGGGATCACCAGCGCGTTGCTCGAACTCGAACCGCTCGACGTGGCCGAGGTGCGGGCGCTGACGTCCGCGATCCTCGACGGCGAACCCGTGTCGCTGGAGTTCGCTGCCAAGCTGCACGAACGCACGGCGGGCATCCCGTTCGTGGTCGAGGAAACGTTGCGGGCGTTGCGGAATCCGGCCGGCGCCGTGCACGCGGACGGCGCCACGGCCCGTCGGTTGCTCGACAACGTGGACGTGCCCGTGCTGCTGCGCGACGCCATCGCCGAGCGTCTCGCCGCCTTGCCCGCCGCGGCCACCCGGTTGGTGCAGGCCGCCGCCGTGCTGGGCGCGCCCGCGTCCGTGGAACTGCTCGGCGAGGTGGCTGAGATCAGCGAGAGTCGCGCCGCCCTGACGCACGCGCTGACGGGTCACGTTCTGCACGAGGTCGACGCACGGCGGTACGGCTTCCGGCACGCGCTGGCCCAGCAGGCCGTGTACGACACGTTGAGCGGACCGGATCGGCAGGAGCTGCACCGCCGTGCCGTCGAGGTGCTCGACCAGGTCGAACCGCGTCCGCTGGTCCAGCTCGCCGAGCACAGCGAACGTGCCGGGCGCACGTCGGCGTGGCTGCACTACGGCGAGGCCGCCGCGGACAGGGCCGTCGAGAACGGCGACGCGGCCACCGCCACCGCCCTGCTGCAACGGCTGCTGCTCGACCCGGCCGTGCCCGCGGCCGACGTCGACCGGCTCGCGATCAAGCTCGGCCAGGTCGCCCACCAGGGCCTCGACCAGTTCGATCCGACCGAGGCGCTGGAACGCCTGCTGTCCGACCGCCGCCTGTCGACCGCCGCGCGCGGGCAGGTCCGGCACTACCGGGGCGTGCTGCTGATCCGCCAGGCCGGCGGGATCGAGGAGGCCCGCTCCGAGCTCGAACGGGCGATCGCCGACCTGACCGAGCGCCCGGACCTGGCGCAGCGCGGAGAGGCCGTGCTGGGGCTGTCCTACCTCGGCATGACCCCGATGAGCGAGGTCCAGCCTTGGCTCGACCGCGTCAGCCGGGCACGCGCGGACGAGACCGACCCCGAGCAGAAGATGGCGTTGTACGCCAACGAGGTCGGTTCCAAGATGCACACGGGCGACCCGTCGGTGCTGGCCGAGTGGGGGTTCCGGCCCGCGACCACGTCCGGCGAACTGCGCCAGCTCGCCCGTGCCCACTGCAACCTCGCCGACGCCATGACCACGACCGGTCACTTCGGCCGGTGCGCCGAACTGCTGCGCGACGGCCTGCGGTTCGCCGCCGAGTGCGGTGCCCCGTTCACCGCGAGCACCGCCCACGCGACGAAGGCCCGCCTCGACTGGCTGACCGGCGACTGGGAGGGCCTCGCGGATCGGGCGCAGACCCTGCTCGACGAGTACCGCGACCTGTTTCCGCTGACCAGCGAGCTGTGCCTGATCCTGGGGTCGCTCGCGACGGCACGCGGCGAGTGGGCGGAGGCGACCAGCTACCTCACCGAGACCGGCGCGTTCGCCCCCGAGGAGTCGATCGTTCCGGTCGCCGTCGCCGGTTGTGCGGCGCTCGCGCGGACCATGCTGGCGCAGGACGAGATCACCCGTGCCTGCGTGGACGTCGATCGCGGCCTGGCGATCGTGCGCGCGAAGGGCGTCTGGGTGTGGGCGACCGAACTCGGACCGGTCGCCGTGGCCACGTTCCTCGCGGCCGGGCGCGAGACCGACGCCGAGACGCTGATCGGGGAGATCGCCGCGGGCATCGCGGGCCGGGACGCCCCGATGGCGTTCGCCGCCCTGGCCTGGTGCCGGGGCCTGCTCGCCGAGGCACGCGGCCAGTTCGACCCCGCCGTGTCGCTCTACCGGGAGGCCGCCGACAGGTACACGGCGCTGCCCGCGCCGTACCTCACCGCGCTGGTCGCCGAACGCGAAGCCGCCTGCCTGCTGCCCGGCGACCAGGAGAAGGCGGCCGAGATCCTGTCGGCGCTCGTCGACACGTTCGACGGCCTGGGCGCCACCCGTGACGCGGCCCGCTGCCGGCACCAGTTGCGCGGCATCGGTGGCGGCAAACCGTCGCGGCGGGGCAGACGCGGGTACGGCGACGAGCTGTCGCCACGTGAGCAGGAGGTCGCGCGGCTGCTGGTCGCCGGGCACACCAACCGGAAGATCGCCGACGTGCTGTTCCTGTCGCCGCGGACCGTGGAACAGCACGCGGCGCGAGTGCTGCGCAAGCTCGGGGTGTCGTCGCGGGCCGAGCTACAGGCCGAGGACCTCGCCTAGATCCAGGCCGGTCAATTCGCAGCTCTTGTCCCAGAGCACCTTCGCGGTCTGCTCGTCGGTCATGTGCGCGTGCGGCTTTTCGAGGTGAGGCTTGCCGCGCAGGCCGAACTGACGCGGACCCCAGAGCTGCCCGCCTTCGACGCCGGGGTCGAGAGCCGCGTGCACCGCCGGTCGGGCGCCATCGTCCTTGCCGTGCAACAGGAGTCCGGCGATCCGGGTGGACGCGGGACGGGTGTGGACGCCCGGTCGCGAGGGCGTCAGGGAGTCCAGGGCGCCGCCGGGGTGGACGACGACGCTCATCGCGCTGCCGCGGGCAGCGCGCAGGCGGCGGTCGAGTTCGAAGCCGAAGCTCATCTGGGCCAGCTTGGAGCGTCCGTAGGCGCGCTTCTGGTCGTGGTCGCGGGTGGACCGCAGGTCGTCGAGGTCGAGGCGTTCGGAACGGGCGGCGAAGCTGCCGACGGTGATGATCCGGGCGGACGTGAGCAGGGGCGCGAGCCAGTAGGTGAGCGCGAAGTGCCCGAGGTGGTTGGTGGCGAACAGGACCTCGGGGTCGGCATCGGCGACGCCCGCGTTGAACACGACCGCGTCGAGCGGTTCGAGTCCGTCCACCGAGGACTTCAACGACGGCAGGTCGGACAGGTCCAGCGGCGTGTGGCGGACGACGGCGCCGGGGACCCGTGCCCGGATCGACGCCGCGGCGCTCTCCGCTTTGGCCCGCGAACGGCTGCCGAGCACGACCGTCGCTCCGGCTTCGGCGAGTTGTTCGGCGGTGAAGTAGCCGATGCCGGCGTTGCCGCCGGTGACCAGGACGTTCACAGGGAGGGCCATCCTTGCTTGAGATGGGCGAAGGCCTCGGCGAGCGCGGCGGTGCGATCGGGCCGGGCCGAGGCCAGGTCGGGGGTCTCCAGGACGTAGCGGGCCAGCACGTGCAGCGAGTCGTCCGGCTCGTCGAGACCGGTGGCTTCGGCGAGCAGCGCGGCGAGCGTGTCCTGGCAGGCGATCCAGACCGTGCGGGCGTAGGCCCACAGCGCCGGGGTGGCCAGGATCAGATCCATCCGCCGCCGGTACTCCTCGGGCAGGTCCTCGCGGAACGGCGCCCGGCCGGCGAAGAACGCGTGCAGGGCGTCGAGCGGGGAGGTGCCTTCCGGACGTTCGCGGATCGCTGCCGTCAGTGAGGCTTCCCGTTCGCCGCTGTCGTCGAGGATCAGGGCTTCCTTGCCGGCCGGGAAGTGCGCGAACAGCGTCGCGACCGCGGTGTCTGCGGCCTCGGCGATCTCCTTCACGGTCACGTTGTCGTAGCCGCGTTCGAGGAAGAGGTTCAGGGCCGCGTCGGCCAGGGTCCTGCGGGTCGCCGCCTTCTTGCGGTCACGTCTGCCCGTCATGACCCCAAGGATAACCAGAACGGTTCTGAAACCGAAACCGTTCTGGTTTTACTGCGGAGCGACGGCGTCGACGTGGTCCTCGATCGGCTGCGCCCTAGCGCCACACGTCGGCGAGATTCCGGTCGAACATGGTCGCGATCGACACCAGCGCCGCGTCGAGATCGACCTTCCCGGGATCGACGAGCGCCTGCAGGTGGATGCCGAGGAGCGCGCCGTTCAGCGCCACGGCGGCGGTGCGCTCCTGCTCGGCGGCCTTCTCCGGATCGGCCGTGGGTGGGCGTTTGAGGCGCAGCAAGACCTCGATGCCCTCACGCCGCCGGGCGAAGAACTCCCGGTACTGCTCCTGCACGACGCCGCGGTCGCTCAGCGCCTCGACCAGGATCATGAACACCAGCGCGGAGTTGCCACTCCTGAGGAGTTCGGCCGTCTCCGCGAACACCTCGGTCAGCGACGGCACGGACTCGTAGCGCTCGGCCGGCCAGATCCGCCCGACCACGCGTTCGACCACGGCCATCACGAGGCCGTCCTTGTTCTTGAAGTGCCACGGGATCGAACCGCGGCTGATGCCCGACCGCTTCGCGATGTCCACAAAGGACGTGCGGTCGAACCCGCGTTCGGCGAAGAGCTCCTCGGCGGCGTCCAGGATGCGGCGGCGGCTCTCGTCGCCGATCTCGTCGATCCGGCGCGGCCCAGGGGAGTTCACGGCGATCATCGTACGATCCCGGCGAGGTCGCGCGGCACGTGCCGAGCGGTCCCGGCCAGCACCAGGCCCGCCACGATCGAGGCTGCGGGCGCCACCACGGCGACCGCGGCCTGGTCGCCCCACAACCACGCCGCCGCGCCGGTGAGCGCCGCGCCGCCAAGCCCGCCGATCACCGCCGTGCCGACGCCGACCAGCGCGAACGCCGTCGCCCGGAACTCCTTCGGCGTCACCGAGGCCACGACCAGGCTCAGCGGGACGATGCCCGCGAACGTCATCGCCTGGACGACCATTCCGACGGCCACGTAGGTCGTGACGTCCGGCGCGTACGCCTGTACCGCGAACCCGATGCCCAGCACGGAGAGCGCGCCTGCCGCGAGGTGCAGACAGGCCTGCGGGCTGCGCCGGAACAGCCGGTCGCTCACGGACCCGCCGAGCGCCGCGCCGAGGAGTCCGCCGATCGCGCAGGCCGAGGTGATGAGGCCGCGCGCCGTCGCGTTCTGCCCGAGCTGTTCTTCGAGGATGACGTTCATGTAGATCGGCACCGTCGTCACGCACATGCCGAACGCGCCGAGCGCGGCCACGACTCGCACGACCGTGCGGATCTTCTTCACACTGTTCAGTGCGTCTCGTGGTGTCGTCGTGGCGTGCTTCCGGACCGGTTCGGGCAGGCGCAGCGCGGCCAGGCCGAGCAGCAGTGCGGGCACGGCGAGGAACGCGAACGCCCAGCGCCAGGCCTCGTGCTCCTCGGGGATGACCGCCGCGAAGGCCGCCGCCAGCAGGGGACCGGTGACGATGCCGAGCGGTTGCCCGCCGCGGTGCAGCCCGAGCACCCGTCCTCGCCCGGCCGGCGGGTAGGCGTCGACCAGCAGCGACGACTGGATCGGGCCCTCGTTGGCCTTGCCGATGCCCGCGACCACCCGGACCGCGACGGCCTGCCAGAGGTGCTGGACCGTCCCCAGCACTCCGGCGGCCGCGGCCCAGACGAGGGTGGCGACGCCCGCGATCGTCGTGCGGCGATGCCGGTCGCCTAGCAGACCGAGCGGGAGTGCGGCGAGGGCGACCATCACGCCGGCCAGGGCGCCGACGACGCCGACGGCCGAGGTGCTGATGCCGAGCGACTCGCGGATCTCGGGTGCGAAGACCACGAACATCACGTTGTCGACGCTGTCCAGGACCTGCAGACCGACCAGGACGCCGACGGTGGCGCGGCCGCCGGCGGAGAGAACCTCGCGCAAAGGCATTGGATGCATGCTGAGCAGGCTACTGTGTTGGCCAGCATAGTGTCATCAGATCAACATAGAGAGGTGTTCCCATGCGGGACTGGACGGGCTCGGCCGCCTTCGTCACAGGCGGAGCCAGGGGGATCGGCCTGGGCATCGCGAGGGCGCTCGCGCGACGGGGTGTGAGCCTCGCGCTGGCCGACGTCGACGAGGAGTCGCTGGCTCGCGCCGAAGAAGAGCTGTCCCAGGTGACGGCCGTGGAGACGTACCGGCTGGACGTGCGCGACCGGGAGACGTTCGAACAGGTCGCCGACCAGGCCGAACGAGCGCTGGGACCGGTGGACCTGCTGTTCAACAACGCCGGCATCGTGCCGCACGCCGCCGTCACCGAGCTGACCTACGACAAGTGGGACCTGGCCCTCGCCGTGAACCTGACCGGCGTGATCAACGGGATCCAGGCGTTCCTCCCGCGCATGATCGAACGCCGGGCCGGCTACGTCGTGAACACCGCGTCGGCCGCCGGGCTCGTGTCGGACCCGAACCTGCTGTACGCGACGGCCAAGTTCGCCGTCGTCGGCCTGTCCGAGTCGCTGCGCCTGAACGTGGCCGAGCACGGCGTGGACGTCAGCGTCCTGTGCCCGGGACCGGTCGACACGGACATCGTCGCGAACACCAGCGCGTCGCACGCCGCGGTCGCGTTGCGGGACGACTACGTGCCCGCCGTCGCGGCGTTCCTGAAGAGCGGGCCCGGCATCGACGCCGTGGGCGAGATGGTGCTGGCGGGCATGGAGAAGCGCTCGCTGTGGATCTTCACCGGCTACGACGTCCGGCCGCACCTGGAGAAGCGGACGGCCGCTCTGCTGGACTGCCTATGACACAGGAGTGGTGAGCTGACGGCGCAGACGGCCGAACACCTTGCCGTTGTTCATGGCGAGCAGCCCGACGGGCCGGCCGGCGCGGCGGAACTTGGCGACGAACCCGCGGTCGTCCGGCGACCCGCCGATCACGGCCACCTCGTCCGCGCCGCCGGTCTCGCCCGCGAGCTGCAGGCGGACGCCGAACTGGTCGGACCAGACGTAACCGGACGGCCGGAACGTCTCCACGGTCGCGCCCGCGAGAAGGTTGCGGACGGCGACGACCGGCTGTTCCGATGCGTTGGTCCAGTGCTCGTGCCGGACGTGATTTCCCGCTGTGGTGCGATAACGGGCCACATCGCCCACGGCGACGACGGACGCGACCGACGTGACGCAGCCGGTGTCGCACAGCACGCCGTTGTCCACCGCGAGACCGGAGCCTGCTAGTCAGCCGGTCGCGGGTTCCACGCCGATCCCGGCTACCACGACGTCGGCGGGCAGGAGCGTGCCGTCGCGCAGAAGGACACCGATCACCCTGGAACCGTTGTGCGCGAACGAAGCCACGCCGACACCCAGGCGCAGGTCGACGCCGTGGTCGGCGTGCAGGTCGGCGCCGATCCATCCCGCGCCGACGACCATAGGTGCAGCGAGCCGGTCGAGGGATCGAGCTGCTCGGCCCGGACGCCGAGCCGCCGTTCGGCGCCGAAGTCGTCGTCGGAAAGCGCGAGGTCCTCAGCCGGCATCGTGCCTCGACGGAACGCCTTGGAGAGCGGCGGCCGGTCTTAGGGCGCGTGTGGTTCGTCGCCGATGACCACGATCCGTCCGTCGAAGCCCTGCTTGCGCAGCTCCTCCACGGAACGCAGCCCGGCCAGTGACGCACCGGCCACGGCGACCGTTTTCACGCCACGGCCTCGCGGCTGCCCGTGTCCACGTAGATCACGCCGTCCTGCACGACGACCGGGTACGTGCGGACGGCCTTCTTGGCGGGCAGGCACGTCGGGACGCCGGTGCGCAGGTCGAAGCTCGCGGCGTGCAGCGGGCACTCGACGAAGCAGCCCTCCAGCCAGCCCTCGGACAGCGACGCGTCCTGGTGGCTGCAGGTGTCGTCGATCGCGTAGAACTCGCCGTCCGCGTTGAAGACGGCGATCGCCGCGTCGCCATCAATACGCACGGATTCGCCGATCGGAAGATCGGCCACGGCGCAAGCGGTGATCATCTCGAACCCCTCCGTTGCGTATTACGGAACTAGATGTGCGATACGCAACAGCAGAATGAGCCAGAACGCGTGGCGCGTCAAGGTGCGTTTGGGCTGTCTGAGCTGTCTGGGTTGTTGCGTCAATCGGTTACAGTTGCGTAATGAGCAACAGCGGACTTGTGCAATCGGTCGATCGGGCGGTGGCGGTGCTGGAGCTGCTGGCCCGCAACGGGGAAGCGGGGATCACCGAGATCGCCGCCGAGCTCGGCGTGCACAAGTCCTCCGCGTCCAGACTCGTGTACACGCTTCAGGCCCGTGATCTCGTGGAGCAGGACGGCGAACGCGGCCCGTTCCGGATCGGCCTCGGCATGCTCCGGTTCGCGGGCGCGGTGACCGGGCAGCTCGACTACGTCCGGGTGGGCGGTCCGGTCTGCACGGAGCTCGCCGACCGGCTGGGCGAGACCGTCAACATCGCGATCCTCGACAGCGGTGTCGCGCTGAACGTGAGCCAGGCACGGGGGAGTTCCGCGGTGGCGGCGCAGAACTGGGTCGGCCAGCGCACGCCGTTGCACGCCACGTCGAGCGGCAAGGTCCTGCTCGCCGCCGCGTCGGCCGACGATCAGGACCGCCTGCTGGCGGGCGATCTGGAGCCCTGCGCCCCGCGCACGATCACCGATCCCGTGAAGCTGCGCTGCGTGCTGCGCCGCACGGCGGAGGACGGGTTCGCGACGTGCATGGAGGAGTTGGAGGCGGGTCTGCACGCGGTCGCGGTGCCGGTGTTCGGTTCTCATGGCGACGTCGTGGCGGCGATCAGCGCGGCCGGTCCGGCCTACCGGCTCTCGCAGACGCGCATGCCGGAGATCGTCGAGGAGTTGCGGGTGGCGTCGCGCGACCTGTCCGTCCGAATGGGGCATTCCGTGCTGTGAAAGACGTTCACGCACAGCGAGCCCTCGGTCACGGCCGGGGGCTCGCTGCCGTTCCGGGTGCCTCCGTCCGTGCGACTAGGTCTTGACAACGGCTCCGGCGGGCCGCACCGTGATGCCGCTAGTTGCATAATGCGAACTGCGTTGCGTATTACGGAACTCGCCGACAGGAGCGAACGAAGTGGCACATGCGGTGAAGGGTGTCGTGGCGGCGGGGCGCGGAGCCAAGGTCTCGGTGGAGACGATCCTCGTGCCCGATCCCGGTCCGGGCGAGGCGCTGGTGAAGGTGCAGGCCTGCGGGGTGTGCCACACCGACCTGCACTACCGGGAGGGCGGGATCAACGACGAGTTCCCGTTCCTGCTCGGGCACGAGGCCGCGGGGATCGTCGAGGCGGTCGGCGAGGGCGTCACCGATCTGGAACCCGGCGACTTCGTGATCCTGAACTGGCGCGCGGTGTGCGGTTCGTGCCGCTCCTGCCTGCGCGGCCGGCCCCAGTACTGCTTCAACACCCACAACGCCGCGCAGTCCATGACGCTCGCCGACGGCACGCCGCTGTCGCCCGCGCTGGGCATCGGCGCGTTCGCCGAGAAGACGCTCGTCCACAGTGGACAATGCACGAAGGTGAACCCCAAGGCGCCGGCGGAGGTCGCGGGCCTGCTCGGCTGCGGCGTGATGGCGGGCCTCGGCGCCGCGATCAACACCGGCGGCGTCACGCGCGGCGACAGCGTGGCCGTGCTCGGGTGCGGCGGCGTCGGTGACGCGGCGATCCTGGGAGCCCGGCTCGCTGGTGCGCGCACGATCATCGCCGTCGACCTCGACGACACGAAACTGCGGTGGGCCGAGCGGTTCGGCGCCACGCACACGATCAACGCCCGCGAGCAGGACGTCGTGGAGGCGATCCGCGAACTCACCGAGGGCAACGGCGCCGACGTCGTGATCGACGCGGTCGGCCGCCCCGAGACCTTCCAGCAGGCCTTCTACGCCCGTGACCACGCCGGTCTCGCCGTGCTCGTCGGTGTTCCGACGCCGGACATGAAGCTCGAACTGCCGTTGATCGACGTGTTCTCCCGCGGCGGCGCGGTGAAGTCGTCCTGGTACGGCGACTGCCTGCCCAGCCGCGACTTCCCGATGCTGATCGACCTCTACCTGCAGGGCAGGCTCGACCTCGGCGCGTTCGTCTCGGAGACGATCGGGCTGGGCGACGTCGAGAAGGCGTTCGAGGACATGCACCACGGCCGCGTCCTGCGCTCGGTGGTGGTCCTGTGACCCAGCCGAGAGTCGTGCTGATCGGCGCGGGCATCGTCGGATGCGCGCTCGCCGACGAACTGACCGCGCGGGGATGGACCGATGTCACCGTGCTCGAACAGGGACCGCTGTTCGCGACCGGCGGGTCCAGCTCGCACGCGCCGGGCCTGGTCTTCCAGACCACCGGCTGCAAGACCATGACCTCGTTCGCCAAGTACACCGTCGAGAAGTACACGGCGCTGACGATGGACGACAGGTGGTGCTTCCAGCAGCTCGGCGGGCTGGAGGTCGCCACCACCCCGGAACGCTGGACGGACGTCAAGCGCCGCCACGGCTGGGCGACGTCGTGGGGCGTCGAGAGCTACCTGCGTGATCCGGAGGAGTGCGCGCGACTGCACCCGTTGCTCGACCCGTCGAAGATCCTCGGCGGCTTCCACATCCCGAGCGACGGCATCGCGAAGCCGCTCAGGGCCGCCGAGGCGCAGGCACGCAGGGCGATGGAGCGCGGCGCGAAGTTCCTGGCGCACCACAAGGTCACCGGCATCGAACGCAACGGCCGGCGGGTCAAAGCGGTCGTCACCGAGCACGACACCTTCGCCGCGGACATCGTCGTGTCGTGCGTCGGCATGTGGGGCCCGCGAATCGGGCGGATGGTCGACCTCGACATCCCGCTCGTCCCGATGGCCCACCAGTACGCGAAGACCGCTCCCTTGCCGGTGTTGAAGGGCGTCAACACCGAGCTGTCCGAGATGTCGAAGCCGTTGCTGCGCCACCAGGACGCCGACCTGTACTTCCGCGAGCACGTCGACCGCATCGGCATCGGCGCGTACGGGCACCGGCCGATGCCCATCTCGGTCGACGACATCCTCGACTTCGACGTGGCGCCGACCATGCCGTCCGAGATCGCCTTCACCCCGGAGGACTTCGAGACCTCCTGGGACGCCGCTGTCGACCTGCTGCCGGCCCTCGGCGATTCGAAGGTCGAGGAGGGCGTCAACGGCCTGTTCTCCTTCACCCCGGACGGCAACCCGCTGCTCGGCGAACACCCGGGACTGCAGGGCTTCTGGGTCGCCGAGGCCGTGTGGATCACGCACTCCGCCGGTGTCGCGAAGGCGATGGCCGAGTGGCTGGTGGACGGGCAGCCGGGCATCGACCTGCACGGCTGCGACCTCAACCGGTTCGAGGACGTCCAGCGCTCACCTGGTTACGTGCACGAACGCAGCTGCCGGGCGTTCGTCGAGGTCTACGACGTCCTGCACCCGCTGCAGCCCGCCGAACGCCCGCGGCCTTTGCGCACGAGCCCGTTCTACGAGCGGCAAAAGGAACTCGGCGCGGTGTTCCTGGAGGCGTCGGGCTGGGAACGGCCGCACTGGTACGAGGCCAACGCGTCGCTGCCCGAGGTCGCGGAGATCCCGGAACGCAACGAGTGGGCGTCCCGGTTCTGGTCGCCGATCGCCGGAGCCGAGGCCCTCGTCGCGCGCAAGCGGGTCGCGATGTTCGACATGACCGCGTTGAAACGGCTGGAGGTCAGCGGCCCGGAGGCGTTGGCGTTCCTGCAGACCATGACCACCAACCAGCTCGACCGCAAGCCGGGCGCGGTGGTGTACACGTTGCTGCTCAACGAGGACGGGGGAGTGCGCAGCGACCTGACGATCGCCAGGCTCGGCCAGAACCGGTTCCAGGTCGGCGCGAACGGCCCGCTCGACCTTGACTGGCTGCGCCGGCGCCTGCCGCCCAACGGCGGCGTGCACATCGCCGACATCACGCCGGGCACCTGCTGCATCGGCCTGTGGGGACCTCTTGCACGCAAGCTCTTGCAACCGTTGACCCGCACGGACTTCTCGCACGAGGCCATGGGGTACTTCAAGGCGCAGGAGGCCTTCATCGGCGAGGTGCCGGTCACCGCGATGCGCCTGTCGTACGTCGGTGAACTCGGTTGGGAGCTCTACACCACTGCCGACATGGGACGTCGTCTGTGGGACACGCTCTGGGAAGCCGGTCAGCAGCACGGGGTCATCGCCGCCGGTCGCAGCGCGTTCACCAGCATGAGGCTGGAGAAGGGCTACCGCTCGTGGGGCACCGACGTGACCACCGAGCACGACCCGTTCGAGGCGGGGCTGGGTTTCGCGGTCCGCATGAACAAGGGCTACTTCCACGGCCGCAGGGCGCTGGAGGATCGGTCCGAGGAGACGGCCGTTCGCAAGCTCACCTGCCTGATCATCGACGACGACTACCAGGTCGTCATGGGTTCCGAGCCGGTGTTCGCCGGTGGCGTGCCGGTCGGGTACGTGACCAGCGCGGCCCGTGGGTACTCGATCGGCAAGAACATCGCCTACGCCTGGTTGCCCGCCGAGGTCGCGGTGGAGGGAACTCCGGTCGAGATCGAGTACTTCGGTGAACTCGTCCCAGCGGTCGTGGCGGCGGAACCGCTCTTCGACCCCGAGATGAAGCGGATTCGTTCATGACCCAGACCGAACTGCCGTCCAGCCTCATCCCCACGCTGCCCGGCAGCACCTACACCGATCCGGCGATCTTCGCGCTGGAGCAGGAGAACATCTTCGAGCGGATGTGGTTCTGCGCGGTCCGCGGCGCCGACCTACCGGACGCCGGCAACTTCCGGACCGTCCAGATCGGACGCGAGAGCGTGCTCGTGACCCGCTCACGCGACGGCTCGTTGCGGGCGTTCCTCAACATCTGCCGGCACCGCGGCGCCAAGCTGTGCGTCGAGGAGACCGGTACGGTCAAGCGGAACTTCCAGTGCCCGTACCACGCCTGGACCTACGGCCTCGACGGCAAGCTGGTCGCCGCGCCGAACCTCACGTCGATGCCGGACGTCGACCGCGTCGAGTACGGCCTGAGGCCCGTGCATCTGAGGGAATGGCTCGGTTACGCGTGGCTGTCGCTGGCCGACGAGCCGGCGTCGTTCGAGGAGACCGTGCAGCAGGACGTCCGCGAACGGCTGGGCAACCTCGACGCCATCGGCAACTACCAGGTCAGCGAACTGGAACTGGGCCGCCGGATCACCTACGACGTCAAGGCCAACTGGAAGCTCATCATCGAGAACTTCATGGAGTGCTACCACTGCGCCACCATCCACCCGGAGCTCACGGAGGTCCTGCCGGAGTTCGCGGACGGCTACGCGGCGCAGTACTACGTCGGGCACGGCGCGGTGTTCGGCGAGGAGATCAAGGGCTTCACGATCGACGGCAGCGCGGGCTTCGAGAACCTGTCCGGAGTGGACGCCGAGCAGGACCGCCGGTACTACGCGATCACCGTGCGGCCGCAGGTGTTCATCAACCTCGTGCCGGACCACGTGATCATCCACCGGATGTTCCCGATGGCCGCCGACCGCACGATCGTCGAGTGCGACTGGCTCTACGCCAAGGACGTCGTCGCCACCGGCAAGGACGTGTCGCGGTCCGTCGAGCTCTTCCACCGCGTCAACGAGCAGGACTTCGAGGCCTGCGAGCGGTGCCAGCCCGCGATGTCCTCGAGGGCCTACCGGGACGGCGGCGTGTTGGTTCCGTCCGAGCACCACATCGCGGAGTTCCACTCGTGGGTGCAGGGCAAGCTCGTCAGATCAACACCCTGATCGCCTGTTCGAACCCGACGACGTGCTGGGAGGCGAGTTCGCTCGCCTTCTTGGCGTCACCCTCGATGATCGCGGTGAGGAGGGGCACGTGCTCGTCAACGTGACCGGCCATTCCGGACAGTCGCGGCAGGAAGACGCACCAGATCCGCGTGGCCAGGTTGTCGTACGAGATCAGGGTGTCTTCCAGGAACGGGTTGTGCACGCACCCGTAGATCGCGCGGTGCACACCGACGTCGGTGCGCAGCAGCTCGATGTTGTCACCGGAAGGCGCGGTGTCGAGCCGCGAGCGCAGTTCGGTGAGTGCGGCGCGGTCCTCCGTGGTCGCCCGCTCGGCGGAGGCGGCCGCGGCGAGGGGTTCGAGGGTCCTGCGCACTTCGGAGATGTGCGAGAGGTCGGAGATGTTCACGTCGGTGGCGAACGTGCCGCGGCGCGGGAAGGCGACGACGAGCCGTTCCTGCTCCAGCCGTTTCAACGCTTCCCGGATCGGGGTGCGGCCGACGCCGAGTTCGGTGCGCAGCCTGTCCTCGTTGATGGGCTCGCCCGGCTTGATCTCCAGCATGACCAGGCGATCGCGCAGCACGGCGTACGCCTGTTCGGTGAGTGAGACGGAGGCGGGCTCGTCGTTGACCCGTGCGTTCATGTGACCTACGGTACTGCACAGACTGATATACCAGTAGTCGACCAGATGATTTCGCTGGAGGCGTCGCAATGACCAGCCCGCCCGGAGCACATCTGCCCGAGCACCCGGACTTCCTCTGGGACAACCCGGAACCGAAGGCCTCCTACGACGTCGTGATCGTCGGCGGCGGAGGGCACGGACTGGCCACCGCCTACTACCTCGCGAAGGTCCACGGGATCACGAACGTCGCGGTGCTCGAGAAGGGCTGGCTCGCGGGCGGCAACATGGCCCGCAACACGACGATCATCCGGTCGAACTACCTCTGGGACGAGAGCTCCGGCATCTACGAGCACTCGCTGAAGCTGTGGGAAGGCCTGGAGGAGGACCTCGGCTACCCGATCCTGTTCGACCAGCGCGGCGTGCTGAACCTGGCGCACAGCCTGCAGGACGTGCGCGACAGCGTCCGGCGGGTCAACGCCAACCGGCTCAACGGCATCGACGCGGAGTGGGTGGATCCCGCCGGGGTCAGGGAGATCTGCCCGATCGTCAACACCTCGCCGGACGTCCGCTACCCGGTGCTGGGCGCGACCTACCAGCCGCGCGCGGGCATCGCGAAGCACGACTACGTGGCGTGGGGCTACGCGCGGGCCGCGCACGCGATGGGCGTCGACCTGATCCAGAACTGCGAGGTCACCGGGCTGGAGACGGTGCAGGGCCGGATCACCGCGGTGGAAACGAGTCGTGGGCGCATCGCCGCCTGCAAGGTCGCGCTGTGCGCGGCCGGGCACAGCTCGGTGCTCGCGAAGATGGTCGGCCTGCGCCTCCCTCTCGCCTCACATCCGTTGCAGGCCTTGGTGTCCGAACTGCTGGAGCCCGTGCACCCGACCGTCGTCATGTCGAACGCCGTGCACGTCTACGTCTCCCAGGCGCACAAGGGAGAGCTGGTGATGGGCGCTGGGATCGACAGCTACAACGGTTACGGGCAGCGGGGTTCGTTCCACATCATCGAGCAGCAGATGTCCGCGGCGCTGGAGCTGTTCCCGATCTTCGCCCGCGCGCACCTGCTGCGGACGTGGGCGGGCATCGTCGACGTCAGCCCGGACGCCTCGCCGATCGTCGGCCTCACGCCGGTGGGCGGGCTGTACCTGAACTGCGGCTGGGGAACCGGCGGGTTCAAGGCCACGCCCGGTGTCGGTGACTGCTTCGCGCACACCATCGCACACGACAAGCCGCACCCGTTCAACGAGCCGTTCACCCTGGAGCGCTTCACCACGGGCGCTCTCGTCGACGAGCACGGCGCCGCCGCCGTCGCGCACTAGGAGCTGACATGCAACTCATCCCGTGTCCGTGGTGCGGGCCGCGCGAGGAAGCGGAGTTCCACTACGGCGGCCAGGCCCACGTCGCGTACCCGGAGGACCCGTCGGCGCTGACCGACGAGGAATGGGCCCAGTACGTGTTCTTCCGGGAGAACCCGAGCGGCCCGTTCGCGGAGCGCTGGAGCCACAACGCCGGATGCCGGCGGTGGTTCAACGCCGTCCGCGACACCCGCACCCACGACCTGCTGGCCGTCTACCGCGTGGGCGAGCCCAAGCCCGAGGTGATCGCATGACGTTCCGCACGCCCACCGGTGGCGCGATCGACCGGAACACCCTGCTGCACTTCACCTTCAACGGGAAGGCCTGCACCGGGCACCCCGGTGACACGCTCGCGTCGGCCCTGCTCGCCAACGGCGTGCACGAGATCGGCAGCAGCGTGAAGCTCGGCCGCCCGCGCGGAATCGTGGCGGCGGGCTCCGAGGATCCGACGTCACTGGTCCAGATCGAGGCGCCCTTCTCCGAGCCGATGCTGCTCGCGACGACCGTGGAGCTCTACGACGGACTGGTGGCGCGAGGGCTGGCAGGCCAGGGGCGGCTTGCCTCGGAGCCGGACCCGTCACGCTACGACGCCAAGCACGAGCACTGCGACGTGCTGGTCGTGGGTGCCGGGCCCGCTGGTCTGATGGCGGCTCTGACCGCTGCTCGCAGTGGTGCGCGGGTGGTGCTGGTGGACGAGCAGAACCAGGCCGGCGGCGCGTTGCTGGGCGTGGAGGAGTACCTGGACGACAGGCCGTCCGCCGAGTGGGTCGCGGACGTCGTCGCGGAGCTGAGGAGCGCGCCGGGGGTGCTGGTGCTGGAGCGCACCACGGCGTTCGGGATGTACCAGGACGGGTTCGTGCTCGCTCTGCAGAAGCGCACCGACCACCTCGGGTTCGCGGCGCCGGAAGGCGTTGCCCGGCAACGGGTCTGGCGGATCAGGACGCGGCAGACCGTGCTCGCGACCGGCGCCCACGAACGTCCGGTGGTGTTCGCGGGCAACGACCGGCCCGGGATCATGCTGGCCTCGTCCGCGCGCACGTTCCTGCACCGCTACGGAGTGCTGCCCGGTTCGTGTGCGGTCGTGTTCACCACCAACGACAGCGCGTACTGCGCGGCGATCGATCTCGCGGAGTCCGGTGTGGACATCGCGCTGATCGTCGACGCCCGCCAGGAGGCTCCCGCCCGGCTCGCGACCGAGTGCGCGGCGCGGGGCATCGAGGTTCGCGCCGGGCACGTGGTGGTGGGGACCGAGGGCGACGGCCGGGTGACCGCGGCGCGGATCGGCCCGCTGGCCCCCGCTTCACCGGACGTCACCGTCCCGTGCGACACCGTCCTGGTGTCGGGCGGCTGGAACCCTGTCGTCAGCCTGTTCAGCCAGGCTCGCGGAAAGCTGCGCTACGACGCGGAACTCGGCGCTTTCGTGCCGGGCGAGGAGCTCTCCACCGTCCGGGTGGCGGGGTCCGCGACCGGTGAGCTGGACCTGAACGCGTGTGCGCGGCAGGGACGGGACGCCGGTGCGGAGGCCTCTGCCGCTGCCGGGTTCGCGCCGGGCGGCCAGGTTCCGCTGCCCGTGTCGGACTCTCGGTGCACGGCACGCTCCGGCCTGGTGCTGTGGCGGGTGCCGGGCGACGACGACGCGAGCTTCGTCGACCTGCAAAGGGACTCGACGGTCTCCGACGTGCTGCGGGCGACCGGGGCGGGCCTGCGGTCGTTGGAGCACATCAAGCGCTACACGACCATCGGCACCGCGCACGACCAGGGCAAGACGTCCGGCATGATCGCGGCGGGCATCGTCGCCGAGGCGCTGGGCGTGGAGCTCGAAGAGCAGCGGCCCACCACGTTCCGCCCGCCCTACACCTCGATCTCCTTCGCCGCGCTGGCCGGACGTGACCGCGGCGAACTGCACGACCCGGTGCGCGTCACGGCGATCCACCCGTGGCACGTGGCGCACGGAGCGTTGTTCGAGGACGTCGGGCAGTGGAAGCGGCCCTGGTACTACCCGAAACCGGGCGAGGACCTGCACACGGCCGTGCTGCGCGAATGCCGTGCCACGCGGGAGAGCGTCGGCATGATGGACGGCTCGACGCTCGGCAAGATCGACGTGCAGGGCCGTGACGCCGGCAAGTTCCTGGACATGCTCTACACCAACATGATGAGCACGCTGAAGGTCGGCAAGATCCGCTACGGCGTGATGTGCGGCGTCGACGGCATGGTGATCGACGACGGCACGGTGATCCGCGTCGGCGAGGAGCGCTACCTCATCACCACGACCACCGGCAACGCCGCGAAGATCCTCGACTGGATGGAGGAGTGGCTGCAGACGGAGTGGCCGCACCTCGACGTGCACTGCACCTCGGTCACCGAGCACTGGGCCACGATCCCGTTGGTGGGCCCGCGATCCCGGGACGTGCTGGCCGCCGTCGCTCCCTCGCTGGACGTGTCGAACGAGGCGTTCGAGTTCATGACCTGGCACGACACCGTCGTCGCGGGAGTTGCGGCGCGGGTGTGCCGGATCAGCTTCTCCGGCGAGCTGGCCTACGAGATCAACGTGACCGCCTGGCACGGCATCGCCGTCTGGGAGGCGCTGATGGCGGCGGGGGAGCAGTACGGGATCACGCCGTACGGCACCGAGACCATGCACGTGCTCCGCGCCGAGAAGGGCTACCCGATCATCGGCCAGGAGACCGACGCCACGGTCACGCCGCAGGACCTGGGCATGTCGTGGGCGGTGTCGAAGAAGAAGCCCGACTTCATCGGCAAGCGCTCGTTCGCCCGCGCCGAGAACAACCGCTCGGACCGCAAGCAGTTGGTGGGGCTCCTGCCCGTCGATCCGTCGGTGCTGCTGCCGGAGGGGTCGCAGATCGTGGAGACCGACCGGCTGCCCGAACCGCCGGTGCGGATGCTCGGCCACGTCACGTCCAGTTACCCGAGTGCCGCTCTGGGCCGGACGTTCGCGCTGGCACTGGTGCGCTCGGGCCACGAACGCATCGGCGAGACCCTGTTCGTGCCCGTCGAGGACTCGCTCGTGCCGGTCACCGTCACCGAATCCGTGCTGTACGACAAGGAAGGAGCCCGTCGTGACGGCTAGCCCTCTCTCCGCCTGGACCGACCGGCTGGCGGCGCTCGCCCCCGTGCTGAACGTCGCGGAGTCGCCGTTCCGGTCGCAGCTCACGGTCCGCGTGTCGGATCCGGACGCCATCGCGGCGATGGGCTCGGCGCTCGGAGTCCGGTTCCCCTCCGCCGCTTGCACTTTCACCTCTGGGGCCGGACGGTTCGGGGACGTCGAGGTGCTGTGGCTCGGCCCTGACGAGTTCCTCGTCGTGGCCGCGCCCGACCTGCAGATCACGATCGAGGAGGTGTTGCGTGGCGCGCTCGGGACTGTCAGGGGGTCCGTTGTGGACACTTCGGCTCAGCGCACGACCGTGGTCCTTCAAGGGCCGCGGGTCCGAGACGTGCTGGCTCACGGATGTTCCGTGGACCTGCACCCGGCTTCGGCTCCCGTCGGCACTTGCGTGCAGACGCTGCTCGCGAGGACGGGAATCATCCTGCAGGTGAACGGCGACGACCGGTTCACGGTCCTGGTGCGCTCGTCGTTCGCCGAGTACCTCGCGGCGTGGCTCGGCGACGCGTGCTCCGAGTACCTGGCGGTGGCGTGATGCCCCAGTTCACCCTGACCCTGCACTGCCCGGAACGCGCGGGCATCGTGCACGCCGTGACGTCGTTCCTGGTCGACCACGGCTGCGACATCGTGCAGCACCAGCAGTTCGACGACGACGTGCGCGGGAAGTTGTTCCTGCGCACCGCGTTCTCCTGCGACGGCGTCGAAGCAGACGATCTCGCCGGTGAGTTCGCGAAGGTCGCGACCCAGTTCGAGATGGACTTCGACCTGTGGGACGACCGGCCGCCGCGCGTGCTCGTGATGGTGTCGAAGGCCGGCCACTGCCTGAACGACCTGCTCTTCCGCTGGCGTGCGGGCGGTCTCGGCGGTGAGATCGCCGCCATCGTCTCCAACCACGAGGACCTGCGCCCGATGGCGGAGGCGGCCGGGCTCGACTTCGTGCACGTCCCCAACACCGCCGAGACCAAGCACCTCGCCGAACAGCGCCTGGTCGAACTCGTCGACGAGTACCAGGCCGATCTGGTGGTGCTGGCCCGGTACATGCAGGTGCTCTCCAACGACCTGTGCGCCAAGCTGGCCGGCCGCGTGATCAACATCCACCACTCGTTCCTGCCGGGCTTCAAGGGCGCCAAGCCCTACCACCAGGCCTACGACCGCGGCGTGAAGTACGTGGGCGCGACGGCCCACTACGTCACCCCCGACCTCGACGAGGGCCCGATCATCGAACAGGAGGTGCTGCGCGTGGACCACTCCTTCGACCCACGCGCGCTCACCGCCGCCGGTCGCGACGCCGAGGCCCTCGCCCTGTCGCGGGCCGTCCGCTGGCACTGCGAGCACCGGGTTCTGCTCAACGGCAACGGAACCGTCGTCTTCCGTTAATCCTTGCGGACCAGCAACTGGGCCTGCAGGAACCGTTCTCCCTCGATCGGTTCCCGCACCAGCCGGCCGACCTCGGCGAAACCCGCCTGCTTCACCAGATCCATCAGAGCCGACGGAGACCAGCGGTAGGCGAGCGTCACCTTGTGGTCGAACTCCTGCGGCTGCGGATCGTCGCCCGCGAAGAACCCGAGCATCAGGTGGCCGCCGGGCTTGAGCACGCGGCAGAACTCGCCGAACACGGCCGGCAGTTCGCGCGGCGGCATGTGGATGACCGAGTAGAACGCCAGAATGCCGCCGAGAGCCCCGTCCTCGAGGTCCAGCGCGGCCATCGACCCCTCCTCGAACCTCAGGTCAGGATGAGCCTTTCGCGCCAGCGCGATCATCGCGGGGGAGAGGTCGAGCCCGAAGACGTCCAGCCCGAGCAAGCGCAGGTGCGCGGTCAGGTGGCCGGGACCGCACCCGAGGTCGGCGACCGGGCCGTCGGCGAGTTCGGCGAACGCGGCCAGCATCGCGCGTTCGAGCGGCCTGGTGTCGAGCATGTCGCTGAAGAGGTCGGCGTAGAGGGACGCGACTTCGTCGTACGGGGTCACGACGAAAACCCTACAATGAATTGTTGTGAGGGAGTTGCTGTTGCCAGTGTTCGGCTATTGCGCCGTCGACGCAAACCTGTTCTCGTGCATATAGTGCGGCCGTGATTTCCGTTCTGCGCGATCCGACGTACCGGAATCTGTTCGGCGCCCAGGTCGTCGCGCTGACCGGAACAGGACTGGCCACCGTCGCGCTCGGCCTGCTGGCCTACGACCTCGCCGGTGCCGGGGCGGGCGCGGTGCTCGGCACCGCGCTGGCGATCAAGATGATCGCCTACGTGACGGTGGCGCCGATCGCCACGGCGTTGCTCGGCGCACTGCCGCGCCGTGCTGTTCTGATCGCGCTCGACCTCGTGCGGGTCGCGGTCGCCGCCATGCTGCCGTGGGTCAGCGAGGTGTGGCAGGTCTACGTGCTGATCTTCCTGCTGCAGGCCGGATCCGCCGCGTTCACGCCGTTGTTCCAGGCGACCGTCCCGGACGTCCTGCCCGACGAACGCGACTACACCCACGCGATCACGTTGTCCCGCACGGCCTACGACCTGGAGAGCCTGCTCAGCCCGGCTCTCGCCGCCGCGGCGCTGGCGGTCGTCGGCTTCCACCAGCTCTTCCTCGGCACCGCGCTCGGCTTCGCGGCCTCCGCCCTGCTCGTCACGTCGGTGGTGCTTCCGCGCCCGAAACCGCTGCCGCGCAAGGGTGGCTGGTACGACAACACCACCCGAGGCATCCGCATCTACCTCGCCACACCGCGGTTGCGCGGCCTTCTCGCCGTGCACCTCGCCGCGGCGGCCGCGGGCTCGATGGTGTTCGTGAACACCGTGGCGCACGTGCGGAACGGACTCGGCGGCGACGCGTCCGACGTCGCCATCGCCTTGGCCGCCAACGGACTGGGATCGCTGACAGCCGCATTGGTGTTGCCCGGGCTGCTCGACCGATTCGCGGATCGCGCTGTGGTGCTGCGTACGGCGGTCACGCTCGTCGCCGTGTTGTTCGCCGGCACGGTGTTCGCGGGGAACTGGCCGGCATTGCTGGTGTTGTGGGCGTTGATCGGCGCCGGATGCTCACTCGCTCTCACACCGGGGGCGCGTCTGCTGCGCCGGTCCGCCGACCCGCTCGACCGGCCCGCGTTGTTCGCCGCGGACTTCGCGTTGTCCCACGCCTGCTGGCTGCTCTGCTACCCGCTCGCCGGGTGGCTGGCCACGACCGCGAACATCACCACCGCGTTCGTCGTGCTCGGCGCGATCACCGCCGTCGGCGCGGTGGGAGCATTGCGTCTCTGGCCGACGTACGATCCGGAAGTCGTCGAGCACGAGCACCGCGATCCGACCGGCAGTGTGTGGACGCATTCGCACGAGTTCCGCATCAACGAGGATCACGCGCGGTGGCCTGAATTGAAGAGGTAGAACAGAAAAGTTGAATTAACAGGTCGCAGGTATTCCGGAATATTGTTTCGGCACCTGGGCGTTCTGAACGACCGTTCACCAGGTCCACTCGAACCCGTAGCATCCCGGCCCGAACTTCAGCGCGACTCCCAGCACGGAACCGCCCTCGTCCAGCTGCACCCCGAACGACTGCCGTGCCCCGTCCGCGTCCTGCACCACCCGGCGGCAGGTGCGCGGAACCGCGTCGAACGTGACCTCCAGGACGTACTCGTGCACCGGCCGCCGGAACTTGCGGGAGTAGTTGGTGGCCAGCGGATACGGCGCCTGGTTCACCAGCTCGTGCTCGGTGATCACCGTCTGCCCCCGCCGCAACGGCGCCCGGAACAGCAACTCCGCCACCAGCAGCCCGTCGGAGGGACGCGTGACGACCCGTCCGATCCGGCAGTTGTGCAGCGGCCTGATCACCGGCAACGCCCTGTCGTGCTCGTCGAGGTGCAGGATCACCACCCACCGGTCCGGTCCGTCCTCCTCGGCCCGCAGCACCTGCCGCGACACGAAAGACCGCTCGCCCCGCTCAGGCCCGACCGTCACGCGGTCGTGCTGACTGATCCGCGTCAGCCGCGAGTCCCAGCGCGTGTCGACCCCGCCGACCACGTCCTCGATCACCGCGGGCATCGGCCAGAACGCGCTGATGGAACTCTGCAGACGGCTCCCGCGCGACGCCGGGGCGAGCAGGGCGGACAACGCGCCGGCTTCCAGGTCCAGCACTTCTTCCAGGTGCGTGACGGCGGCGAGCGACGCACGGCGTTCCGGCCGGCTGCGGCCTGTCTGCCAGTAGCTCAGCGTCGCGAGGCTGATCGACACCCCGCGGCGGGCCAGGTGGTCGCGGATCCGTTCGAGCGACAGGCCACGCGCCACGACGGCGTCCCGCAGCGTGGACGCGAAATCGGGCATCGCGAGCGACATCGATGTCTCCTTCCGGCCGGGGACCCGACGCTATCCCTCTGATGGCGCAACGGAAGCCGGGACTTAAAAGTGAAAACGGACACCGGCGGATCGCCGCACGTCAATCGTGACGACAACCCTCCGAACGACCGGATGTCCGGCGCGACTTCGACGGCTACGGTCGCGTGACCCTGCATCCCTGCGAAGGAGCCCGACTGTGCGAAGAAGAAGATCTCTGCTCGCCACAGCACTGGTGTCTGTCACCGTGGCAGCGCTGGCCCTCCCTGCGGCCTCCGCGCCCGCCCTGGCAGCCGGGTGTTCCGGCACCAACGACGCCGACGTGGCGATCGGCGACAACACGACGGTCGAGTCGTCGATCGCCATCAGCGACTGCTCGTCGGCCCCGTCGGCCACCGCCACGGTGCCGGTGAAGATCGTCCACACCTACATCGGTGACCTCCAGGTCAGCCTGGTCGCCCCGGACGGCTCCGCCTACGTCCTGCACAACCGCTCCGGCGGCTCCGCGGACAACATCGACCAGACCTACACCGTCGACCTGTCGGGCGAGACCTCGAACGGCACGTGGAAGCTGCGGGTCAACGACAACGCGAACAACGACACCGGCCGGATCGACGCCTGGTCGCTGAACCTCGGCGGCTCGAACCCGGCGAACGACTTCTCCGTCGCCGTGTCCCCGGCGTCCGGCTCGGTGGCGGCGGGGTCCTCGGCCTCGACCACCGTCCAGACCCAGACCACGGCAGGTCAGGCGCAGACCGTCGCGCTGACCGCCACCGGACTGCCCTCCGGCGCCACCGCGTCGTTCAGCCCGGCGTCCGTCACGACGGGCTCGAACTCCACGCTGTCGATCAGCACCACGGCGTCGATCTCGTCGGGCACCTACCCGATCACCGTCCGGGCCGCGGGCACCACGACCAAGACGGCGACCTACACGCTGACCGTCACGGGCGGCACCGGTCCGCAGATCCCGGACATCGACATCAACGCCGTCAAGGCGCACCTCGCCCAGTTCGGCACGATCGCCTCGCAGAACGGCGGCAACCGGCGTTCCACCTCGGCCGGCTACCGCGCGTCGGTGACGTACGTGAAGGACAAGCTCACCGCGGCCGGGTACAGCGTGACCGAGCAGGCCTGCACCTCGGGCTGTACCACCGGCGCCGGCCCGAACGTGATCGCGGAGTGGCCCGGCGGCAACGCGAACAACGTCTACATGTTCGGCGCCCACCTCGACAGCGTGTCCGCGGGTCCCGGCATCAACGACAACGGCTCCGGCTCGGCGTCGTTGCTGGAGACCGCGCTCGTGCTCGCCCAGCGCAACCCGTCGATGCTGAACAAGGTCCGCTTCGGCTGGTGGACCGACGAGGAGCAGGGCCTCAACGGCTCGCGCTTCTACGTCTCACAGCTGCCTGCCGCCGAGCGCTCGAAGATCAAGACCTACCACAACTTCGACATGGTCGGCTCGACCAACGGCGGCTACTTCATCAACAACATCACCAGCACCCAGTCCACGCACATGAAGGCGTACTGGGACTCCCTGGGCCTGTCGCCGGAGGAGAACACCGAGGGCCGCAACCGTTCCGACGACGCGTCCTTCACCAACGCGGGCATTCCGGCGTCCGGGTACGCGATGGGCGCCAGCGCGCGCAAGACGGCGGCCCAGGCGACGAAGTGGGGCGGTACCTCGGGTGCCGCGTTCGACCCCTGCTACCACTCGTCCTGCGACACCACCGCGAACATCAGCGACACGCACCTCAACCGCGCGGTCGACGGCATCGCCTACACCCTGTGGAAGTCGGCCGTGGGCACCGGAACGCCGGGCGCCGACTTCTCCGTCTCGGTGTCGCCGGCGTCCGGTTCGGTCGCGGCGGGCTCGTCCGTCTCGGCCACCGTCGGCACCGCCACGGTGAGCGGTGACGCACAGACCGTGCAGCTGTCCGCGTCCGGACTTCCCTCCGGCGCGACGGCTTCGTTCAGCCCGGCCTCGGTGACCACCGGGTCGAGCTCGACGCTGACGATCAGCACCACGGCGTCGGTCGCCGCGGGCACCTACCCGGTGACGATCACCGCCGCCGGTTCGGCCTCCCGCACGGCCACCTACTCGCTGACCGTCACGGGCGGCGGTGGCGGCGGCTGCACCGGCACGAACCCCACCGACGTCGCCATCCCGGACGCGGGCGCCGCGGTCGACAGCGACGTCGTGATCTCCGGATGTTCCGCGACGCCGTCCGCCAGTTCCGTGGTGACGGTGCGGATCGTCCACCCGTACGTCGGTGACCTGACGGTGGCGTTGATCGCGCCGGACGGCACGTCCTACACGCTCCACAACCGCACCGGTGGTTCCGCCGACAACATCGACCGCACGTTCACGGCCGACGTGTCGAGCGAGACCGCCAACGGGACGTGGAAGCTCCGCGTCCGCGACCTGGCGGCACAGGACACCGGCACGATCGACACGTGGGGCATCAACTTGGCCCCGTAGGGTCGCCGATCGAAAAGTGGCCTCTTGGTTTATCTGTGCAATGGGTATTCTGAGAGGCCACTTGGTCGGAGAGCATCATCGGCGTGACCACCTCCACGCACACCGTCGCCGAGCTCGACGGCGCCGAGACCGCCCTGGCGTTCGACGCGATGCGAGAGCTTCGCCCGCACCTCACCGACGTCGACGAGTTCGTGGAGCTCGTGCGCGGCCAACGCCGTGAGGGCTACCGGATCGCCGCCTCCTCCGACGCGAACGGCCAGGTCGTGGCGGTGGCCGGGTTCCGGCACATGACCAACCTCTACGCGGGCTCGCACCTCTACATCGACGACCTGAGCACGCTGCCGGCCGCCCGCGGGCAGGGCCACGCGAGCGCCCTGCTGCGGTGGGTCGACGACGAGGCCCGCCGGCTCGGCTGCGCGGGTGTGCACCTCGACTCCGGGACGCCGCGGCACCACGCGCACCGCCTCTACCTGGCGTCCGGCTTCGTCATCCCCGCGTTCCACTTCGCCAAGAGCCTCTGAAACGGCGTCGCCCCGACGCCGTGCAGGGCGACGCTGCCGAGCACGCAGACCACGGTGATCGTCAGGATCGTGTCGGCGGCGTTCCCCTCCGGCAGCCGGTTGAACGCCAGCAGCCCGAACACGATCGTCGTCGTGCCGCGCGGACCGAGCGCGCCGACGAGCAGGCGTTCGCGCCGGGGCATCCGCGACCCGGTGAAGGCGAGGAACACGGGCACGAGCCGGACCACGGTGAGCACGGCCGCGCAGAAGAGCAGGACCTGCCACGAGACGCCCAGGTAGAACGTGAGCACGGCGGCGATGCCGACCACGAACCACATGGTCATCGTCAGCAGCCCGGTCACGTCCTCCAGCAGGTGCAGGTCGGTGTTCAACGCGTCCGTGCGCGCCTCGGCCCGTCCGGTGCGGACCCGGCGGGCCTTGAGCAGCCGGTGCACGTACCGGAACGCGATGCCGCAGACGAACGAGGCGACGAAGCCGTTGCCGTCGATCGCGACCGTCGCGGTGTAGGTCAGCAGCGGGGCCAGCAGCACCGCGACCCGCGCGGACTGGTCGCTCACCCAGCCTGCCTGGTGCGCGAGGTCCATCAGCCAGCCGAGCAGCGCGCCGATCACGACACCGGCCAGGACGGCCTTCAGCGCGAACGGGAGCACCGTGCCCAGCGCCTCCAGCGGCGTGCGGTCCTGCGAGTCGTCGCCCGCCAGGATCAGCGCGAACAGGAACAACGGCGTGACGATGCCGTCGTTGTAGCCGCTCTCGACGTTCAACGTGCCGCGCACCCGCACCGACAGCCCGGGATCGCGCACGACCCGTTCCGCCGGGGCGAAGTCGATCGGCACCGTCACGCACGCGACCAGCAGCAGCACAGCCCACGGCAGGGCCGGGAACAGCAGCCAGCCGAGCAGCGCGGCCACGGCGATGCTCACCGGCATGGCGACCAGCAGCACCCTCGCCACCAGCCCGGGATAGGCGCCCCACAGCCGGCCGGCGCGCACCTCGGTGGCGTCGACGAACAGCAGCACCGCGAGGATGATCTCGGCCGCGTGCTGCACCGACTCGGTGTTGAGACCCTCCGCGATGCCGCTCGGCTCGAACAGCCCGACCACGACCCCGGCCAGCACCATCACCAGCGGCGCGCCGAGGTTCCAGCGGTCCAGCCGGTTCGCGGCCAGTGATCTGACGACCATGGCGAACGCGGCGGCGAGCAACAGCGAGTTCATCCGCCCATCCTGACCGACTGTGTCCTAAGAGGACGTCCGACTCGGCCGGACCCCGCCGATCGTCGGGTGCGGTCCAGCCGGTCGGGGGAGGCCGGACCGACCGACCCCGGATGCGCGCTCGTGGCGTGCGCGCCGAGACCGGACCGCATGGTTCGCGTGATCGTCGTCGACGACGAGGAACTGGTGCGCTCGGGTTCCGCCTGATCCTGCGGGCGGCGGGGGACATCGAGGTCGTCGCGACGGTGACGGGCGCGCAGGCGGTCGAGGAGGTGAGCCTGCACCGCCCGGACGTCGTGCTGTTCGGCATCCGGATGCCCGGCGTCGACGGGCTCACGATCCTGCGGCAGCCGCGCGGCTCCCCGAAGCCGCCGGTGGTGGCGATGCTCACGACGTTCGACTCGGACGAGTACATCGCGGCGGCGCTGCGGTCGGGGCGCGGCCGGGTTCCCGCTGAAGGACACCGCGCCGGACCAGCTCGCGCAGTTCGTCCGCACGCTCGCGGCGGGTGGTGTCGTGCTGTCGCCGAAGGTCACGCGCACGGTGGTGGACGGGTATCTGGGCTCGGGCGCCGGGAAGTGCGGCCACCGAGCTGACCCCGCAGCCGACCTTGTCCGATGTGGACGGACTGGTCGCGGGCAGCGGCATCGAGGCCACGCTGACCGGGTCCGCTCCCGCCGGCATCGACTCGGCGTGCCAGCGCACGGTCTACCGGACGATCCAGGAGGCCCTCACCAACGTTCGCAAGCACGCCCCCGGCAGCACGGCCCACGTCGAGATCGCGCACGACACCCATCTCACCGTGACCGTCACCAACACCGCGCCGACCCGCCCGACGCTCGCGTTGCCCAGCGCCCGGCACGGACTCGTCGGCCTCCAGGAACGGGCGGCCCTGCTCGGCGGGGTGATCACGTCCGGCCCGGCGCGGGACGGAGGGTTCCGGCTCCAGCTGCGGTTGCCCCTCACACGCTGACAATTCACCTAAACCGGGACGCGGCGCTGTACGTACACCCAGACAGGAGCGGATCTCAGTCCGGTAACGAGAGGGCGCCACATGGGCAAACACCACGATGACCACCGCCGTGGCAAGGTGATCGCGGGCGCCGTCGGCCTCGTCGCCGTGGTGATCACCGCTGCGACGTTCACCGCGAGCCAGGCGGCGCCCGACCAACGCACGGCACCCGAGCAGGCCACCGAGACGTTGCGGGAGAAGGCTTCCGTGCCGGGAACCGCGTGGGCCGTCGACCCGGCGACGAACGAGGTCCTCGTCACCGCCGACAGCACGGTGACCGGCGCCAAGTGGGACAACCTCGTGTCCACGGTCAACGCGATGGGCGCCGGCGTGAAGCTGCGGCGCATCGCCGGCACGTTCCAGCTGTTCGCCGAGGGAGGCGACGCGATCTTCGCCGGCAACAGCCGCTGCTCGCTCGGCTTCAACGTCGTCACCGGGGACGACCGCCCCGCCATCCTCACCGCCGGCCACTGCACGGCCGCGGGCAGGCAGTTCTCCCTGACGCAGGGCGGAAGGGCCGCCGCCACCGTCGTCCGGTCGACGTTCCCCGGCAACGGCGACTTCGCCCTGCTCACCTACAACGACCGCAACGCCAACGCGCCCAGCGAGGTCGACACCGGCAACGGCCGCAAGGTGCGGATCCAGCGCGCCGCCGAGGCCCGCGTCGGCACGCAGGTCCAGCGGATGGGCAGCACGACCGGACTGCGCGACGGTCGAGTGACGGGGTTGAACGCCACGGTGAACTACCCCGAAGGCCGTGTCACCGGCCTGATCCAGACCACCGTGTGCGCGGAGGGCGGCGACAGCGGCGGACCGCTCTTCACCGCCAACGGCAACGCGATCGGCCTGACCTCCGGCGGCAGTGGTGACTGCCGCAGTGGTGGCGTGACGTTCTTCCAGCCGGTCACGAAGGCGCTCGCCGCGGTCGGCGCTCGCATCCCCTGAGTGCCCGGCGGCGGCCCGGTTGCCGGTGGTGCGGACCTGCCGCACTGGCTCGGTGTCACCGGGAAATCGCCTGCGCGAAGGCGAACACGTGGTCCGGGTCGTACTTCGCGGCGACGTTCTGCAACCGGGCGAGGTTGCCGCCGTAGTACGCCTGCGCCCACTGCGGCATCTGCGGGTCGATGTAGTTGACGTAGCCGGTGTCGCCGACCAGCGCGCCGAGGCCGTCGCGGATCTTCGCGAGCTTCGTGCGGGCTTCGTCGGCGGCCTCGGGTGGCGTCTTGAGGTAGATCTGGACGTTCGCGAGAGCCGTGCGGTGCGGGAACGCGGTGGCGTCCGGCGCGACGTCGGCCACCGCGCCACCTAGACCATCGAAGATCAGGTACGTCTCGTCCGACTGGCCCGCCAGCAGGTTCACCGCCTTCGCCGGGTCGCTGATCGGCTCGCGCACCACGCGGGAGGACGCCACGGCCGACTCGCGGGCGATCGGGCCGCCCGCGAAGTACTGGGTGGCCTCGGCGTAGGTCTGCGGCTGGATGAACCGGGAGGCGGGGGCGGGCAGGCCACCCAGCAGCGCGGCCAGGTCGCTGACCGAGCCGATGAAGCAGCCGCCGATCCGGCAACTCGGCTGGGCACCGCCGCGCACGACGACGTTGGACCACAGTTCGTCGGGAGCCTGGGCGATCCACGTCTGCCACGCGCCGAGAGCGTCCGCGGCACCGGTCGGGTACGACAGCGAGAAGACGGTGACGTCCGGCGCGGGCACGGTCGCGAACACGAACTCCGTGACGATCCCGAAGTTGCCGCCACCACCGCCGCGCAACGCCCAGAACAGGTCGGGCTCCTGCTGGGCGGACGCGGTGAGCAGTCGTCCGTCCGCCATCACGACCTGCGCCGACACCAGGTGATCGCACGTCAGCCCGTACTTGCGGGAGAGCACGCCGATGCCGCCGCCGAGCGTGAGCCCCGCGACCCCGACGGACGGGCACGTGCCGGTCGGCAGGCACCGGCCGGACGCCGCCAACGTCTTCGCCACGTCACCGAGCGCGGCGCCGGAACCGACGCGGACCTGGTCACCCGGCAGCACCTCGATGCCGGCCAGCCCGCGCACGTCGATCTGCAGACCACCGGACGGCGACGAGTACCCGGCATAGCTGTGGCCTCCGCTGCGGGCCGCGATCGCCACCCGTCCGCGAGCCGCCTCGACGCACGCCCGCACGTCCGCGGCAGAACCGACCTTGGCGACGGCGGCGGGTTTCTGGCCGTCCCACACGGGGTTGAAGCCCTGGTAGGCGAACCCGTCGTCGCCCGCCAGCACGAGCCGGCCGGACAGCTTGGAGCGCAAAGCGGTCCAGTCGGGCGGTCCACTCGGAACGGACGAACTGGACGGTGGCGCAACCGGGGGAGTGGGGGAGGTGCAGGCCGCGAGGGCGGCACCGGCACCGGCGAGGCCCGCGACCTTCAGAAACCTGCGTCGATCCACCCGGCCCATGGTGGCACGCCATGATCACCCGTGCAGGTTGTACGACCTGAGGTGGACTTTCATCCCCGACCGCAGCGTGATGACGGCTGACGAGCCGTAGATCCACTCTCGGGTGGTGACCTTGAGCAGCAGTGCACGAATGACGGCGGTGGTGGCGGCCGCGGGGATGATCCCGCTGACCTTCGCCTCTCAAGCCCAGGCGACACCGGACCTCGGGTGGGGTGCGTGCGACAAGCCAGTCGCGCAGGGAGTCGAATGCGGCACGCTCACCGTGCCGATCGACTGGGCGCGACCCGGCCAGGGCACGGTCGGGCTGCGCGCCTACCGGTGGAAGACCGAGAACAGCAGGGGAACCATCCTGGGCTTCCCGTCCGGCCCTGGACAGCCCGGTGACTTCACGTTCGGCACCCTGCGGCCCGCCCTGCCCGGCTACGACCTGATCGCGCTGGACCCGCGCGGTGTCGGCGAGAGCCACCCGATGACCTGTGACGTGGCCAAGATCCTCAAGATCCCGTACGTGCCGCCGACGGATGCCGGGGCGTTCGAGGCGCTCAAGAAGAACCAGAAGACGTTCTGGTCGACGTGCACGACAGGCGTCAAGGACCTGGACAGCCACCTCGACGCCTACAGCACCGCGAACGACGCAGACGCGTTGCGCAAGGCCGTGGGTGCCAAGCGGGTCAACGTGTACGGGCTCTCGTACGGCACGTTGCCGGCCGAGCGGTACCTGGAGAAGTTCGGGCAGCACGTCGACGGCTCGGTCATCGAGGGCGTGATGAACCCGGACCAAGGCCGCAGGGAGTTCATGACCACGGCCGCGGCGGGCGTCGAGGCGATCTTCGCGAAGTTCACCCAGTGGTCCGCCGAGACGCCGGACAGCGCGCTGCACGGCCAGAACCCGGCCGACGTGTTCCGCAAGGCCCAGCAGAACGCCGGCAGTCTTCCGGGGAGGTTCTTCGGCTTCCCGTGGTCGGACGTCATGATCACGCGCTACTTCGAGATCTTCGCGCCGCGCGACTTCGCCGAGGTGGCGAAGGGGCTGCGCGATCTCGCGGACGGGCGCACCCCGTTCCCCGACGAGCCCGGCGGTGAGCCGCTGCCGCGGAGGTTCGAGTACGCGGATCCGAACACCTGCTCGGACTGGCCGTTCGCGGTGCCGGCCGTGGAGGACGCCCGCGCGGATCTGGCGTCGGCCAGGAAGGCCGCGCCGGTCGTCGGGTACTCGACGAACTCCAGCAACTACAGCTCGATCTGCGTCGGCGGCCCGAGGACCGGACGGCCGAAGCCGGTGTCCTCGCGCAGCACGCACCCCACGCTGCTGCTGAGCAACTCGCTCGACCCGGCGACGCCGAAGGTCTGGGCGGACGCGGTGCAAAAGCAGCTGGGGCGCAAGGCGATCCACGTCGTCACCGATCAGGTCGGCCACGGCGGCGGCATGGACGACCCGGTGACGCTGAAGAAGGTCCAGGACTACATGGCCAGCACGACCCGGCCATGACCCTTGCGGTGCCAGGCGTCCGTGACGTCGGCGAGCGGCACCACCTCGTGATCGACGGTGAGCGCGCCCTCCGCGGCGTGCCGGGCGATCACCGAGATCGCGTCGGCCCGCTGCTGCGCGGTCAGCTCGTTGTTCGTGTAGCCGGACAACCGCAACGACCGGCTGCGCAACGTGGACGAGGTGATCGGCGACGTCTCACCCGCCGAACCGCCGAGATTCACCCACCGGCCGCCTGGGCGCAACGCCTGGGCGGCCGCGGCGGCGGGTTCCCCGAACAGCGGATCGATCAGCAGGTCGGCGCTCTGAGCCGCCACGTCTTCCAGCGTGACCACGACGTCGGCTCCGGCCCGTGCCGCGCGTTCACGGCCTTCCTCGGAACGCGCCGCGGCGATCACCCGTCCGGCACCGGCAAGACGCGCGAGCTGGATCGCGGACTGCCCGACCGCGCCGCACCCGAGCACGATCACGGTCTCCCCGGCGACCAGCTCACCCCGCCACGTCAACGCCATGTACGCGGCGACGGCGGACAACCCGAGCGCGGCCATCAGCACCGGATCGACGTCCGGCAGGAACACCAGGTCTTCCTGGCGCGCCAACGCCTTCGCGGCCATGCTGCCGTCTCCCGGCGCCATCCCGGCAGTGGTGGGAAACCACACGGTCCGCCCGTTGACCGTCCCGATCCCCTGCACGCCGGGCACGTACGGCGTCGCGGGCACCCCGAAGTAGGAGGTTCCACTGGCGCACAACAGGTCCAGCGGCGTGATGGGCGCCGCGAGCACGTCCACGACGACCTCGCCGGAAGGCTCGCCCCGGTCAGCGAGCGACGGCGGCTGACCGGGACGAACGACTAGTGCGGCGCGCACGGCTGCAGGACGAAGTCGTACTCGGCGAGCACCCAGGGCACCTCGGACAGCCCGCCGTCCGGGGTGACGCCGGGTTCGCGCGGCACGAACCTGACCACGAGCTCCTGCTTGGTGCCGAACACGACGTCGCTGTCGAGGTACTCGGCGCCCTCCTCGAACAGGTGCGTGATCAGCGGCTCGAACCCGTCGGCGGTGAGCAGGAAGTGCACGTGCGCCGGGCGGAAGTGGCTGATCTCGGTCTGCTCGATCAACGCGCCGACCGGCCCGTCCATCGGGATCGAGTAACCCTTCGGCGTGATCGTCCGCACGCAGTAGCTGCCGTCCGGTTCGGCACGGTACTTCGCCCGCAACCGCGCTTCGTCGACGTCGAGCTGGGCCTCGTACGCGCCGTCGGCGTCGGCCTGCCAGACGTCGAGCACGGCCCCAGCCACCGGCGACCCGTCGAGCGAACGCACGGTTCCGGTGAGGTAGAGCGGAGTTCCGGTCACGTCGTCGGACATGTCACCGCCGAACCCGAGTTCGGGGGAGCCGTCGATGTGGAACGGCCCGAGCACGGTGGCCGGCGTCGCCTCCGGCGCGAACTGGTGGTTCATCTGCACGACCAGCATGCTCAGCCCGAGCACGTCCGAGGCCAGGATGAACTCCTCGCGCTTCTCGTCACTGATCTGCCCGGTCGCGGTGAGCCACTGGATGGCGGCCATCCACTCGGCCTCGGTGAGCCGCACCTCGCGGGCGAAGTCGTGCAGGTGCCGGACGAGCGCGGTCATGAGCAGCGCGGTCCGCGGGTCCTTCGCGGAGGCCCAGCGCTGCTCGGCGAGCGCGGTGATGTTGTCCTCGGTCACGAGCTGCATTGCTCACTCCTCGACAGGTGCTACGGACCTGGTGTTCTCATCGACTGAAAGGAAGATCTGGTTGGCGACGGGATTGCGCAGCTCCTCCGCGAGCTGCCCGATCAGTCCGGCGGTGCGGGCCAGCAACGCGAAGCCCCGCAACAACTCCAGCGGCAGGCCGAGGTCGGCCAGCACCGCGCCGCACGTGCCGGCACCGTTGAGCGGCAACGTCCTGCCGAGCACCTGCGGATGAACGCGCCCGATCGCGGCGAACAGCGAGAGGTGCGGCCCGACCAGGCCTTCCTCCTCGGCGATCTCGAACAGGCGCGGCGTGCGGGGATCGCCGTTCTTGTGCACGTGGTGGCCGAGTCCGGGAATGCGCGCTTTCCCCTGCGCCCGAATGGTTTCCAACGCGAGGGCGTCCCAGTCCTCCCGGGGCGCGTGGGCGCTGACCACGGCGTTGAGGAACCGGCCGGCGTCCTCGGTGACGCCGAGGAACCGTGAACCGCCGCCCAGCAGCCCGGCGGCGAGCGCGCCCTGCACGGAGTCGGGCGCGGACAGGAAGGTGAGTCGGCTGACGATCGCGGTCGGGGTGAACCCGTGGTCGGCGAGCGCGGCCAGCACCGCCTCGAACAGCCGCGTCTCGCCGGGGCTCGGCCTGCGCTGGGTGGCGAGCCAGAACGCCAGCTCACCGAACCCGACGGTGCCCATCACGTCCCGCGCGAGATCCTGCCCCAGCAACGTGATCGTGTCCGGTGTCGACGCGCCGAGCGCCGTTTCATAGACGGTCAAAGGTTCTCCTTCGGCCTGGCGGCGAGATCGGCGTCGTGGTCGCTCAAGTCCGGGTGGACCGTCACTGCTCCTCCTTCAACCACTTGCGCAGCTCGTCGCCGTGTTCGTTCAGTTCCGGTGGCGGCAGTTCGTAGACGGCCGGGGTCTCCGAGAAGCGGATCGGGTGCCGGGTCGTCGGCACGTCCCCGACCACCACGACCGGGTCGAGCCCGAACCGTTCGGCCATCGCGAACCCGCCGTCGATCGTGTTGATCGGCCCGCACGGCACCCCGGCCGCCACGAGCAGGTCGAACCACTCGACGGCGCCACGCGTTCGCAGCCGTTCCAGCAGGATCGGCCGCAACTCCTCGCGGTTGCGCGTGCGGTCGGCGTTGCGCGCGAACCGCGGGTCGTCCGGCACCTCGGACAACCCCAGCACCTCGCACAACTTCCGGAACTGGCCGTCGTTGGCGGCCGCGATGATCAGGTCGTTGTCGGCGGTCGGCAGCGGCTCGTAGGGGAACACGCTGGGATGCGCGTTGCCCATCCGGAACGGCACGACCCCACCCGCGACGAACGCCGAGCTGTGGTTCACCAGGCCGGTCAGCGCCGACGACAGCAGGTTCACCTCGACGAGCTGGCCCTGCCCGGTCTGATCGCGGTGACGCAGTGCCGCGAGGATGCCGATCACGGCGTGGTTGCCCGCCATCACGTCGAACACCGAGATGCCCGCGCGGTACGGCGGTCCGTCCGGATCACCGGTCAGGCTCATCAGCCCGGAGATCGCCTGCACCATCAGGTCGTACCCGGGAACGTGCTTTCCTTCCCCGGAACCGAATCCCGTGATCGACGCGTAGATCACCCGCGGGTTGTCCGCGCTGACGCTCGCGTGGTCGAGCCCGTACTTGGCCAGGCCACCGGGCTTGAAGTTCTCGATCACCACGTCCGCGCGCCGGGCGAGCTCACGGCCCAGCGCGGCGTCTTCCGGCGAGCGCAGGTCGAGCGCGATCGACCGCTTGCCCCGGTTGACGCCGAGGTAGTAGGTCGAGACGTCCTCGCGCACCGGCGGCATCCACGTGCGGGTCTCGTCGCCGGCCGGACCTTCGACCTTGACGACCGAGGCGCCCATGTCGGCCAGCAGCATGGTCGCGTACGGGCCCGCCAGCACGCGGGAGAAGTCCGCGATGAGCAGGCCTTCGAGTGGACCACCCATCAGACGGACGTCCTGGTGTCGCCGCGGTACTCGGTGTAGGTGTACGGGTTGTCCAGCACCTTGGACTCCGGGACGTCCGGGTTCATGCCCTTCGCCCACGCCTCCTCGCCGAGCCGCGCCCGCAGGTGGTCGACGGTGCCGGAGACCTGGGTGCGGATGGAGTCGAGGTCGACGCCGACGAGCTGGTGGTCGCGCTTCACGATCCGCCCGTCGACGATCACGGTGTCCACATCGGACCGTTGGGCCTGGAACGCCACATGTCCGTACGGGTTGAGGATCGGGAACATCGCGGGGGAGTTCTCGTTGCGCAGCAACACGACATCGGCCTTCTTGCCGACCTCCAGGCTGCCGAGGTCGTCCGCCCGTCCCAGCGCCCGCGCGCCGCCCATCGTCGCCCACTCCACGACCTGCTGGGCTCGCAGCGACGAATGCGTCACGGTGTCGTTCCTGCCGTGCGCTTCCATGTGCTCGCGCGATCGGTCGGCGCCCAACGTCGTGCGCATCGCCGAGAAGAGGTCACCGCTCCACCACACCGACGTGTCCATCGACAGCGACACCGGGATGCCGTGCTCGCGGATCGCCCAGGTGGGCGGGTAGCCCTGGCCCGCGCTCTGCTCGCTCTCGGTCGACACGGAGATCGACCCGCCGGTCGCCGCGATGCGGTGGTAGGAGTCGGCGGACAACGTCGCCGCGTGCACGTAGATCGACTGCGGCGTCATGAACCCGTTGTCGTACATCAGCCTGATGCCGTCGTCGTTCGTCGCGCCCCACACGCCCGCGTGCGTCGTGACGGGAACGCCGAGCTCCCGCGCGACCTCGAAGGCGGGCTTCTCGGGGAACGACGGGTCGCCGGTCACGTCGAACGCGAGCTGGAAGCCCAGCATGTCGTCGCCGGTGATGCGGCGGGAGACGAAGTCCCGGAACTCGGGTGTGGCGGTCCAGGCGGCGGGGCTGTCCTGGATGTTGCCGTACGCCAGCACGAACCGGCCGGGCACCGCCTGCAACGCGTCGACGGCGGCGTCGGCGTGCTCGGTGGTCTGCAGGCCGTGCGACCAGTCGACGGTCGTGGTGACACCGGCGTCGAGGGCCTCGGCCGCACCCAGGAGGTTGCCGGCGTGGATGTCCTGCGGCCGGAAGACCTTGCCCCACTCCAGGTAGTACCAGACGAAGTACTGCGTGAGCGTCCAGTCGGCGCCGTAACCGCGCATCGCCGTCTGCCACATGTGCCGGTGCGTGTCGATCATGCCCGGCATGACGATGCCGTTGGTGGCGTCGACCTCGACGGTCCCCTCCGGCACCTCCAGCCGGGGCCCGATCGCGGCGATCCGGTCGTCCACGACGAGCAGGTCGTGATCGACGAGGGGCGCACGGCCGTCCATGGTCAGGACAGTGCCGTTTCTCAGGACGACGGAACTCATCGGGAACTCCTTGACCGTCTGGCGGACAGGTGTCCGTTGAATCGTCAACCTTCAACGGCCTCAGGTCAACCCTCAGGACGCGACGACCTCGTGCGGCACCGTGCCGAGCCGGGCGAAGTCGGCGCTGATCTCACCCGCGACCTGCAGCAGGAGCGGCAGGTGGTGCTCGACCATGTGCTCGACCGACGTCTCGGACGCGTGGCAGTTGACGTTGATCCCGGCGACGACCGTGCCGTTCCCGTCGCGCAACGGCGCCGCGACCGAGCGGATGCCCAGCGCGAGCTGCTCGTCGGTCAACGCCCATCCGCGCGCCCGCACGTCCCGCAGTTCGGCGTCGCGCTCGGCCACGTCCGGCCGCCACTTCGGTGTCAGCCCCGACCGGGTCGGCTGCGCGAGCACGGCCTCCAGTTCGGCCGGTGGCAACGCGGCGAGCTGCACCTTTCCCAGCGAGGTCGGCAGCGCCGGGAACCGCGTGCCGATCTGCACGGACAGCGTCACGATCTTCGGCACGGCGACGCGGGCGACGTAGATGATGTCCGACCCGTCGAGTTGCGCGATCGACACCGACTCGTTCGTGCGGGCGCACAGGCGCTCCATGTGCGGGCGCGCCACGTCCCAGAGGCCCATCGACCGCACGTACGCGACGCCGAGTTCGAGCACCCTCGGCGTGAGCGCGAAGCCGCTCTCGCTCTGCCGCACGTACCCGAGTTCGACCAGCGTCAGCAGGATGCGGCGCGTGGTCGGCCGCGCGAGCCCGGTGGCCGTGGCGACCTCGCTGAGCGTCATCACCGGGCGCAGCGGCTGGAACGCGCGGATCACGTCCAGGCCGCGGGCGAGCGCCTCGATGAAGTCGGGGCCGGTGTCAGGGCGAGCAGGCATGTGCCCACGATATCGGACACTTGTCCGTTAATGCGTGAGGTGTTTGCCGAGGTACTGGCCGGTGAGGCTTTGAGACGCCTGCACGAGTTGCTCCGGTGTGCCGGCGGCGACGATCGTGCCGCCCGCCGCGCCACCACCGGGCCCCATGTCGACGACGTGGTCGGCGTTGGCGATCATGTCGAGGTCGTGCTCGATGACGACGACCGTCGCGCCCCTGTCGGTGAGGCGCCCGATCACCGACAGCAGCGTGCGGATGTCGAGCGGGTGCAGGCCGACGCTGGGCTCGTCCAGCACGAACAGCGCGTTCGCCTGGTCGCGGTCGAGTTCGGACGCGAGCTTGAGCCGCTGGGCCTCGCCGCCGGACAACGCGGTCGTGGCCTCGCCGAGCGTGAGGTAGCCCAGGCCGAGGTCGATCAACGACCGCAGCCGGGTGCGGACCCGGCGCATGTCCCCGACGTGTTCGACGGCCTGCCGGACGGTCAGCGCGAGCAGTTCGGGCAGCGTGAGTCCGTCGTCGGTGCGGCGGTACTCGCTCGCGGCGGGGGAGTAGCGGCTGCCCGCGCAGTCCGGGCAGGCGATGTCGACGTCCGGCAGGAACTGCACGTCGAGCGAGACCTCGCCGGTGCCCTCGCAACGCGGGCAGCGCAGCGAACCGGTGTTGTAGGAGAAGTCGCCGGCGGTGAGCCCGTCCGCGTTGGCCGCGTAGGCGCGCCGGAGGTCGTCCAGCACGCCGCTGTAGGTGGCGACGGTGGAGCGGACGTTGACGCCGATCGGGGTCGCGTCGACCACGTTCACCCGCGTGACGGCCCCGGCGTCGATCTTCGCGATCCACGCGGGCAGCGGGGAACCGGAGTTCTCGGCCTCCAGCGCCGGCACGAGGCTTTCGAGGACCAGTGTGGTCTTCCCCGACCCCGAGACCCCGGTGACCGCGGTGAGGCGCCCCTGCGGGAGGTCGAGGTCCAGGGCCTGGACGGTGTGCAACGGGCGAGTGGCGAGGTGGATGCGCCCGTGCTCGAACATCTCGTCCGCACCGACCCGAGGCCGCACGACGACCGGTTCGCGGCCCACGAGAAAGCCGCCCAGCAACGAGTCCGGATCCTCCGCGAGCGCTCGGACGTCTCCGGTCGTCAGGACCCGTCCGCCTTCCGCGCCGGAACCGGGGCCGATCTCGATCAGCCAGTCGGCCTCGCGCAGCACCTGGACGTCGTGGTCCACCAGCACCACGGAGTTGCCGTCCCGCAACAGGTCCCGCACGACGCCGAGCAGTCCGTCCACGTTGGACGGATGCAGACCGATCGAGGGCTCGTCCAGGACGTAGAGCACGCCGGTCGTCTGGTTGCGCACCGCCCGCGCGAGCTGGACGCGCTGCCGTTCGCCGGTGGACAGGGTCGAGGACGCCCGATCGAGGCTCAGGTACCCCAACCCGAGTTCTACCAGCCGTCGCGCGGTCTCCAGCAGTTGGCTGACGATGCTCCTGGCCATCGCGATCATGTCCGGCGGCAGGGACTTCTCGACCTGCGGCGCCCAGGTGACCAGGTCGTCCAGGGTCATGGCGGTGGCTTCGGCGAGGTCGATCCCGTCGACCCGCGGCGCCAGCGCCTGCTCGCTGAGCCGGGTGCCGTGGCACGTCGGGCAGGTCTGGGTGGTGATGAACCTGTTGACGCGGTTCAGGCCGCGTTCGGTGGTGGCGTTGTCCAGCGCCTCCTGGACGGCCAGCCTGGCGTTGCGGTAGGTGAAGTTCAGGTCGAACAGCCTGCCGTTCTTCGACGGCACGCGGATCTTCCGCTTCTCCGCCGGTCCGTGCAGGACGATCTCGCGCTCCTGGTCGGTCAGATCCGCGAACGGCACGTCGGTGCGCACGCCGAACTCCCCGACCACCTCGGGCATCACGGCCAGCCCGAACAACGACCACGGCGCGACGGCCCCGCCCGCGATCGTGAGCGACGGATCGGGGACCAGCCGGGCCTCGTCGATCTCCCGGACCACGCCGGTGCCGGTGCAGTGCGGGCACGCGCCGTCGGAGTTGAACGCCAGCGCCTCCGCACCAGGAGCGGAGAACGTGACACCGCAGACCGGGCAGGTCAGCGGCACTTCCATGGCCACGTCGATCGTCGGCGCCTGCGCGTGGCCGTTCGGGCAGCGGTGCGACGCGAGCCGGGAGTACAGCAGGCGCAGCACGTTGAGCAGCTCGGTCGAGGTGCCGAACGTGCTGCGCACCCCCGGCACGCCCGGCCGTTGCCGCAGGGCGAGCGCGGCCGGGACGTGCCGCACGCTGTCGACGGCCGCGCGCGGCGCCTGGGACATCCGGCGCCGGGTGTACGTCGACAACGCCTCGACGTAGCGCCGCGATCCCTCCGCGTACAGCACCCCCATCGCGAGCGACGACTTCCCCGAACCGGACACGCCCGCGATGGCGACGAGTTGACGCAGCGGCACCGTGACGTCGACGTCGCGCAGGTTGTGGACCCGCGCGCCGCGCACCTCGATGGCCAGAGGCTGTTCCTGCATTCGTCGAACCTACGGCCTGGAGACCGTTTCCTCCGTGCGACGCGAGCGAAGACTGGTCAGCGTGACGACGCCCAGCGTGACCACGATGACGCCCAGCGAGACCGGCGTCGGGATCGTCGGCACGGCCGGCCAGACGCCATGTGCCCAGTGCAGCACCAGCTTCACCCCGATGAACGCCAGGATGATCGCGAGGCCGTGGTTGAGGTGCACGAGCTTGGCGAGCAACGACTGCAGCACGAAGTACAGCGCGCGCAGGCCGAGCAGCGCGAACGCGTTGGTGGTGAACACCAGGTACGGGTCCTCGGTGATGCCGTACACCGCGGGCACCGAGTCGATCGCGAACACGACGTCGGTCGCGAAGATCGCCACCACCACGATCGCGAGCGGCGTGAGGGCGCGCTTCCCGTTCTCGCGGACGATCATCTTCGTGCCCCGGTAGTCGTCGGTGACCGGCATCAACCTGCGCAGCAGCCGCACCGACCGCATCTTCGAGGTGTCCTTGGCCTCGGGGTGACCGGCGAGCGCCGTCTGCAGGATCTTCACCGCCGAGACGAGCAGCACGAGCCCGAACACGAGGAACGCCCAGGTCCCGGCCGACAGCATGGCGGCGCCGGCCGCGATGAAGATGCCGCGCAGCACCAACGCGCCGACGATGCCGTAGAGCAGCACGCGTTGCTGGATCTCCGCCGGCACGCTGAACGCGGCCAGCAGCAACATGAAGACGAACAGGTTGTCCACCGAGAGGGACTTCTCCACCACGAACCCGGTGACGAACTCCAGCGACTGGCCGCTGCCGAACTCGAACCACAGCCACAGCCCGAACACCAGTGGCAGCGTCAGGTAGAAGACCGACCAGCCCGCGGCCTCCTTGACGGACACCTCGTGCGGGCGGCGCGTGACCAGGAAGTCGACCACCAGCAGGGCGAGCAGCGCCGCGATGCTCACGAACCACAAACCGGGCGACGCCACGGATTCCACGGGCACAGGTCCTCCTCGAACACGATCGTCCGAGGTCTCCTTCACCCGGTGCGGGTGGCCTCCCGAGGACGTCATCGGACGTCCGTACTGACCGGGCAGGCGCTTGGGAAGTACTCCCCTCGCCGCGAAGCATAGGTAAAGGACTGGTAATGCTCAAGTAAGAGGAGTCGTGGCTTGCATCTCAAGTGGCTTGAGGTTCGACACTGGCCTCATGGACGACATCAGGCTGTACGCGATCGGAGAGGTGGCGCGGCGCACCGGGCTGAGCGTGAGCGCCATCCGGTTCTACTCCGACGAGGGGATCGTGACGCCGGCCGACGTCACGGCTGCCGGGCACCGGCTCTACGACGTGCACGCCATCGCACGGCTGGAGTTCGTCAGCACGTTGCGCGAGCTGGACGCGGGCCTGGAGGACATCCGGCGACTGCTGGACGGCCGGGTGACGCTGTCCGAACTCGCCACCGCGCACCTGTCCCGGTTGGACGACCAGGCCCGGCGCATCCGGTCGAGACGGGCGGTGCTGCGGACGATCGCCCGGCAGCACACCGAGGCCGACCAGGTGATCCTCATGCACAAGCTCGCCGGGATGTCCGACGACGAACGCGACCGGTTGTTCGACGACTTCTGGAACGAGATCAGCGAGGGCCTCGAAGTCAGCCCCGAGTTCCTCGGGCTCATGCGCAACGGCCGTCTGGTCCTGCCGGACGAGCCGGCCACCGAGCAGTTGGAGGCGTGGATCGAGCTGGCGAACCTCCTGCGGGACGCGGACTTCCGCCGTGAGGTGAAGAAGGCGTTGCTGGAGACCTTCTCCGGCCCCGGCGCCGCGATGATGACGTCGGCGGAGATGGTGGGCGTGTTCGAACGGGGAGGCGCGATCCTGGTGCGGGCGCAGGAGGCGCAGCGATCCGGTGCCCCGGCGGACTCACCGCTGGGGCGCGAGATCGCCGGTCTCTACACCGCTCACATGGGGGAGATCACCGAGATTCCGGACAGTTCCGAGTACCGCGCGAAGCTGGCGACCGACGTGCTCGGCATCGAACGGATGTACCTGGAGTCGCTGGAGGAGGCCGCCACGTCCGCCGATCCGTACACCCGGTACCAGTCACTGGTGGCGATCATCGACGGGACGTCGCAGGAGGCCGCGGAGTTCATGCCGTTCGCCTGGCTGTCCGCAGCACTCAAAGCCGCTGCATCTCTGAGCGACTCATGACACCTTCCGTGTCCCCCGTAGGAGCTACACGCGAATGTCCACCGCGCGGGGACGTTCCTGGCGCACGAAATCCCTAGCGTTCCGGTCATGCGATTTCTGAAGCAGTTGGCCGTGGTGGTGCTGGTCTCCTTCGCCGGTGGCGCGGCGGTGCAGGCGGTGACCTGGAACGCGCCGCTCACGTTGATCCTCGGCGTGGCGGCGGCGGTGCTGGCACTGGCCGCGTACGCGTGGGTGGTGCGCAAGACCGAACACCGCGAACCCGTGGAGGTCGCGCGGAAGACGGCTCCAGCGGCGCTCGGCAGGGGTGTCCTGATCGGACTCGCGATGTTCCTGGCGGTGATCGTGAACATCGCGTTTCTCGGCGGCTACGAGATCCGCGGCTGGGGGTCGCTGTCCGGCGCGATCGCGATCTTCGGGTTCATGGCCGCCGCCGCGGTGACGGAGGAGCTGATGTTCCGGGGTGTGCTGTTCCGGATCGTCGAGGAGCGTCTCGGCACGTGGATCTCGCTGGGGCTCAGCGGGGTGCTGTTCGGGCTGGCGCACTACTTCAACCCGAACGCCACGCTGTGGAGCTCGTTCGCCATCGCGGTCGAGGCCGGGTTCATGCTCGCCGCCGTGTACGCCGCCACGCGCAACCTGTGGGTGCCGATCGGGGTGCACTTCGCGTGGAACTTCGCCCAGGGCGGCATCTTCAGCACCAGCGTGTCCGGTCAGGACGCTCCGCAGGGGCTGCTCGACGGCGTCACGTCCGGGTCCGCGATCGTCACCGGCGGCGGGTTCGGGCCGGAGGCGAGCGTGTACTCGCTGCTCACCGGGCTGGTGGTGACGGTCGTGTTCCTGTGGCTGGCGAAGCGCCGGGGCAACCTGGTGCCGCGCCGGGGCCGTGCCGCGTCGGCCGCTACGCTCGGCGCGTGATCAGCCTCCAGCGGTGGCGCGGCTGGGACGTCCGCGTCCAGGACGCGCCGCTCGCGCTGCTGATCGTGCTGGCATCGGTGGTGCCCGCGTTGCACGACAAGGGCACCCAGCTCGGCGGCCTGCCGAACCGGCCGTTCGACGCTCTCGCGATCGCGGTGATCGCTCTCGAGTGCCTGCCGCTGATCCTGCGCCGCAAGTGGCCCCTGGTCTGCCTCGCGCTGGTGTCGATCGCGTTCGCCGTGGACCAGTTGCAGGGCTACCACACCGTCGGCGGAATAGCGTTGCCCATCGCGCTCATCAGCACCGGCCTGCACCTGTCGCATCACCGGCGCGCCACCGTGATCGCGGCCTCGGCGGGGTACGTGGGGCTGGCCGTCGGGCTGGACCTCCGCGGATCGACCGAGGGCGTGGCCGGGTTCGTGACGTTCTACCTGGCACTCGCCGCCGCCTGGGCCATCGGCGCGTGGCTGCGGCTCTCGCGCAGTGCCGAGGAGGAACGCCGCCGGCACGTCGCCGCGGCCACCCGTGTCGCCGAACGGACCTCCATCGCCCGTGAACTGCACGACGTGGTGACGCACCACGTGACGGCGATGGTGGTGCAGGCGGAGGCCGCGCGGTACCTGACCGCGGCGCCCGAGCGGCTGGACCAGACGTTGCAGGCGATCACCGACACCGGCCGGCGGTCGCTGACCGACCTGCGGCACCTGCTCGACCTGCTGAACCCGGACCACAGCCCCGAATCGGTCGGGGACCTGCGCACGCTGGTCGAGCAGACGCGGCTCGCCGGGCAGCCGATCGAGTTCGCCGAGGAGGGCGAGGCGGTGCGGGACGCGGGCAGCGCCGAGGCCGTCGCGTACCGGGTCGTGCAGGAAGCGCTGACGAACGCGCTGAAGTACGCGCACGGCAACCAGACGAACGTGTACGTGCGTTACGGCGAAAGGGAGATCACCGTGGAGGTCGGCACCGAGGGCGCCAGGTCGTCCACAGCGGTCGGAGGCAGCGGGCGCGGCCTGGCCGGGCTGCGCGAGCGCGTCGACGTGCTGGGAGGCGAGTTCTCGGCGGGACAACGGGCCAGCGGCTTCGTCGTCCACGCGCGCATCCCCGCGGGGAACCCGGCGTGACCGCACCGGTCCGGGTGCTGGTGTGCGACGACCAGGCGCTCATCCGCACCGGGTTCGCCACGATCATCGACTCCCAGCCCGACCTGGAGGTCGTGGGGGAGTGCGGGGACGGGCGCGCGGCGGTCCAGTTGGCCCGCGAGCTCGATCCCGACGTCGTCGTGATGGACGTGCGCATGCCGGTGCTCGACGGCATCGGGGCGACCCGGCTGCTGGCGGGCGCCGGCGTTCCCGATCCCGTCAAGGTCCTCGTGGTGACGACGTTCAACCTGGACGAGTACGTCTACGAGGCGCTACGGGCCGGTGCGAGCGGGTTCCTGCTCAAGGACGCGCCCCCGGCCCAGTTGCTGCAGGGCATCCGGACCGTCGCGAGCGGCGCCGCCCTGCTCGCGCCGGAGGTGACGCGCCAGCTCGTCGGCAGGTTCGCGGCGCGCATCCGGCCCGCCGAGGAGGTCGCGCAGACCCAGCTCGCGCCGCGTGAGCTGGAGGTGCTCCGGCTGATCGCGGAAGGTCTGTCCAACAGCGAGATCGCCGCGGCGCTGGTGATCAGCCAGGAGACGGTGAAGACGTACGTGTCCCGCATCCTCACCAAACTCGACCTGCGCGATCGCGTGCAGGCCGTCGTCTACGCCTATCGCCGCGGCCTGGTGACCTGAGCCTTACCGGGTGATTACAAGACGTGACGTGATCGTCACGAAGCGATAAGAACCTGGGCATGAGAATCCCTGCCATCGTGTCCACCGTTCTGGCCGTGGGCGCGCTTCTGACACCAGCGGCCGCGGCCGACCGTCCCCTTTGGTTCACCTCGTGGGCGCAGTCGCAGCAGCACCTCGCCCCTGTGACGTTGCACGACCAGTCGATGCGGATGATCACCCACCTCAGCCAGGGCGGCAGTGCGGTCCGGATCCGGGTGCAGAACACGTTCGGCACGCAGCCGTTGACGATCGACCGCACGACCGTCGCTCTGAGCGTCGGCGGCGCGGCGGTGGAGGGCACGCGCGACGTGACGTTCGGAGGCCGCCGCGCGGTCACGATCCCGGCCGGAGGCGAGCTGTGGAGCGACCGGACGACCGTGACCACCAAGCCCGGCACCGATCTCGCCGTGAGCATGCACGTCGCCGGTGACGTCGTGCCCGGCCGGCACGAGTCGGCGTTCCGCGAGAACTACCTGACCCCGGCCGGCTCGGGCGACCACACCACCGACGCCGGTGCCGCGTACACCGAGAAGACCCAGTCGACCTATCTGGTCAGCGCGGTCGACGTGGTCAACCCGCTGCTGAAGGGAACGATCGTGCCGTTCGGCAGCTCGGTCGTCGACGGCGTGGGCAGCACCAACTGCGGCCCGGGCTGCACCGAGCTCGGCACCAGCAAGCGATGGGCCGACGTGCTGGCCCGCCGGATCGTCGCCTCGTCGCGTCCCCAGCTCGCGGTCGCCAACGCCGGCATCAGCGGCACCACGAGCGCCGTCTGCCCGAACACCCCGGCGCCGTTCGTCGGCCTGGATGCGTTGTCGCGCCTGGAAAGGGACGTTCTCGCGCTGCACGGCGTCACGGACGTCATCTACTACTACGGCACGAACGACCTCGCGAACGGCTGCACCGCCGCAGAGATCTTGACCAGCTACCGCACGGTGTTCGAACGGCTGCGCAAGGCCGGGATCTCCGTGCACGTCACCCCGATCACGCCCCGACCTGGCTACAGCGACCAGAACAACGTGGACCGTCACGCCGTCAACGACTTCGTGAAGCGCGGCGGCGACTGCTCGGACGCCTGCGCGTCGGTGCAGGACTTCGACCAGGTGCTGGAGGACCCGATCAGGCCGAACGCCGTCAACCCGCGGTACGACACGGGTGACGGCGTGCACGCGAACATCGCGGGGCAGCAGGCGATCGCCGACTACATCGCGCTGGAGGACCTGGGCTAGCGCCGCCCGCCGCCCGCGCTGTAGGCGACGATCCCGGCCACGAACAGCGCCGCCGCGGTCCACGTCGTCGCCGCGTCGTCCGGGGAACCGAGCGGCCACGTGACGATCCGGCCGGTCAGCGACCCGCTCGGCGGCATGATCGCCGCCACCGCCCACCACAGCACGGGGGCGGTGGCGGCGAGCCGGGCGCCCGCCACCGTCGCCGCCAGTCCCGCCAGGCCGATCATGCCCGCCGTGTCGCGCAGGACGAACGCCGCGTCGAAGCGCTCAGAACCGAGTTGCTGCACCAAGAACACCGAGGCCGCGGCCACCGCTGTGGCGAACAGGAGGTGCCCGAGCCTCCACACCGGCCAGGGAACCGCGGTCGACCTGTCGAGTTCCGGGTCCTGGCCCGCGAGGCCGGCCGTGGCCACCAGCACGGCGGCCAGCGATGTCAGCGAAGCGCTCAACGGCGTCCACGGCGAATGCAGCGCTGACCAGGCGATCAGCACCACGACAGGCAGGAGCACCAGCGCCGCGGGCACCGCGCGTGACTGCGCGTACAACGCGAGCGGCCTCATCAGCTTGCCTTCAGCACGTCGAGCACGCGTTCGGAGTCCTGGCACGTGAGCAACATCTGCCGTGCCCGCGCCACCCGGTTCAGCTGTTCCCGCGCGGATTGGCCGCGAAACTGCTGCCAGGCCTGGTCGATCTCCGCGCGCAGCCTGCTGTTGTTCCACATGAGCGGTTCGGAGGCCAGCTCGGCCAGGTCGCCGTTGAAGTAGCCGGCGGTCAGGTAGCGGACGACGCCTTCGGAGGTGCTGATGGTGTTCGGGCCGGAGCATCCCGCCACGCCCGCTCCGGAGAGCAGTTCGAGACGCAGCTGGTCGTCCGTCATGGTCAGCACGCGGGGATGCCCCTGCGACGGCACGTAGACGGTCTTCTGGTCGCGTTGTGGCGCGGTGAGGTGCGCCATCGGCGACGTGTCCTCCCTGATCTCGGTGGGCGCGTCCGGCAGGACGGCGAGCTTGGCCAGCACGTCCCGGCCCACCGCCGCGGTCCTGGGCAGGTCGTCCGCGTGCGCCCGGCTCAGGCACACCTTCCCCTCGCAGACCAGCCTGCTCGCGATCGAGTCCGCCACGAGCACGTCGGAGTACTTGACCGGCATGATCGACAGGGCGAGGACGGCGGCCAGCCCGGCCGGCACGAGTGCCGCGAGCCGTCCGAGATGGGTCCGTGCGACGAGCAACAGGAACGCCGTCACGCCCAGGCCGGTGAACCACGCGATCTGGCCGAGGTCGACGGAGGTCGAGGTCGTGACGAGGTCGGAGCTCGGCGCGTCCATGACGGGCGTGAGCAGAGCCAGAGCGGAGATCTCGTCGCCGGGGGTGGTGACCTCGAGCGCCCGGCCGGCCGTGGTCGCGACCATGAACGTCGCCACCAGAGCCACCGGCGCGGTCAGCGGGTGCGGCAGGAGCCGGCCGACCGCGAGTCCCAAGAGGACACTCGACGCCAGGGCGAGCACGACGGTCAGCAGGAGCGGGACGAACCCGGCGGAGACGAATCCGCCGCCGAACGCGACGTTGGCCACCAGTCCCGCGCAGAGCAGCGCCGTCGCGACCGCGACCACGCCCGCCACGGCGCAGGCGAGGGTGCCGAGCCTGACCCAGCCGGGACGGGAGGTGGCGGCGAACAGCTCGGTCACCCGCGCACGGTTGTCCCGCATGCCCTGGAAGACGGCCAGTCCGACGACGAGCGCCCACACGTAGGCCAGCGGCAGCCGGAGCCCGAGCACCGCCGACGTCGAGTTGCCCGTCCACCGCACGCCCGACGACATGACCAGTGCGAGCATCCCGGTGCCGGAGACCAGGACGAGCAGCCCGGCCCACAGCGCGGTCGAGCGCCGCAGTTCGATGCGCAGCGCGGTCACCAGGCACCCCCGGCGGGATTCGCGCTGATCAGCGCCGAGTACCCGCGCTCGATCGGGGTGTCGCCGACGTGCGTGCCCGTTCCCGCGGCGGTGAGATCGGCAGGAGTTCCCTGGAACACCAGGGAACCCTCCGACACGAGCACCACGTCCGTGCACGCGGCCGCGACGTCCTCGACCAGATGCGTCGAGATCAGCACGCAGGCCTGCTGGCCCAGTTCGGCGACGAGCTCGCGGAACCGCAGCCGTTGCGCGGGATCCAGCTCGACCGTCGGCTCGTCCAGCAGCAGCACTTCGGGGTCGTTGACGATGGCCTGCGCGATGCCGGCCCTGCGGACCATGCCGCCGGACAACGACTTCATGCGGTCCTCGGCGCGGTCGGTCAGCCCGACCCGCTCCAGCGCGGTGCGCACGGCGCCGGGAATCCGCGCGGACGGCACCTCCTTGAGCCACGCCAGGTACTCGACGAACTCCCGCACCTTGAACCGCTTGTAGTAGCCGAAGTGCTGTGGCAGATAACCGAGCCTGCGCCGCACGGTCCTGAGCTTGCCGTCAGCCGGCGTGCCGAGCAACGACAACGTTCCCGCGGTGGGGGACCGCACCGTCGCCAGCGTGCGGATCAGCGTCGTCTTGCCCGCGCCGTTCGGGCCCAGCAGCCCGTGCACGCCCCGGCCGAGCCTCAGACTGAGCCCGTTGACGGCGTTGCGGCCGTTGCGCCCACCCACGCGCACGACCAGGCCGTCGGCTTCGATCGCCTGCATCCCGTTCTCCCTCAAGTGGTCCGGTCTTGATGGGCAAGACGGCGTCGGGGCGCCTGAGGTTCTCGGAATGCTGTGACGCCGGTCACCGCGCCGGGACAGCGGGATACCGTGGACGAGGCCAAACTCAAGTTGTTCAACAGCTTCAGTGTTGACCGAAACTAATCCACCGACGGCCGCAGCCCCACCGCGAGCGTCAGTTCCAGAACCCGCAACGGAGACCCGAGATCCGGGAACAGGTCGCGCAGCTGCCCCATCCGGTATCGAACGGTCTGCGGGTGCACGAACAGAGCCGCCGCCACGTCCTCGCGACGGCCCTGGTGCAGCAGCCAGGCGCGCAACGTCTCCTCCAGCTTCTGCGCGGAGGTGGGCGGCAGTGCCAGCAACGGGGCGAGCGCGCGTGCTCGCAGGTCGGCGTACGCGTCGGGGTCGGCGCTCAGCACGAGAGCGGCGAGGTGCTCCTCGGTGTCGCGGATGTCGGGGGAGAGCGAGCGCGCGCGTACGGCTCGTGCGTACGAGGCGGTGGCACGCGTCCACGGGCGTGCCGGGCCGACGACGGCGGAACGGCTGACGAGCTGTCGTAGCAGGTGGGAGCGGTCGGTGTCGGGGACGAAGAGCACGCCGGTGGAGTCGGGCAGGTCGTCCAGGACCAGCGTTCCGGGGTCGAGCAGGCGGTAGGCGGGGCGGGCCTGGAAGGCGGGCAGCAGGACCGCCGTCAACGTGGTGGGCGGCTGCCATCCGGCCCGATGCGCGGCCGCCTGCAGGACCTCGGTGCTCGAACCGGCCAGCAGGTCGCGGGCGAGTTGTTCGAGGTGACGCTCGTGCGCCAGGCCTCGCGCGGCCAGTTCGTCGGCGTGGCCGGCGGCGCTGGCGGCGGAGAGTTCGTCGATGTAGGCGAAGGTCAGTTCGGCGAACTTCGCCACCTCCGCGGCGGGCAGCCCCGCTGGTACGGCGCCTGCGGCCAGACCTCGCCAGGCCACGCGGGCGCCGACTCGGTAGGCGCTCAGCAGGGCGTCCATCGAACGGCCGTCGCGCACCTCGCCGCGGCCGAGTTCGTAGGCCGCGTCGCCGGCGCCGCCGCCTCCGCCCGCGCCGCTGGCGAGGTCCAGGTACGCTCCCAGCGCCGTGCGGACGGCGCGGCGGATTGTGCCGCCCATGCGTCCGGAAAGTGCGTTGGCGTAGCTCGGCACCTCGTCGATGATGGCCCGGACCACCTCGTCGGCCGTCGTTTTCAGGGCCGCCCTCAGTGCGGTGACGGTCTTCTCGTCGAGGGCCAGTTCGGTGGCCCTCCGCATTGCGTGACTCACGATTTGTTCCCTGCGAACAATCCAGCCCGGCAGATTCACGTCCTACGGACAGGACTTTACGCCCTGGGGCTATCAAGCTGGAGTCATGACTAGTGCCGCCCTCCGCAGCAGGGCGTGGAAACTGCTTGAGTTGGTCACGACGCCGCTGCTGCCGTCCGACTACCTCGACCTGGTCAGCCCACTTCGAGCGGGTGCTGACCTGCGCGGCCGCATCGAGGCCGTGCACCGCGAGACAGACGATGCCGCGACCATCGTGATCAGGCCCGGGAAGGGCTGGCGCGGTCACGTCGCCGGTCAGTACGTCCGGATCGGGATCGACGTCGACGGCGTGCGACTGTGGCGTGCGTACTCGGTGACATCGCCGACGAGCCGCGCCGACGGTCGCATCACGATCACCGTGAAGGCCATCCCCGACGGCAAGGTCAGCAACCACCTGGTTCGCAAGGCCAAGCCCGGCACGGTCATCCAGCTCGACCAGGCCACCGGCGAGTTCGTGCTGCCCGCCGCCAAGCCCGCGAAGGTGCTCTACCTGACGGCCGGCAGCGGCATCACGCCCGTGATGGGCATGCTGCGCGACACGAAGTTCGCCGACGTCGTGATGGTGCACTCCGCGCCGCGCAAGGAAGACGTGATCTTCCGCAACGACCTGCACGACCTGGTGGCCGACAAGGCGCTGACGCTGGTCGAGCTGCACACCGACACCGACGGCATGCTCGACATCGCCGAGCTGGAGAAGCTCGTGCCCGACTGGGCCGAGCGCGAGACCTGGGCGTGCGGCCCGACCGGCCTGCTCGACGCCGCCGAGGAGCACTGGACGAAGCACGGTGTCGCCGAGCGCCTGCACATGGAGCGCTTCCGGCCCACCGTCGTCGTCGCCGGCGAGGGTGGCGAGGTCACGTTCGGCAAGACGGGCAAGACCGTCGAGGCCGACGGCGCGACGCCGTTGCTGAACATCGGCGAGGAGGCCGGTGTGCTGATGCCGTCCGGCTGCCGCATGGGCATCTGCTTCGGCTGCGTGACGCCGCTGAAGTCCGGCGCCGTGCGAGACCTGCGCACCGGCGACATCACCGAGGCCTCGGACAGCCCCACCGCCCACGTGCTCGTCCAGACCTGCGTCTCCGCCGCCGCGGGCCCTTGCGAACTCGAACGCTAGCGCCCGCCACAGACATTCGTTCCTCCCCCCGCGAAGTGGCCCTCCCCCAGCCACTGCTCCCCGGAAAGCGAGTCACATGACCGCCATCGATCCCACCGCCCACCTCACCGACGAGCAGATCGAGGAACTCGGCCGCGAACTCGACGCGATTCGCGACGAGGTCATCGCGAGCCGTGGTGAGAAGGACGCGGCCTACATCCGCAAGGTCATCTCGGTGCAGCGCAAGCTGGAGCTGACGAGCCGCGGCATCCTGCTGTTCTCGCTCTTCCCGCCGGCGTGGATCATCGGCACCGCCGGTCTGTCCGTGGCGAAGATCATGGACAACATGGAGATCGGCCACAACATCCTGCACGGCCAGTGGGACTGGATGCGCGACCCGAAGATCCACTCCACGACCTGGGAGTGGGACCACGTCTCGCCGGCCGACCAGTGGAAGCACTCGCACAACGAGCTGCACCACACGTACACCAACGTGATCGGCAAGGACAACGACCTCGGCTACGGCATCATGCGCGTGGACGAGGACCAGAAGTGGCACCCGATGTACCTCGCTCAGCCGCTGTGGAACTTCATCAACGCGTGCTTCTTCGAGTACGGCATCGCCGCGTACGACCTGGAGCTGGGCAAGAACCTGCACAAGCGCCGCCGCAAGAACCCCGAGTTCGTCGCGCGGGCCAAGGCCGTGGGCCGCAAGATCCGCAAGCAGGTGCTCAAGGACTACGTGATCCACCCGCTGCTGTCGGGCCCGTCGTTCCTCACCACGCTCGCCGCGACGTTCACCGCGAACCTGATCCGCAACCTCTGGTCGCACTCGGTCATCATGTGCGGTCACTTCCCCGAGGGCGTGCAGACCTTCGAGCGCCGGTCGATCAGGGGCGAGACGCGCGGCCAGTGGTACCTGCGCCAGATGATGGGCTCCGCGAACATCAGCGGCAGCAAGGCCATGCACTTCATGACCGGCAACCTGTCGCACCAGATCGAGCACCACCTGTTCCCGGACCTGCCGAGCAACCGGTACGCCGAGGTCGCGGTGAAGGTGCGCGCGCTGTTCGAGAAGTACGAGCTGGACTACGTGACCGGCCCGCTGCCCAAGCAGGTCTTCTCGGCGTGGCACAAGGTCTTCCGCCTGTCGCTGCCGAACAAGAAGCCGAAGGTCAAGACGCCGAACCGGGACAAGGAACTGGTCGCCGCCTGAGACCGGTAGTGGTTCAGTCCTTTCGGCCGTACCGGAGACACCTCCGGATTCGGTGAGATTCCTTCGTGGGGCCCGAGTTCCATCCCTGCTGCTTCATCGGGCCCTCCGACGGAGGAACACATGCGAAGGGTCTACCTCGTCGCGGCCAGCCTGATCACGGCCGCGACGATCTACACGCCTGCCTCGGCCGCGGCCCCTGCCGCCGCGGCGATCACCGAAACCGTCTACGTCGAGTCCACGATCGACAGTGACTCGGACGGCAAGCTCGACCGGATCGCCGCCGACGTCATGCGGCCCGACACGGCCGAACGAGTGCCGATCGTGATGGAGGCCAGTCCCTACTACGGGCTGGGTGCTGCTGCCGCGTCGGCGACGAACGTGCCGCGCGGCTTCGGCCGTTGGTACGACGAGTACTTCGTGCCGCGCGGGTACGCCGTGGTCGAGATGGAGATGCAAGGCACCTCCCGGTCGACCGGCTGCCCGACCACCGGCGGCCCGGAGGACACCGCGAGCGTCCGTGCGGTCGTGGACTGGCTCAACGGCCGCGCGAAGGCGTTCTACGCCGACGGCCGGGCGGCGGTCGCGAGCTGGAGCACCGGCAACGTCGGCATGCTCGGCGTCTCCTACAACGGCACGCTGCCCAACGCGGCGGCCGCGGCGAACATCCCCGGCGTGAAGACGATCGTGCCGATCGCCGCGATCTCCAGCTGGTACGAGTACGCCCGCGACCAGGGCATCGGCTACAAGGGCTGGGAATCGAACTACCCGACGTTCCTCGCCAACTACGTCGTCAGCGCGGCGCAGAAGGCGAAGTGCAAGCCGGTCTTCGACAAGCTCTCCGCGGACGACGGTGACGAGTCCTGGGACTACACGTCGTTCTGGAAGGCCCGCGACTACCGGGTGGGCGCGCAGAACGTGTCGGCGTCGGTGTTCGCGGTGCACGGCCAGGCGGACTGGAACGTCAAGCCGTCGCAGTTCGGCCGCTGGTGGAAGGAACTCGCGGACCGGAACGTGCCGCGCAAGATCTGGCTGCACCGCGGCGGTCACCTCGACCCGATCTCGTTCCGCCAGGCCGAGTGGCAGCGCGTCATGGGCCTGTGGATGGACCACTGGCTCAAGGGCGCGGACAACGGGATCATGGACGAGCCCATGGCGGACGTGCAGAAGCCGGACGGCAGCTGGGAACAGGCCGCCGCCTGGCCGCGGCCGGACACGAAGGACACCACGCTGTACTTCGGTCCTGCGGCCGGTGGCATGTCCGGTTCGCTGACCACCGCGCCGGTGACCAGCGGTACGCAGAAGCTGGGCGCGAACGCGAACATCAGCGAGGCGACCATGATGGCCTCCCCGGAGACCGCGAACACCAGCCGGCTCGCCTACGTGACGGCACCGCTGACGAAGGACGCGCGGTTGTCCGGCGAGGTCGGCCTGACGGTTCGGGTCGCGTCGAACCGGGCGTCGACACCGCTCACGGCGTTGCTGGTGGACTACGGCCCGAGCACGCAGGCGGTGCTGTCCGAACGCAGCCCGCTGCAGTTGTCCACGGAGGTGTGCGGCCGCAACGACCTGCGGGACAGGACCGGCTGCGCGCGTCCGCCGGACGTGTCGATCCAGGCGGTCTCGGCGACGATGCTGACCAAGGGTGCGATCGACGCCAAGAACCGGTTGTCGCTGGAGACCGCGACCCCGTTGCCCACCAACGGGTCCACCGCGGACGTCACCTGGAAGCTGCACGCCCGTGACGCGCTGATCCCGGCCGGGCACCGGATCGGGATCGTGCTGGTCACGAACCACAACGCCTACCTCGCCACGGATACGGCGGCGAGCGGTGTTTCGCTGACCGTGTCGCTGGGCGTCAGCAAAGTGGTGCTGCCGATCGTCGGCGGTGCGCTGAACAAGTAGTGACGAGCCGGGGCCTGCGGACTTCACCTCGCGCGGGCCCCGGCGTCGTTAGTGTGGCGCGATGCTTCTGGCCGCCATTCCCAGTCCGACCCAGGGCGTCTGGCACCTCGGTCCGATGCCGATCCGCGCCTACGCGTTCTGCATCATCGCCGGCGTCCTCGTCGCCGCCTGGCTGACCGAACGCCGCTACGTCCGGCGCGGCGGCAGGCCGGGCGTCATCAACCAGATCGCGACCTGGGGTGTTCCGTTCGGCATCGTCGGCGCCCGGCTGTACCACGTGGCCACGACCTGGCAGCCCTACTTCGGCCCCGGCGGAAGTCCCCTTCGCGCCCTCTACGTCTGGGAGGGCGGGATGGGTGTCTGGGGTGCCATCGCGCTCGGCGCGCTCGGAGCGTGGATCGGCGCCAGGCGGGCCGGTGTGACGCTCCCTCCGCTGGCGGACGCGGCGGCGCCGGGAATCCTGCTGGCACAAGGGATCGGCCGGCTCGGCAACTGGTTCAACAACGAGGTGTACGGCGGCCCGACCGACCTGCCGTGGGCGCTCACGATCCACGAGTGGGACCAGGACGCCGGCCGTGCGGTGATCGGTTCTGACGGACTGCCGGTGGTGCTGGGGACGTTCCACCCGGCGTTCCTGTACGAACTGCTGTGGACCTTCGCCGCCGCGGCCGTGGTGATCTGGGCGGACCGGCGGTTCCGGCTCGGGCACGGCCGGGCGTTCGGGCTGTACGTGGTGCTCTACACGCTGGGCCGGCTGTGGATCGAGGCGCTGCGGATCGACACCGCGAACACGATCCTGGGGCTGCGCCTGAACATCTGGACCTCGCTGATCGTGGGGCTGGGCGCCGCCGCGCTGACGCTGTGGTCGGCACGGCGGCACCCAGGCCGGGAGGACCTCAGCTCAGCTTCGGCGCCGAGTTGTACGCCTCCGCCAGCAGACGCGGGTTCCGAACGGACTTCTGCGGATCGATCGTGACGGTCCGGACCTCACCCGGCAGCAACCAGAAGTAGTTGTCGCCGTACAGGGTCGGCAGCACGCGGTCGGTCCCGTTGCGTTCCCGCAGGGACAGCCGGACCATCGCGGCCACGGTCCTGCCGGTGTTGCGGACGGTCGCGGTGTAGCCGTTCTTGTTGCTGCTCAGCGTGGTCGTGAGCGTGGTGTACGCGAGCTGGTTGAGGGCGTGCATGGACTCCGGCGTGCGGTAACGCCAGTAGGTGTTCTCGGAGATCTGCTTGCCCTGGGCGTCGGTCAGGGTGAGGCGCAGCAGGTGGAACGCGGGCAGCGCGGCGTCGAACGGCACCGTGAACAGGTTGCTGGCCGAGGTCGCGGCGACGTCGAGCTTCTGCTCCTGGGCCTGCCCGATCGCCTTGCCGTCCAAGGCGAACAGCTGTGCCTTGACGGTGACGCCCATCAGGTGCGATGCGGTGTGGTTGACCGCCGTGACCTGCCAGGTCGTCAGGTTCGCCTGCACGTGCCGCTGCTCGCAGCCCTTGCGGGAGCCGTAGTAGCTGCCGTTGACGTCCATGTCGTAGTCGTAGGTCTGCCACACCGTGCTGTGCCACGCCGGGTGCGACATCCACAGCAGCACGCCGGTGGCGTCGTTCCACAGCCTGGCGTTCCACGCCTCGAAGATCGCGCGCATGTTCTCGTAGTTGACGAACTGCGCCTTGCGGCAGAACTCCTCCATGCTGCTCGACGGCGCGAGGCGGGCGTCGATCGCGGCCTTGTAGCCGTTGGGCTGCTGGTTGCTGTTCTCCGACCAGTCGTGCATGTACCAGGCGTCCCCGATGGGCCAGCCCGAGTTGCCCTGGCCGACGAGGTTGCGCATGCTCTCGACCACCGACACCGTCGGCAGGCCGATCTCGCTCCAGAACCCGAACTTGCCGCCCGTGGCCTCACCGGTGCCGTACGTGCGCGGGTCGACCCACCGGTACGTGCCGTCGCCGGTGATCACGCCGCTCGCCGAGTTGGGCTGGTACATCAGGTCGGTGTTGGTGTGGACGATCTCCCTGAGCACCTTGTCCACCGCGGACGGCGGGCTGCCCTCGTTGCAGCCGAACCACGCCACGCAGCAGGCGTGCGACCGGTAGCGGAGCACGGTGTCCTTGGCCTGAGCGAAGAACTGGTCGTGGTTCGCGGGGTCGGCGGACCAGCCGAGCCAGAACTCGTTCCACAGCAGGATGCCGTACTTGTCGCACGCCTCGAAGAGCTCTTCGCGGTACGACGAGCCGACCCAGTTGCGGATGACGGTGAAGTTCATGTCCTTGTGCAGCGCCACAGCGGCGTCCGCGCGCGAACCGGGCATGCGGCGCAGCAGTTCGTCCCAGCCCCAGCTGCCGCCGCGGGCGAAGATCTTCACGCCGTTGACGAGGATGATCAGCGGCTTGGGGGAGTTGTCCTGCGACACGACGTCGGTCCAGTTGTCGCCGTCCTGCGAGACCTGGATCTTGAACGTGGCCGCGTAGGCCGTCTCCCAGCGCAGCGTCACGCGGTCGAACGAGGTCGTGGCGCCCAGGTCGACCTGCACCCACTCGTTGTCGTTGTAGTTCGAGGTCCAGCGGGACTTCGGGTCCCCGTCGGTGACGGCGCCGGGTGAGGTCCAGTCGGCGGCCGACGACGCGGTCGCGGTCTTGCCGCGCGCCAGGTCGGCGTCCGGCGTCCTGCTGTCCACGACGGACATCGTGAAGACGGAGAATCCCCAGCTGGTGGCACGCCTGCCGCCCTGCATCCGCACGTAACGGGCCTGCTGGGCCGGGAAGTCGACGGTCTGGTCGGCGGCGCCGTCGACGATCGTGATCGGCAGGTCGTACTGGTAGGTGACCTGCCGGATGCCGAACCTGAGCTTCTTGCGGTCGCTGACCGCGGTGCCGACGGTGGCCGTGAGCGTCAGGTCGTGCAGCGTCGGGTCGCCGTACCCGTTGGGCCACCACAGCTTGGGGTTCCTGATCCGCAGCTGCGGGTGCGTGGCCGGCGCGAACACGGCGGCGGCCTCGGAGTTGGCGGGCACGCTGACGGTGCTGCTGACCTTGACGCCGCCGAACTCGGCCGTGACGGTGACGCTCTTCGCGGACGACTCGACGTTGCGCACCGGCACGGTGAACGTGACCTCGGCGGTCGTCCTGTCCGGCAGCACCGTGTCGATGCGCGGATCGCCGACGACGACGGCCCCGGTCGAGCGCAGCCGGACGTGGTTCCAGATGCCGGAGGCGCGGTCGCGGACGGCGGGCATCCAGTCCCAGCCCGACACCGCGAGGTAGGTGGGGGAGTTCTTGAACATCGTGCTGTTCGCGCCGACCCACGCCTCGCCGCGCGGCCCCTTGTCGCCGGGGCTGCCGGGGAACGGCATCGGCGCGATCCTGACGGCGAGGTTCTGGTCGCCGGTCTTGCGCAGCGTCGAGGTGATGTCCAGCGCGGCCCGGCCGAACGGGTTGCTCAGCGCGCCGATCTTGGCTCCGTTGAGCCAGAACTCGGCCTCGTGGTTGATGCCGTCGAACTCCAGCCACACGTGCCTGCCCGCGCCCGTGTCGAGGCCGCGCGGCACGCTGAACGTGCGCCGGTACCACCACGTGTGCCGGGACAGGGCCTCCGGGATCTTGAGGTTGTTCAGGCCGTACACCGGATCCGGCAGGTGACCCTGCTCGACCAGCGACGCGAGCACGGTGCCGGGCACGGTGGCGGGCACCCAGCCGCGGGTGTCGACGTTCTGACCCGACAGCGCGGCGCCGTCCTCGGCGGGCGCGAAGTCCTGCATGGTCAGCACCCAGCCCGACTCCAGCGGCACGGACCCGTCCGGCGCCACGGTCAGCGCGGGGTTCTCGTGGTTGCGCACCGGCCAGTTGGTCCAGCCCTTGACCGCGGGCCGGGTGTCCCCGCTGGTGCCGTAGACCTGCAGTCCGTTGAGCCCCAACGGGTTCGCCGTCGATCTGCGCGAGGCGGAGAACCGGATCCAGCGCGCCTTCACGGCGGGCGTGAACGGGATCGTGATCACGCCGCCCGCACCGGACTCGGTGGCGTGGACCGTCCGCCACACCTTGCCGTCGTCGGACACGTCGAGGTCGAAGACGGTCGCGTAGCTGGAGAGGATCTCCGTGCCCAGGGTGTCGGCGCGCGAGCCGTTCGCGTCGAACGCCCCGTCGCCCGGCTTGGCCTCGAACGTCAGCACCACCGAGCCGATCTCGCAACGGCCCTGCAGGTCGACGATCATCCACTGGCCGTCGCCCTGCCCCGCCCGCCAGCCCGAGCCCTGCACGCCGATCTGCGCGAGACCGTCCACGGCGAACTCCGCCGGGGTCGCCGCGTAGTCCGTCGAGGACACCGACACCGGGCGGAACAACGCCAGGTCCACGGCCTTCTGCGCCGCGGCCTGCTCGGGCGCCGCCGACGCTGACCCTGACAACACGGAGCCCAGACCGAAACCGGCGAGCAGTCCGCCCCCCAAGGTCAGTGCCTGTCTGCGCGAGACGCCGCTGTCCTCCGCCATTGCGAGCTCCGATCCCTGTCCTGACAACGTTGCCAGGAAGCTTCGGTCTCGTTACGCGACTGGTCAACAAGACAAACGAGACAGGATTTCAGGGCGACGACATCGATGTCATCGGCTGGAACACGGTTAGGTGCGGTGGCCAGGCACAACACGACATGTCCCGGTCTTGTCCGTGTAAAAGACCGGTCCGCCGGGTGGACCGGTTTCCAGGAGTGCCTTGGAGTCGGTTCGGTGACCGTCCGCTTCGGGCAGCATCGATCACATGACACCGAGCGACTACGACGCCGTGGCCCAGGCGTACGCCGCCGACAACGAGAAGAGCTTCGCCAACGCCTACTACGAGCGCCCGGCGACCCTCGCGCTCGCCGGAGAGGTGGCAGGGCGGCGAATCCTCGACGCCGGGTGCGGTGCGGGCCCGCTGTTCGCGGCGCTGCGGGACAGGGGCGCGATCGTGAGCGGTGTCGACGTGAGCGCCGGGATGCTGGAGCAGGCCCGGTTGCGGCTCGGTGCCGCGGCGGACCTGAGGGTCGCCGACCTGGCGGATCCGCTGCCGTTCCCCGACGCCGAGTTCGACGACGTCATCGCGTCACTGGTGCTGCACTACCTGAAGGACTGGGACCCGCCGCTCGCCGAGCTGCGGCGGGTGCTGCGGCCCGGCGAGCGGCTGATCGTCTCGGTCAACCACCCCGCCGCCGACTACTACCTCGACCGTCTCGCGGGACGCAGGCCCGACTACTACTCGACCCGCGCGAACCCCGCGCGGTGGCCGGTGGGGGACCAGATGGTCGAGGTGACGTTCTGGAACCGGCCGCTGCACGCCATGACCGACGCGTTCACGGCGGCCGGGTTCCAGATCTCCGTCGTCAGCGAACCGCCGGTGCCGCCGGAAGCCCGCGACCTGTTCCCCGGAGAGTTCGCGCGCTACGCGGACGCCCCGAACTTCCTGTTCTTCGTCCTTCAGGCGGAGTGACCGATCACCGCGGTGACGGTGATGTCGACGTACCGGCCGATCAGGAACCCCGGCGCGCGGATGCCCAGCGTGCGGCGGTCCAGCCGGGAGGTCGCGGTCATCACCGTCCGGCCGTCCACGGTGGACAGTTCGACGGTGCCTTCGATCGTGGTGTGCGCACCCCTGGCGGTGAGCGTGCCGGTGACCTGCCAGCCGCCGTCGGCAACCCGTGCCGACGTCGCGGTGAACCTCGTCGTGGGGTGCCGGTCGAGGTCGAGCAGACTCGGTTTGCGCAGGTCCAGGTCGCGCTTGGTGTTCCCGGTGTCGATGGCGCCCAGGTCGAGGGTGCCGTGCACGGCCAGCAGCGCGCCGTCCGTGCCGATCTCGACGGTGCCCGCGGTGACGGGCACGGTGCCGTGCGCCTTGCGGCCCAGGTTGCCGACCTGGAACGACGCGGTGCTCCGAGTGAGGTCGGCCCGCCACACTCCTGCGGCGAGCGTGCGCACGGCGGTCATGACTGTCCGCCGTCGTAGTCGAAGACCTCGAGCACCGGGTAGATCTCGACGCGGTCCGCACCCCGCAGCAGTGCCGCGTCCTCGCCGGGCAGCAACTGCGTGCTCATGATCGCCTTCTGCGTGTCGATCAGCACCTGCTCGGACTCGGCGATCGACACCACGACCTCCGCGCCGTCCGCCCGGCGCAGCACGTAGGTCGCGATGTTGCCCGGCACCGACAGGGCCGCGGGCGTGATCCGTTGCTTGGCCGCGAAGTCCGCGGCGGCCAGCTGTTCCGGGCCTCGGGGCCCGTCGAAGTAGGTGAGCTGCGCGTACATGGTCGCCTCCTCTGGTGGTGCACCGAGTCTCGGCTCGTCCGGCGCGACGCGGATCCGTGCCAGTACGGAGTGCGGTACTGAACCGCCACCGGTCGGCGATACTCCGGGTGTGGAGGAGACTCCGATCTTCGGACGCGACCGCGAGCTGGCCACGCTCCGCGCGAGCCTCGTAGCGGCGGCGGGCGGCTCCGGCCGGCTCGTGCTGGTTCGAGGCGAGGCGGGCATCGGCAAGACGCGGCTGGCCTCGGCCGTCGCCTCGATGGCCGCGTCGTACGGAATCCCGGTCGCGCGTGGTCACGCCGTCGACGACCCCGGCATGCCTCCGTTGTGGCCCTGGCGCCGGCTCGCTCGTGCGCTGCCCGAGTTGTCGCGCGTGCTTTCCGAGGCGCGTCCGGACGACTCCGCGCGCTTCGCCATGCTCGCCGACGCCGCAGATGCGCTGGTGGCCGAGGCTTCTACCGCTGGGCTGCTGATCGTGCTGGAGGACCTGCACTGGGCCGACCGCACGTCGTTGCGCCTGCTCGGTCACCTGGCGGCCGAGTTGCCCGCCGCGCGGATCCTGGTGGTCGCGACCTACCGCGATGCCGAGCTGTCCGAGCTGATGCGTGCCCCCGCCACCCGCACGGTGCACCTGGGCGGGCTGACCAGGGGTGACGTGGCCGGGTGGGTGCGTTCGGCGGGCGTGGCGGACTCGGAGGCACTGGCCGCGCGACTGGTGGACAGCACCGGCGGCAACCCGCTGTACGTGCGGATGCTGCTCGACAGCGGTGAGGAGACAGGGGAACTCCATCGGCTGGTGTTGTCGCGGCTGGACCGGCTGAGCGCACGGTCCCGGGACGTGCTCGGGGTGGCGAGCGTGCTGGGGGAGCGGATCGACCCCGCGCTGCTCGCGGCCGTCACCGGGGACGAGCCCTCGGCGTCGCTGGACGAGGCCGTCGCGGCCGGGGTGCTGCAGGTCCGCGACGGGGCGCTGGCCTTCGCCCACGCCCTGGTCAGGGACGCGGTGTACGAGGACCTCGCGCCCTCGGTGCGGGCCGAGCTGCATCGGCGGTGTGCGCTGGCGCTGGCCGCAGGGGGCGGGGTGCCCGGGAGGATCGCGGCTCAGTGGCGGCGTGCGAGTGGAGTGAACGCGCCCGCGGAGTGCACCCGGTGGGCGACCGAGGCGGCGCGGGCCGCCACGGCGGAGCTGGCCTACGACGAGGCGGTCGGGTTCGCCGCACTCGCACTCGCGACGTCCGAGGAGAAGACCGCGGAGCTCACCCTCGGCCTCGCCCGAGCCGAGTTCCTCGCCGGCGACACCGCGGCCAGCCTCGACCACTGCCGCACCGCAGCCCGCCTCGCCGAGCAGTCGGGAACCCCGGACCTCATCGCCGAGGCAGCCCTCGTCATCACCGGCATGGGCGACCGCTCGCTGCTGACCGCCGTCGACCAGCTCTGCGCCACGGCCCTGCGGCACCACCCCGGCGAAGCCACCGCGTCCCGGCTGCTCGCCCGCCGCGCCATGGCGGCCACCACGACCGGGCACGGAGACCGCGCACGCGAGCTGTCCGCGACGGCGTTGGAACTCGCGGTGCGCAGCGGCGACCCCGACGCGGAACTGGACGGCATCCACGCCCGGCACCTGACGTTGTGCGCGCCGCAGTTCCGCGACGAACGGGTCGTGCTGGCGAACCGGGCCGTCGAACTGGCCGGGACGGCGCGGCAGCCGCACGCCGAGCTGTGGGGGCACGTGTGGCTGGTCGACGCGGCGTTGCAGGCCGGGGACCTGGGTGAGGTCGACCGGCAGCTGGAACTGATCGAGCAGTTCGCGGCGGCGCGGCAGCACGCGGTGGCGTGGTGGCACCTGCACCGGTTGCGGGCCACGCGGGCGGCGTTGGTCGGGCAGTTGCGCAGAGCGCGGGAGTGCAACGAGACCGCGAGGGCCGTGGCCGGGCGGATCGGGACCACGGCCGCCATGGGCATGTACCACGCGTTCCAGCAGGGGTTGGCGCAGCTCGAAGGCGGCATCGACGAGGCAGCGGCGCGGGAGGCGTTGGACGTCATCGAACGGGTCGGCGACATCCCACTGGCGCGCGTGTACGTGCCGGTCCTGCACGCGCTGCTCGGCGAGACCGACCAGGCGCGTGCCACGTTCGAGGAGTTCCGGGCGATGCCGGCCACGCTGGAGGCCGGGCCGACCTGGGCGCCCCTGGTCGCGCAGATCGGCGCGGTCGCCTGCCTGCTGGACGACGCCGAGGCGGCCGAGGGCGTCTACGAGGTGCTGTCCACGTTGGAGCCGCACTTCGCCGCGGACGGGTCCGGCGCGGTGTTCTCCACCGCCGCGACGCCGCAGTTGCTCGGCGACCTCGCGATGACGTGCGGCCGCAGGGAGGTCGCGGCGGAGCACTACCGGCTGGCGCTCGAGATGAACGCCCGCATCGGCGCCCGGCCGTTCGCCGCGCTGAGCAGGCTCGGACTCGCCAGAGCGCTGACCGACCCGGCCACGGCGCGGACGCTCGCGACCGAGGCGGCGGCCGAGTTCCGGGCGCTGGACATGCCGATCCGGCTCGCGCAGGCCGACCGGTTCCTGAAGCAGATCAAGACCGAAGAACAGGCGCGGGACCCGTTGTCGCCACGCGAGTCCGAGGTCGTGGACCTGGTGGCGCAGGCGCTGACGAACCGGCAGATCGCGACGAAACTGCACCTGAGCGAACGCACCGTCGAGACGCACGTGCGCAGCGTTCTGGCCAAACTCGGGTTGCGCACCAGGACCGAGATCACGGCCTGGGAGCTCACGCGCCGGGCGTGACCAGGCCCGTCTCGTAGGCGAGGACGACGGCCTGCGCGCGGTCACGCAGCTCCAGCTTCGCGAAGATGCGGGCCACGTGCGTCTTCACGGTGGCCTCGCTCAGCGTGAGGTCGTCGGCGATCTCGGAGTTCGACCGCCCACCCCCGACGAGCGTGAGCACCTCACGTTCCCGCGGCGTCAGCACGGCCAGATCCCGGTGCACCGCGGGAGTCACCGGGGTGCCGGAGGCGAACCGTTCCACCAGCCGCCGGGTGATCGACGGCGCGAGCAGGGCGTCACCGGTCTCGATCAGCCGCACGGCAGCGACGAGGTGCTCGGGCGTGACGTCCTTGAGCAGAAACCCGCTGGCCCCTGCCGCGAGCGCCTCGTACACGTACCGGTCGAGGTCGAACGTCGTCAGCATCAGCACGCGGGAGTCGCCCGGCTCCCGCACGATCCGACGGCACGCCTCCAGCCCGTCCATCCCCGGCATGCGGATGTCCATCAGCACGACGTCCGGCCGCAGATCGCGGACGACCGACACCGCCTCGGCCCCGTCCGCCGCCTCGCCGACCACCTCGATGCCACCGGAGTTCAGGATCATCCGGAACCCGATGCGCACGAACGCCTGGTCGTCCGCGATCACCACCCGCGGCCCGGTCACGGCCGCTCGATCGGGATCTTGGCCCGGACGCGGAACCCGCCGCCGAGCCGCCTGCGCGCGTCCAGGTCACCGCCCAGCACCGCCACCCGTTCCCGCAACCCGAGCAGCCCCCGTCCCTGACCGTCCTCAAAGGACACCGAATCACCGGACAGCGTGCTGGGCCCGGAGTTGAGCACCTCGACCCGCAGGTGGTGCTCCGCGTACCGCACCGTCACCTCCGCCTTCCTGCCGTCGCCGTGCTTCAACGCGTTGGTCAGCGCCTCCTGCACGATCCGGTACGCGGTCAGGTCGACACCGGACGGCAACGGCCGCGGCTCGCCGGAGATGCGCACCTCCACCGGCAGCCCGGCGAAGCACATCCGGTCGACCAGTGAGCTCAACCGGCTCAGACCGGGTTGCGGCGCCAGCAGATCATCGCTGTCGGCGGACGGCGCGAGCAGGCCGAGCATGTGCCGCAGCTCGGTCATCGTGTCGCGGCCCGCGTTCTCCACGGCCAGCAACGCGTCGGTCGCCTCGGACGTCCCGGCGGTGAGCACCCGTCGCGCCGCACCGGCCTGCACCACCATCACGCTCACGTTGTGGCTCACGATGTCGTGCAGTTCCCGTGCGATGCGGGCCCGTTCGGCGTCGACGGCGTTGCGGGCGGCGGTCTCCCGTTCCCGCTCCAGCAACCAGCCGCGTTCCTCCATCGCACGGGTGTGCGCGCGCCGAGACGCCGCCAGCCGCATCGCGAAGTACGCCGCGGCCAGGCAGGCGACGACGGCCACCACCAGCTCCCACACCCCGTCACTGTCCCAGAGCGCCGATCACCCGCGCATCAAACCCCGGATGCAGTCACTACATCCCCAGGATGACCGCGCCCGCCGAGTTACCTCCCAGGACTGACGCCTCTGATCGCACAGCTCAGCAAGATGGCCGCCATGAAGAACGCAGACGCCGTCGTCGAGCTGACGAACGTGCGCAAGGAGTACAGCGACTCGACCGCGCTGGACGGGGTGTCCCTCGTCGTCCGCGCCGGGGAGGCCGTCGCGGTGATGGGACCGTCCGGCAGCGGGAAGTCCACGCTGCTCAACATGATCGCCGGCCTCGACCGCCCGACGTCGGGCGGCGTGATCGTGCACGGTTCGGATCTCGGCGTGCTCAGCGAGACCGGGCTCGCCCTGTTCCGCCGGCGCGGCATCGGCATGATCTTCCTGCTTCAACACCCCTATCCGGGACAGATCCCGTAGCAGCGGCAGTTCGACCCTCCGTACGACCTTTGTGGTGTCACACGGGACACACCCCAATTTCCCCTGGTAGCGGGAACCGCGGCGGTGCCCATGCGTGACGGAATCGTCCCGGCGCTCGAGTTCGGCGACGCCGCGACCAACCGAGCCGTTGAGGTAACTGGCTGTGCGCCGGCGAACGGCCTCGTCGGAGTGTCGGGACCGCCGGGTGCACCACGGACTTTGGACCTGAGGCGGACCGAGGCTCCCGCACTCGGCGACATGCCTGCCAGGCAACGAAAGAACCGACAGCGGCGTCGCTACGCGGTGGCGTTGCTCGACTCCGCGGGCAGGCTCACAGACCAGCAGCTGTTCTCGCAGCTGGGGTGGAGTCCAGGCACGCGCGTGAGAATCGGCAGGGGTGACGGCTACCAGATCGTTGTGCGCAGTGACGAGCATGGAGACTCGTCGCTGACCTCCCGGAACATGGTGCTCGTCCCCGCGTCCTTGCGCCACTGGTGCGGCTATGACGCGGGCGACCCCGTTTTGGTGGTGGCCGTCCCCACGATGTCCGCTGTGGTGTTGCATCCCATTGAGACACTCGACCAGGCGCTGCCCGATCCCGCGCAAATCGTGGAGAGGATGCGGCCTGCCGGGGTGTCGCTGGCTTACGCAAGTCCGACCGTTGCCGTCGGCGAGGATGACGATAGGGACGGCGAGTGCGCGGCCGGGCTTGGGGCACCGGATGGGGATGGGACAGCGTACGTGTCGCGTTTGGACGGTGACGATGAGTAGCACGAGCGCCGACGTCCAGGCGGTGATCCAGCTGATGCATCACTTGAAGGTGGAGCCGGAGGAACTCCTCGCTGCCACCCGGCCGCACAATATGGTCACTTTTGAACAGTTCATGCCCTTGGTGCTCGACCCGCGGACGGGCCAGCCGACGGCGAGGCACCAGAAGAGCTACTGCAACAGGATCGTCAGTAGTTGGGGCTCAAGGAGGCTGGATGAGCCGACTGTGCGCGAAGTGCGCGACCTGATTGAGCATTTCCGAAGCACTGCGGCACGGCGCCGTGATCACACCGACGGGTCCGGCGCAGCGTTGAACGCCTACAACGCGCTGAACAGCGTGTATCTGTTCGCAATGCAAGAGGGGGTCCTGTCGTCCCGGCAGAATCCGATGGTGTGGGTGACCAAACCTCGTCAGGCCAAGTCCAAGCGTCAAGCGTTGAGTTCGCAACTGGTTCAGGAGATCTCTAGGGTGGCGGCGACGACCGGACATGACCCGAGGTTGGACAGCCTGTTGATCCGGTTGCACTTGGAGACCGCCGCACGTCCCAGCGGCGCACGGAGGTTGTTGCTGAAAGACTTGGATCCCACCCGACTGCTGATCACGTTGCGGGAGAAGGGATTGGAGCGTCTGCAGCCTGTCTCTCGGACCCTGATGGATGCTTTGCTCGATCATGCGCGGGAGCGTGGTGTCTGTGATGGTGAGTTTCGGCTGTTGCGGAATTCGGACGGCACACCCGTGACGCAGAAGCGGTATTACGGGCTGTGGGATCGGCTGCGGAAGTACATCAAGGCTGTTGATGAAGGCAACATCACCATGTATTGGTTGCGGCACACCACTTTGACTTGGGTTGAGCGCAATTTCGGTCCGGCGGTGGCTCGTGCCTTCGCCGGGCACGCCGAAAGCCACCTCTGGTACGGGGTTACCACGCGTTACGTCAAAGCAGGACTGCAGGAGATCGCTACCGCGCTACAAGCCTTGACTGGTGAACCGCACCCGCTGGCTTTGCCTGGGTCGTTCGTGGTTCAGTCTTCAGAGATTCTCCCCGCTGCAGTGCATGCTGCGCCCGTGCGTAGCGAGTTGAGCGGCGACCAAGATCGTCTGTAGGCAGTCCAGCTACGTTGCATCTTTAAGCAGAGTAGGGGTGATGTCGGTTCTTGATCTCGCCGGACAGACAGGAACAGGTGGCTGGCGAGGTCGAGAACCAGCCCGATCGCGTCGGGGTGGATCGTGTGCGGTGTTCACTTAAGTGGCCGGGCGAATGCTTGAGCGGCGGTTGACCAGCGGCTGCCAGTCCGTGGCGGCTTGGTGCGGCTTCCAGGGCTTCGGAGCCGAACTGCTTGTGCAGGAAGAGTCGGTCATGGCCGTTGGCGGACGCCGACCGTTCGATGTGGATGGTGATGGTGCGTTCGCGTTCGTCCTCGACGTGAACCGGCTTTGGCCCGCTTCGGGCGCCGGTCGGCATCGCGATGCGGGATGCGCTCGTGATGTCGCAGAAACCCACCCCTGTTGGGACTTCATGCGCGGCAGGGTTGGACCTGAACTGCTCGACCTTGGAGAGGTCGGTGGAAGTCGGTTGGCGCTGGGGCATCCTGATGATGTCGCAGTCCACTTGATCAGTGAGGTGGCTTGCTGACACTCTTATGATCGTCACTCTAAGTGATGATGCGGCCATCCTCCGACGCTCATGCGGCGTGTCGCGAGCTTTTTCGTGACTGTGAGTTAGTTCTGTGCTTTAGTCCAGATCGTTCGTTTTGTTGCTCAACGAGGGGGCGGGGCAACGAAGTCGATCACCGTGGCCATGTCGGCGCGGTGATGCGGACAGGGCTGAAAGGTTCTGCACAGGTCCATCGGTCGGGGGACGGATGGTGAAGCCGTAACGGGGGAACGCGGTGGGTAGACCGCAGGCATGTCACCGTGATGTTGGCGTGTGTTTGGCGTGGCCGACTGGAGTCCGGCGGTGAAGCGCTACGGGAGGCTTCGTCTTGCGTCGTCGGACTCCGGCGCTGGTGACGGTGCCGAGAAGGTTATTCGCGCGCTGGCGCCTCGGAGGGTTGCAGGTGGTGGAAACCGGCCACGCATGCCGCGCATCGACATGGGGCGGCTTCAGGTTGCGGTCGGCAGGGGTTGTCTGGAGTTCGCGTTGTGTGTGCTCGACGACAGCGGTCGGCTTGCTGGTCGTCCGATGTTCGAGCGCCTGGGTTGGTCGCCGGAGCAGTCTCTTGCGCAGTCGCTGGGGCGGGGTTTCATAGCGCTGGAGCCGGCGGGCGGTGGGGCTCTGTCCTTGGACAAGCGGATGCGCCTGGGTTTGCCGCCCGGCCTTCTTCGGTACTGCGGATTGAGATCAGGCGACAAGGTTCTTCTGGTCGCCGCGCCTGAGCATCGAATGCTCATCCTGCATCCGATGGCGAACCTGGCGCACATGACGCGGATCTTCCATGCAGAACAGTTGCAACACGACGTACGTCGAGGGGCGGCTAGATATGACGAATGATGATGATCTTGCTGCTGCTCGACTTCTGCTGCGGCGTATGGGAATTTCGCCTAGCGAGCTGATCGACTTCGAGCAGCGCGTGACGTGCATGTCACTGCGTCAGTTGGTGTCCACTGTGTCTGCTGTCGTTCCTGTGGGGTCGAGAAGGGTGTTCGCTCCCTACTGGCGCAAGGCCCTCAAGGTCTGGCCAGACGCGCAGGTTGGCGAGATCTCTTTTGCCGACGTAGTCTGGTTCATCCAACATGCCAAAGAAACCGCGGTTGTGCGTAGAACCAGCCGGGGAGGTCACTATGCCGCGGAACATGCTTACGCCGCAATGCGATGCCTGTTCCGCTATGCGGTCGGCAATCGGCTCCTGAGCCCCTGGGAGGACCCCACGGCGGAGGTGATCAAACCCAAGCGCCTTGCGTCCAACCGCAGGGCACTTCAGCCGGAACTAGTGGAGGAGATTGTGGAGGTTGCCTCCACGACGGGCAACGATCCCCATCTGGACGCCCTGCTGATGCGTACTCACATCGAAACCGCTGCCCGAAGGGGCGGTGCGCTGGCCCTGCGACTGCGTGATCTCGATCCGGACCAGTGTCAAGTCTTCCTGCGTCAAAAGGGTGGCAGCAGTCACTGGCAACCGGTGTCGCGGACCTTGATGACGGGCTTCCAGGAACATGCGTACGTGCGAGGGGCTCGGGATCCAGACGACGGAGTCCTGCGGTACCACAATGGTCGTCCGCTGAGCGCCCGGCGCTATGACAACTTGTGGAGCCGAGTCGGAGAGTACGTGCCCACTGTACGTTCTCAGGGCGTCACCACCCACTGGCTGCGGCACACGACCTTGACGTGGGTGGAGCGCGCCTACGGCTACGGAGTCGCCATGGCGTACGCGGGACATGCCGCTGCGACCGGCGGCCTGAGTCACGGCGTGACGGCTGTCTATGTCAAGGCGGACATATATGACGTCGCGACCGCGTTGGCCGAGCTAACGGGCGAGGAACATCCGCTCGCGCTCGTGCCGCCGACGTGGCGGGCCGACGCGGTACCCGAGTCAACGCCAGAGACCGAGATCGCCTCGATTGGCGCTGGTGCACCCGCACTGGTCGGGTGATTGCCGCCCGACCCGATGGCAGTCCGAGCGTTCCGCGGCGCGACTGCGGATGGTGCTGCCGTGAGGCACTGAACCTTCGCGTGGTCTGGGATGGTCTCTGTATGCCTTGTGCTGCAACTGTGTGATTGTCGGCTTGAGACTGTCCTGCGCTTTGGCTAGCGCGGTGAACGTGTCCTGTGCTCGGAATTGGACGGCACAAGGTATTGGGCGGTTTGACTGCCTTCTGGAGACGGTCTCGTTGCTGATGGCCCGCGCGGCGAAGAGGTCTAGCTGATGACCGGCGACGCGGGTGAGGCCGGAACGTTGGCGACGATCGACGAGTGCCGGAGCAACGTCCGCGAGCCCGTTGCACAGGGCGAGTTCTCCCCTCGGTTCGTCGTGGCCGGCGTCTGCTCTTTGCCGCGTCGAAGCTTGAGTTGAACTCTCCAAGACGTGCGCACAGGCTTTGTCTAACTGACATTGGTGTGTGCGGAGAGTAGTCAGTCAGGGTTGCGCTGAGGGTGAAACCGTGCGACGAACGGCCGTTCGTTAGTCCATTCGAGTGGTCAACTCGGAAGTTGAGCGTGAGTGCCGTGACTCTGCGTGCAAGTTGTGCGTAGTGTGATGGCTACCAGTTCGATAGTCCACACAGGACTACGGCGAGTTCAGTTAGACATTGAGGCGGCACGCACTTGGCCGCTAGCAACTGGTCAACAGCAGCCTGGACAGCTTGTTCGGCGCGACGGCCCTGGGGAGGGTGGCCCGCTGCGCGAGTTGAATCGGCTGCGTACGTGAGGCTGCGGCAGTCTGAGCGACGTTGGGGGATGTCGGCGTGAGCGGGGATACGCATTGCACGGTTTCCGGCGATGGCGATACAGGCGGAGGGCGGGTGCTCTTCCTTTCTGAGCCGGGAAGTTGCGGCGGTCGGCTCGATCCTGAACAGGTCTTAGTGCCGAACGACGTGGCGGAAGTGGTCGACTGGCACGTGCGTCCTCCACGATGGGAAGGCGTCGCGCGGACGACGTGTGGGCACATCGACTATGAACTGATCTCAGTCAACCACCCCGAGCTGTTCGACCTGCGCGAGCAAGTGGGCGCACCGGCCTTGCCGGCCTTGTGGGAGGCAAAACGCGTACTCGCCGAGGTGGGTCTGCTCCTTCAGTTGGAGGTGCAGATCGAACAGATCCAGGGTCGATGCGCGCTCGCGGTCTACGGCGCTGGCGTTGAAGGTCGGCTCACCGACGCCTTGTGGGCCGAGATTTCGGCGCTGCTCACCACATGCTGCTCGATGGTGCGCGAGCCGCGTCCTGACGTTGATCCGCTCGCTGGAGTTCTCACACCTCGGCGTCCGGCGATCACCCGAGGCCGCCGCATGATTCCGGCCTCGGTACGCCCGGCGGCCTATGAGCTCGACGACACCACACACACCTGGTGGTCCTACGAAGTGTTTGGCACGCTGCGCGAAGGATGTGCGTGTACCGCGCACACACCCGCGGCCCAAACCGTCCACATCGGCCCGAAGAGTCGGGTCGGCTGGTGAGCCCCGTCGGTGCGCGAGTCGTGATCCCAACTGGACCACGTCTGCTGCCCAGCTTCGGCCCTTCTGGATCGACCGCATCCGCGGCCGCTCCAGAAGGTTCGCGTGGTCCCGGCCCGCGCACCGGCGGCCTTCTCTCTGTTTTCCCTGACAGGTCGCGTCGCGGAACGTTGTGGATGCCCCCAGCTCCACCTGTCTCCCGGTTGCGGCCGCCGCGGTCCCGCCGTGAGTCGGAAGATGGGCTTCCGATCACGGCGGGACCGCCCTCCTCCTGCCTCGTTCGATCGGGACGCAGCGCGTGCGCGCGCGTGCCCAGGGTTCGCGCTCGCGGACGCCCCGTGCAGGCTCGCACGCTGTCATAGCACCCGATTCCGAATTTCTAGCTTCTCGCGTCTATGAGGTCGCGAGCAATACGGCATGCGCGAAGTTCGATTTATGCAATTTGAAGCTCATTCTTTCTTTAATCACTGCAGAACTGTTGACCATTGTGTCGACAATAAGGCAGGGTTGCGGCGGACCGGCACCATATGTGCTGATCGCAGGGTCAGCAGGGGGACGCTGACCCGCACTGGTGGCACCGAGCACGAGGTCGGCAGCAGCAACGATTCGTTGCGCGACTCCGCTGCGGCGACTAATTGATCTGCCTCTCGTGTGTTTGGCAAAGACCGGTGTGATGGATCGATCCGATATCCGGGGGAACAATCAATGGTATTCCGACCGTCCCGTGTCGCGGGGGTGATGGTCGCGGTGGCTGCGCTCGCTGGACTCGTCACCCCGACGGCATCCGCGCAGGTGATCGACTCCGAGCTGAACCTGGCGGCGACGCCTGGCTGGGCGTCACCGCAGAGCAAGGTCGGCCAGGCCGACGACAGGCAGCGGCGGCAGGTGCAGGTGGCCCTGCAGTTGCGCGACAAGCGCGGGGCACAGGCGCTGGCGAAGGCGGTGTCCACGGCGGGATCGCCCCAGCACGGAAAGTTCCTGTCGTCCGCGCAGTTCGCCGAGCGGTTCGCGCCGACGCAAGCCAGTGTGGACAAGGTCAGCGCCTGGTTGCGCGGCAAGGGTTTGACGGTGGGCTCGGTGGCGCCGAACCGGCACTTCATCTCGGTCGAGGGGACCAACGGGCAGCTGGAGTCGGCGTTCTCCACGGCACTGTCGACCTACAAGCGCAAGGCGCGTGACGGCCGCGAACAGATCCTGGTCGCGCCGGAGAAGCCGCTGGCGCTTCCTCGTGAGCTCGCGGGTGTGGTGACCGCGGTGGTGGGCATCGACGACAGCGCGAAAACCGTTGTCCCGCAGAACATCACCGGCAAGCGGGCGCCGCGCCCCGGTGCGCAGGCGGGTGCGGGCGCTCAGGCGGCCGGCACCGACTGTGCGCCCTTCTGGGGCGCGGTCAACAACACCGGTGTGCCGCAGATGCACGGCAACGGCATGCAGAGCAACGACATCTGCGGCTACAACACCACGCAGATGCGCGCGATCTACGGGCTGACTGCGGCCAACACCGGTGCCGGTCAGCACATCGGCATCACCGCGGCCTACAACTCGCCCACCGTGGTGGCCGACACCAACCGGGCGGGCCGCACGTACGGCTGGCCCGCGCTGGCCGAGGGCCAGTACAACGCCGTGACACCCTCGCGGTTCGAGGACGTGGAGGAGTGCGGCGGGACGGACATCTGGGCGTCCGAGCAGACGTTGGACGTGCAGGCCGTGCACTCCCTCGCTCCGGCCGCGAAGATCACGTACTACGGGGCGCGCTCTTGTGCCGCGCTCTACGAGGCGGTGAACCAGGCGGTCGCGGAGAACAAGGTGTCGATCGTCAGCAACAGCTGGCTGTTCGAGGGCGAGGCCGCTGTTTCGGCCGCGGAACGCGAGCAGGTCGACGCCATCGCGCTGCAGGCGGCGATCCAGGGGCAGGCGCTGCTGTGGTGCTCCGGTGACCAGGGCGACAACAGCCTGCTCAACGGCCGTCCGGAGGCCAGCTGGCCCGCGGTGCACCCGTGGGTCACCGGCATCGGCGGCACGTCGGTGGCGCTGGACTCGGCAAACAAGGTGAAGTTCACCGTCGGCTGGCAGACCTCGGGGTTCACCCTGTCCGGTGGCCAGTGGGTCGCGCAGCAGGACCGTGACGGCCGTTTCGCGGGCGGCGCCGGCGGCGGCGTGTCGCTGCGCTACGACATGCCCGATTACCAGAAGGGCGTCGTGCCGGACGCGATCGCGCGCGGTAAGCGTGCGGTGCCGGACATCTCGGCGATCTCCGACGCGTTCACGGGCATGGGCATGGGCTACACGGACAAGAACGGCGTGTTCGAGCTGTTTCCCGGTGGTGGCACGTCGCTCGGCACGCCGGTGATCGCGGCGCTGGTCGCCAACGCCCAGCAGACTCAGCAGGTCAGCCGGTTCGGTTTCCTCAACTCGGCGATCTACAAGCTCAAGGGCAGCCCGGCGATCGCCGACGTCACACCGGTCAAGGCCGCGATGTGGACGCCGATCATGATCCAGTGGCGCAACGTCGACGTGCCCCAGGACCCGAACAACTACCTGGTCAACCTCGACGACAAGCCGCAGACGCTGCAGTCCGCCGCGGGGTGGGACACCGTCACCGGTGTCGGCACGCCCGCGTCCAACGGCCAGTTCCTGACCCAGTTGGGCAAGTGAGCCGTGAGGCGGCATCGGAGTGGCAGCACACCCGCGCCCTGGTGCCGCCTCACCTTCCGCACTCCGGTGAGGCACCGACGTGACAGACCACATCCACTCTGAACTGCAGATCGGCTTATTTGCCGAGCAGCCCTCGATGTCAGCTTCGCACCGGCCCGCGCATCTGGTCGGCCCGCCCGCGGGTGGGCGCTGGACGACGTTGTTGCTCGGGATCGCGTTGCTCGCGCTCGTCACGGCCGGTGTCGTACTGGCCTCTGCGGGCCCTTCGACGGCACCGGCCGTCGCTCCGCGCACGCTCGCTGTGCAACCGCAGATAGCGGCATCGGCGGTGGGGGAGCAGGTGATCGCGCCCCGGCCGGTGGACGCGGCGGTGCTGGCGTCGTTGCCGCCGGCCACGACGCATGGCACGGTGCCTGACGCTCCGCTCGATTCGGCGCCGGACGTCGTTCTGTCCGGTCGTTTGGTGAAGCCGACCGCCGTGCTGCCGGTCTATCTCGCGCCGGGGGAGCGGGCGATCGCGGCCGCGCCGACGCGGCAGTGGGCCGGGGAGACCCGGCTCCCGGTGATCGCCGAACAGCCGGGATGGGCGCAGGTTCTGTTGCCGGTACGCCCGCAAGGCGCGACCGGCTGGATCTATCTCGACGACCCGCAGGTCGAGTTGGAGCGCACCACGTTCCGCATCGAGGTCGACCGCGCGGCGTTCACGCTCGCGGTCTTCGACGGCGTCCAGCAGCTCGGCCGCTGGACGGTGGGCGTCGGCAAGCCCGAGGCACCCACACCGGCGGGCCGGACGTTCCTGCTGGACAACCTCACGCCCGACGAACCGCGGTACAGCCCGGTCGTGCTCCCGCTGGGCACCCACAGCCCCACGCACACCAGCTACGGCGGCGGCCCGGGGACGGTAGGCGTCCACGGGTGGCCGAGCGCCGATGTGTTCGGGCAGCGCTCCAGCGACGGCTGCATCCGCGTGCCGCCGGACGCACTGCAGCTCCTCAGCACACGGGTGCCGCTGGGCAGCCCGGTGCTGATCCGGTGACGCACCAACGCGCCCCGCACCTGCGGGGTGTGCCACACACGAGGGGGATTTTCGTGGTCAGCAAGGAAATCGTGTCGGCTCGCGCGACACTGACATCGGTCGCGATCGGCGCGCTCGCGCTCACCGGCCTGGGCATGGGCGCACCGAGCACCGCGGCCGCACAGCAAGGCGAAGCGTCGTCCGCGTTCGGGATCAGCGCCACCGGCGTCGACCCGGTCGGGGCGACCCCGGCGGTGAGCTCGGCCGGGGAGGTCAAGGCCGGAACGGCGGGGTCCGTCGGCGGCAAGGCGGGCACGTTCACCGCCACCGGCCTGTCGGTCAAGGCCGGTGCGGGTCTCGCCGAGGCGTCGGCGGCCAACGTCGTGGCCGCGGGGCAGTCGATCGGCCCGGTGTCGGCCAGCTGCAGCGGCGGCGTGGCCAAGGCGCCCAAGAGCGGGACGCAGAAGCTCGGCGAGAAGGGCAGCGTCACCTTCGGCGTGGTCTCCGGGAACAAGGCGACCGGCGCGGTCATCACGATCAACGGTGCGTCCGGGCCGGTGCAGACGATCACGGTCGCCCAGGTCAGCTGCGGCAAGGCGGCCGTGCCGCCCACCACCACGCCGCCTACCACGCCACCGACGACCGCCCCGCCCACGACGCAGCCCAGCCAGCCGCCAGCGACGTCGACCAAGCCGACCGCGCCGCCGACCGGCACACAGCAGCCCAAGCCCGAGCGGCCGGCACCCCAGCCCGAATCGCGCCCAGGCAACGCAGTGGTCACCGGCTGACGGGACGCCGTCCGCTTCACCCGCGCGGCCCGCCACGGCCTCCCCAGGGCGGGCCGCGCACCCCACTCGAAGGAGGTGAGATGCTCCAGGTCACGCGTCGCTGGCGAATCGGCACCGTCAGCACGGCTACGGCGCCTCCCACCTCGCACCCCAGGGCAGCCGCCCTCTGTGGCCTGCCCCGTCTCGTCGTGATGGCGAACCTGTCGCACCACGTTGCGACTCCAGACGCCCCGCTGCGGCCAGGCGGTGCGCATGAGCCCCGTTGAGACCAGGGTGCCGAGGTCTACGACCCGCCGAGTTCTGCTGCTGCTCAGCGGAACCACGTTGATGGGTGCCTCGATCGGCCTGCTGGTGCGCGCACAGTCGGGCCTGCTTCCGCTCGACGTCCTGCACAGCGCCGTCGCCGCGCGAACCGGCTGGACACTCGGCGTCGCGATCATCGTGACGCAGGCACTGCTGCTGGCCCTGTACATCCCGCTACGCATCAAACCCGGACTCGGCACCGTCACCGCGTTCGTCGTCCCCGGTATCGGAGCCGACATCACCCTGTTCCTGCTACCCGCGGTCACCGGCACGGCCAGCCGGATCGCGTTGCTCGTCGCCGGCGCGTGCGGGTTCAGCCTGGGCGTCGCGCTCTACCTCGATGCCAGCCTCGGAGTGCTGCCACGCGACGGCATCATCGAGGCGCTCGCCCGGCGCCGCGGCTACTCACCGGCGCTTCTGCGAGTGCTCACCGACCTGCTGAGCCTGACGGCGGGATGGCTCGCGATCGGCCCGGTCCTGGCCGTCCACACGGGACTCGTCGGGGTGGCAAGCCTCGGGCTCGCACTGGTCGTCGGACCGCTCGTCGGGTTCCTGCGCGCGCCGAATCCTTTGCAGTACAGGCCATTGCGCTCACGAACAACTCGCAGCGATCCGGCTGAGCAACCCTGTCCGGACGGCGAATCTCCCAGCGAGGCACCACGGTGATCATCTTCGTCTTCGTCAGCGTCGGCCTGCTCCTGGGCGAGTACCTCGCCTGGCGCGGTAGCGAGCATCGCCGAGACATCGTCCTGGGCGCGATCGCGGGCAGCGCTGTTCTCGGTGCGGCAGCCTGGCTCGGCGGACTCGACGGCGACGTCGTTCTCAGCATCGCCGACAGCACGACGCGGCCTCTGCCGTCCGGCGTCTCCGCCGTGCTGCTCGCGGCGCTGGTGGTGCTGTACCTCGCCTTGCTCGTCTGCGGCGCGGTCATCGCCGCGACGCTCACCGTCATCGCGGTCGCCGCGGCGGTGCACCGCGCCCGGCACGCTGCACCGCATCCCGCGCTGCCCGCCGCCGAGACCTACGCCGGCGCCGTAGCGCCCGCCGTGCACGAGCTCACCGGCACCCAGGTCGACGCGGTGGTCACCGACGAACACGCCAACCATCCCGCGGCGTTGTGGATTGACCTGACCGCGCCGGGGATCGACGCCCGGTGGACAGCGGGCAATGGCTGGTCGGCGCGCACGCCGAGCGGGCGCCGCTGGTACTCACACCGCCACGCCCCCTCACCGGGCGCGATCGCGCTGTGGCTCGTCGAGATCGGCCAACGGCCACGTCTGGGAAGCCGGGAGATTCCCAGCTTCGACAACACCGCCGATCTCACGATCGAACTCCTGGCCACGATCCCCCCGCCTCGCCACGGTGCCGACATGGCCAGAGACCTGCGTGAAGGTCCGGCGTGAGGCCGGGAGTGACGTGCCCGGTCGCCCGGACCCTCGATCGTCCATGGAGGACACAAGCATGACCACCGGGTTCCTGTTCGACCTCACGCTGGAGAAGCCTGGCGCCCCCAAGTTCTCCATCGGAATCAGCTCCTCATCGCAGCCGCTGCATGCCGTGAGGCCCCCAGATAGCCCGGAGACGTGGGTGTCCGCGTTGTGCGGCGGCATCGCCGCGATCGTGCCGACCTGGGGCGAGTTCTCGCGCAGCAACGACAACATCGCCCGCCGTGAACTGTGCCCGGAATGCTCATGGGAGGTGGCGTTGGAACATGGCACTGCCGCCATCGAGCTCGCTCATCGACGGCCGAGGGACGCCTACCTGGAAGCGTTGGGACGCGCGGTTCCAGACCCGCTGCTCTACCAGCGCGTCATAGAACGGCTCCTGCAACTCGGCGACGAGAACGAGGTCGAGCACCACACCGCGGCCGGTGTCCTCGGACACCTCACCCGGCACGCGCCCGTGGTGCTCAGCTACGACGACTGCGCGGAAGGCGTCTGCGAACACGAGGACACCGTCGGCTGCCACGGCCGGACCGCGGTGTGCCTGGCTTGCTCGATCTTGGCGGGGTCCTGGGCGGGTGAACTGGAGGGGATGGTCTCGATCCCGGTGGCAGCGTGCGGGGTACTGCCTGCGGTCGCCGCGCACTACGAGGTCACACCATGACACCGCCCGGTGCGGCGGCGGGCTCGGGCTCGATTGTCACGGTCCGGAGGAACTGGCCTTGGCTCGTTCTCACCGGCGAGTTGCAGCCAGCGTGAGACCCCGGGCGGCCGACGGCGGCCGGTCGTTGTGTCGCGAATGGACGGAGACTCGCTGACGATAGGCTGGTGGCAGGTACTGCGGCGAACCGGACGGCGGTCCCAAGATGGATCGAACCGATGCTCGCGACGGCCACCGACCTCCCGGCGGACCCGACGGGCTGGAGCACCGAATTCAAGTGGGACGGATGGCGGGCCTGCGCCGGGACCACCGGGCCGTGACTTGCGAATATGGTCACGCAACGGGCTGCCGTTGCTGGGACGGTTCCCCGAACTCAGCGCGCTCACCGAGGTCGCCGCCGGCCGCGACATGGTCCTCGACGGCGAGATCGTCGCCATCGACCGCGCCGGGCAGCCCTCCTTCTCACTGTTGCAACAACGAACTGGTCCCCAACCCGGTGAGCTCGCTCGCCGCGCCGCACCCGTGCACCTCTTCGTTTTCGACCTCCTCGAACTCGGCGGGTGGTCGCTGCTCGACGTGCCCTACCGGGAGCGCCGCGAGATGCTCATCGATCTGGCGCTACCGGGCGAGCACCCGATCCAGGTCCCGCCTGGCTGGCACGACCAGGACCCCGAGGTGCTGCTGCAGGTCGCATCCGCGCACCACCTCGAGGGGATTGTGCTGAAACGGACCGACAGCCCGTACCTGCCGGGCCACCGCTCCCCGCTGTGGATCAAGAAACCGTTGCTGAGCACCCAGGAGGCCGTCATCTGCGGCTGGGCACCGGGCGTCGGCGGCCGCGCCACCACGTTCGGTGGCCTGCTGCTCGGCGCGTACACCGACGACGGCCTGACCTACATCGGCCGCGTCGGCAGCGGGTTCAAGGACCGCGAGCGCGCTACCCTGCGCCGTCGTCTCGACGACCTGCGCCAGGACCGGCCACCGTTCGACCACAGCCTGCCCCGCGGCGACGCCCGAGGAGTCCAGTGGGTCACCCCCGCGCTGGTAGGCGAGGTCCAGCACCACGGCTGGACCTCCACCCACGCCGGCCACCGGCTCCGGCAACCGGTGTGGCGAGGTCTGCGCCCGGATCGCCAGGTCAGCGACGTGCGTGTGATCCCCGCGGACTAGCCCCGAAAGAATCTTCGGCACGAAGGAGTCCGAATCCGTGGCGAAACCCGACATCAAGGGTGACAGGACCCTATCGAGGGGAAGGAGAGCCACGTGGACACCAACCGAGTGTCGTGCGCGGGGCGTGAAGTCCCGGAAGACAGGCGGCCACGCGGCCGCCGCTCCCTGATGCCGCCGGCGGCGCCACCGCGCGCGGGAGCCGCCCGGCCGTGAGCACCGACTCCTCCGACAACACGCTGGACTCCTTCATCCGCGAGTGGGACTCCAAGCTCGTCGCGTACATCCGCAAGAACGTCCCCACCGCGGAGATCGCTGCCGACATCGCCCAGGGCGTGTGGGTCGTGGTCTACGAGCAGGAAGGCGACGGTCCGGTCCCGGACAATCTCGCGAAGCTGTTGTTCGGCATTGCGCGGCACAAGGTCGCGGACTGGCACCGCGCGAACACCGCGAGGCAGTCCGTGCCGCTGACGTCGCTGCTCGCCGAGATCGTGGAGACACCGTCGCGCGAGGCGGAACCGGGCGAGTCGCTGCGGGAGCTTCCCGAGCACATGCAGGACGCGTTCCACGAGCTTGAGAAGATCCTGCCGCGGCTGACCCAGCGCGAACGCGACGCGGTGATCCTCCGCCACTACGTCGGCATGCCGGTCGACGAGGTGGCGGCGGCGATGGGCGTCAAGCAGTACGCCGCCAAGAGGTTCATGGCCAAAGGCCTGCGAAAGATCCGGACCCTGTTGAGCCAGGCCGGCTACACCATCAGCGTCTCGACGAGGGAGATGCCGTGACCGCACCCGAGTTCCCCGACGTGCCCGACCTGCTCGCGCAGATGCGCGCCCACGACGACGTCGACGCACCACGTCCGCCGAATACGCTCGCCACGATCCGGGAACTGGCCAACCGGCAGACCCCCGAGCAGCGGCAGGCGGCACGCGAGTACGGCGAGCGCGTCGCGTTCGGCCTCGACGCGCTCGATCTCGGCGAGACCTTCCTCGAACAGGGCAACCTCGATGCCGCCGCCCGCTGGTTCGCCGTCGCCGTGCGCTACGACGCCGACGGCGCCCGCGCGGAACTGGAGACGGTCGAGCAACTGCAGGCGGCGTTCGCGGAACCAGGCGTTCCCGATGACAGCGTGCTCGGCCCCGCTCCGCTCGAACAGCGTCCCCACGACGACGCGGCGGCCCGCGGGATCAGCACGTACACCCTCGACTGGGCCGACCGCGAAGCCGAGCGCATCACAACCGAGGCACGGGACGAGGCCGCGGCGATCGTGCAGAACGCGAAGTCGTCCGCCGCCGCGCTGGTCCTCGACGCGCAGACCGACGCCGCGCGGATCCGCGCGCAGGCGCATCGAGACGCTGAGATGATCAGGGCGCGCGCCGCAGATGACATTCAGGGCCACGACGAGCGTCCAGGCGCAAAGTCCGGCACGACGTTGTGGAAGCTCGACTTCTCGGAGCCGGCCGACAGCCAGCTCTGGCGAGCCCGGTGGTGCTCTCAGACGGGCGCCGCACCCGCCGACCTGCGGCTGGCGTTGGAGTTCGCCGAAAAGGCACTCGCAATCCATGCTGCGGAGACTGCAAGCCTGGAGAAGCGTTTCGACCAGTTCATGGACGCGACCTTCAGTCGGGGTGAGCTCGTCGAGCGTCGGTGGTTCACCGGCGCCAGGTCGAGGTTGTGGGACGTGGCCCGGAGCCTGAAGCTGTTCGTTCCCTCGCTGCCGTGGCCAGTGGGGCGTGACGAACGCCCGCCGATCGTGTGGGACGGGCCTCGTGTCATCAGCGAGCAGGAGCACAAGAGCGTGGTCGCGGAGATCCATGCCACCCTCGGCAGGCACGAGCACCGGACGACGGACACGGTCCCGAGCATGAGGGATAGCAACCGGGACGTCACGGTCGTCGACATGTGCGGCCGGAGTGCTCGACTGGTGTTCCAGGCCAAGTTCTACGGCTCGCCATCGGCCCTACCAGTACTGCCGATGTCCGAGGACGACGGGCTGATCGTGATCACCGACCTGTCCGCACCATGAGCTACGACGGTGCGCCAGGGCAGCCCTGGCGCACCGCACGCGACCTCTTCTATCCCCGCAGTCATCGCGTCCGAACGCACGAAGACCTCAGCCACCTCCGATCAGCAGTGAGTGGACGGGCCTTGACGTGCCCGCGTGCTTGAACCCCACATCTTGAGGAGAACGACGGTGAACGACGTCCCCGCCAACCCGAAGAAGACGTGGCTGCAGCGCGTGCGGCGGCAGATGCAGACGATCCGCGAGACGTACGGCTCCCAGGTGACCGTGCCGCGGGTGCTCGGCGCCCTGGTGGTCCGGCTGCTGGCCGAGGGGCTGCGCTACGTGGTGGTGGAGCTGTGGAAGGACCTGATGCGGCCGTGGTGACCGCGCCTCGTGACGGGGCGACGTTCACAGAGCCGTTCTGCCACGGCAACTTCTGCGTCTCGGTGGCACGAGCCAGCCGGGAGTCGCCACGGAAGCGCCGCGGCACGCCCTCACCGAGGTCATCTTTCGAGACCGTAGTCGTGTTGTCTTGCGAGGGACGCGAGAAAGGGGGACGTGTCAACAGGCACATCCCCTTGAGACAGAGCACGACCCCGATGCTCACGAGCATCGGGGTCGTGGCGTTAGCCCTTGTCGATTCGGTACGCGGTGACGAACGTGATCCCCATTGCGATCAGGCCCGCGAGCACCGAGGCGGCCACGTTCATGCCGTAGCCCCAGTACGTGAGGGTCCCGGAGATGACCCCGCAGATGAACGAGATCACGACGATCACGACGATCCTGAGGGTCGTGAGCTCGCGCGCGATCGGCGAATCCACCACCTGCTGATGACATGTGCACACGCAGGGCATCCCCGGCCCCTGCCCGGTCGGCGCGGTCATGCCACCACCCGACCGGGCGCGTTGAGCCGCTGCTCGGCCAACGAGGCCTGGATCGCGAACAGCCGGTCCCTGACCGTGCTGCCGATGCCGGCGAGCTCCACGAACGACATCAGCGCCTCGAAGGTCGGCAGAACCTTGCCGCTGAGCATGCGGTTGATCGTGGGCACCGACAACGGCCGCTGACCGAACGAGGCACGTCGGCTCGCTCGCGCCATCGCCGCCGGCGTGAGCTCCTGCGGCCGATCGACCAGGTAGCCGCGCAGAAGCGTGGCGAACTCGTCAACGGTCGGCGCGCTGGGAAGCACCAGATCCTTCGGGTGCAGCCCCAGATCCTCCAGCGCGGCCAGGCGCCACAGTTCGATTCCTCGGGCCTCGACCGCCGTGCTGCCCACGGTCTTGGTGAGGGCGGCGACCAGGACGCGTGAGGGCGACACCGTGCCGTTCAACGCCTTCGACAGCACGCTTGCCGAGTAGCCGCACTCGGATGCTGCCTCGCGCAAGGTCTTCGTGGTGTGGAACGGGGACGTGCGCTCGCCCTGCAAGCAGTCACGCAGGAACAGCGCCAGCTTCACGCGCGCCGTTCCGTCATCGCGCAGCGGCCCGAAGCGCCGCCCCGCTCTGGACCGTGGCATCACTACGGCCTTTCTTTGCACCATAACGAATCCGATCTTCGTAGGGACTCACCCGTCGAGGCGAGATGGCGCCTTTTCCGCCCAGGGGCACGATGCGGATTGCCGTCCGATCGAGCCGTGCGGAGAAGGTCTACTGCACAGGTTGCGCGCAGCCATTGGCAACGAAGGACGCGTTTTCGGGAAACAACTCAGGCCGCACCCCGGGACCTGACTGACCTCGCGGATTCTTGATCGATCCACGATTGTGTCGCTCGCTGCGCACACCGACGTCGACAGCGGTATCCTGAACTGGGCTTATGTGGCTGCGCGCGAGTAATTGTTTCCTGTTGAAGCCAGAATCCCGCACATTCCGGCCGAAGCACTGAAGCTAGTGATGCACCACAACGCCGAATCTCCCAGGTACTACTACCCGTCGAGGCGAGATCTAGGCGCCGAGGAGGCTCGTTGCCGCGATCCTCCTCACCAGCTTCGCGGTGTGCAACCACCGCTCATTCAGCAGCTCATGGCACATCACCTCCGACCGGTCCGGTCGTCGAGGTTGCCGGGGCGGGCAGACGACCAAGTGCGCCCCGTGACGCACCTGCGCCAGCGCGCTAGCGGCCGCATCCTCTTCGGGACGGCGCCCATCGGCCCACCGCAGCTCTAACACCTTGGCACCGACCTGAGGATCTCCCTCTCGGACAGCACGGTCGTGATGTCCGACGTGGCGCGGGCGGTCACGCCCTCGACCTGGACCCACCCGCGGTGGCGCAGCATGAACCATCCGGCCAGATCATGGCCCCCGTCAGGGACGGGCAGCACGCACTTGACCTCGACCAGCTGCAGCGAGCCCAGCTCACGGGAGTTGGTGCTGTGCCACGCATAGATCACAGGCAGTGCAGGCCGAGAGCCCGGCGCCAGGCGTTCGATGCGGTCGAAGTTGGGCGCCACGACCACCACCGGTGCCGGCATCATCGGTTCGGGGGACGGCAAGGACAGCCAGGCGCTCCAGCCGCCCGTGAACAGCCAGACGAGGAACGCCGCCACGGCGACGAACCCAGCCCTGATGAGGGCCTTGGCTAGGGCCTTGAGCCGCCGCACCCGCCATGTATCGGTCTGCGCGCGCTCGTAATCGTTGAACAAGTCGCGCCGGACGCGCTTGCTGAACGCGATTCCGTAGTGGTACTCGCAATTGCCGAGCAGAATCTCGACCGTGTCCCAGCTGGGGAGGGTTTCGCCGCGCACCGCACGGCTGACCCAGGAAGGGTCCATGCACGCGATCCTGGCGACCTCGGCAGCGGTGCGCGAGCCCGGAATCCCGAGCATGCGGCGGAGGCGGGCTGCGAAGTCCGCGGTGAGGTTGAGGTGCTCGGGCACGTACTGCGGCGGTTTTCCTCGCCCACGCTTCTGCGTCACCAACCGGGAGTGCGGGTCCACGCAGATCCCCGATGGTGACGTGGAGATCACGACAGAGGCGGGCGAGGGCCGCACGCCCGGAAAGTGCGCGGCAGCGCCACCGTCTCGGTGCTGGTTCAGCGCGAAGTCGGGCGCCCAGTAGTCAGCGGCAGCGGCCGAGGTCTGATCACGTGTGGTCATGCGGCAACCCCTCTCCGGACCGCCGGGCCACCGCGTCTCCCGTCCGCCGCGAAGGTCGCCATCACCATGAACAGCGGGCGGCGCGTCATCCAGCGTGGAACCTCGTCGCGAACTGCGGCCCTCCCGGGCGGGCAGGTCCCGCAGGCGGGTACGGCGTCGTCGGTCATAGTCGAAGATGAAAGCACCACGTCGTCTCATGAGGGCCGAATCGTGCACTAATTCGGATCCGCCGGTGTTCGCGCTGGGCGCAGGCCTCGCCGGGATCAGTTCCGGAGGGTTCGCCTGCTGTTCCGCCGTGGTTGCCGAGTCCGTAGTCGTCCCCGTAGTCGTCGTCGTGCCTCTCCGTTTGACGGCCCATCCTCGGTGACGCAGAATCGCACACGCGTTCGACCAGACGGTCGAGTCGCGGCTGACTTCCCCTCAGCGCTTCGTGCTGCGAGGAAGGTCTGCCCGCATGACGTCCACCCCGGACTCGTCCAACGCGATGCGCCGGCACACCGAGCTGGCCGAGGGCACGGCCGCCTGGTCCCGCACGCGCGGCACCTACGTCCCGCCCCAGGATCTACGCGGCCGCCCGGTCGCCCGCTCGCTGCCGTCGCGCCGGGTCCCCTACGCGGAGCTGCACGTCCACTCGAACTTTTCGTTCCTCGACGGCGCATCTTCGCCCGAGGAGCTGGTCGAGCAGGCGGCGCGGCTGGAGCTGGACGCGATCGCGCTGACCGATCACGACGGCATGTACGGCGTGGTGCGCCTGGCCGAGGCCGCGCGCGAGCTCGGCGTGCACGCCCTGTACGGCGCCGAGCTCAGCCTCGGACTGCCCGCGCCGCAGACCGGCGTCCCCGATCCGGAGGGCACGCACCTGCTGGCGTTGGCCCGCGGGCTGGAGGGCTACCGGGCACTGTGCCGGGTGATCAGCTCGGCGAACCTGCGTGACGGCGCGGAGAAGGGCAAGCCGGTCTACGACCTGGAGGAGATCGCCGACGAGCTGCCCGGCAAGGTGATGGTGCTGACCGGTTGCCGCAAGGGCGCGGTCCGCCGCGCGCTCGACGTCGGTGACGTGAACGGCGCGGTCGCGGCGCTGGACGGGTTGATCGGCGTCTATGGCCGCAAGCACGTCGCGGTGGAGCTCACCGATCACGGCCTACCCGAGGACAGCCGCCGCAACGACCTGCTGGCCGCGATGGCGAAGCAGGCCCGCGTGCCGATCGTCGCGACCACCCAGGCGCACTACGCCACCCCCGGCCGCGGGCGGCTCGCCGCGGCGATGGCCGCCGTACGGGCACGGTCCTCGCTCGACGAGATGGCCGGCTGGCAGCCACCGGCACCGGCGGCGTTCCTGCGCTCCGGCACGGAGATGCGCCACCGGATGCGCCGGTATCCGGCCTCGGTGCCCAACGCCGCGGTGATCGGCATGGAGTGCACCTTCCCGCTGGAACTGGTGGCGCCGACGCTGCCGCCGTTTGACGTGCCGCCCGGCCACACCGAGTCCAGTTGGCTGCGCGAACTTACCGAACGCGGCGGCGCCGACCGCTACGGGCTGCGCGAGAACAACCCGGCCGCGTGGGCGCAGATCGACCACGAGCTGGCCCTGATCGAGGAACTCGGGTTCCCGGGCTACTTCCTCGTGGTGCACGACCTTGTGGCGTTCTGCACCGCGAAGGGCATCCACTGCCAGGGCCGGGGCTCGGCCGCGAACTCGGCGGTCTGCTACGCCCTCGCGATCACCAACGTCGACCCCGTGAAGTGGAAGTTGCTGTTCGCCAGGTTCCTGGCGCCGGAACGCGATGGGCCACCGGACATCGACATCTTCACCGGACTACTGCTACGCGATATGCCGGGGCGATACACACCGAGCGGTACACCAGAGCCGCATACCAGTCTAGCCACCAGGGCGGTCGACACACCGAGCGGATGAGGACGGCTCTCGCTGTAACCGGATAGCGAATGTGTGATTCGGCGAGGACCCTGCTTTCCACGTATCCACCTGCGTACCGTTTGCAGCGCCACGCAGTCGTCGCGCCATATTTCGGCGGCATTAGGCCTCGTCTACTTATTGATCACAACGATCGCCGCTATTTGCTTGATGCCAGTCATATGCAAGAGTGCATTCGGGTGAAACCGGCAAGCTGCTGCGGCCTAAGCGCCGAATGAGGAGGGTCCTGTCCGTGTGGCGGGTTTCGCTGCGGATGGGCTTCGATCCGAAGGGATGGAGCATGTCAGCACCTCCTCCTACGCGTCGTCGTCGACGCGTGGCGGTAAGTCTGATCGCGGTCGGGAGCACGTTGCTCGCGGCGGGGTTGATCGGTGGATCTGGGTTGGCCGGTGCGTCGAGTCACCGTGAGGCGCCGTTGATCGCGGGTGATCCGGCGGTGGACAACACCGATGTCTACGCGTTCGTCAGCCCTGACAAGCCGGACACGGTGACGCTGGTGGCGAGCTGGTCGCCGTTTCAGGAGCCGCACGGCGGGCCGAACTTCTACCCGTGGGCGACTGATGCCCGCTACGACATCAACATCGACAACGATGGTGATGCGAAGGCGGATCTGACCTACCGGTGGACCTTCCGCACCGAGGACCGCCGCGGCAAGTCGACGTTCCTGTACAACAACGGGCCGGTCACGTCGCTGGATGACGAGAACCTGCTGTTCCGGCAGACTTACACGCTGGAGCTGATCGACCGCGACGGTCGTGATCGCAAGCTGATCCGCTCGGGCAAGGTCGCGCCGTCCAACACCGGCCCGGCGTCGATGCCGGACTACGGCGCGCTGCGCGCCCAGGCGATCACCGATGTGCCGGGTGGTGGCAAGAGTTTCGTCGGGCAGTCCGATGACGCGTTCTTCCTCGACCTGCGGGTGTTCGACCTGCTCTACGGCGGCAACCTGTCGGAGGTCGGGCAGGACACGCTGGGCGGGTTCAACGTCAACACCATCGCGTTGCAGGTGCCCAAGTCGCAGCTGGTGCTCAAGGGTGACGCGACGCGCAACCCGGTCATCGGGGTGTGGAGCGACACCGAGCGGCAGTCGATGATCCTCACGCCGGGGGAGTCGCGTGCGGTGGGCCCGTTCGTGCAGGTCTCGCGGCTGGGCAACCCGCTGGTCAACGAGGTCGTCGTGCCGGCGGGGCTCAAGGACAGGTTCAACGCCCTGACGCCTGATCAGGACGGCAAGGTGCCCGAGCTGGTCAAGCGGGTCACCGATCCGGAGGTGCCCAAGCTGATCCAGGGCATCTACGGACTGCCCGCGCCGGCCACTCCGCGCAACGACCTGGTGGAGATCTTCCTGACCGGTATCACCACCAAGCTCGGCGGGCCGATCAAGGCCGATCTGAACTCGCAGCTCGACAACGCCGACGTGAACCCGAAGCGGTTCACGCCGTCGGAGCAGTTGCGGCTCAACACCTCGGTGCCGCCGGCGGCGTCGCCGAACCGGCTGGGTGTGCTCGGCGGTGACCTGCAGGGCTTCCCGAACGGGCGCAGGCTCACCGACGACGTGCTCGACATCGGGGTGCAGGCACTGGAAGGCGCCGCGGTGAGCGGCATCGTGCCCGCGCTCGCGGCCGGGGACAAGGTCAACGCCAACGACAAGGCGTTCGGCGGCTCGTTCCCATACGTGGCGCTGCCGAACAACAGCGCGGTCAACTCCGGCGCCTCGGGTGCGGTCCCGCCCGCGGCCGGTGGCGGCGGCGGTGGTGGTCTGCCGGACGGGCTGATCCTCAACGGTCTGCTGGCGGCGTTGCTGATCGGTTCGGGCGTGTGGTTGCTCAACCGCCGTCCACTGCGGACCGCGATTCCCGCGACCGCATGACAGCGTGCCGGGGAACGGGTGTCGCGCCCGTTCCCCGGCACATCCCGTGACTTGACCCGGCTGCAACCCACGGAGCGCGCCATGAACCGCCGCAAGATCATCGCAGTGCTGGCGATCACCGCCGGTGCCGTGCTGCTCGCCACGACCGCGACCGCGCTGACCCGCGGTGGCGGCGACCCGGCTCCGCCCGCTGCCGGTGCCGCTGTCGTACGCAGCGATGTGCAGCGCACCGTCGCCGCCGCCCAGGACCGGCTGCGCCGGGTGCCTGGTGACGCGGACACGTGGGCACGGCTCGGCTCGGCCTATGTCGAGCAGGCCAGGATTACCGGGGACGCGACCTACTACGGTAAAGCCCAGGGCGCGTTGGAGACCTCCTTGCGCCACAAGCCTGACGGCAACGGTCCCGCCCATCTCGGTCTCGGCGCGCTGGCCAACGCGCGCCACGACTTCGCTGCCGCCCGCGACGAGGGCGAACGCGCCCGTGCCGCGTTGCCTGATACCGCCGAGGTCTACGGCGTGCTCGCCGACGCCCTCACCCAACTCGGGGAGGCCGGCCAGGCGCGGGCCGCCGTGCAGCGGATGCTCGACCTGGAACCGGGCGTGCCCGCCTTCACCCGCGCCGCCTACGACTTCGAACAGCGCGGCGATGTCGACTCCGCCCGCCAGGCCCTCACCCGCGCGCTCGAGGCCTCCTCCTCGCCCGCCGACTCGCTGTTCTGCCGCTACCACCTCGGTGAGCTGGCCTTCGACAACGGTGATCTCGACGTGGCCTCGTCCCAGTATGAGCAGGGTCTGCTGATCGACCCGCTCGATCCTGCCCTGTTGCAAGGCCGCGCCAAGGTCACCGCCGCCCGCGGCAACCTCTATGACGCCCTCGCCGGCTACGCCGACCTCGTTGCACGCGTGCCGTCGCCGCAGTACCTGCACGAATACGCAGTCCTGCTGCGCGCCGCGGGCCGCACCGAGGACGCCGCCCGCCAGTTCGACCTGCTTGCCCAGCAGGAACGGCTGCTCGTCGCTGCGGGCAGCACCGACGACCTGGCCGCCTCCGTTGCCGCCGCAGACCGGGGCGACCCCACGGCCGCGCTCACCGCCGCTGAACGCGAATGGGCCCGCCGTCAGAACCCTCTCGTAGCGGACGCGCTCGCGTGGGCGCTGCACCTCGCTGGACGTGATGCCGAGGCCATCACCTACGCCGACCGTGCTGCCACCACTGGCTGGCGCAACGCGACGTTCGCCTACCACCGGGGCATGATCCTGAAGTCCCTCGGCCGTTCCGCTGAGGCCGCCGAAGCCCTCGACTCGGCGCTGCGGATCAACCCGCACTTCTCGCCGGTCGACGCCCCGGCCGCCCGCGCCGCAATGGACGACCTGCGATGAAGACCCTGGCCGTACTCATCCTCGCGGCGCTGGCGATGCTCGCGGTCCCCACGGGCGCGAGCGCCCACCCTCTGGGCAACTTCACGATCAACCACCACCACGCCATCACCGTCCACCTCGACCGGGTCGACCTCGTCTCGGTCGTCGACCTCGCCGAGATCCCGACCCTGCAGGAGCAGCCCGCCCGCCAGAGCGACTTCGCCGCGCGCGAGTGCGACGTGATGCGCGGCAGCGTGTCGGTGACCGTCGACGGCACTCGAACGGTCATCGCGCTCCGTTCGGCAGCGGTCGAGTTCCCGTCCGGCGAGGCAGGACTGGAGACCACCCGGTCGACCTGCCTGCTCACCGCGCCCGCGGACCTCGCCGCCCCGGCCGTCGTCGAGGTGCGCGACACCTACCGTCCGGGCAGGGTCGGCTGGCACGAGATGACCGCCACCGGCGACGGCATCGCGCTGCTCGCCCCGCCCGTCCCTGCGACCAGCGCCAGCAACGAACTGCGCGCCTATCCCGACGACCTGTTGTCCGACCCGCTCGACATCCGTGCGGTGAGCCTGCGCGTCGAACCCGGCGTCACCGCGGCCTCGGACATCGCCGCCGCCCAGGGCGGCAGCACGTTGATCGGTACGGCCACCCGTGCGTTCACCGATCTCGCCGGGCGGCAGGACTTCACGCCTCTGGTCGGCGTGCTCGCCGTGCTGCTGTCGCTGCTGCTCGGTGCCTCTCACGCCGCGTTGCCCGGACACGGCAAGACCGTCATCGCCGCCTACCTCGCGGGTCGTGACGGGACCGCTCGTGACGCCATCACGGTTGGTGCCACGGTCACCCTCACTCACACCATCGGTGTGCTGGTGATAGGCCTGGTGATCAGCGCGTCCAGCGCGCTGGCAGGGGAGTCGCTGCTGCGGGTTCTCGGCGTGGCGAGCGGCCTGCTGGTCGCCGGTATCGGCGCGTACCTGCTGCGCGCGGCGCTGCACCGGCAACCCGTCGCCGTCGGTCACGGACATGGCCACGGGCACGGACATGTCCACGAGCACGGACATGGCCACGGGCACCGGGTTGGTCGTGGCGGCCTGATCGGCATGGGCGTGGCGGGCGGCCTGGTACCCAGCCCTTCGGCGCTGGTCGTGTTGCTCGGCGCGATCGCCTTGGGTCGCACCTGGTTCGGCGTGCTGCTCGTGCTGGGCTACGGCCTCGGCATGGCCACCACGCTCACCGCCGTGGGCCTGCTCCTGGTCCGCCTGCGTGATCGGCTGGCCGCCGTCGAGCGCTTTCGCGACCGCTTCACCGCCCTGCCCGCGATCACCGCCGGGCTCGTCCTCGTCGTCGGCCTCGGACTCGTCGCCCGAGCCCTGTTCGAATAGGAGGCGCGATGCGCGTCCCGGTCCTGCTCCTGTGCTCCGCCGCCCTCTTGGCCGCCTGCAGCAGCACGCCCGAACCCGGACCCGTCTTCGACAACGAGAGCGGCGCGGAACTCACCTGCCTGCGCCACCAACCTCAGCCACCCGGCCCCCGCTACGCCGACGAGGCCATGCGCAGCACGGGAGAAACCCTGTCATTGCTGCGCTACTACACCGCCCACGGCCGCAAACCCTTCTGCGACGGCCAAGTACCCACCGAGACCGACAAGCAGTGGGCCCAGCTCTACGTGACGCTCGGCGCCGACCGCGCCAACGTGACCGCGCTCCTCGGCTGAGTGCGTGAAGATCCTGACCCGTCAGTTCGTCCGAAAGGAGCAGTGGTCCTATAGTCGCCACTGGCAGGCGGTATGTGATTCGGGAATCAGAGCGATGCGTGCCTCGCTCGTGGGCGCCCCCCGCCGAATCGAGGCCGGTCAGGCGACTACGAGGAGCACGATGCGGGAACGAGATCAGGCGGAGTCGACCCTCCTGCGTGATTCCGAGAACGTCGGGGAGTCCGTGGACGCGCAGGAGTTGCTGCTGCGGGTGGCGCGGGGCGACGAGCCGGCGTTCGGGCAGTTGTACGACCTGGTCTCGGGCTCTGTGTTCGGACTGGTGCGCCGGGTGCTGCGCGATCAGGCGCAGTCCGAAGAGGTGTTCCAGGAGGTCATGCTGGAGGTGTGGCGGACCGCGAGCCGGTTCGATCCCGAGCGCGGTAAGGCCATGACCTGGATCCTGACCATGTCGCACCGGCGTGCGGTGGACCGCGTGCGGTCGGCGCAGGCATCGGCCAACCGTGACGAACGCGTCGCGGCGCTGGACGTGGGGACGCCGTTCGACGAGGTCGTGGAGAAGGTCACCGAACGCCTGGAACAGCGCAAGGTCCGCCGGTGTCTGAAGTCCCTGACCGATTTGCAGCGCGAGTCGGTGGTGCTGGCCTACTACCAGGGCCACAGCTATCCGGAGGTGGCGAGCCTGCTGGATGTGCCGCTGGGCACGGTCAAAACCCGGATGCGTGACGGCCTGATCAGGCTTCGGGACTGTTTGGGGGTGACGGCGTGACCGTCACGTCAGATCTGCACACGCTGACCGGCGTGTACGCGATGAACGCTCTGTCCGATGTGGAACGTGCTGAGTTCGAAGCGCACCTACCGCACTGCTTGACGTGCACTCAGGAAGTCGCCGAGCTGCAAGCCACCACAGGCGTCCTCGGCGCGGCGGTGGAGCTCGCGCCACCTGCGCATCTGCGAGCCCAGGTGCTCCACGGCGTGACGACCACACGCCAGCTGACAGCTGAGCTGCCACCGCAGGCACCGACCCCGGAAGCGGCTGTGCTCGTGCTTCCCGCACGCAACCGGTGGCTGGTCAGGGCGAGCGTGCTCGCCGCTGCGGCCAGTGTGCTCGTCGCGATCGTCGTCGGGGTTCAAGGCGTGCAGGACCGCAAGGAGCTTGACGCGCTGCGTCAGTCGGCGGTCGGCTACGGCCAGGTGTCGGAGTTGCTCAACGCTCCGGATGCGAGGCTGCTGAACGACTCCGCGACCGGCGGTGGCCACGGAACCGTCGTGATGTCGCCGAGCCAGGGCAAGGCGGCGTTCCTCGCCAGCGGATTGCCGTCGCTGCCCGCAGATCGCACCTACCAGCTGTGGGTCGTCGGACCAGGTGGGCCGCGCTCCGCCGGATTGCTGTGGGATGAGCCCGTCGTCGCCGATGATCTGACCGACGCGCAGGCGATCGCGCTAACTGTCGAACCGAGCGGTGGCTCCACCGCTCCCACGACGACTCCGGTTCTCACGATCTCGATGGTCTGATCCCGGACACGACGCGACCCCGGCAGCTCTCTGCATGGCTGCCGGGGTCGCGTCGCCTCTGCTGGTGCTCAGAGCCAGGTGGACAGCGCCTTGAGGATGGTGGCGCGGTTGCGTGGTGCGGTGAGAGTGGCGACGGGTTCGCCGCCGGAGAACAGGATCAGCGTGGGGATGCTGAGCACGCTGTAGCGGACGGCGATGTCCGGATGGGCGTCGATGTCGATCTTCACGACGGAGATCTTGTCCTGATGTTCTTCGGCGATGCCGGTGACGACCGGGCTGAGTTGCTTGCAGGGCCCGCACCAGGGTGCCCAGAAGTCGACCAGCACGGGCTTGTCCCCGCCGAGCACATCGCTGTCGAAGGAATCCGTGGTGACGTCGGTGAGTGCCATGGTGGTGTTCCTGATCATCCGAAGGTGAAGGAGAAGGCCTGGACGCCGGGGCCGACGGTCGCGGTGAGCGAGCCGCCCTGGATCTGGTCCGTGGCCAGGAGCTGGTAGGAGTTCGGGGTGCCGTCGACCTGGATGGTCTTGGTCTGGTCACCGTTCTGAACGGTGACGGTTCCCTTGCCGGACAACACCATCCGGACTTCCTTGGCGCGGTAGTAGAGCTTGATCTGCCCGGAGTCGCCGGTGGGGGTGATGGACTGGGTGTCCAGCTTCCAGGCGCCGGAGAGCGCGAAACTGTCCGTGACCTGATTTTCGGGAAGCTGGAACGACTTCTCGCCGCTGGTGTACTCCTCGGTGCCGGCGAAGTTCACGCGCTTGGTCGAGCCGAGGTAGGTCTCGCGGGTGATGTCGGCGTTGTCCGGGGTGTCGTCGGCCAGTTCGGTCGCGGCCGGGAGTTGGACGCCGGGCTTGGCGTCGTTGAGCAGTTGGCGGATGAGCTTCTCGGTGACCTTGTAGTCGCCTTCACCGAACTTGATGTGCCGCACGGTGCCTTGGGCGTCGATGAGGTAGTGCGCGGGCCAGTAGCGGTTGCGGTAGTTCGTCCACGTGCCGAGGTTGTTGTCCAGTGCTACGGGATAGGTGATGCCGAAGTTGCGCGCGGCGGCCTCGACGTTGGCGGGTTCCTTCTCGAACGCGTACTCGGGGGAGTGCACGCCGATGACCTGGAGCCCGGCGTCGCGGTAGGCCTTGTCCCAGGCGACGATGTGCGGGATGGAGCGCTGGCAGTTGATGCAGGAGTAGGCCCAAAAGTCGATCATCACGACTTTGCCCTTGAGCGCCTTGAGCTCCTGTGGCTGGGAGTTGATCCACTGCTGGATGCCGGTGAGATCCGGTGCGGTGCCACAGGATTCGAGTTCAGGTGCGCCGTCGGAGCACTTGTCGAGGTCCTTGTTCTGGTCGTTGACCAGACCGCCCAGATTAAGTGCCCTCTTGACCTGTTCGGAGTTGTTCACCTTGTCCTGCAACGAACTGGTGTAGTCCGGGATGACGCGCTGCAGCAGCTGCGGCAGGTTGAACACCAGGCCGAACGCGAGCGCGATCATGACGACGCCGGCGGTGATGCGGATGCCGCGCTGGCGCTTGCGGAAGGACCGCACGCGTTCGGCGACGCGGCGGCCGGCGAGCGCGAAGATGAGCAGCGGGATGGCGGCGCCGACGGCGAAGGTGAGGGTGAGGATGACGGTCTCGGTGCCGATCCGGCCGGTGGAGCCGGCGACGGTGATGGCGGCGAGCACCGGTCCGGCGCAGGGGACGTAGACGGCGCCGAGTGCGAGGCCGAGGGTGAAGCCGCCGCGGCTGGCGTCGGGGTTGCGCTGGGGGATCCAGCTGAACGGCTTCTCGAGGAGCTGTTCGAAGCGCGGCACGATCAGGCCGATGCCGATCAGGACGAGCACGACGATGCCGCCCCAGCGCAGGACGTCCTGCGGCAGGTTCAGCACCGTCAGCAGCAGGGACCCGAACAGTGTGACCAGGCTGAAGCTGACGACGAGGCCGGCGATGACGAGGTAGGGCCTGGTGCGCGACGCCGGCTTGGTCGCCACCGCCACCGCGCCTGTGGACCCGGACTCCGAGCGGGCGCTCTGCGTGCCGCCGGAGAAGAAGATGACGGGAAGGACGGGCAGGATGCACGGCGAGATACCGGTGACCAGGCCGCCGATCAGACCGATCAGTGCGAGGGTCAACATGTGGGGCCCTACTCAGGGTTGACGGAAATGCGTGATGTCTGTGATTCGCGGCTGGACACATTGCGGATTGCTCACCGGACAGAGGCGCTTGACGCATAAAGGATCGAGCCTCAGTAAATGTCCGCTGAGAGTCTCAGTGGCCAAGATGTCTTGTAGGTGCTGTTCGCGGCGCGATTCACGATGTTTTGGTAACAGATCGATAACCGCACCCATCCGTTCCGCGACGGGTGGCGAATCACGGTCAACACCTTCCCCGGTTTCCTTCCTTGGAGATGTCTCGTCATGAACAAGACCGTCCGCAACACCGTCCTGGCCATCGGCGCCGCCTCGCTCGCCCTGTTCGGCGCGGCGTGCGGCTCGGGTGACATGGCCAGCAGCGGCAACTCCAGCGCCGCGCCCACCACGACCACCACCGCGCAGTCATCGGCCGCGATGGCCGACCCGGCCAAGGACCTCGTCGGCCCCGGCTGTGCCGACTACGCGAAGCAGGTCCCGTCCGGCTCCGGTTCCGTCACGGGCATGGCCGCCGACCCGGTCGCCGTCGCCGCGAGCAACAACCCGCTACTCACCACGCTGGTCAGCGCCGTGTCCGGCAAGCTCAACCCGAAGGTCAACCTGGTCTCGACGCTGAACGGCGCCGAGTTCACGGTCTTCGCGCCGGTGGACTCCGCGTTCGCGAAGATCGACGCCGCGACGATCGAGAAGCTCAAGACCGACGACGCGCTGCTGACCAAGATCCTCACGTACCACGTCGTGCCCGGCCAGATCTCCCCCGACAAGATCGCCGGTGACCAGAAGACCGTGCAGACCGGCACCGTGAAGGTTTCGGGTTCGGGTAACGCGATCAAGGTGAACGACGCCAACGTGATCTGTGGTGGCGTGCACACCGCCAACGCCACCGTCTACCTCATCGACTCGGTGCTGATGCCCTCCTGACATCTCCAGGGGTAGCAGTACCGCGACTCCGGGAACCGCACTGTGTTGCGGTTTCCGGAGTTTTCACGTCTGGTCCTCTTCTGGTTGCCGGAAATGGACGGTCACGGTTCCGTCGAACCCGAATATCGCGTGGTTCTCCGGTTCGCGGATAACGGCCACGATCGTGGCGTCAGGATTCAGGGGCCGGACCGCCCTGGTGATCAGGAAGGCGTTGAGGTCGTCCGGGACCGCGACGATGACCCGGTCGGCGATGTCGATAGCTGCTTCGGCGAGTGCGCATCTGTCCCGTCCGTCGCCGAGGACCGCGATGGCGCCGTTGGCCGTCGCTTCGGCGACGGCGAGGTAGTCGGTGTCCAGCACGGTCAGCCACGCGTCCGGCTGCGATGCGAGCACGGCGTTCACCGCGCAGCGTCCGGTGTCGCCGTATCCGATGACGAGGATGTGGTCGGTCACGCCCGGGATTCGGTGCGCCGACTGAGCTGGATTGCGTCCGGTTCAGCGAAGAACGATGCTGAGAACGAGCGAACCTGTGGGACTCGGTGATCCGCCCAGGGGCTCGACGGTGAGCACGGCCTCGCCGGCCCCTTCGATCCCGCTCACGAACAGCGACGTCACCGCGCCCGCCGCGGACGTGGTCCCCGCTGATCTCGGACCGTGGTCGTCGATCAACCACAGTTGGTAGACCCGGTCGCGCGGCAGCATGCGCAGGTTGTGTCCGAGCACGAGCATCTCGTTGCGACTGCGGGAGATCGCCACCGTGCCCGCCTGCTCGTCGGTCGTGACGAGCCGCAGGTCCGGAGCCGCGAGCAGATCACCGATCCGGGTGCGTGGAGGGGCGGCCACCGGGGTGATCGTGGACGCGGTCAGCGCGCCATGCACACCGCCCACCGCCGCGGCGACAACGCAGGCGGCTGAGACCAGTGCCGCGGCACGGCGGAAACCTCGGTGCCGCGAAGGAACTTCCCCGGACGGGACCAGCGGCGGTGCTTGACGCGAACTACGGAGCGCACGCAGCACCTGCGGTCGAAGGACGCCTGGCGCCGCCTGGTCCACTGCGCGGCCGAGCTCGGCCGCTGTCTCAGCGAGCTCCGCGACCTCGTCCAAGCAGCTCCGACACCTATTCAGGTGAGTCTCGAAGTCGGCTCGCTCGGTTTCCGGCAGTGCGTCGAGTGCGTGCGCACCGGTCAGCAGGTGCGGGTTGGTCGCACGTGCCCGTCCCGGTTTCACAGATGTACTTCGGAGCCGGCGAGTCATCGGATTGCTGAGTGTCCCATTAGGACTAATCAGATGTAGACAAGCCCGTACCGCTGCGGTCCTGCGGGCTAGGGATGCGTACGACGAGAGGGGCGATGTCGTCGTCGGGATGGCTGCCGCCCTGCCTGACGTCACGGAAGGCAGCCGGCGTTCAGACCGAACGCGGCCCCGTAATGCCAGAGCGCGAGATAGATCGCACTGCCGACGATCAGGTAGATCAGGGCGCGGCGGACGGTACTCGCCATCAGCAGTCCTGCGACACCGAACGCTGTGTGGATCATGTTGTGCGGCACGGACACCGCGAACACGCCGAGCAGCAGCGCGTCTTGGTGGTGACCGGCGAAGGAGAGCTGGTCGCACCTCGCCGTGATGTCGGGGACAAAGCCGAGAACTCCGACGAGCAGGAACACCGTGCCGACCACCGCCGCCAGCAATTGGATCGGCCACAGAGGAGCCTTGCGGTGTCCTGGGTGGGAGTGACGTCTTGGAGCCACCGGACCCACCTCCACATCCTTGACGCGGATTTGACATCAGTGATTCGGGACGCGACCGTCCATGGATTGGTGATCACTGTCCGTTGCGGTGATGGCTCAAATTCGTGTCGCAAAGTAGTCGAAAATAGAAGTTTCAAACTTTTCTAGGCTACTGATCTGCGGCGACGGAAAAGTCTCCACTTTCGAGCGAACCGACTCTTTAGGGGCTCCGAATAGACCGATGTGTAGGTGCTGATTCGTCGAAAGGGGGTGAATACATGAAGACGACATGCTCCACAGCCCTTCGGCGGACGCTGGGTGTGGCCGGGTTCCTCATAGGTTTCGGTCTGCTCTCGGCGGGAGTCGCCAATGCGGACGACAGTGACTCGCCCGGATTGCTGGGCGGGGTCACCGATCTCGTCGCCCCGGCGACCAAGGCGCTCGCTCCGGTGACGGATGCGGTGGCTCCGGTCGCTGACACGCTCGCTCCGGTAACACGCGGTGTGACCGCGGTAGCCGGCCCGGTGGTAAGGCCGGTCCTGAAGGCCGCCGCGCCGGTGACCGAACCGGTGCTGGCACCGCTGACGCCGATGGTTGATGCCGTGGTGCTGCCTTTGAGTCCGGTGCTGGAGCCACTCCAGCCCGTGACGGCTCCGCTGCTCACCCCTGTGGTGAACACGGTGCAGAACGTGCCGGTGGTGCCGAGGATCACGGAACCGTTGGTGGCACAGCGATCCGTTCCGGCGGAGGTACCGCCCGTGGCCGGTGCGCCTCCGGTGCCCGCGCCTGCGGTTGCTGACGCGCACTGGGCACCGGCCATCGCGCCGCAGACGCGTGCTGTGTCGCTGCCTGACAGGGTCGAGACGGCGATGTTCCCGCAGCGGCACCAGGTTTCCGCACCTGACATGGCACCACTGACCGAGGTGCCATCGCCACCGTCGCCCGACGTGCCGTTCGCTTTGCCCGGCGCGATGGGATCGGTGTCGTCGGCTGGATCGACGAGTTCCGCCGTCTCGGACCTCCCGGCACGATCGGGAGTCAGCCCGGACGGCGAGTCGCTTGTGGTGAGTGCAGGTCATCAAGTGCACGGGTCGTGGTGTTACTACTACGGCCGAAGTCATCCCAGTTGAGCAGTCCTGACAACCAAGCCGACAGATCACCAAGCTTGATTGACAGGAAGGTTCGACATGCACAGCTATGTGCGACGCGGTCTCATGGCCGCAGTGTTCTCGGGAGGGTTTCTCCTGGCCGGTTCGGCGATCGCGAGCGCTGACACAGGTGGCAACGGTCTCCTGGGCGGCGTCGGTGACGTCGTGCACTCGGTCGTGAACGGTGGCAACGGCGGGAACTCGGGCAACGGCGGCAACGCTTCCAGCTCGAACAACGCCACCACCGGTAACTCGGGCAACTCCGGGAACTCCGGTTCCACCGGTGGCAACACCGCTTATGGCGTCTGTGTGCTTGCCAAGTGCAGCACCCAGGTGAGCTCGGGCGACTCCGGGAACACCGGCGCGACCGGTTCTACCGGCGACGCCTCCAACCACAGCAACACGGTGGGCGGCAAGTCCGGCGCCGCGGGCAACGGTGGCGACGCCACTGCTGCCGGGCGTTCGCAGAACGCCAGTGCGACCGCGGGCAACGGCGGAAACTCAGGCAAGGGCGGCAACGCCTCCAGCTCGAACAACGCCACGTCCGGCAACTCTGGGAACTCGGGCAACTCGGGTGCGACCGGCGGCAACAGCGCCTACGGCGTCTGCCTGCTGGCGGAATGCCACACCAGTGTCAGCTCCGGTAACTCGGGCGACACCGGTGCCACGGGTTCGACCGGCGACGCCTCCAACCACAGCACCACCGTGGGCGGCAACTCCGGTTCCGCAGGCGACGGCGGCGACGCAACGGCCGTGAGCAAGGACCAGAAGTGGGGCCACCACGACAAGTGGAACAACCACGGCAAGTCCGGTTCGGCTCAGGCCACCGCGGGCAACGGCGGGAACTCGGGCAACGGTGGCAACGCCTCCAGCTCGAACAACGCCACGACCGGGAACTCGGGCAATTCCGGGAACTCGGGCGACACCGGCGGCAACAAGGCCGTCGTCTACACGATCGGTTCGGAGCAGGGCCACGGCTGGAACTGGGACAGCAAGTCCTGGAACAACACCCAGTCCTGGACCAAGGTCACGTCGGGCAACTCCGGCGACACGGGTGCCACCGGCTCGACCGGTGACGCGTCGAACCACAGCAACACCGTGGGCGGCAACTCCGGCCCGGCCGGTGACGGCGGCAACGCCTGGGCAGTGACCGAGCAGGGCAAGAAGTCCTGGAACCACGGCAAGTGGAGCAAGCACAGCAACAACGGCTCCACCGAGGCGAACGCGGGCTATGGCGGGAACTCGGGCAAGGGCGGCAACGCCGCCAGCTCGAACAACGCCACGACCGGGAACTCGGGCAACTCCGGGAACTCGGGCGACACCGGCGGCAACTCGGCAGTGGTGAAGACCGAGAACAAGCAGAACCACAACTGGAAGCATTCTGGCTGGAAGCGCGGCTGGAACAACCACGGCTGGAAGAACCACGGCAGCAAGTCCTGGACCGAGGTCACCTCGGGTGACTCCGGTGACACCGGTGCCACGGGTTCGACCGGCGACGCCTCCAACCACAGCAACACGGTCGGTGGCCACTCCGGTCCCGCGGGCGACGGCGGCGACGCCACGTCCTGGACCCACGGGAAGCACTCCGTGAAGGCGTGACCACGAAGTGATCACAAGGGCGGGGCCGGGAAACCGGCCCCGCCTTTCTCGTGCGACCAGATCGTGTCAGTGCTGCGGGAACGTCGAGGCAGCGTAATCACCCCGGCGGCGTCGCGCACGACGAAGCCGGACGGGTCCGCACGAAGTGATCGACACAGGCGAAGAGCCCGTCGAGGTCGCGCCACGGTTGGGGCTACCATGACCGAACGCCACCGCTCCACTTACCGACATGCGGTGATGGTGATCTTCGTCGCAAGAAGTCCTGATGTGGCCAGGCTGCAGGGCGGTCGAACCGCCGAGCGGGCGTCACTCGAATGCTAGGACGTGACAACTGTGCTCCCGACCGGTCAGATCGACGACGTGCCGATGTCTCTCGTCCAGGATCTGGACGACCCGGCGCTGTCCATCGGGTCGATCCGGCAGTGGGCGCGGGACGTTGTGAGCGATTTGGACGCAGATGCTCTTGAAGATGTCGTGCTGGTGGTCAACGAGCTGGTGAGTAACGCGTTCGACCACGGACTCGCCCCGCGTCACCTCAAGCTGCATCGGTCGGTCGATCCGTGCTCTGTGCGTGTCGAGGTCGATGACGCCTCGCCTGATGCTCCGGTCCTGGGGAGATCTCGGCTCAACGATGACCGCGGGCGTGGGTTGGTCATTGTGGACAGTCTGGCCACAGACTGGGGCATCGAGTACCAGACGGGCAGCAAAACCGTGTGGGCGGAGATCAACTGTGCGCTGTAGCTAACGAGAGCCGGTCGGGCTGGCGCCCACCGCCACGAGCGCGTCGGACCGGCTGGGATACAAGACGAGCGTCTGATCCAAGTCGGTGATGCGCAGCGGCTTCAACACTGTGCTGTGTGCCGCAACCACGGCGAGTCGCGCGTCGACTTTCTCCATGCCGAGATGGGCGTGCAACAACAGCCTCAGTCCAGCTGACCCGAGAAATGTGACCGCGTCCAGTTCGAGGACCATGGCCTGGGGGCGCGTCACCAGGCACTTGTCCACCTCGTCGAAGACGATGTCGACTGTCTGCGAGTCGATCTCGCCGCTGATCACCAGAATCGGTATGGCGTCGCAGTGGAGGGTCTCTGCGTGGGCTGGCACTGACTTCTGACCGCTGTGCATGGCGTCAGTCCTCTGTGTTGCTGACGCCATTACCGGACTCGTCCAAGCTGCATGTTGAACCTGAACCAGCAGGCGTGTAGGCGCGCGCCAGATGCGTGAACTATCAACACAGTAGGACGACATCAAGCCACAGGCAACCGAGCTGGCCTTGCGGGTCGATATGTCCGGATGTGATCGAGTATTGACTGTGCGGATGCCGGCAGGCTGGCACTGTCGGCATCCGGGTACAAAGCAACTGCCGTGCACGCGCGTGCTTTTGCACGGTAGGTCCACCGGTGAGTGGTCCGCCGGTGTCGCTCGCAAGGATCTGAACGCGGCAGACTTCCCGTCGCTCATCGCCATGGTCGTCGCCACCATGCTCGCCGTGCCCGAGCTCGACAGCCAGCAGTCGCTGCGATGGCGGCGATATCTCGCCTTGCTTCACCGTGTGCCGCTGCTTGCGCGGTGCTCGCAGGTCCTCCCGCAGCATCGTGTCGATGGCCGGCTTGAACGGATCCAGCCTCGACGGCCGCGGCGGATAGATCTTGCGTTCCTGCGGCCAGGCCGAGGTCAGCGCCTGCTTCACCGTCCGCCAGCCCACGCCGTACCGGCGCTCGATCTCACCGCCCCGACACCCCGGCACGAGAGTCCCGGCGGATCGCGGCGTACAGCTCCACCCTCGACATCGACGGCACGAGCGGCTCCTCGGCACACGCGAAGCAACCATGCTCCCACCACACACAACCCTGACGTCAACATTCGTGAACATCGACTCCGGCGATCAAGCCCCGCCTCCAGCGTTCACGAACAACCGCCGTCAGAGAACGCGGATAGAGCCAAGCCGAAGTCCTGCCGCGTGCAAAGCTCGGTGAGGTAGCGCACCAGCCCCTCACGCACCAGGTCGCAGCGCAGTCCGTAGCGGTCCACGAGCTCGGCCGGCGACTGCTGGCCCACGCGGACCGCATCGCGCAACGTATCGTGCTCTCCTGACTACCGCGCGCAGCAGGTCTCAAGCCCCGTGCGCACCGGTGGCGCCTCGCCCCGCGCCGACAGCGTCGCGGCGGCAAACAAGCACCAATCAAAGTTGACTGATTGGTTCGTCGCCTGCTGGCGGTAAGTGCATGTGCACCAGCAGCTCTACCGCCTTGCTCTCCGCCTTCGTGCCGGATACGTCCTCTAGCAGTCCGACGAGATCAAGCAGTAGGTAGTAGCCGATGTGGTTGAAGTACTCCGCTATGCGCTCCGCCTGCAAGCCGGGTTCAACTCGCAGGAGCACTTCGCCGTCATCGAGGCGGCCGTCCACGATGACGATCTCGCCGTCACGTTCGACCACCTTTAACTGCGGCGACCGGTTGGCCAATCGCCTGAGAAAGTCGACACCTCTCTCGTAGGTCTCGCGCTGACGTGGGGACATGCGGCCCATGTACCACAGAATCGCACATGGGTTCGAATGTCTGTCAACGGTAGGTTCCTCGCCGCGGCATCTGTGGCAGCCTCGTCGTACATGACGCCCAACGCTCGTTCAGCGTCGACTCTGCACTCGCCGCGAGATGTCGATCTTGGATGCGGTCGTGCAGGCTGGCGACGATCCAGGCCGCGCGGATGCTGCGCAGCCAGCACGACGATGGGGTGGGCGTCGGGCGAGCGATGCGGGCTGAGGCTCACCCAAAGCGTCTCTGTTCACGTTCGCTCGGAGCGGTCGATGATGATCGGTGCGGCCAGCTCGACGGGTCCGGAGGGCTGGCGGCGTTGCCGGGTGTCGAGGTCGACCAGTTTGCGGGCCGCTTCGGTGAGGCTGACCTGGAGGCCTTGGACTTCGCCGAGCCATCCGTGCAGTTGTGCTTCGGTGATGCGGTCGCGGAGGTTGGCGATGATCTCGACGAGCCGGGGCCGGGCCCGAGGGTCGATGCGCAGGCTGGGGCAGCGGATGCAGGCGTGCTCGTGGCGGCATGGTGTGCCGTAGGGGCGAGCGCAGTCGCCGAGTTCGAGCTTGCGGGTATGGAAGTGCTGCTGAAACTCGGTCCATTCGGTGTCGGTGGGCTGGCGGTACTCGGCTGTGGGGCGTTGTGCGCGGCGCCGGTCGAGGAAGACTCGGTAGGAGCGGACGAGTTCGTCGTCGAACACCGCGGTGTAGGCCTGAGTGGTGTTGATGTTGCTGTGGCCGAGCAGCCGGGCCACGATGTGCACGGGCAGGCCGTGGCTGACCGCGTCGGTGGCGAACATGCGCCGGAAGTCGTGCGGTGTGCACCGCAGGGGCCGGCCGGCAGCGTCGAGGATGCCGGTCGCGGCGACGAGCCGGTCGAGCAGGTCTCCGACGTTCTGGTAGCTGGGGACCTGCCACCGCCAGCCGACGCGGCGTTGAAACAGGTGCGGTAGCGGTGTGCCGACCAGACGCTCGTGGATGTCGTAGCGGCCGGTGAGCGGGACGCTGCCGCCGTTGTGCCGGCGCAGTCGGCTGATGACGGTAGCCAGCACCCTGGCCAGTTCGGGACTGACGACCAGGAGCCGTTCCTCGTTGTTCTTCGACGGCACGATCTGCAGCAGCGGCACGACCTCACCGGTGCCGGGCACCTGGTAGGACACCACAGCGAGATGGGTGATCTCGAGCAGCTCCTCGACACGGACACCGGTGTGCCGCAGAACCTCGACAATCGCCCAGGTCCAGAATGCGTCATCCTCGCCGCGTGCGGCGTCGACGCGCTCACCGGTGTCCGCGTTCTCGATCACGACCGGGGCTGCTGATCGCGGATCCGCCTTTGCGCCAGCACGCGCACGCGGGGCGGGCATGTGCCGCCAGTGCTGCCCGCGGTGGACGAATAGCTCACCGGTGGGGGTGTTCAGGGCGTCGGTGAGCAGTGCCGCGCGCTCGTCGCGGAGACGTTCGGCGGTGTCGATGAGCACGGGCAGTTGCGGTAGCCGGTCGCGGACGCGTTGATGCATGCGCGCCGTGGTGGCCTTCTTGACCTTCAGCGTGCCGTCGGTATCGCCTCGGCGGACCGGGCTGGGCACCGCGAACTGCGCCCAGTACGGGTCATCACGCGCCCATTGGTGGATGTCGAGGTAGAACGCCCGGACCTGCCGCAGGATTTCGAAGTAGGCCTTGCGTGGGCGGGTGGAGCCGTCCGCGCGCCTGACCATCCGCAGGCGCTGTTTCCAGGCCTCAGCCACCTCATCGGTGAGCTGCAGGCTGTCCACCTCGGGATGGTGCAGCTCGATGTCACGCCAGAACGCGCGGACCAGCCGGCTGGTGACGGTCAGGATCGAGCCGAAGTCCTGCCTCGTGCGCAGCTCGGTCAGATAGCGGACCAACACGTCGCGCACCGGGCGGCAGCGCAGCCCATACCGGTCGACCAATTCGGCCGCCGACTGCTGCCCGACGCGGACCGCGTCGCGCAACGTGTCGTGCTCGCCCAGATCCGCGACCGCGCGCAGCAGGTCCCAGGCCGTGTGAGCGCCGCGCGGTGTCCGGCCACGCACAGGCTGCGTCGCGGCACGGAACTTCAGCACATCCGCTGCGGTCAGCTCGTGCGGGTCACGACCGGTGTGGATCATCATCTTCGCGATCGCGATCCTGCCGTCGCGTTCATGCTCGGCGCCCATGGCGAGCTCGCGTGCCCGTGTGTGCAGTGCGGCAGCCACCTCACCATCAACGGCGCACAGCATCTGCTCGAACACACCCGGAGGATGCAGCACCGCCAGGAACCGGTAGCCGGGTCGCAGAACCCGGCACAACATCAACGTGGACAGCCCACTAGTGAACTCCATGTGTTTGGTCTTGCATGCGCGCCCGTCGGCAGGATCCACGGCAGCTATCCACGAGGTGTCGCCGCGATCTTCTGCCCCGGTAGCCGCCCAGCGCTGCTGCCATCCGGTGCCGGGATGACGTTGCAGCCACGCCAGCACCCGGCGTGTACCGGCCCGGCGCAGGCACCGCGTACCCGCCGTAGCCCGTGACCACAACGGCAGACCAGCAAGCAGATCGAGAATCTCCTCAGCCGAGCAGGCGTCATACACTCCGGCGCGCTGCTCCACTGTGCTCGGTTCATCGCGCTGCGCGGCCTGTGGCGCTGCTACAACGGTGCTCGCGCCAAGCCGGGTCGCCACAGAGCCCGGCGAGCTGATCGGCAGATCGGTCACGAGGTGCCACCGCCGAACAAGACATCGAGAACACCCGAGTCATATCCCGCCGCCGGCGCGGGCGCAGCCGGGCGCAGTTGACGCTCGGCGAGATGAGTCAGGACCCGGCGGATCACCTCATCGTCGTGTTCGACCAGGTAGATCTCCGCCGTAGTGGACAGATGCTGATGTCCGAGAATGCTCTGCACGTCCCTGAGCGACAGAGTCTTGTCCTGAGCCATCCGCAGAGCACAGGTGTGCCGCACGTCGTGCATCGACCAGTTCGTTCCCAGACCTGCGTTCACTCGCCGCATCACCGCGCGCAACGCCTCATAGTTCAACGGCTGACGCCGCCGCCCATCGCCACGATCACGACGACGCACCGTCCACCACAACGGCTCATCCGGCGCCAGCGGCTCTCCCAGATCGGCCAGATACAACATCAGCCACACCAACCCGTCCGGCGAGACCGGAAGCCACTGCTCAGCGCCGCTGCCTTTGCGGCACACCCGGACACGCTGCTCGCCCCAATCCACATCACTGCTCGCGACACCCAGCAGCTCCGATGCCCGGCATCCGTTGCTCACCGACATCGCCAACAACGCTCTGTCCCGATTGGACCGCAAGCGCGCGAATAGCTCGTTCCACCGCTGGTCCGGAATAGACCGAGGCCGCCGCCGCGGCACTGGCGGGTTATACCGCAACCGACCCACAGGCAGCGCCGGCTCCAACGGACTGCGATGCGCATACGCGTGTGCGCCGCCCTTGGCCAGTGGCACCGGGTTGACCAGCACACCGTCCGCCGCGTCACACCAAAAATCGTAGAAGCTGCGCAGCACCGCGTTTGAGTGCCGGATCGTCCGCGGCTCGTACCCGTCTCCGAGGTTCCGCTTACGGGTGATCGGATTGACCGTGCCAGCCGACAGCAACGTCTTCGTGCGGCGATGCCGACGAGGCTTCACCGCTTGACTAAGCCACAACACGAAATCGCGCACTTGAGCAGATGTCGCCCGATTCCATGACACCCCGGCGAAAGCCAGCCAGCGCCACCACCGCAGCAGGGCGTACGCATAGCTGCGGATCGAACTCGCGGAGCGTCCCCGCGCGACGAAGTCAGCCAGAAACCGTCGAATCGGCTCGACCACGACACCAGCCGGATCCACCACCACCCATGTCACCGAACCCTGGTACGGCACTACAGCACCCCACCGCGGAAGGCACACCGCCGCAGCGTCACCACCATGCATCTCGTCCGCCATGCCCACTCCCACAGCCGCCTAGTCAACACAGCGACAGTGACCGACCAGAAGCCTGTAGTACCGACAGATCACGGCGTGTCGCTCGGTAGTCCGGTCAACAGATCGACATCGAGTCCGACCGCCGTGAAGAGGTCATCCAGTACGTCTACGACAAGCACGGCCGCCGCCACGCCGCGCAGGTCGCCAACGTCATCACCTACCGGGCCCGCTCCGCGGTGCGGGACATGGCCCGCGCGCTCGGCCACTCACCCGGCCAGCAGAACGCCTGGTCCAAGAAGATCGACGCGTGGAGCCCACTGAGCGCCGAGCAGCACCCCGGCATCCCGCTGGCCGTGCTGGAGCTCGCCGCGCAGATCGAGGGCGCGCCCCGGCATCTGGGCATCCACTCCGGCGGCATGGTCATCGCCGACCGGCCCGTGTCGGAGATCGTCCCGGTCGAGCAGGCCCGCATGCCAGGTCGAACCGTCCTTCAGTGGGATAAGGACGACTGCTCTGTGATTGGCCTGGTGAAGTTCGACCTGCTCGGACTCGGGATGCTTTCCGCGATCCGCTACGCCGTCGACCTGATCGCCGAGCACCACGGCATCGACGTCGACCTCGCCCACCTCGACCTCGGCGACCCGGCCGTCTACGACCTGCTCTGCGCCGCGGACACCATCGGGGTCTTCCAGGTAGAGAGCCGCGCGCAGATGGGCGCGCTGCCCCGCGTGCAGCCCCGCTCGTACTGGGATTTGGCGGTTCAAGTCGGGCTGATCCGGCCCGGCCCGATCCAAGGTGGATCCGTGCACCCCTACATCGCGCGCCGCAACGGAGCCGCCTGGAAGCACGACCACCCGCTGCTCGCGAACGCGCTGGACCGCACCTACGGCGTCCCGCTTTTTCAGGAACAGGTGATGCAAGTCGCGATCGACGTCGCCGGATTCACACCTGCCGAGGCCGACGAACTGCGGCGCGCCATAGGCTCCAAACGCAGCGAGTCCAAAATGGAGCTACTACGGGCCCGGTTCTACAAGGCATGGCGGCCAACAACATCCGCGGCCCGGTCGCGGACAAGATCTACGCACAGGTTAAAGCCTTCTCGGGCTACGGCTTCCCTCTGGCTCATTCGCTCAGCTTCGCCCATCACGTGTTCACCAGCGCCTGGCTCAAGGTCTACTACCCCTCCGCGTTCCTCTCGGGTCTGCTGCGCGCGCAGCCGATGGGCTTCTACAGCCCGGACTCGCTGGTCGCCGACGGCCGACGCCACGGCGTCATCACCCTCGGGCCCGACATCACGCGCAGCCTCGCCCACCCGACGCTCGAACCGCACGCGGGCAGCGCCGGCGGGCACGCAGTCCGGCTCGGGCTTGCGGGCGTGCGCGGCCTGGGCACCGAAATCGCCCAGCAGGTCGTCGACGACCGCCAAACCCACGGTCCCTACCTCGACCTCGCCGACATCGGCCGCCGCACCCGGCTGACCGAACCGCAGCTGGAAGCCCTCGCAACCGCCGGCGCGCTCGGCCGGTTCGCCGGCGACCGGCGCACCGCACTGTGGAACGTCGCGCTGCCTGCCCGGGAAAGCCCAGGACAGCTCCCGCACACCAGCACGATCGGCGACGCCGCCCCCACGCTTCCGGGCATGAGCACCTGGGACCTGGTCTGCGCGGACCTGTGGGCCACTGGCATCAGCCCCGACACCCACGCCATCGAGCTCGTCCGGGACCACCTCGCCACCCTCGACGCGCTCCCCATCGCCGCCCTCGCCCACGTTCCGCACGGCACCCGTGTGCTTGTCGGCGGCGCTCTCACCCACCGCCAGCGCCCGCCCAGCGCCGGCGGCGTGACGTTCCTGAATCTCGAGGACGAGACGGGCATGCTCAACGTCGTCGTCAGCCCTGGCGCATGGAACCGCTACGGCAAGATCGCCAAAAGCAGCGCCGCGCTACTCGTGCGCGGAGTCCTCGAGCGCGACAGGGGCGCTGTCAACGTCTTGGCTGATCGGATTGATCAGCTCGCGTTGTAGCCAGACCGCCCAGCGGTGCGACTCGTCGAGCACCTCTGGTACCGGAACCAGCATGCCCCACACCGCGTCCTCGTCAATCTCCGTCCACCCCTGGGGGCGTAGGAATGCAGACGAGTCTGCCTCCCTACGACGCAGTCGCACCCCGCGGCATTTCGGCGCTGACTCGAAGCTCGCGTTGGTGAACGTGACGGCGCTGTCGAAGGTCACGCCGTCGAAGACAGCAGTGGTGAAGGAGATGCCGCTGAACTCGGCGTCGCCGTTGAAGGCGGTCCGGGTGAACCCGACATCGCCGAGGAAGCGTGCCTTGGCGAATCTTGCGGCGCCGTCGAATCTCACGCCGCCGAAGCTGATGGGGCCGTGGAGGGTCGCACGACGGAACATGGCGACGCGGTCAAAGATCGCTTTAGGGAACCCAGTGTTGCCGCGGAAGGTCGAGTTAGTGAACACGGCGTCACCACTGAAGTGCGCACGGTTGAAGGAGGCGTCGTTCTCGAAGGTCGTGTTAGCAAACGAGACCTCGTTGTGGAAGGCCGCGTCGGCGAACTTGGCGTTCTCGTGGAAGTTCGCGCGGGCGAACTTGGCCCTGGTGAAGGTCGCACCGCTGAACTCGGCGACGTCGCCGAAGGCTGCGTAGCTGTACGAGACGAGGTCGTGGAAGGTTGCGCCGCCGAAGTCGGCGCGACCGGTGAACCGCGCCCCGGTGAAGTTCGCGCCGTCGTTGAAGGTCGTTTTCGCGAATTCAGCGACGTGGGTGAAGGCCGTTCCGCGGAACGTGGCGACGTCGTGCAGGGTCGCGCGGGTCATGCGGAGGGCAGGCAGGCGGCAGCGGCTGAAGTCGAGATCGATCAGAGTCGCTTCGGTGAGATCGATCTCCAGAATTTCGGGCCAATAGTCGTACTCCGGTTGGGCGCCGTCGTCCAAGTCCGGGCGGAGGTGATGGGCGAGCAGGCGCTGGACGGAGATACGGACGTCGCGTTCTAGGACCGCTTCGGCGTGACCAGCCTTCCGAACGGGCGCCGCAGCGGTCCCCGCGTCGAGGCGTCGTGGGCCTAGTCGGCGGTGCGAGCCGCTCAGCAACGGGCGGGCTACGCCGGCGGAGGACGGTGCTCCTGTTATCGGCGAGGTGTAGGGCATGCGCAGGTATGCGCACCACAACTTGGCGATCGTGGCCCGCTGCCGCGGGTCCTCCTGACCGAGGCGCTCCAGCGCGTACAGGCCAGCCAGCCGGACCGGGGCTTTGTCGGAGCCGAGCTGGTCAGCGGCCTTGGTGTAGAGCTCAGTTACCCGCCGTGCCCGGGCATCGTCTTCGGTGTGCGTTTGTGCGTCCAGCCGCGCGCGGAGATCTCGTTCGCTGGTGCGCTGGCGCCGGACCCCAAGGTAGAGCGCGAATAGCGCGCCGCCGCCGGCGACAACGCTCAAGGCGATCTTCACCGCGTCCAGCTTCGCGGCAACGAAGTCCTTGCCGTTGATCGCTGTGCTGGGGTCCGTTCGCACGGTAGCGACGCGTTCTAGCCAGTCCATCGTCAACCACAACGCTCCACTGGCCAGCATTACGAGGGCGATCAGGCCGAGCGCAGGCACAGTCCACGGCAGTTGTTCGTCGGTTCCTGTTCGCGGCCGGGCTGGGCGCGACCGGCGCGACAGCCAGCGTCGACGAGTGGGGGGTGCGGGTTCAGCGACGACCATGCCTCTACGTCGCGAAAACGTCGCAGTGTGCAACATCCGCCGGGGCAGGCTTCCTCAGCCGCAGGCAACCAGTGCACCTGCGGCCGGGTGATCAGGTGTCGAATCGATCCCAGCGGTCGAGGTCCTGCTCGACCTCACCGACAGCCACATCCGGTGCCGTCACGTAGAACGCGGGGACCTCGCCGGACAGGTCGACAAATACGAGGGCTCGGGCGCCTTCGGTGTCTTGCTGCGTGCCTCGCCGCATGGGGCGTTCCTGGGCGGTGCGGCGGGTGAACACGCGGGCGAGGTGGCCGCCGATCTCGAGGCGGAACCGCCGGTCCTCTTCCACGACTGTGACGTGGTGGCGGGTGCGGCGTGCTGCTTCGGCGGCCGCCAGGTAGACGGCCACCTGGTGTACCCGGTCCGTGCTCAAGTCGGCGATCTCCATGCGGACACCCTAGGTCCTGTCCAGAGCGGGTTTCGTGCGACGAGGCGCCTGCGGTGGCCTCCCCGTGCGGGGTGACGACCGCAGGCGCCTCGCGGTGTTGCTCGTTCGCGCCCGTCAGGGAGCGAGGATGTAGCTCATACCGACAACGTCGGGCAGGACGCGGGAGGTGAACTCGCCGAGGGCGCCGCCTGCGTTGGTCTCGGTGACGCGGATCTTCTTCACCCCGTTCTCGATGAAGACCTCGTCGACCCAGCTGACGTGCCCGTAGGTGGGGTCGGCGCCGTGCACGCCGGGTTCGAACACGACCAGCGAGCGGGGCTCGGCGTCGAGCACGACGGTCCAGCCGCGGGCGGCGGCGTTGTCGTTCATGTCCTTGGCGTTGCCGCCGATCAGCGGCCACAGGTCGGTGTTCTCGTGGAACTTCTCGTAGGCGCCCCAGGTGCACTGCCCGTAGTAGTCGCGGGCGAGGTTGTGGTCGGTCGTCTGCCCGGTGGCCCGGTTCTGAGCGACGACGATCGGGGCGGGCTCGGCGATCGCGGACGCCGCGGCGGTCAGCGGCGCCAGGCCGATCAGCGCGGCGAGCAATCCAGCTGCCGCGGCGATGCCGGCCCGGCGGGGGCTCGCCCCGGTCCCGGTGGTGTGGATGGTCATCGTCCTGTTGTCCTTCCCTGTCGCTGTGGTGCTGCGGTCCACACCAGCGAGCCAGCGCAACGGGAGGTGTCGCAACGGTGCGACGGGGTGCGCTTCCATCTTTTCGGCCGTACCGCGCCTGACCAGGAAGAACAGGGTGTGTGCGAGGTGTGCGGGATGCGGTCTCGCACGTGCGGCGCACTCGCCGCACCCCGCCCAGGGGGACGGTCAGCAGGAGGACAGGCCGGTCACCGGTGTGCTGCCGTCGGTGAAGGGCAGGTCGGTGTAGATGGACAAGACGTAGGCGCCGGAGCTCATCTTCGCCCAGGCCCTCGTGGTGAGCGGCTGTCCGCGGACCTCCTCGTCGACGGGCTCCCCGTCGAGCACCATGCACACCACTTGCACGTAGTCGCCCTGCGAGAGCACGCCCGCCTGGCAGGAGGAGCGGGAGGGCTGGCCCCAGATCCGCGCGCCCCGCCCGCTGGTGTCGGCGATGCGCGTGCGCACCGACCCCGGACGCAGGTCCAGATCCATTTTTCCGCATTTCGCGGCCGTAGTCGGCTGCCCGGCGGCGGGACTCGAGCTGGACGTGCCCGAGGTGGCGCCGGTGCCTGACGTAGAGGGGGAGAAGAACAACCAGCCCGCGCCCAGCCCCAGGGCGAGCAGCGCCACCGCTACACCCGCACCCTGCGGGAGCGTGAGGCGAATGGCCGCCTTGTCGCGTCCGGCGTCGCGCCGGGAAGCGTCGCCCGTGTCGGGAACGACGAGGCCCAGTTGCGGCTGGGCCAGCTCCCGCCACTGCGCCCACCGCTGAATCTCTTCCTCCGACAGGCCCTTCGCCTGGAGCAGGACCAGCAAGTTCTCCTCGCTGATCAGCCGCTGCTCGTCCAGCCACCCGCGCAGCGTCGAATCGCTTCTGCCGATCTCCTCGGCGAGCTTCCTCCAGCCCAACTCGCCCTTGACCCGCGCGAGCAGGGCCCGCTGGAACCCAGGCACTCCGCCGGCCACAGTGTCCGCTGCCGTCGACGGTTCGGCCGGTTCCGGCGTGCCGTTGATCTCCGTCATGACCACCAGTCTGGGTCACCGTCGGCTGAACCGGACCGGCTGAAGGCGGGAGAACGCACCGACATGCCAGGTGTCGGCTCGACAGCACCGTGCCTTGAACGAGCTGCGAGACGTTGCGCGACAGGACCGTGCCAGCAAGCAAGATCGCGGGCCACCCCAGGACCTGGACCCCCGCGAACAGCAAGCCACGCGATGACGAACCTTCTCGGCGGTGAAGGTGTCTCCGGTCACATTTTCGCGATCTGTTGTCGCTGGGGTCCTGTGCCGCAGCAGGGAGGTGAGGGCGCTGGTCGCCGAAGTTTGTCGGTGTGGAGGTGGACCATGATGAACGTGGACGAGAACGAGGTCGGCGAGGCCCGCAGCGCGGACGCGCTCGATCGGGAACCGCCGAGGGACGAAAGTGGGCCGGGAGCCGGTGTCACCGGCGTTGCGGGCGGGCCCACGGCGGGAGGTGGCCGACCAGCTCGCCGCCGGCGTACTGCCGGACAGCCCTTCGGGATGTCGAGTTCGGTGTGGCAGACCATCACCGCGATGGCGCGGCACATCGAGCAGGTTCAGACGCTCGAGCGGATGGCCAGCTCGGCGGTCGTGCGGCAGAGCATGTTCACCGCCGAGCCGGTGGTGCGGCAACTGCTCCAGCCTCCGCTGGTAACCCGGCTCATCACCCCGATGGTGTGGACTCCGCCGGTGTGGACTCCGCCGGTGTGGACTCCGCCGGTGTGGACCTCGCCGGCGGTCGACCTGCTGCGTGCGACGCTGGCGTGGCCGTCGTGCAGTGCTGTCACGTTGGTGAGGGACAGCACGCGCCAGTTCTGGGCATCGATCACCCAGTCGTTGTCGTGGCGGCTGGATCTCTGGGCCGGTCAGCAGGGTCTGGAAGGCCGGTTGCTGCTCGCTGTGGCGTCGCAGGTGCGCGAGCACCTGTTGTCGGACGACGCGGGCGACCGCGGACCGGTGGAGGAGTTCACGTTCGAGTGGCTGGGCTACGCCCGGCCCGAGCGCGCCCAGGAGCGCGAGAGCCTGCTGGAGGCGGTGATCGACGTGTTGCTCGGTGCTACCTGGCCGGCCGCTCCGGCCCGCGTGCGCAGACTGCTGCGCAGGGAGGTCGACGCGACCCGCCGCAGCACGCGGCCGTTCTGGGAAAGGACGATCAACGGCAGGCGGGTGATCTCCTGCGACCTGCCGGTGCCCAGCCTGCATGATCCGGACGGCGCCACGCTGATCAGCCTGCAGGCGGGCCATCACGACGTGGAACGTGACGCCCTGGACCGGATGCCCGGCACCGAGGCCGACCCGGCGGTGAGGTGGCTGATGTTGGAGCTGACCGCCGAGGAGATGGCCGTGGTGTGGCACTACGTCGACGGCGGGATCACGTGGCGGCAGGCGGCGTCGCTCTGTGGGCAGGACGAACGGCTGGGCGAGAGCATCCGCCGCAAGGTCAAGCGCTTGGTGCACCAGCACCAAGCGGCGGTCGCCAGGCAGGAACGCGACGGGCCAGGTGGTGACCGCCCCGGCACGCGCACCTGCGGGACGGTCGGGTCTACGTCCAGGACCCGATGGTGACCTCGTCGACTCGTGTCGACCTAGCCAGGGCCGCGCAGTACCGCGCGGGTGAGGTGACCCAGGGTGAGGGCAGGTGCGCGTCGAACTGTCGAGCCGTCACGTCGATGACGACATCGGCATCGATTTCCGCCGCTTGGTGCACGAAGGCGATGGTCCGCGAGCCGCGCACGACCCAGCCGACGACGGTGGTGGGCTCCGCGGTGTACCCGGCGGCCTGCAGGACCGTCACCACGCGGGGAGTCCACACCAGACAGTCGCCGTCGACGGGCCGGCACGGGATGCCGAGCGTGGTGAGCAGCGAGCCAACGGCCTTCACGCCGGTAGCTCCGCCGCCGCGCGTCCCGTCGGTCATGCCCTGATCGTAGACACGCGCAGCCCGGAACCCCAGGTAGGTGAGCGGCGTGAGCAGCGGTCCACGCCGTCCCGGTGGCGCGGAAGGCCGGACCCCCGGTTGGCCACGAGCGTCGACGCCGGAGCTCTGTGGCGAACGCGAGCGGGTCGCCGTCTCGCGCGCACACCGTTGCCGTGGCTGGAAATCAGCAGGGCGAACTGTGCCACGCACCATAGGCAAGGCGATCGAGGGGATCGGACAGGATCCCGTGTTTTCGCCCTTGCGGAGTTGTGATGCCCGAGCGGGTAGAAGGAGAAGTCCGCTAGGGGAGGGAGGCACCCCCGAGCACCACTGCTCCTCAAATGTCGGGGCGCAGCCCAAGATCAGTACGGGTAGTACAAGTCACCCCCGCTACACAGGGGTGTCATCAGCCCGATCCAAGGAGAAGCACGCACCGTGGCCGCCAGTGCCATGCCGGTGTCCCGTGCGTGAAGCCCCTGGTCCGGGGGCCACGGGCCTGCAGTCCCACCAGAAATATGGCGCGATGCGCGCCTGCGCGCCGGCAATAACTTGCAAAGAATCCACCCCTAAGCCCAATGGGTTCTACTGGGGAACCGGCAGCAGTATGGTTTGACTGCACACCCAAGAAAGGGACCTTGATTAAATTGAGATGAGAGAATGATTGTGGAGCATTCCTGCCGAGTGAGGAATTCTCGACAAAACTTGCGTAAGGCATATCTAGGCTCATGACCAGGGCAAACCGCCGCAAAGTGCATTGACGAACCGAGTCAACTCGGTTCGTATCGCTCGGACCCGTGGTCGCTGGCCCCGCTATCTCCCCTAGTCGTACGGTTATTCAGGTGCGACGGCCCGGAAACGTCCCCGGCGTCGGGGGTCGTTTCGTAGGCGGACCGGCCTGGTGTAGTGTTCGTCGCATCCGAAATGACCCTGGAGGTCGGACGGCAGGCGCGAAACCCTGTTGTCCGAGTTCCAGGGTTCCCGTTTAGGCGAAGCCTCCAGGGCAGGACAGACGGGAGCTCGACGAGGTTGTGGCCAGGGGAGGGGGCACGCACGTCATGGCGCTAGCGACGCATACGCCGCAGAAGGCGGAGAAGACCGCGTGGACCTGGTCGGCGGTCACAAAGGTCGCGACGGACGTCGGCAACCAGAACAAGGACGCCGACGACTCCGAGAAGAAGGGCGACGAGGGTGCGCGGGCCGCCGAGAGGCGGGAGCCGATCGCCGCCGGCACCGCGGCGGCCGAGTTGGAGGGCCAGCCGTTACCCCTGCAGGGCACGGAAAGCCCGTGAACGACGACGGCCTCCTGCGGTCAACAGGAGGCCGTGTCCGATCAGCCCTGACGCTCAACTCGTCCCGGAGATTGCCCAGGGCCCTCTCAGCCCGCAGTGCGGGAGAGAAGCTCTAACTGCTGCCCTACCCTACCTCCTCGCTCGGCGTGTGTCGCAGGCTGAGACGGTTTGAGACGGCCGTTACCTGCAACAACGCGCCGTGACAAGCACCGAGGCGTCGTGAACGTCACGACCGCGACGGCCTCGCGTGAGACGGTCTGGGACGCGGACAAACGCCGTGGGACGGTCGGTGACCGATCGGCGCGCGTTTCGTTTGGCCGCCCCCGCACCGAATGCCAGGATTGGTCCAGTGCTCGACGGCCCCGGCCGCCGAGCACACACCGCACCCGCCGCAGCGGTCAACTGCGCCAGGACGCGGAGCACCACCGAGCCCAAAAGCTCAACTCGTCCCGTACGTCACCGCGTTGCCCGCCGCCCCGGCGGGCAACGCGGTGATCAGAGATTCTCCAGGAGAAATTCGTGCCCTACAACGAAAACCCGTGCGGACAGTCCGGTGTGGACTCCCCTCGCACGACCTGTAGTTCCGTGCGCCGGCCGATCACGATGACCGAGGTCGTACTCATCGTCGTGGCCCTGGCGAGCACCGCCGGCCTGATGCGCTGGGGCCACCCGCCGCTCGACGCGGTCGCGCTCGTCCTGACGGTCATCATCGTGGTGATCGCGGTGGCGCGGACGCGGCCCGCCGCGATCCTGAGGGTGCTCGTCCAGGCGATCGCGAACGCGCTGCCGCTGCCCGGCATCGGAGCCGTCGCGTGACCGTCCAGGCGCACGCTGCGGGGGACCGCGGCATCTCCATCGTCTTCCCAGACGAGAAGCACCCCGTCGAACAGCTGCACCGCACCATCGGCCGCAACTTCACCCTGTCCGGTGCCAAGCTGCCTGAGGAGTTCCTGACCACCCTGGAACTGCGCGTTCTGCTGCCCTGGGCCCACTACGCGGTGATGACCTACGACCTGGACGTGCCCCAGGTCCATCGCCGCCGCATCCGGACCCTGTGGGAGACGGCGTCACAGGTGGAGCAGGTGGAGACTCCAGTCCGCCGCCTCACCTCGACGTCAGTCGGCGCAGTGGCGCAGGACAAGCCGGGCGACACCCCGCAGGCACTGCGCGCGATGCGCGACAGCGAACTACAGGCCACCAACCCGGCCGAGTTCATGAGCCTGCTGCGCACCATCCAGGTGCGCAGCAGGAACAACCCGGCGCGCATAGCGAAGATCGCGGGCATCTCGCGCAGCCAGTCCTACCGCTTCGTCACGCGGCCCACGCTGCCGACCAAGCCGGAGGACGTCGAGGCGTTCGTGACCGCGTGCGGCTTGCAGCAGGAGCAAGTACAGCGGGTCATGGCGCTGTGGAGCGAATTGCGCGAGCTTAATGCCGACACGACCGCCGTCATCGGCTGCGACCGCAACAGGGTCATCAGGTTGACGTTGCCAGCGTGGTCCGTGGCGCGCTGGGCCGAGCTGGTCGACCTCGGCGAGCCCACCGGGGACGGGGCGCCCGGCATCCTCAACGCTGACGGCAGCTTGATCCATCTGAAGTGGGTGCAGGCATCCGCTCTGCATGGCGGAATTCGGCACTTCCTCAACGGCCTGATGCCGCTCACCCACATGCCCACCACCGACTGTCCGCATCAGGCCACGCCCGGCCTTTCTTTCGCGCAGGCCGTCCGAACGCTCCGCGAGCAGCGAGGGCTCTCGGAAGAGCACCTCAGCGGACTGGCGCGGTGCAGCACCACCAGCCTCAGCGACCTTGAGAACGCCGTCACGGTCCCCGAGCCCGAGCTCCTCGACAGGCTCGACGCGGCGCTCGACGCAGGTGGTCTGCTCGCTGCGTTCGCACCGCGCTGCTGCTGACCCGGCCGACGGGAGGTGCGTCTAACGGGGAAGCGCCGGGTGCGGCGCTTCCCCGTTAGCAGCAGGGCCAGTGGTCACCGGGTCCATTCGGACGGGCGGCCGGTGCGGGTCCATTCGGACGGGCGGGCGGGCCGGGGCGCGCGGGTGCGAGTGATCATGTGTGCCTCCTCTGGGGCGTTGTTGCTGTTCATCACCCGTGCGGAGCCGCGACGCTGGGTGAGCAGCCGCTTACAGTGAAAGGCTCCGTCGGAGTTGGGGGGTGTCAGCGTGCGCCGGCTTGACCCACGCTCGTGGGCTCTATGGTCTCTGCCGGGCGGACTGCTGGCCTACGTGTTGCTCGTGCAGGCGGGGACGGCAGCCGTTGTGGTCGCGACCATGTGGCTGACCCCGATCACGCCGTCGGCCTGGTCGTGGTTCGGTGTGCTGCTGGCGGGGTCGGTGATCCACGCCGAGGCCGCGCAGGGCATTGAGCGGTACCGCGAGCGAGCCGCCGAGGGCGCGCCGTACACCCACCTGCAGTCGGTCTGGTACTTCGCCGCGGTGCTGGTGCTGCCGGTGCCGTTGATCGCACTGCTCGTCGCGGTCAGCTTCGGCTACGCCTGCTGGCGAGTGCACAAGGGCAAGGTCCGCGTGTACCGGCGGGTGTTCTCCGCGTGCACCGTGGTGCTCGGCGCCGCGGCCGCCGTGCTGCCCGTGGCGGCCGCCGCGCACGGCACCGCCCCGTACGTCATGGGGCTGACCGGTCCGCTCGGCGCGGCCGCCGTCGTCGTCGCCGGCGTGCTCTATCGCGTCATCAACTACTTGCTCGTGCTGGTCCCGATCGCGGCGAGCAACCCGGACAAGCCCGCTCGCACCGCGCTGGGCCCGGCATCGGACCAGCTGCTGATCGCCGCCGCGATCGGCATCGGCTCCGGCATCGTGCTGGTGCTGGTGCACGAGCCGTGGTTCGCGCCGTTGCTGATGATCACCGTCGTCGCGTTGCACCTCGGTCTGCTGCTGCCGCAGTACAAGCTGGCCGCGCAGATCGACCCGCGCACCGGCCTGTGCGGGATGGCGTGGTGGGAGACCCAGGCCCGTCAGGAGATCGATCGGGCGGTACGCCCAGGAACGCCGGTGGGCGTGCTGATGCTCGACCTCGATCACTTCAAGCGGGTCAACGACACCCACGGCCATCTCGCCGGCGACGCCGTGCTGCGCGCGGTCGCCGACACGGTGAAGCACGCGGTGCGCCCCACCGACGTCGTCGGCCGGTGGGGCGGGGAGGAGTTCGCGGTGCTGCTGCCGGGCGCCGACATCGCCGCGGTGGCCGCCACCGCGGAGCGCATCCGCGCCATGGTCGCGGCCCTGTCGGTGACGACGACCAGCAAGGACGACGCCACCGTCACGATCACAGGGCTGACGGTGTCGATCGGCGCCGGGGCCTACCCCGTCCATGGCGGGTCGCTGCCGCACCTGCTGCAGGTCGTCGACCGCGCGCTCTACCGCGCCAAGGCCGACGGCCGCGACCAGGTGCAGCTCGCCGACGCGACCGCGTAGCACCGGAGCGACGCCGCCGCGCGGTCTCCCGCCACACCGAGGGGAATCCTTGCGGGGCTACGGAACGAGCGCGACGCCGGCGCGGAGCTGCGTCAGCAGGTTGTCGAGGTCGCTCGTCAACGCGAGGTCGGCGCCGGTGCGCTCGAGCATGCGCGTCACGTCCGCGGTGTCCCCGTCGTGGCGCGGTGCGGGGATCCCGGCGACGCGGGCGCGTCCATCCGCCTCGCGCGTGATCCGCACCGCGCCGACCCGATGCCGGACCACCGGGCGGTCGTGCTCGAGGATGAACTCGTCGAACACCACCGCCGTCGTCGTGCCGTTCCAGCCCGCGCCGTCGAGCTCGGCCTGGTCGAGCCGCAGGACCGACCGCCTCGCGGGTCCGTCTTCCCTGCGGTCCATCATGAGCAGGATCGTGACCTGGCGCTGGGAGTCGAAGCGAACCTCCCGGTCGCGACCGGCGTCGAGCACGTCGGCCAGGTCGCTATACCGGGCGACCATCGACGGTTCGACATGCCGGGCCGCGAGCGAGCCGGTGCTCACCGTCCACGCGCCGGTCATCGCGGTGACCACACGACGCAGCCACTGCGATAGAGGTGAAAAGCGACGACGCATTCGGCCTCCCCAGGCAGACGGTGTACTGGGCTGATCGGCCGAACTCGCACAGGTGTTACCGCGAGTACGGCCAACGGCCCCGGACAGGGCCCGACGCCTGTCGCACTACCCGCGAGCGGGGGGCGCCGGCCCGGATGGGCCGGGCATCAGCGCTGCTCTGGCACGAGCGCGCCGATGATGCAGGTGCTCTAGGCGGCCGGATCAGCCATACTCGGGGCAGGTCCGGCCCGCACCCCCAGGCGCGCCGGACCTCTATTTGAGCTCCGGCGGCGCATACGAGCGCTCAGGTGCGCGTCAGCGCGCGCTCCCGTCGGGTGCTGCATCCGGGTACCGCGGCCCAGGGGAGCCGCCGTCCAGCACCGTCCCTGGCGGAAGCCCGTCTCTGAGCAATGGCAACAACTTCCGGTCCTTGCTCATGAGCACCGCCGCGGTGCCGTTGCTCTGCTGGACCCGACGGCAGAACCGCGGCGCGAGGGCGACACCGAGGTAGGCGTCGGCGCGCGGCCCGTACACGACCTTCTCTCCCGCGCCGCACCACGCCGCGGCCACCACCTCGCCCTGCGTCCAGACGAAGCCCTCCACGTACACCCCGTCCGCGGTCCTAGCCGCCTCGCTCGCGGCGACGCTGAACATGACCTGCTCGACGAGCCGGGTGTCCGCGTCAGGCTCCCACCACCGGCCGAGGTCGAGCACGAGTCCCTCCAGACTTGCGTGCGCCCAGCCCGAGTCCTCGACCAGCGTGAGAAACGGCGTCTCGGCCGTGATCAGCGCCGCCGTGAGGTGCTCCTTCATCACCACATGATGCGGCTAGTAGACCGTCGCTTCTAACCTTTGGGGTAGAGGTGGCGGAGTCGGGTGCGGGCGTCCTGGGTGGTGAATTGCCAGTCGACTCCGCGCTGGTG
>NZ_JBIWKS010000004.1:549206-810550 GCF_044765805.1 Lentzea sp. NPDC102401 | reverse complement strand
GCAGCACCGTGCCAGCGCCCGGCGTCATGATCAGGACACCACGCCGGACCATCCACACAACACCAAGATCAACTTAAGCTACGTGGCATTGCCCCAGACCCCCGGCAATCTGATCGGGGGAGGGCGCCGCTTGCGGGTTGATGGCACGCCTGTTGCTTTGGGCGGCTGCCTGTTTCGTAGTTGGGTTGCGTTGGCGGTGGGTCCCGTCACGAGCCGAACCAAGAGCGGGCCACATGCGAGAAGGGTTGTCAAACGGACGAAAAGCGTGTCCGTTTGACAACCCTTCTTGCACGCAGCAAGAGCTGTGGCGCGACTCGTGACGGGACCCACCGCCGGGCCCGCTCGGTAGGACGGCTCGGCTTCGGCTTCGCGGGTGGCTAGGGGCGTCTGCGTTCCAAAAGGACTGTGTCTCGCCATTCGCCGTGGTGTTGCGCGATTCGTTCGCGTACTCCCACTGTGCGGAAGCCTGCTTTGTGGTGCAGGGCGATGCTTGCTCTGTTCTCCGGGAAGATGACTGCTTGCAGGGTCCACAGGTCGTCCTCGTCCGCTGACTTGACCTGGTGGTGCAGCAGGGTTTTGCCCACGCCCTTGCCCTGGGAGGCGTCGGCCACGTAGATCGAGGTCTCGACCACGCCCGCGTAGCACTCGCGTGCCGAGATCGGGGTGGCTGCTGCCCAACCCGCCGTGATGCCGTCCACCTCGGCTATCCAGCGGTGGTCCGGTAGCCACTTGGATTCGAGGGTTCTGCGGGACGGGACTTCTGTTTCGAACGTCGCGTTGCCTGAGGCTATGCCTTCGCCGTAGATGCGGCGGACGTCCGACCAGTCCGCTGTCGTCATGGGGCGGATCGTTACGCCTGGTACTGGGCGGACCGTGCCTGTGGGCAGGGTGCCCATCACCGCGTCCGCTGCTTGGGGGAGGCCCGTGCAGCACGCTGGGTTGACGGTGACGAGGGTGGTTGTGCCTTCGCGCTGGACGTGGAGGAAGCCGACCTCTGCCAGTTTGCGGACGTGGTGTGAGCAGGTGGACTGGCTCACGCCCAGCAGAGTGGTCAGTTCGCCGACGGTGACCGGGGCCGACGCCGAGGCCACGTGGTGGAGCAGGCGGACTCGGGTCGGGTCGGACAGCGTCGAGAACCATGAGGCGTAGGTCGTGGCTTCATCGGTTAGCACCGGGCAAGTATCGACGGTGGTCGATGGAAGAATCAAACTGAATACTTTTTGACGCAGAACGACAGGCCGCGGAAGAAGCCGTCGCCGAACGCTTCCACGCGGGCGAAGCCTGACGGGACGGCTTTGCCGTTGACGTCCGCGGCGATGAGGCTGTCGTCTGCCAGGAGTTCTGCCACCGCCTCGTCGAGGTCTCCCGGGGACAGGCGCAGGCCCGCTGCGGCGTCCGGGCGGTTGGTGAGGCCTGCCCAGGCTCCTGTCAGGCAGGCGGTGCGCTGGCCCGCGGCGTCGTCGTCCAGGTCGAAGCCCGTGGCGTGCTGGATGGAGAGGGAGAAGCGGGAGGCGACGACGGCGAACGCCGCGAAGTCGCCGATGCCGCCCTTCGAGCCCCTCTTCGGGGGCGTGCCGATCTTCACCAGGGACGGGAGATCGAGCTGGAGCTGGTTCACCGCCGGGCAGTAGGAGGCCGGGGACGTGGTCTGGGCGTCCGCGCAGGGTTTGATGCCCGCCTTGTCGAAGGCCGGGAAGGCCGCGCCGCTCGTCTTGTAGGCGTCGCGGAGGGATTCTTCGAGGGCCCTGAGGTACTTGTCCTCGTCGATCTTGGCGTTGCCGCGGCCCTGGCCCTGGTCGGTGTCGGAGAGGTCGAAGGGACGTTCGGTGATGCGCTTGGCGATCTCGGCCTCGTTGATCTCGGCACAGCGGGCGGCGCCTCGGGTGAAGCCGAACTGGAAGGACGAGACGCGGTCGAACGCGCTGCCGTGGGCGCCCTGCTTCTCGAACGACGTGCCCGCGCTGTCGCGGATGAAGAACATCGTCTGCAGGACCTGGTTGAGGCCCTCGCCGGTGGAGAGTTCGAAGTGCTTCGACTTGTTCTCGGCGACCCAGCGCATGAAGACGCCGGTGTAGCAGTCGGCCTGCTGCTCCTTGACGATCGACGGGGTGTTGGCGCCGATGTTCGAGGCCGGGCCGAGCTTGTACTGGACGGCGTGGCCCATCTCGTGGGCGAGGACCGTCACGACGGCCATCGGGCCGAACGAGTCCTTCAGCATCGGCAGGAGTTCGCCGCGGTCCCAGGTGATGCTGTCGTCCAGCGCGCAGTAGAACGCGTTCGCGATGCCGGTGGTGTTGAGCTTGCAGACCTCGACGCCCTTGCCGTTGGAGTCGTAGGAGATGACGCGCTTCACCGGCTCGAAGGTCTTGCCGGGGAACGAGTTCGGGAACTCGCCCTTCCAGAACTCCTGCACGTCGGCGAGGGTGTTGATCGCGAGGCGGTCCATCTCGCCACCGTCGCCGTTCTCCACGCTCAGGTCCGCGTCGGGCACGCCCGCCTTGGGGCCGGACGGGCCGTTGGAGATCTCCAGGCCCGCGACCTTGGACGGGTCGGGGCGCTCGCCCTTCGGTTCGCCCTCGACCACGGAAGCACACGCGGTCAAGGCTGCGGTCACGGCCAGCGCGACGGCGATTCGTCCGAATCCCATGAGGTCAGACCCTACTAAGCGCGTTGTGGGCTGTTCGGCGAGGACCCTGCGGCCAAACGTGAAACTCTCTCACCCCCTGGGGTGATTCCAAGACTGCGCGGACTCGTTTTCGTTGTCTCGCAGAGGTTTCGGAGCGCACAGTCCCTGCGAGGCAAGCCTTCAGCGTGGAAGGAGTTCGGCGGTATGGGTAGAACGCGCTGGGCACGGTTCGTCGGGGTGCTCGGTATCGGTGTCGTGGGCGCCGGTGCCCTCCTCTTCGGCATGTCCCAGGGAGCGCTGGCCGCCTCGTTCGCGGTGTCCGGCACCAATTTCAAGGTCTCCGCCGACAACTTGACGGGCCAGGGATTCGTCCAGTTCGGCGGGGTGGACGCGGGCGCGGGCAAGGTGCACGTCGTCGCGGTCAGCGGTTTCAAGACGGCGAGGCTCGACAAGTTCTGCCAGTCGGTGTTCGTCCCGGGCATGCCGATCGTTGGTGACGTGACGATGCGCATCACCGCGGACGGCGTGGGCGGCATGTCCGCCGACAACCTGGTCGTCAACCTCACCGACCTCAACGGTGACCTGGTCCTCGGCAACCCCGAGATCGGCGTCGACGCGAGCAAGGTGACGAAGGGACCGGACAACCTCAGGGGTCTGCCGGGCTCGTTCGGTCTGCAGGCCGACACGGCGAACATCACCTCGCTGCAGCAGACGGCCTGGGCCACCACGGCTCAGACCATCAGGTTCAAGGGCATGAACCTGACCATTCGCCAGGGGAAGCAAGAGTGCTTCTGAGGATCTGGCGCGGCTTCACCGCGTGGCGACGTGGCCGGCCCTTCTGGGCCGGCCTGTTCGTGGCCGCGGGCGCACTCATCATCCTGTTCCCGCCGTTCGTCGGCGTGAAGCTCGGCGACATGGTCATCTCGATCAAGACGATCGGCGGAGTCTCCGCGCTGCTGATCGGCGCGTTGCTGGCGATCTGCGCGGCCTCGTTGTGGCTGCAGCCCAAGTTCCGGCTCGCGGCGGGCCTCGTCACCGTGCTGTTGTCGCTGGTCGCGCTCGTCGTGACCAACCTCGGCGGCTTCCTGGCCGGAACCGTTCTGAGTCTGCTCGGCGGCGCGCTCGCCGTCGCGTGGACGGACGAACCCAAGCAGCCGAAGGAGGCGAAGGGGTCGAAGAAGGCGAGGCGTGAGAACGCCGCCGCGGAACCAGAGACAGCGCCGGAGACGACCCAAAGGGTTCAACCCACATGATGCGAACACAGCCGCTGGCCGCCGTCGCGATGGTCGCGGTGCTGGCGCTGCAACCGCCTTCGAGCACCGAGCCGCCGCCGTCGTCCACCCCCGGCAGCAGCTCACCGGCCCCGACCAGCACCACGTCGGAGCCACCCGCGTCGAGCACCAGTTCCACCCCACCGCCGGCGTCGTCGTCCGTGCCCACCGAGCCGCCCAGCGCGGAGCCGCCCTCGACGCCGCCACCACCGCCACCGGCCCCTGCACCGGTGGCGGTCGGAGGGCGCGAGTGGACCCTGACGGCATCGCGGCTCGACCTCGGCGGCCTCAACTACGTCGGGATCGGCGAAGCGCTGGTCAGCGGGCAGCTCATCAAGGTCCTGAAGTTCACGGCCAACGACATGAAGATCAAGGACCTGGTGCAGTCCGGCGAGATCTCGCCGGGCGTCAAGCTGGTCACCGCGGCCCGGCCGGGCAGCACGTCCACGGTGTCACCGGGGCGCATCGAGCTGTACACGGTGCAGCTCAAGGGCAACCTGGACCTCCTGGGGATCAAGATCCCGGTGGACTACACGGCCGCCCACCCGCCGCCGCTGAACGTGCCGTTCGTGACCTTCACCGAGGTCACGGTGCGCACCACGGACCTGATCGGCGGCACGCTGAAGATCCCGGGCGCGCGGATCTCGGTCGTGTCCGACCAGGCACCGGTCGAAAGACGCTGAAGCCCGCACCTGGCCTGAGCCGGTGCGGGCTTCCGCTCGTTCAGAAGACCGTCAGACGCCGCACTTCTTCGCGCCCTCGAACACGCCCTCGCGGAACCGGGCCACTCGCTCGAACCCGGGATCCACGGGGTTGCCGCCCTTGGCGTCACGGGCCGCGTAGTCGAACTGCAGCAGCACGGTCACGGCCTCGTCGAAGTCACCCGGCGACAGCCCGAACCCGTCCTGACGCTGGAACACCGCGCCCGTGTACGCCCCGGCCAGGCACAGAGCCGCGGCGGAGGCGCCCTCACCCTCGGTCGGCTTGCCGAACACGGCCAGCTCGGCCATCGCGTACCGGGACGCGATCAGCGTGCCCGTCGCGTAGTCGCCGAGTTCCTTGTGCAGGGCCGGTAGCTCGTCCTTGGTGTCGATCTTGATCGTCTTGTCCGACGGGCAGTACGCGACCGGGCCCTGGTCACCGGAGCAGTTCGGCTCGGACTGGGCGGCCTCCGCGCGCGGTGACGGCCAGGTCTTGCCGGCGGTCGTGGCCAGGTTCTTGAAGAAACCGTCGAGGTCGGGCGTGACGGACTCGAGCATCTCCGAGAACGGCAGGTTGCCGCCGTTCGCACGGTCCTTGACGCTGGTGAACGCGCGCTGCGTGAACTTGCGGTTCTGCACCGACATGGCCGCGCAGAACTTCGTGCCCTGCTCGTAGCCGTCCTGGAACGCCGCCACGCGGTCGAACGCGCTGCCGTGTGCCTGCTCGTCCTCCGGCGACGTGCCCACCGGGTCGCGGAACGTGATCAACGCGCCCAGCGCCTTGTCCAGGGCGTCCGCGTTGATGTCCAGGCGCGCCGACTTGCCGTCCGTGACGTTGCGGACGAACGAGCCCGCGAAGCAGTCGGCCTGCGCCTCGGTGAGGATCGTCGGGTACTTGTCCGGCTCGCGGCGCTCGGCCTCCGGCGTGATGCCCATGCGGTTCTGCACCGCGTGACCGATCTCGTGCGCGAGCACCACGACCACCGCGGCCTCGCCGAAGCGGTCCTGCAGCACCGGCAGCAGGGACGCCCTGTCCCAGGCGATCGCGTCGGCGGCCGGGCAGTAGAACGCGTTGCCCTCCACGTCCGCGGCCTTCTGCGTGCACGGTGGCGGCTTCGCGGTGGCGTCGGCCGTGTCGACCGAGAAGTAACCGCCGCTCAGCGGCTTCCACGGCTTGTTGAAGGTCGTCTGGAACGAGTTGGTCCAGAACTCCTCGATGTCCGTGAGCGCGGTCGCGGCCAGCTTGTCGATCGGGCCGTTGTCCGAGCCGCGGACCTGGATCGTGGCGCTGGACGCCTCTTTCTTCACCACCTTGGCGGCACGGGGGCGCCCTGGGATCTCAGCGGTGCAGCCCACCGCCAGCAGGGCGGTGGCGACGATCAGCGCGATGCTCCGGTGCCGCATGAACCCATTGTGCCTGCCGGCCGGTCTCAAGGGCGTCCCAGTCGTCCAAGTCAGGCGCATACAAGGGGCAACGTGCGCCGGGCTGATCAGGTTCACCGGCCCGGCGCACGCAACAGATCAGTCGGTCTCGGCCGCCGGATCGGGCACCAGCCACAGCACGCCCGACGGCGGAAGCTGCAGCAGCGCGGAGTACGGCCGCCCGTGCCACGGCCTGGCCTCGGCCTCGACGCCACCGAGGTTGCCCACACCGGAACCGCCGTAGTGCGCGGCGTCGGTGTTCACGAGCTCCTTCCAGCGTCCGGAAGAAGGCAGGCCGACGCGGTAGTCGTGGTGCGGCGACCCGGAGAAGTTCGCCACGCAGGCAAGCGTCGAGCCGTCCTCACCGACCCGCAGGAACGACAGCACGTTGCCCGCCGAGTCGTTCGCGTCGATCCACTGGAACCCCTCCGGCGTGACGTCGTGCGAGAACAACGCCGCTGCCGTCTTGTACACCGAGTTCAGGTCCCGCGTCAGCGCCTGGATGCCCTGGTGCAGCGGCTCCTGCTCGACCAGGTGCCAGTCGAGCGACCGCGACTCCGACCACTCCTGCCGCTGCCCGAACTCACCACCCATGAAGAGCAGCTGCTTGCCCGGATGCGCCCACATGAATGCCAGCAGCGACCGCACACCGGCGGCCTTGTTCCAGTCGTCGCCCGGCATCCGCTGCCACAGCGAGCCCTTGCCGTGCACCACCTCGTCGTGCGAGAGCGGCAGCACGAAGTTCTCGCTCCACGCGTACACCAGCGAGAACGTCATCTCGTTGTGGTGGAACGAGCGGTGGATCGGCTCGCGCGACAGGTAGTGCAGCGAGTCGTGCATCCAGCCCATGTTCCACTTGAAGCCGAACCCGAGCCCGCCCAGGTGCGTGGGCCGCGTGACGCCCGGCCACGCCGTCGACTCCTCGGCGATCATCACCACGCCGGGGTGCCGCTTGTAGACCGTCGCGTTCAGCTCCTGCAGGAACCGCACCGCGTCGAGGTTCTCCCGGCCGCCGAACTCGTTCGGCAGCCACTGGTCCGCCGGCCGCGAGTAGTCGAGGTAGAGCATCGACGCGACGGCGTCCACGCGCAGACCGTCGAGGTGGAACTCCTCGATCCAGTACAGCGCGTTCGCCACTAGGAAGTTGCGGACCTCGTTGCGCCCGAAGTCGAAGACGTACGTGCCCCAGTCGAGCTGCTCGCCGCGGCGCGGGTCGGCGTGCTCGTACAGCGGCGTGCCGTCGAACTTCGCGAGCGCCCAGGCGTCCTTCGGGAAGTGCGCGGGCACCCAGTCGACCAGCACGCCGATGCCGCGCTGGTGCAGCGTGTCCACGAAGTACCGGAAGTCGTCCGGCGTGCCGAACCGCGAGGTCGGCGCGTAGTACGAGGTGACCTGGTAGCCCCACGAACCGCCGAACGGGTGCTCGGACACCGGCAGCATCTCGATGTGCGTGAAGCCCATGTCCTCGCAGTAGTCCGCGAGTTCGACAGCGAGCTCCCGGTAGCTGAGACCGGGCTTCCACGAGCCGAGATGCACCTCGTAGGTCGACATCGGCGCGTTCGCCCACTGCGTGGCCTCGCGCCGGGCCTCCCACTCCGCGTCCTGCCACTGGTACTCGGACCGCGTGACGACCGAGGCCGTCTGCGGCGGGACCTCCGTCGCGAACGCCATCGGGTCGGCCTTCTCGTGCCAGATTCCGTCCTGGCCGAGGATGCGGAACTTGTACCGCGAGCCCACCACGACGTTCGGCAGGAACACTTCCCAGACCCCGCTGGAACCCATGGAGCGCAACGGGTTCGCGCGCCCGTCCCAGCCGTCGAAGTCACCGGTCACGCGCACACCGCGCGCGTTCGGCGCCCACACCGCGAACGAGACGCCGGTGACGTCACCGGTAGCCGTTTCGTACGAACGGACATGTGCGCCGAGCACGTCCCAGAGCCGCTCGTGCCGGCCCTCGCCGATCAGGTGCAGGTCCAGCTCACCCACGGTCGGCAGCCACCGGTACGGGTCGTCGACCTCGACCGCGGGACCACCGTTGTACTTGACCAGGAGCCGGTAGTCGCCGGGAGCCTCCGGCAGCTCGCCCTCGAAGAGCGCGTCGGCGATGCGCGGCAGCTCGACCTGCTTGTCGCCCCACGCCACCGCGACCGAGGTCGCGCCTGGCCGCAGGGCCCGCGCGATCACCTGGTCGCCGACGGTGTGCACACCCAGCACCGAGTGCGGGTCGTGGTGCGCGCCTGACAGGAGTCGGTCCAGGTCGGCCTTCACGGCTTACTCTCCTCCAGAAGTCATCCGGGCGATCGACGACAGCGGAACCGTCAACCACTCCGGCCTGTTGGCGTGCTCGTATGCGACCTCGTAGACCGCCTTGTCCAGCTCGAACGCGCGCAGCAACTGCACGTGGTCCCGCGGGTCGCCCGCCACCTCGGCGTAGCCGTCGCAGAACGCCGCCCGGTTGCGCTTGGTCCACTCCATCGCGCGGTAGGCGAGCTGGTCGTCGTCAGGCTGACCGACGAGCAGCTGCCGGGCCGCGTAGTCGAACGACCTCAGCATCCCCGCCACGTCGCGCAACGGCGACCGCAGCGCGAGACGGTCCTCGACCTTGGCCGCGGGCTCGCCCTCGAAGTCGATCAGCAGCCAGCCGTGCACGGTCCGCAGCACCTGACCGAGGTGCAGGTCGCCGTGGATGTGCTGGATGGGGAGCGCGCCGATGTGCTCGCGCGCCTCCTCGAACGCCGCGCGCAGCGGTTCCTCGTGGCGGCCCAGTTCCGGCACCGCCTCCAGCACGACCCCCAGCCGCCGTTGCATGCCGGCGATGGCGCGCGAGATGGCTTCCTCGTCGGCGATCTGGGTGCCCAGCGCCTCAGCCAGGTCGGCGTGCACCTTCGCGACCGCGTGGCCGAGCCGGTGCGCCTCGCCGGCGAAGTCGCCGCCGACCTCGAACGCGTGCAGGTCGGCCTCGGCCATCAGGTCGCGCACCGAGGTCTTGGCCATGTCCCAGCCCTCGACCGCGTCCGGCAGGAACTCCTGCAGCATCGCGAGGGTGACCTGCTGGCCGTTCAGCTCGGTCGAGATCGCGCCGAGCGGCAGCGCGATGTGCTCGCAGCCGACCGAACGCAACGCGCGGTGCATCGTCAGGTCGCGGTTCTCGCCGTTCGCGAGCTTGCGGAAGATCTTCAGGATGTACTGCTGGCCGTAGATCAGCGACGTGTTGGACTGCTCGACGCCGATCGGCCGTCCGCGCAGGCCCGAGCGCAGTTCGGTGCCGGGTTCGTGCGCGAAGGTGATGCCGTCCACCTCGTGCCCGGACGCGATCCGGTCGAGCAGCACGCCGTTGTGCTCGGGGTCGAGCAGCACGTCCCAGGCGCCGGTGCTCAGACTGAGCGCGCCCTGGTACTGCTCGGTGCGGCCCGGCTGTTCGACCTCGAAGATCACGTGCACCAGATCGCCGTCCACCACCGTCGTCCTCAGTGGACGGACGGCCGTGATCGGCTTGTCCTTGCCGCCGAACCACCTGGCGGCCGGGAGCAGATCGGGCAGTGAGGCGACCAGCTTCTCGACTAGTTCGTGGGGGTCGGTCACGCGCGGATTCACCTCATTTCGCTGTCGTCGCCCGCCTCTACCAGCTGGAACCAGTAGAAACCGTGACCCGGAAGGGTCAGCAGGTAGGGGAGTTCCCCGATCGCGGGGAATTTGACACCTCCGGTGAGCTCCATCGGCGCGTGGTCGCGGTGCTCGGAGAGGTCCAGCTCGACGGGTTGCGGGAAGCGTGACAGGTTGTTCACGCAGAGCACGATGTCCTCACGGCCGTCCGGGCGCTTCCACTGCCTCTTGTAGGCGAGCACGCTCGGGTTCGAGCCGCCGAGCTCGGTGAAGTCGCCCTCGGCGAACGCGTGGTGCTGCTTGCGCACCTCGATCATGTGCCGGGTCCAGTTCAGCAGCGACGTCGAGCTGTTGAGCTGCGCCTCCACGTTGAGGCCCTGGTAGCCGTAGACCGGGTCCATGATCACCGGCAGGTAGATCCGGCCGGGGTCGCAGCTGGAGAAGCCCGCGTTGCGGTCCGGCGTCCACTGCATCGGGGTGCGCACGGCGTCGCGGTCCTGCAGCCAGATGTTGTCGCCCATGCCGATCTCGTCGCCGTAGTAGAGAACGGGCGAGCCGGGCAGGGACAGCAGCAGCGCGGTGAACAGCTCGTGCTGGTTGCGGTCGTTCTCCAGCAGCGGGGCCAGGCGGCGGCGGATGCCGATGTTCGCCTTCATCCGCGGGTCCTTGGCGTACTCCGCGTACATGTAGTCGCGCTCTTCGTCGCTGACCATCTCGAGCGTGAGCTCGTCGTGGTTGCGCAGGAAGATGCCCCACTGCGCGTTCTCCGGGATCGCCGGCGTCTGCGCCAGGATCTCCGAGATCGGGAACCGCGACTCCCGCCGCACCGCCATGAAGATCCGCGGCATCAACGGGAAGTGGAACGCCATGTGGCACTCGTCGCCACCCACGGCCTGGTCGCCGAAGTACTCCACCACGTCCGACGGCCACTGGTTCGCCTCCGCCAGCAGGACGCGGCCGGGGAACTCGTCGTCGACGACCTTGCGGCACTTCTTCAGGAACTCGTGCGTGCGCGGCAGGTTCTCGCAGATCGTGCCCTCTTCCTCGAAGAGGTAGGGCACGGCGTCCAGGCGGAACCCGTCGATGCCGAGGTCGAGCCAGAAGCGCAGGGTGTCGAGCATCGCCTCCTGCACGTCCGGGTTCTCGTAGTTGAGGTCCGGCTGGTGGCTGAAGAAGCGGTGCCAGAAGAACTGCCCGCGCACCGGGTCGTAGGTCCAGTTCGACGACTCCGTGTCGACGAAGATGATCCGCGCGTCGCTGTAGCGCGAGTCGTCGTCGCTCCACACGTAGTAGTCGCCGTACGGGCCCGTCGGATCCTGCCGCGACTGCTGGAACCACGGGTGCGCGTCACTGGTGTGGTTGAGCACCAGGTCCGTGATCACCCGGATCCCGCGCCGGTGCGCCTCCTCCAGCAGGTACACGAAGTCCTCGACCGTGCCGAACTCCGGCAGCACCGCCCGGAAGTCGCTGATGTCGTACCCGCCGTCGCGCAACGGCGACGCGTAGAACGGCGGCAGCCAGAGACAGTCGACGCCCAGCCACTCCAGGTAGTCGAGGCGCGAGGCGAGTCCTCTGAGGTCGCCCGTGCCGTCGCCGTTGGAGTCGCTGAACGCCCGGACCAGAACCTCGTAGAAGACGGCGCCCTTGTACCAGTCCGGGTTGGGCTTCGCCTGCCGCGCGGACCGGAAGTCCTCGGCCTGGGGCTCGACCAGCAGGCCGTCGTCGTTGACGGCTTCTCCGGTGTGCGGGACACCATCCAACCCGAGCACAGCGTCGGGACGGGAGTCGTCGGCCATTGTTCCCACCTCGTCGGGGGTTGTGCGGTTGATCAGCTGAAACGCCGCTGAAGGCTGACGACGTGCGCGGTGGCACGCCACGGTTCGAGGCGGATGTAGTTCGCCTGTCCCCAGTCCCAGGTCTCCCCGGTGACCTCGTCGTGCGCGATCACGCGTTCATGCCAGTCGAATCCGAGCTCGGGCAGGTCGAGGTACAACGTCCCCTCCTGCGCGTTGTGCGGGTCGAGGCTCACGACGACCACGACCGTGTCGCCCGTCTCCGGGTCGCGCTTGGAGAAGGCGACCAACGCGTCGTTCTCGACGTTCTGGAACCGCAGCGTGCGCATCTGCTGAAGTGCCGGGTGCGCCTTGCGGATGTGGTTCAGCTTGCGCAGCCACGGTTCGAGCGAACGCCCGTCCGCCAGTGCGCGTGCGTAGTCCCGTGGACGCAGCTGGTACTTCTCGGAGTTGAGGTACTCCTCGCTGCCGGGCTTCACGGCCTCGTGCTCGAACAGCTCGTAGCCGCTGTACACGCCCCACGTGGGGGAGAGCGTGGCCGCGAGTGCCGCGCGGAGCCCGAACATTCCGGGACCGCCGTGCTGCAGCGACTCGTGCAGGATGTCCGGCGTGTTCACGAACAGGTTCGGCCGCGCCTCGTCCCAGTGGTCGCGGACGTCCTCGCCGAACTCGATCAGCTCCTGCTTGCCCGTCCGCCACGTGAAGTACGTGTAGGACTGGGTGAAGCCGAGCTTGGCCAGGCCGTAGAGGCGGGCGGGACGGGTGAAGGCCTCCGCCAGGAACAGCGTGTCCGGGTAGACCTCCTTCACCTTCCAGATCAGCCACTGCCAGAAGTCCGGCGGCTTGGTGTGAGGGTTGTCGACCCGGAAGATCCGCACCCCGTGCTCGGCCCAGAAGAGGACCACGCGCAGCACCTCGTGGTAGAGGCCCTGCGGGTCGAGGTCGAAGTTGATCGGGTAGATGTCCTGGTACTTCTTGGGCGGGTTCTCGGCGTACATGATCGTGCCGTCGGGCTGCGTCGTGAACCACTCCGGGTGCTTGAGCACCCACGGGTGATCGGGCGCGCACTGCAGCGCGAAGTCGAGCGCCACCTCGAGGCCGAGTTCGTTCGCCCGCGCGACGAGCGCGTCGAAGTCCTCGATCGTGCCGAGCTGCGGGTGGATCGCGTCGTGCCCGCCCTCGTCCGCGCCGATGGCCCACGGTGATCCCGTGTCCTCCGGCGTCGCGACGAGCGTGTTGTTGGGGCCCTTGCGGTTGACCCGGCCGATGGGGTGGATCGGCGGGAAGTAGACGACGTCGAAGCCCATCGACGCGACCCGGTCGAGCTCCTTGGTCGCCGTGGCGAACGTGCCGTGCACCGCCTGGCCGGTCTCGTCGATCCCGCCGGTGCTGCGCGGGAAGAACTCGTACCAGGAGCCGTACGCCGCCTTCTTGCGGTCGCACCAGATCTTGTGGGTCTTGCCCTTGGTGATCAGCTCGCGCACGGGGTGCTCGAACATCAGCTTCTGCACGTCGGCCGCGAACGCCGGCGCGACCCGTTCGGCCAGCGGCCGGTCCTCGTCGCGCAAGGCCGTCGCCGCGGAAGTGAGCAGAGCTCGCTCCTGCCTTCGATCGGGTCGCCTTGCCACTCGATCGAGTAGCTGGGCGCCGATTTCGAGATCATTTGCGAGATCACCGGGACCCTGCCCCGCCGCGATCTTCACCTCAACGGCGTGGTTCCAGGTGCCCCAAGGGTCACTCCACGCATCGATCCGGAACGTCCAAGCGCCTTCTTGGTCTGGAACCACGGTCGCGCCCCACCGGTCGAGGCCGATTCCGACCTCGTGCATGCGGGTCTGGCGAGCGACTCGGTCGTTCGGTCCGCGCCAGCTGACTGTGGCCGCGAGTTTGTCGTGTCCCTCGCGCCACACCGTGGCCGAAACCGGAATGTGTTCTCCCACAACGGCTTTGGCTGGATATCTGCCAGCCGACACCACCGGGGAAACGTCGTCGATTCCGAGTCGTCCGCTCATCGGCAACGCCCTTCCGCCGTGTCGCTTCGCGTCAATCCGTAATCCTGCCTTGCTCGATCAAGCCGTCTGACAGCGGGTTACCCCTTGTAGATCCGTACCCCGCCACTGTCGATCGCACACCTTGAGCGCTCATCGTGTCCAGGGTCTCTCGGCCACGTTGTCTCCACTTGGCGTCCTCTTCATTGGACTCTTGTCCGGCAACTCACCGTGTTAAGAGGGCGCTACAGGTACCGTGCGCGCGTGAACAAGCTTGGCGATCGCTACGTACTGCTCGATCAGCTCGGCGCGGGTGCGATGGGCGTCGTGTGGAGGGCACGCGACGAGTTCCTGCACCGTGACGTGGCGGTCAAGCAGCTACTTCTCAACGACGTCCAGTCGAACGAGTTCCACGAGGCCGTGCAGCGCGCCATGCGTGAAGGCCGCATCGCCGCGCGCTTGCAGCACCCGAACGCGATCGCCGTGTACGACGTCGTGGTCGAGGACGGCAAACCGTGCCTGGTCATGGAGTATTTGCCGTCCCGCAACCTCTCCGCGATCTTGGAGAACGGCCCGATGCCCCCGATGGAGGCCGCGCGCATCGGCTCGCTGGCCGCCGGGGCGCTGGCCGCCGCCCATGCCGCGGGGATCGTGCACCGCGACATCAAGCCCGGCAACGTCCTCATTGGACGCGACGGCACCGTCAAGATCACCGACTTCGGCATTTCGCGCGCTTTGGGCGATGTGGCCGTGACCAAGACCGGCATGCTCGCCGGCACTCCCGCGTACCTCGCGCCGGAACTCGCCCGCGGCGCCGCACCCGCGCCGCCGTCCGACGTGTTCTCGCTCGGCGCGACGATCTACGCGATGACCGAGGGTGAGCCGCCGTTCGGCAAGAGCACGAACGACCTGGGCCTGCTCTACAAGGTCGCGCGCGGCGAGACCCGCCCGCCGATGCGCTCGGGCCCGCTCACCGGCCTGTTGACCAGGCTCCTCGCGAACGAGCCGTCACAGCGCCCCACCGCGGCCCAGGCCGCCGAGGAGCTGAAGGCGATCGCGTCCGGCGCCCCGGTCCCGGCCACCCGAGTGATCCCGCCGCGCCCGATGACCCCGCCCTCCGGCACCGCCGTGATGGGGGCCGCCGGTCCCGGCACCATGCAGGGCCCGCCGTCCCGCACGATGCCGCCCCAGGCGCCGCGCACCCGTCCGCCCGCGCCGCTGCCCGAGACGTACGACGACTACGACGACTACGAGCCCGAACCGGAGCCGAAGAAGAACTACCGCGGCCTCGCGGTCGCCGCCGCGATCCTCGGCGTGCTCCTGATCGCCGGCATCACCTACGCGATCGTGAACAGCGGCGACAAGGACAAAGGCCTCGCCGCCGGTCCCAGTTCGTCACCGAGGAGCACGTCGCAGACCCCGGAACCCACCTCCGAGAAGCCGACGGCCACCAAGCCCCCCGCCACCTCCGAGAAGCCACCGCCGCAGACCTCCCAGAGCCAGCCGCCGTCGTCGAAGCCGCCCGCCACCAAGTTCACCCCGGCCCAGGTCACGACCTTCGTGAAGCAGCACTACGCCAAGCTGCCGTCGAACGTCGAGGCCGCTAGGGGCGACTGGGACCCGGACCAGGCACCCGGCCTGGCCGGCGAGAAGGCCTTCTGGAGCAAGTTCTCGAAGGTCGCGGTCCAGGGGAACCCGGTGGTCACGCCCAACGACGACGGCACCTTCTCCGTGACGACGGCGCTGCAGCTGACCGACGCCGAGTCGAACAAGACCGACACCAAGGAGCACACGCTCGAGATCTCCGGGAAGGGCGCCAAGCTGCTGATCACGGGCGAGGAGAAGGGCTGATCGGGCGCGTCCCGGTCTTGACCGGTTCTGCAAGTCGTTGCAGGTCTGACCGGGAACGTTGTCAGGCACTCAGGGGTGGCAGGTAAGTTCGCTCGTCATGCGAGCACTTCGCCGGTTCACCGTCCGAGCCAGCCTGCCGGAGCCCTTGTCCGCGCTCAGCACGCTCGCCACCAACCTGCGCTGGACGTGGCATCCGCCCACGCAGGACCTCTTCGCCTCGATCGACCCGCGCGTCTGGTCCGAGGTAGGTGGCGATCCGCTGCGCCTGCTCTCCGTCGTCGACGCGGGGAAGCTGGAATCACTCGCGAGAGATGAGCAGTTCCTGCTCAAGCTCCACGCGCTCGCCTCCGACCTGGAGCGTTATGTCGGAGGGCCGCGCTGGTACCAGCGCAGGCAGGAGGAGATCACCCAGCGCCGTGAGCACGGGGCGCCGGACACACCGCTGCCCACGAGCGTCGCGTACTTCTCGATGGAGTTCGGCGTGCACGAGGCGCTGCCGAACTACTCGGGTGGTCTCGGCATCCTCGCCGGCGACCACCTCAAGGCGGCCTCCGACCTGGGCGTTCCGCTCATCGCCGTGGGTCTGCTCTACCGGTCCGGGTACTTCCGGCAGTCGCTGTCGCTCGACGGCTGGCAGATCGAGCACTACCCGGTGCTCGACCCGCGCGGGTTGCCGCTGGAGCTGCTGACCGAGCCGTCCGGGCTGCCGTTGCTGGTGCACGTGGCCATGCCGGGCGACCGGATGCTGCGCGCCAAGATCTGGAAGGCGCAGGTCGGGCGCATCCCGCTGTTGCTGCTCGACTCGGACGTGGAGCAGAACGACGAGGACCTGCGCGGCGTCACCGACCGGCTCTACGGCGGCGACCAGAACCACCGGATCCGCCAGGAGATCCTCGCGGGCATCGGTGGCGTGCGGGCCGTGCGCACGTTCTGCGAGCTCACCGGCCACGCGCAGCCCGAGGTTTTCCACACCAACGAGGGCCACGCCGGGTTCCTCGGCCTCGAGCGGATCCGCGAGTACATCACCAACGACGGCCTGGACTTCGACCAGGCGCTCACGGCCGCGCGAGCCGGTGCGGTGTTCACGACGCACACGCCCGTGCCCGCCGGCATCGACAGGTTCCCCGTCGACCTGGTCCAGCACTACTTCGGCGCCGAGAACCTCGTGCCCGGCGTGAACACCCAGCGCATCCTCGCGCTCGGGGCCGAGGACAACCCCGGCATGTTCAACATGGCCCACATGGGCCTGCGGCTCGCCCAGCGCGCGAACGGTGTGTCCAAACTGCACGGTGAGGTCAGCCGGGACATGTTCCGCGCCCTCTGGCCGAACTTCGACGGCACCGAGGTGCCGATCGGCTCGGTCACCAACGGCGTGCACGGCCCGACGTGGGCGGCGGCCGAGATGAGCAAGCTGCTCGGAGCGTCCGAGTCGGACACAGTGGACACCCGCATGGGGTTCGGCATCGGCGCGTTCGAGCCGGTCACCGACGCGGGGCTGTGGGAGCTGCGGTCGACGTTGCGCGGCCGCCTGGTCGACGAGGTCCGTCGCCGGCTGCGGGAGTCGTGGCTGCAGCGCGGCGCGTCGGCGCTGGAGCTGGGCTGGACCGACTCGGTGTTCGACCCCGGCGTGCTGACCGTGGGCTTCGCACGGCGCGTGCCGACGTACAAGCGCCTCACGCTGATGCTGCGCGACCCGGAGCGGCTGCGTTCGCTGCTGCTGCACCCCGAACGGCCCGTGCAGCTCGTCGTGGCGGGCAAGTCGCACCCGGCCGACGACGGCGGCAAGGCGCTGATCCAGCAGATCGTGCGCTACGCCGACGAGGCGGGCGTGCGGCACCGGATCGTGTTCCTGCCGGACTACGACATGTCCATGGCCCGGTACCTGTACTGGGGCTGCGACGTGTGGCTGAACAACCCGATGCGCCCCCTCGAAGCGTGCGGCACGTCCGGCATGAAGTCGGCGTTGAACGGTGGCCTCAACCTGTCCATCCGGGACGGCTGGTGGGACGAGCTGTACGACGGCTCGAACGGCTGGGCCATCCCGACGGCGGACGGCGTCAACGACCCGGTCCGCCGGGACGACCTGGAGGCCAACGCCCTGTACGAGCTGCTCGGCCAGCAGGTCGCGCCGCTGTTCTACGACCGCGGCGAGGACGGCGTGCCGACCCGCTGGATGTCGATGGTCCGGCACACGCTGGCCTCGCTCGGCCCGGTCGTGCAGGCCTCCCGCATGGTCCGCGAGTACGTGGAGACCTACTACGCGCCGGCCGCCGCGTCCGCGCAGAACGTGGTCGGTGAGGGCTACCGGGGAGCGAAGGAGCTCTCCGCGTACCGCCACCGGCTGCGCGCGTCGTGGACGCGGGTGCGGGTGCTCGACAGCGACCTGGTGCTCGGCGGTTCCTCGGTGCCGGTGCTCGGGTCGCCGGTCATCGTGCGTGCGCGCGTCGAGCTGGCAGGGCTGGAACCGTCCGAAGTGGACGTCCAGGTCGTGCTGGGCAAGGTGTCGCACGACTCCGACGAGTTGAAGGACATCGTGTCCGCGCCGATGAACTACGCGGGCAACGGCAACTACGAGGCCGAGGTGCCGCTGCCGCACGCCGGTGCGCTCGGCTACACCGTGCGCGTGCTGCCGCGGCACGGCCTGCTGGCGACCTCTGCGGAACTTGGCAGGGTCGTTCTGGCTAGTTGATCGCTTTACGAGATCGACACAGGGCATCCAGTTCGCCTTCAAACGGCGAGCTGGATGCCCTGATGTGTTCGTCTTCCTTGTTGCCTGTTCACTGGTCGTGACGAGCTTCAGGCGTGTACCCGACTTTGGGCCTCCCTCAAACGAATGACCCATTTTTCGAGTGGGTGAATTCGTGATCTCCGCTGGTAGGGGCACGTGTGCGGGCTTACGCTCCATGGCATGGAATGAACCGCTCCTGAATTCATTGAGGGATTTCCGGCGCGGCTCCAAGTGAATTGCGCATTTGAGGAAGAAGGTAGCCGTGAAGAAAACGATTACCGCACTCTCGCTCGTCGCAGCTCTGTTCACCGCCTCGACCATCCCGGCTGCCAGTGCGTCGCCCGCCGCGCCAGAACTCCCAGCCGCCTGCGCCGGTCTCGTCCAGGACCTCGCCGGAAAACTCACGAAAACCGTCAGCAGCCTCCTGCCCCTGCCCAACGTGGGTGCCGTGACACCGTTGATCGGTGACCTTCTCGGCCTCGTGACCGCGTTGCAGAGCTCGGGATGTCTGCCGACACCCCCGGTGAGCGTGCCGGGCGTGCCGATACCGGTGAAGGCGGCCGAGTACACCGGCCCGGTCGACCAGTGCCTGCCGGTCGTGCTGAACCTGATCTCCACCATCGCGGGCCTCGGCGGCACGGTCCTGGGCGCCGCCGGTGGTGCGCTCCCCGACGTCGGCAAGCTCACCGGCCTGCTGACCACGTTGCTCAAGACCGTCACCGACCTGCTGAGCAAGTGCGGCCTGCCGGCGCCTCCCGGCGGCCTGCCCTCGCTGCCCGGCCTCCCCGGTCTGCCGGTCGAGAACAGCTGATTCGAATATCGCGGGGTGAGAAGGGCCCGTCACCGGTCTCGGTGACGGGCCCTTCTCGTGTGTGCGGAGCGTAGTATTCCGTTTGAGAAAGAATAGCCGCGACGAGCTGCGCGGTCACCCGTTTGTCGCAGTTCAAGCGTTTTCCGGTAAAGCACACAATGGTGCTACCGATTCGTTTCTGTGCGGAAGTTGTGGTTAACCTGCAATTGCTCGATCCGCTGCAATCAGAACGGAACAAACGCAGATGATCAAGAAGGCAATCGTCCTCGGAGTCGCAATCGCAGGCATGGGCCTGTTCGCGTCGACCGCACAGGCCGCTCCCACCCAGAGCAGGGATGTGCTGGACACGCAGCTGGTGGGCCCGATCTCCATCACCGCGCTGTCGCACAACCCGTGGACTCCCGGCAACGGCAACGTCACCGGATCGGGCAACATCGGAGGCAACGGAAACAACGTCGGAAACAACAACAACGGCGGTAACGGCAACAGCAACGGTGGCGGCGGCAACAACGTCGGTGCGGGCAACTCGGGTGGGAACGGCAACAATTCGCCCGGTTTCCCCGGCTGATTTCGCTGATCCCAAGGGCACGTGCCGCCCGCGGCACTAGTTGATCTCCAGACGGGCGCGGGTCGCCGCCACCCGCGGACTCCAGCCCGCGAGCTCGTGCGCTTCGGCCACGAGTTCGCGGGCCCTCGCGTTGTCGCCGTCCGCCATCCACGCCCGCGCGATGGTGATCAGGTCGTCGGCGCGGCCCACGGCGTTCTCGCTCGACTCGGCGGAGTAACCCGCGAGCTGCCGGGCCTTGGCGGTGTCTCCCTCGACCAACGCCATGATCGCCAGCGTCCCGTTCGCGCGCTGTTTCGGGTATCCGGCCTGGTAGGCGTTGTCGAACATGCTCCGCGCGGTCTCCAGCCCGACCTCCGCCGGGAACTGCCCCGACTCGACGGCCAGCACCGCGACCCCGGCGGTGGTGGCCATGACGAACGCCAGGTCGCGCATGCTCAGGTCCTCACGGCCGGTCAGCCCGATCACCGTCTGCAGCGCTTCGAGGTACTTCTCGCGGGCGCACGACGACACGACCTTGAGTCCGACGACGGTGATCAGCTCGGGGTGTTCCTCCGCCAGCTCGGCGTAGATCCGCTCGGTCTCGTCGAGGTCACCGCGCTGGTAGGCGTCCATGCCGGCCACGACGCGAGGTCGCGCCTCCAGTTCGCCGAGCGGCCGTCCGGTCATCTTCGGCAGCGAGAACACGTACCAGCCCAGGCTGGTGTGGCCGGCCTTCTCGACCGGCACGAGCTGCAGCAGGAGGCAGGCGGTGGCGGCGAGGGCCATGCCCCTGCCGAACGCGCTACCGGTCGCGAGCCACGTCAGCGCCGCGACCGCCACGCAGAAGACGATCGCGAACACGCCGTTCAGGACGGTCCGCCTGCGCACGCCCGGCTTGAGACCGGTGATCCCGATCGTGGCGAGCACGGGGACGGCGCGCAGCACGACCCGTCGGTGCGTCCACGTCCACGACTTGACCTCGGCACCGAGACCGATGATCACGTGGGTGATCCGGAGTCCGAAGAGGACGGCGCCGAGTGCCAGGCCTGCCTGGACCGCGGTCAGTTCCACGAGCAGGCCGGCCAGTGCTCCGGCGAGGCCGAGGTAGAACTCCGGGAGGGTCCAGACGACCGTGCCGGCCACCACCAGTGCCGTCACGATCCAGCGCACAACTGTCACGGTCACCAGACGTTACCGGCGGGACAGCGGTTCCCTCGTCAGACCACCGGCGGCGACCCGCCCTCGCGGATCGGCAGGCCGGCCGCGCGCCAGCCCCGGTACCCGCCGACGAGGTCCGTCGCGTTGGGCAGCCCGACCCGTTGCAGGTCCCGCGCCGCCAGCGACGACGACCAGCCCTCGTTGCACACCACGACGACGGTCGTGTCGGCGGTGAAGCCCGGCAGCCGCCAGTCGCCGTCCGGGTCGAGCCGCCACTCCAGCACGATCCGCTCGACCACGACGGAGTTCTCGATCTCGCCCTCTGCCAGCCGGTTGTGGGCCGGCCGGATGTCCACGACCAGCACGTCCTCCAGCGCGAGCACCTCGTGCGGTTCCAGCCGTTTGAGGTGCGACCGCGCCTCTTCGAGGATGGTGTCGAGGTTGCTCACGGGCCCTCCAGGTCGGCCAGCTGACGCAGTTCGGACAGCGGCAGGCGCCGCGCGGGCAGCGGCGGGATCGAGTCGGGGATGTCGAGCAGCGACGCGTACTCGCGGGTCGGCACGAGCGGCGGCGAGTAGGCGTGCACGGTCGCGGCCGGCCCGTCGAACGGGTTGAGCACCTGGTGCGCCCGCCCGGACCCGAAGCCCAGTGCGTCCCCGGTGCCCCGCACCGCCGACCGGATCGGCCCGGCGGGGTAGCGGTAGTCCTCCCGCAACTGGCCCGTCAGCACGGTGAACGAGCCGGCCGAGCCGCCGTGGTCGTGCGGTTCGGTGCCCTGGCCGGGTAGCCACGACAGCAGCCACAGTTCGACGCCCTCGGTCAGCCCCAGCCGCGCCCACCAGCGGTGTTCGGTCGAGTAGTCGAGGATCTGGAGCAGCCCGGTGGTCAGCTCGCTCGCCACGAACGACGTCAGATCACGCAGCTCGCGCGGCGTCCACAGCGACCGGGACGGATGGATCACGTCACGCAGCAGCTGACCGTCCAGCGCCGGGTGCAGGTCGAATTGATCTTGGTCGGCATAGGTCGAAGTCACGCACTCGCTCCTGAAGGCCGCGTCGGGTACGGGGTAGCGATCAAGACGCGACGCAGGGCGCTGTCAGCGCATGCGTCGCGTCGAGCTACACCCGCACGACGCGACGAGCACGAGGTCGATCGTGCGGTCGGTCCAGCAATAGACGACCACGAGCGTGATGGTGCCAGACGTTCTCCGAATGTGGCTAGAGCGTCCACTGGCCGGAAGAACCTCTGCCACAGAGTCAAGTCACCGCAAGGAGTTCAGCGCGGAAGCCGGAGCAGCAGCAACGAGCGCGGCGCCACCGTCACCTTCTCCCGCGGCGCGAAAGAACCGGGATTGGCGGGGGAGCCGTCCGCCGTCGTCGTGTCCAGGTACGGCTCGTACGCCGGCCCGTAGCGCTCGTGCGGCAGCGTCACGCTGATCTCGTCCGCACCGGCGTGCATCAGCATCAGCCACGAGTCGTCGGACACGAGCTCGCCGTCCCGTGTGCGCGAGAGGCAGTTCGAGCCGTCGATGAACATTCCGAGCGTGCGGCGGCCCTCGTCGAACCAGTCCGTCTCGGCCATCTCCTGCCCGTCCGGCCGGAACCACACCAGGTCAGGGTTGCCGCTGGGCGTCGTGCGGCCCTCGAAGAACTCCGGCTGCCGCAACGCCGGCGACGACGCGCGCAGGTCGATCAGCCGCTGCGTGAACCCCAGCAGCGCCTCGCCCGCGTCGCTCGTCGTCCAGTCGACCCACGAGATCCGGTTGTCGAGGCAGTACGGGTTGTTGTTGCCGCCCTGGGTGCGCCACATCTCGTCGCCCGCGGTCATCATCGGCGTGCCGGTCGACAGCAGCAGCGTCGCGAGCAGGTTCCGCGCCTGCTTGGCCCGCAGCGACAGGATCTCGGGATCGGTCGTCTCCCCCTCGGCGCCGCAGTTCCACGAACGGTTGTCGTTCGTGCCGTCGCGGTTCTCCTCGCCGTTGTCCTCGTTGTGCTTGTCGTTGTACGACACCAGGTCCCGCAGGGTGAACCCGTCGTGCGCGGTGATGAAGTTGATCGACTGCCACGGCCGGCGCAGGTCGTCCGCGTACAGATCTGAAGACCCCGAGAGCCGGTACGCGAGATCGCGCACGGACGTGTGGCCGCGCCAGAAGTCCCGGACCGTGTCTCGGTAGCGGCCGTTCCACTCGGCCCACTGCATCCCGAAGTCGCCGACGCGGTACCCGTCGCCCGTCGCGTCCCACGGCTCGGCGATCAGCTTGGACCGGCACAGCAGCGGGTCCGTCGTGATGGCCGTCAGCAGGGCCGAGTCGCGGTCGAAGAACCCGCCGCCCGGCCGGCCCATCGTCGAGGCGAGGTCGAACCGGAACCCGTCGACGCCCATCTCCTCCGCCCAGTACCGCAGCGAGTCCGTGACCAGTCGCACGACCTGCGGCGACCCGGCGTCCAGCGTGTTGCCGCAGCCGGTGATGTCGACCGTGCTGCCGCCACCGGCGTGCAGGTAGTACCCCGGCGCGTCGTAGCCGCGGAAGCAGACCGTCGGACCGCCGGGACCGCCCTCGCAGGTGTGGTTGTAGACGACGTCGATCAGCACCTCGATGTTCGCCGCGTGCAGTGCCGCGACCATCGTGCGGAACTCCTGGATCTCCCGGCCCGGTTCGCTCGCGTAGCCGGCGTGCGGCGCGCAGTAACCCAGCGGCGAGTAGCCCCAGTAGTTGCTCGCACCCCGGCTCAGCAGCGACGGCTCGTCCAGGAACGCCTGGACCGGCAGCAGTTCGACCGTGGTGACGCCGAGCCGCGTGAGGTGCTCGATCGCCGCCGGGTGCGCGAGCCCGAGGTACGTGCCGCGCAGCTTCTCCGGGATCTCCGGGTGGTTCTTCGTGAAGCCCTTGACGTGCATCTCGTAGATGACGGCCTCTTCGAACGGCACCTCGGGCTTCACGCCCGTGTCCGCGCCGCCCGGGGAGCTCACGACGCTCAGCGGCACGCTGCCGAGCGAGTCGACCGCGGACGGCGGCCCGTGCATCGGATCGCCCACGTACCCGAGCACGGCGTTCAGGTCGGTGATCCCGCCCTCGATCTGCCGCGCGTACGGGTCGACCAGCAGCTTCGCCGGGTTGCAGCGCAGGCCGCGGCCCGCGTCGTACGGCCCGTGCACCCGGAACCCGTACCGCTGACCAGGCGTGACGCCGGGCACGAGCCCGTGCCAGACGCCGAACGTCCGTTCGGTCAGCTCGACCCGTTTCTCGGCTCCGTCGTCGCCGATCAGGCAGACCTCGACCGCGTCGGCGACGTGGGACGTCACCGCGAACCGGACACCGCCTGCTTCGGCGTGTGCCCCTAGCGGGAACGGTCGGCCTGCCAGCACCTCGGACTCCGGTCGCGTAGCCATACCTCCGATCTTGGCATCCGGCACCGACAAAAAACTTGAGAGTTCACACAGGCGGCCCAGCGGCCTCACCCGGCGCGTGGGACACCCCGATGGAGGACCCGTGCATGGCCGTTCGGAAGAATGGAGCCGTGGCGGACGTCGACGTGACAGATCTGGTCGTGCACATGGCGGGCGTATCGGTCCGCCGCGGGAAGAACACGCTGGTCGGAAACATCGACTGGAGCGTGGAGCTGGACGAGCGCTGGGTGGTCCTCGGCCCGAACGGAGCCGGCAAGACGACCCTGCTGCGGCTCTCCAGCGCCGACCTGCACCCGACCAAGGGCAAGGTCCACCTACTGGGTGAACGTCTGGGCAAAACGGACGTCCAGGAGCTCAAGCCCCGGATCGGGCTCTGCTCCGCGGCGCTCGGCGGCCGCATCCCGCCCGACGAGACGGTCGTCGACCTCGTCGTCTCCGCCGGCTACGCGGTGCTCGGCCGCTGGCGCGAGGAGTACGGCAAGCAGGACACGGACCGCGCCCGCGAACTGCTCGGCACCCTCGGCATGGCACACCTCGCGGACCGCCTCTACGGCACGCTGAGCGAGGGCGAGCGCAAGCGCACGCTGATCGCCCGCGCGTTGATGACCGACCCCGAGATGCTGCTGCTCGACGAGCCCGCAGCGGGCCTCGACCTGGGCGGCCGCGAGGACCTGGTCGCGAAGCTCTCGGAGCTGGCGCTCGACCCGGACGCGCCCGCGATGGTGCTGGTCACGCACCACGTCGAGGAGATCCCGCCCGGCTTCACGCACGCGTTGCTGCTGCGCGAGGGCTCGATCGTCGCCCAGGGGCTCTTGGACGACGTGCTGACCGAGGAGAACCTCTCGAAGACGTTCGGTCAGGACCTGGAGCTGCAGAAAGCGGGAGACCGCTTCTTCGCCCGCCGCAAGGTCTGACAACTGTGCTTGCCGGCCGCTGCTCCGCAGACGGCGGCGAGTTCGCCTTCAAGTCGGTCGTCCGGCCGAATCGCCGGCACCGAACTGGGCTTCGCCGAATTCGGCACCGGCGGTTGACCGGACGACCGACGCGAACTCGCAACTACTGGCCGGTAACGTACGGTCGGTCCCGTTACTCATCGAGGAGGATCTGAGTGGCTGAGTTCGTGAGGCTTGAGGTCGAGGACGGGATCGGCACGATCCGCCTGGAGCGGCCGCCGATGAACGCCCTGAACCGGCAGGTGCAGTCCGAGCTCCAGGCCGCCGCGAAGGAGGCCTCGGAGCGTTCGGACGTCTACGCGGTCATCGTCTACGGCGGCGAGAAGGTCTTCGCGGCCGGTGCGGACGTCAAGGAGTTCGCGCAGATCTCCCACGCCGAGATGACGCTGCGGGCCAAGGGCCTGTCGGACGCTCTCGGCGCGCTGGCCTCGGTGCCCAAGCCGACGGTCGCCGCGATCACCGGGTACGCGCTGGGCGGCGGCTTCGAGGTCGCGCTCGGCTGCGACCGCCGCATCGCCGGCGACAACGCGAAGGTCGGCCAGCCCGAGATCCTGCTCGGCCTGATCCCCGGCGGTGGCGGCACGCAGCGCCTCGCCCGGCTGATCGGTCCGTCGAAGACCAAGGACCTGCTCTACAGCGGCCGGTTCGTCGGCGCCCAGGAGGCGCTGGAGATCGGCATGGTCGACGAGGTCGTGGCACCCGACGACGTGTACGCCGCGGCCGTCCGGTGGGCCAAGCAGTTCGTCGGCGGGCCGGTGCTGGCCCTGGCCGCGACGAAGGCCGCCGTCGACGGTGGTCTCGACACCGACCTGGAGTCGGGTCTGAAGCTCGAAAGCCACCTCTTCGCGGCGCTGTTCGCGACGGAGGACAAGAAGGCGGGCGTGGAGTCGTTCATCGAGAACGGTCCTGGAAAGGCGAAGTTCAGTGGCAACTGACCCGGCACCCAACCCGCACGCGACCGCGGAAGAGGTCGAGGCGGCCTACAAGGACACCAAGCTCGCGCAGGTGCTCTACCACGACTGGGAAGCGGGCACGTACGACGAGAAGTGGTCGATCTCGTACGACGACCGCTGCATCACCTACGCGACGGACAGGTTCCGCGCCGCCGCGGGTGACGTCGGCCCGTACGAGCACGCGCTGGAGCTGGGCTGCGGCACCGGCTTCTTCCTGCTGAACCTCATGCAGGGCGACGTGATCAAGAAGGGCTCGGTCACCGACCTGTCGCCCGGCATGGTCGAGGTCGCGCTGCGCAACGCCGAGCACCTCGGTCTCGACGTCGACGGCAGGGTCGCCGACGCCGAGCGGATCCCGTACGACGACAACACGTTCGACCTCGTCGTCGGCCACGCGGTGCTGCACCACATCCCCGATGTGGAGGCGGCGATGCGCGAGGTGCTGCGCGTGCTCAAGCCCGGCGGCAAGTTCGTGTTCGCGGGCGACCCGACGAACATCGGCAACTTCTACGCCCGCAAGCTCGGCCAGGCGACGTGGTGGCTGACCACCAACATCACCAAGGCCGTACCGGTGCTGGGCGACTGGCGCCGTCCGCAGGAGGAGCTCGACGAGTCCTCCCGCGCCGCGGCCCTGGAAGCGGTCGTCGACCTGCACACGTTCGACCCGGACCAGCTGGAGGCGACCGCCAGGCGCGCCGGTGCCGTTCGTGTTCGCGCGGCGACCGACGAGCTGTCCGCGGCTCTGTTCGGCTGGCCGGTGCGCACGTTCGAAGCCGCCGTGCCGCGCGAGAAGCTGGGCTTCGGGTGGGCGATGTTCGCCTACCGCACCTGGCAGAACCTCTCGTGGGTCGACCAGAACGTCCTCTCGAAGGTGCTGCCGCGCGAGGTGTTCTACAACGTGTCGATCACCGGCGAGAAGACTTCCTGAGTTGGGCTACGCGTTCACCACTGCCGACGTGGCGTTCCTGCGCTCTGCCGCCGGAATCGCCGCGTTGGCCGAGGTGGACGCGTTGCCTTTTTCCGACGCTTCCCGGTTGCGCGACGTCGAGGTGGCGCGGAAGCTTCTCGGGCCGTCGTTCGCCCCGGTCGTGGAAACCGTGCTGCTGCGGCGTCGTGCGGTGTCCAAACTGGACTCTTCCGGTTCCTGGCTCTTCACCGACGACGCGCTTCAGCAGGCCACGGCCTCCGCTGTCGCTCGTCATCGCGCCCTGCGGTTCGTTGACCGCGACGTGCACGACGTGACGTGTTCGGTGGGGGCGGATCTTTTCGCGTTGAGCGCGGTGGCGTCCCGTTGCCTCGGCTCTGACCTCGATCCGGTGCGGCTTGCCATGGCGCGCAACAACGTTCCGGGTCAGCTGGTCGTTCAGGCCGACGCGTTGCGGCCGGTGTCGAGGGCCGGTGCCGTCACCGCCGATCCGGCCCGCCGCGATTCCGCCGGCCGTCGCAAGTGGAACCCTTCGGACTTCGTGCCGCCGCTGGACGAGCTGTCCGAGGTGTACGCGGGCGTTGATCTCGCGGTGAAGTGCGCTCCCGGCATCGACTTCGCCGTCGCGCCGTGGGCTGCCGAGATCGAGGTCGTGTCGCTGGACGGCGCGGTCCGGGAAGCCTGTCTGTGGACCCGAGGCCTTGCCACGCCTGGGGTTTCGCGCCGCGCCTCCGTTCTGCACGGCTCGGATTCGTGGACCCTGACGGACGCCGAACCCGACGACTGCCCGGTCGCCCCTCCCGGCGCGTGGATCGTCGATCCGGACGGCGCGGTCGTGCGCGCCGGACTGGTGCGACATTACGCGGCGCGGCACGGATTGTGGCAGCTCGACGAACGCATCGCGTACCTGAGCGGGGACGAGCCGCCGCCGGGCATCCGCGCGTTCCGCGTGCTCGAACACGGGCACTACGCGGAGAAGTCGCTCAAGTCGTTGCTGAAGACGCGCGGGGTCGGTCGGCTGGAGATCCTGGTGCGCGGCCTGGACGTCGACCCGAACACGTTGCGCAAGCGGCTCAAGCTCTCCGGTTCCGCGTCGGCCACGGTCGTGCTGACCCGGATCGGCTCAAAGCCCGTCTTCGTGCTGTCCGAGGCTGAGCGCACTTAGCGCGAGGTCCAGGCGTTCCTGGTCGTGTTTCGGCCGCAGCCTCTTGCCGTGCGTGAGCGTGGCGAAGCCGTGCAGCGTGCTCCAGTAGACCTCGGTGAGCGTCTCCAGATCTCGTTCTCCCGCAACGGGTTCGACCGCCGCTACCAGCTCCGCGAACGCGTCGAGCAACTCCTGTGGCACCTCGCCCGTGCCCCACGGAAGGTCGACCTGCTGCACGAACATCGCGTCGTAGAGCGCGGGCCTCTCGCGCGCGAAGGCCAGGTAGGCCTCCGCCGTCGCCCGTAGCCGCGACTGCCCGCGCACCGGACGGGCCTGACGCAACTGCCTGGCCAGCACCCCGCATCCCTCGATCGCGACGGCGCGCACGATCGCGTCCTTGCCCTTGAAGTGGCTGTAGAGCACCGGCTGGCTGTACTCGACCTTCTCGGCGAGCCTGCGCGTGGTCACCGCGTCCCAGCCCTCCTCCTCGGCCAGCTCGCGGGCCGCGTCGATGATCAGCTGATGCCGCTCCGCGCGTTCGCGCTCGCGCCGGTTCTGGATGCTCATCCGCGAAATCTAGCATCGCTAGACAAGCGAGCGCTTGCAATGTTAGCGTCGCTCTTGTCGCTAGCACTGCTAGATCTCACGGAGGATGCAATGCGTTTGACCACGATCATGGGGTGGCTCGTCGTGCTGGCCGGTTTCTACTTCGGCCTCAGCTACCTGCTGAACGGCGACAGCGCCGCAGCGGGTTTCGGCATCGTCGACCCGACCGGCTACTACGTCGTGAAGGGCGTACGCGACGTCGCGTACGCACTGACAGCCCTGATCTTGCTGTTGATGGGCCAGCGGCGAGCCCTGGGCTGGGTGGTCCTGGCGGACTCGATCATCCCGATCGGCGACTGCCTCGCCGTGATCACGCACGGCGGCACGGTGGGCTACGCGCTCATGGTGCACGGCTCGGCAGCCGTGCTGGTGCTGCTCACCGCCGGTTTGCTGCTGCGGGAGACAACGCCCGAACGGCCTCGCGCAGTTCCGGCTCAGTGATCTCCCCGAGCAACAGCCCGGTCAGCACGTGGAACGCCCGCGCCAACTCGTCGGGATGCGTGGACAACACGAGCGTCCCGGTGAACGCGCCGGCGTTCCGCAGGTCGTCCAGCCCTCGCCCCTGCACCGCGTTCACCTCTTCGCGCAGGCACCACAACGACATCACGTGGTCGCGCATCCCGTTGATCATGTAGACCGCCTGCCACGAACGCCCGCGCGCGATGGACGACCGCGCGTGCAGCGCGTACAACCAGGCAAGCCCGATGAGCTCGTCCCGGTCGGGCTGCCCGGACTGCGGCAGGTCGTTCGTCTCACCGAACAGCAGCTTGAAGGTGGGCCCGGTCGCCCCGAACTCGTCCGACGGCCAGAACGCGACGTCCACCTGCAACGTCGACCGCATCAGGAACACGCGGAACAGGACAGTGCCGCGCCGGACGTCAAGATGGCTGACGGCGCCGCACGCGTACATCAACGCCGTCCAGTCGGCGACCACCGCGTCCAGTTCGCGCTCGACCGACAGCGCGAAGTCGATGTCGGACCAGCGATCTTCCGCGCCCACCGCCGCCGACCCGGTCAGCGCCGCTCCGACCACCCTGGGATCGACGTCGGCGGCGTTGACGAGGTCGCGGCGCAGCTGATCACGCTCAGAAACCGAGAACACCGTCCAAGATTATTGACCGCCGCATCAGCTTCGCTGGAGACCGTGACATTCCACGTCAGCCGGGCTTGCGCACGAGGTTCGTGTACCCCGCCAACGCCAGCGTCGCCAACCCCCACACGGCGAGTTGCACCAGCCAGATGGCCGCCGTGAACGCCTGCCCCTTCTTCGACGCGGTGTCCAGATCGCACCTCGTGCGCATCCCGGTCATCGCCAACGGCAACCCGCGGTCCAGTCCGAGCCCGACCAGTTCGACCGTCGAGCAGGGAGCCCCTGGAGTGGTGACCCGTTCGGCGACGTGATGTCCCGGACGGGTGTCCACCTGCCCGGCCCACCAGCCGATCGCCCCGGCGGCGACGAGCACCAGCAGCAGCGCGGCGGCCGTGCGGCGCGCTCGGTAGCCGTATCCGGCCAGCACTCCCCACAGCCAGTGGAACCACCGCGTCAACGGCCCGCCCAACGACTGAGGGCTGCGCCGGCGCAGATCTGTCTGTTGTGCCATGAGAATCCGCCGCACGGTGCCGTCGTGCCCGGCCGCTCGCTCGACCGCGGCCAGCCGCTGGTAGGCCGAAGCGTGATAGGCCGGGGTGTGGCAGCGGATCACGTGCAGCCACTGTTCCCAGTCCCACCCCGATCCGAGGGCGGGGTAGGAGAAGTCGTCGATGCTGACCAGACTCGCGTGTTCGCACTCCGGGCCGCGACCGAGCGCGGGGCACAGCGCCGCGTGCGGCAACCTCGCGGACACCCCCACCACCATGTGCTGGAGGTTCATCACCAGGTCCGACGCCGACCTCAGTTCGACCGTGTCCGCGCAACCGAACCTGCCGTCGACGTGGGTGCCGATCAGGCTGAGCGCGGGGCCGTCGCCGCCCGCCGAGAACCGGTTCTGGCCGATCATGACCAGGGAGTCGCCGATGCGGGCGCGGTCGGCCCTGATCGCGGGACCGGCCGTGTTCGTCAGTGTCGCGCCGGCGAACTGGAGGGCGTTCCCGATGCGGGCGCCGGCCAGGTCGGCCGCTCCGAACTCGTCGTGCCCGGTGAGGAGAAGGCCGTCCCGCAGCAGGAAGTTCCCCTCGACCTGGATCCCGTTCGCCTCCAGCGCGGGTCCCGCGGCGTTGGTGATCTCCGTGCCGGTCATCTCGGCATGTCCTGAGATGTGCGCGCTGACGAGGCGGACCGAGCCGGCTTCACCGTGCCCGGTGATCCGATTGCCCTTCCGCAGCGAGAAGTTGCCGCCGACGGTGACGTTGTCGAGGACCAGCGCGGCCCCGGTGCTGTTGGTGATCTCGGACTCCGCCACCTTGAAGTTCGCCGTGACGTGGGCGCCGAAGAGGTTGAGTGCGCTGCGGCCGTCCCCGGCGATCTGCACGCCACGCAAGGTCAGGTTGCCGCCGACCTTCAGTCCGTCGGCGTGCAGCGCGGCGCCGCCGGTGTTGGTGATCTCCAGGTCCGCGAACTCGACGTCGCCCGCGATGCGCGCGTCGAGAAGCCTGATCGTGCCGCGGGCGTCGTCTCCGGTGATCTGAATCCCGCCGCGCAGGAACAGGTCGCCGTCGAGCTGGAGGCCGTTCGCGTGGATCCCGGCACAGCGTCCGCCGTAGAAGTGCAGTTCCGGCAAGCTCGCGTAGCGGGCCATGACGGGCTCGTCGATCGTGCAGTCGCTGAAGCTCAACCCGGCCACGGCTTTCACGCGGACGAGGTCGAGAGTGCCCTCGATCCGCACTCCGCGCAGCTTCACCCCGCCCGGATCGAGCTCACCGCGGCGACCCATCAGCAGCTCCCTGACCAGGCCTGCCCGCACCACGTTGGCGGGCTCGGCGCACTCCAGCCACTCGCCGTCGCGGGCCGCCTTGATGAGCCGCTGCTCGATGTCGCTCACGTCCGGATCATCCTCTCGGCGGGTGCGGCCGGGCCGGTGAACCGAGCCGCACCCACCGGGATGGACTAACCCAGTGCCACCGCGAAGATGTGCATGTCGCCGTCATCCGGCAGCACGACGCTCGCCAGCGTTTTGCCTTCCGGAGCCACGTACGTCTTCGTCGCGAAGATGTGCGTGGCGACCTTCTCGTTCCCGCCGCCCAGCGTGTTGCGGTACGGCGTGTTCGCGACGATCACGTTGCCGAAGCTCGGTGCCGCCCCGCCGCCGCCCAGCGTCCAGTCGCTGAAGCCGATGTCCACCGACGCCGTGGTGCCGTCCGTGAACGTCACCGTGGCCGCCTTCGTTCGCGCTCCGTTGGCCGCGGAGCCGACGAAGGCGAGCTTGGTTCCGGACAGGGCAAGCGTTTGCTTCCTGGCGGTCGCGTTGTCGGGACGGCCGGGAGGCGACGACGGCCACGTGAACGTGAGGCCGTCGACGGTGCTCGTGCCGCCCGGCGCAAGACCGGCCGTGGCCAGTGCTTCGCGCGAGTAGCTGTAGCCGCCGCCGTCGAAGTCGCCCTCGCCGTCAGCGTCGGCGGAGGCGCCCACGTTGTTCACGGCGGCGAGCATGCTGCCCGCCGGCGCGACCTTCACCGTCTGCGGCAGCACGACCGGCTTGGCCGCGCCCTCGACGGTCACCGTCACGGTGATGTCGTAGAAGCCTTGTGCCGTACCGGTTTCGGCCGTGACCGTGAACTCCGAGGGCACGGCACCGGTGGTGGGCGTGAACTTCAGCGTCTCCGGGCCGGTGATCGTGTAGGTCGCCTTCGGATCGCCGTCGTAGAGCTTGACCGAGTTGACCTTCGCCGTGACCGACTTGCCGGGCTCGACCACGAGCTGCCGCGGTTCGACGGTCAGGAAGTACGGCTGGTCGTGCTTGATCGGCTTCTCGCCGTCGCGGAACGACGGCGGGGCGTCCGTTGCGCCGGTGCCCCACGCGGAAGGTGCCTTGCCCAGCACGAAGTCCAGCTTGCCGCCGCGCTGCACGAGCGACTCGGGCAGCCAGGTCTTCGAGGACGCCTTGCCGTTGACCTTCAACGACTGCACGTACTTCGTGGCGGCGTTGGCCTGAGGAGCGTTGATCGTGATGTCCTTGCCGCCACCGCGGTTGATCTTCACCGACGTGAACAGCGGGCTGCTCAGCACCAGCTCGGCGCGCGAAGGCACCTGCGGGTAGATGCCCATCGCGGTGAACACGAACCACGACGACATCGCGCCGAGGTCGTCGTTGCCGGGAATGCCGCCGGGGGCGTTCTTCCACAGCGTGCCGATCGTCTCGCGCAACGTCTCCTGCGCCTTGGCGGGCTGGCCCGTGTAGTTGTAGAGCCACGGCACGTTCACGGACGGCTCGTTGTCCAGTTCGGACTTCGCACCACCGCGACCCGTGAGAGCCCAGCTGCCGTCGGCGTTGTGGAAGAAGTCGTCCAGCCGCTTGTTGGCGCGCTCACGGCCGCCCAGCGAGTCGACGAGCCCGGCGACGTTGTGCGTGACCATCCACGTGTACTGGGCGCTGCTGCCCTCCACGAACCCGTTGCCGGTGTCCGGCGTGAAGTCCTTGACCCACGTGCCGTCGGCGTTGCGGTTGCGGATGTAGCCGCCGGTGCTGTCGGCGACCGGGTCGAAGTTGTTCTGCCACCACTGCGCGCGTTCGGCGAACGTCTTCGCGACCTTCTTGTCGCCCGTGCGTTCGGCGAGCTGGCTGATCGCGAAGTCCGCCGCGGAGATCTCCAGCGTCTCCGCCGCGCCACCCCACGCGTTCGACACGGACGGCATGTACTTGTTCTGCAGGTACTTGTCGAGCGACGGCCGCTGCCCGACCGACATCACGGCCCAGCCGTCCTTGCTCAGATCCAGCGGCGTGGGCACGGTCGCGGCCTTCACCAACGACTTCAGCGACGCCTTGACGTCGTACCCGTCGCCGCCGAACGCCGAGATGGCCGCCAGCGCGATCGGCGCCGGGTCGCCGTTCATCACGTGCGTGCCGCCGCCGTTGTGCGTCCAGCGGTCCCACACGCCGTTGTTCTGCTCGGACTGGTTGAGCAGCGACTGCGCGATGTCCGAGCCGATCTGCGGTTCGAGCATGGTGAGCAGCTGCAGTTGGGATCGGTAGATGTCCCAGCCGGAGAACGTGCCGTACTGGGCTTTCTGCCGTCTCTTGTCGATCTTGTGGGTCTTGCCGTCGAACCCGGCGTACTCGCCGTTGACGTCGCTGAACAGGTTGGGGTGCAGCAGGGAGTGGTACAGCGCCGTGTAGAACTTCGTCCGCTCGTCATCGGAGCCGCCGCCGACCTCGATGCGCTTGAGCTGCTTCTGCCACGCGATGTACGCGTTGTCCCTCATGTCCTCAATGGACTGGCCCTTGTTCTCGGCCTTGAGGTTCGCCTTCGCGTTGTCCAGGCTGACGTAGGAGATGCCGACCTTGACGCCGACCTGCGAACCGGGCGCGAAGCCTAGGTAGGCGCCGGACCCCTTGCCCAGCACCGGCCAGCCGTTCGTCCCGTAGGTCGTGCCGCCCTTGGAGGACGTGCTTCCGGCCGTGACAACGTTGTCCTGGTACGTGCCGACCTCGGTGAACTCCTGGTCGAACTCCGCCACGAAGTGCAGCGTGTAGTAGCTGCGGCGGCCGACCTGGTTGATGTAGCCGCAGAAGTTTCCGCTGGTCACGCTGCCGGTGATCGTCCGCTTGTCCTTGTCGACCACCGTCTGGGCGTCCGACGAGCCGACCTGCGACTTGGAGGTGTTGATCAGCACCGTCGCCGGCTTGTCGGCGGGGAAGCTGAACCGCGCGGCACCGGTGCGTTCGGTGGCGGACAGCTCGGCCTTCGCGCCGGACTTCAGCGTCACGTCGTAGCGGCCGGGCTTGGCCACCTCGTCCGCGTGCGCGAACTCGCTGGCGTAGACGGCGTCGGTCGCGTCCGTGGTCGGCGACGTGGTGACGGCCCCGACGTGCGGGAAGATCGGGATGTCACCACTTCCGCCCGCGCAGCCGGTCCCGGACATGTGGGTGAGGCTGAAGCCGCGGATCTTCGTGGCGTCGTACCGGTATCCGCCGGGAGCCGCGGCGCGCAGGGTGTTGCCGCGACTGGCCTCCGGGCTGAAGGAGAACATGCCGAACGGCACGACCGCGCCGGGAAAGGTGTTCCCGAGGTTGGTCGTGCCGATGAACGGGTTCACGTGTGCTGCCGGATCCGGCACCACCTGGATCTGGGGCTGAGCGGAGGCAGGGACCACTCCGAACGTCATGGCCACCGCTACCGCAGCTGTCGTGAGGACTCTTCGCTGCATGGTCGCGGACCCTACTTTCCGTGCCCGCCCAACCCCAGACAGCGACGTGAAGTTGTCGTCAAACGGACAAGCGCTGCTCCATGAAGGCCCTCAGCGCGGGCCAATCGCAGTCCTCCGCGACCTCTACCTGGTGCTTTCCCCCGACGAGCGCACCCTCGTCGTCGATGTCGAGGCCGTGCGTCTTCAGGCGCAGGGTGCCGGGCACGATCGCCTCCGCCACGGCGACGGCGTCGTGGATCAGGATGCCCTCCTCGCGCCCGGACATGTTCTGCTCGGAGTGCCTCGCGAGGTAGGCCCGGTAGGTGCCGGTGAGGTTGCTCAGCACGGGGTCGACGTTCGCGAGGAACTCGGTGTCGGCGATGCACCGCTGCGTCAGGTTGAGCGGCACGACGATCGGGTTGCCCTTGCGGATGACCGTCCGCGCGGCCTTGGCGTCCGCCCAGAAGTTGAACTCGGCGCGCGCGGTCATGTTGCCGAGGCCGAGCCCGCCGCCCATGACGATCAGCCGCGGGAACTCGATGCCGGCGTCGAGCGCGTGGGCGATGTTGGTGAGCGGCCCGATCGCGGCGACCACGGTGTCCTGGGTGAGGTTGTCGGCGAAGAACCGCACGGGATCCTCCCCGTGCAGCCCCTTCGGGTTCTCCGGCAACGTGAGCGCCTGCCCGCCGAGCCCGTCCTCACCGTGCACGTCCGCCGCGCCGCCCGGCCCCTCGAACCCCCGCACCACGGGCACGTCGGTGCGGCCGAGGTGAGCGAGCAGACGCAGGGCGTTGCGGGTGGTGAGGTCGAGCCCGACGTTGCCGAACACCGTCGTGAGGCCGACGAGGTCGACCTCGGGACTGCGGGCCGCGAGCGCGATCGCGAACGCGTCGTCGACGCCGGGGTCGGTGTCGATGATGAGAGGGTGAATCATGCCTCTAGGGTGCCTGAGACTCGGCGCCGACCTCGGCCACGTCCCACACGACGTTCCGCAGGCCCGGCCGTTCGAGGTAGCCCTTCTCCAGCATGTCCGCGTGGTAGCGGCGCGCATCGGCCTCGTTGTCGTACACCTGGATCGCATGGCCGTCCTGCGTCCACGTCCCGTGCGCGAACCCCGGTAGCCCGACCTTGCTCGACGCCATCAAGGGCACCTGCGCCCGCCACTCGTCGTGCATTTCCGTGCTGAGCTCCCACACCCCTACGACCGCCCACATGCCGCACCTCTGTTCGCCGTGGTCACGACACCCTAGAACCGTTTCCGCGCCGCCCGCAGCCCGAAGTTAGAGTCTTCGTCCATGACTTCCATGTGGGGCGCTCCGGTGTGGACGCGCTGGGCCAGGTCGCGCCGGGACCCGCAGCAGGCCCGGTTCCTCACGATGGCCTCCCTGCGCTGGGTCCTGCGCCACCGCGCCTACACCCCCTGGTACATCGTGCGGTACTGGCGGCTGCTGAAGTTCCGCCTGCTCAACCCGCACGTGGTGCTGCGCGGCATGGTGTTCTTCGGCAAGCGCGTCGAGGTCATGGCCCGCCCCGGCTTCGGCCGCCTGGAGATCGGGCGCTGGGTGCACATCGGCGACGGCAACGCCATCCGGTGCCACGAGGGGTCGCTGCGCATCGGCGACAAGGTCGTGTTCGGCAAGGACAACACGGTCAACTGCTACCTCGACATCGAGATCGGCGCGTCCTCGCTGGTCGCGGACTGGGTCTACATCTGCGACTTCGACCACAAGGTCGAGGACATCACGCTGCCGATCAAGGACCAGGGCATCGTGAAGTCGCCGGTGCGCATCGGGCCTGACTGCTGGCTCGGCGCCAAGGTGACCGTGCTGCGCGGCACTCGTGTCGGCCGCGGGTGCGTGCTCGGCGCGCATGCCGTGGTGCGCGGGGACGTGCCGGACTTCAAGATCGCGGTCGGGATGCCGGCCCGGGTGGTGCGGGATCGGCGGGCCGACTACGAGGCTGATGCACAGCGGCGGGCGGACATCGCGGACATGGCCCGCAAGGCCAAGGACGCCTTGGCCAAGCGAGCGGAGGCCTGACGGGTCAGCGAGTTGCGTGTCGCTGCCAGGTCAGCGGCACGAGCTCCGGGCGCTTCGGGGTGAAGCCGTCCCCAGGCTGCCGCCCGATGAGCTTGTTCCGCGTCCGCGTGTAGGCGACGGGCAGCACCTGGTCGCGCAGCCACCGCCAGTGATCGAGAACGGAAGCGCTCGCGGCCGTGCCCTCCAGCGGCATCAGCCAGGACTCGTCGAACGGGATCTCCAACGCCGACAGCACGTGGCCGGCCAACCGCCTGTGCCCCAACGACGACAGGTGCAGGCGGTCCGGGCCGAAGTAGCGTGAGTCGTGCACGCACTCGTCGGCCTCCACGTCGACCAGCACAGCGCCGTAGCGGGACGCCGCGGTGCGCATGGCGGAGTTCAAGGTCTCGATGCGCGGACGCATGCGCCGGCCGAACGGCATGCGGTGCGAGATGTCGCTCAAAGTGAAGACGGCGACGGTCGGCGCGAACGACGTCACGGCGCGCACCATCGCGTCTGCCCGCTCAGCGATCTGGTCCAGAGTCGCGTTGGACATCACGTCGTTGCCGCCGCCGAAGAGCACGACCAGGTCGGGCTCCAACGCCGCCGCGGACGGGACCTGCTCCACCAGCATCTGGTCGAGACGGCGGCCGCGCACGCCGAGGTTGGCGTAGCGGAAGCCCGGCGCGTCCAGTGCGGACGCGACCCGGTCCGCCCAGCCCCGGTAGCGGCCGTCGGGAAGCAGGTCGTCCAAGCCCTCGGTGCAGCTGTCCCCGAGCGCCACGAAGCGTTGGTATTTCATTCAGTCCTCGGTCACCTTTTGTTAACGGGACCGGCGACTGTAGCTGACCTAGGTGAACAGATTGCCCGTCGCGATCTTGGGGCGGCCCAGGACGCGTGGTTCGCGCACCAAAGCCTTGGCGTAGACCGAAGCCGTGTCGGTGGCGATCGTGGCCCAGTTGAAGTCGGAGACCAGACGAGCCTTCGCGGCGCGGGCACGGGAGGCGGCTGAGGCGGGATCGGACAGCACGTCACGCACGGCGCGCGTGAGTCCGTCCACGTCACCGGGGGTGAACGACAGGCCCGTCACCCCGTCCAGCACGACCTCGCCGAGTCCGCCGGCGGTCGACGCGACCAGAGGCGTTCCGGCGGCCGCCGCTTCCAGGGCCACGATGCCGAAAGGTTCGTAACGGGAGGGCAGCACGACGGCGTCGGCCGCGGTGAGCAACGCCGCCAAAGACCTGTCCGACAGATGGCCGACGAACTCCACGGCCCGCAGCACGCGGTGCTTGCGCGCCTGGTCCTGCAACCACTCCGTCTGCGAACCGCCACCGGCGACGACCACGCGCGTGCCCCGGTGGACACGGCGGATCCGGGGGAGGGCGGCGATCAGGTCCTGGATGCCCTTCTCCCACTCGATCCGGCCGAAGAACAGCAGCAGCGGATCACCGTGCGGCGAGTACGTGCGCCGGGCAGCGCCGACGTCCTTCGCCCGCACCTTCCAGCCGCCCGGCTCGATGCCGTTGTGCAGCACGGAAACGTCAGCGGTGTCCACTTCGAACAGATGCGCGACCTCGCCGCGCATCGCCGACGAGCAGGTGATCAGCGAGTCGGCGCGGTTCGCCAGCCACCACTCCACCGAGTGCACCTGCTGGTTCAGCGAGTGCGACAGCCAGCCCGAGTGCCGACCGGCCTCGGTCGCGTGGATCGTCGCCACCAATGGCACGCCGAACGCCTCGGCGAGCGCCACGGCCGGGTGCGCGACCAACCAGTCGTGCGCGTGCACGACGTCGGGACGCCACGAGTCCAACGCCAGCCCAGCGCGCGTCATCGCGTGACCCATCGCGAGTGTCCACGCCAACAGGTCCTTCTCGAACACGAAGTGCGCCGGGTCCTCGGCGACGCGGACCAGACGCACGCCCTCGCTCACCACGTCCACGGTGGGATGCGTGATCGCATCGGTGCCCGAAGGTTGACGGCACAGCACGACGACGTCGTGCCCCTGCGCGGCCAACTGTGTCGCGAGCGCGTGGACGTGCCTGCCCAGCCCGCCGACCACCACCGGCGGGTACTCCCACGACAACATCAGCACGCGCATCCCGCTACCCCATTCCTCGCGCGTCCAGGTGCCCGAACGGGCCGTCTGCCGCGCGGAGCTCCGTTGCTCTCGCCTGTCCACGACCGTTTCGGGTCAACGCCGCGAGCTCGCTGAAACGATCGCTGTGAATCTTCGCGCGGTAACGGGCGTAGTCGGCGGCCGAGTCCTTGGTGACCATGAACGCCCAGTCGCTCGACAACGCCAGCAGCGCCTCGCGCACCGCCTGGTCCAGCACCGGATTCCGCACGTCGGAGGAGAAGTCCAGCCCCAGCAGTTCCTTCTGCACCGACTCGTTCAACGACACGATGTCCGACACCTGAGCGCCGTCCCACACGCGCCAGTCCTTGCCGCTGCCCCACGACGACGCCGGCAGCTCGACCGGAGCGCCCACGTGCCCGGCCTCAACGGCGCCACGCAACGTCGTCACGCGCACGCCCGCTTCCGGCAGCGCGCGTAGCACGGCTTCCAGCCACAACGGACCCTCGTGCCACCAATGCCCGTACAGCTCGGTGTCGTAGGCCGCCACGACGAGACCGCCGTCGATCGCGCGCAACCGCCGCACGACCGTCTCCACGAAGTCGGCGACGTGCCTGTCGAGAGCCTCGCGCGCCAGCAACGGGTCGTACGGCCGCTTGTCCTCCGGCGCCACGTTCTTGCCCGTCACCCGCGACGGCTTGAGGCCCGTCGGGTGATCGTAGGTGTGAAAATCCCGGTACGCGGCATCGCCCGGATAGCCGACCTTCGGCGACCAGACGCGGTACGAGACCTCCAGATCACGCCCGAACGCCAGCACGTCGGACGAACCGACCGGATGCGCGGCCGACGTGTCGCCGTGCAGCGCGGGTCCGTCGACCATGAACCGCCGCACGCCCGCCGCCGCGTACCCCGCCTCCATGCCGGGCGAGTAACCGCACTCCGGCGCCCAGATCCCTTCCGGCGCACGGCCGACGCGCAACGCGGTGTCGTCCAGACCGGTTCGCAGCGCGAAGGCCCGCACCTGCGGATCCAGCAACGGCTGGAAGGGATGCGTGGCGGGCCCGCCGAGCAGCTCGATCGTCGAAGAGTCCACAAGGGACCTCAGGACGGGCGAGAACCCGTGCCGCCACTGGCTTTCGAACCGGTCCAGTGCCCAGGAGGACGCGCGGTGCTCGTACGCCGACAGTTCTGGCAGCCGTTCCCCGGCGAAGTGCGAGCGCAGGTGCCAGTTGCCGAGCCAGTCGTGCATGCCGCGCAGGCAGTACGGATCGTCCAGTTGCGCGGCCAGGATCGGGGTGACGCCGAGCGTCAGGACGTCGGAACGGCCCTCGTCGGCGAAGCGGCGCAGCATGTCCACGATGGGCAGGTACGAGTGCGCCCACGCCTGGTAGAGCCACTCCTCGCCGACCGGCCACGCGCCGTGGTGGGCGAGCCACGGCAGATGGCTGTGCAGGACGAGGCAGAACGTGCCCTCGGAAGCCTTGGACGTGTTGCTCGACGTCACGGACGCACCGCCACGGCCACGAGATCGAGGCAGCCGTCCATGTCGTCAGGGGTGATGTCGAAGTCCTCCACCGTCACCGACTCCACAGCCTCCTTGAGCTCGACCGGCCACGGCGCACCGGACAGCGCGACTTCGACCTGTGCGTTGATGATCTGTCCGTTCAGGAGCGTGTCAAGCCTCTGTCCGTGACGCAGTCCCGTCAGTTCGTCAACGCGGAAACCAGCCTCGCGCAGCATCTCGTCCAGTTCGGACGGTGCGAGTTCCCTGGTGTGGAACGGGTTCAGCGGCGTGTCCTGGCCGGGCGAGAACGTCAGCCTGTTCGGCGTCGTCACGATGAGCCTCCCACCTGGACGCAGCACCCGCAGGCATTCCGCCAGGAACCCCTCCTGGTCCCACAGGTGCTCGATGACCTGCAGGTTCGCCACGACGTCGACGCTCCCGTCGCGCAACGGCAGCGCCGCCAGGTTCCCGCGGAGCACGTTGAGCTGCGGGTACGCGCGCGACACGTGCTGCGACGTCAGCTCGTCGTAGTCGAGCGCGATCACCCGGCGCGCGACCGTGCGGATCAGCTGGGCGCCGTAGCCCTCGCCGCAGCCCGCCTCCAGCACGACGGCGTCCGCACAGTGGCCGATGAGGTGGAGATATGCGGCCTCATGGCGCCTGAACCAGTAATTCTCTTCCGCGATACCGGGCACGGTGCGTTCGCCGGTCAGGGGGAGGGTCACGCCCGCCAGGTTACTTGCCAGTAGACCGCCTGCGAACTACCTGGTGCGCGATGGCGGTCGCGATGCCCGCCGCGGCGAGTGCCGCCGTCGTCGTGGAGTCCATGTACTTGGACAGGCTGGGCGCCTGACTCGGCCCGGCCAGCCACATCGTCAACGGGGTGGCGTAGGCCAGCGTGAGAGCTCCTGACCACCAGCGCAGGGCCTGGGGGCGGCCCTTGCGCAGACTCGCGACGAGCACGACGGCGATCGGGATCCCGGAGAGCAGGCCGAACTTGCCGATCACCATGACGGGCACGGCCCAGGCCGCGACGAGGACGGACTTCGACGGGTGGACGGCGGCGCGGGTGCTGGTGGACATGATCTTCTCCTTCTGGGTTGCGGGGGTCTGAACGTCAGTTCTGGGCGGGACGGGCTTCGGCCGCGGCCTTGAGGTCGGCCAGCCAGAAGTCGAGGCCGGGGCCGAGGAGCTTGATGGCCGTGGCCGGGTCGGCCTCCACCTGGGCGCCGGTCCAGCTCTCCTCGGTGCGGACCAGGACGCCGCCGTCGACCTCGGTGAAGGTCCAGACGTGGACGCCCTCGTCGATGCCCAGGCCCTCGCCGACGGCGGGCCCGCTCCAGCGCACGCACTCGCCGGTCTTCACGCCGAGAACGGTCGAGGTGATGTTCAGCGTGGTGGCGGGCGTCGTCGGCGTCGCGGGTGCCGGGGTCGTCCACTCGAACTTCGAACCCGCCTTCAGCTCGCCCTGATCCAGCCGCTTCGCGGTGGTGACGGCCTTCTGCCAGGCGGGCCAGCCCTCCACCTCGGTCTGCACCTTCCAGACCGTGCTCAGCGGCGCGTTGATGCGGGTCTCGGTCCGGTGGTGCAGCTGGGCGGCGGGGTTGATGCCCTGGCCCTCGCAGGTCACCGAACCCGTCGGGGCTGCGCTGCTGCTCGGGGCGGGAGCGCTGGACGGCGCGCTCTGGCACGCGGTGATGGCGAGCAGTCCGGCGCTGAGCGAGAGGGCGGTCAGGGCGATGCGCGTGCGGGTCATGTGACTTCTCCTTCAGTTCGTTAGCGGCAGTCGCGGTAGTTAGATGCTCTAACTCTTGTGACATGCAGAAGCTAAGCTGAAGTCTGCGTGACTGTCAATAACGAATGTGAGAGGGTCTAACCATGACGGAGCCGGCAGGGAACCCCCGAGAGCGCTACCGGGCCCAGGTTCGTGACGAGGTCAAGCGGCACGCGTGGGACCAGATCGCCACGGCCGGGGTGACGGCGTTGTCGCTCAACGCCATCGCCAAGGAGATGGGCATGAGCGGGCCCGCGCTGTACCGGTACTTCGCCGGTCGCGACGAGTTGATCACCGCGCTCATCCGGGACGCCTACCGCAGCCTCGCCGACACCGTCCGCGCCGCCCACGCGGCCGGCACCACCGCGGTGGCCCTCGCCGCGGTCATCAGGGAGTGGGCCCTGAGCGACCCGCAGCGCTATCTGCTCATCTACGGCACGCCCGTGCCCGGCTATCACGCGCCCGACGACGTCACCGCGATCTCGGACGAGATCCTGACGGTGTTGCTGGAGGTCTGCGCGGGAGAGCCGGACGAGGAGCCGAAGACCCCGTTCGACGTCGTCCTGGGGATGAGCCGGGGATGGGCGGGCGCGCTGCCCGCGTCGTCGCCGACGGTGCACCGCGCGCTGGCCTTCTGGACGCGCCTGCAGGGCGTGCTCTCACTGGAGCTCGCCGGCCACCTCGCGCCGCTCGGGTTCGATCCGGGGCTGCTCCTCGCGGAGGAAGTGGCCGAACTCTGATCAGAACGGCGAGACGGTGACGGCCAGCGCTCCCGGCCCCACGTTCGCGCCGATCGCCGCGCTGACCTGCGTCAGGACGACGTCGCGGGCGTGTGGGATCCGCTTCTGCAGCATCCCGAGCAGCTCGTGGCCCTCCTTCTCGGCCGCGAAGTGCTCGACCGCGAGGTCCACGTTGCGTCCGTAGGCGAGCGCCACCGCCTTGTCCGCGAGTTTCGCCAGCGCCCGGTCGCGGCCGACGACCTTGTCGAACGGCTCCACCTCGCCGTTCACGACCGTGAGCAGCGGCTTCACCGAGAGCGCGTCACCGAAGAGCTTCGCCGCCGCGCTCACCCTGCCCGCCTGGCGCAGGTAGTGCAGCGTGTCGACGTAGATCAGCACGTTGGCGTCCCGGCCGCGCTGCTCGGCGACACCGCGCGCGTTCTGGACGTTGCCGCCGCTCTGCACGATCCGCGCGGCCGCGAGCGCGGCGAACCCGAGCGTCATGCCCGACGAGTGCGAGTCCACGATGAACACCGGCACGCGCGACTTGGCCGCGGCCACCTTCGCCGCGTCCGTCGCGGGGGAGAGCTTCGGCGTCACGTGCACCGAGATGATCGTCTCCGCGCCCTTCGCCCACGCGTCCTGGTAGGCCCAGAAGAACGCGTCCGGCGCCGGCGGCTGCGTCGTGATCGGGATCTGCGCCTCCATCGCCTGCAGCAGCCTGTCGGTCGGCACGTACGCCTCGTCGATCAGTTCCGACCCGATCTTGAGCTGCATCGGGACCGTGATGATGTTGAACCGGTCCGCCAGACGGGCCGGAAGCGACGCGGTCGAGTCGGTGACGACGGCTACTCGTGAGGACACGAACGAGAAGGCTAACGAAGCGTGATCGAAGTAGCCACGACCGATGGAAGGCAATTCGTGTGATCTCGACCTTGACGGTCGCTTTCCGTGCACGGCGAACGCGCGGAGTGAACACCTCGAAAAGGAGCCCTGCTTGACACAATCGGGTGACTGCGAGCCGTTTGGTGTTGATCTACAGATGTCGCGTTTGCCCAGTAAGGACGGCTTATTCCACGTGTTACATCAACTCCGTCCGTCCATTGTCGACGCTGGTTGGGGTCACCGCCCGTGGGTAAGCTCGCACAATCTTCAGCCCGGTTGAGTGAGTAGGTGACCATGGGTGCAAAAGAGCAGGAACTAGTTCCGCTGCACGCCGGTTTCGACGTTGTCTACCGAGGTTTTCATCGACGTCAGGTCATCGACCACATCGAGAATCTCGAGGAGCAGCTGCGCTTCACGAGCCTCGATCGGGCCGAGGCGCTGGCGCAGGCGGCCGATCTGCGCAAGCTGCTGGAAATGACGCGGCAGGACCTGGAGGAGGCGCGCGCCAGGATCGAGCGCCTCGAATCCACTTCGGGTACGCACGCGAGCGCCACCGAACGGATGCACCGCATGCTCCGCCTCGCTGAGGACGAGACGGCGGAGATGCACCTGCAGGCCGAACGCGAGTGCGCCGATCTCCGTGCGCGCACCGACGTCGAGGTCGCCGAGCTGCGCGCCGACGCCGAACGCGAATCCGCGGCCATGCGCGCCGAGGCCGAGTCCGAGCTCTACGCCTCGCGCCAGGACTGCGCCACCCGCGCCGCCGCCATGGAACGCCGCGAGCTGGAGATGGAACGCCGCTGCACCGACCTCGAGGCCCAGCACCGCCAGCGCGCCGACGAGGTGGAGCGCGAGTGCACCGAGGCCGTCGCCCAGGCGCAGGCCGACGCGGACATGCTGCTGCGGGAGACCGCTCTGCAGTGCAACTCGCTGGAGGCCGACTCCGAACGCAAGCGCGAGAAGGCCCAGCAGTTCTTCGAACTCACGATGACCCGGCGCCGCAACGAGGCCGCGCAGCACCTGCAGGAGCAGGAGGCGCTGGCGCGGGCACGTTCGGAGTTCATGGTGAAGGTGGCGTGCCGCGAAGCCCAGCGCCGCCTGGCCGAGGTCGCCGACCGGACCGACGAACTGCACGAGCTGAAGCGGGTCGTCCACTCGCAGCTGTCCGCCGCCCGCGCCGCCCTGTCGGTGGCCGCCGATCGCGTCACCCCGCTCCACATTCCCGAACAGGTGGCCGCGTCATGAAGCGCTGGGTTCCGTTGCTCGTCGGCGCGTTGATGGTGCCCGCGTCGGTCACGGTGTTCGGTTTCTCCGTGTACGGCGACGAGCTGGAGACGGCGCTGTCGTCGTCGCCCGCCGTGCCTGCCGTTCTCGCGGGCCCGGTGCCGGTCGCCGACTTCGTCGCGCCGCTGCGGATGGAGCCTCCCGCGCCCGTGACGCTGCCCGCGGCGGTGGCGCAGGAGGCGGTGCGGAACCTGTTCACGTCGCACGCGGTCAAGGGCATCACGTTCGCACCGGGCACCGCGTCGTTGGTGGGCCGCGGTGAGGACGTGCGGCGTTCTCTGGCCAGTGTGCTGCGCAACGTCACCGGCTCGGTGACGTTGGTGGCGCACGCGTGGAACGGCGAGACGGCGTCGCACCGCTGTGACGTGCTCGCGATGGAGAGGGCCGGCCTGCTGCGGCAGTACCTGGCCGAGCAAGGGGTGGACAGCGAGATCACCACTCGCGTGATCGTGGACCCCGTGTGGGGCCCGCCCTCGGACTTCGGACCTCAGATCGACGTCCTCGTCAACTAGGAGCCTTCGCAATGGCAGGGGCAGTCGGGATCGTCTTCGGACTGTGCGTGCTGTCCTTCACGTTGGGGGCAGCCCTCATGTACGTGCTGGTGCGGCGCCGCGAGGACTCGGCTCCGGACGTTTCCTCGCCGTCGGAGGCGCCGGCCGAGCGGACGTGGGTGGAGAAGCCCGTGACCGTCGAGCCGGTGGACGACGAGTACGACACGAGGCCGATTCACCGCAATCCGGTGATGGGACTGCGGCAGTTGGAGCCGCGGCTCGGACCGGCGCTCGCGTCGCTGGCCGAGCCGGTCGCGGAGTCGGTCGCCGAACCGGAGCCTGTCGCGGAACCGGAGCCTGTCGCCGAAGTGGTCGCCGGACCGGAGCCCGACGCTGTCGCCGTGCCCGAAACTGTCGGTGCCGCTGGATATGATCGGGATGGGGACCTCGATCCCCCCGTGGGGAATTTCGAAGCCCCCGAATCAACCGTAGCGCCGAGCACCGACAGTCCCGAGGCCGTCGAAGCGGTCGCCCAGGTGGTCGCCGAGGAGCCTGTCGCGGAACTGGTCGAGGAACCCCAGCCGGAACCCGAGCCCGAAGCCGAACCGGAGCCCGCCCCGCCGCCCGCGGTGCAGACCGCGCTGCCCCCGCCCGCCTCACCCCAGCCCGCCGAGCACACGACGTGGGTGGAGCGCGAGGACTTCCGCCAGCGCTACCTCCGGACGTTCGAAGAGGTGCGCCGCAAGGCGGGCAGCAACTGAGCGCGGCAACCGAGCGCGGCACCCGAGTGAGGGCTGTGTCGGAACGTCGTCGGTTCATGTCCGAAACTCGCCGGAAAAATGTCGGTGCCTGCTGATATCAATCGATCATGACTTCCGCCGCTGATCGCACGAAGCTCTTCCACGCCCTCCACCGGTCCGGTCCGCTCGCCCTCCCCAACGCCTGGGACGTCGCCTCGGCCCTGATCGTCGAGGCGGCCGGGGCCAAGGCCGTCGCCACCACGAGCGCCGGCGTGGCGTGGAGTCTCGGTGCCCCGGACGGTGACGCGATCGACCGCGATCTGGCCATCGACCTCGTCGCCAGGATCGCGAAGGCGGTCAGGGTGCCGGTGACCGCGGACATCGAGTCCGGCTTCGGCAAGGACGCGAAGGAGGTCGGCGAGACGGCGAGAGCCGTCGCCGAGGCGGGCGCGTCCGGCGTCAACATCGAGGACGCCCACGGCGCGGGACTCCGCGACGTGCCGGAGCAGCAGGAGCGGCTGAAGGCGGCACGCGAGGCGGCGCCGGACCTCTACATCAACGCGAGGATCGACGTGTACCTGCGCGGCGTCGGTGAGCCGCAGGACCGTCTTCAGCACACGCTGGACCGCGCGAAGGCTTATCTGGAGGCGGGGGCGAGCGGCATCTTCGTGCCGGGCGTGACCGACCTCGCCACCGTCGGGGAACTGGCCGGGAAGATCGACGCGCCGCTCAACGTGCTGGCGGGTCCTGGTGCACCCGCGGTCCACGAGCTGGGGACCGCGGGCGCTGCCAGGATCAGCGTCGGCACCGCGCTGGCGTCAGCGGCTTACGCGACGGCCAGGAAGGCGGCCGAAGAGCTGCTGTCGAAGGGCACGTACGACAGCACCGAAGAGGGGCTGGGCTACGGCGAGCTGAACGCGCTCTTCAGGGGCTAGTGCTTCTTGCCGCCGCGGAGCTTGCGCAGCAGCTGCTCGGCCTGCGCGCGCTTGCGCGGGTCCTGAGCCATCTGCCGTGCCTTGGCTTGGAGCTTGTGGCCCTGCGGACTGCGCAGGAACCTGGTGATCTTGTCCATGAAACCGGCCATCGGTCCTCCAGGTGTCCGTTACGTCCACTTCAACGGACGGAACAGCACCCGGAGTTCCCGAGGGTCATACCGGCGAAACTGTGATGCCCAGCGCGCCGGGGCCCACGTGGGCGCCGATGGCCGAGCTGACCTGCGTCAACATGAACTGGCGGACGTTGGGCACGCCGGTCCGGAGCTTGCGCAGCAGGCGGGCCGCCTTCTCCGGGGCGTCGAAGTGTTCGACGGCCACGTCCACGGTGTCGGTGCCCGCGCGCTTGATCGCGATGTCCAGCATCCGGTTGAGCGCGCGGTCGGCGCCGATCACCTTGTCGAGCGGCGTGATCTGGCCGTCGGCCATCGTCAGCAGCGGCTTCATCGACAGCACGCCGCCGACCAGTGCGGCGGCGGCGCCGATCCGGCCGCCGCGGCGCAGGTACTCGAGCGTGTCGACGTAGATCAGCTCGGTGGATCTGTCGAAGCGCCGCTGGGCGGTCGCGAGCACTTTCTCCACGTTGCCACCCGCCTCCGCCACCTTCGCGGCGGCCTGGACCGCGTAGCCGATGCTCATCCCGCAGGTGTGGGTGTCGACGACGTGCACGGGCACGCGGACCTTGGCGGCGGCTTCCCTGGCTGCTTCCACGGTCGCGGACTGGCGGCTCGACACGTGCACGGACACGATCGAGCGAACGCCCGACGCGGCCAGTTCGTTGTACGTCCAGAAGAACGCGCCCGGATCGGGGGGAATCGTCGCGACGGGCACGTTCGAACGCATGGCCGAAACCAGGTCCGGGACCGGGATGCGGGACTCGTCGTCGGTGTGGTCGCCGATTCGCACCTGAATCTGCACCACTTCGATGCCGAGTCGATCAGTCAGCTGCGCCGGGAGACAGGCCGTGGAGTCGGTCACGATAGCTACTCGCCGGTACATGTCAGCGCAGCCTAGACCCCCGAATGGGTTACGTCTCAAAAGGTGGCGCGACCGGGTGAGAACCATCACGCTTGCGGGGTGCTTGCTGGCGTTTGCAGGGGTGCTACTGGCGGGTAACATCCGGTTTGATGGCAGGGTCGTGAACACTCGGCGGCGCAGTCCCTAGAGTCCTCCGCGCAAGCGTCGCCGCCCGTCCGCAGGAGGTCGAAGAGGACCTATGAACATTGTTGTCCTGGTCAAGCAGGTGCCTGACACCTGGTCCGAGCGCAAGCTCACCGACGCCGACCACACCCTTGACCGCGAATCCGCGGATGCCGTGCTCGACGAGATCAACGAGCGCGCCGTCGAAGAGGCCCTGCTGCTGCAGGAGGCCCACGGTGGCGAGGTGACCGTGATCGCGATGGGTCCCGACCGCGCTACCGACGCCATTCGCAAGGCGCTGTCGATGGGTGCCGACAAGGCGATCCACGTGAGCGACGAGGCGTTGCACGGCTCGGACGTGCTGGCGACGGCGAAGGTCCTCGCGAAGGCGATCGGCACGGTCGAGAACGTCGACCTGGTCATCGCGGGCAACGAGGCGACCGACGGCCGCGCGGGCGCTGTCCCGGCCATCCTCGCCGAGCTGCTCGGCCTGCCGCAGGTCACCCAGCTGCGCAAGGTCACGGTCGAGGGCACGACGATCAAGGGCGAGCGCGAGACCGACGAGGGCGTCGCGTTCCTCGAGGCGTCGCTCCCGGCCGTGGTCTCCGTGACCGAGAAGATCAACGAGCCGCGTTACCCGTCCTTCAAGGGCATCATGGCCGCGAAGAAGAAGCCCGTCTCCACGCTTTCGGTGGCGGACCTCGGCTTCGACGCGTCCGAGGTCGGCCTGTCCGGCGCGTGGACCCAGGTGCTGGAGGCGGCCCCCAAGCCGCCGCGCAGCGCGGGTCAGCGCGTCGAGGACGGTGGCGACGGCGGATCCAAGATCGCCGAGTTCCTCGTCGGCCAGAAGCTCATCTGAGGGAGGGGAAATCATGTCTGAAGTTCTGGTTCTGGTCGACCACGTCGACGGCGAGGTCAAGAAGGTCAGCTACGAGCTGCTGACGGCCGCCGGTCGCCTGGGCACCCCGGCCGCGGTGGTCGTGGGCGCACCCGGCACCGCGTCGAAGATCCGCGAGTCGCTGGGCAAGTACGGCGCCGCCAAGGTCTACGCCGTCGAGTCCGACGACGCCGCCGGCTTCCTGGTGACCCCCAAGGTCGACGCGCTGGCCGCTCTCGCCCCGAACGCGTCCGCGGTGCTCGTCTCCGCGACGGTCGAGGGCAAGGAGGTCGCGGGCCGTCTCGCCGTGCGCCTCGGCTCCGGCCTGCTCGTGGACGTCGTCGACATCGAGGCGGACGGCACCGGCGTGCAGTCCATCTTCGGTGGCGCGTTCGTCGTCAAGTCCAAGGTCGGCACCGGCACCCCGGTCATCACCGTCCGCCCCGGCGGCGTCGAGGCCGAGGAGTCCGCCGCGGACGCCGTGCTGGACGAGTCGGTCTCGATCTCCGTGGACACCGCCAAGTCCGCCCGCGTGACCTCGCGCGAGGCCATCACCGGCGGCGACCGCCCGGAGCTGACCGAGGCCTCGGTCGTCGTCTCCGGTGGCCGGGGCGTCGGCTCGGCCGAGAAGTTCTCGACCGTCGAGGAGCTCGCGGACTCGCTGGGCGCCGCCGTCGGTGCCTCGCGCGCCGCCGTCGACTCCGGCTACTACCCGCACCAGTTCCAGGTGGGCCAGACCGGCAAGACGGTCTCGCCGCAGCTGTACGTGGCGCTGGGCATCTCCGGTGCCATCCAGCACCGCGCGGGCATGCAGACCTCGAAGACGATCGTCGCGGTCAACAAGGACCCCGAGGCCCCGATCTTCGAGATCGCCGACTTCGGTGTCGTGGGCGACCTGTTCAACGTCGCGCCGCAGCTGACCGAAGAGGTCAAGAAGCGCAAGGGCTGAGCACTCCAGCTCATGAAAGGGCCGTCCCGTTCACGGGGCGGCCCTTTGGCGTTCACGGCACTACCTCGGGTTAACCCGACTGCCACTGACCGGACATCGTTCTGACCTGCTGCGATTAGCCAACCCGGCTTCACCCTGGTGCGCATGACGCAGCCGGAACTGCTTGTCAGCACCCCCGCCCAGCAGGGCGCGGACGCTCCCCGCTACTCCCTCCTCGTCGCCCGTGACAGCGCGGAGGTCGTCGCCGCGCAGAGACTGCGCTACGAGGTGTTCGCCGGTGAGATGGGGGCGACGCTGCACACCGGCGTGCCCGGCCACGACGTCGACGAGTTCGACGAGTACTGCGACCACCTCGTGGTGCGCGACGACCGCACCGGCGAGATCGTCGGCGGGTACCGGATGCTGCCGCCGGAGCGCGCCAGGGAAGCCGGGCGGCTGTACGGCGACGGCGAGTTCGACCTGACCAACCTGAACGACATCCGCAGCTCCACGGTCGAGACCGGCCGTTCGTGCGTGCACCCCGACCACCGCAACGGCGCCGTCGTCAGCCTCGTGTGGGCGGGCATCGCGCGGTACATGCTGCTCAGCGGCCACAAGTGGCTCGTCGGGTGCGCGTCGATTCCGCTGCAGGACGGTGGCAGCCTCGCGGCCGGGGTGTGGGACACGGTGCACGCCAAGCACTACGCGCCCGAGCAGTACCGGGTCACGCCGCACAACCCGTGGGACGTCGACGCGATCGCACGGCCGGACAAGACCGTGCTGCCGCCGCTGCTCAAGGGCTACCTGCGGCTCGGCGCCAAGATCTGCGGACGGCCAGCGCTCGACGCGGACTTCGGCGTCGCCGACCTCTTCATCCTGCTCGGCATGGACCACGTGGATCAGCGCTACCTGAAGTTCTTCCTGGGGGAGACGTCATGAGCCACGCCTGGATGCCTGCGTCGCCGTGCGGTGACGGGTGCGTCGGCAGCACACCGCGGGAAGTCGCCAAGCTCAGGCAGGTCTGGCGGGCCGTCACGGCCGTCACCGCGATCCTGTGCGGCGCGTGGATCGCCCTGGCGTTGCTCCTGCCGGGCAAGCAGCGCGAAAGCGTCGTCCGGCTGTGGTTCCACGCCATCCTGCGGGCGTTCGGCGTGAGGCTGGAGGTCCACGGCGCCAGGAAGTTCCAGGAGATCCCGAAGCGCGGCGTGCTCGTCGCGAGCAACCACGTGTCGTGGCTCGACGAGCTCGCGATCGACTCGGTGCAGCCGGTCAAGATCGTGGCGAAGAAGGACATCAAGAGCTGGCCCGTGCTCGGCCCGATCATCACGGCGGTGGGCACGGTCTACCTCGACCGCGAGAAGCTGCGCGACCTGCCGCGGACCGTGAACGAACTGGCCACCACCCTGCGCAACGGCAGCGCGGTCGCCATCCACGCCGAGGGCACGACGTGGTGCGGGCTCGCGTCCGGGCACTACAAGCCGGCGCTGTTCCAGGCCGCGCTCGACGCCGGTGTGCCGGTGCGGCCGATCGTGCTGCGCTACCGGATCGGCGGCCACCTGACGACGCAGCCGGCGTTCGTCGGCAGCGACACCCTGGTCGACTCGATCCGCCGGGTGCTCAAGGCCCGCGATCTGGTCGTCGAGGTCCACGTGCTGGACGAGATCGCTCCCGGACGCGCCGGAACCCGCCGGGAGCTGGCGAAACTTGCCGAAGAGCAATCAAACCGCTTGACCTCGACCGAACTGGAGATTGCACCATCTACAGGTGACTCTCACCGCGCGCGAACCATCACGCCTCTGGTCGCCTGAACGCCGCTGGCCCACGACGGGCATTCTCCTGCTGGTCACCCTCCTCGCGTTCGAGGCGATGGGTGTCGGCACGGCGATGCCCACCATGGTCCGCGAGCTGCACGGCGAGGCGCTGTACGCGTGGCCGTTCCTCGCGAACCTGGCGGCGAGCGTCATCGCGACGGTCTTCTCCGGACGGCTCTCGGACCGCCGCGGACCCAAGCCCGCCGTCCTGATCGGCGTGGTGCTGTTCCTCGCCGGGCTCGTGGTCGCGGGCATCGCCGAGACCATGACGGTGTTGCTCGCCGGCCGGGTGCTGCAGGGCTTCGGCGCGGGATTCCTCATCGTCGCGGTCTACGTGCTGATCGCGGTCGCCTACCCCGAGGACACCCGGCCCGCCGTGTTCGGCGCGCTGTCCGCGGCCTGGGTGATCCCGTCGCTGGTGGGGCCGGCCGTCGCGGGCTGGGCGACCGAACACCTGAGCTGGCGGTGGGTGTTCCTCGCGATCATCCCGCTGGTGCTGGTCGGCAGCGTGCTGCTCGTTCCGGTGCTGCGGAAGCTGCCGCCGCACACCGAGGCTCCGCCGACGCGCAAGTACCTGCCGCTCGCCGCGGTCGCCGTCGGTCTCGGCGTGGCCGGGCTGAGCTGGGGCCTGCAGCACCGCACGTGGTGGCTGATCGCCGTGGCGTTGCTGCTGCTCGCGCCCGCACTGCGCATCCTGCTGCCCAAGGGCACGCTCGTCGCCCGCCGCGGCCTCCCCGTCACGATCCTCGCGCGCGGTCTGCTCGCGGGCACGTTCTTCGCGGTCGAGGGCTTCATCCCGCTGACGCTCTCCGTCGTGCACGGCTACTCGCCCCTGGAGGCGGGGATTCCGCTGACGCTGAGCGCGCTCGGCTGGGCCAGCGCGTCGATGTGGGCGTCGAGGCACCCCGAGATCGAGCGCCACACGCTGGTTCGCGTCGGGTTCCTGTTCGTCGCGACCGGTATCGGAGCCGTGACGCTCATCGCACCGACATGGGGTCCGGCCTTCCTCACACCGGTCCTGTGGGCCGTGGCGGGCGCCGGCATGGGCATGGCCACGTCGAGCGTCGGTGTGCTGATGATGGCCGCATCACCCGAGGCCGACCGGGGTTTCAACTCGGCCGCGCTGCAGATCTGCGACATGCTCTTCTCCGCGACCATGATCGGACTCGGCGGTGTGCTCGTCGTGGCGACGGCGCCGACCGCGGGCGTGGTGGTGCTCAACCTGTCGATGGCGGCGTTGGCGGTGGTGGGAGCGATTCTGACCGGGCCCCGCATGCGGGCTACCCTTGAGACCTGATGGCTTATCTCGACCACGCGGCCACGACCCCCATGCACCCGCAGGCGGTCGCGGCCATGACCGAGGCGTTGTCCACCACGGGCAACGCCTCGTCGCTGCACACCTCCGGCAGGCGGGCGCGGCGGGCGATCGAAGAGGCCCGCGAGAACATCGCCGACGCCCTGGGCGCCCGGCCGTCCGAGGTGCTGTTCACCGGCGGCGGCACGGAGAGCGACAACCTCGCGGTCAAGGGCATCTACTGGGCGAGCGGCCGTCGCCGTGTGCTGGCATCGGCCGTGGAACACCACGCCGTGCTGGACGCCGTCGAGTGGCTTGAGCAGCAGGGCGCCGAGGTCACCTGGCTGCCCACCGACCGCTTCGGGCGGGTTTCCCCGGAGTCGGTCGCCGAGGCGCTGGACGACGACGTCGCGCTCGTCACCACGATGTGGGCGAACAACGAGGTCGGCACCATCAACCCCGTGCACGACATCGCCGCCGTGTGCGCCGCACGCGGTGTGCCGTTCCACACGGACGCGGTGCAGGCCGTGGGCGCGGTCCCGGTCGATTTCGCCGCTTCCGGTGCCTCCGCGCTGACCATGACCGGCCACAAGGTCGGCGGGCCCTACGGCATCGGCGTGCTGCTGCTCGCACGAGACGTGAAGTGCACTCCGTTGATGCACGGCGGCGGCCAGGAGCGCGACGTCCGGTCCGGCACCCTCGACGTGCCGTCGATCGTCGGCCTGGCGCGCGCGGTGCGGATCTCGGTGGAGGAACAGGCTTCCCGCGCCGTCGAGATCGCGGCGTTGCGGGACGAACTGATCGCGTCGGTGCGCGCGGTCGTGCCGGACGTGATCGTGAACGGCGACCCGGCGGACCGGCTGCCCGGCAACGCGCACCTGACGTTCCCCGGCTGCGAGGGCGACAGCCTGCTGATGCTGCTCGACGCGCGCGGCGTCGAGTGCTCGACGGGCTCCGCGTGCACAGCCGGCGTCGCGCAACCGAGCCACGTGCTGCTCGCGATGGGCGTCGAACCGGCGTTGGCGCGCGGATCGCTGAGGTTCTCGCTCGGGCATACGTCGACGCGAGCGGACGTTGAGAAGCTGGTGTCGGTCATCGGACCGGTGGTGGAGAGGGCCCGCACGGCGGGCCTGGCAGGTATGAGGCGGTCTCGGAAGGTGGTCAAGCAGTGAAGGTCCTCGCGGCGATGAGCGGTGGTGTCGATTCCGCGGTGGCGGCGGCACGCGCCGTCGAAGCGGGACACGACGTGACGGGCGTGCACCTGGCGTTGTCGGCGAAGCCCGGCACCCTGCGCACGGGCGCACGCGGCTGCTGCACGATCGAAGACGCCCACGACGCCCGCCGTGCCGCGGACCTGATGGGCATCCCGTTCTACGTCTGGGACTTCGCCGAGCGCTTCACCGAAGAGGTCGTGGAGGACTTCGTCGCGGAGTACGCGGCGGGCCGCACGCCGAACCCGTGCCTGCGCTGCAACGAGCGGATCAAGTTCGAGGCGTTGCTGGACAAGGCGATCGCCCTCGGCTTCGACGCCGTCTGCACCGGCCACTACGCGCGCCTGGAGATGGTCGACGGCCGTCCCGAGCTGCGCCGTTCCGCCGACATGGGCAAGGACCAGTCGTACGTGCTGGCGTCGCTGACCGCGGACCAGCTCGCGCACGCGATGTTCCCGTTGGGGGACACGCAGAAGGACGACGTGCGCGTCGAGGCGGCGTCGCGCGGGCTTTCCGTCGCGAAGAAGCCGGACAGCCACGACATCTGCTTCATCCCGGACGGCGACACGCAGAAGTTCCTGGCGGGCCGCATGGAGACCAAGCCGGGCCTGCTGATCGACGACGCGACCGGCGCGGTGCTGGGCCGGCACGCGGGCGTGCACGAGTTCACCGTCGGGCAGCGCAAGGGCCTCGGGATCGACGGTCCCGCCGCCGACGGCCGGCCGCGGTACGTGCTGGCGCTGGAGCCCGTCTCCGGGAACGTGCGGGTCGGCGCGGTCGAAAAGCTCGCGGTGACCGGGATTTCCGCTTCGTCGCCGGTCTCGCACGTCGAGCTGGACGGACCCGTCGAGTGCGTCGCGCAGGTGCGCGCGCACGGTGGCACGGCTCCGGCCGTCGCCGAGCTGGTCGACGGCGTGCTGCGGGTGCAGTTGCGGGAGCCGTTGAAGGGCGTGGCGCCCGGTCAGGCCGTCGCGATCTACCGCGAGGACGCGGCTGGCGACATCGTGCTGGCCAGCGCGACGATCGACGCGACCAGCTAATTCGCTTGTAGGGCTGGGAAAGCGGATCTAGCGTTCGCTGCGTGACGTTCATCGACACGGCGTTCGCCGACACGCAGGACCTCGCTACGCGTGCTCGCAGCGCGTTCCGGTGCTTCGTCAGCCCCGCGGACCGGCGGAAGCTGACCAGTCGTGCCCGGCGCAACGACGAACCGGTGTGGGTGGTGTCGCCGTTGCGCCGCCTCGGGGCTCGCCGGTTCCGCCGGACTAGCTGGGACGCCACTCCGAGTTCGCTCCGCACAGGAGCACGCAGGGCAGCTCACTCGACACATCGCCCCTGAGGAACGAGGCGAACGCCGCCGCACCGGCGGGTTCGACCGCGATCCTGAACTCCTCCCACAGCCGGTCGCGCGCCGAGAGAATCTCCGCGTCGGTGACCAGCGCCGAGGAAACGTTGTGCTGCTTCAGGATTTCCAGCGACAACGAACCCGCGCGCGTGGCGCCGAGCGCGTCGGCGGCGATGGAGTTCACCACGGAGTCGACGGGCTCACCGGCCTCCAGCGCGTTGTGCATCGCGCAGCAGTTCTCGGGTTCGACGGCGACGACGTGCCGTCCGCCGGACGCCAGCGCGGCACCCGCGACGAGTCCGCCGCCGCCGACCGCGACGAAGATCGTGTCGACGTCCGGGGCGTCCTCGACGATCTCCTGCGTGACCGTGGCCTGGCCCTCGATCACCGTCCGGTCGTTGTACGCCTCGATGTACGGCAGATCGAGCTCACGGGCGGCCGCGGCGGCCTCGGCGTAGGTGTTGCCGTGACGGATCAGCTTGGCGCCCAACGCTTCGATGCGCCTGGTCTTGGTCTCGGGCGCGGTCACCGGGACGAACACGGTGGCGTGCGCGCCGAGCAACTGGGCGGCCTGAGCGACGGCGATGCCGTGGTTGCCGCCGGACGCGGTGACGACCTCGGAGACGTTGAGCGACAGCAGGGTGTTGACCGCGCCGCGGAGCTTGAACGAGCCGGTGAGCTGGAGGTGCTCCAGTTTGAGCACGAGCGGTCGCCCGTCCACGGACACGTGCATGATCGGGGTGCGGCGGACGTACTGCGACAGCGTTCTCATGACACCAGCTTCCACAAGAACTGCACGAGAGTCACGAGGCCCAGCAGGAAACACACCAGGACGAACGTGCCGCCGGCCATGACGACCAGGCAGGCACCCCAGGACGTCTCCTCGTTCGGCGTCGCGTCGAGTTCGTGCTGCAGTTCGACCCGCGCCTCCAGGTACAACGCGGCGAGGCGGGTGCGGGCGGTCTCGGTCGGCGCCTCGTCGACGCGGCCCTGCCATGAGAGCGCGACCAGACGGGCGTCCGCGCGGCGGTAGGCGCGTTCGAAGGCCAGGAGTTCCCCGGGGTCGCGGTCCTCGGAGAGATAGGTCCAGCGACCTGCCTGTGCCGGCTGGCCGAGCACCCGGTAGACCTCGGCGAGACGTTCCCTGAGGTCGAGCCGTCGCGGGTAGGTGCCGACGAGTCCGGCGACGCGCTGACGTGCACTGAGCACGCTCGCGAGGTCGCCTCTTCGTAGCTCCTCGGCCGCTTTGTGGAGCGTCAGCTCTACCGGCATGAAGATTAGTTTTGCAGGTAGGGCTAGCTTTGACCCGTGTTCGGCCTATCGCTGCTGGTCTCCGGCCTCGCCTGGTGGCTGGGTCTATACCTGCTCGCCCGCGACCCGCGCAAACCGCTGCTGTGGTGGGCGGGCGCGGGGATGATCGGCTATTCGGCGGCCGTCGTGGTGCCACATCCCGTGGTCATCGGGGTACCGGCGCTGGCCTGGACGGGTGCGGTCCTGTTGCTCTGCCGGCCAGAGTTGATCAGGTGGTGGCTGCTCGCACTGCTGCCGTTCTTCGCCGCGTCCTTCTTCGTGCCGTGGATCGTATTGCTTCCCATGGCCGTGGCCACGGGTCTAGCCATAAGGAAACGTGCTTACTTTTCACTCGTTGGGGTGATGTTCGGCCTTTCCGCGGGTGCGTTCCTGCTGGGCCTGCTGCCCGACGCGATCACGCTGCCGTCGCTCGGGTTCGACGTGGTGGTGTTCGGCGTGCTGGTCGCCGTCACCGACGCGGTCGAGGAGGGCGAGTCGATCCGCGCGGACATGCTGCGGTCGCTCGTGATCTCAGCTTTCACGGCGGTGCTGTTCGGGTCGCAGGTGATCTTCTTCGGCGGCCCGGAGTTGCTCGTCTTCACCACCGTGGCGGCAGCGATCGCGGTCCAGGTGCTGGCGAACCCGCTCGCTTTGATGGTCGACCGTCTTGCCGTGCCCGCGGTCGCGGCAGAACGTGCCGAGCTCCGTGACGCCGCCGAGTCGTTGCCGAAGCGCCGGCCGCTGGTGACCGAGGACGAGGCGGAGTTCACCCGGCTCACCCGCAAGGCCCTGAGCCATTACGGCGATCTCGGAAAGCTCGTCGCGAGCCCGTTGATCGCGCTGACCGAAGAAGGCCCGCCGCTGGATCGTGCCGCGCAGTTGAAAAGCATGCTGCTGGCTTCCATTCAACGGCTCAAGCCTCTTGGCGGCGATTTCGGCACGAGCGACGAATGGCGTTACTACAACGCCGTGTACTTCTACTACGTCAAGGGAATCCGCCCCTATTCGGTCCGGACCAAGCGCGAGGACCTCGACGCGGAGGACCGCCGCGCCCTGCAGTGGTTCGTGACACAGGTCCCCGAACGCACGCTCCACAACTGGCAGAACGCCGCCGCACGCCTGGTCGCGGCGGACCTGATGGCAGGAGTTGGCAGCGCTTGACGTGGTCTTGGCAGCGTTGGGCGGGCCATCGTCGGGCCATGTTGAAATTCGCCTTGAAACTCGACGGTGTCGCTTCGTTCGCACTCGGCCTGCTGACACTGCTGATCCGCCCGGAGGTCGGAATGCCGGTGGGCTGGCAGATCGGGCTCGGTTCTTTCTGCGTGGTCTACGGCGTGGGCGTGTTCTTCCTGGGAACCCGCGCCACCCCTGACCGCCGAATCGTGCTGCTGGTCATCATCGGAAACCTGGTCTGGGCCGCCGACAGCATTCTGACCGCGGAAATGAGCTGGTTCCCGCTCACCGGTACCGGCGTCGCGCTCGTGCTGGCTCAGGGCCTCGCGGTGCTCGGCTTCGCGGTGCTGCAGTTCATCGGCCTCAGGAGCGCAGGGTCCGCGACCGACCGCGGAACTCAGCCACGATCTCGCTCCCACGCCTGACCGTGATGTCGTAGATCCCACTCCGGCCGAACCGGGTCCGTTCCACCGCCTCCGCCACCAGTTCGTCGCCCTCGTGCACGGGCCGGATGAAGTCGATCTCGGCCGTGGCGGCGACGGTGACGGACCCGGCCCTGTTGCAGGCGCAGGCGAACGCGCTGTCCGCCAGCAGGAACACATAACCGCCGTGCGCGATGCCGTGGCCGTTGATCATGTTTTCCGCGACCGTCATCCGCAGCAACGCGTAACCGTCGCGCAGCTCGACGGGCTCGATGCCCAGGGCGGTGGACGCCTTGTCGGCGGCGAGCATCTCGGCAGGACCATTCATTCGTGGCAGCGTAATCACTCTGAAGGTGGTGTCACGCAGCGTTGGAGCCGCCTTACTGTCCGACAGGCTTGATCGCTCAACATCGGAGGTGGGCACCATGGGTGGTTGTTCTTGCTGTGGCGGTTGCACGGGTCCGGGCTGCGGTTGCTGCAGCTCTTGCTGAGCGCTTCAACGGAATGAGGAAGGCCGTTGCGGGGACGGAAGTTCCCGCAACGGCCTTCGCTCCGCAGGGGCGAAATCAGCCCGTGTAGGCCTTGAACATGTTCGTGAATTCCCAGTTGGCCTGCGAGATTCCACTGCACGTGGGCGAAACTCCGCCGCCGGGGCACGAACCGTTGTCGCGGCCGGCCGACCAGAACGCGATCCGTCCGACGTGGTTGGCCTTCGCGTAGTCGACGACCTTGCGTGCGTCGGCCTGGGTGGTCGTCGGGCCCGTGTCGTTGCGTCCGATCATCGGCGTGAGGCCCAGCAGCGCCTTCAACTGCGCGTCGGACTTCGACGGCCAGATGGCGCGCATCTGCCCGAGGGTGGCGTTGGCGGCGTTGACCATCGCGTCGCCCCAGTTGCCCGTGTAGCCGAAGTTCATCAGCATCGGGTTCACGAGGACGTTGACGCCCTTGGCGGCCGCGTCCTTCAGCACGTCCACCGAGTACGGGTCCATGCCGTAGTCCTGGCCCTGGATGCGCATCGTGTAGCTGACGGTGGTGCCGCGGGCGTCCTGCAGCTTCTTCAGCGCCGCGTTCACGGTGGCCTGCGGGATCGTGGCTTCCACGTCGACGTCGATGCTGTTCGACCCCACGGCGTCGAGCACGGCCACGTAGGCGTTGTACAGCGAGTCGACCGACGTGCAGACGTGCTCCAGGTACGGGCCCATGGCGCCGCCGGTCGCGACGATGACGCTGCCGCCTTGGGCCTTCAGAGCCTTCGCCTCGTTCACGATGCGGCTGTCGTTCAACGGCACCGTGCCGCCCCATGCGGGCGCACAGCCAGAGGACGAGCCCAGCGCGAACGCGAGCGTGAAGTGCTTCTGGCCGGTCGCGTTGGCCACGTCGACAAGTGACGGCGTCGGCATGGTGATGTCGATGTACGGGGCGACGAGCGCGCTACCGGGCGTGGGCGGCACATCGGACGTCGTGGTGGTGGTCGGCCCGGTCGTTGTCGTGGTCGTCGTGGTGGTCGTAGTGCCACCACCGCCGCCGCACGGAACGCCGTTGAGCTTGCAGTTCGTGGGCAACGCCGAGCCGCTCACCAGGAAGCCGAAGCCGGTCGAGGCCCCCGCGGCGATGTTGCCGTTGTACTCGCGGTGGGTGAACGTGTGGTGGTTGCCGCTGCTGGTCGCCGTGGCGTCCCAGTACGAGCCGAGGGTCGCGCCGGCGAGGTCGAACTCGAGCTTCCAGCCGGCCAGCGCGGTCGTGCCCGCGGTGATCGTGAACTTGCCCTGGTAGCCGGAGCCCCAGTTCGAGTCCTGGCTGAACGCGGCGGATTCACCGGCCGCGGAGGCGGTGGGAGCCATGGCGACGAGTCCGGCCACCAGCGCGGTGGCGGCCCCGGCGGCGAAGAGCGCAAAGCGGGCCATCGGGTGTGGTCCTTCCGGCAGGGGAGGAAGGGAGTGGCGCAGGACCACGGGGCGCGTCGCGGTCCTGCACCACGTACAGGGAGGCGCTCGTACGTTCAGCGCCTGCTCAATCACGGTAAGTGGCCTAGACCACAGCGTCAATGGGTCTAGACCTCTTCTGTCTGCCGGACAGTGGAACAATTCGGCGGGTGCGTGGAGCAACTGGAATCGGATCGCTGCCCGGAACCGACATCGACGAGGCGGCGCGTGTCGTCGTCGGAGAACTGCCTGAGCTGCCGCACGTCCCGGAGCTGCCTGGCCGGGGAGTAGGCGCGGACATGATCGGGCGCACCGCCGGCCTGCTCGTCGACCTCGCGATCGAGGTCGTCACCTCCGGCTACCGGGTGACCCCGCGCCCCGGCCGTGACCACCGCCGTGCCGTCGACCTGCTGCGAGGCGACCTGGACGCGTTCGACGAGGCGTTGGAACGTGCCGGTGCGCAGCCCGAGACGGTCAAGGTGCAGGCCGTCGGGCCGTGGACGTTGATGTCGAACATCGAACTGATGCGCGGCCATCGGGTGCTCACGGACCCAGGTGCGGTGAAGGAGTTCGCCGCGTCGCTCGCCGAGGGCCTCCAGCAGCACGCGGCCGAGGTCGCCAAGCGCACCAAGGCGAAGGTCGTCGTGCAGATCGACGAACCGGGCCTGCCGGCCGTGCTGCAGGGCCTGCTGCCGACGCCGTCCAAGCTCGGCACCGTGCCCGCGGTGCCGGGGCCGGACGCGCGCAACGTGCTCGCCGTGGTGATCGAGGCCTTGAAGGACCACGAGGTGATCGTGCACTGCTGCGCGCCGCACCCGCCGTTCACGCTGCTGCGCGAGGCGGGCGCGACGGCCATCTCGTTCGACGCGACGCTGATCAAGGGTGCAGAGGCGCTCGACGAGATCGGCGAGACGTGGGAGGCGGGCACGACGCTGGCGCTCGGTCTGGTGCCGAGCCTCGACCCCGGCGTGCCGGTCGCGTTGAAGGACGTCGGGCAGCGGGCGTTCACGCTGGTGGACCGTCTCGGCTTCCCGAGGTCGATCCTCGCCGAGAAGGCGCTGCCCACTCCGACGTGCGGTCTAGCGGGTGCTACGTCCACTTGGGTCAAACGCGCGCTGGCTTTGACCCGTGACCTCTCCTCGTCGTTCTTGGAGCCGCCTGAGGGCTGGTGATGTCCGGTTTGTGCGGCTAGTCTGCTGCGAACTATTAGGAAACTTTCTTAACCGAAGGCCATCGCCGGGCCTGGACCGGGAGTTCCCCACATGCGCATCAGACTCGCGGCACTCGTCGCCGCAGTGCTCACAGGCGTGGTCGTGGCGCCTGCACAGGCCGCGCCCACCGGCCAGATCCGGCTGGATCAGGTCGGGTTCGGCACCTCCGAGCAGAAACACGCCTACGTGCTCGGAGGCGCCGCGAACACCAGGTTCTCCGTTGTGGACAGTCGCGGCCGCACCGTGCTGACCGGTAGGACGGGCGCCTCGACGGGCTCGTGGAGCGAGAAGTTCCCCGCGGTGCACCCGATCGACTTCTCCAAGGTCAGGGCCCCGGGGACGTACCGGATCAAGGTCGGCACGACGACCTCGCCGGTGTTCAAGGTCGACTCGCTGAAGAAGCTGTTCTCGCCGGTCGCGCACAACACCGTCGAGTTCTTCCAGGCACAGCGCGACGGCGCCGACGTCGTCCCCGGCCGGCTGAACCGCAAGCCCGCCCACCTCACCGACCGCGAGGCGCTCGTCTACGAGACGCCGGTGTTCGCGGGCGAGGGCGGCGACCAGATCGCGGCGCCGTTGAAGCCGACGGGCGCAAAGGTCGACCTCGAAGGCGGCTGGTTCGACGCGGGTGACTTCGTGAAGTTCACGCACGCCTCGTCGTACTCGACCGCGTCGATGCTGCTGGCGTTGCGCAACAAGCACAACGCCGCCCTCTACGACGAGGCCAGGTTCGGCCTCAAGTGGCTCGACAAGGCGTTCGACGAGAAGACCGGCACGCTCTACGCGCAGGTCGGCATCGGCACCGGCTCCGAGGAGTTCGGCTTCGTCGGCGACCACGACGTGTGGCGGCTGCCCGAGGCCGACGACAAGCTGAACGTGAAGCCGGGCGACAGCGAGTACTTCATCAAGTACCGCCCGGTGTTCCGCGCGAACGCCGCCGGCGAGAAGATCAGCCCGAACCTCGTCGGCCGCGTGGCCGGGTCGTTCGCGCTGGCCGCGCAGATCGAGGCCGACCGCAACCCGCGCGTCGCCCGTTCGTACCTGGACAAGGCCGCGCAGCTCTTCGCCCTCGCCAAGACCTCGGACGTCGGCGAGCTCGTGACGGCGTTCCCGCACGCGTACTACCCGGAAGAGTCGTGGACCGACGACATGGAGTTCGGCGCCACCCAGCTCGCCCTGGCCGCGAAGGCGTTGCACGACAAGCGCTACAGCCAGTTCGCGAAGGCCGCCACGCACTGGGCCAAGGAGTTCCTGGCGACGCAGGACCCCGACACGTTGAACGTCTACAACATCTCCGCGCTCGGCCACGCCGACCTCGCCCCGTTGCTGAAGAAGGGCATCCCGGGGGCCGAGGTGACCGAGAAGCAGATCGTGGGCGACATCCAACGCCAGCTGCAGAAGGGCGCGGACGCGGCCAGGACGTCGCCGTTCCGCACCGCCGCCAACGTCGAGACCTGGGACGTCGGCTCGCGCACGTTCGGGTACATCACCACCGCCGCGCTGTACGAGAAGGTCACCGGCGACAAGTCGTACGAGACCTTCGGCACCCAGCAGCGGGGCTTCGCCCTCGGCACCAACGCCTGGGGCACGTCGCTGATCGTCGGCGTCGGCACGAAGTTCCCCGAGTGCCCGCACCACCAGGCCGCGAACCTCTCGGGTTCGCCCAACGGCGGCTCGAAGGTGCTGGTCGGCGCCGTGATCAACGGCCCGAACGACGCCACCCTGTTCGGCGACCTCGGTGACATGCCGGCGGGTTCCGTCGACTGCACCAAGCCGTACACGCTCGAGTTCAACTCCGCGAAGTCCGTGTTCGCCGACGACCTGCGCTCGTGGCCGAGCTCCGAACCGGCCATCGACTTCACGGCGACGGGCGTGCTCGGGTTCTCGCTGATCGCGAACTCCTGAGTGGCGCCGGCGCGGGCCTGGGTGTCCAATTCGGACTTGTGCTCAGGCTCGCGCTGGTCTTCTTGCTGCTCACGGCCGGTACGGCGCATGCGCTGCCGGTGAAGGTCTCCTGCCGAGTTCCCGGCGTGCACGACGCGGACGTCATCCGTGTCGTGCACGCCGTCGGTCTATCTCGGGGCGTGAGCGACAAGGTGATGCTCGCCGGGTTCGAGGCCGGGTGGGTCGAGTCGCACATGAACAACCTGGACTGCGGCGACGGCGACTCGCTGGGCGTGTTCCAGCAGCGGCCGTCGATGGGCTGGGGCGCGCCCGAGCAGATCATGGACGTCTCCTATGCCGCGGGGCGGTTCTTCGAGTACGCGGTGCGCGTCGACCGGCCTGATCTCTCGGCCGGGTTGCTGGCCGATGCCGTGCAACGGTCCTGCTGTCCGGAGCGGTACGACCAGGCGGAGGCGCGTGCGGGTTCGATGCTGCGGCAGGCCTGGCAGGGCGGTCCTGAGGTGGTTGCCGGCGTCCTGCACGTCGTGGAGGACGGCGACGTCTGGGCCGACGGCGCGCGGCTGAGCACGTCGGGTGTCTTCGTCGGACGTCCTTCGGTGGCCGGCCGGTTCGTGTTCGCGCGGACCGCCCGTGGTGAGGTCATGGCGCTGGCGGACGGGGCGTGGCTGCCGGTGGCGTCGGGTGTGGCGGGTGATCCGGAGGCCGTGGTCCGTCCTGATGGGACGGTCGACCTGTACGCGGTGCTGGCCGACGGCGGCGTCGCGAAACTGTCAGACCCGCTTGGGATGATTGGGATGGGGGGCGGTTCCCCCCAGGGGGCCCGCGAATCGGGATCGATTCCGAGCTCGCAGGCAGTGAGTCCGGCCTCATCGGCCGTGAGCCCCGGCTGGCAGGCGCTGAGCCCGGCCGGGTTCGCCGGCGGCAAGCCGTCCGTGATCGCCTATCCGGACGGGTCCACGGCCGTCTACGTCCGCTCCGGCACCAAGCTCATGGCCGGCGCCGCCGGCACGTGGCGCGAGATCGCCCAGGGCGTCGACGCCTCACCCGAAGCGGTGCTCCGTCCAGACGGAACGATCGGCGTCCACACCCTGATCGACGGACGCCCGCACCGCCTCACCACGACCTGGGAACCGTTGGGCGAAGGCCGTTTCATCGACACCGTGTCCGCACAGGCAGATGGCACGGTTTACGCGCGCACGGCCGAAGGCAAGGTGCTCAAAGTCGGTTGAACGGCTCCGCGTACCGGAACGCCCCGGCAGGCACGTCACCGAACAGCCGAGCCTGGAAGTGCGGCGCCCACTCGGGAACCGGCGGCGTGATCCCGAACTCCGCGGCGAGCCGGAACCCGAACCGCGAGTAGTACCTGGGGTCACCCAACAGGATGACCGCGCGCTCACCCCGAGCCTCCGCCGCACCCAGAACCGCGTGCACCAACGCCGAACCGATACCTGCCCGCTGGTGCGAAGGATGCACGGCGATCGGCCCGAGCCCGAGCGCGGGTACCTCGTCGACGTACCCGCGCGTGCACACGACATGGCCCAGAACCTCGTCCTCCACCAGCGAGAACTCCGGGATCCAGCCCTCGTCCGCGCGCAGCCGGTCGATCAGAGGGGCCTCGGGCCCGTTCTTGAACGCGAGATCGGTGACGGCGCGAATGGCGTCGATGTCTGCGGGCGTCTCCCGCCGGATCAGCATGACGCGCACTGTGGCTAAACCGGTCGCCGCGCGCCACTCGGTTTTCGCCCCCATACTCCGCAGCGTGGTCGTGAGACAGACCTTGATGGTGTGCGTACTTGCCGTGCTGGCCTATCTCGGCGTGTGGTGGGCGTTCAGCGGAACCGACGAACCCGCCCGGACGGCACCGGAGTCCCTGTTCCTCACCGACTACTCCAAGGCGGAGAAGGGCAGTTGCGTGAGGTTCAACGGCCCAGGCGAGAACGATCTGGGCCTCACCGTCGTCGACTGCGGCGGCGACCGGGCCGCGCTGAAGATCGGCACCGTGCTGACCGAGACCAGCGCGGAGTGCCCGCGCGGTGACTACAAGGTGTTGCGCGACACCAGGCACGACGCCGCCCTGTGCCTGATGCCCAACGCCGCGCGGGGCGACTGCTTCGAGCTCGACACCGACGATCTGCAGAGGTCCGTCGTGTCCAAGTTCGACTGCGCGGCGCCGCGGGTGAACGTGCAGGTCGTCGACGTGGCGGAAGAAAGTTGCCCCGAAGAGGCCGAACTCGGTGTTCCCTATGAGGACATGACGCTCTGCCTGAGGAGGGTGCGTTGATCGTCTTCGAGGGTCCCGCCGAGTTCGACGCGTGGCTGCACGAGAACGGCGCGAACGAGACCGAGCTGTGGCTCAAGTACGCCAAGAAGGGCTCGGGGATCAAGACGATCACCTACGGCGAGGCGCTGGACGTCGCCTTGTGCCACGGGTGGATCGATGGACTCACCCGGTCCGTGGACGAGACCTGGTACTCGCAGCGGTGGACGCCTCGACGTCCGAAGAGCAAGTGGTCCAAGCGCAACTGCGGCAAGGTCGAGGAGCTGATCGCGGCGGGCAAGATGCTGCCGGCCGGGCTCAACGAGATCGAGAAGGCCAAAGCGGACGGGCGCTGGGACGCGGCCTACGCGGGTCCGGCGACGATCGAGGTGCCGGACGACCTCACCGCGGCGCTCGACGCCAATCCCAAGGCGGCCGAGTTCTTCAAGACGCTCAACAGCCAGAACAGGTATGCCGTGCTGCTGCGCATCCACGACGCGAAGAGGCCGGAGACGCGGCAGAAGCGCATCGCCCAGTTCGTTGACATGCTGGCGGAGGGGCGCAAGCTCTACTCTTGAACATCATGAAGTGGTTCCGCCGCCGCAAAGCCGAGGACGTCGTCCCCGCCCACCTGCCGAACGCCGAGGAAGCCGCACAACGGTTCTGGGAACGGTGGTTCGAGCTGGTACCGGTGGTCAGCGCGGCGCTCGGGGACGGCGAGCCGCACCGGGTCGAGGACGAGTTGCGGGACCTCGTGAACTCGTTGCACCCGGACCTCATGTTCTCTCTCGAGCAGGGCCACATGGCGATGTACGCGCTGGTGATCACCGGTCAGGAAGACCCGAGGCTGCGCCCGTACACCGACGCGTGGATCGACGCCGCGCCGCCGTCGGACATGGTGTGGGAGTTCCACGACTCGGTGCCGCCGGTGCCGGACCCGACCGAGGTGATCGTGAACCTCGGCCAGGTGAAGATGCGGCTGGGTGACTACCGGGTGGTGGCCCAGGTGGACGGTGACGTCGTGGACGTCGCGGTCTACCACCCGGCGCTCGCGGACCTGAGCGACCAGCACCGGCGGACGATGACGTTCCTGCCGCTGGACGTCACTCTCGGCGAGCGGCTGGCGGGGGAGCGGTTGCGGCGCGTGGAGACCGCGGAACTGGAGCCGCAGGGCACGATCAGCCTGCTGGAGCTGCGTTCTCTGGTCAGGGAACTCGCCGGGCGAACCGAGCGCTGAAAACTGTCAGACCTGGTCACTAAGCTGTGGGACGTGACCAGCGAGAGCCTTGAAGACGTCCCGGCAGAGGTCCGCGAGCGGCATGCCGTGCTCGCGGAAGAGGTGCGCTCGCACCAGTTCCGCTACTACGTGCTGGACGATCCGATCGTCACCGATGGTGAGTTCGACGGTCTGCTGGGGCAGCTGGAGGCGTTGGAGGCCGAACATCCCGGCCTCGCGACGCCCGAGTCGCCGACGCAGCTGGTCGGCGGCACGTTCTCGACCGAGTTCAAGGCGGTCGACCACCTGGAGCGCATGCTCAGCCTGGACAACGTCTTCGCCCAGGACGAGCTGACGGGCTGGTTCGAGCGCGTCCAGAAGGAGATCGGCTCCGGCACGCACTTCCTGTGCGAGCTGAAGATCGACGGCCTCGCGATCAACCTGCTCTACGAGAAGGGGCGGCTGACGCGGGCGCTCACCCGTGGCGACGGGCGCACCGGCGAGGACGTCACGCTGAACGTCCGCACGATCGCAGACGTTCCGGTGGTGCTGAAGGGTTCCGCCGAGTACCCGGTGCCGGAGCTCGTCGAGGTGCGCGGTGAGGTCTTCTTCGCGGTGGAGGACTTCCTGGCCCTGAACGCCTCGCTGGTCGAGCAGGGCAAGCCGCCGTTCGCGAACCCGCGCAACACGGCCGCGGGGTCGTTGCGGCAGAAGGACCCGAAGGTCACCGCGTCGCGCAAGCTGCGGATGATCTGCCACGGCATCGGCAAGACGGAGGGCTTCGAGGTCGCCAGCCAGTCGCTGGCCTACGAGGCGTTGAAGGCGTGGGGCCTGCCGACGTCGCCGCACACCGAGGTGCTCACCGACCCGGCGGACGTCCGCAAGAAGGTCGAGTACTGGGGCGAGCACCGGCACGACGCGGTCCACGAGATCGACGGTCTCGTGATCAAGGTCGACGAGGTCTCGCTGCAACGGCGCCTCGGCACGACGTCGCGGGCGCCGAGGTGGGCCATCGCCTACAAGTACCCGCCGGAAGAGGCCACCACCACGCTGCTGGACATCCAGGTCCAGGTCGGCCGCACGGGCCGCGTGACGCCGTTCGCGCTGATGGAGCCGGTGAAGGTGGCCGGCTCGACGGTCGCGCGGGCCACGCTGCACAACGGGTCCGAGGTCAAGCGCAAGGGCGTGCTGATCGGCGACCGCATCGTCATCCGCAAGGCGGGCGACGTGATCCCCGAGGTGCTCGGCCCGGTGCTGGCCGCGCGCCCGGCCGACGCGCGCGAGTTCGAGATGCCGACCCGCTGCCCCGAGTGCAACTCGGTGCTGCGCGCCATGAAGGAGGGCGACGTCGACATCCGCTGCCCCAACGCGGAGACGTGCCCCGGCCAGCTGCGCGAACGCCTGGCGTACCTGGCTTCCCGTGCCGCGCTCGACATCGAGGTGCTCGGCTACGAGGCGGCCGCCGCGATCACCGAGTCCACGATCTACACGAACGAAGCCGACCTGTTCGACCTCGACGCCGAGGCGTTGCGGCAGGTCGAGCGCTTCACGACCAAGAAGGCCGGAGAGCTGTCCGCGAACGCGGTGAAGCTGCTGGACAACCTGGAGGCGGCCAAGGAACGTCCTCTGTGGAGGGTGCTGGTCGCGTTGTCGATTCGCCACGTCGGCCCGACGGCCGCCCGCGCGCTGGCGCAGCAGTTCGGCTCGATGGACGCGATCATCGAGGCTCCCGAAGAGGCGCTGGCCGGCGCCGAGGGAGTCGGCCAGACCATCGCGACGGCCGTGGTCGAGTGGCGCGAAACGGAGTGGCGCCAAGGCGTCGTCGAACGCTGGCGGGCCGCGGGCGTGCGGATGGAGGACGAGCGCGACGCGTCCATCGTCCGCAACCTCGAAGGTCTGTCCATCGTGGTCACCGGCTCGCTGACGGAGTACTCGCGCGACTCGGCCAAGGAGTCGATCCTCGCCCGCGGCGGCAAGGCGGCGGGCTCGGTCTCCAAGAAAACCGCTTTCGTCGTGGTCGGCGACTCGCCAGGATCCAAGTACGACAAGGCCGTCTCGCTGAAGGTCCCGGTCCTCGACGAGGCGGGCTTCCGCGTCCTGCTGGAGCAGGGCCCGGACGCGGCGAGGGAGGTGGCCCTCCCCGTCGACGAAGGCTCAGTGGAAGAAGGCGCAGATGGCTGATCTCATCATCCGTCCGGCAACGGAGGCCGACCTGCCCGCGGTCGGCTCCGTGACGGTCGAGGCGTACCGCGCGGAAGGCTTCGTGAGCGACCACGACGACTACGCGTCCACCCTCGCCGACGCCGCCTCCCGCTTCCGCGACGCCGAACTGCTCGTCGCCCAGGACGAGTCGGGCACCGTCCTGGGCTCGGTGACGGTCGTGCGCCCCGGCACGCCCTACGCAGAGGTCTCCAGACCGGGCGAGTTGGAGTTCCGCATGCTGGCCGTGACGGCGGCAGCACGCGGCCGCGGCGTTGGCGAGACGCTCGTGCGTGCGGTGATCGACAAGGCACGCGAGGCCGGCGCGACCCACGTCGTCCTGTCGTCGTCGGAGAAGATGCTGGCGGCGCACCGGTTGTACGAGCGGCTGGGCTTCACGCGGCTGCCGGAGCGCGACTGGTCGCCGCTGCCGGGCGTGGACCTGAGGGCGTACGCGTACGGAATCTCGCTCTGACCAGGGAATTCAGGTAGCTCGTCGATCTTGCCGGACCACCTGAGTACGTTGAGATGCAGGGGTTCCCAGCTCGGGGGTACTCCTGCGAAAGCACGCGGATGGGGGTTTGCGAATGAGATCGGCCGTCGTCCTGCTCCTGTCCGCGCTGCTACCGGCCGCCTCAGCGGCACCGGCGCACGTCCTCGACCAGGACCGCCGGCAGATCGAGGACCTGACCCAGCGCTACTTCGAACACCGCGCGGCCAAGGTCACCAACCGCGAACAGACACCAGGCTTCGGCGTGCCCACGACCGAAGCCTTCGCCGTGCGACTCCAGTTCGACGAGGCCAGGCTGGCCGACCGCCGCGAACGGCTCGGCGCGCTCCCGTTCGGCGGCTATTCCCGCGCCAAGGTCGGCACCGGACTGACGCGGGTGGTGGTGTCCGCGGACGGCAGCGCGGTCGTGCACGTCCAGGAAGTGACCGACCTCTACTTCGAGGAGTCCGACGGCGTCACGCACACCAGCTTCGCCATGCCCCACGTGCTGATCTTCGACCACAAGCCGTCCGGCTGGGTGCTCGCGGCGGCCACCAGGCCACCCGGCTCCGTGTGCAAGGTCCCGCCGGAAACGCAGTTCTGCGGCTCAGAGCGATGAGATGATCCGCGCCCGCAGCTTGGGGTCGCCCGCCGCCTGCTCGTACAACAGCTCCCGCAGGACCTCCGCGGGCAGCGATCTCAGCGCGTCCTTGAGTTCCAGGTCCTCGGCGTCCGGTGGCGGCACCGTCTCGCCCCGGTCGAGCAGCACCAGCCCGACGGCCACGCAGTGCTTGCAGAAGAAGCCCTCAGACCCGTGCGGACAGGTGCACGCCCCCACCAGATGTGTCCCCGACCAGGACAGTTCCACCACGTACGCCGCGTCGTCACCGCCCCGCACCCGCGCCGCCACGTGCCGGCTGTGCACCCGCAGGGACAGCACCGACTCGCGGTAGGTCAGGCCGCGCCAGTACGACTTGGTGCCCGCGCGGTGCAGCAGCAGCTCGGTGGTGAGGGTCGTCGACACGAGGGTCATCCAACCGGGTGACCACAGAAAGGATCAACATGATCGCGATCGGCCCACTCGAACCCGCGGACCGCGCCACGTGGCAGGAGCTCTTCGAGGGCTACAACACCTTCTACGAACGCACGCTGCCAGCGGAAACGTACGACGAGAAGTGGCAAGCCTTCCAAGCCAACGAAAACATCCACGCCCTATGCGCCCGCGCCGACGACAAGGTCGTCGGCATCACGCACTTCTTCAAGCACCCCAGCACGTCCGGCCCGGACGTCTGCTACCTGCAGGACCTCTTCACCGCCCCCGAGGCGCGCGGCCGGGGCGTCGGCCGCGCGCTCATCGAAGCGGTGACGGAATGGGCGAAACTGCAGAACTGCTGCCGCGTCTACTGGCACACCAGCGAGTGGAACGACACCGCCCGCAGGCTCTACGACCAGGTCGCGGAGAAGACGCCGTTCGTCCACTACCGCATCGTGCTCTAACGAGCCGTCGCCTCCAGGTCGAGCAACGTCACGGCCGCGCGGAAGTACTTGTTGGTGCCCAGGTCACGCACGGTCTTGATGTTGAACGCGGCCTTCAGCTTCTCCGCGTCGCCGGGGCTCACGCCCTGCAGCGCGTCGACGGGGGCGTCCAGGATCTCGGTGAGCGGCTTGTCCTCGTAAGCCTTGTCGAGGAGCGCGTCGAGGTTCACGGTGATGGCCATGATCTTCATACCTCCAGAGGTGGGGCGATCACGGCAGATTCTGGAGTCAGATCCGGTATTCCGCAGTGCGAGTCATCGCTTCCTCTTGAGCGCGACCACGATGACGCCGGCCACCGCGAGCAACCCGGCCACCCCCAACGCCAGATCGCCCACAGCCAGCTCGTTCCCTTGGGCGAGCACTAGGGCCAGTCGCATGCCCCCAACCTAGCCCTTGGAGCAACGCCGCCAGAAGGATTGTGTGGGACCGTATGAGGTGTGCTGCAAGCCTGTCTGAACGGCTCCCGCACAGCCGAGGAGCACCCGGCCCTGCCGTTGTCGCCCGCGCGCCTCGCCGAGGACGCGGCCGATGTCGCCGCGCTCGGCGTCACGTCGGTGCACATCCATCCGAGAGACGTCATCGGCGCGCTCACGCTCGTGGGGGCGGAGGTGGCGACGACGATCGCCACCGTCCGTGCCGCCGTGCCCGGCATCGAGATCAGCGTGTCCACGAACGTGCCCGGTAACCGCGCCACGTTGATCGGCAGCTGGGCGCCGCTCGCGGCGGGGCGGCCGGACATCGCGAGCGTGCACGTGGACCAGCCCGGCTGGCGGGAGCTCGCGCAGGCTTTGCACCGGATCAACGTCAGGGTCGAGCTCGTCGTCGAAAGCCCGGTGAGCCTGAACGACCTGCCGGAAGGCGTCAGCCGGATCACGGTCGGCGCGACGCGCGAGACGGCGGAAAGCCTGCTGGCGCAAGTAGAACCACTCGGCCTGCCGGTCCTGTTGCACGGGCGCGACGCGAACGCGTGGTCCGTCCTCGACTACGGCGCGCTCCTCGAACACCACGTGCGCATGGGTCTGGAGGACACGCTCCAGATGCCCGACGGGCGAACAGCGAAGAACAACGCCGAGCTGATCGCCATGGCCCGCAAAAGGCAGAGGTCGAGGGCCCCGAGCTAGTCGGGGAGCACCACCGCGACGATGCCGGCCAGGTGCGCCAGTCTGGCCACCTCGGCAGCGCGGAACATCGGGCCGCCCGGACGTCCCACGACGAGCACGCGGTCCGGCTTGCCCAGTGGGGTCGCGGCGAGTTCGGTGCCCAGCTCGCGCCAGGTCTCCGGTACCCAGTCCTCCTCGCCGTCGAGCACGGTCGCGCGCTCCAGCGGGAACCACGGCACGTTCGCCATCCGGGTCTCCGGGGCGGCGGACGACGAGGTCAGCCGGTTGATGCCGGTGCCTTCGGGACCTACGACGACGGCCCAGCCGGCGCGGATGATCTTCGGGACGCCCTCGGTGAAGACCTCGAGGCCCTTGTGCGGGGCGTCGGCGATCTCCTCGACCAGTTCGAGCTCGCGGTGGGTGTCGAGGATGCCCGCGTACGGGCGCACCGCGTCGACCTCGACGCCCTCGATGGACTCCGCCGCGGTGATCAGGGTGTCCGGCAGGCGGCCGGACGGCAGTTCCACGACGAGGTCGTCGATGGCGATGCCGGAACCGCGTTCCACCACGTCGACGCTGAGTATGTCCGCCCCGATCTCGCCCAAAGCCGTTGCGACCGCGCCGAGGGTGCCGGGACGGTCCGGGAGCTGGACCCGGATCAGGAACGACAAGGTGAACGCCTCCATAGCTCGTGCGCGAGACCCCGCGTCTTGCGCCGTTGCCGGTCGGTGATTCTCGCAGACGCATCGTCAACGCATGACCCGCTGTCCGCGTTGCGGAACGGTTAAGTTGACGTGCCGGTCAACCACGGAGGCGGTAACCCGTTCGAAGGCGCGCCTGACCAGCCCATAGACTCACGGGGTTCCCGATTCGTATCCCGACCCTACGGGGGTTGACAGGAGTGCCCAGCATCTCCCGCGACGAGGTCGCGCACCTGGCGAAGCTCGCCAGGCTGGCTGTTACCGAGGACGAGCTCGACTTGTTCGCCGGCCAGCTCGACGTGATCCTCCAGTCGGTGGCCTCGGTTGGCGACATCGCCACGGCCGACATCCCGCCGACGTCGCACGCCGTTCCGCTGACCAACGTCTTCCGCGAGGACGTGGTCCGTCCGAGCCTCGGTCAGCAGCAGGCGCTCTCCGGCGCTCCTGAGGCCGAGGACGGCCGGTTCCGCGTGCCCCGCATCCTGGGTGAGGAAGCATGACCAAGGACCTGATCCACGCCACCGCGGCCGAACTCGCCGCGAAGATCCACAGCGGCGAGATCTCCAGTGTCGAGGTCACGCAGGCCCACCTGGACCGCATCGCCGAGACCGACGCGAAGGTCCACGCCTTCCTGCACGTCGACACAGAGGGCGCGCTCGCGCAGGCCCGCAAGGTCGACGAGGCCGTCAAGGCCGGTGAGCAGGTCTCCCCGCTCGCCGGCGTGCCGTTGGCGCTCAAGGACGTCATGACGACCGAGGGCGTGCCGACCACGGTCGGTTCCAAGATGCTCGAAGGGTGGATCCCGCCCTACGACGCCACGGTGACGCGCAAGCTCAAGGAAGCCGGCGTCGTCATCCTCGGCAAGACGAACATGGACGAGTTCGCCATGGGTTCGTCCACCGAGAACTCGGCGTACGGCCCCACGCACAACCCGTGGGACCTCGACCGCATCCCCGGCGGCTCCGGCGGTGGCTCGTCCGCGTCGCTCGCGGCGTTCCAGGCGCCGCTCGCGATCGGTACCGACACCGGTGGCTCGATCCGCCAGCCCGGCGCCGTGACGGGCACCGTCGGCGTGAAGCCCACCTACGGCGGTGTGTCGCGCTACGGCCTCGTCGCGTTCTCCAGCTCGTTGGACCAGGCCGGTCCGTGCGCGCGCACGGTGCTCGACGCCGCGTTGCTGCACGAGGTCATCGCGGGCTACGACCACATGGACTCCACGTCCATCAACGCCCCGGTGCCGCCGGTCGTCGCCGCTGCCCGCGAGGGCCTGAACGGCGACCTGTCCGGCCTGCGCATCGGTGTCGTCACGCAGTTCCGCGGTGACGGCTACCAGGCCGGTGTGGCGCGCAGCTTCGAGGCCGCCGTGTCGCAGCTCAAGGAGCTCGGCGCGGAGATCGCGGACGTGTCGTGCCCGAGCTTCGACTACGCGCTGCCGGCCTACTACCTCATCGCGCCGAGCGAGTGCTCGTCGAACCTCGCCCGGTTCGACGCCATGCGCTACGGCCTGCGCGTCGGCGACGACGGCACGCGCAGCACCGAGGAGGTCATGTCGCTGACCCGCGAGGCCGGCTTCGGCCCCGAGGTCAAGCGCCGCATCATGATCGGCACGTACGCGCTGTCGTCCGGTTACTACGACGCGTACTACGGCTCGGCCCAGAAGGTCCGCACGCTGATCACGCAGGACTTCGCGAAGGCGTTCGAGAAGTTCGACGTGCTCATCTCCCCGACCACGCCGACCACGGCGTTCAAGATCGGCGAGCGCGCGAACGACCCGATCGCCATGTACAAGGCCGACCTCTGCACGATTCCCGCGAACCTCGCGGGCACCCCGGCCATGAGCGTGCCGAGCGGTCTGTCCGATGAGGACGGTATGCCGGTCGGCCTGCAGATCATGGCTCCGGCGCTGCAGGACCACCGCATGTACCGGGTGGCCGCGGCCTACGAGGCCGCGCGCGGCGCGTTCGGAGGTCCGTCACTGTGAACATCAAGAAGGCACGGGGTCTCCTCGGTCTCGCCGGTGCCGTCGCGGGAGCCGTGGGAGCGTTCTCCGGCTTCCGGAACGCCCGTGCGAAGAACGACAAGCTGATGCTGGCGAACGCGATCGCCACCATCGCCGTGGCGGTCACCGGTGCGGCGCTGGCCGCGCGCGCTCTGCGGAAGGACGACTTGGCATGACCTCTCTTGTTGAGCTGATGGACTACGACGAGGTCATCGAGAAGTACGACCCCGTCCTGGGCCTGGAAGTGCACGTTGAGCTGCACACCAACACGAAGATGTTCTGCGGCTGCGCCAACGTCTTCGGCGGCGAGCCGAACACGAACACCTGCCCGATCTGCCTCGGCCTGCCGGGCGCGCTGCCGGTGGTCAACGCCAAGGCGATCGAGTCCGCGATGCGCATCGGCCTCGCGCTCAACTGCGAGATCGCCGAGTGGTGCCGGTTCGCGCGGAAGAACTACTTCTACCCGGACATGCCGAAGAACTTCCAGACGTCGCAGTACGACGAGCCGATCGCGTTCAACGGCTGGCTCGACGTGACGCTGGACGACGGCGAGGTCATCCGCGTCGAGATCGAGCGCGCGCACATGGAGGAGGACACCGGCAAGTCGCTGCACGTCGGCGGCGCCACCGGTCGCATCCACGGCGCCGAGCACTCGCTGCTCGACTACAACCGCGCCGGCGTGCCGTTGATCGAGATCGTCACGAAGATGATCCCCGGCACCGGAGAACGCGCCCCCGAGGTCGCCCGTGCGTACGTGACGGCCCTGCGCGACCTGCTCAAGGCTCTCGACGTGTCCGACGTCCGCATGGACCAGGGCTCGCTGCGCTGCGACGCGAACGTCTCGCTCTCGCCGAAGACCACCGGCGCGCTGGGCACCCGCACCGAGACCAAGAACGTCAACTCGCTGCGCAGCGTCGAACGCGCTGTCCGCTTCGAGATGACCCGTCAGGCCGCGGTGCTGGAGTCCGGCGGCGAGGTCACCCAGGAGACCCGTCACTTCGACGAATCCTCGGGCACCACGTCACCGGGCCGCAAGAAGGAGACGGCGGAGGACTACCGCTACTTCCCGGAGCCCGACCTGGTCCCGATCGCGCCGTCGCGCGAGTGGGTCGAGGAACTGCGCCTCACCCTGCCCGAGCTCCCCTGGGAGCGCCGCGCGCGCATCCAGAAGGACTGGAACCTCACCGACGAGGTCCTGCGCGACCTGGTCAACGCCAACGCGCTGGACGTCATCATCGCGACGGTCGAGGCGGGCGCGAAGCCGGACGAGGCCCGCTCCTGGTGGGTGTCGTACCTCGCGCAGCAGGCCAACTCGAAGGGCATCGAGGTCACCGACCTCGCCATCACCCCGGCCCAGGTCGCGAAGGTGATCGAGCTGGTGAACGCGGGCACGCTGACCAACAAGCTCGCCCGCGAGGTCGTCAACGGTGTCCTGGAGGGCGAAGGCTCCCCGGAAGACGTCATCGAGAAGCGCGGCCTCAAGGTCGTCTCGGACGACTCGGCACTGGAGAAGGCCGTCGACGAGGCCCTCGCCGCCCAGCCGGACGTCGCGCAGAAGATCCGCGACGGCAAGGTCCAGGCCGCCGGCGCCATCGTCGGCGCGGTCATGAAGGCCACCAAGGGCCAGGCCGACGCGGCCCGTGTGCGCGAGATCGTGCTCGCACGCTGCTCGTAGATACACATTCGCCATAAAAATCACAAAGGGTCACCTGTTTGTGCAGGTGGCCCTTTGTGATCTTAGGCCGTCTGAGTGGCTGTTAGCTAAATGAGACGTATGTCTGTAGCCGTGTGTGCCACTCTCTCGTTGCAACTCATCTGGGGGGATGAGACGTAATAGTCCAAACGAGGGGGGAATCCTCATGACTGTTCAGCGCGAGAACTTCGACGTGGCGGCGACCGAGGTCGTTCAGGAAGCCGAGTCCGTGCTCGAGGGCACGCCGGTCGTCGAACCGAACCCGATTCCGGCGCCGCCGACCGAGGTGCCGAAGCCGGACAAGAAGGAAGACCCGGAAGTCACGCCGATGTGCTGCGGCGGAACCACGGGATTCTTGGTCAGGCCGCGGACATTGCTCGCCGACGGCGACAGCGAGGGCTCGGGCGGCGACATCGAGCACACCGATGACTGCCCGAATCACCCGAACAACGTCGCGGTTTAGTAACTCAGCGTGTACTGCCCGCAACCAGGCCCAGTGCCTGGTTGGCGGGCAGCGCCGTGTGGACGAATGTGGTGTGATGATCACATGCCCGCTCGTTCCCTGGAGAGAGCGCGCGAGTTGTACGAGAGGGGCTGGGCCGAGCAGGCGAAGCTTCGCCTCCCCTCCGCCATCCGGTTGCTCCGACGTGCGCTCGTGCACCTTGAGCGTGCGGAACCGAGCGAGGAACGCGCGGCGACTCGCGCTCGTATCCTCTACACCCTGGGCCTGTGCCTGGGTGAGACCAGTGGCATGGACATCGCGGTGCAGGCGTTCGACGCCGCCCGCCACGAGATCGAGACCATCGAGGACTCCGCCACCAGGACGCTCCTGAACGCAGGGGTGGACCACAACCAGGGCCTCATGGTCATGCGGATGGGCCAGCCCGAGCGGGCGGTCGAGTGGTTCAACAGATTCATCGACGCGGTCGAGCACGACGTCGAGCAGAGCAGCCCCGGCGCGAACCGCGCCCTGGTGCAGGGTTTCGTCTCCACGTTGCTCAACCGCGGCTTCGCGCTGGCCGCGGTGCGCAAGAGGGAGCGAGCGGCCAGCGACCTCGAGCGCGCGATCCACCTCGCCCGTGAGCACGAACTCCACCACCTGTACCCGTTCGGCGTTCACGCCCTGGGGAACGTCCACAAGCAAAGTGGTGACCTCGCTGCGGCACTGCGCCGTTACGAGGAAGCCGAGGGCATCTTCCGGAAGAACGAACAACCCGGCCTGCTCGCCCGGCTTCAGCTCGACCAGGCCGAGGCCATGTTGATGATCGGATTGTCCGACGAGGCCGGCAAGCACCTCGACGAGGCGCTTCCGCTCATGCGCAAGGAGAAGCTCGGCCAGGAGATCGCCGAGGTCGAGATGTTCCGCGCGTCGGCGGCGTTGCTGGACGACCAGCTCGACCTGGCACGCCGCATGGCGAAGCGGTCCGAACGCAAGCTCATCCGGCGCGGCAGCACGTGGTGGATGATGGCCGGCCTGATCGAACTGTGGGCGCACGGCCGGCACGCGATGCACACCAAGAGGATCTCGAACGCCTTGGTGCAGAAGGCGTTGGCACTCTCCGAGGAGCTGGCGGCCAACCACCTCGTCGACGAGTCACGGCTCGCGTTGCTCCTCGCGACCCGGCTGGAGATCCGCAGGGGAAGGCTGGCCGACGCCGAAGAGCTGCTGAAGAAGGTGCCCGGACCCCGCGCGGTCACGCCGCTCGACCACCGCATGCAACGCCGGCTCGTGCTGGCGGAACTCGCGCTGGCCAAGGGAAGCCGTCGTGCCGCGCTGGTGCACGCCCGCAAGGCGCTGGACGAGCTCGGCCGGGTGCGCGACCAACTCGGTGGCCTGGAACTCGTTTCCGCCACCGCGGTGCACGGCAGGGAGCTGAGCGAGCTCGCGATCAAGCTCGCGCTGGAGGACGCGGACGCGCGACGGCTCTTCGCCTGGCTGGAACGCACGCGAGCGCAGACCTACAGGTACGAACCGCTGGAGGCGACCGACAACAACGAGGTCACCGAGCGGATCACCGAGGTGCGCAACCTCAGCTGGGCGATCCTGCGGCACGGTCTGTCCGGCCAGCCGACCGCGGAACTGCGCGGCAAACTCGTGAAGGCGCAGCGCGAGGCGAACCGGCTCGGCTGGCACTCGCAGCGGTGGGGCAGGCCCCGGCCCGTCGCCGGCATCAACGAGGTGATCGCGGAGCTCGGGCAACGGGCCATGGTCAGCTACGTCGTGTCCGGCGGGGAGATGGCTGCGGTCGTCGTCGCGGGTGACCGGGTCAGCCTCGTGCGGCTCGGTGCCGCGGCCGAGGCGCTGGAGAGCGCCCAGAAACTCCACTTCGACCTCAACGCTCTCGCGCCCGACCACCTGCCTCCACCGCTGGTGCAGGTCATCGGAGCGTCCGCGCGCAAGCAGGCCGACCGGCTCGACGCGTTGCTGATCAAGCCGCTCGCGCACCTCATCGGCGACCGCGAGCTCGTCATGGTGCCGACCGGCGAGCTGTACGCGGTGCCGTGGGGTGTGCTGCCGAGCCTGCACGGGCGGCCGGTCGCCACCGCGCCCTCGGCCACGGCCTGGCTCGCCGCGGCACAGGCCGGCAAGCCGAAAACCGACCGCGTGCTGGTGGTGCAGGGGCCCGGACTCCTCTTCGGGCACGGCGAGGTGGACAAGCTGGCGACCTATCACGCCAACGCCACGATGCTCTCCGGGAGCACGGCGACTGCCGCCGAGGTCATGGCGCACCTCGACGGCGCCGACCTCGTCCACGTCGCCGCCCACGGCGAGCACGAGACTGAGAACGCGCTGTTCTCCCGGCTCGAGCTGGTCGACGGGCCGTTGTTCGCGCACGAACTGGGCCGGCTGAGAAACCCGCCGGCGCACGTGGTGCTCGCGGCGTGCGAGCTGGCGTTGAACCGAATCAGGCCTGGTGACGAGGCGTTGGGCTTCGCCGGCGCGATGCTGGCCGGAGGTACGCGCACGGTGGTCGCCGCGGCCAGCAAGGTCGGGGACGAGGCCAGTGCCGCGGCGATGGCCGACTACCACCGGGCGTTGGTGGCCGGTGCCGCGCCGGCGGTGGCGCTGGCCGAGGCGATGGCGAAGGACCCGTTCCGCCGGCCGTTCCTCTGCCTCGGGTCGGGCTAGGCCGATCGAGTGGTCGTCCGGCGAGAAGCCGCTGGTCAGCGGTGACTTCCATGCTGGCTGCGAAGGTTCTTGGTGAACTTCTGTCGTCGTTGTGCCATCGTGGAATTGACCGAGGGGATGCAACGGCCCGCCTATCGGCTCTAGTCGATACGCGGGCCGTTGTGCGAGAACGAACGCATGCGCAGAACTCTGCTCGCTGTTCTCCTGGCGGCCGCCGCGGTGGTAGCGGCGCCCACGACCGGAACAGCGCAACCGTCGAGTCCGAACAGGGAGCCTGGCAACGGGCCTGAGCGCAACGAAGTCGCCACGCTGGACAACGCTTTCCAAGCGCAGTCCGTGCTGGCCCAGGGGGAGAACCAGGCCGACAGACACCAGGGTTACCCGCGCCGGACGACGCTGCGGACGTACCCCGAGAACACGGCCGACAAGTCCATCAAGCTCGGCCTCGCGCCGTACCACTCGCTCGCGCCGAAGCTGAACGCGTTGCAGCAGAAGAGCAACAGGATCTCCGTCGAGGTCGTCGGCCAGTCGGGACTGGGCCGCGACCTGTACCTGGTCACGCTGACCGCGCCGGAGAGCGCGACGGAGACCCGGATCCAGGAACGGTTCCGCGCCACCATCGAGGAAGGCCGCAACGTCCCGGCGGGGCTGTACAAGGCGCCGATCTGGATCAACAACAACATCCACGGCGACGAGTGGGAGGGCACGGACGGCGCGCTGCGCGTCATCGAGCACCTCGCCACGAGCAACGACGCCGAGACCCGCACCCTGTTGCAGCGCAGCAGGGTCTACTTCAACCTCACGGCGAACCCGGACGGCCGCGTCGCCGGCACGCGCGTGAACAACGCCGGGTTCGACCTCAACCGCGACTTCGTCACGAGCTCCCAGCCCGAGAACCGGGCCATGCAGTACATGGTGGAGCGCACGCAACCGTTGATGATGCTGGACGAGCACGGTTACGTGACGAACACGCTGATCGAGCCGACCACGCCGCCGCACGGCCAGAACTACGACTTCGACCTGTACATCAAGCACGGGTACGCCAACGGCCTGCTGATGGAAAAGGCCGTTCAGGCGCTCGGACATCCCGAGACGGCGAAGCCGGAGATCCCGTTCCGCGACTACCCGGTCGGCGAGTGGGACGGCTGGGCGCCCATCTACACCGCGCAGTACTCGATGTACCACGGTGCCGTCTCGTACACGATCGAGATCCCGCAGCAGGTCAACCGGCAGGCGTACGAGACCCTGCCCGTGACGGAGCTGCAGCGGCGTTCGAAGATCAACACCGACGTCGTCGAGGCCACCATCAAGACCACGCTCGACTACGTGGACGACAACCGGCGCAGCCTGATCGCGAACCAGACGGAGATGTTCCGCCGCGGTGCCGCCGGTGAGGCGCAGCGCTACATCCCGGACGGCTTCGTCCCCGGTTTCGGGCCGGAAGACCGCTTCAGCACCGAGTTCCCGCGCGCCTACGTGATCACCGCCGAACGGTCGGCACCCGCCGCCGCGCGGCTCGTCGACCAGCTGGTCCGGCACGACGTCCGGGTCGAACGGGCGGAAAAGCCGTTCACACTGGGCGGTAAGCGTTATCCGGCCGGGTCGTACGTCGTGGACATGCACCAGCCCAAGCGCGGCCTCGCGAACGTGATGCTGGAGCAGGGCAGCGACATCTCCGACAAGGCGCCGGTCATGTACGACATCTCCGGCTGGAGCCACCGCCTGCTCTGGGGCGCGTCGGTCGACATCTTCAAGAGCGGCCAGTTCCGGTTCGACGGCAAGCCGGTCGTGGCCGCCGCGCCGACCGGGAACGTCGACGCCGCACCGGGTGCCGACCTCGCCCTCGCGCTGACCGACCAGAAGGACGTCAGTGCCGTCAACGACCTGCTGTCGCGCGGTCTCGGCCTGCGCCGCCAGGACGATGGCACGATCGTCGTTCCGGCGAACGACAGGGCCGCCGCGCAGGAGGTCGCCGACCGCTACGGCGTGCGCTTCACCACCGCCAAGCCAGGTGGTCAGGCGTTGCAGCGCAAGGTGATCGCGGCCGCCGTGTCCGCCGACGAACTGCAGGTGCTGCGCGAGTCCGGGTTCGACGTCCGCACGATCTCCACGGCGGTGCTGAACGCGGGCTTCGACTGGTCGCGGATCGACGCGCTGTACGTGGGCGCGGGCCTGAACTACGCCCAGCTCAACGCCACCGCCAAGGCCGCGCTCGACGAGTTCCTCAAGCGCGGTGGTGTCGTCACGCGGGGCGCGACGGGCAGCAGGTTCAACACCGACGCCAAGCTCCTGCAGGCCACGCCGACAGCGGGCTGGGAGGACGCCAACGGCGTGGTGAACGTCGTCAACGGCACCGGTCCGATCGGCGCCAACGCGTTGCCGCACTCGTTCGTCTACGCACCGCAGTGGTTCACGAACCTCGGCACGGGCGTGACAGTCGAACAGCGCTACGGCAGCACGGTGATCGCCTCGGGCCACTGGCACGCACGTGACAACGGCACTGGCGGCCAGGACGCGGCCGCAGGTCAGGCGGCGGTCGTGTCGGGTACGGCGGCCAACGGGGCGAAGGTCGTCCTCTTCGGCACCGAACCGATGTTCCGCAACCACCCGAAGGGCCTGTACGCCCAGGTGGCGCGGGCGCTGTTCTGGACGAGCACCCGCTAGGGGAGAACGGGGCGGGGAGCCCCGACAAGACCTCCCCGCCCCACTCGCTGTACCCCACAGGAGGGTTCCCGCTCAGCGATCTCGGAAACCCCTGGTCAGGACACCCCGGGCGGCAGGAAGCCGTGCGCCGACAGGTCGAACCAGTTGCCCTCGGGATCGATCGCCCGGTACTCCGCGAACGGCCGGTCCCCGCCCCGCAGAGCAGGTCGCGGTTCCAGCGTCTCCAGGAACGGAGCCACGTCCTCGACCTGGAACCCGAAGTGGTTGAAGCCGGTCGGCACGTCGCCGTCGAGCCGCTGCTGGATCAACGCCAGGTTGAGGTACCCGTCGGTGACGAAGTGGCTGCCGTCGGGATCCGTGTGGAACAACGACATCCCGAACTTCGACGTGTAGAAGTCGGCCATTTCCTTCGCGTCCTGCACGACGAACGCGATGTGCCGCAACCGTGGCCTGGTCATGACAGTCCCTTCGGGATCATGTTGTGGAACGCGGCGATCTCCCACCCGTCCTCGCGCCGCACGACGACGGCCTGCGCGTGGGTGGTGATCCCCGCCGGGGCGATGGACGACGTGACGTGCACGACCGAGACGACCTCGGTCAACGGCCTGATCAGGCTGATCTCCGCGGTCAGCTTGGTGTCGCGGTACGGCCCCGCGAAGAGCTGGGAGTGCCCGAGAGCCACCGCGTGCCGCCCGAACAGCTCCTCACCGCGCACGGTCACGAAGTCGACGTCCTCGGCGAAGACGGACGCGAACGCGGCGCCGTCACCGACGGCCCAGCCCTGCTCCATGCGCTGCCACAACGAGTAGATCTGTTCGGTCATGAGTGGTTGGTCCTCAACGGCAGGCGCAGGCACTCGGAGTCCCATGCGGCAAGCGAGTAGTAGAGACCGCCATGGCGGCGTTCGAGGTAACAGACGACGTTCACGGGCCATCCGCTGTTGCGGAACATGTGTTCATCCATCGGCGTCGGGCTGTCGCTCAACGGCCGGTTCCGCTCGCACTCCGGCCCGAGCCGGTGCCAGTCCGGGTGCAGGTGGATCGAGCCGAGCACGTCCATGCCGGAGGCGTCGGCCTTCCGCGTGATCGTCAGCAGGTCGGCCGGATCCAGCCACCACGCCCGCACCGGGTTCTCGTACGCCGTGCCGAACCGCGGCACGATCGTCGACGCGAACTCCTCCCGCGCCGAGGGGTCCGTCAGCCGCGCGTTGCGGCCGAACGCCACCTCCGACACCACGGCCTCGGTGCCGGCGGACCGGCCGAGCAGCACCGCGAAACACGGTCTCGGTTCGTCCTCGGTGATGAACGAGTATTCGGCGGACGCGGCCTCCAAAAACGTTTTCACAGCGCGATCCGAAAACAACACCGCGTCGGTGCGCGTCGGGCGCTCGGCCAATTCCATCACGTGGGCGAACGTATCGAGACCGTGCCGTCTCACGCGAGATAGCGAAGCGTATTGGCCCTATTACATTGCGCGATAACATCGGGTGCATGCGTCTGGAAGTGCGGCATCTCGAACTGGTCGTGGCGATCGCCGACTGCGGCAGCCTGCGCAAGGCCGCCGCCCGCCTGCACCTCACCCAGCCCGCGGTGACGACGCAGCTCAAACGCATCGAGGACCATCTGGGCGGCACGTTGTTCCTGCGCACGGCCGATGGCGTCAAACTCACGCCGACCGGTCAGGACTTCGTGCAGGAGGCGCGGTCGATGCTCACTCAGCTCGTCACGCTCGAACGCGTAACGCGCCGTAACACGCAAAGCCCCAGCGCTCCCACCAGGCTCGCGGGAATCCCCGCCTATCACTTCGGACTACTGGTCGGCGCGTTAAAGGACAACGTCACCAGCCGCACCATCAAGGAGACGGGCACGCTCACCGCGTTGCTCACCACCGGCGAACTCGACATCGCGGTGATGCGTCGATTTCCCGGTACTCCGCTGACACTGCCGCCGAACGTCGGACATCGCCTGCTCACCCGCGAACCGCTGTTCGCCGGCGTGCCCGAACAGCATCCCGGAGCACACGAACCCGAGATCGGGCTGGAAGCGCTCGCCGAAGACAAGTGGGTCATGCCGGAGCCCGACGACAGCGGCATGAACGCCCACTTCGCCCGCGAGTGCGCGGCAGTCGGGTTCGAGCAACGGATCGCGCACTTCAGCAGTGAGGCGCACGTCGTGCTGACGCTGATCAGGGAGTCCGGCGCGGTGTGCCCGCTCTACCCGGTCGGCGGCACCCCGCCCGGCGTCGCCCGCCTGCCGATCACCGGGAACCCGCTGGTGCGCGAGGTAGTGCTGGCCTGGCGCACGGACGCGCCGGTCGCCGAAGAGATCGACGACCTGTGCGAGCAGGTCGCGACGGGGTACCTGAAGCTGGTCGAGGAGAGCGAGGTCTACGCGCGCTGGTGGCGTGCGGGAGGAGAGGCGTTCGCCCTCAGTCCTTAGTGCCGCCGCCGTTGTTCGGGCGCACGATGATGACGACCCGGTCGTCCGACGAGACGGGCTGGCCACCGTTCTTGTTGACCGTGCCGACCAGCGACGCCGACTCGTTCAGCATCTCCATCGGCCCGAGCAGGCCGAAGCCGTCCTCGGCCATCGCGATCTCCGGCTTTCCGGTGAAGGCGCCGGCGGCGTTCATCGACAACGACTGGTAGCCCGGCGTCTTGGACGTGGCGACGGACAACTGGTCCGAGAACGACGAGCACCCCATCACACCGGGCCGGTCCGGCCACGCCCACGCGACCTCGCCGAGCTTGCCGGGGACGACGCGGTAGACGACGTCGCCGCTCGCGGCCCAGTCCGTCACCCAGATCTTCGAGGTGTCGGCCGAGACGCACAGGCCGCCGGGCAGACGCAGCCCGGACGAGACGACGGTGCTGCCCGCCGTCGGGTTGCCCTGGGCGGGCTGGCCGGAGCCGTCGATGCGCAGCACCTTGCCGGCCAGGGAGTTCGGGTCGGCGGCCAGCGCGGGGTTTCCGGCGTCACCGGTCGCGACGAGGATCGCGCCCTTGCGGTCGCTCGCCAGCACACCACGGTTGCCGGAGGGCCCCTTCGGGATGCCGGTGAGGATCGGCTTGGGCGTGTCGCCGGGCGCGATGCGCAGCACGCGGTTGTCCGTCGCGGTCGTCACGTAGACGTACGCGAGCTGGTCCTCGGCGAACGTCGCCGACAACGCCAGCCCGGTCAGCCCGCCGTCGGTCGACGCGTCGACCTCCAGCTGGGCGATCACGACGGGGTCGACGTCCTTGGTGACCTTGACCAGGCGCCCGCCGCGTTCGGTCGCGTACGCCGCGACGCCACCCTGGGCATCGGCACCGATCGGGGCGACCCCCGTGACGGTGTTGAGGCACGTGGCCACGACGGCGGGGTGGTAGTCCTTGCAGCCCTGCGGCGGCGGCACGCTCTGCGGCGCCGGGTTGCGGCCGGGGTCGCCGGGCGTCGGGCGGTACTCGCCGGGGAGCTCGGGTTTCGGGCCTGCCTGCGGGGTCAGCTGTGGCTGGGCGCTCCACTGGGTGGGCGCCGGCTCGTCGGGGAAACTCGCACAGCCCCCTGCCAGCAGGCAGACGGCGGTCAGCAACGCGACGGAACGAACCACGGCTCCCAGGTTAGGTGCGCGGCCGTGAACCGGAAGTGAACGCCTCCGAAGTGGCGAAGTCGACCGACCGCACCCGGTCGAGCAGCAGATCGAGCTCGGCGGCGACCTCCTCGGGGGCCTCCAACGGCAGGTAATGGCTGCACGGCAGCACGCGCAGTCGCGCCTGGGGCAGCGCGCCGACGGGCCCGGACATGCTCTCCGTCGTCGCCAGCAGATCGTCGCGACCGGCCAGGAGTGTGACGGGGCACACGATCGGGGTGAGGTCCTGGCGCGGCGTCTCGCCCAGCGCGAGCGCCAGCGTGAAGTACCAGCGCCAGTCGTGCTGCAGGAACCGGCTCACCGCCTGCGTGACGGCCTTCTGGTCGCTGCTCGGCTTGATCACGCCGCTGTGCCGCAACAGGAACGTCGTCGCGTCCGTCACCGGGAGGCGGTGCAGCACCCTGTCCAGCACCGGACCGGCCTGCTGCAGCAGCTTCGCGCTGGTGAGCCCGACGAGCCGCCGGACGTTCTTCGGCACCAACGGCAGCATGGCGTCGAACGAGTCACCCGGCGCGCCCGCGACGAGCAGCAGGCCCGCCACGCGTTCCGGATGACGCAACGCCAGTTCGGCCGCGATCGTCACGCCCATCGACCAGCCCATGACGACGCACCGCTCGATGCCCGCCTCGTCCAGCACGGCGAGCGCGTCCGACACGTGGTCGTCCAGCGAGATGCTGCGCTCGTCGACGGGCCGGTCGGACCCCATCGTGCCGCGCATGTACCAGCTGAGCAGGCCGCCGCGATCGGCCAGCGACGGCCACGACTCGGGTCCGGAACCCACGCCGGGGCACAGCAGGACCGGTGTTCCCTCACCCGGTGCCTGCCACGCTCGGATCTTCGTGCCGTCCCACGCGATGACGTCGTGCTCCCGCATGAACGACATTCTGACGTACTTTGCTCTGGTGACGCTCACCGTGCTCGTGCCAGATGATTTCGGAGTTCAAGCGCTGTCCCAGGTGGACGGTGTCCGGCCGGTCCGCTACGTGCCGGGGGAGCCGCTGCCGTCCGGCGCGCGCGACGCCGAGGTCCTGATCCCCCGGTTCCTCGCCGGCACCGACCCGCGCGAGGTGTTCGCGCAGCTGCCCAACCTCAAGCTCGTGCAGTTGCTCAGTGCGGGCGCGGAGAACTTCGTCGGCAAGGTGCCGGACGGTGTGCTGCTCTCCACGTGCAGGGGCGCGCACGGCGGCAGCACCGCGGAGTGGGCCATCGGCGCGTTGCTCGCGATATACCGAGACTTCCTCGTTTTCGAACGCGCCCGCGCCGAGGGCCGCTGGGACTACCACCTGACGGACACGTTGCAGGACAAGAAGGTCCTGATCGTCGGAGCCGGTGACCTGGGCGAGCAGCTGAAGCGCCGCCTGGAGCCGTTCGACGCCACGGCGACCCTGGTCGGCCGCACCGCCAGGGACGGCGTGCACGGCCAGGACGAGCTGCCGCAGCTGCTGCCGGAGTTCGACGCGGTGGTCGTCTTCGTGCCGATGACGGAGGAGACCCGTCACCTCGTCGACGCCAAGTTCCTGGCCGCGATGAAGGACAACGCGATCCTGGTCAACGGCGCGCGCGGCCCCGTCGTCGACACCGACGCATTGCTCGCCGAACTGAATTCCGGGCGACTGCGCGCGGCCCTGGACGTGACCGATCCCGAACCGCTGCCGGCCGATCATCCACTGTGGACCGCGCCGGGCCTGCTGCTGACTCCGCACGTGGCCGGATCCTGCACGGGTCACACGCAGCGCGCCTACGCGATCGCCGCCTCGGAAATCTCCAGGTACGGTGCCGGAGAGAGCCCTCGCAATCTTGTGAACGGCTTGTACTAGGCGTGCATTAGTCCGTCTGGGTGAACCTGGGCTGCCGTTCGGCTCTCGCGCGCCCGCACGAGGTCTCACTAGCGTGCGGGCGTGGCTACTCACGACAAAGGCTCGACGAGTTCGAGCGCTTTCTCCGACGACTCGTTCTATTCGAGCAGCGGAGGGGGAGTGCACCACTTCGACGACGGCACGGCCAGAGTCGGCGGAGACACCGTCCAGTCGTACGACTCGTCGACGAAGGCGTTCGACAACTCGGGTTACACGCCGCTGGAGACGTCCACTGTGGACGACCGCGACGACGACCTGTTCGACGACGACCGCAAGAAGTTCGGCTGGACGGCCGGGCCCGACATCGGCCTGCTCGGCCTGCGCGCGGTCCTCGGCGGCATCTTCGTGCTGCACGGCCTGCAGAAGGTGTTCGGGCTCTTAGGCGGCCCCGGCATCAACGGCTTCGCGCAGTCGCTGGAGAAGATGGGCTACCGCGAGTCCACCGTCCTCGCCTGGGTCACCGGCATCACCGAGCTGGCCGGCGGTGGCCTGCTCGTGCTGGGCCTCTTCACGCCGCTGGCCGCGGCGGGCCTGCTCGCGGTGATGGCCAACGTCATCGCGCTGCAGTACAAGGGCGGTTTCTTCGGCCCCAACGGCGTGGAGCTCGAACTGGCGCTCGCGGGCATGGCGTTCGCGGCGTTGTTCGCCGGCCCCGGCCGGGCCGCGCTCGACTACAACCGCAGCTGGTTCCGCCACCCGCTGGCAGCTGGGTTCATCGCGCTGGTGATCGGCATCGGCGGCGCCGCGGTGACCTACTTCGTCTTCCGGTAGAACAGCCCTGTGCGGAAGAACGTGACGGGAGCGGTGCTCCAGCTCGCCCTGCTGGTGATCGGGATCCCGGTCGTCTACCTGGTGGCGTTCCCGTTCGGCCTCACCGCGAAGTCCCTGCTCCCGCCACTCGGCCTGCTCGCGGGCCTCGTCGTCGGCGGCGTCCTGGTCAAGAGAACGGAGCAGCCCGTCAGCGGACCGCTGACGGGCTGGCTCGTTTTCGGCGCCGCTATGACGCTCGCACTGGCTCTTTAGAGGTCCGGGTTGCGCACCGCGCCCGTAGACGCGTCCGTCGCCATCCGCGCGTAGGCCCGCAGCGCCGCCGTCACCGGACGGATCCGGTCCACCGGCTGCCACGGCCGTTCGGAGGCCTCCATCTTGGCGCGGCGCTCGGCCAGCACGTCGGCGTCCACCAGCAGCTCAAGACGCCGCTCGTGCACGTCGATCAGGATCCGGTCGCCGTTCTGGACGAGACCGATCGTGCCGCCGCCCGCCGCCTCCGGCGAGATGTGCCCGATCGACAGGCCCGACGAACCGCCGGAGAACCGGCCGTCCGTGATCAGCGCGCACTTCTTGCCGAGACCGGAGCCCTTGAGGAACGCGGTCGGGTGCAGCATCTCCTGCATGCCGGGACCGCCGGACGGACCCTCGTAGCGCACGACCAGGACCTCGCCCGCCTGGATCTCCTTGTTCAGGATCGCCGAGACTGCCTGTTCCTGGGACTCGACGACGCGCGCCGGGCCCTCGAAGTGCCACAGCTCCTCGTCGATGCCCGCGGACTTGATGATCGCGCCGCGCTCGGCCAGGTTGCCGCGCAGCACGTTCAGGCCGCCGTCACGGGTGTAGGCGTGCTCGTCGTCGCGGATGCAGCCACCGGCCGCGTCGGTGTCCAAAGAGGACCAGCGGTTCGACGTCGAGAACGCCTCGGTCGTCCGCACGCCACCGGGAGCGGCGTGGAACAGTTCGATGGCCTCCGGCGACGGGTTCTCCGCGCGGATGTCCCACTTGCCGAGCCACTCCGCCAGCGTCGGCGTGTGCACCGACGTGACGTCGTCGTTCAGCAGGCCGGCGCGGTAGAGCTCGCCCAGCAGCGCGGGGATTCCGCCCGCCCGGTGCACGTCCTCCATGTGGTAGTCGGAGTTCGGCGACACCTTGGACAGGCACGGCACGCGGCGGGACAGGTCGTCGATGTCCTGCAGCGTGAAGTCGATCTCGCCCTCCTGTGCGGCGGCGAGGATGTGCAGCACGGTGTTCGTCGAGCCGCCCATGGCCATGTCGAGCGCCATCGCGTTCTCGAACGCCTTGCGGTTCGCGATCGACCGCGGCAGCGCCGACTCGTCGTCCTCGCCGTACCAGCGCTTGCACAGCTCCACGACCACACGGCCGGCCTCGGAGAACAGCTCGCGGCGCGCGGCGTGCGTGGCCAGCGTCGAGCCGTTGCCCGGCAGCGACAGGCCGAGGGCTTCCGTGAGGCAGTTCATGGAGTTCGCGGTGAACATGCCGGAGCAGGAACCGCACGTCGGGCACGCGGAGCGTTCGACCTCCGACAGTCCGTCCTCGCTCACGGCGGGGGAAGCCGAGGCGGAGATCGCGGTGATCAGGTCCGTCGGCGCGACGGCGACACCCTCGACGACGACGGCCTTGCCGGCCTCCATCGGGCCGCCGGACACGAACACGACGGGGATGTTGAGCCGCATCGCCGCGTTGAGCATGCCGGGCGTGATCTTGTCGCAGTTGGAGATGCAGACGATCGCGTCGGCCTGGTGGGCGTTGACCATGTACTCGACGGAGTCGGCGATGATCTCGCGGCTGGGCAGCGAGTAGAGCATCCCGCTGTGGCCCATGGCGATGCCGTCGTCGACGGCGATGGTGTGGAACTCGCGTGCGACACCGCCCGCCTCGCGCACCGCCTCGGCCACGATGTCCCCGAGATCGCGCAGGTGCACGTGGCCCGGCACGAACTGCGTGTAGGAGTTGGCGATCGCGATGATCGGCTTGCCGAAGTCGCTGTCGGTCATGCCGGTCGCGCGCCACAGGGCGCGGGCTCCGGCGGCGTTGCGACCGTGGGTGGTGGTGCGAGAGCGGAGCTGAGGCACTGCTCCTCCAGATTCAGTTCAAGAAAAAGGCGCGCGGGACGCGGGGGTGAGGCGTCCATCAGTCTGGGAGCGGTGCCTCAAAGGTTACTTGTGCGCAGACTCGCCGAGACCAGCAGACAGGCGAGTGCGAGCGTGATCACGTGCACGACGGTGCACCACAGGCAGATCTTGCCGATGATCAGGAACTCGGCCGCCACCAGGTAGACCACCATCAGCACGCCGACGCCGACCGCGCCGAGACGCACCCATTTCAGCGCGTCGATCCGCCACGCGAACGGGAGGCAGATCACGGTCAGGAACGCGAAGAAGGCCAGGCCGAGGAACGCGACGGGGATGCCCAGGAGCTCCGACTGCTCGCTCGTGGTCACGGTCTCGCAGTCGATGACCGCGTCCGCCGAGCACAGCAGCGCGTTCGAGTTGAAGTGCGTGTACGTCAGATAGGCCGAGGTCAGCAGGCCCGCGACGGACAGCAGCAGGCTCAGCGGCGGAACTCGTTTGATCACTTCTCCGACTCCGCGACCTCTGCCGTCGGCTCCTCCGCGACGGCTTCCTCCTCGACCGCTTCTTCCTTGATCGTCGGGTCGGGCACGCGACCGCCACTGACCAGGGACAGCGCCGGCAGGTGCATGAACCGCACCGCGGGCAGGGTCACCTCGGAGTCGTCGTCCTTCACGGCCTTGAGCCAGCCCTTCTGGACCAGCCGGAGCGACTTCACCTCGGACCACTTCACCGTCGTCGTGCCGAACACGCCGCGGGCCACGAGTTCGTCCTCGGTGACCGTCGTGCGGTTGCGGACGACCCAGTACGCGTAGCCGAGCGGGAGAACGTAGAGCGCTTGCAGCCCCGGAGCGAGCCACGCCACAGGGGTGACGCAGATGGCGATCAAACCCGCTGCGAGCAGGGCCGTTGCCGGGATGCGAAAGACCAGCTTCTTCACTCGGACGATTGTTCCACGTCCACGATCCGGGAATTCCATCCCGCAGAGTTGACGCACTCTTGCGCGAGGCGATAACGTCCGCTTCATGCAGCGCACGCTCGTTCTCGTACTTCTCAGGCGCGTCGACGCCTGAGCCGAACAGCCTGCGTCGACGCGCGACCCTCGCACGACCCATCTCCGGGTTGTCGAGGGTTTTTTCGTGTCCGGACCCCGATACCCACGAGGCAAACCAATGACCAGCGCACCATCGCGACAGGCTTCCGAGCCCTCGTCGCCACGTCCAGGTCCGCGGCCCAAACCGGCTCCGCCCACTGGCGCGCCGATTCGAGTGACCGGGGCTCAGTCCCTCGTCCGCTCGCTTGAGGCGGTCGGGTGCGAAGTGGTGTTCGGCATTCCCGGCGGGACGATCCTTCCCGCGTACGACCCGCTGCTGGACTCCACGAAGGTCCGGCACATCCTCGTCCGCCACGAGCAGGGCGCAGGACACGCGGCGACCGGATACGCGCAGGCCACCGGCAAGGTCGGGGTCTGCATGGCGACCTCGGGTCCGGGTGCGACCAACCTCGTCACCCCGATCGCGGACGCGAACATGGACTCCGTCCCCATCGTCGCGATCACCGGCCAGCAGTCGCGGCCGCTGATCGGCACGGACGCCTTCCAGGAGGCGGACATCTGCGGCATCACGATGCCGATCACCAAGCACAACGTGCTCGTGACCGACCCGGCGGACATCCCGCGGGCGATCGCGGAGGCGTTCCACATCGCGTCGACCGGCAGGCCTGGCCCCGTTCTCGTCGACATCCCCAAGGACGTGCTGCAGGAGCAGACCAGCTTCTCGTGGCCGCCCGAGATGCGCCTGCCCGGTTACCGGCCGACGACCCGGCCGCACGGCAAGCAGGTCCGCGAGGCCGCCAAGCTGATCGTGGCCGCGAGCAAGCCCGTTCTGTACGTCGGTGGCGGCGTCATCAAGGCCGACGCGCACGCCGAACTGCTGCGCCTGGCCGAGGACACCGGCATCCCGGTCGTCACGACGCTGATGGCGCGCGGCGCGTTCCCCGACTCGCACGAGCAGCACATGGGCATGCCCGGCATGCACGGCACCGTCGGGGCCGTCGCGGCGATGCAGAAGTCGGACCTGCTGATCGCCCTCGGCGCCCGGTTCGACGACCGCGTCACCGGTCAGCTGAACTCCTTCGCGCCGGACGCGCAGATCATCCACGCCGACATCGACCCGGCGGAGATCTCCAAGAACCGCCGCGCGGACGTCCCGATCGTGGGCGACTGCAAGGAGATCATCACCGAGCTGATCGACGCCGTCCGCACCGAGCGCGAGACGGCCAAGGCCGTCGACCTCGCCCCGTGGTGGGAGACGCTGAACTCGATCCGCGAGACGTTCCCGCTGGGCTACGACTGGCCGGAGGACGGCACGCTGTCCCCGCAGTACGTCATCGAACGGATCGGCAAGCTGTCGCCGGCCGACACGATCTACACCGCGGGCGTCGGCCAGCACCAGATGTGGGCCGCGCAGTTCGTGAAGTACGAGCACCCGCGCACGTGGATCAACTCCGGTGGCCTCGGCACGATGGGCTTCGCCGTTCCCGCCGCGATGGGCATCAAGGCCGGTGAGCCGGGCCGCACGGTGTGGGCCATCGACGGCGACGGCTGCTTCCAGATGACCAACCAGGAACTCGCCACCTGCGCCATCGAGGGCCTGCCGGTGAAGATCGCCGTGATCAACAACGGCAACCTGGGCATGGTCCGCCAGTGGCAGACGCTGTTCTACGGCGAGCGGTACTCCAACACGGATCTGGGGACGCACAAGCACCGCATCCCAGACTTCAAGCTCCTGGCGGAAGCCCTCGGTTGTGCGGGCCTGCGCGCCGAGTCCCGCGAGGAGGTGGACGAGGTGATCGGAAAGGCGTTGGAGATCAACGACCGCCCGGTCGTCGTCGACTTCGTCGTCGGCAAGGACGCCCAGGTGTGGCCGATGGTCGCGGCCGGCACCGGCAACTCCGAGATCATGGCCGCCCGCGGCATCCGCCCCCTGTTCGATGAGGACCTGTGATGACCAGGCACACGCTGAGCGTTTTGGTCGAGGACAAGCCCGGTGTGCTCGCACGCGTCGCCGGCCTGTTCTCCCGCCGCGGCTTCAACATCGAGTCGCTCGCGGTCGGCCGCACCGAGTACCCCGACATCTCGCGCATGACGATCGTGGTGTCGGTCGACGAGCTGCCGCTGGAGCAGGTGACCAAGCAGCTCAACAAGCTCATCAACGTCATCAAGATCGTGGAGCTGGAGCCCAGTGCTTCCGTTCAGCGGCAACTGGTGCTGATCAAGGTTCGCGCGGACGCGACGGTGCGGTCGCAGGTCCTCGAAACCGTTCAGCTCTTCCGCGCGAAGGTCGTCGACGTGTCACCGGAGGCCGTCACCATCGAGGCCACCGGCACGTCTGAAAAACTCGACGCGTTGCTGCGCATGCTGGAGCCCTACGGGCTTCGCGAGATCGTCCAGTCCGGCATGGTCGCCATCGGCCGTGGCGCTCGTTCCATCACCGCCACCGCGGTTCGTTAGAACTAGAAAGTAGGGAATTACTGTGAGCGTCGAGATCTTCTACGACGACGATGCCGACCTGAGCATCATCCAGGGCCGCAAGGTGGCCGTGATCGGCTACGGCAGCCAGGGCCACGCCCACGCCCTGTCGCTGCGCGACTCCGGCGTGGAGGTCCGCATCGGCCTGCAGGAGGGCTCCAAGTCCCGCGCCAAGGCGGAAGAAGAGGGCCTCGAGGTCGGCACCCCGGCCGAGGTCTCCGCGTGGGCCGACGTGATCATGATCCTGGCGCCGGACACCGCGCAGCGCCACATCTACGCCAACGAGATCGCCGCGAACCTCAACGAGGGCGACGCGATCTTCTTCGGCCACGGCTTCAACATCCGCTACGGCCTCATCACGGTCCCGTCCGGTGTGGACGTCGCCATGGTCGCGCCGAAGGGCCCCGGCCACCTGGTCCGCCGCCAGTTCGTCGACGGCAAGGGCGTCCCCGCGCTCATCGCGGTCGAGCAGGACGCCTCCGGCAACGCGCAGGCTCTCGCCCTGTCCTACGCCAAGGGCATCGGCGGCACGCGCGCCGGCGTCATCAAGACGACGTTCAAGGAAGAGACCGAGACCGACCTCTTCGGCGAGCAGGCCGTCCTCTGCGGTGGCGCCTCCGCGCTCGTCCAGGCGGGCTTCGAGGTCCTCACCGAGGCGGGCTACGCCCCCGAGGTCGCGTACTTCGAGTGCCTGCACGAGCTCAAGCTGATCGTCGACCTCATGTACGAGGGCGGCATCGCCCGCATGCGCTACTCGATCTCCGACACCGCCGAGTTCGGCGACCTGACCCGCGGCCCGCGCGTCATCACTCCTGCCGTCAAGGAGGAGATGAAGAAGATCCTGGGCGAGATCCAGGACGGCACCTTCGCCAACGAGTGGGTGGCCGAGGACGACAACGGCCGCGCGAACTACAAGAAGCTGCAGCAGGAGGGTGAGAACCACCCGATCGAGGCAACCGGCAAGAAGCTCCGCGACATGATGTCGTGGGTGGACCGGCCGATCACCGAGACCGCCTGAGTCTTCTCACCAGGTCTTTCCCCCAGGGAGGCCCGTGGAGCGTGTGTGACGCTCCGCGGGCCTTTCCGCTTTTCGTTCGCGCCCATCCGCTAGCTTGGCTCTCATGTCTGAAAGTGCGCCGATCTACGACGACAAGGCCCACGTGCGCGGCAAGCTCGACCTCCGCAACGCGCAGTGGAAGCGCCCACCGGAGCCGGAACCGGAAGACGGCCACGTCGAGATCGCCTTCATCGAGCACACCGACGGCGCCACGTACGTCGCCATGCGCAACTCCAAGCAGCTCGAACCCGTCCTCACCTTCACGATGGCCGAGTGGGACGCGTTCGTGCTGGGAGCGAAGGACGGCGAGTTCGACGAGCCCTGGTGATCGCCTCGGCGACCTCCTCCAGCGGCCGCGTGCCATCGACGATCACGGCACCGAGACCCCGATACATGGCCTCCATGTGCACGTTGTGGCTCAACGCCGCCGCAAGCTCCTCCGGATGCTTGCCGAACGAGTTGCTCGTGCGCGTCCGCAACCGCTCGCGCATCGTCGCGTCGTCGATCACCAGGCACACCACCACGTCGAACAGGTCCCACACCTCCGCCTCGTTCTCGACGCAGCCGCAGAGGAACGCATCCCGCTCCCCGGCCTCCACAACAAGACCTTCAACCCGAGCACGGCTGATCCGCCACCCGAACCGATCGAGCCACCCCTGCGGCACCGGGTCGGGCGGGTCGGCGACGACCTGCCCGCTCACCCGGTCCACCCACTGGTTGAAGCCCTCCCAGTCGGCATCGACCGCCAGCTCTCCCTTGCTCTTGAGCAGCGAGCAGACCGTCGACTTACCGGCCCCCGACGCCCCGGTGATCCACACGAGCGGCATCTTCGAAGCGTCCCACGGCAGACGATCCAACGAGGCCGAGCCGCATGTCCGGTGCCATCCGCACTCGCCAACGCAAGGCGCCCACTTACGCAGGTCCGGCGCGCGGTGCCAACCGGTGCCCGCCTTCGCAAAACAACCACGTACGAAGCCTGGCGTGGCGATGCGAAGCGAGCCGTCCGAACCTAGGGCGCCGGGTTGCGGTGAGCCCCGCTCATGGCGATTGGGGCTTGACCTTGAGGGGCTGGGTGCCACCCTGTCTGGGCTCGGCCGGGGCGCTTTTCACCCCGGCTTTGAGGCCGACTACGCGCCCAGCTAGAGGCTCAAGGTCAAGCCCCAATCGCAACCCCGCACTTCGTCACGACCCGAGGGACCACCCTCGCAAGGCGACCGAACGTCAGGAACGCGACCAACCCCGCTGGAACGCGACAAACGCCCGCAAACCGACCCGCAAGGCCCCGCAAGGCCCCCCACGCCAGCCCACACCCCCGCCCTGCCCTCCACCCGCACTACGTCAACGCCCCACCCGTTCCCAGGGCGTGGACCTCACACTGTCGGGTGAACACCACGTCCACCCATGCTTCGTCCCATACTGCAAGACGCGGGCGGTGACCTGAGCCACCCGGCGGAATGCGGGCGCAAGGCCGGTGTCTATGCTCGTTAACAGTCCGGACACATTGCGGTGCTCCGGTCGGCGCGGGCCAGCCGCCCCCGACCACGCCCGCGCCCCACGATCCGACCCTTCCTGGGAGCGATGTCCGTGAGCAACACGAGCCGACCTGTTGTCCTCATCGCCGAGAAGCTCGCGCCGTCCGTTCTGGACGCTCTCGGTGACGGCGTCGAAGTGCGCCACGTAGACGGCACCGACCGCGAAGCCCTCCTCACCGCCGTCGCCGACGCGGACGCTCTGCTCGTCCGGTCCGCCACCCAGGTGAACGCCGAGGTCTTCGCGGCCACGCGCAAGCTGAAGGTCGTGGCCCGCGCGGGTGTCGGCCTGGACAACGTCGAGGTCCCGGCCGCCACGCAGAACGGCGTGATGGTCGTCAACGCGCCGACGTCCAACATCGTCAGCGCCGCCGAGCACGCCGTCGCGCTTCTCCTCAGCGTCGCGCGCCAGATCCCGGCCGCGCACGAGACGCTGCAGAACCACGAGTGGAAGCGCTCCAAGTTCAACGGCGTCGAGCTCAACGGCAAGACGGTCGGCGTCGTCGGCCTCGGCAAGATCGGTCAGCTGTTCGCGCAGCGCATCGCCGCGTTCGGCGTCGAGCTCATCGCCTACGACCCGTACGTGAGCGCCGCCCGCGCCGCCCAGCTCGGCATCGAGCTCGTCAGCCTCGAGGAACTGCTCGAGCGTGCCGACGCGATCAGCATCCACCTGCCGAAGACGCCGGAGACCAAGGGCCTCATCGGCGCCGAGCAGCTGGCGAAGGCCAAGCGCGGCGTCATCATCGTCAACGCGGCCCGCGGTGGCCTCATCGACGAGGAAGCCCTCGCGGAGGCCGTCAGGGAAGGCCAGGTCGGCGGCGCCGGCATCGACGTCTTCTCCACCGAGCCCACGACCGAGAGCCCGCTGTTCAACGTGCCGGGCATCGTCGTCACCCCGCACCTCGGCGCTTCCACGGCCGAGGCGCAGGACCGCGCGGGCACCGACGTCGCGAAGAGCACCATCCTCGCGCTCGCCGGCGAGTTCGTGCCGGACGCCGTCAACGTCCAGGGCGGTGCGGTCGGCGAAGAGGTCCGCCCGTACCTGCCGCTGGTGCAGAAGCTCGGCACCGTCCTCAGTGCACTGTCGCCCAAGGCCCCGACCAGCGTCACCGTCGAGGTCCGCGGCGAACTGTCCAATGAGGACGTCGCGATCCTGCCGCTCGCCGCGCTGCGCGGGGTGTTCTCCAAGGTCGTCGAGTCGCAGGTGACGTTCGTGAACGCGCCGAGCCTCGCCGCGGACCTGGGCGTCAGCGTGGAGCTCGTCAAGGAGACCGAGAGCCCGAACCACCGCAGCCTCGTCACGGTGAAGGCCGTGTACGCGGACGGCACGACGAACACCGTGTCCGGCACGGTCAGCGGCATCGCGCAGGTCGAGAAGCTGGTGAACATCAACGGCCGCAACTTCGACCTGAGGGCCGAAGGCACCGTCCTGCTGCTGGAGTACCCGGATCGTCCGGGTGTCATGGGCACCGTCGGCACGCTGCTCGGCGAGGCCGGCGTGAACATCGAGGCCGCGCAGATCAGCCAGACCGGCGACGACGCGGTCATGGTGCTGCGCGTCGACCGCCCGGTCGACACCCAGGTGCTCGACCCGATCGGTGCCTCCGTCGGTGCGCGCACCGTCAGGTCTGTCGACTTCGGATAGTCACGACAAACGGGAAGGGGACGGGCAAAGTCCCCTTCCCGTGTTCGTCGTCGTTCACAACGAAGTCGTAACAGGCAACTATCTGTAGACCACATTCATACTTTCGGGGCAGTCGCAGACACACGATCAGCGATTAGCGTCCCCACGAGGTTGACCCGGTGCCGTAGAGGGCACGGCACTGTCTTTTCGGGTCGAAGGCACACACCTCGGTTGGGGCAAACGTTGTGAAGAGACGATCGAGTCTGGTGGTGTTCTCTGCCATCACCACACTGCTGATCGCACCTGCCACGGCACAGGCGCAGAGCGAACCGCTCGCGCAGCCGGTCAAGGGTGCGCACGGGTTGGACGCGAAAGCGTTGCACCTCAAGGTTTCTCCCAGGCTGAACGCCGCGGGCTCGGTCACCGCGTTCGTCGCGCTGGACCGCAAGCCGGCCGTCGACGCGTTCGACGAGAAGAAGAGCCAGGGCAAAGAGGTCGCGAAGCAGGCCGCCAAGCAGGCCAAGAACGACACGTCGGCCACGGTCGACCAGGTCGTCGGCCAGCTCAAGAGCGCTGACACGCAGACCAAGGAGCTTTACCGCACCTCCAACGGCGTCCCCGGCGTCGTCGTGAAGGCCGACGCGCAGAAGGTCCGCGAACTGGCCCAGCGCCAGGACGTTCTCGCCGTCTACCCGGTCGTGCCGAAGAAGCGCCAGAACTCGAACGCCGTCCAGCTCACCAGGACGCTCAACGTCTGGCAGCAGTACGGCAAGCTCGGCGACGACGTCCGCGTCGGCATCATCGACACCGGTGTCGACTACACGCACGCGAACTTCGGCGGCCCCGGCACGGTCGAGGCGTTCAAGGCCGTCGACCCGCGCGTGAAGGACCCGAACTTCCCGACCGCGAAGGTCGTCGGCGGGTACGACTTCGTCGGCGAGGACTACGACGGGGAGAGCACCGACCCGGCGATCAACACGCCGAAGCCGGACCCGAACCCCATCGACTGCAACGGCCACGGCTCGCACGTCGCGGGCACCACGGCCGGCTTCGGCGAGAACGCCGACGGCAGCACGTTCAAGGGTGACTACACCAAGCTGGACGCCGCGAAGCTCAACGAGATGAAGATCGGCCCCGGCACCGCGCCGAAGGCCCAGATCTTCGCGCTGAAGGTCTTCGGCTGCGAGGGCTCGACCAACGTCACCTCGCAGGCGCTCGACTGGTCGCTCGACCCCGACGGTGACGGCGACTTCTCCGACCACCTCGACGTGGTCAACCTGTCGCTCGGCTCCGACTACGGCGCCCCGGACGACCCCGACAGCCTCTTCGTGAAGAAGCTGTACAAGGTCGGCGTCATGCCGGTCTTCTCCGCGGGCAACGGCGGCGACCTCTACGACATCGGCGGCTCGCCGGGCAACACGCCCGAGGCGCTGACCGTCGCGTCCGTGCGCGACTCGTCCGTGCTTCGTGACGGCGCCGTGGTCACCGGACAGGGCGCGAAGCCCGGCCAGTACAGCCAGAACTTCACCGGCTACCTGGACTACGACAAGACCCTGCCGGTCGTGAAGCTGACCCAGGCCGGCAACCTCGACGGCTGCCAGCCGATCACCGAGGCCCTCGCGGGCAAGTACGTGTGGCTCGAGTGGGACGACAACGACGCGACGCGCCGTTGTGGTTCCGGTGGCCGCACCAACAACGCGCAGGCCGCCGGTGCCGCGGGCGTGGTGCTGTCGTCCACTTTGAACAACTTCAACGCGGGCATCGCGGGCAACGCGACCATCCCGGTCTTCCAGTTCACCGGTGACGCCACCAGCCAGGTGCGCCCGCTGCTGGACGCGGGCACGCTGACCGTTCGCCTGGCAGGCGTCCTGCGCACCACGGTGCCGACGTACGACCAGTCCATTTCGGACACCCCGAGCGCGTTCACCAGCCGTGGCACCCGCGGCCAGTCCATCAAGCCGGACGTCGCGGCCCCCGGTGACACGATCTCGTCCACCGCCGTCGGTTCCGGCAACGACCGCCTGGTGATCTCGGGTACGTCGATGGCGTCCCCGCACGTCGCCGGCATCGCCGCCCTGGTCCGCCAGGCGCACCCGGACTGGACGCTGGAAGAGGTCAAGGCCTCGATCATGAACACCGCCGGTGCGGACGTGAAGGAGGACGGCAAGACCTTCGCGCCCAACCGGGTCGGTACCGGCCGCGTGGACGGCAAGTCCGCGATCGACAACCAGGTCCTCGCGTACGTCGAGGAGGACAACGGTTACGTCAGCGCGAACTTCGGCGTCGTCGAGGTCGCCAAGGCCGTCTCCAAGTCCAAGACCATCAAGCTGGTCAACAAGTCCACGAAGGCCGTGGAGTACAAGGTCGGCTACACCGCGGCCACGACGATCCCCGGCGTGAGCTACGTGCTCTCGCAGGACAAGGTGAAGCTGAGCCCGCGCGGAGTCGCGCGCGTCAAGGTGACCCTGAAGATCGACGACCCGAAGGCGCTGCGCAAGACGGTCGACTCGACCGTCGAGGCCAACCAGCTCGACGTGCCGCGCCAGTTCCTCGCGGACGCCTCCGGTCGCGTGACCTTCACGCCGACCGCCGGTGCCACCGTGCCGCTGCGCCTGTCGGTCTACTCGGCGCCGAAGCCGGTCGCGGACATCAAGACCGCGTCCAGCCTCAAGTTCTCGGGCAACAGCAAGCAGGCCGTCCTGAACGTGTCCGGCAAGGGCATCGACCAGGGCACCGGCTCGCAGGCCTACCGCTCGCTGATCAGCGTTCTCGAGCTGCAGGCCCAGTCGCCGAAGCTGCGCGACTGCAAGCGCAACGTCACCGAGAACTGCGCGCTCAACGAGACCGCCAAGGGCGGCGACCTCCGCTACGTCGGCGCGGCCTCCACGGCCCCGCTGGCCAAGGCGCAGGGCAAGCCTGAGGAGGCGCTGCTCGCGTTCGGTGTCGCGACCTGGGGCAACTGGTACAACCTGGGCAAGAACACCATCCCGTTCGTCGACATCGACACCAACGGTGACGGCACGGCGGACTTCGAGGTGTTCGCGACCCGTCTGACCGACACCGACCTGCTGGTCGCGTCCACCGTGGACCTGAAGACGGGCGAGACCGTCGACATCCAGGGCGTGAACGGCCTGTTCGGCGACGTCGACGCGAACGTCCAGGACACCAACGTCGTCGTCCTGCCGGTGCTGCTGAGCGCACTGGGCATCGACGCGACGAAGGACACGGCTCGCCTCTCGTACGTCGTGGGCGTCGGTGGCTACTACGCCGCGCCGGGCAACGCGAACAAGCTCGTCGACGTCATCGACCGCAACCTGTCCTACGACCCGCTCAAGCCGGGTCTGTGGGCGCAGGGCGGCGGCGACGCGGCGCTCTCGTACCTCGCGAAGCCGGGCACCGCGCTCGTCGTCAACAAGAACGAGGCCTCGCTGAAGGCCGACAAGTCCGACGGGCTGCTGGTCCTCAACCACCACAACGCCAACGGTGACCGCGCGTCGGTCGTCCTGGTGAAGTCGAGTGGCCGGGGCGGCGCCTACTAGATCGGATGTTTCACGAGAGGCCCGGTTCCTCGTTGGGAACCGGGCCTCTCGGCACGTCACGGCCAGGAACTGCCTGCCGTCACCCCTTGACGCGACCCCGTTCCTGCGGTCGAGTGACACTCGAAAGTGGGATATGGGCCGTGTGGGTGTCCCGCAGTACGGGAGATAACACCCCGATGGGGTGTCCGGCATGCGGCGGGCGGCCTGGATGCCGGTAGCCTTTCGCGAAGGAAAGTAGTCCCACCAATTGGGGACTGACACCTGGGAGGTGTGTGGATGCGGCTCGCAGTGATCCCAGGAGACGGGATCGGGCCCGAGGTCATCGCTGAGGCCCTGAAGGTCCTCGGAGAGGTCGTTCCGGCGGCCGAGATCACTCGCTACGACCTCGGCGCGGCGCGCTGGCACGCCACGGGAGAGTTGTTGCCCGAGTCGGTGCTGGGAGAGCTTCGCCAGCACGACGCGATCCTGCTCGGCGCGGTGGGCGACCCGTCGGTGCCGAGCGGAATTCTGGAGCGGGGCCTGCTTCTGAGGCTGCGCTTCGAACTCGACCACCACGTGAACCTCCGCCCGGCTCGTCTCTACCCCGGTGTCCGCAGCCCGCTCGCGGACCCGCCGGAGATCGACATGGTGGTGGTCCGCGAGGGCACGGAAGGCCCGTACGCGGGCAACGGCGGCCTGCTCCGCAAGGACACGCCGCACGAGATCGCCACCGAGGTCTCGCTGAACACCTCGTTCGGCGTCGAGCGCGTGGTTCGGGACGCCTTCGCGCGTGCGTCGAACCGTCAGCGCCGGCACCTGACCTTGGTGCACAAGACGAACGTCCTCACGCACGCCGGCTCGTTGTGGTCGCGCGTCGTGGAGGAGGTCTCGCTGCAGCACCCGGACGTCACCGTGGCCTACCAGCACGTGGACGCGGCGACCATTCACATGGTCACCGACCCGGGCCGTTACGACGTGATCGTCACCGACAACCTGTTCGGCGACATCCTGACCGACCTCGCCGCCGCCGTCACGGGTGGCATCGGCCTGGCCGCGTCGGGAAACATGGACGTGACCCGCCGCAACCCGTCGATGTTCGAGCCGGTGCACGGTTCGGCGCCGGACATCGCGGGCCAGGGCATCGCGGACCCGACGGCCGCCGTGCTGTCGGTCGCGCTGCTGCTCGACCACCTCGGCGAGCACGAGTCGGCCCGCCGGATCGAGGCCTCCGTGGCCTTTGATCTCGCTACCAGGGACCACCAGTCGCCTGGGGCCACCTACGCCATCGGCGACCGTCTCGCGGCACTCGTGTCGTCGAACGTCCGCACTGGCTGAGGTTCATCCGCTTGACGTTTTGAAGCCCCGGCCGGATCTTCCGGCCGGGGCTTCGGCGTTTCCGCGCGTCGGTCAGAGCTGGCCGTTGGCCTCACGCCACGCGCGCTCCTTCTTGATCCACTCGTTGTCCTGCGGGAACTCGTCGATCGTCGGCACGCGCCGGATCTCGGTCTTGAACCCCGGGCCGATCAGCGGCATGCGCTTGGCCCACTCGATCGCCTCCTCCTTCGAGGACACGTTGAGCAGGTAGAAGCCGTTGAACAGCTCCTTGGTCTCGCCGTACGGGCCGTCCGTGACGACCGGCGGTTCGGCGGAGTAGTCGACGACGACGCCCTCGGACGGTTCGGAGAGACCCTCGGCGGCCAGCAGCACACCGGCGCGGATCAGTTCCTCGTTGAACGCGCCGACGATCTCCAGCATCTTGTCGAAGTCGAACTCGCCCATGTTCGCGTAGGCCTCGTCGGTGGCGCGCATGATCAGCATGTACTTCACGGTGGATCTCCTCGCTCGGTGTCTTCCTCGGTGACGTCCACAGGTCGAACGGGCCGCGGACCGGATCGACATCACACCCGGAGAATTTTCGAACTTTCTGTTTTCGCAGGTAGGGTCGGGTCAGTCGTGCGTGGGGGAAGACCGGTCGAAGTCCGGCGCTGACCCGCAACGGTAGGTCCCACCTGGGACGAGCCCGAACACCCGCTCACGGTGCCCGAGAACTTCCGACTCCGCCGTGGACTGCGGGAAGGACCCAGTGCTCTCCAAGATCAGCACGCTCGTCGGCGTGCTCGCCGTCAGCCTCGTCGCGGGCGTCGCGCTCGGCCCGGTCTCCGTTCCGTTCGACCTCACGCTCGAACTGCTGTGGGCGGCGCTGACCGGTGGCACGATCCCCGCCGATCTCGCCGGGCAGTACCACATCGTCTGGGACATCCGGCTTCCCCGCGTGCTGCTGGCCGCGGTCGTGGGAGCGGGTCTGAGCACCGTCGGCGTCGCGATCCAGGCGATGGTGCGCAACGCGTTGGCAGACCCGTACGTGCTCGGCATCTCGTCGGGCGCGAGCGTGGGGGCGACGGCCGTGGCGACGCTCGGAATCCTGTCCGGCCTCGGCGTCTACGCGTTGTCGGTGGGGGCGTTCCTGACCGGTCTCGGCGCCACGGCCCTGGTCTACATCACCGCGCGCACGAGCCGAGGGCTCACACCGTTGCGGCTGGTGCTGACCGGGACTGCGCTCGCGTACGGGTTCTCCGCCGTGGCGATGCTGCTGGTGTTCCAGGCGCCGCGCGGTGAGGCGGCGCGGGCCGCGATGTTCTGGTTGCTCGGCAGCCTCGGCGGGGCGAACTGGCAGTCGCTGCCCGTCGCCGCCGTCGTGACCGCGGCCGGAATCGTCTACCTGGCGACCAAGGCGCGGCAGCTCAACGCGCTGGCGATGGGCGACGAGACCGCGACCACGCTCGGCGTCGCGGTCGACCGGTTCCGCACGCACCTGTTCATCGTCACCGCCGCCATGACCGGCGTGCTGGTGGCGGTCAGCGGTGCCGTCGGGTTCGTCGGGCTGATGCTGCCGCACCTGACGCGCATGGTCGTCGGCGCCGATCACCGCAAGGTCCTGGCCCTCGCACCGCTGGCCGGAGCGTCGTTCCTGGTCTGGGTCGACGTGGCCGCGCGGATGCTCGCGGCGCCGGAGGAACTGCCGCTGGGCGTCATCACGGCCGCACTCGGCGTGCCGTGCTTCATCTTCCTGATGCGCCGCAGGTCCTACGTCTTCGGAGGCCGCTGATGCGCGTCGAGCTGCACGACGTCACCGTCCGGAACATCATCTCCGGCATTTCGCTGACCGCCTCTGGTGAGGTCGTCGGCATCGTCGGCCCCAACGGCAGCGGCAAGTCGACGACCTTGCGCTGCGTGTACCGGGCGCTCAAGCCCGACGCCGGCACCGTCCTGCTCGACGGCGAGAACGTCCACAAACGACACGACGTCGCCCGCCACCTAGCCGCACTGACCCAGGAGTCGCAGGTCGAGTTCGACTTCACGGTCGCCGAGGTCGTGGAGATGGGCAGGCTGCCGCACGACCGCGATCCCGCGCGTGATTCCCGGGTGGTTTCCGAGGCACTGTCCACCGTGGACGTTTCGCATCTCGCTTCGCGCAGCTTCCTCAGTCTGTCCGGTGGGGAGCGTCAGCGCGTTCTCATCGCTCGCGCGATCGCCCAGGAGCCGCGCGTGCTCGTGCTGGACGAGCCCACCAACCACCTCGACATCCGGCATCAGCTCGACGTGTTGAGGCTCACGCGTGGGCTGGGCGTCACGGTTCTGACGGTTCTGCACGATCTGAACCTCGCCGCTTCCTTCTGCGATCGGCTGTACGTGCTGGACGAAGGACGGATCGTCGCGTCGGGCACGCCTGTGGACGTTCTCGTACCTGAACTGATCGCCAAGGTTTTCCACGTCACCGCGCACGTCGTGCGGCATCCGACCACGGGAGTTCCCCAGCTCCTGTTCGACCAGGAGGTCACCCCTTGAGAACTGTTGTGTGCGCGGCTGTGCTGTTGATCTCCGGCTGCGGCGCCACGGTCGCCCAGGACACCTCCGCGTCCGACCCGGTGACCGTCACGAACTGCGGTCAGCAGGTCACGTTCGACAGGATTCCGTCCAAAGTGGTCACCAACGACACCGGCATCACCGAGTTGATGTTCGCGCTGGGGTTGAAGGACCGGATGGCGGGTTACGTCGTGTCCGGTGTCGACACCGTCGACGTGCGGACCTCGCCGTGGAAGGCCGAGTTCGGCAGCGTGAAACACCTGTCCGACAAGATCTCCAAGGAGGTCGTGCAGGGGGTCAACGCCGATCTGGTGTTCGCCGGGTGGAACTACGGGTTCAGCGAGAGCACCGGGTTCACGCCGGACTCGTTGAAGGCTCTGGGGATCGGGACGTACCAGCTGACCGAGGCCTGCCGGAACGGGGTGGGGAAGCAGCGCGGGATCATGCCCGCGCTGGACGCGCTGTACACGGACCTGCGCAACCTCGGGAAGATCTTCCGGGTCGAGGCGAAGGCCGAGGAGCTCGTGAAGGGGTACCAGGAGCAGATCGCCGCCGCCGGACGGTTGATGGAGGGCAAGCCTCGGCCGAAGGTGTTCCTCTACGACAGCGGGCAGGACCAGCCGTTCACGTCCGGGAAGAACGCCGCGCCTCAGGACGTGATCTCGAAGGCCGGCGGGGACAACATCTTCGGGTATCTCAACGACAGTTGGACGACGGTCAACTGGGAGACCGTCGTGCAGCGGGACCCGGATGTCGTGTTGATCGTGGACTACGCGGACGGGGAGGCGAACACCCCTGAGCAGAAGCAGGCGTTCCTGGAGGGCTTCGCCCCGCTCGCCAACTCGCCCGCGGTTCGGGGGAAGCGGTTCTTCTCGCTGCCGTATGCGGCGTTGGTGGAGTCGCCTCGCAACGCGGCTTCGATCGAGGCGTTCGCGAAGTTCCTGTCCCAGGGGTGAGGCGTCGCGCGGCACCGCGCGGGGCGGGTGCGGCGGCCGGTTCCTGTTCCAGCGGAAGGGCGCTTCGCGTTCAGTCACAGGCGTGAACCCGTGACCAGATAGTGGGAGATTTCCTCCCGTCGCTTGGTACACCGCGCCGGGCTGTGGCAGCATCGCCGACATGCTTCAGCACGTTGCCATCATTATTGACGAGCGCGTCGGGTAGTTGCCGCCCCTGGCACCCGACGCGCAGACCTCTCGCATCCCGCGGGGGGTCTTTTTGTTTGCCCGGATGAGGAGATGAACCCCGATGGCCGGCCCGACCGACGAGTTCCACGTCTACGACACGACGTTGCGCGATGGCGCACAACGTGAGGGCATTTCGTACTCCGTCACGGACAAGCTCGCGGTCGCGCGGCTGCTGGACGGGCTCGGCGTCGGGTTCATCGAGGGCGGCTGGCCTGGCGCACTGCCCAAGGACACGGAGTTCTTCGCTCGTGCCGCGGCCGGGGACCTGGAGTTGAAGCACGCCAAGCTGGTCGCGTTCGGGGCCACGCGCAAGGCCGGCGTCAAGGTCGAGGAAGACCCGCAGGTCAAGGCGCTGCTCGACAGTCAGGCGCCGGTGGTCACGCTGGTGGCCAAGTCGGACCTCAGGCACATCGAGCGCGCACTGCGCACGGACGCCGGCGAGAACCTGAAGATGGTGCGCGACACCGTCCGGTTCCTGAAGGACCACGGAAGGCGCGTTTTTCTCGACGCCGAGCACTTCTTCGACGGGTACGCGTTCTCGCCGGACACGTCGTTGCGCGTGCTGGAGTCCGCTGTGGAGGGTGGCGCGGACGTCGTCGTGCTGTGCGACACCAACGGCGGGCAGTTGCCGTTGGGGCTCGCGGAGACGGTCGCGGAGGTCGTCGAGAAGACCGGTTTCCGGGTAGGAATCCACTGCCAGGACGACACGTCCTGCGCGGTGGCGAACACACTCGCGGCCGTTCAGGCGGGCGCGACGCACGTTCAGTGCACCGCCAACGGATATGGCGAGCGGGCAGGCAATGCGGACCTGTTCGCCGTCGTGGGAAACCTCGTGACCAAGCTCGGCATGGAGGTGCTCCCGATCGGAGCGCTGGCCGAGCTCACCCGTGTCTCCCATGCGTTGGCCGAGATCGCGAACATCGCACCCGACACCCACCAGGCCTATGTCGGGTCGTCAGCATTCGCTCACAAGGCGGGTCTGCACGCGAGCGCGATCAAGGTGGATCCGGAGCTGTACAACCACATCGATCCGGACACCGTCGGCAACGACATGCGGGTGCTGGTCACCGAGATGGCCGGTCGGGCGAGCATCGAACTCAAGGGACGTGAGTTCGGGCTCGACCTGGCCGGCCGGGGGACCGAGGTCGGCAGCGCGTTGAAGCGCGTGAAGGAGTTGGAGGCGAAGGGCTGGTCGTTCGAGGCCGCCGACGCCTCGATGGAGCTCCTGCTGCGCACCGAGCTGTCCGAACTGGACACTCCACCCTTCACCTTGGAGTCCTACCGGGTCGTGCTCGATCACCGCTCGGACGGCGAGATCGTGTCCGAGGCCACGGTCAAGGTGCACGTGGCGGGGGAGCGGGTCATCGCGACGGCCGAGGGCATCGGGCCCGTGCACGCTCTGGACGCGGCGTTGCGCAAGGCGTTGTTGCCGCACCTGTCCTGGTTGGACACTGTGGAGCTGGCCGACTACAAGGTGCGCATCCTGACCGAACATCCCGGTACCGATGCCGTGACCCGTGTTCTGGTGGAGTCCACCGACGGTGAGCGGGAGTGGACGACGGTGGGTGTGCACGGGAACATCGTCGAGGCGAGTTGGCTGGCGTTGTGTGACGCGCTGGTGCACAAATCCATGCGAAGCGGCTGACCTCGTAAACTGGGGCCGTGCGCATCGCCCGAATTGCTCATCCCCAAGGCGTGGCCTTCGTCGCCGTTCATGGCGACGAGGCCGCGGAAATCGCCGAACACCCCTTCGGCACGCCCACGTTCACCGGCCGGAAGTGGCCGCTGGCGGACGTGAGGCTGCTCGCGCCGATCCTGCCCACCAAGATCATTGGTGTGGGGCGGAACTACGCCGACCACGCCAAGGAACTCGGAAACGAGGTTCCCGCGGAGCCGTTGCTGTTCTTCAAGCCCAACACGTCGGTGGTCGGCCCGAACGTGGAGATCAAGCTCCCGGCCGTGTCCGAGCGCGTCGACTTCGAGGGCGAACTGGCGGTCATCATCGGCCAGCCGTGCCGCGACGTGCCGAAGGCCAAGGCCGCCAGTGTGATCATGGGTTACACGATCGCCAACGACGTCACGGCGCGCGACCTGCAGAAGAAGGACGTGCAGTTCACGCGTGCCAAGGGTTTTGACACGTTCTGTCCGTTGGGTCCGTTCATCGAGACCGAGTTCGACCCCTCCGACGTCCGCGTCGTCACCGAAGTCGACGGGGAAGTCAAACAGGACGGCCGTACTTCGTTGATGGTGCACGACATTCCGTCACTCGTGGAGTACGTCTCCGGCATCATGACGCTGCTGCCGGGCGACCTGATCCTGACCGGTACGCCGGCCGGCGTCGGGCCGATGAGGGCCGGACAGACGGTCTCCGTGACTGTGGACGGCCTCGGCACGCTCACCAATCCGGTCGCAAATAGGTAGCCGTACGGAGCAATCCGGCGTCCGGCAGGTTACGCATCCGGGTACCCGCGAGTAACTTCCCGGTGTCATGACGGACCTGGCGTCCACCCGTGTGTTGCTGGTCGACGGATCGCAGCTCATCACCGAAGGGCTGCGGCTTTCGCTGCACCGCACGCACTGCTTCCGCGTTGTGGGCATCGCCCACACCGTGGCCGAGGCTGCGCGCAGCCTGCGCGGCACTGTGGTGGACCTGGTCGTCACGGACTTCGACGTGCCGGGCGCCGGACCGCTGCGCACCGTGCGGGACACGGCGCAATACAGACCGAGCGCCCGCGTCGTCGTGCTGTCCAATGCGGACAGTCCGAGCTGGGCCCGCGCCGCTCTCGACGCCGGCGCGGTGGCCTACCTGCTGAAGACCTCGCCGGTGGCCGAGCTGTTACCGCTGATCGCGGCCGCGGTGCGGGGTGCTCCCGCCACGATCGACGCGCGGGTGGGATCGCTCGCGCGCCTGCCGTCGCGGATGCCTCCACCCGCGTCACTCGGCCGGCTGTCGGCACGGGAGTTCGACGTGCTGGCCGAGATGGCGAAGGGGATGGACAACGCGCGCATCGCCCAGCGGCTCTTCATCAGCAACGACACCGTGAAGACCCACGTGAAGGCGATCCTGCGCAAGCTGGGCGCCCGTGACCGCGCCCATGCCGTGGCGTTGGTGCTCGGCGAGAGCTCCGAGGCCTTCGTCACGACCTAGCGATGGTCTGCGGTGCCCTGCGCGCGAAGTCCGGCGCGTGCTCGGGACGCGGCCCGATCGCGATCATGTAGGCCGGCACCGCCTGCAGGAACGGCAGCTTCCGCGCGACCTTGAGCATGAACGGCGTGCCGGTGTTCGAGACCGTCGCCGTGCTGTCGAGCTTGCGGCCCAGGAACAGCCGGTGGATGACCCGCTGCATCGTCTGGATCACCACGGTCGGGAACAGCCTGCGCCCGCGCACCTTCGCGAGCGTCGCGCTCGTGACCCCGCCGTCCCGCAACGGGCGCGCGAGCACGGTGGCCGCGGCGACCGCGTCCTGCACGGCGAGGTTGATGCCCACTCCGCCGACCGGTGACATCGCGTGCGCTGCGTCACCGATGCACAGCAGCCCGTCGACGTGCCAGTGCCGCAACCGGTCCAGCTTCACGTCGAGCAGCTTCGGGTCGTCGATGGTCCTGATGTGCTCGACCCGGTCCGCGAGCCACGGGACGAGCGTGACGACCCGTTCGCGGAACTTCTCGACACCCTCGGCGCGCACGGCTTCGTCCGTTCCCTTGCGGATCAGGAAAGCGCACTGGAAGTACTCGCCGCGTGGAATGAGCACGAGTCCACTGCCGGCGCTGAACCTGCCGCCCCCACCCTTGACCGGGTCGCTTTCGTTGCGAGGCAGGCGGAACCACCACACGTCCATCGGCGCGCCGAAGCTGTAGACCGGCAGTTCCACGGCCGCGCGCAGGATCGAGCTCCGCCCGTCCGCCGCCACGACGAGGTCCGCTGTGATCTCACCCTCGTGCCCGTCGACGCGGTCCCGGTACTTCACTCCCGTGACCCTGTTGCCGCTCTTGGTGATCGCGGTGACCTCGGTGTTCATCCGCAGCGTGAACGTCGGTTCGAGCTTGCCCGCGTCCGCCAGCAGGTCCAGGAAGTCCCACTGAGGCACCATCGCGATGCGCTTGTTCGGGCCGGGAAGCCGCGACAGGTCGGCGATCGTGGCCTTGGCGCCGCCGTCGAGCAGGGCCTCGATCTTGTCGACGTCCTGGTGCGGCACCTGCTCGAACGCCGGACCGAGCCCCAGTTCGTCCAGCAGGTTGAGCGTCGACGCGTGCACCGTGTCGCCGCGGAAGTCGCGCAGGAAGTCACCGTGCTTCTCCAGCACCGTGACCTCGACGCCACCGCGTGCCAGGAGCAGTCCCAGCACCATTCCGGCAGGTCCGCCGCCGACGACGAGACAGGTCGTCCTCTCCATGTCGATCCCCTCTTTTCAACCAGTGTTGAATTAACTCCAGCATGCTCTTGATCGCGAGGTGCGTCAAGCGGAGTTCCAGTGGCGCGGCTCTCGTCCGGGTCGGTCCAATGTGGACAGTCTGAGAACCCAGGCATCGAAAAGGTTGCGGCTGGTGCGGGATGTCGTTGTGCGAGCTAGGGTGTCGCGCTCGCGGAACCGCCCGTTCGGGCAGGGATCGTTGCACCGCCGAATAACACTCGACCGGGTGATTGCATTCGGCGCTCGGAGGAGTGTCACTGGTTCGTTCGGGGCCTCGAGGTCCGCTGGATCGTGCAAGGACCTATAGGAATCACCTCGTTAGCCGAATCGGACGAGGCCCCCTCGCACCTAACCTTCCGGAGTGACAACTGCGTCCCCGACTTTCACGCGTAAGAGAACCGGCGAGATCCGCGCTGTCTGCCTGGACGTCGACGACACACTTGTCGACTACAGCAGTTCATCGCGAGCCGCGTTGGCCTCGATGGTCGGTAACGCCGACGCCTGGTCGTTGTGGCAGCGAATCACCGACGACCACGTCTCCCGTCAGCTCGCCGGTGAGCTCCAGTACGAGGCGATGCGCAACATCCGCACCCAGGCCTTCTTCGCCGCACTCGGCGAGGACCTCGAGCTGGAGGAAGCCACCCGCCGCGAGATCGGCCGCCAGGAGGTCCTCAGCTCCGGCTGGTGCCTGTTCCCGGACGTCATCCCGATGCTCGACTGGCTGCGGGCCACCGGCCTGCCCATCGCCGCGATCAGCAACGCGTCCGGCCGTCACCAGCGCGTCAAGATCGCCCAGCTCGGTCTCTCCGAGTACTTCGACGCTGTCCTCATCGCCGGCGAGGTGGGCTGCGCCAAGCCGGACCGCGTGATCTTCCACACCGCGTGCCTCGCCCTGGGGGTCTCGCCCGGCGACACCGTCCACGTGGGAGACCGCCTGCACGCCGACGCCATCGGTGCGCGCGACGCCGGAATGCACGGCGTCTGGATCAACCGCACCGGCCCCACCGGCGGCACACTGCCCGCGGGTCTGTCGTCCATCACGACGCTCGCGGAACTGCCGGAGCTCCTCGTCTGCGAGCTCTCCACCGCCAGCGCCTGAGATGTGCTCTGAGACCGGCCCCTACCTGCGTGTATGCGTTCAGGTGGGGGCCGATTTCACTTCTGGTGGGGGCGTGGTCTAGTATTTCTCACGGCAGCAACGAGGACCTCGGAACTCCTTCGGGACAACGAAGTCGATCGTGAAAGCCAATGGGGTATGGTGTAATTGGCAGCACGACTGATTCTGGTTCAGTTAGTCTAGGTTCGAGTCCTGGTACCCCAGCTGCTGCGGAAGAACTGCCCTCGGGTAAGCTTTCGGAGCTGCTGAAAATAGAATTGAATAGCCGGATTTGGACCGGCCAGAGCGATCTGATAAGGTTCAAACCAGCAAGAAGTTCTAGGGCCCCGTCGTCTAGCGGCCTAGGACGCCGCCCTCTCAAGGCGGTAGCGAGGGTTCGAATCCCTTCGGGGCTACAGAGGTGTCAGAGGCCTGTCTGCGGAGTGCGCAGACAGGCCTCTTTCGCATGCGTCCTCTGGGGGCCGAGCCCCCAGACCCCCAGCCGGCGGGCTCCGCCCCCGGACCCCCGGCGTGGGTGTTGCCCGGACCATTCGGTCAGCGCTTCGCTGCGCTCGCGAATGGGTTGGGCCTCGCTTCGCTCGTCCTGTTGATTTGCGTGACGGTGATCACCCAATTTGTGGGCGTGCATTCCTGGCGGTCTGTGGGGTCTTATCCCTTGGCGTCTAGCAAACTCAGCCACTGCGACATCGCCGTCTATCCATCAGGTTGCCGCCCGTAATCGCTGCGCCCCGCTTCGCTTGCCAGGCCTGCCCGCTGCCCTTCCGGCTCGTTTCTCGCCGCGGCACCTTCGCCTCCTCGGCCTTGCCTCTCGCCTCTCCTGACTTCCGCTTGCGTGGGGCCCTTCTTCGGGTGGCGTTGGGCCGGATGGCCCTGGGGGCTGTTGAGGGGTGGTTGCCGCGTGTCGTTTGGGATGGGCGGCGTGTCGGGGGTGGGAAAGGTGCCGGCCGCCCTCCCTGGGGGAGAGCGGCCGGGGGTGTGCGTTGGTGCTTTAGAGGCGGCTTTGTAGCGCTTCGGCTGCGGCCAGTAGGTCCGCTGCCCAGCGGGCGCCTGGGCGGCGGCCCATTCGGTCAATTGGGCCGCTTACCGAGACTGCGGCCACTACGGCGCCTGAGGAGTCTCGTACTGGGGCTGAGACTGAAGCTACGCCTGGTTCTCGTTCTGCCACGCTTTGTGCCCAGCCTCGGCGGCGGACTTCCAGCAGGGTGCGTTCGCCGTAGACGGCGTCGGCCAGGACTGCGCGTTGGGTGCCCGGGTCTGACCACGCGGCCAGGACCTTGGCGCCTGAGCCCGCTGTCATCGGGAGCCTGGCGCCGATGGGAACTGTGTCGCGCAGGCCTGAAGGCGGTTCTGCCGAGGAGACGCAGACTCGTTGCATGCCGTCGCGGCGGTAGAGCTGCACGCTCTCGCCGGTGATGTCGCGCAGGCGCGGCAGTACTGAGGAAGCGGCGTCCAGCAACGGGTCTGTCGCGCCGCCCGCGAGTTCGGCCAGAGCGGCGCCGGGGCGCCAGCGGCCGTCGGAGCCTCGGCGCAGCAACCTGTGCACCTCAAGGCCTACGGCCAGGCGGTGCGCGGTCGCTCGCGGGAGGCCGGTGCGGTTGCACAACTCGGCCAGGCCACAAGGATCTTTTGCTACGGCGTTCAACACGGCCACTGCCTTGTCCAGCACGCCGATCCCGCTATGCTGTCCCACAAGCCGATACTAACTTCCCAGACAGTGAGAAGTCCAGATCTGTCGGCGCGTCCATAATGTGGGAGATGTCGCGATGAGCCGCACGCTCGCGGAGAAGGTGTGGGAGGCACACGTTGTGCGCCACGGAAGTGGCGCGGAGCCGGACCTGCTTTACATCGACCTCCATCTGCTGCACGAAGTCACCAGCCCCCAGGCGTTCGACGGGCTGCGCCTTGCGAACCGCAAGCTGCGCAGGGCCGATCTCACGATCGCCACCGAGGATCACAACGTTCCGACCGTCGACATCGACAAGCCGATCGCGGATCTGGTGTCGCGCACGCAGGTTGAGACGCTCCGGCGCAACTGCGCGGAGTTCGGGGTGCGGCTGCACCCGATGGGGGACTTCGAGCAGGGCATCGTCCACGTGGTGGGCCCGCAGCTCGGCCTCACGCAGCCGGGAATGACGGTGGTGTGCGGCGACAGTCACACGAGCACCCACGGTGCGTTCGGCGCGCTGGCGTTCGGCATCGGCACGTCCGAGGTGGAGCACGTGATGGCGACGCAGACGTTGCCGTTGCGTCCGTTCAAGACGATGGCCATCAACGTCAACGGCCCGCTCGGCGAAGGCGTCACGGCGAAGGACATCATCCTCGCCGTCATCGCGAAGATCGGAACCGGTGGCGGACAGGGCTATGTGCTCGAGTACCGCGGCGACGCCATCGAGGCGCTGTCGATGGAAGCGCGCATGACGGTCTGCAACATGTCGATCGAGGCGGGCGCGCGCGCCGGCATGATCGCACCGGACGACACGACTTTCGACTACATCTTCGGTCGTCCGCACGCGCCGTCCGGCGCGGACTGGGACGCGGCCGTCGAGTACTGGAAGACGCTGCGCACCGACGACGACGCGACTTTCGACGCGGAGGTCCACATCTCCGCGGCCGAGCTCACTCCGTTCGTCACGTGGGGCACGAACCCCGGCCAGGGCCTGCCTCTGAGCGCGAACGTCCCCGACCCCGAGAAGATCGTGGACGAGAACGAGCGCGTGGCCGCGGAGAAGGCGCTGACGTACATGGGCCTCGAGCCCGGCACGCCGCTGCGCGACATCCACGTGGACACGGTGTTCCTCGGCTCCTGCACCAACGGGCGCATCGAGGACCTGCGCGCCGCGGCGGACGTCATCAAGGGGAAGCACGTCGCTTCAGGAGTACGGATGCTGGTCGTCCCCGGTTCGATGCGGGTGCGCAAGCAGGCCGAGGACGAGGGCCTGGACAAGGTCTTCCTCGACGCGGGCGCCGAGTGGCGGCAGGCCGGCTGCTCGATGTGCCTTGGCATGAACCCGGATCAGCTCGCGCCCGGCGAGCGCAGCGCGTCGACCTCCAACCGCAACTTCGAGGGCAGGCAGGGCAAGGGCGGCAGGACGCACCTCGTCTCCCCGCTCGTCGCCGCCGCCACGGCCGTGCGCGGCACCCTCTCCGCCCCCGCAGACCTGGAGGTCTGACCATGGACGCCTTCACCACCCACACGGGCGTCGGTGTGCCGCTGCGCAGGTCCAACGTGGACACCGACCAGATCATCCCGGCCGTCTACCTCAAGCGCGTGACCCGCACCGGGTTCGAGGACGGGCTCTTCGCCGCCTGGCGCGGCGACGAGCACTTCATCCTCAACCAGGAGCCGTTCAAGGCGGGCAGCGTCCTCGTTGCGGGCCCTGACTTCGGCACCGGGTCCTCTCGGGAACACGCCGTCTGGGCGTTGATGGACTACGGCTTCCGCGTCGTCATCTCGTCCCGGTTCGCGGACATCTTCCGGGGCAACTCCGGCAAGCAGGGGCTCGTGGCGGCGCAGTGCAGCCAGTCCGATGTCGAGCTGCTGTGGAAGTTGCTGGAGTCCGAACCCGGCACGGCGGTCACGGTGGACCTCACCGACAAGACCGTTCGCGCCAAGGACTTGGTTGCCCCGTTCGAGATCGACGACTACACCCGCTGGCGCCTTCTCGAAGGCCTCGACGACATCGCTTTGACGCTGCGCCACGAGCCTGAGATCAGCGCATTCGAGGGCAATCGCCAGACTTGGCTGCCCACAACGGATCCGCTTCCGGCGGTCTGAGAGGGGGCCGGATTCTCCCCTTGAGAGGGGCGAATCCGGCGCCTCCTGTCCCTCGAAGGGGCGCAATTAGCCACGCCACAACGAAAAATCTGGCGTGGCGATTGGTATTTCTCGCGTTTTGGGCCTACCGTTGCGTTCTAGTCGGCCCGCTCTCTTAGGGCCGTGAGCGTCCTGGGAGGGACTGACGGTGAATAAGGCCCAGCTCATCGAGGCGCTCGCCGAGCGCCTTGGAGACAAGAAGACCGCCGGCGCTGCTGTTGACGGCCTCGTGGACGTGATCGTCCGCAGCGTCAACAAGGGCGAGAAGGTCAACATCACGGGCTTCGGCGTCTTCGAGAAGCGCGCCCGTGCGGCTCGCACCGCGCGTAACCCGCGCACGGGCGAGACCGTGAAGGTCAAGAAGACCAACGTGCCCGCGTTCCGCCCCGGCTCGACGTTCAAGGACGTCATCAGCGGTGCGAAGAAGCTGCCGAAGGCCGTTGCCGCCAAGGCTGCCGCGAAGCCCGCGGCCGCTGCCGCCGCGAAGCCCGCTGCTGCCAAGGCTCCGGCGACCAAGGCCGCGACGACTCGCGCGACGACCACGACGCGCACCCGCACGGCCGCGGCCGCCACCAAGGCGCCCGCGACCCGTCGCACCACCACGGCCGCGGCGAAGCCCGCTGCTGCCAAGGCGCCTGCGAAGGCGACCGCCACGAAGGCGGCTGCCAAGCCGGCCGCGGCTGCGAAGGCCCCCGCGGTCCGCAAGACCGCTGCTGCCAAGACGACTGCTGCCGCCAAGACGACGGCTGCGGCCAAGCCCGCTGCGAAGACCGCGGCTGCGAAGCCGGCTGCTCGCAAGACGGCTGCCAAGAAGAAGTGAGACGGGCCTCCTGAGGGAGGCTGCGTCACTTCAGGAACCACGCGGAAGGCCCCGGTGTGCGCACACCGGGGCCTTCGTGTTTTTTGGCCGCTGCTCCGCAGACGGCGGCGAGTTCGCCGGGAAGTCGCGAACTCGCGAAAGGCGGTGGGGGAGTCGCCTGGGGCGTCCGGGAAGTCGCAGCAGGCGTGGAGGAGCTGCCTGGCACGCCTGGAACACGGCTGAGGCGGCGTGGGGGCCGAGGTGATTGACATGCCTGGAGAGCCGTCCGCATTCGTGGCAAGGCAGGAGAGAAGCCTGTGCCGAGGCTCCGGAAACGTTCCGCCGAGCCAGAGTCAGCCCGCCCGCGGCACGACTGTGAGACGCCACTCAGAATTCCGGAACCCGGCCTGGAGGATTGCCCGGCGCGGTTCCTCCGAACCGCCGGTCCGCCAATAGAAATAACGCCGCCACGCCTGCTAACGCCCCCGGTGCAAGCGAAACCGCCGCCTTCCGGCCCGACTTGGTTGCCACAGGCGAACTTTCGTCAGAGCGGGAAGACGGCGGCTGAAAACGTCTGCAGCAGCGACTAGGGACGCGGCAGCGGCGAGGCCAGGTAGTGCGCCGACACCAGGGTTGGCCAGCTCGAAGGCGAGTCCGAAGTGGACCACGTGCCGAACGGCCTGGTGAAGGCCAACACCCACGCGCTGCCCTTCTTGCAGGGGATTTCGTCGAGCCGCAGCCCGCCCATCTCCGCCAGCGACTGCACGACGGACGGAATCACCCCGCCCTGCGAGGAGACGACGGCCCGGCCTTCGTCGGCCGCGACCTCCAGCAGGCGCACCAGACCGGCGTCCGGGTCGGGCCAGTAGCCCTCCTCCGACAGCCGGTGCTCCTCGACCATCTCCACGGACAGGTCGGTTGCCACGGCCCGCACGGTGTCCGCGCAACGCACCCTGGGCGCGGTGTGGACGCGCACCGGTGCCCACAGGGGCAACAACGTGCGCAGTGCGGCGGCCTGACGCCAGCCCGCGTCCGAGAGCGGGCGCAGGTCGTCGTCGCCGTCCCACTCGGAACGCTTCCCTGCCTTCGCGTGCCGCACCAGCACGACCAGCAGCAGGTCCGCGGGCAGGCGCGCGAACTCCGCCAGCACGTCCCGGTCCGGTGCGTAGGTGAGCAACTCCGACGCCTCGGCGACCGGCAGCCACCGCAGAACGTCGACCTCTTCGTTGGCGACGAAGGAACCGGAAACGGCCTGAGCGGCGTAGTAGTCGACGGTCTTCGGCACGCCCTTCACCGAATACGACACCTGCCGGAGATGGCGGCCGAGCACGCAGGAGAAGCCCGTCTCCTCCTCGATCTCCCGCACGGCGCAGGCGGGAATCGTCTCTCCGGAGTCGAGTTTGCCCTTCGGCAACGACCAGTCGTCATAACGCTGACGGTGCACGACCGCGACTTCGACGTTTCCGTCCGCATCGCGCCAGAGCACCGCCCCAGCAGCTTTGATCACCCAAGAGCTCCGTGCCTGTGCAGCAGTTCCATCTGATGGTCCCGCACGGACGAGCCGTCCGACGGCGAGGCTTCCCATTCTCCGTCAGCGCGCAGAACCCAGCAGCGCGTGTGCGGGTCGAGCGCCGACTCGAACATGTCGGCCAGTTGCTTGGTCAGCCGCGGGTCGGCCACGCGCAGGGCGACCTCGACGCGGCGGTCCAGGTTGCGGTGCATCATGTCCGCGCTGCCGATCCAGTACTCGTCGCAGGCGACGAAGTGGAAGACGCGCGAGTGCTCCAGGAACCGGCCCAGGATCGACCGCACCTGGATGTTCTCCGACAGTCCCTTGATGCCCGGCTTCAGGCCGCAGATGCCGCGCACGACCACGTCGACGGGCACGCCGGCCTGCGACGCCCGGTACAGCGCGTCGATGACCTGCTCGTCCACGAGCGAGTTCACCTTGATGCGGACACCGGAGGGTTCGCCCGCCTGCGCGCGCTCGATCTCCATGTTGATCCGGTCGACGATTCCCTTGCGGACGCCGTAGGGCGCGACGAGCAACGAGCGGTACTCGTCCTGGCGCGCATAACCGGTCAGCACGTTGAAGAGGTCGGTGAGATCCGCGCCGATCGTCGGCTCGGCCGTCAGGATGCCGACGTCCTCGTACAACCGCGCGGTCTTCGGGTTGTAGTTGCCGGTGCCGATGTGGCAGTAACGGCGGATCGTCGAGCCTTCCTGACGGACGACCAACGACGTCTTGCAGTGCGTCTTCAGGCCCACCAGGCCGTAGACGACGTGCACGCCAGCCTTTTCCAGCGCCCGCGCCCACTTGATGTTCGCCTGCTCGTCGAAGCGCGCCTTCAGCTCCACCAGCGCCACGACCTGCTTGCCCGCCTCGGCCGCGTCGATCAGCGCGTCGACGATCGGCGAGTCGCCTGAGGTGCGGTACAGCGTCTGCTTGATGGCGAGCACGTGCGGGTCGGCCGCGGCCTGCTCGATGAAGCGCTGCACGGACGTGGAGAACGAGTCGTACGGGTGGTGCACGAGAACATCACCCTCGCGCAGCGTCGCGAAAACGCTCTTCGGCGTCTCGCGTTCCCCGAACGCCGGGTGCGTCGCCGGCACGAACGCCGGGTCCTTCAACGTCTTGCGGTCGATGCCGTAGAGCTGCCACAGGCACGACAGATCGAGCAGGCCGGGCACGGTCACGACATCGTGCGGGTCGACCTCCATCTCCCGCAGCAGCAGTTCGAGCATGTGCTCGGTCATGTCGTCGGCGACTTCCAGCCGCACCGGCGGGCCGAACCGGCGCCGCGCGAGCTCGCGTTCCAGCGCCTGCAACAGGTCCTCGTCGCGGTCCTCCTCGACCTCGAGGTCCGCGTTGCGCGTCACCCGGAACGCGTGGCACTCGATGACCTCCATGCCGGTGAACAGCTCGCCCAGATGCGCGGCGATGAGTTCCTCCAGCGGCAGGAAGGTCGCGGAAGTGGACGACCGGTCCCCCTCCACCCGCACCAGGCGCGGCACGTTGTCCGGCACCTTCACGCGGGCGAACCGCTCGCCGCCGCCCTCGGGATCGCGCACGGTCACGGCGAGGTTCAGCGACAGCCCCGAGATGTAGGGGAACGGGTGCGCCGGGTCGACCGCCAGCGGCGTCAGGACCGGGAACACCTGCTCGCTGAAGTAGTTGGAGAGCCTCAACCGGTCGTAGTCCGTGAGGTCGCCCCACGTCACGATGCTGATCCGGTGCTCTTCCAGGCCCGGCCGGATGTGGTCGAGGAACGTGCGGGCGTGCTGCTCCACGAGTTCCTGCGTGCGCTTGGAGATCGACACGAGCTGCTCTTGCGGGGTGAGCCCGTCCGCGCTGCGCACCGAGAGACCGGTCTCCGCGCGGCGCTTCAGGCCCGCGACCCGGACCATGTAGAACTCGTCCAGGTTCGAGGCGAAGATCGCGAGGAACTTCGCGCGCTCCAGCAACGGCTGCGAGGAGTCCTCGGCCAGGGCGAGCACGCGGGCGTTGAAGTCCAACCAGGACAGTTCACGGTTGAAATACCGGTCGTCCGGCAGGTCGGTCGGTATCGCGCTGGGCGTCACGGCAGGCGGCGCGGAAGGCACGCCGCGCAACGGAGCGGCGGCCGTGGGGCCCCGTTCGACCTTCGCCCGCGTCGTGGACACCCGCCGGGTCGCCGCGCGAGGAGGCTTGCGCGGGGTCGCCGCTGCCGCTTTCGCACCGGAGGTGCGGCGTCGCGAGGGGGTCGCCTTACCGTCGTTGTCGTCGTCCTTGCTCACGTCACGCATTGTGGCGCACTATCGTCGTGAGCGCCCCTAAGCAGAACGTCCGTTCGGTGAACTCCTCGTCACAGAACAGGCATGCGAAGAGCGGTAACGGCCCCGCCGGGACTACGTTCGAGGGTCACCCGCTGCCCCGGACGCAGCATTCGCCAGCCACCCGCCGTGACGGCTTCGGCACTCACGTCGACGAGAACGCCGTCATCACGCAGAACGACGGCAGAGCCGTCACTGTTAAAAGTAGACACGGTCGCCTGCACGGACCAGAACCCTAGACGTTCGGACCTACACGGGTTGTTCGGCGCGCTGCCAGGGTCGATTCATGAAGGTTATGGCCACGATCACCGCGGCGACCCTGTTGGCCTTCACCACGGCAGGACTGGCTTCGGCTGCCTCAGCCGAAGCCAGGATTCCGAAGGTGGACAAACCACGACTGCAGGCGGCGGCGAAGAACGTCCGCCTGAAAGCCTCACTTCCCGGTACGGAACGGGCCATCTCGATCGCGTTCGCCCAGTACGGCAAGCGTGACGTGGCGTTCGTGAGCATGGAGACCGGGCTCAAGACGTTCGACGTCACCGACCTTGACCAGCCCAAGCTCCTCGACCACCTCACCAAGGAGGAGATGGCGCTGCCGGGCGACGACCCGACGAAGCGCTTCTGGGAGAACGAGGACATCAACGTCGACCCGAAGCGCAAGCTCGCGTTCCTGGCGCGCGAGGTCAACTCGTTCGGGCGCGCACTGCCCGGCGACCGGCCGACCGGCAACTACATCGTGTCCGCTGTGGACCCCGCCGACCTCAAGATCCTCAGCTTTCACCGGCAGAACACCGGTCACACGAGCACCTGCGTCAACGACTGCCAGTTCCTCTGGACGGCAGGACTGGACAGGTCGGATGCCAAGACCGGGCGGATCTTCGTCACCGACATCCGTGATCCGAAGACCCCGAAGGAACTGCCGGTCTCCGTCGACGTCCGCGGCAAGGCAGGCGAGGGGAAGATCACGCACGACGTCCAGGTCGACGCGCAGGGAATCGCGTGGGTCGCGGGCGACGACGGCACCCGCGGCTACTACACGCAGGGCTGGCACCGCGACCCGTTGAGCGGCAAGTACCGCGAGGCGAAGGCGTGGGATCCCGTCGCGTACGCGGGCGGCACGGTGCCGAAGGCGGACATGCCGACCTCGTTCACGCACAACTCGTTCCGCCCGATCGGCCGCACGCTGCTCGACGGTCCGTTGCCCACGCGCGAGAACCCGCCGGGCTCGTTGCTGCTGCACACCGAGGAGGCGTTCGGTTCGCCCACCTGCAAGACCGAGGGCCGGTTCGTCATCTCCTCGCTGCAGGGCACGCACAACGGTGAGGGCTGGGGCGAGCAGCCCAAGGAGATGAGGACCGTCGGCATCTGGAGCCCGGACGACCAGGAGGGCACGATCCCCGGCGACGTCACGTGTTCCGCGCACTACTTCGACGTGCAGAAGAGGATCGTGGCCTACTCCTGGTACAACCAGGGCACGCGGTTCCTCGACATCTCCAACCCCGCCAGGCCGATCCAGATCGGGTACTGGCGGCCGGACACCGCGACCTCGTGGGCGCCGTACTGGCACCGGAACACCGTGTTCGTGGCGGACATCTCGCGCGGCGTCGAGATCCTGCAGCTGGAGAAGGGCGCCTACGAGGCGCAGGCGAGCGGCACGCCCGTGACGCTGACCGCCCACCACGCCAGGGAACTGGCCAGGGAGAGCGACCGGGAACCCGTGCCGCTCGCCCCGAACCCGTTCTACGGCTGGGCCTGTCCGATGGTCGCGAGCCGCGACGACTCGGACTGCGGCGTGGGAGCCTGCGGCGCACCCTGCTGAGCGAGCCCTGCCCTGACGGCGGCTTTCGCGCGCTGGCGGGTGATCACGCGCCGGCCGAGGTTGATCATCGGGATCTCCACGGTCACGTAGAGGACACTCGCCAGCGCCAGCCCCAGCGCCGTGACCACGACGGACTGGCCTAGACCGGACAACGCGGGCCAGAAGAACGCGATGATCGTCGCGGCGATCGTCTGCACCAGGTAGAGCGAGTACGAACGCTCGCCGACGAACTGCATCGGCTTGGTGGACAGGAAGGTCGTGGCCGGTCCCGGCGCGATCATCGCGGTCAGCAGCACCGCCGTCGCGAGCGCGTACACCGGGATGACCAGCACGTGACCGGGAATTCCGTTGATCCCGTCGAGGAAAGCGGCGATCGGCTTCACGCTGAGGTGCACCGCGACGAATCCCGCGGCGACGACCACCTGCGCGGGCCGGTTCGTCAGTGGGCGCAGCAGGGCGAATCCACGCGGGCTGTGCAACGCGATCGCGAGCAGCACGCCGGTCAGGATCGAGAAGTAGTGCAGCGGCCAGCCGGGGTTGCTGTGCGACGCCGTGAAGTTCACGACCACCAGCGCGAGCAGCATGCCCAGGACGGCGGCACCGGCGCGGCGCCGCAGCACGACGGTGCCCAGCGCGATCGCCACCAGCGGCCAGACCAGGTAGAACTTCTGCTCGATGCCCAGCGACCAGGACTGTCCGTACGGGCTGGCGCCGGCGAACTCGTTGGTGAACGTGAGGAAGTACTTGAGCGCGGAGCCGATCCCGTTGCTGACGAACGTGCCGAAGAGCACCGAGCCGGCGACCGTCACGAGCAGGACCACGAAGTAGACCGGCAGAATCCGGAACGCCCGCCGCAGGTAGAACTCACCGAGCGAGATCTCGCCGGTCCTGGTCTCCTCGCGCAGCATCAGCGTGGTGATCAGGAATCCGCTGAGGACGAAGAACATCTGGACACCGGCCCAGCCCTGGAGCCAGTCGGGGCCGCCGTAGTGGAAGAAGACGACGAGCACCGCGGCAATGGCACGCAGGCCGTCGAGGGCGGGAAAGCGGCGCAACGCCAGGTAGTCGGCGTGCGTCAATGAACTCATGCAGGTACACCTCAGGACAACGCGTCGGGGAACGACGTCGGGGGATGCGTCGTTTGCAGCAGGGGATACGGATGTAAAGGTGCCGGGGTTCCCTGTTGCGTTGCCTGAACCAACACTTTCGTGTCGTTCGTCACGGCATCAACACCTGCTCAGCGGTGAAAGCTCCGACAGCGGGGCGGCCGCCGCGACGCGCCAGCCCTGCTGTGTCAACGCTCCGCCGTGGACTTCCAGCCAGTACGCGCCTTCGGTCGTGTGCATGGTCGCGCCGCTGCGGATGTCCGTGACGTAGGACGACTCCGACTGCCACGACACGAAGTCGCCGCTGACCCGCGGGAACACGATGCCCTCCGTCCTCGGCACCGACTTGATCCCGGCCAGCTCACGCGGTTCGGTCCAGCCTTCACGCCAGCCGCGCAGCTCGTCGTCCTGCGTCCACACCACCGTGCTGCCGTCGGACGCCACGCTGCCGATCGGTGCCGCGTTCTTCAGCTGCTCGGGCAACGCCGCCTCGGCGCGGAACCTCCCGTCCTGCAGCCAGACGACCGCGTCGCCGAGGAACACGGGTTCCTCGCCCTGGCCGACGATCCTGTCCTTCTTCTTGGCGAGGTCGTAGAGGTGCACGCCCCTGCTGTCCGACCAGGCGGCTTTGCCGTTGTGCACCACGGCCCCGCTGCCGCCGATCGGCACGGGCGCGCCGTCGTTGCGCGAGTCCCACGCGTAGGTCGTCGTGGTGTGGTCGGCAGGGCTCGGCGTCGTGGAGAACGTCACCCAGCGTCCGTCGAACTCGACGCCGAAGAGCTGCGCGTCGTTCTGCACCGCCATGACCTGCTGGCGTTTCCCGTGGTCGCGCAGCACGAGCTCGGTGGTCCTGTTGCGAGTGGTCTTCACCAGCGTCGTGCCGGCGTCCTCGTTCGCGGCGACGACGGTGACCTTCTCGTGCGAGCCCGCCTCTGTCCTGTTGCGCGACAGCCTGTCTTTCCAGTCCTGGGGCAACTCCGCCCTGCACGTGCTGAGCTTGCTCTCCGCCGTGTAGTCGGATGGACGGTCGATCGGAAAGGCGGCCACACAGCCCGCGAGGGCCGTGACACCCGCCAGCGCGATGAGCGCTCGCATCAGTCTCCCAAGTCGTGATCACCCCGGTGACCCGGAAGACGCGTGACGACTGCTCAGGTTGTCCAGGCGGGGAAGGCGTTCGCGGTGTGCGTGCCGAGGCCGAGCATGAGCGCGAGCCGCAGGTCTTCTTCCGTGTCCACGTCACAGCGCAACGACGGCCACGCGCCGATCAGCGCGACCGCACCGGAAACGCGGTGGTGCCCGGCCGATCCGACGCCGAACCTCGGGTCGAGTTCTCCACCGGGCGCGGCGAGGAGCAGTGTCGTGCCGGTGCCCTGACGGTCCGGCACGAACGCACGCCGTCCGGCCGAGGCTCCGAGCGCGGCCTGCAACTCGTCAGGTTTGAGCGCCGGCAGGTCGGCTTGGAGCGCGCCGATGCGGGACGACCGGAGCGTGCGCGCGCCGTGCCGCAAAGCCGCGTTGAGTCCGGGCTCGGCGGGCTCCGGCAGCGACTCGACGCCGAGAGCGGCCATTTCGGACGCGACGGCCGGATCCGATGTGATCGTGACCACTCGGCGGACGCCGGGGGTGGCGACGGCGGCGCTCACCGTGTCGAGGGCGAGCGCGAGCGCCAGCGCCGCGTGTGAGACCGGATCTCCGCCGGTCGCGCTGGTCAGCCTGGTCTTGGCCCTGTCGAGGGTCTTGACCGGGACCACTAGGTCAATCTCATCCCGCACCTCGCCATAGTCCACGATTTGCCGACTACTGTGCTGTCGGGCGCAGATCTAGCAGGTGAGGAGAGGCCTCGTGGCCAAAAGGGAGAAGGGCGGCTTTTGGGTCGGGGTCGCCGCGGCGATCGTCTACCCGATGTCGTTCGTGCTGGGCAGGCACCGGACGGTGCACGGTGAGCGCATCCCGCGCGAAGGTGCCGCACTGCTTGTCATGAACCACATCTCGCACCTCGACCCGTGCTACGACGCCATGTTCGTGCACAAGCACTACCGGGTGCCGCGCTTCCTCGGGAAGCACAGCCTGTGGAACGTGCCGATCATGGGCGCGATCCTGAAGGGCGCGGAGCAGATCCCGGTCTACCGGGGCACGGCGGACGCGCAGCAGAGCCTGCGTGCGGCGCACGAGGCGCTGGCGACCGGCAAGCTCGTGGTGATCTACCCGGAGGGGACGATCACCAAGGACCCCGACGGCTGGCCCGCGAACTCCCGCACGGGCGTGGCCCGGCTCGCGCTGCAGCACGACGGCCCGGTCATCCCCGTCGCCCGCTGGGGCACGCTCGACCTCTACAACCACTACGCGAAGAAGTTCCGGCCGTTCCCGCGCAAGACGATCACGCACTTCGTCGGCGAACCGGTCGACCTCTCCGCCTACCGCGGCAGGGAGGAGACGCTCCCGATGCTGCGTGAGGTCACCGACCTGCTGATGGGCGCGGTCAAGGAGCACCTGGCCGAGGTGCGTCAGGAGCCGGCCCCCGAGGGCTTCTACGGACCCAGGAAGGCCTGAACACCATGGCGATCGAACGTGTTGCGGTGCTCGGCTCCGGTTCGTGGGGCACGGCGTTCGCGAAGGTCATCGCGGACTCCGGTCCCGAGGTCGTGCTGTGGGCGCGGCGTCAGGACGTCGCCTCGGAGGTCACCGAGACCCGCGTGAACTCCGGCTACCTGCCCGGCATCTCGTTGCCGGCCAACCTCACGGCCACCTCCGATCCGGCGAAGGCGCTGGACGGGGCGGACGCGGTGGTGCTGGCCGTGCCGTCGCAGACGCTGCGGGTGAACCTGTCGGCGTGGAAGGAACTGCTGCCGCCGGACGCGACGCTGGTGTCGCTGTCCAAGGGCGTCGAGCTCGGCACGCTCAAGCGGATGAGCGAGGTGATCCGCGAGGTCGCCGGCGTCGACGAGTCGCAGGTCGCCGTGGTGTCCGGGCCGAACCTGGCCAAGGAGATCGCCGTCGAGCAGCCGACCGCGACCGTCATCGCGTGCACGGACCACGACCGCGCGGTCGACCTGCAGCACGCGTGCTCGAACTCGTACTTCCGCCCGTACACCAACACCGACGTGGTCGGCTGCGAGCTGGGCGGGGCGTGCAAGAACGTCATCGCGCTGGCGTGCGGCATGGCGGCGGGCATGGGCTACGGCGACAACACGATGGCGTCGATCATCACCCGCGGCCTGGCCGAGACGGCACGGCTGGGCGCGGCGCTGGGTGCCGACCCGCTGACGTTCGCGGGCCTGGCCGGACTGGGCGACCTGGTGGCGACGTGCGCGTCGCCGTTGTCGCGCAACCGGTCCTTCGGCGAACGGCTCGGGCGTGGCGACACTCTCGCGCAGGCGCAGGAAGCCGCGCACGGACAGGTCGCCGAGGGCGTGAAGTCCTGCTCGTCGATCCGCGAACTCGCGGCGGCGAACGGCGTCGACATGCCGATCACCGAAGGCATCCACCAGGTCTGCCACGACGGACTGAGCGTGCGGGACCTCGGTGCCGCGCTGCTGGGCCGCGACCGGAAGCACGAACGCCAGTGACCCCCGAACTCGGTGACGGCACACGGGTCGTCCACGCGGTTTCAGGCGAGCCGGGAGATCCTTTCGGTGCACAGCCGGTGTTCGCGTCGGCGTACCACCTGGGCGGCGAGGACTACTACGGCCGCGCCGGCAACCCGACGTGGCGGGCCCTCGAATCCGCCCTGGGGTCGCTGGAAGGCGGTGAGTGCGTCGTCTTCCCGTCCGGGATGGCGGCCATCTCGACGTTGCTGCGGACGGTGCTGTCCGCTGGGGACACCCTGGTCGTCCCGTCGGACGGCTACTTCCTGACCAGGAAGTTCGTGTCCGAAATGGACGTGAACGTGGTCGAGGTGCCGACGGCCGGGCCGTACCCGTCCTTCGAGGGGGTTGCGCTGGTCCTCCTGGAGACGCCGTCGAACCCCGGTCTGGACGTCTGCGACATCGCGGAGTTGGCCTCACAGGTGCACGCCGCGGGCGCGTTGCTGGCCGTGGACAACACGACGGCGACGCCGTTGGGGCAGCGGCCGCTGGAGCTGGGCGCGGACATCGTGGTGGCCTCGGACACCAAGGCGGTCGCGGGGCACAGCGACGTCCTTTTCGGACACGTGACGCTGGCCTCTCCCGAGCTGGCGGCGAAGGTGCGGGACGCGCGGACGTTGAACGGCGCGATTCCCGGGCCGTTCGAGACGTGGCTCGCGTTGCGCGGCCTGGGAACCCTGGACCTGCGGCTCGCGCGGCAGGCGGAGAACGCGGCCGCGATCCACGCGTTGCTGAAGGGCCGGGTGGCCAACCTGCGCTGGCCGGGCGCGTCGGGCGATCCCTCGTACCTCGTGGCGGCGCAGCAGATGCGGCGGTTCAACGGCGTGCTGACGTTCGAACTGCCGGACGTGGCCGCCGTGGAGAGGTTCCTGTCGCGTTCGAAGCTCGTGTCGGCGGCGACGTCGTTCGGTGGCCTGCACTCGACCGCGGACCGGCGGGCCCAGTTCGGCGACCCGGTGCCCGAAGGCCTGGTGCGCTTCTCGGCCGGCTGTGAGGACACTCGAGACCTGGTCGCGGACGTGTCCCACGCTTTGGGACTGGATTGACGGAGGGTCCCGATTTCGGGACCCTCTGCTCCATGTCCTTCAACGCATGTTGCTGTTGTACCTGGCGATAGTCCCGCGTCCTCTTTTCGCGCACTCGCCTGGTTAGGACTTTTCCCCGATGTTCGCCGTTCCCGAGAACAGCGTCGTTCTGCCTGAAAACACCCAGCTGCTGCACCCCGTGCGGGTCGCTTTGGCGTGGGCGGCCGACCGCGACCGCTGGAAGCACCTGCTCCGGTACGACCCGGAAGAGCGCTTCTCGGCGTTGGTCGACAAGACCGGTGACCAGGAGATCTGGCTGATGAGCTGGCTCCCCGGTCAGGTCGCGTCGCTGCACGACCACGACCACACGTCGGGCGCTTTCACCGTGGTCAACGGCCTGCTGACCGAGGTCGTGACCACGAAGATCCAGGTCGTGCACACGCTTCACGCCGGTCAGTCGCGCGTGTGGGGCCCCGGCTACGTGCACCAGGTGCGCAACGACGGTGTGGATCCGGCCGTGTCGATCCACGTGTACCGCCACGGCACACGCGCCATGACCCAGTACCGCTACGACCCGATCAACGGGCCCGTTCGCTGACGTGCGGCGGGATGGCCCTGTCCGTCTCGTGCGGCACCGGTGCGCCCCACGACTGGATGAGCGGCATGTGCCCGGCCCACACGAGGTTCGCTTCGAGGTCGGACGGCTCCTCGCCAGGCCCGCCGTCGCGCACCTTGACGCTCGCCTCGGTGAGGTCGATCTCCAGCGCGGCGGTCTGCGCGAGTTCCTTCTTGGACGGCCGGCGCGCGTAGTCCCAGCTGCCCGGCGTGACGTGTTCGACGATCGTGCGCAGGGCGTGCTCGGTGTCCTCGGCGATCTTCGCGGTGCCGTGGACGATCGCCGACCGGTAGTTCATCGAGTGGTGGAACACCGACCGCGAGTAGACGACGCCGTCCACCAGCGTGACCGCGACGCAGACCTGCTTGCCTTCGAGCATGCTCCTGATGGACCGTGAGCCCGTCGACCCGTGCAGGAAGATGGTGTTGCCGTCCCGCCCGTAGGCGGTGGGGATGAGGAACGGCGCCCCGTCGACCTCCACGGAGAGATGGCACACCATGCCCGCGTCGAGGATGTCGTAGAGCACCTGGCGGTCTTCGACGGCTCGCTTCTTGCCGCGGATCACGGTGCTGCGCGGGGTGGGGGAGAGCTGCACGTCAGAGGTCATGTCTCTACTGTGCGCGCGGAAGTGGCATCATTGAAGCGCCATTTCTGATTGATCTGAGAAGGCCACTTTGGCTGAGACCGCACTGCCCGTCGCGCTGGACCGCGAGTCCGCCGAACCGCTCGCCGTCCAACTCGCCGACGCACTCCGCTCGGCGGCGTCGGAAGGACGGCTTCGCGCGGGCGACCGATTGCCGTCCACGCGCGCGTTGGCCGACAGTCTCGGAGTCTCCCGCACGGTCACTGCCGCCGCCTACGAACAGTTGCACGCGGAAGGCTGGATCGCCGGTCGGCACGGCTCCGGCACGTACGTCACCACGACGCCGCCCGGCCCGTTGCGCAAACGTTCGCGCAAGCCGGTCGCGCCCGCCATCACCGACTTCGTGGACCTCGGCACCGGCGCGCCCTGGGCCGGTGGCCTCGACCGCGCGGCCTGGCGCAGGGCGTGGCGCGCGGCGGCGGACGCACCCCCGTTGTCCCGTCCCGAACGCGCGGGCCTGCCGGAATACCGCGAGGCCATTGCCGAGCACCTGCTGCGCCACCGGGGCCTGGCCGTCAACGCCGACCCGGTGCTGGCGACCGGCGGCACCACCGCCGTGCTCACCGAGATCGCGGTCGCGGTGCTCCAGCGCGGAGACGCCGTGGCCGTCGAGGAGCCCGGCTACCAGCGGGCGGTGGGCGTCTTCCGCGCCAACGGCCTGAAGGTCGTCCAGGCGGCGGTCGACGCTGAAGGACTGCTGCCGGACGCCGTGCCGGCGGGCGTGAGGGCCGTCTACTGCTCGCCTGCCCACCAGTACCCGCTGGGTGGCCGCATGTCGGCGGGGCGCAGGGTCGCGCTGGTCGAACGGGCCCGGCGCGACGGCTGGCTCGTCATCGAGGACGACTACGACGGCGAACTCCGCTACGACGTCGCCCCGCTGCCGTCACTGGCCGCGCTGGCTCCTGACGTCGTGGTCCACCTCGGCACCACGAGCAAGATCCTCACGCCCACCCTGGGCGCGGGCTGGATGGTCGCGCCCGAACACATCGCGACGACCGTGCTGGAACATCGCGACCTGACCGGCACCAGCCCGTCCGCCGCGGGCCAGCGGGTCGTCGTCGAACTGGCCCGCATGGGCGACCTCGGCCGGCACCTGCGCAAGCTGCGCCGTGAGCTGTCGGAACGCCGTGCGCTCATCATCGACACGTTCGCGGAGGCCGGTATCGAGGTGCTCGGCGACGACGCGGGCGCGCACGTCGTGGTGCTGCTGCCTGGTGCCGAACGGGAACGTGAACTCACGCGGCAGGCGCTCGAACGCGGCCTGCGGGTGGACGGCCTGGCCCGGCACTACGTGAACAGGGCCAAGCTGCACGGGCTCGTCATCGGGTACAGCGCGTGCTCGCGGGAACAGCTGGTGAACGCCCTGCCGGTGCTGACTGAGCTGCTCACGGCGAACGACTGACCACGACCACCGTGCTTCCCCAGCGCACGTGCGCCGAGTCGCCGGGCCGCAGTGGAACGCCGGCCAGCGCGACCACGTGATCGAGGCCAACTGGCAGGTGGGCACAATCGCCCAAACGGGTAGGGTCGCCCGCATGACGCAGCGCAAGACGAGGGTGGCCGTGGTCTTCGGCGGCCGCAGTTCCGAGCACGAGGTCTCCTGCCAGTCCGCCAAGAGCGTCCTGCCCTACCTGGACGCGGACCGGTTCGAGGTGGTGCCGGTCGGCATCACGCCGCAGGGGCAGTGGGCACTCGGCACGGACCCGACCGCGCTGGAGGCAGGCGCCGGCAACCTCCCCACGCTGCGCAACCAGACCGTCGCCGCGATCGAACCCGGCCAGGCGCTCAAGGACGTCGACGTCGTCTTCCCGCTGCTGCACGGCGCGTGGGGTGAGGACGGCACGATCCAGGGGCTGCTCGAACTCGGCGGCGTCCCGTACGTCGGGCCCGGTGTGTTCGCCAGCGCCGCCGCGATGGACAAGGTCTTCGCCAAGAAGATCCTCCAGGCCGAGGGCCTCGACGTCGGCAGGTTCGTCGCGCTGGACCGCGCCGCGACCACGCTCACCCTCGACGAGCGCGAGCACCTCGGGCTGCCCGTGTTCGTGAAGCCCTCGCGCGCCGGATCGTCCGTCGGCATCTCGAAGGTGTCCGACTGGAACGACCTCGACGCCGCGATCTTCGAGGCACGGCAGCACGACCCCAAGGTCATCATCGAGGCCGCCGTGCCGAACGTCCGCGAGATCGAGCTCGCGGTGCTGGAGTTCCCGGACGGCCGCGTCGAGGCCTCGCTGCCCGCCGAGCTGCGTCCGGTCGGCGAGAGCGTCGAGTGGTACGACTTCAACGCCAAGTACGTCGACGACTCCTACGAGGCCGACATCCCGGCGAAGCTCGACGACGACGTCACCGCGCGGCTGCGCGAGCTCGCCGTCACCGCGTTCAAGGCGCTCGACTGCCAGGGTCTGTCCAGGGTGGACTTCTTCCTGACCGAGCAGAACGAGCTGATCATCAACGAGCTCAACACGATGCCCGGTTTCACGCCGATCTCCATGTACCCCAAGGCGTGGGATGCGACCGGCATCGACTTCTCGACGCTGCTGACCACGTTGATCGAGACGGCGATCGCCCGCGGCTCGGGACTGCGTTAAGGCGCGGTCTTGACCGGCTGCTTGGGCAGGAGGTCGCGCACCGTCGTGGAGATGTCCTGCAACGGTCCGGTGCCCGCTTCGTCGGGCACCGTCAGCGCCACGTACGCGCCGCGGTCCACGATCACCCACGTGGAGCTGCCGGAACCGGGTAGCTGCAGCCACTGCACGTCGGAGATCACCCGCAGCTGCGAGGTCGCCGACAGTTCGTTCGGTCGCGGCAGGCCACAGCGCAGGACCACCGGATCGTGTTTGGCGTCACCCCACGCCACCGTCGCGAGAGGTGCGGGGGAGGCGAGGTCCCGGCGCGGCAGCATGTCCTTCCCGGACGGCAGCCCCACCGGCAGCTTCTCGGTCAGGGTCACGCACGTCGGTGAGCCCGCGTCGGGGGCGTCGATCGAGACCAGCGCGAGAGGGCCCGTGCGACCGGGTACGTCCTCCGTCTGGTTTCCGGTGCCCAGCACCAGACCGAGTCCGGCGACACCGATGGCGAGCACGACAGCGAGCCCGACCGCCGCGAGCAGCGGCCGGGACAGCGCCGACGTGGATTCCTGCTGAGTCACCCGGTTATGACAACACGGGCTAGAGATGTACCACCGGGCAGGTCAACGTACGAGTGATGCCCTCGACGTTCTGGATGCGCGCGACCACGAGCTGGCCGAGCTGGTCGACGGTCTCCGCCTCGGCGCGCACGATGACGTCGTACGGCCCGGTGACGTCTTCCGCGGTGGCTACTCCGGCGATCCCGGAAATCTCGGAGGCGACTGCGGCGGCCTTGCCGACCTCGGTCTGGATGAGGATGTATGCATGCACCACGGCGTGCCCCTTCGTCGCGACAGGTTGGGTCGAGGTAGGAACGTGTCACGCAACGTACCCCAGTTGGGGTTCCGAATGCTCAGATTGGGAGGCAACTTTGCGTCCGGAGCCGCCGCGCGACGCGGAGACGGTCGCCGATGTGGGTGAGTTCACTCTCATCCACCGGGTGACGGCCGGTCGGGCGCAGCCGGAGACGACCATCCTCGGTCCGGGTGACGACGCGGCCGTCGTCGCCGTCCCGGACGGACGGGTCGTCGCCTCGATGGACGTGCTCGTCGAGGGTGTCCACTTCAGACTCGACTGGTCCAGTCCCGAGCAGGTGGGCCGAAAAGCGGCCGCGGTGAACCTCGCCGACGTCGTCGCCATGGGCGCGCTGCCGTCCGCCCTGCTCGTCGGCATCGCCTGCCCCGCCGACACCCCCGCGTCCGTCGTCGAGGGGATCATGTCGGGACTCTGGCAGGAGGCGGCGACGGCCGGCGCGGGCATCGTCGGGGGCGACATGGTCAGTTCCGGAACGCTCGTGATCTCCATCACCGCCATGGGAGACATGAACGGACTCGAGCCGATCACGAGGTCGGGAGCTCTCGTCGGGGACGTCGTGGCGGTCGCCGGAAGGCTCGGCTGGGCCGCCGCGGGACTGGCCGTGCTCGGCCGCGGATTCCGTTCGCCGGTCGGCATCGTGAACGCCCAGCGCACCCCGGAACCGCCGTACGAGGAAGGCCCCAGGGCCGCGGAGGCGGGTGCCACCTCGATGATCGACGTCTCGGATGGACTGCTGCAGGACCTGGGGCACATCGCGGACTCCTCCGGCGTCGCGATCGACATCCGCACCGAACTGCTGCCGTTGCACCCGCGCCTGCTCGACGTCGCGTCGGCGCTCGGCGGGGACGCGCGGCACTGGGCGCTCACCGGAGGCGAGGACCACGCCCTCGCGGCGACGTTCCCCGGCCCCAAGTCGGTTCCGCCGAACTGGACGACCATCGGCACGGTCCGCGCGGGAGAAGGTGTGACGGTCGACGGCAGGAACTACGAAAAACCTCCTGGCTGGGAGCACTGGCGGGCGTAGGATTCAATCCGTGGAACTATGCACGCGCGCGTATGACCATCCAGACTCGGTCAAGATGATCGCCGACCTCCAGCAGGTCTACGTCGAGCGCTACGGCGACGTCGACGTCACGCCGGTCGATCCGGCGCAGTTCGCCGCGCCCCTGGGCTACTTCGTCATCGGGTACCTGGACGGCGTTCCCGTCGCCTGCGGCGGCTGGCGCGTGAACGACGAACTCGACGGCGCCGCCGAGATCAAGCGGATGTACGTCGTCGACTCCGCACGCGGCAAGGGCCTCTCACGGCTCGTGCTCGCGCACCTGGAAGCCACGGCGCGCGAGGCGGGGCTGCTGCGGATGGTGCTGGAGACCGGATTGCGTCAACCCGAGGCGATCGCCCTGTACACGTCCAGCGGTTACGAGCGGATCGACAACTTCGGCGTGTACCGGGACCACCCGGAGAGTCGCTGCTTCGGGAAGTCGTTGTAGGTTCGGGCGCATGGCCATCTATGCGCTGGGGGACTACACGCCGCAGATCCACCCGGAGGCGTACGTGCACCCGGACGCGACGGTGATCGGCGACGTCCGCATCGGCGCGTACTCGTCGGTGTGGCCGCAAGCCGTGCTGCGCGGCGACTACGGGCGCATCGTCGTGGACGAGCGCACGTCGATCCAGGACAGCACGGTCATCCACTGCACCGAGGTCCACCCCGTGCACATCGGCTCGTCGTGCGTCATCGGCCACAACGTCCACATCGAGGGCGCGACGGTCGCGGACGACTGCCTGATCGCCTCGGGTTCAGTGGTGCTCAACGGTTCCATCGTGGAAAAGGGCGCGATCGTCGGCGCCGGCGCGGTGGTCTCGTTCGACGGCCACGTCCGCGAACGCACGATGGTGCTGGGAGTTCCTGCTCGCGAACGTGCCGGACACGTTGTGCCAGAACAGGCCTGGGCATTCATCGTCGAGAAATACGTTCAGAACATCGCTTTGTACCGCGAGAAGCTCCGTCGGCTCGATTGAGTGAGATAGGGTTCACAGCCGTGGCTCGTCCCCTCAACGAAGTTGTCGAAGCCGGTTGGGCTGAAGCTCTCGCCCCCGTCGCTGACCAGATCGCCGCCATGGGTGAGTTCCTGCGCGCGGAGGTGTCCGCCGGTCGCACCTACCTTCCCGCGGGCGAGAACGTGCTGCGTGCTTTCCAGCAGCCGTTCCACCAGGTGAAGGTGCTGATCGTCGGCCAGGACCCGTACCCGACGCCCGGCCACGCGGTCGGCCTGTCGTTCTCGGTGGCCCCCGATGTGCGGCCCATTCCGAAGTCATTGGTGAACATCTACAAGGAATACGCCGAAGACCTCGGGCACCCGTTGCCGTCCAACGGCGACCTGACCCCGTGGTCCGAGCGCGGTGTTCTGCTGCTCAACAGGGCGCTGACCGTGCAGCCCGGCAAGGCGAACTCCCATCAGGGCAAGGGCTGGGAGAAGGTGACCGAGCAGGCGATCAAGGCTCTCGCGGCTCGCGACGCACCTCTGGTTTCCATCCTGTGGGGCCGCAACGCGCGCAACCTGCGCCCGTTGCTGGAACCGTTGCCCGCCATTGAATCCGCGCACCCGTCGCCTTTGTCGGCGCACGCCGGGTTCTTCGGCTCCAAGCCGTTCAGCCGCGCCAACGAACTGCTGGAGAAGCAGGGCGCCGACCCGATCGACTGGAAGCTCCCGTAGTTGTCCGGGCCAGACGTGATCTGACGCTGACGGCCGCGGGTGCGGCCGTCAGCGAGTTCGGCAACGCGTTGTCGTTGCTCGTGCTCGTCTTCTGGGCGACGCCGATCAGCCCGCTGCTGGTCGCCGCCATCCTCATCGCCGAGCTGCTGCCGTTCGTGCTCGGCGCCCCGCTCGCCGGTGTGCTCGTCGACCGCTTTCCCAACCGCCGCCTGCTGATCATCGCGCTGGTGTTCCAGGGCATCGCCATCTCGGCCATCGTGCCGCTGATGGGGCAGCCCGTGTTCGTGGTGGCGCTGGTGTTGCTCTCCGGTTGCGGCCGCGCGATCGCCCAGCCCTGCATTTCCGCACTGGTGCCGCACATCGCCGGCGAGGAGCAGGCGACTCGTGGTTACGCGTGGCTCAGCACGGGGCGCAGTCTCGGCAGCATGGCGGGCGTCACAGGCGGCGCGTTGCTCGCCGGGATCTTCGGCCACCCCGCCGCGTTGCTCATCGACGGCGGCACGTTCCTCGCCTACGCGGCGCTGCTCGCGTTCGTGCGATCGGAACGCAGGCCCTCGGCAGCGCACGAGGCGCGTCCCAGTGCGCTCGCGGGCATCCGGCACGTGCGGCGGGACGCCGTGCTGTTCACGGCGGTCATCGGACTGTCGTTCTGCGTGGGAGCGGTGGTGGTGGTCAACGTCGCCGACCCTGCGTTCGTGCGGTACGTGCTGCACGGTGACGAGTTCGTGCTGGGCGCGATGCAGGCCTGCTGGATGACCGGGATCCTGGTCGGAAACAGGATCGCCGCGCGGCTCGAGACCGTGTCCTGGGTGGCGTACGCGATCGCGGTCGCCGCCGTCACCACGGGCGTCGGGGTGCTGATCCCGGCCACGTTCCCGTTCCTCGTGACAGCGGGGATCGGCTGGCTCGTCGGTGGTGTGTCGAACGGCGTGCACAACGTGGCCTTGAACGCCGTCGTGCGGTTGCGCACGCCTGATGAGATGCGGGGGCGGGCGTTCGCCGCGGTCGGGTCGATGGTGATCGGCGCGAACCTGGCCGGGACGGCTGCCGCGGGTGGGTTGTTGCTGTTCATCGGGCCTCGGGCGGTGTTCGCGCTCGGGGGCACCGGGGCGTTGCTCAGCGGCGTCGCCTGCCTGGTGTTCGTGCGCCGGGCCCTGAAACGCGAAGAGAGCCCGGCCGAAGCCGAGCTCTCCTCGAACTAAAAACGAACTGTGGCGGTGATCAGCCGCGCACGACCTTGCCGGCCTTCAGGCAGGACGTGCACACGTTGATCCGCTGGCGCTGCGAGGCCGAAACCTTGGCGCGCACAGACTGGATGTTCGGGTTCCAGCGGCGGTTCGTCTTCCGCTGGGAGTGCGAAACCGAATGGCCGAAGCCCGGCCCCTTGCCACAGACGTCGCACACGGCAGCCACGTCAGCCACTCCTTCAGGTTCCTCAAGCGGTAAGTCTCGCGTCCCGGTGGGCGCGCAAGCGTGCACAAGCCTCAACCGGGCACGGCAACTCAACGAGGGTAACCGGTGGCATCACCTGCGACCAAACCGGGTGGATACTCTCGCCGCCATGCAGGTCATGGATGCGGTCGCGGTGCGCAGATGGGCAGACGCCTGCGTGCGGTCGTTGGACGCCAATCGGGAGTCGATCGACCAGATCAACGTCTTTCCCGTGCCGGATGGTGACACAGGGACGAACCTGCTGCACACGATGCAGTCGGCGCTCGACGCGCTGCTGCGCTCGCCCATGTCGACGGTGGGGGACGCGCTCTCGGCGCTGGCCCGCGGCGCGCTGGCCGGGGCGCGCGGGAACTCGGGCGTGATCCTGTCTCAGGTGCTCAGAGGCCTGGCGGAGACCGTGCAGGAGGTGTCGCTGGTCACCGGCACGGCGTTGCGCAAGGGCCTGCACCGGGCCGATGAACTGGCCACGGCCGCTGTGTCCAAGCCCGTTGCCGGCACGGTTCTGTCCGTGCTGCACGCCGCGTCCGAGGCGGCTCGTGACTGCGAGTCGGACGAACTGGACGACGTGGTGATGGCGGCGTCGCGCGCGGGTGCCGTCGCACTGGCCGATACGCCCCGTCAGTTGGCCGTGCTGGCCAAGGCCGGCGTGGTCGACGCGGGTGGACGAGGGCTCGTTGTGTTGTTGGACACACTGGCCGCGGTGATCACCGGCCAGAGCGTGGAAACGCCGATGGACGCTCCCTTGCTGCCGCGCACGCCGGAGTCGCTGACGACCGAGCGCGAGAGCGGGTCGTCGGAGTTCGAGTACGAGGTCATGTACCTGCTCGACGACACCTCGGACGAGGCGGTGGCCGAGGTGCGCGCCACGCTGAACGGGCTGGGCGACTGCGTGTCGGTCGTGGGAGACGGGGCCTCGCTGTGGACCGTTCACGTGCACTGCAACGACATCGGCGCGGCCGTCGAAGCGGGTGTGCGCGCTGGGCGTCCGCACCGCATCACGGTGGCGCGGTTCGCTGACCAGATCACCGCGCAGGCTTCTCGGTTCGTGCGCGATCGGGCGATCGTGGTGGTGGTGAGCGGCGCCGTGGAACTGTTCCGTGCGGAAGGTGCCGCGGTGTTCGACCTCGCTTCTACTACTGCGACGCCCACGGACCTGTTGTCGGCCATCGTGTCGACGCGCGCGCGTCACGTCGCGGTGCTGCCGGGCGATCCGGACATCCGTGAGGCTCTGGAAGAGGCCGTGGCGTACGCACAGGCCGCAGGGCAGGACGTAGTGGTGGTGCCGACGTTCTCGCCCGTGCAGGCCCTCGCGGCGTTGGCGGTGCACGATTCCTCTCGGCGCGCCGGTGACGACGTTGTCGCCATGGCCGAGGCCGCCGCCGCCACCCGCCGTGGCGAGCTCGCGATCGCCGCGGACGAGGCCCTCACGTGGGTGGGCCGCTGTCAGCCGGGCGATCTGCTGGGCATGCTGGACGGCGAGGTCGTGCTGATCGAGCCTGGTCCAGCGGCGCCGGAGTCGTTGATGGACCTGTCCTGCCGCCTGGTCGACCGCATGCTGGCGGGCGGTGGCGAACTGGTGACGGTGATCCTGGGCGCCGACGCGCCCGACGGCCTGACCGACGTGCTGGAGGACCACCTGAGGGTCACCCATCCGGAGGTCGAGCTGACCGCGTATCCGGGCGGACAGCCGGACGCCGTGATTTTCGTCGGTGTCGAGTAGTTCAATAGGACGCGATGATCTCCTTCGACGACAAGCTGCAGCCGTTGCTCGGCAAGAAGACCGCCGACGCACTGGAGACCGGCCTCGGCCTCACGACGGTCGGTGACCTGCTGCGCCACTACCCGCGCCGCTACGACGAGCGCGGGAAGCTGACCGACATCAGGTCGCTGGAAATCGACGAGCACGTCACGGTGCAGGCCGAGGTCCGCAAGTGCCAGAAGCGCCAGATGAAGGCGCGTCGCGGCCAGATGACCGAGGCCGTCATCACCGACGGCACCTCGGAGCTGCACCTGGTGTTCTTCGGCAAGCCCGCGTTCGTCGCAGAGCAGGAACTCCTGCCGGGCACGCGCGCGTTGTTCGCCGGCAAGGTCGGCCGCTACCGGCAGAACCTGCAGCTGGTGCACCCGGCGTTCGAGGTCCTCACCGCGGAGCAGGACGGATCGTCGTTCCTGCAGGCCTTCCTGCCCGTCTATCCGGCGTCGCAGCACATCAACACGTGGAACATCGCGAACTGCGTGAAGCAACTCCTGGAGATCTGGGACGGCGTGCCGGAGGACCCGCTGCCCGCCGACTTCCGCGAGGAGCAGGGCCTGATCGGCCTGGAGGACGCGCTGCGGTCGATCCACCGGCCGGACAGCTGGGCGCAGATCTCCGTGGCGCAGCTGCGGTTGAAGTGGGACGAGGCGCTGGCCGTGCAGCTGGCCCTGGCGCAGCGCCGCAAGGCTTCCACGGCCCGTCCGGCGCCCGCCTGTGCGCGCAGGTCCGGCGGCATCCTGGACGCGTTCGACGCGCGGCTGCCGTTCACGCTGACCGCAGGCCAGGTGGAGGTGGGTTCGCAGGTCTCCGCTGATCTCGAGTCGACCGTGCCCATGAACCGCCTCCTGCAAGGAGAGGTGGGTTCCGGAAAGGCCCAACCGCTCGACTCGCTGGTCCTCACACCGACCGGCTTCATCAAGATGGGCGAGGTTCGCGTTGGGGACGAGGCGATCGCGCCCACTGGCGAGATCACCACCGTGACCGGCGTCTTTCCCCAAGGTGACCGAGATGTCTACCGCGTAGTGCTCTCCGACGGGCGCAGCGTGGAGTCTGATCTCGAGCACTTGTGGGCCGTGAACACGACCGTGCGCCGGGATCGAGGGAATCCGCTCAAAGTGTTGACGTTGCGTGAGATCCGCGACGACCTGACGACGGCGAACGGGGCGTCGAAGTGGCACCTGCCCGTGGTGGAAGCACCTGAGCTGGACTGTCTGACCGAACGGCCGCTGGATCCGTACGCGCTGGGGCTGCTGATCGGTGACGGCTCGCTGCTCAACGGCAGAGTAATGTTCACCAGCGCTGATCCGGAGCTGCTCGTAGAACTGACGGCGGCTCTCCCCAAGGGCGCACACCTCGCCAAGCCTGTTCGGGCGAACAAGTACGACTGGTTTGTGAACGGATGCCGCAAGGGTACGAACCCTGTCCTCAACGCGCTGAGGACGCTTGGCGTTTACGGCCACCGCGCCAAGGAGAAGTTCCTGCCGGAGAACTACTTGATCGCTCCCGTGAAGGTCCGGCATGCGCTGTTGCAGGGCCTGCTCGACGCCGACGGCACGCTGGATCGTGACCGTGGTTCGAACGTGACCTTCTTGTCGGCGTCGCCACGACTCGCTGACCAGGTGTCCTGGCTGGCGGAGTCGCTGGGTGGCACAGGCAGAGTCCGCCCTGTCGAGAAGATGGGAAACACGTACCACCTGGTCAGCCTTCACCTGCCGAACGAGTTCCCGCCGTTCCGGCTCACGCGGAAGGCTGAGCTCGTCAAGGAGCGCACCAAGTACGAGAAGCCTGTACGGGCGATTCGTGCGGTCGAGTTCGTCGGTCGCAAACCGGTGCAGTGCATCTCTGTGGCACACGCCGACCAGCTCTACGTAACTGATCACTTCGTGGTCACTCACAACACGATGGTCGCGTTGCGGGCGATGCTCCAGGCCGTGGACGCGGGCCGTCAGTCCGCGATGCTCGCCCCCACGGAAGTCCTTGCGGCACAACACGCCCGCTCGTTGACCGAGATGCTCGGCGACCTCGCCCAGGCGGGCCAGCTCGGCGGCGCGGAGGACGCGACGCGCGTGACGCTGCTGACGGGTTCGATGAACACGGCCCAGCGCCGTCAGGCGTTGCTCGACATCGTGACCGGCGAGGCGGGCATCGTCGTCGGCACGCACGCGATCATCCAGGAGAAGGTGGAGTTCCACTCCCTGGGCCTCGTCGTGGTCGACGAACAACACCGCTTCGGCGTGGAACAACGAGCAGCGCTCTCGGCGCGCGGCGAACGCGAGAACCCGCACGTGCTCGTGATGACGGCGACCCCGATCCCGCGCACGGTCGCCATGACGGTCTACGGCGACCTGGAAGTCTCGGCCCTGCGCGAACTGCCCGGCGGCCGTTCGCCGATCAAGACCTCGGTCGTCCCCGTCCGCGAAAAGCCGGCGTGGCTCGACCGCGCCTTCGCCCGAGTGCGCGAGGAGGTGGCGAAGGGCCACCAGGCGTACTTCGTCTGCCCGCGCATCGGCGACGAGGAACCGGCGAAGTCCGAAGACGAGGACAAGCGCCCAGCCCTGTCCGTGATCGACGTGGCCACCATGCTCGCGCAGGGTCCGTTGCGCGGCCTGCGAATCGAGATCCTGCACGGCCGCATGCCCCCGGACGAGAAGGACGCGGTGATGCGCGCCTTCGCGGCCAACGAGGTCCACGTCCTGGTGGCCACCACCGTCATCGAGGTGGGCGTCAACGTCCCGAACGCCACCGTCATGGCCATCATGGACGCGGATCGCTTCGGCGTCTCCCAGCTGCACCAGCTCCGCGGCCGCGTAGGCCGAGGCAGCGCCCCGGGCCTGTGCCTGCTGGTGACCGAAATGCCGGAGATGACGGCCACGATGGAACGCCTGCGAGCCGTCGAGTCCACACTGGACGGCTTCGAACTGGCCCAGCTCGACCTCGAACTGCGCCGCGAGGGCGACATCCTGGGCGCCGCCCAGTCAGGTCGCCGCTCGGGCCTGAAGATGCTGTCCCTGCTGCGCGACGAGGACATCATCGCGGACGCCCGCACGGCAGCGCAGCAGGTCGTGGACGCCGACCCGGACCTGGCAGAGCATCCAGGGCTGGCGGGGATGGTGGCGACGCTGCTGACGGAGGAGCGCGCCGACTTCCTGGAGAAGACCTAGCCGCCGCCACCGCACCGCCCGGCTGGCGCCGCGGCCGAGGCACGGAGTCTGTGCGGCGGAGTTCGGGCTGCGTGTGGGGGTGAGGCGCGAGGTTCGTGCGGTGGAGGTCGAGCCGCGTGTGCGCGGCCGAGGCGCGGGGGCATGCTGCAGGGTGTGCGCCGCGGGGTTCTTCCCGCGTGTGGGAGGAGTGCGGAGCGAGTGCGTGCCCCGCTTACCTGGCCGCCACCCTGCTCGGTCTGCGATCCCGCACGGCTCGCTACTCCGCACGGCTCGCTACTCCGCACGGCTCGCTACTCCGCACGGCTCGCTACTCCGCACGGGTCGCTACCTCGCGCGGCTCGCCGCCCGCAGGCTCGCCACCTACGTGCCTCGCCACCCCCCACCTGGCCTGGCCGCGACCGTCCCTCATCTGGCCTGGCGCGTCCGTCTCCGCCATCCACCCCCGTTCACATCACCTGAAGGTGTGCGCGTGCCAGGTGCCGGAATTGTCCGGTGACCTCGGTACGTTCCCACCCGTGCGTCGCATGATCATCACCGCGCTGGCCGCCGCCCTCACCGTCCTCTCCAGCCCGAGCCCGGCCCTGGCGAGCCCCGTCGTGCTGACCGGCGAGGAGTCCCGCTACCCGCACGCGATCCGCCTCGAACACGGGCCGCAGCGCGGCTCGATCCTGGTGGCGCTGCACGGGGACCACGTCGTGGACGTGCTCAAAGCGAGCCGCAACGGCAAGAGGTTCAAGAAGATCGCCGCGTTCACCGACGACGCCGGCTCGACCGCTACCTGCTGCGGGCACCTCTACGAGCTGCCCCAACGGGTGGGCGACATGCCCGCGGGCACGGTGTTGTGGGCTGGCTCGGCCGGGTTCAAGGCGGAGACCCTCAAGGCGCGGATCTGGCGCAGCGACGACGCGGGAGCGTCGTGGCGGTACCTGTCCGAGTGCGCGCGAGCGAAGCCAGGGGGCGGGCTGTGGGAGCCGGACCTGTCGGTCGACGCCGAGGGCAGGCTGAACTGCTACTTCTCCGACGAGTCCGACAAAGGACACAGCCAGTACATCGGGCGGACCGTCTCCAACGACGGTGTCATCTGGTCGGCCAAGCAGAAGGTCGTCGCGGTCGAGCCCGGCTGGCTGCGGCCCGGAATGCAGCAGGTCAAGCGGTTGCCGACGGGCGAGTACTACATGATGTACGAGATCTGCTCGCAGCCGAACCAGTACTTCTGCGAGGCGTACCACCGCACGTCACCGGACGGCGTGAACTGGGGCGATCCGAAGTGGCACGGCAAGCGGCCGACGACGAAGGACGGCAAGTACTTCGCGCACACGCCGTCGATCGTGCTCGCGCCCAACGGCACCGCCACCGGACGTGTGCTGCTCATGGGGCAGATGCTGATGTCCGCGAACGGCAAGGTCGATCCCGGCAACGGCAGGACGATCTTCGTCTCCGAGAACGGCGGCCGGGACGGCTGGTACGAGATCCCCGCGCCCGTTCCGGTGCCGGGGGCGCGCGACAACTACTGCCCGAACTACCACCCGACCGGCGTGCCGTCGCTCGACGGCAGGGAGTTCATCGGGTTCGCGAGCGACTTCGCGGCGAACGGCAGCTGCCACACGAGCTGGGCCACGAGCAGCCTGCCGCCGTTCCCCGGATGAACCCTCTAGTCCTGCTGCCGCGGCTTCGGCAGCTGCTCGGTCTTCTGCTCACGAGCCGGGGCAGGGGCCGCGTCGGCCTCGTCCGCCGAGCCGTCCTCCAGGGGCTTGAGCACCGACATCGCCGCCTCCACCGCTGCCTGCGCGGCGTGGAACTGCGTGGCGAGGTTGTCGTGCGCCGAACGCAACGACGACTCCTTCTCGGACGCGGCGGCCGCGCGCTGGTCGGCCTCGGCGACGGCCGCGGCTGACCTCTCCTCGGCCTCGCGCACCAGTGCCGACGTCCTGGCCTCGGCGTCGCGGACGAGCGCGACGGCCTTCTCGTCGGCCTCGCGCACGGTGGTCGCGGCCTTCTGCTCGGCCTCCGCGACGGTGGTCGTCGCCTTGTCCTCGGAGACGCGCAAGGTGGTCGCCGCCTTCTCCTCCGCCGCGCTGACCAGGGCGATCGCCTGTGCGGACGCCTCGGAGGAGATCTTCTCGGCCTTCGCCAGCGACTCGGCCTCGAGTTCGGCGAGGGCCTTCTCCGCCTCCGCCTGCCTGGCCTTGAGCTCGTCGTCGAGCCTCTGCAGCGTCTCGACGCGCTTGACCTCGGCCTCGGCGGAGATCCGCTCGGCCTCGGACCGCGCGTCCGCCAGCACCTTCTGGTGCTCGGCGGTCAGCGTCGCCTTGAGTCCGTCGTACTCCTTGTCCAGTTCGTCGTGGTACGCCTTGTACTTCGCGTCGAGCTCGGCGCGGTGGGCGTCCAGGTCCGCGGACTTCTTCTCGAACTCGGCGGTGACGCGCTCACCGTTCGCGCGCACCTCCGCGACCAGCGCCTCGTGCTCGGCGGCGAGCTTCGCCTGCAACGCCGAGTGCTCGGCCTCCAGCTCGGACCTGCGGCCGGCGGTCTGCTGGTCCAGCTCGGCGTGGCGCTGCTGGTAGTTCATCTCGAGCTGCTTGCGGCGCGCCTCGGTCTCGGCGAGCAGGCGCTGGTGGGCGTCGCGCTGTTCCGCGGCCCACCTCTCGGCCTCGCCGCGCGTCGCGGCGGCCTTGTCGAGGGCGTCCTTGCGGATGTCCGCGATCTCTTCCTCGGCCAGGCTCATCATCACGCGCACACGCTCGGTGACGTTCGACGCGCTCACGGGACTGCTGGCGAGGTTCTGGAGCTGGATCTTGGTCTTGTCGAGATCGGCGCGCATCGAGTTGAGGAGCTTGGTGAGCTCCCCCACCTGCGCGGCGGCCGCGTCACGGGAGCGGTTCGAGTTCTTGAGGTCGAACTCCAAGCGGGTGACTCGTTCGTTCACCTGTCGCTGGTTGTAACCACGAAGGACAACGTCGAAATGCGGTGTGCGGGCAGTAGGCTGCCCGGCTCCATCAGCCCCGGCCATATGGCTCACCCTACCGAGATAGTCGCGAAGATCGTCACTCGATCTGGTTAAACCCACTACCGGCCGCAGTCTGACCGGGTGGTGGGTATCCACTTTGCTCTCATCACGCGAGAATTGGTGTGAGCAAGACCGATCAGGATGACACCCATCACGTGGGACAGTCCTCCCAACAGGCAAGAGTCGCACGGTAACGTGCCACGACTGATGACTGCCGAGTAACACCGGGAGGGCACGGATGTTCCGCAAGGTTCTTGTCGCCAACCGCGGCGAGATCGCGATTCGCGCGTTCCGCGCCGCCTACGAACTGGGCGCGGGAACGGTCGCCGTCTTCCCACACGAGGACCGGAACTCGCTGCACCGGTTGAAGGCGGACGAGTCCTACGAGATCGGTGAGCCCGGGCATCCCGTCCGCGCCTACCTCTCCGTCGAGGAGATCATCAAGGCCGCCCGCAAGGCCGGCGCCGACGCGATCTACCCCGGTTACGGCTTCCTGTCGGAGAACCCGGAACTCGCGATGGCGTGCCGTGAGGCAGGTCTCACCTTCATCGGCCCCGTGGCCGAGGTGCTGGAGCTGACGGGCAACAAGGCGCGCGCCATCGCCGCCGCCCGCGAGGCCGGGCTGCCGGTGCTGGAGTCGAGCCCGCCGTCCTCCGACATCGACGCGCTGCTCGAGGCGTCGAAGACGATGCGCTTCCCGGTCTTCGTGAAGGCCGTCGCCGGTGGTGGTGGCCGCGGCATGCGCAAGGTCGACGACCCGGCCGCGCTGCGCGAGTCCCTCGAAGCCGCGTCCCGCGAGGCGGAGTCCGCGTTCGGCGACCCGACTGTGTTCCTCGAACAGGCCGTGGTCGAACCGCGCCACATCGAGGTGCAGATCCTCGCCGACGGCCAGGGCAACGTGATCCACCTCTTCGAGCGCGACTGCTCCGTGCAGCGGCGCCACCAGAAGGTCATCGAGATCGCGCCCGCGCCGAACCTCGCGCCCGAGCTGCGCGACCGCATCTGCGCCGACGCGGTGAAGTTCGCGAGGCACATCGGCTACCGCAACGCCGGCACCGTCGAGTTCCTGCTCGACCCGCAGGGCCACTACGTCTTCATCGAGATGAACCCGCGCATCCAGGTCGAGCACACGGTCACCGAAGAGGTGACCGACGTCGACCTGGTGCAGTCGCAGATGCGCATCGCGTCCGGCGAGACGCTGGACGACCTGGGCCTGTCCCAGGAGACCGTGCAGCTGCGCGGCGCGGCGCTGCAGTGCCGCATCACGACGGAGGACCCCGCCAACGGGTTCCGCCCGGACACCGGCACGATCAGCGCCTACCGCTCGCCCGGTGGTTCCGGCATCCGCCTCGACGGCGGTACGGCGGGCGCCGGCATGGCCATCAGCCCGCACTTCGACTCGATGCTCGTGAAGCTCACCTGCCGCGGCCGCACCTTCGAACTCGCCGTCGCCCGTGCACGCCGTGCGATCGCGGAGTTCCGCATCCGCGGTGTGTCCACGAACATCCCGTTCATCCAGGCCGTGCTGGACGACCCGGACTTCTACGAGGGCCGCGTCACCACGTCATTCATCGAGAAGCGCCCGCACCTGCTGACGGCGCGCCACTCGGCCGACCGCGGCACGCGCCTGCTGACCTACCTCGCGGACGTCACGGTCAACCACCCGAACGGCCCCCGCCCGACCGCGGTCGACCCGCGCGAGAAGCTGCCGGTCATCGACCTGAACGCCGAGCCCGCCCCCGGCTCCAAGCAGAAGCTGGTCGAGCTCGGCCCCGAGGGCTTCGCGCGGTGGATGCGGGAGAGCAAGGCCGTCGGCGTCACGGACACGACGTTCCGCGACGCCCACCAGTCGCTGCTCGCCACCCGAGTGCGCACCAAGGACCTGCTCGCCGTCGCGCCGCACGTCGCGCGCATGACGCCGGAGCTGCTGTCCCTGGAGTGCTGGGGCGGCGCTACCTACGACGTGGCGCTGCGGTTCCTCGCGGAGGACCCGTGGGAGCGCCTCGCGTCGTTGCGCGAAGCGGTGCCGAACATCAACCTGCAGATGCTGCTGCGCGGCCGCAACACGGTCGGATACACGCCGTATCCCGAGGCGGTCACCAAGGCGTTCGTGCAGGAGGCGACGGACACCGGCATCGACATCTTCCGGATCTTCGACGCGCTGAACGACGTCGAGCAGATGCGCCCGGCGATCGAGGCCGTGCGCGAGACCGGGACGGCGATCGCCGAGGTCGCGCTCTGCTACACGAGCGACCTGTCCAATCCGGACGAACGTCTGTACACACTGGACTACTACCTCAAGCTCGCCGAGCAGATCGTCGGCGCGGGCGCCCACGTGCTGTGCGTCAAGGACATGGCCGGCCTGCTGCGGGCACCCGCCGCGTCGCGCCTGATCACCGCGCTGCGCAAGGAGTTCGACCTCCCGGTCCACCTCCACACGCACGACACGGCCGGTGGCCAGCTCGCGACCTACCTGGCCGCGATCCAGGCGGGTGTGGACGCGATCGACGGCGCGACCGCGTCGATGGCGGGCACGACCTCGCAGCCGCCGCTGTCGTCGATCGTGGCGCTGACCGACCACACCGAGCGCTCCACGGGGCTGAACCTCCAGAACGTCTGCGACCTGGAGCCGTACTGGGAGTCCGTGCGCAAGATCTACGCGCCGTTCGAGTCCGGCATCCCCGGCCCGACCGGCCGCGTCTACCACCACGAGATCCCCGGTGGTCAGCTCTCGAACCTGCGCACGCAGGCCGTCGCTCTCGGTCTCGGCGAGAAGTTCGAGGAGATCGAGTCGATGTACGCGGCCGCCGACCGCATGCTCGGCCACCTCGTGAAGGTGACGCCGTCGTCCAAGGTCGTCGGTGACCTCGCACTGCACCTCGTGGGCGCGGGCGTCGCACCGAAGGACTTCGAGGCGGACCCCGGCAAGTTCGACATCCCGGCCTCGGTGATCGGCTTCCTGCACGGTGAGCTGGGCGACCCGCCCGGCGGCTGGCCGGAGCCGTTCCGCAGCAAGGCACTCGTTGGCCGTCCCGCCCCGAAGCCGGTCGAGGAGCTGTCCGCAGAGGACGAGGCGGGCCTCGCCGACGACCGGCGGGCGACGTTGAACAGGCTGCTGTTCCCGGCGCCCACCAAGGAGTTCCGCACGCACCGCGACGCCTACGGCGACACGTCGGTGTTGCGCTCCAAGGACTTCTTCTACGGCCTGCGTCCCGGCGAGGAGTACTCCGTCGACCTGGAGCCGGGCGTCCGGCTGCTGATCGGCCTGGAGGCGATCTCCGAGGCCGACGCGCGGGGCATCCGCACGGTCATGGCGACCATGAACGGCCAGCTGCGCCCGATCCAGGTCCGCGACCGTTCGGTGGACGCCGACATCCCGGCCGCCGAGAAGGCCGACCGCTCGAACCCGAACCACGTGGCGGCCCCGTTCGCCGGCGTGGTGACGGCGGCGGTGGCCGAGGGCGACCGCGTCGACGCCGGCCAGACCGTCGCGACGATCGAGGCCATGAAGATGGAGGCCGCGATCACCGCCCCGAAGGCGGGTGTCGTCGGGCGCCTGGCGTTGCGCGGCGCCCAGCAGGTCGAGGGCGGCGACCTCCTGATCGTCCTGGAGTAACCCCGTCTCGTGAAGGGCCCGGTCTCGTCGAGGCCGGGCCCTTTCGCTGTGCGGGGCACGCGGAACTCCACGACGATTCCCTGCGTTGCACCGGGCACGGGAGTCAGGGGAAGAGGGTTTCGCACATGAAGAAGGCGTTGGCCGGACTGCTCGGCCTGGCGGGCGTGGCGTGGGCGTTGAAGGACGTGCCCCGGCAGCTCGGCGGGAAGCCGGATCCGGTCCACATGTCGCGCTCGCCGCGCTACCGCGACGGGAAGTTCCACAACGACAAGGAAGTCCGCACGATCCCGGACCGGGACTCGTTCTCGATCAGCGACTTCGTGCGCGGTGGACAGGACCGCAAGCCGGCGGTGGCGGTACCGCTGGTGGGACCCGCCACGCCGGTCACCGACGGACTGCACGTCACCTGGTACGGCCACGCGTCCGCGCTGATCGAGATCGACGGCGCCGCCGTGCTCCTCGATCCTGTGTGGAGCGACCGCGTCTCGCCGTCCGCACACGTCGGTCCCAAGCGACTGCACCCGGTTCCGCACGAGTTGTCGGATTTGCCCGACATCGCTGCCGTCGTGATCTCGCACGACCACTACGACCACCTCGACATGGAGACCGTGCAGGCGCTGACCGCCCGGACGTCCGCGGTGTTCGTGGTGCCGCTCGGGCTCGGCGCCCACCTGGCCCGCTGGGACGTGCCGGCCGACCGCGTCGTGGAACTGGACTGGGACGAGTCGCACACCGTCGCCGGGTTCACGCTCACTTGCACTGCGGCGCAACACTTCTCCGGCCGTTCGGTGCAGCGCAACGTGACGCTGTGGGCGTCCTGGGTGATCAAGCGCGGTGAGCGTGCCGTGTTCTACAGCGGCGACACCGGCTACTTCCCGGGGTACGCGGCCATCGGTGCGGAGCACGGGCCGTTCGACGTGGTGCTGATGCAGGTCGGCGCCTACAACGACGCGTGGGCGGACATCCACATGACGCCGGAGGAAGGCGTGCAGGCGTTCAAGGATCTCGGTGGCGAGCTGCTGATCCCGGTGCACTGGGCGACGTTCAACCTCGCGCTGCACCCGTGGGGCGAGCCGATCGACCGCGTGTGGCGGGAGATCAAGGCGAGCGGGCTGAAGCTCGCGGTGCCGAGGCCCGGTGAACGGGTGGACGTGGACAAGCCGGCCGAGGTCGACGGCTGGTGGCAGGCGCTCGCCTGAGAGGCGCACCTGGGACGATGGACCGGTGACACGAATCGTTGCCGGGACCGCGGGAGGCCGCAGGCTCAAGGTCCCGCCCAAGGGCACGCGCCCCACGTCCGACCGCGTGCGGGAAGCGTTGTTCAGCTCGCTCGAAGCGATGATCGACCTCGACGGCGTGCAGGTGCTCGACCTGTACGCCGGGTCGGGGGCGCTCGGCTTCGAGGCGCTCAGCCGGGGTGCGGCGCACGCGACGTTCGTCGAGTCGGACAAGCGGGCCGCCGACGTCCTCAAGGGCAACGCCAAGGAGCTCGGGTTCGCGAACACGGCCGTCGTGAATCGCACGGCCGAGGCGTACGTCACGGCCGAGGGGGAGAAGTTCGACGTCGTGTTCGCCGACCCTCCGTACGCCGTGGGCGACGACGAGCTCGCCAAAGTGCTCCGCGGGATCGTGCCCAGGCTCGCCGGGGACGCCATCTTGATCGTGGAACGTGCTTCGCGAAGCGCCGAACCAGCCTGGCCTGAAGAAGTGGAATCCTTGCGTGCCAAGCGTTATGGCGACACGGCCGTGTACTGGGCGCAGGTGCGTTCTGATGGGTGACGAGAACCACGGACACGCCTGGAGGCGTCCGATCGGGTGCTAACGTCCGGCGCATGACGCGTGCCGTGTACCCCGGCTCCTACGACCCGGTAACCAACGGTCACCTGGACATCATCGGGAGAGCCGCGCACCTCTTCGAAGAGGTTGTCGTCGCCGTGCTCATCAACAAGAACAAGCGAACCTTGTTCGACGTCGAAGAGCGCCAGGAGATGCTGATCGAGGTCACGGCGCAGTGGGACAACGTGCGCGTGGACTCGTGGCACGGCTTGTTGGTCGACTACTGCCGCGAGAACAACATCAAGGCCATCGTGAAGGGCCTGCGCGCGGTCAGCGACTACGACTACGAGCTGCAGATGGCGCAGATGAACCACCAGCTCACCGGCGTCGACACGCTGTTCATGCAGGCCAGCCCGCAGTACTCCTACCTGGCGTCCTCGCTGGTCAAGGAGGTCGCGACGTACGGCGGCGACGTCTCGACGCTGCTGCCGGCGTCCATCGAGCGGCGGCTGCAGCAGCGCCTCGCCGAGACCAGGTAGTCGCCGCGCTAGAGCGCGAGCTTCATCCCTACGTGGGACGCGGTGAACCCGAGCCGTTCGTAGAACCGGTGCGCGTCCACCCGCGATGCGTCCGTCGTCAGCTGCACCACACCGCAACCGCGTGCGCGCGCCTCGTCGATCGCCCACCTCATCAGGTGCTCGCCGAGGCCGTTGCCGCGCTGGTCGGAACGCACCCGCACGGCCTCGACGGTCGCACGGGTCATGCCCAGGCGCGACAGGCCGGACGTGAACGTCAGCTGCAGCGTGCCCACGACCTCACCGCCGGCGTCGGCCACGGCCAGGTACTGGTGCGGGTCGGCGTCGATCACCTCGAACGCCTTCAGGTAGGCCGGATCGCCCGGCGTCTCTCGCTGCGCGCCGAGCGGGTCGTCCGCCAGCATCGCCACGATCGGGTGGACGTCGGCGGCGACGGCCCGCCTGATTGTGATCTTCACGTTTCTCCCCGGCTGGATGTGGGCAAATCCTGACACGCCCTGCCGATCTCCCTCTCCCGAGGAGATCGGCAGGGCACACTTGCGGGTGGGAGTCACAGGGGTTAGGGAGTGAGACGTGTACCGGGTGTTCGAGGCACTCGACGAGCTCGTCACGATCGTCGAGGAAGCGCGCGGAGTACCGATGACCTCGGGCTGCGTGGTGCCGCGCGGCGACGTGCTCGAACTGCTCGACGACGTGCGTGACGCGATCCCTGCCGAACTCGACGACGCGCAGGACGTGCTGGACCACCGCGACGAGGTCGTCGGCAAGGCCAAGCACGAGGCCGAGTCGGGCGTGTCCAAGGCACGCGCGGACGCGGACCGCATGCTCGCCGAGGCGCAGGCCGAAGCGGAGGCGATGCTGTCCGACGCGCGCGCCCGCGCCGAGCGGATGATCGCCGAGGCGGAGGATCAGGCCGAACGGACCGTGTCCGCCGGTCGCCAGGAGTACGACGACCTGGTGGGCCGCTCGCACGCCGAGGCCGAGCGCATGATCCAGGCGGGCCGCGCGAACTACGAGCGCGCCACCGAGGACGGCCGCGCCGAGCAGGCGAGGCTCGTCAACGAGCAGGAGGTCGTCCGGGCGGCGCACGCCGAGGCGGCACGCCTGCTCGACGCCGCCCAGAGCGAGTCGATCCGGCTGCGGTCGGAGTGCGACGCGTACGTGGACGGCAAGCTCGCGGACTTCGAGGACCTCCTCGCGCACACGCTCAGGTCGGTCGGCAAGGGCCGTTCGCACCTGCGCGGACCGGCCGTCGCGGGTGCCGCGGCGCCGTTCGACTACGGTTCCTGACGAACCAGCTCGCCCGGACGTGTGATTCGCGCTACGTCGGACAGGTGCGATCACCTGCCGATTTCACGCACGGGGGCGTCGTCCCGTACCCTGGACCGGCTGGACGTGGTAGGTCCCCGCCGGCAAAACCCGAAATCATGACTGAGCATCGTCACGCGTCCACGCGTCCCACAGCATCCGGTCCCTGGGTCATCGACACCAGGGACATCGGCCGTCGCGCCGGCCTCAGCCGACCCTTCGTGAGGTCGGTTCCCGGCGCTGGAGTGGGGCTGCTCGGGGTGATCGCGGTGCCCGAGGACGGGGAAGTGGAGCTCGACCTCCTGATCGAATCGGTCGTGGAGGGCCTGCTCGTGTCGGGGACAGCGTTCGCGAAGGTCGAAGGGGAGTGCTCGAGGTGTCTCGAGCCGCTCACCGATGAGGTTGAAGTCCGGATCACCGAGCTCTACGCCTGGCCGGACAGCACCACGGAGGCGACCACTGATGAAGACGAGGTCAGCCGGATCGTCAACGATCTGATCGACCTCGAGCCTGTGGTGCGGGACGCCATCGTTCTCGCACTGCCGCAGGCACCGCTCTGCGAGCCGGACTGCAAGGGGCTTTGCTCCGAGTGTGGTGGCAGGTGGGCGGAGCTCGGGCCCGACCACGGGCATGAGACGATTGACCCTCGTTGGGCCGCGTTGCAAGAGCGGTTCAGCGATGACAACTCGGAGGAGAAGTAGTCGTGGCCGTCCCGAAGCGGAAAATGTCGCGTTCGAACACCCGTGCGCGCCGTTCCCAGTGGAAGACGTCTGCCGTGCACCTGGTGGCGTGCTCCAACAAGGCTTGCCGCCAGCCGAAGCCGCAGCACGTCGCCTGCCCGGCCTGTGGTCAGTACGCTGGCCGCCAGGTCGCTCAGCCGGCCTGATCTCCTCGGCGACGTAGTGGGGGGAAAGCCGCCGCGCGCACCGCAAGCGGACCGCGCGGAACTGCTCGAAGCGCTCGGCGTCCAGTTGGACGCCGAGCTGCTCGTGCTGTCGCTCACCCACAGGTCTTACGCGTACGAGAACGGCGGCTTGCCGCCGAACGAGCGTCTCGAGTTCCTGGGAGACGTGGTACTGGGGCTGGTCGTGACCGACCACCTCTACCGCACTCATCCCGACCTTCCAGAAGGTCAGCTCGCGAAGCTCCGTGCCAGCGTGGTCAACATGCACGCGCTGGCCGGCGTCGCGCGCAACCTGAGTGAGGGCGGGCTCGGTGCACACCTGTTGCTCGGTCGTGGCGAAGAACTGACCGGGGGCAGGGACAAGGCGAGCATTCTCGCTGACGGTCTCGAGGCCGTCATCGGTGCGGTGTACCTGCAGTTCGGTATCGATACCGCACGAACGTTCGTTCACCGGCTGTTCGATCCGCTCTTGGCCAAAGCTCCGCTTTTGGGTGCTGGACTGGACTGGAAGACAAGCCTGCAGGAGCTCACCGCTCAAGCCAGTCTCGGCGTCCCGGAGTACCGCGTGGACGACCAGGGGCCGGACCACCGCAAGGAGTTCACCGCCACGGTGCTCGTCGGTGGCCAGCCCTACGGCAAGGGTGATGGGCGCACCAAGAAGGAAGCCGAGCAGAAAGCCGCCGAAGCGGCTTATCATGTTCTGTCGGAACGGGCCAAGGCCGAGCAGGAGTCGGTCGTGGCCAAGAACGGACAGAATGGCGCCTCGGTGACGCCAGGGATCTCCCCAACCGAGGAAGACTGAGACCGCAAATGTATGCGACCAGGAACCGCACGAACCGCCGCACGCGCACCAATCGCGGGCCGGTGAACACCTCCCGCAGCGGAGGAATCCAGGGACTTGTGCTGGTCAGGGACACGAGCCGCGCGGGTGTGTGGGTGCTCAAGCCCACCAAGCCGCAGGCCGCCGTGATCGAGGCGCAGCCCGTCGACGAGGGCAAGTCCGAAGCCTGACGTGCCCGAACTCCCAGAGGTCGAGGTAGTACGCCTCGGCCTCGAAGCCCACGTCGCCGGCCGGGTCATCTCCTCGGTAGAGGTGTTGCACCCACGCGCCATCCGCCGGCACGACCTGGGTTCCTTGGACTTCTGCGCGCGCTTGGTCTCGCAACCGATGGTGGCAGCCAAGCGCCGCGGCAAGTACCTCTGGGTCGAACTGGCCGACAAGGCCGCCATGCTCGCGCACCTGGGCATGAGCGGCCAAATGCTCGTCCAACCCTCGTCGGCCCCCGACGAGAAGCATCTGCGCGTCCGTTTCACGTTCGACGACGGCGGACCCGAACTCCGTTTCGTTGATCAACGCACCTTCGGCGGCCTCGCTCTGGCCGAGTTGGTCGAGGTCGACGGCACCCTGGTCCCCGACTCCGTCGCGCACATCGCTCGCGACCCCATGGACCCCTTGTTCTCCCGTGATGCTGCCGTGCGCGCGTTGCGCCTGCGTCACACCGAGGTCAAGCGCGCTTTGCTGGACCAGACCCTCGTGTCCGGTATCGGCAACATCTACGCCGACGAGGCCCTGTGGCGCGCGAAGCTGCACGGCACCCGGATGACGGACAAGCTGGCCAAGGTCAAGGCCGCCGAACTGCTGGACCACGCCACCGACGTGATGCGTGAGGCGCTCGGCCAGGGCGGAACCTCGTTCGACGCCCTGTACGTCAACATCAACGGGCAGTCCGGGTACTTCGACCGCTCCTTGAACGCATATGGCCAGGAAAATCGGCCGTGCAAGCGGTGTGGTGCGTCGATGATCCGAGAGCCGTTCATGAACCGCTCCTCGTACTCGTGCCCGCGTTGCCAGCCTCGCCCCAGGGCTTGAGGCTCTTCTTCCCCTGCTCGCGCCCCCGGTGACAACCGGCGCACGCGCTTGAGCGTCCTGTAGTCAAAACCTTGCTCGGCGTCTCAAATCTCGAAGCCGTAACGCGCGTTGGACAGTACTGCGCACTGCGTAGTACCGTCCACGGCGCAACAGTGGGGTCGGAGGGCCGATGGACACCAGTCAACTGCTCAAAGGGGTGCTGGACCTGGCCGTGCTTGCGGTTCTGCGCAAGGACGACGGGTACGGGTATGACGTGGTGCGCAGACTGCGCGCCGGGGGACTGAACGAAGTGGGTGACGCGTCGGTGTACGGCACGCTGCGGCGGCTCTACAACGCGGGGATGCTGACCTCGTACGTGGTGCCGAGCGAAGAAGGCCCGCACCGCAAGTACTACAGCATCAACGAGACCGGGCGGGCGCGCCTGGCTGAGTCGAGGGAGACGTGGAGGTCGTTCGCCAGCACGCTGGACGGCCTGCTCGAGGAGGTCGCAGCATGAACACCCAAGCGCTCGGTGTCGAGCACTACCTGGCCGGGATGCGTGCCGCCCTCGACGACCTGCCGCCCAACGAGGTCGCCGAGATCATGGAGGACGTCGAGGCGCACGTCGCCGAACTGTCCACGGAACTCGGTGAGGACGAGACGCTGGAGCGGCGGCTCGGGTCTCCTGACCAGTACGCGCAGGAACTGCGGCAGGCGGCCGGGTATCCGCCGAAGACCGAACGGTTGCCGGTCACCACGAAGGGCGGCTGGCTGACCAGGCCTCGGGCCGCCGCGTGGGGGCTCGTGGCCGCCACCGGTGTCACGCTGCTGGCGGGGGCGGCGGCGTTGCGGGAGCCGGCGATTCTGCTGCTGCCCGGGGTGATCCTGGTGCTCAGCCTCGCACTGGTGCACGACCGCGGGCCGCTCCAGCAGGAGATCATGAACCTGCCGGAGACGCACCGGTTGAAGAAGTGGCTGACGCCGGAGCAGGGGACGCCGGCGGAACGGGCGCTGACCTACCTGAAGTCGCTGCAGCCCGCGTGGTGGTTGATCCGGGCCGGTCTGCTCGGGCTCGGGGCGGTGCTGCTCGCCGGTCGCGACATCCTCGGGTTCCTGGCGCTCGCCGCGATCGCGGTGGTGTCGGTGTTCGCCGGGCCGCGCGCCAAGATCGACCGGCGGTGGCTGTGGTTCAGCCTGCCCGCGTCGGCGCTGGCCGTGGGGCTGCTCTTCCAGGTGATCGACGTGACGGCGAACCAGCTGGCGTACGGCTCGTCGTCGCGCTCGTCCTACCCGCAGCCGATGGTCGAGACGTACGAGAACATCTACGCGTACGACGAGAACGGCAAGCTGCTCACGAACGTGCTGTTGTACGACCAGGACGGCCAGCCCATCAACGCGCCGCGAAGCTACAACAGCTGCAACGAGCCCGGTAACGGGCCTGAGCCGGTGATTCCGGCTAACCGCTATCCGCGGGCGAAGATCGACTACCAAAACGGTGTTTGTTACACGGTGGCACCGAGCGTGTCCGCTCCGTCATCAACGGCGAGTACACCACCGTCGAGTTCTGGAAGCGCACCTTCGAGCTCGGTGCCACCCACTTCCGTGTCACCCAGCAAGTAAACGTAGGAGCGGGGCCCGTCGGGGGGTCCCGCTCCTACTTGTTCTGCTGTGGTTCGGCCAGGCCCCGCAAAACCGGCATGGCCGAGCGCAGGTGTTCTCTGTCTTCTGGCGAAAGTTCGGACATTCTTTCACTCAATAGTTCGGCTTCGCCGTGAGCGAGCGACAGGATCGTCTCGCGACCGACTTCGGTGAGCACGACTATCGTTGCTCTGCCGTCGGCGGCATCTGGCTCGCGACGGACGAGGCCGGTGGACTCCAGGCTGGTCACGACGGTTGTGGCGGTCGGCTGCGAACACAGGGCGCGCACCGCGATCTCGCCGATCCGCATCGGGCCGTGGGCGCTCAGTTCTGACAGCACCAATAACTGGGTGGGTTGCAAACGGCGGGCCGGAGCGGCCTGCCGAAGACTTCGCACCAGCCGGTGCACGGCCACCACGAGTTGAAGTGCCTCGTGGTTGGTGACGGTGGTGGGCATCGTTTCTCCGCGCGCATGTGATTGTCCGAATTCGGACACGAACCCTGGCACTTTCCCTCATTCACGCTCCGCGCGCTATCCGCCAACTGCCGATAACCCATTCGGCCGTTGTGGTGACGCGGGGTGTCACGGCGCGCGTCTGACACACTTAAATGTGCTGGTAAACGGCGTAAAAAGCGCAGCGCAGCTCACTCGAACGGGCGCCGTGCTGAAGCATGATTCAACGAGACAGATCTCCTGACAGAACTGTGGGAAGGCGCACTCGTTTCGCCGTGTGGCGCAGCGCATACCACCGAACGGTCCACGTCAGGTCAGGAGCAGACTGGGCCGGTGAGTCCGAAACCCCGACGTGGCGAGCTTCGCATCCATCTCGGCGCCGCTCCCGGCGTAGGCAAGACGTTCGCCATGCTCGGTGAGGCGCACCGCAGGCGGGAACGCGGCACAGATGTGGTCATCGGATTTGTGGAGACCCACGGCCGTGCGAAGACCGCCGAACTGGTCGAAGGCCTGGAAAACGTCGCGCGCAGGCACTCCGCGCACCGCGGCGTCGAACTCACCGAGATGGACGTGGACGCCGTGCTGGCGCGTGCGCCGCAGCTTGCTGTGGTCGACGAACTGGCCCACACGAACGCGCCGGGATCCCGTAATGCAAAGAGGTGGCAAGACGTCGAGGAACTCCTCGAAGCCGGGATTGATGTGCTGTCGACAGTCAACATTCAGCACCTGGAATCGCTCAACGACGTCGTTCACCGCATAACCGGCGTGCCGCAGAAGGAAACGGTGCCCGACGAGGTCGTGCGCAAAGCCGACCAGACGCAGCTCGTCGACCTCACGCCGGAAGCGCTGCGCCGCCGGCTCGCGCACGGTGACGTCTACGCGGCGAACAAGATCGACGCCGCGCTCGGCAACTACTTCCGCGTCGGAAACCTCACGGCGCTGCGCGAACTGGCGTTGCTGTGGGTCGCCGACCAGGTCGACGTCGCGTTGCTGCGCTACCGGACCGAGCAGCAGATCACCGACACATGGGAGACGCGTGAACGCGTCGTCGTCGCGATCACCGGTGGCGCGGAGAGCGAGACTCTCATCCGTCGCGCGCGTCGCATCGCCACGCGCGCGGGTGGTGACCTTCTGGTCGTGCACGTCCTTCGTGGTGATGGCCTCGCGGGCGCCGATCCACACTCACTGCAGAAGTACCGCAAGCTCGCCGAGGACGTCGGTGCCACGTTCCACACCGTCGTAGGCGATGACGTGCCGACGGCACTGCTGGAGTTCTCACGGGGCGTCAACGCCACACAGCTCGTGGTCGGCACCTCGCGCCGTTCGCGGTTCGCGCGCGTGTTCTCGGCAGGTATCGGCTCCACAGTCGTGCAGGAGTCCGGCGCGATAGACGTTCACATGGTCACGCACCCGGCGACGACCAACGGCTGGCGTGCCCGGTTCGCGGGCAGCCCGTTGAAGCCGGGCAGGCTCGCCTGGGGCTGGTTCCTCGCGGTCGCCGGTCCCGCGCTGGTCACCGCGGCCGGCGCGTCGCTGCGCAGCGGCCTGAACTTCTCCACGAACGTCATCGGCTACCTGCTGGTCACGCTGGTCGTCGCGATCGTCGGCGGGCTCGGCCCCGCGATCGCCGCCGCGCTGATCAACGCGTTGCTGCTGAACTTCTTCTTCACCGAGCCCTTCTACACGTTCACCATCGACGCCCAGCAGAACGTGCTCACCTTCTTCGCGATGATCATCGTGGGCGTCTCCACGGCGTTGGTGGTGGACCGCGCCGCTCGCCGCGCGACCCAGGCAGCGCGCGCTCGCACCGAGGCCACGCTCCTCGCGTCGTACGCGCGCACCGTGCTGACGAACCCGTATCCGCTCACACGGCTGTTGGAGAAGGTGAAGGAGAACTTCGGACTGACGTCCGTCGCGCTGTTGGAACGAGTCGACGGCTCCTGGGAACGCGTCGCGTGCGTCGGCATCAGCCCGTGCGACGAGCCCGACGACGCGGACGTCGACATCGCCGTGACCCCGGAAGTGCACCTGGCGCTGCGCGGCCGTTCGCTGCCGGCGTCCGACCGCCGAGTCCTCGAAGCGGCCGCGGGCCAGGCGTTGCTCGCGCTGAGGCAGCAACGCATGACAGAGCAGACCCTCGAAGCCCAGCGCCAGGCCTCCCGCACGGAGCTGCGCACCGCGTTGCTGTCCGCCGTCGGCCACGACCTCCGCACGCCGCTGACGTCGATCAAGGCCTCCGTGGGCTCGTTGCGCGACCCGGAGCTGCAACTCTCGGACTCCGACACGGCCGAGTTGCTGGAGGCGGTCGAGGAGTCGGCGGACCGGCTCACCGGCCTCGTCGACAACCTTCTCGACTCCTCCCGCCTCGCCACGGGCGCCGTGGAACCGCAGTTCCGCGCCGTCGACTACTACGAGGCCGTCGCGCGGGCCCTGGTCGGCCAGCCCGGCGACATCGAGGTCGACGTCCCGGAGTCACTGCCGCCCGTGCGTGCCGACGTGGGCCTGCTCGAACGAGTGATCGCGAACGTCGTCGGCAACGCCCTGCGTTACGCCGGCGCGGTGGCGCTGCGAGCATCGGCCCACGGCTCCGAGGTGGAGCTGCGCGTCGTCGACCACGGCCGAGGCCTGCCCAGCGGCACGGCGGACCAGGTCTTCGCCCCTTTCCAGCGCCTGGGCGACCGCACGCCGGGTGGCGTTGGTCTCGGTCTGAGCGTGGCGAAGGGCTTCACCGAGGCGATGGGAGGCACGATCACCATGGAGGACACACCCGGTGGCGGCCTCACCGTGGTGATCTCACTCCCCGCAGAGGAGAGGGTCGCGTGACAAAAGTACTGGTGGTCGACGACGAGCCGCAGATCGTGCGCGCCCTGCGGATCAACCTCTCGGCCCGCGGCTACGAGGTCCTCACAGCCCCTGACGGCACCACGGCCCTCCGCCTGGCGGCAGACGGCAAGCCAGACGTGGTGGTACTGGACCTGGGCCTGCCCGACATGGACGGCACCGACGTCATCGCGGGCCTGCGGGGCTGGACCAGCCTCCCGATCATCGTGCTGTCCGCCCGCACCGACTCGACCGACAAGGTCGACGCCCTCGACGCCGGCGCCGACGACTACGTGACAAAACCATTCGGCATGGATGAACTCCTCGCCCGCCTGCGCGCCGCCGTCCGCCGCTCGGCCGCAGCGGGCCCCGAGGACGAGCCGATCGTGAAGACGGCCTCGTTCACCGTCGACCTGGCGGCGAAGCGCGTGCTCAAGGACGGCGTCGAGGTCCACCTCACGCCCACCGAGTGGGGCCTGCTGGAGGTGCTCGCACGCAACGCGGGAAAGCTCGTCGCGCAGAAACAGCTGCTGCGGGACGTGTGGGGGCCCGCGTACGAGAAGGAGACGCACTACCTGCGGGTGTACCTGGCGCAGCTGCGGCGGAAGCTGGAGCCGGAGCCCGCGCGGCCGCGGCACCTGCTCACCGAGCCCGGCATGGGGTACCGGTTCGAGCTGTGACGAATGGGAGCCGTTCGGGTGCGCCTCCTCGCCGAGTTGATGCGGAGGCCGGGCGCGCTGCCGAGTTCGGTCCGCGGCCCGGTTGGCGAGGGCTCAACCGGGCCGCGTTCGGTTCGTTGAACCTGCTGTGCGTTTGTTGGCGCGCACGGCGCTGCCGATCGGTCAGGCGGATGCTGCGAGCGTGCTGGCGTTCGCCACGCTCAGGACTGTCCCGGACTAGGGCTTCGGGTCCGGCGGAGGCGTGCTCGACGACGAGGACGACGGCGGCTCGGTCGACGGGGACGTCGAGGACGAAGAGGTCGACGACGGCGGCTCGGTCTGAGACGGCGGCGGGGTGCTCTGCGTCGGCTTGGTCGGCTTCGCCGGGTCGGTGGTCAGCTGCGGCTGGTCGGGCGTGCCCGGCTTCGGCTGGTCCTGCGGGCGGGCGGCCTGTTTGCGGTCCGGTGCGGACGACGGCTTCGGGGCGCCGGAGGACACGGTGACCACCACGGTGCTGGTGCTGCCGTCGGGGGCGACGCTCGTGATGGTCTGCACGACGTCGGCGGACGTGCGTTCCGGGCTCGCTTCACGGCCGGAGGCGGCCAGCATGGAGGCCACGGTGGCGAACAGGGTCGCCACGACCACGCCGCCCGCAGCCAGCATCACTGCCGTGCCCATGCGCTTCTTCGGCTGGGCCTGCTCTGTCGGTGACTGCGGATGATCTTCCTCGAACACCACTCGCTCCTCGGGGGAAACCCGGTCGGATGGACTTGCGTTCGAGTTATCGGCGGAAACGAACCTTCGCCTCAGCAGAGCCACACCTTCGTGTAGCTCTGCGTCACTTGGCGGTGACGGGCGTAACCCTAGGACGTCGGCGTCGTTGAGGACGACCCCGGCGGGTTGGGGTCGGACGGCGGAGTGGAAGGCGTCGAAGGGGGATTCGAAGGGGTAGAGGGCTTGTCCGGGCTCGACGGCGTGTTCTGCGGCGGGTCGTCGGTCGTGACCGTCGTCGTGGTGCCGTCGGGACGCGTGATGGTCGTGACGCGCGTCTGCTTCTTCGTCGTCGTGGTCGCCGAGGTGGCGGTGGTGGTCTCCGGGGCCGACGACGTCTGTTCGACGGTCGTGGTCGGCGCGGAGGTCGGGACGATGCTCAGGGCGTCGCGCACGGCCTCCTTGCGCGGCGGCTGGGTCGCCGGTGACTCGGAGGCGCTGTCGGAGCCTGCGGCGAAGGAGGCGACGGCGGCGAAGACGGTCGCCAGCACGACGCCTGAGGCGGCTAGGACGACCTGCGGCGCACCTCGGTAGAAGCGCGAGCGCGAGTCCGGTTCCGGGCTCTCGTACACGAAGTTTCCCCTGCTCGAACGGTCAGCGGCCGAAGTTCTGGGTCCAGTAGTTGCCACGGGTGTCCAGTCCCACGCCCATCGTGGTGAAGCTGCAGTTCTCGATGTTCTGGCGGTGACCGGTGGACTTCATCCAGCCGTCCACGACCGCCGCGGCGGTCGGGTAGCCCATCGCGATGTTCTCGCCGCCCGGCTTCGGGTAGCCGGCTTCCTTCATCCGCACGTCGAACGTCCTGCCGTCCTGCGACGTGTGGGAGAAGTACTTCTTGGTCGCCATGTCCGTGCTGTGGGCCTGCGCGGCGGTCGTGATGCGGTCGTCGATCACGAGGGCCTTGCACCCCGCCGCGGCACGGGCGTCGTTCGTGAGCGCGAGCACGGCCTGCTCCGGCGTCTGGCCGGTCGGCTGCTGCGCGGGCGGCTGAGCGGGCGGGTTCGGCGCCTCGGGGGGTGGCGTCGTGGTGGACGGGGACGCCGGCGTCGAAGGCGTGGAGGAAGGCGTCTCGGACGTCGCCGAGGTGGCGGGCACCGAGGAGGACGTCTGGGAGGCGGGGGCGCCGGTGTCGGCGTTGCCGCCGTCGGACTGCGGTCTGTTGCCGTTGGGTGCGGCGGCGTTGCCCGTTCCGAACTGGTTCGCTGCGTCAGTGGTCTCCTGCTGCGCGGCATTGGTGAAACCGATGCCGAGAGGGGAGGTACCGGAGAGGGCGAGGCCGCCGATTCCGGTTGCACCGATCAGCAGGCCGAGTAAGAGGCTGCGGGCACTCACGAGCCGGGACCGTACCACTAATGGGTGACAACCCCAGAGTGCGTCTTCGGTCACCTGGCGTGACTACGCAACCATTCGGAGGTGGACGTGCGACTAAACGCGTGGGTGCGAGGACGGGTTCAGGGTGTTGGTTTTCGCTGGTGGACGCGAGCCAGGGCACTAGAACTGGGCCTGGTCGGGAGTGCTTCGAACAGGCCTGACGGGCGGGTCGAGGTCGTTGCCGAGGGTTCGCGGGAGAACTGTGAACAACTGCTGAATGCTCTCCGTTCGGGTGAAACCCCCGGACACGTCGAATCTGTCGGTGAGCAGTGGTCGGACGCCAGGGGTGATCTGACCGGGTTCGTCGAGCGCTGAACCGTTCTCGGAGGGATGGCGTAGTAGGAGATCGTGGACTCCTCGGAAGACGTCCTCATCCAGCTGTACGACCGCTGGAGAGGCCCGCTGCTGCACTACGTGCTGCGGCTGGTCGATGGCGACTATCAGCAGGCAGAGGACGTCGTGCAGGAGACCCTGCTCCGCGCGTGGCGGCACCACGAGGAGTTGAAACCGGACGACGCGGCGCCGTGGCTCTACACGGTCGCGAAGAACCTGGTGATCTCCGGCTACCGCCGCCGCAACGCACGCGCGACCGAGGTGCCGCTCGAACCGGTGGACCTGCCGCCGGTCAGCGACCAGGTCGAACACGTGCTGCAGACGTGGCAGATCGCGTCGGCGCTGCGGGCGCTCACGCCAGAGCACCGGACGGTCGTCATCGAGCTCTACTACCGCCGCCGCACCGTCGCGGAGGCCGCCAAGACGCTCGGCATCCCGCCGGGCACGGTCAAGTCGCGCTGCTTCTACGCACTGCGGGCGCTGCGCGACGCGCTGGAGGAAAGAGGGGTGACCGAGGCGTGAGCTGCCAGCACACCGTCGACGTCGGCGCCTATCTCTTCGGCTCGCTCGACCTCAAGGAACGAGCCGCGTTCGAACGTCACCTCGGCACCTGCGACTGCTGCCAGGCCGAGATGCTGCGGCTGGCCCCGCTGCCGGGCCTGCTCGGCCGCCTGACCCTGGAGGACGTCGAGAACCTCGACGAGATCCCCGCCAGCCCGCCGGCGCCGAAGCACGACCAGCGCCGGGTGCTGATCGCGTGCGCGGCTGTCCTCGTCCTCCTCGCGCTGGTCGGGGGCGGTTTCCTCCTGCGGCAGACGCCGTCGCGGGACACAGCGGCGCCGTCCTCGTCGTCCCAGCCGCCCACGCCGACCTGGGCCGCCAAGGACGCCGCCAGCGGTGTGAACGGCGAGGTGTCGATGGTCTCGAAGACCTGGGGCACCGAGATGTGGTTCAAGCTCGGCGAGGTCAGGCCCGGCGCGCGCTGCAAGGTCATCGTGTTCGACCGGCAGGGCCAGCGGGAGGTCGGCGGCTGGTGGGGGTCCGACCACGAGCCTGACGAGCGAATTCCCGGTTCGACGTCGTTCAAGGTCGACCAGATCGAACGCATGGAGGTGTCCGACGAAAGCGGGCTGTTGGTTACTCTCCGTCCATAGACGCGCAGGTCAACCCACGCGTCCCGCATCACCCGCAAGCGCTTGGGTACTCTGCCCCGCGTGCATCTCAAGAGCCTGACGCTGAAGGGCTTCAAGTCCTTCGCCTCGGCTACCACGCTGCGCTTCGAGCCCGGCATCACCTGTGTGGTCGGTCCCAACGGGTCCGGCAAGTCCAACGTGCTCGACGCGCTGCGCTGGGTGATGGGCACGCAGGGCGCCAAGGACCTGCGCGGCGGCAAGATGGAGGACGTCATCTTCGCCGGCACGTCCGGCCGCGCGCCGCTCGGCCGCGCCGAGGTGACGCTGACGATCGACAACGCCGACGGCATGCTGCCGATCGAGTACACCGAGGTGTCGATCACCCGCCGCATGTTCCGCGAGGGTGCCACCGAGTACGAGATCAACGGCAACTCCTGCCGCCTGATGGACATCCAGGAGTTGCTTTCGGACTCCGGCATCGGCCGCGAGATGCACGTGATCGTCGGTCAGGGCCAGCTCGCCGCGATCCTCGAGTCCAAACCGGAGGAACGGCGCGCGTTCATCGAAGAGGCCGCCGGCGTCCTGAAGCACCGCAAGCGCAAGGAAAAGGCGCTGCGCAAGCTGGAGGCGATGCAGGCGAACCTGACGCGCCTCACCGACCTCACCGCGGAACTGCGCCGCCAGCTCAAGCCTCTCGGCAAGCAGGCCGAGATCGCCCGCCGCGCGCAGGTCGTCCAGTCCGAGCTGCGGGACAGCAAACTCCGCCTGCTCGCCCACGACCTGGTGACGCAGCGCGAGACCATCGCGCAGGAGGAGCACGACGAGGCGAAGGCCCGCGTGCGCCGCGCCGAGGTCGAGAAGTCGTTGCAGGCCGCGCAGTACCAGCAGAACGAGCTGGAGGAGCGGGTCGCCGCCGACGCGCCGAAGCTGCAGGCCGCGCAGGACACCTGGTACCGGCTGTCCGCTTTGGAGGAACGCCTCCGCGGCACCGTGCGCCTCGCCGCCGAACGAGCCCGTCACCTGTCCGACGTCGTGGACGCCCCCAGCAGGGGCCGCGACCCGGACGACCTCGACCGCGAGGCCGAGGAGACCGCCGAGATGGAGCTGGAGCTCCAGGAAGGCGTGACCGAGGCCCGCATCGCGCTGGCGGAGGCCGTGGAGACGCGTGCCGAGCTGGAGCGCATGGTCTCGCAGGCGGAGAAGGCGCACATCGCCGCCGTCCGCGCGATCGCCGACCGCCGCGAGGGCCTCGCCCGCCTGTCCGGTCAGGTGGAAGCGTTGCGCAGCAAGACGAGCGCGACCGCCGAGGAGATCGAACGACTGTCAGTCACGCTGTCCGAGGCCTCCGAACGCGTCGAGTTCGCGTCGATGGAACTGGCCGAGGCCCGCGAGATCACCGGCACCGAGGACGAGGACGACCACGGCCTCGACGAACGCCACCGCCAGGCCGTGCAGTCCAACGACGCGGCCAGGCAGCGCGTCGAGGAGCTGGTCAAGGCAGAACGCACCGCAGAACGCGACATCGCGTCGTGGCGAGCCCGTGTCGACGCCCTCTCGCTGGGCCTGACGCGCAAGGACGGAGCGGGCGCGCTGCTCGCGTCGGACGTGCCCGGCCTGCTGGGTTCCGTCGCCGCGCTGCTGACCGTCGAGCCCGGTTTCGAGGTGGCGCTGGCCGCCGCGCTCGGCCCGATCGCCGACGCCGTCGCGGTGTCGTCCGGCGACGGCGCGCTGCAGGCGCTGAAGCTGTTGAAGGAGAAGGACGGCGGCCGCGCGGGCGTGCTGATCGGCTCGCACGGGTCCGCTGTGGACACGAGCCAGTGGGGACACCTGCCGCACGGTGCGAGGTGGGCGATCGACGTCGTGCACGCGCCCGAGGCGTTGCGTCCGGCGTTGGCCCGCGCGCTCGATCGCCTTGCCGTGGTCGGAGATCTGGACACCGCTGCCGGGTTCCACGGCCGCGCGGTGACCCGGGAGGGCGACCTCTTCGGCACGGACTGGGCCGTCGGCGGCTCGGGTGCCCAGGGCCAGAGCGTCATCGAGGTGCAGGCCGCCGTCGACGAGGCGCAGGAGCAGCTCGCGACCGCAGAACGGGCGCTGGAGCACGCTTCGGCCGCGCTGGAAGGCGCCCGCGCCGAGCAGCAGGCCCGCCGCAAGGTGCTCGACGCGGTCAAGGAGGCCATGCAGGAGGCCAAGGTCCGCCAGGCCCGCTCCGGCGAGCGGCTGAACCGGATGGCCACGGCGGTGCGCTCCGCGGAGGCCGAGGTCAGCCGCATCACCGAGCAGCGCGCCAAGGTCGAGCGGTCGCGTGAGGAAGCCCTGCTGAAGCTGGGCGAGCTCGAAGAGCGGCTGCTGATGGCCGAGGAGGAGCAGACCCTCGACGACGAGCCGGACACCGAGCAGCGCGACGAACTGGCCGCAGAGCTCGCTCAGGCCCGTCAGGGCGAGATGGACGCACGTCTGGTGCAGCGCACCGCGGAAGAGCGCGCACGGGCGTTGCAGGGCAAAGCAGAGGGCCTCCGTCGGGCCGCGCGCGCCGAGCGTGAGGCACGCGAACGCCATGCCCGCGCGACCCAGCACCGCGCCCGCGGCGCCGTGGTGGCGAAGGCCGTCGCTCGCGGCGGTGAGCAGGCGCTGGAACGCATCGAGATCTCGCTGGCCCGTGCCACCCGTGAGCGCGACCAGGCCCAGGAACGCCGTTCGCAGCACGAACTCCTGCTCACACAGGTGCGCAACCTGGTGCGCGAGATGTCCGGCGAGCTGGAGAAGCTCGTCGACGCCGTGCACCGCGACGAGGTCCTGCGCGCCGAGCAGCGCATGCGCATCGAGCAGCTGGAAACGAAGATCGCCGAGGACTTCGGCATCGGCCTGGAAGACCTGACCAACGAGTACGGGCCCGACGTCATGGTGCCCGCCTCGGCCGCCGAGATGGCGGAGTACCAGGCCGCCAAGGAACGCGGCGAGCAGGTCTCCGAGCCGCAGCCGATGCCGTTCGACCGCGACACCCAGCTGCGTCGCGCCAAGCGTGCCGAGCGCGACATGTCGTTGCTGGGCAAGGTGAACCCGCTGGCGCTGGAGGAGTTCGCGGCGCTGGAGGAGCGCTACAAGTTCCTCTCCACGCAGCTGGAGGACATCAAGGACACCCGCCGCGACCTGCTCACCGTCGTGAAGGAGGTCGACGACAAGATCCTCGAGGTCTTCACGCTGGCCTACGAGGACGTGGCGCGCGAGTTCGAGGTCGTCTTCAAGGTCCTGTTCCCCGGCGGCGAAGGCCGCCTGGTGCTGACCGAGCCCGACGACATGCTGACCACCGGCATCGAGCTGGAGGCCCGCCCGCCCGGCAAGAAGGTCAAGCGCCTGTCGCTGCTCTCCGGTGGCGAGAAGTCGCTGGCCGCGGTCGCGATGCTGGTCGCGATCTTCCGCGCCCGCCCCTCACCGTTCTACGTGATGGACGAGGTCGAGGCCGCGCTGGACGACACGAACCTGCACCGGTTGATCACCCTGTTCGAGCAGCTGCGGGAGAAGTCGCAGCTGCTGATCATCACGCACCAGAAGCCGACCATGGAGATCGCGGACGCCCTGTACGGCGTCTCGATGCGCGGTGACGGCATCTCGCAGGTGATCTCGCAGCGGCTGCGCACGTCCAGCGAGGTGTCCGCGCGTGCGGCGGCGAAACCCGTCGCGGCGGCGGAGCCGACGGAGATCGCGGAGCCGGTGCAGACTGCGGAGCCGACGGAGCCCGTGGAGCCCGTGGCGGAACCTTCGCCCGAACCGGTCGAACCGGCGGACGCAGAGGCCTGAGAGGGCGGCCGGAGCGGTGCCTGGGGGGCTTTGACCAGCCCCGGCCGCGGCCTCTACGCGCCTGAGGGGATGAGATCCCCCAGTTCCACCTCATCGCTTCAGGCGCGCACCGACCACTCTGCCGGCCGATGCTTGTGGAAACCTTGTATCGCCAGGTCGGAGGTTGATCAGTCAGTTGACCCTGACCCAGCGCTGCCACATTCCGCCGTTGCAGCCGACGGTCCGCACGCCGTACTCGCTCATGTCGAGGCAGTGGTTGCTGCGCTGGTGCAACAGCTGGAACTCCGTGGCGTTGAACGAACTGCGCGTCCAGCGCTGGTAGTTCAGGTCGTTGCACCCCCACCCGCGCACGCCGTACTCGCTGGCGTCCAGGCACATCTTGGTGGCGACGTTCATGTACCTGGTCGAGCCGTCCGAGTAGTAGGTCGGATCCCAACGCTGGAAGTCACCGCCGTTGCACGGTCGCGTGTGCACGCCGTCGGTGGGGTTGTAGTCCAGGCAGTAGTTGTTGAACCTGGACTTCATCACCCAGGTCACGTCCGCCTGGGCGGCGGGCGTCAGCCCCATGAGCAACGTCATCACCGCGAGCAGCAGCGCCGCACGTCTGATCTTCATCGAGTCCCCCGATCGAGGTGGTCGGTAAGGAACCAGCCTCGCAAGGGTGTCTTGGAGAAACCTTTTTCAGGCGCCGCGCGAGTCCAGTCTGGCGGCCTGTTCCGGCGTGGGTGCGGTGCCGCCGAGGTGCGCCGGCGCCCACCAGGCGCCCGGCTCGGTCGGGTAGGAGGCCTGCGCGGTGTCCAGCAGGTCCTGCATGCGCTTGCGCAGCACGTCGTCGCCGGAGTCACCGGGGGAAGGCTCGAACGGCTCGCCGATGAGGATGGTGACCGGCACGTGCCGCTGGGTCAGGTCCTTGGGACGGCCCTTGGTCCACAGTCGCTGGGTGCCCCACAGCGCGACGGGGATGATCGGCACGCCGGCCTCGTGGGCCAGGCGGTTCGCGCCGGACTTGATGTCCTTGACCGTGAACGAACGGCTGATGGTGGCCTCGGGGAAGATCCCGACCACCTCGCCGGTGCGGAGCGCGGACAGGGCCTGCTGGTAGGAGGCCTGGCCCGCGCTCCGGTCGACGGGGATGTGGTGCATGCCGCGCATGAGCGGGCCTGCGATCTTGTTGGCGAAGATCTCGTGCTTCGCCATGAACCGCGTGAGGCGCCCCGAGGGATGCGCCCCGTATCCCGCGAAGATGAAGTCGAGGTAGCTGACGTGGTTCGACGCCAGCACCGCTCCACCAGTGCGCGGGACGTGGTGCGCCCCCTCCACGGTGAGCCGCACGTCGAGCACCTTGAACATGAGCTTCGCTGCGGCGATCACCGGGGGATATACGCGATCCGACATGCTTCCGAACGGTAGCCTAGGGAACCTACTGGCCGGTAGGAGCCCCTTCGTGTTCTCGCATGATCTTCGGCACGCCCGCCAGGTCCTCGTCGTTGCAGAGCAACTTGAGGTCGTAGTACGGGTTGCCGTGCGTGTCGTCGTAGTCGAGATGAACTGCGATCACGTCCACGGGTTCGCCCAGCCAGTCCTGGGTCTGCCGCAACCAGGCGGCAGCACGTTCCAGAGCTGACGGAAGATCATCGTCTCGGAATTCGACCGGCCGATACGGAACTCCCTGGACACCGTCCCGGATGTTCGGCGGCAAGGGCAGGTCGACGGCCACCCCGGATTCGTTGAGATCGAGTTGGATCGTTTCCTCACTCACCGTAGAAGAGTCCCCCACCCTCACCTGCCCTGCAAGCCCGAATCTGGGTGTTGTGCCCGTGACGTCGGTGTTCGTGCTACGGCATACCAGCGCCGGGGAGGGCACCGGTGTGAGTGTTGTCTCCTGCGTCATGTAGGTCGCTTCAAGTACGCGATGTCGCGCTTCACCTTGGTGATCCGGTCGTGCGTGGGCATGAGCACGCGGGACAGGGCCGCCAGCAACCGCTCCAGATCCTCCACCGCGCCCTCGGCGTCACCGGCCTGGTAGCGCAGGTTCGCCAGCAGCTGGGTGGTCTCCAGGACGTCGTCGTGCTCGGGACCGAGGACGCGGGCCTGGTCGCGCAGCAGCGGCTCACAGACCTCGATGGCCTTGCGGAACTGCTTCGCGGTGCCGAGCACCCGCGCGAGGTTCAGGCGAACGCCGAGGGTCCGGGGGTCGTCCGCGCCCATCGCCGCCACGTGGTCCTTCACGAGCGACCGGAACTCGGCGGCCGCTCCCCTGAAGTCGCCGGCATGGGCCTTGGCCTGCGCCGACGCGTTCCCGGCTGCCAGCTCTTCGAGGTCTCGGACGGGGGACATCCACGCCATTTTACAGAGCCGCACGATCGTGACCTGAGACCGCGGAAAACTCCCTCGCTTCGAACGGCCGTGCGAGCAACCATTCCTTCTATGTACGACATCCGTTTCGCCGAACCTGGCGACCTCGGCGCCACGATGGCGCTGCTGGTCCGGCTCCAGGCCGACAACGCGCATCACATCGGGTACCTCGGTGAGACAGTCGAAGAGCTCCGCGCGGAGCTCGGCGAGTTCGAGCCCAGCTGGGCGGACTGCACGGTGGTGGCCGTCGATGCCGACGACAACATCACCGGAATGCTCAGCGTGGAGATCGACGCCGACCTCGGCCGTGCGTGGCTGCACGGACCGTTCGTCGACGTACCGGTCAACCACCCCGCGGGCAGCCGCATCTGGGACCAGACCGCCGACGCGATGTTCCGCCGCGCCACCGAGCTCCTCACCGGCATCTCCGATCTCGAGCTCTACGGGCACACAGCCCACCGGCGATTGGCGGCGTTCGCCGAACGGCACGCCTTCAGCGCGGGCAAGGCGAGTGCCATCCACGTACTCGACAACGGGGACCTGCGCACGTTGCTGCTCAGGGACGCCAAATGTCCCAGCGAACGTGAGATGCGCGTCCTCCCGACCGATCGGTTCGTGCACGAGGCCGTCGCGGTCCTGCACGAACGATGTTTCCCGCGGACCTACCTGTCCGGGAAGCAACTCGTCGAATCCGATCCGCAGAAGCGCACGATCGTCGTCGCCATGGACGGCCGGCGCGTGCTCGGGTACGCCGCGGGCAAGGCCCAGCCCGAGGAGTACTACGTCGATTTCGTGGCCGTCGAACCCGATGTTCGCGGTCAGGGCGTGGGCGCTGCCCTCATCACCGAACTGCTGTGGAAACTCGCGGCGGACCACGGTGCCAGGCCGCAGGCCGCCGCGTCGATCCACGCGGGCAACGAGTCGTCGCAGAACATGTTCGCCCGACTAGGATTCCGCCTTCACATCGAGCTCGTCGCGTACCGCCACCCGGCGTGATTTGCCCCGAGAAGAATGACGCAGTGACAACAACCCACCCACGAGCAGTGTGACCGCCACCCCCAGGGGCGTGTTCCACCAGCCGGTCAAGGACTTCAGGTCGGCAGTCGCCTTGCCGAAGTTGATCGTCGGCGTGCTGCCGGCGAACTTGACACCGAGAATCACGAAACCGACGACCACCACCGTCGACACGAACGCGATGATCGCGTCCACCTGCGTGACGCGCTTGAAGATGAGGCCGAGGAGGAAGGCCCCGAGCAGCGCGCCGTAGGTGTAGCCGGCGATGCCGAGCGCCTGCACCACGATCGGATCCGCCGTGGTCTTGTTCGAGGAGGCGAACAGGCCCGCGCAGACGATCAGCAGACCCGCCCACACGAGGGTCCAGATCCGTCCGTGGCGCAGGCGCTCGTCGTCGGTCATCGGGGTCTTGCGGATGCGTTCGTAGACGTCTGTGACCGTGCTGGAGGCCAAGGCGCCCAGCGACGACGACAGCGCGGCCGCGAGGATGCCGGCGATCACGAAGCCGGACAGGCCCGACGGCAGCGAGTTGACGATGAAGTAGCCGAAGAGCTCGTCCTTGTTGCCGAGCTTCAGGTCCTGCACCGGATCCACGCCGTTGTAGAACGCCCACAGCATCACGCCGATGAACAAGAAGAACGCGAACTGCAGGAACACCACGAAACCGGAGGCGATCAACGCCTTCTGCGCGGACTTCACGTCCTTCGTGGACATGAGGCGCTGCACGATCAACTGGTCCGCGCCGTGCGAGGCCATCGACAGCAGCGCGCCGCCGAAGAACGCCGCGATGAACGGGTACGCGCCCGTGAGCGGTGACGAGGTGAAGTCGAAGATCTGGAACTTGTTGACGTCCACGGCCTTCGAGAACCAGCCGTCCGACAGCTGACCGGACAGCCACCAGATCACGACGGCGCCACCGAGCACGTACCAGAGCATCTGGATGGCATCGACCCACACGACCGCGCGCACGCCGCCGAAGAAGCTGTAGAACACCATCGCGACGCCGAGCACCAGGATGATCGCCCAGTAACCCGCGTCGATGCCGTACTGCGCGAGCACGAGCTTGATCGGGATCGCCGTGGCGAAGAGCCGGATGCCGTCCGCCAGCAGGCGGGTGAAGAGGAACGTCACGGACGCCGTGGCGCGCATGCCGTTGCCGTATCGCTTGCCCAGGAAGGCATACGCCGTGACGAGGTCACCGGCGATGTAGCGCGGCAGCAGCACGAAGCTGACGATGATCCGGCCGACGATGTAGCCGAGCGCGAGCGTCAGGTACGTCATGCCGCCCTGCGCGGGCGTCGCCATGTACGCGATCACCGGCACGCTCAGCACCGTGAGCGTCGAGGTCTCCGCGGACACGACCGACAAGCAGACGACCCACCACGAGATGCGCTTCTCGCTGACGAAGTAGTCGGTGGACGACTTCTGCCTGCCGCCGATCCACATGCCGAGCAACGGCATCCCGACGAGGAACAGGGCGATGATCGCGAGGTCTAGTCCGCGCACTTCGGGTCCCCCACATTCAGCTTGGTCACGGCGGTGGTGACGGGCTCCGGCATCCTGAGCGGCCCGTTGCCGGGCGTGATGCTGCCGAGCAGCCGCGGTCCGGACGCGCCGGTCGCGGACGGTGTGTTGCCCGCGATCCCGTGCCACGTCAGGAATCCGAGCAGCGCGGCGAGGTAGGCCTCCTTGCCGTCGCGCGGCAGGCCCAGCGAGTCGCTGATCTTCAACGGGACCGGGTCGAGCGCCTTGGCGAGCGCCTCGACGAGCACCGGGTTGCGCATTCCGCCGCCGGACGCGACGACCACGCTCGCGTCGTGCGCGCGGCAGGCGTCCGCGATGGTGCGGGCGGTGAGCTCGGCGAGCGTGCGGAGCATGTCCTCGGCCTGAACCGTGGGGAAGCCTTGGAGGTACTCGGCGTTGAAGTGCTCCTTGCCCGTCGACTTGGGCCACGGCTTCGCGTAGTACGGGTCGGCGAGGAGCTTCTTGAGGACGTCCTCGCGAACCGCGCCCCGGCTGGCGAACTCACCGTTCGTGTCCTGGCGTCGTTCGCCGTTGGACAGGACCTCCATGACGGCGTCCATCAACGCGTTGCCGGGGCCCGTGTCGTAGGCGATCGGCTGACTGCCGGGTCTGACGACGGTGATGTTGGCGATGCCGCCGATGTTCAGCGCGATCGCGGGCGCGTCCTCGGCCAGTCCAGCGAGCCACAGCGCGTCGAGGGTGCTGGCCAGTGGCGCCCCCTGGCCTCCCGCGGCGACGTCGCGGACCCTGAGGTCGGCGACGACCGGGACGCCGGTCCGTTCGGCGATCCAGGCGGGCTGGCCGAGCTGCAGGGTGCCGAGGCAGTCGCCGTCCTGGACCTCGTGGTGCACGGTCTGCCCGAGCGAGGAGATCAGGTCCGCCGGCAGGTACCCGGCGGCGACTTCGCCGAAAGCCTGCCCGAGCGACGTGTCGAAGGCGCACACTTCGGCGAGGTCCCGCGGTTTCTCCAGCAGGTCCTTCGGGAAGGGGTGCTCGGCGCACTGCACCGGCACGAGTTCGACCACGTCGCCGTTGATCGACAGGTCGGCGACGGCCACGTCGATGCCGTCCATCGACGTGCCGGAAATCAGTCCGATCACCCTCACGACGTGTGGTCTATTCCACAGCGTGGCGGGACGCAAGAGCCTTGGTGAAATCTTCGCCTAATTGAGCAATACATGGTTGACAGGTCACATGAGCGTCTGTGAAACCATGGGCCCGTGTCCACGTCCTCCCTTGTCCTGATCCTCGTCGTCGTGGCGGTCGTGCTGATCGCCGCGCTGGTGACCGGTGTGGTGCTGACGCGTCGCCGTCGCATCAGCCTGACCCAGAAGGAGGAGACGCCGAGGCCTGGCGGATACCAGGCGTCGTCCGGGATCTCACTGACCCCGGCGGCCCCCGAAGCCACCGTCGTCGAGGCCGTCGCCGTCGCCGAGGTCGCTCCGGTGGAGCACCCGGTCGCCGACCGCACCGAGGTGGACGGCCAGCCGGGCGTGGGCGACGACGCCTCCGTGCCGCGCGACTCGGTGAAGCGCGGCTTCGTCGAGGTCGACCTGCCCGTCGAGGCGTCCGAGGTCGAGGAGATCGAGCCCACCTCCGGCCGCCTGGAACGGCTGCGCGGCAAGCTCTCGAAGTCGCGCAACGCCTTCGGCACCTCGCTGCTGGGACTGCTGGGTGCCGGCGACCTGGACGAGGACTCGTGGCAGGACGTCGAGGACACGCTGCTGATCGCGGACCTGGGCGCGGCGCTGACCACCGAGATCGTCGGGACGCTCCGCTCGAAGCTCGCCGGTGCCGGGGTGCGGACCGAGGCCGAGGCGCAGACTCTGCTGCGCGGGGTGCTGATCGACGCGCTCGGGCCGAAGATGGACCGCTCCCTGAAGGCGCTGCCGCACGCCGGCAAGCCCGCTGTGCTGCTCGTGGTCGGGGTCAACGGTGTTGGCAAGACCACGACCACCGGCAAGCTGGCGCGCGTTCTCGTGGCGGACGGTCGCACTGTTCTGCTGGGTGCCGCGGACACGTTCCGCGCTGCCGCTGCCGACCAGTTGGAGACCTGGGGCAAGCGGGTCGGCGCGGAGACCGTGCGCGGGCCTGAGGGTGGGGACCCTGCCTCTGTGGCCTTCGAGTCGGTCAAGCGCGGTGTGGACACCGGGGTCGACACGGTGTTGATCGACACCGCTGGGCGGTTGCACACCAAGAAGGGCCTGATGGACGAGCTCGGCAAGGTCAAGCGCGTTGTCGAGAAGCAGGCCGTGGTGGACGAGGTTCTGCTGGTGCTGGATGCGACCACCGGGCAGAACGGGCTGACGCAGGCTCGGGTGTTCGCGGAGCAGGTCGACATCACCGGGATCGTGCTCACCAAGCTGGACGGCACGGCCAAGGGCGGCATCGTTTTCCAGGTTCAGCGGGAGCTCGGGGTGCCGGTGAAGCTCGTCGGCCTGGGTGAAGGGGCTGACCACCTGGCGCCGTTCGAGCCGGGCGCCTTCGTGGACGCCCTGCTCGGCTGATCTTGTCGGACCCTCTGAGTACGTTGTGATGTAGGGGTTCCCGGTTCGGGGGGACCCCTGCGTCAGCTTGTTCGGTCAGCGAGTCGCTTCGCCACCGCCAGCACCTCCGGCAGAATGCGTGACACCGCGTCCTTCGTGAGCCGTCCTTCCGGCCCCGACACCGACACCGCGGCCAGCGTCGGCCCGCCCACCACGGGCACCGCGATGCACCGCACGCCCAGCTCCTGCTCCGACTCGTCCAGCGCGAACCCGCGCTCCGCGATCTCGTCCAGCGAGTCCAGGAGCTCACTCGCGTCCGTGATCGTGTTCGACGTGTACGCGGGCAGGCCCGTGCGTTCCAGCAGTGCGCGCACGTCTGCACGCGGGAGCTGCGAGAGCATCGCCTTGCCCACGCCTGTGCCGTGCGGCAGCAGGCGGCGGCCCACCTCCGTGAACATGCGCATCGAGTGCTTCGACGGCACCTGCGCCACGTAGACGACCTCGTCGCCGTCCAGGACGGCCAGGTTCGCCGTTTCCTCCACCGAGTCGACCAGTTGCGACAGCAGCGGGCGTGCCCAGGTGCCGTACTGGCGTGAGGCGGTCTCGCCCAGGCGGATCAGGCGGGAGCCGAGGGTGTAGCGCCGGTTGCTGTTCTGGCGCACATAGCCCAGCGTGACAAGGGTGCGGATCAGGCGGTGGATCGTGGGCAGCGGTAGGCCCGACGATGCCGCGAGCTCGGAAAGCGAGGCTTCGCCGCCTGCGTCTGCCAGGCGTTCCAGCAGGTCGAAGGCTCTTTGCAAGGACTGCACGCCACCAGTGGACACGTGCGGCTCCTCTCATTGCAGTTCCGCAATGCAAAAACTATAGTCCACACAGCAAAACCGAGAGAGGTGGATCCAGGTGCAGGTCCTGACCGAAGAGGCTCTTGAGTTCGTCGCGAAGCTGCATGAGGCGCACGCCGCCCGCAGGGACGAGTTGCTCGCCCTTCGCAAGGAGCGCCGGCCCCTCGGCTTTCTGCCCGAGACGCAGCACGTGCGCGACGGTGAGTGGCGGGTGGCCGAAGCGCCGGAGGCACTCCGCGATCGGCGCGTCGAGATCACCGGGCCCACCGAGCGCAAGATGACGATCAACGCGCTGAACTCCGGGGCGAAGGTGTGGCTCGCGGATCTTGAGGACGCGAACACGCCGCACTGGGACAACGTCGTGCAGGGGCAGGTGAACCTGTACGAGGCGGCGCGCGAGACGATCGAGTTCACCTCGCCGGAGGGCAAGGAGTACAAGCTCAAGGGCGGGCCGTACCCGGCGATCGTCGTGCGGCCGCGCGGGTGGCACCTCGACGAGCGCAACCTCCAGTTCGGCGGCAAGAACGCCGTGGGCGCGCTGGTCGACTTCGGACTGCACTTCTTCCACAACGCCGAACTCGGCAAGCCGTACTACTACCTGCCGAAGATGGAGTCGCACCTCGAAGCACGGCTGTGGAACGACGTCTTCACGACGGCGCAGCAGTTGCTCGACGTGCCGCACGGCACCATCAGGGCCACGGTGCTCATCGAGACGATTCCGGCCGCGTTCCAGATGGACGAGATCCTCTACGAACTGCGCGACCACGCGTCGGGACTCAACGCCGGTCGGTGGGACTACCTCTTCAGCGTCATCAAGTACTTCCGTGACGCGGGTGCGGACTACGTGCTGCCGGACCGCAACAGCGTGACGATGACAGCGCCGTTCATGCGCGCGTACACCGAGCTTCTGGTGAAGACGTGCCACAAGCGCGGGGCGTTCGCCATGGGGGGCATGGCCGCGTTCATCCCGAACCGCCGTGACCCCGAGGTCACCGAGAACGCGTTGCGCAAGGTTCGCGAGGACAAGACGCGCGAGGCGAACGATGGTTTCGACGGGTCGTGGGTTGCGCATCCTGACCTCGTGCCGATTTGCCGGGAGATCTTCGACGGAGTGCTGGGTGACCGGCCGAACCAGATCGACAAGCAGCGTCCGGAGGTCAGCGTCACGGCCGAGCAGCTGCTCGACTTCAAGTCGGCGGGTGGCGCGGCGACGCGGGCCGGGCTGGAGGCCGCTGTCGATGTCGGCGTGCGCTACATCGCGTCCTGGCTGGGCGGCAATGGCGCGGCGGCGATCCACAACCTGATGGAGGACGCGGCCACCGCGGAGATCAGCAGGTCCCAGATCTGGCAGTGGATCAACAACAAGGTCGTGCTCGACGACGGCACGCAGGTCACCGCGGACGCCGTGCGGGAAGTGCTGGCGCGAGTGGGCAACGGGCTGGAGGGGCCGCACGTCGCGGCGGCCGTCGAGCTGTTCGAGCAGGTCGCGTTGTCCGAGGACTTCGTGGACTTCCTGACGCTGCCGGCGTACGAGCGCATCTGATGTACGAGACATCGCTGTCCCCGGAGGACGTCGCGCGGGTGACCGCGCGGCTGTCCACTGTGGAACGCGCCTGGCCGGTGGGTCGTCAGCCCGTGCACACGTGCTACGTGCCCGCCGGACGCATCATCGGGTCCACGATCGCCGACTGGGGCCGCGAGGCGCTGGAGTCGATCGAACCGGAACTTCTCCCGGAACTGCCCGAGGGCGTGCTCAAGCGCGTCGAGGCCAAGCTCCGCAGAGAGCCGATCGAGGACCTGCGGATCGATTTCGAGGACGGCTACGGCGCGCCCGAGGACGACGTCGAGGACATGGACGCCGAGAGCACGGCGAACCTCGTGTCGCGCTGGCTCGCCGACGGCACCGCGCCGCCGTCGTTCGGGCTGCGGATCAAGTCGTTCGACACGGCGGAGTTGCGCGAGCGCGGACTGCGCACGCTGGACATCTTCCTGACAGCACTAGGAGAGATTCCGCCAGGTTTCGTCATCACTTTCCCCAAGGTGACATCAGTCGACCAGGTCGAGGTGTTCGGGGAGGTGCTCGACCTCTTCGGCAAGGACCTGAGGTTCGAGATCCAGGTCGAGACGACGCAGTCCGTTGTGGACAGAAGCGGTCGCCTGGCCATCCCCCGGTTCATCGAGGCGGGCCGCGGCCGGGTGACAGGTCTGCACTTCGGCACCTACGACTACACGGCGGGCTGCGGGCTGTCCGCGGCGCAGCAGCACCTGGCCCACGGCGCGTGCGACTTCGCCCGGCACGTGATGCAGGTTTCCGCTGCTGGCACGGGGGTCCGGCTGTCGGACGGCTCCACCAACGTGCTTCCCGTCGGTGATCAGAAGAAGCACGGCTGGGACACGCACTACCGGCTGACGCGACGGTCGCTGGAACACGGTTTCTACCAGGGTTGGGATCTGCACCCGGCACAACTGGTGACACGATATGCGGCTGTTTACGGCTTCTACCGCGAAGGTCTGGAGGCGGACGCGGCGCGGCTGAAGGCGTACGTGGAGAACGTCTCAGGAGGCGTTCTGGACGAGCCGGCGACCGCCCAGGCGCTGTCGTCGTTCTTCCTCCGGGCGGTGGACTGCGGTGCGCTCGATCCGGTGGAAGTGCAGGTCGCGACAGGTCTGGACGAGTCAGCACTGCGGGGGCTCGCCACCCGTTCGAGCTGATCGGGTCATCACCCGTTCGTGTGGTTCTGTCAATGGGTGTCGAATAGTGCGGGCAATGGGTGCAGGGTGGCTCGCATGAGCATGCGAGCGGGCCTGTGGACCGGGCTACCCGACCTCGACGCCGCCGAGCACAAGTACCAGGTCGTCGCGTGCGAGGCGGACGTGGACACGTTGATCAGGCTGCTGGGGCGGCCCGAGTGCAACGACGGATCGCTCGACCACTTCGGCCGCGACCTCACCTCCGAGGGCGACCCGGACCACAACGTCGTGCTCGCCGTGCGCGGCGCGTGGGGCTACATGTACTACGTCGACAACAGCTTCATGGGCTGGCCCAAGGGATCCGAGGAAGCGCCGTACGTCAACGAGAAGTACACGGACTTCCCGCCCGGCGTCGGCGTTCCGCTCGGTCTGTTCCGGCAGTTGCTGATCGAGTTCATGATCTCCGGCGAACGACCGACCGGCGTCGGCTGGTACTCCGAGGCCGATCTGTTCCACTCGTGGCGTGATCAGCAGATGTCGTTGCGCACGACCGAGAACCGCTGACTCTCAGCTGATCGCTGGTTGAATGGCCTCATGAAGGCCGTGGTGATAGGCGGGGGAATCGCCGGGTTGCTGGCGGCTCGCGTGCTCGGCGAGTCCCACGATGTCGTTGTCCTGGAACGCGACAAGCTGACGAACGAGCCAGAACACCGCGCGGGCGTGCCGCAGGGGAGACACACGCACGGACTGCTGGTGCGCGGCGGCGAACTCCTGGAAGAGCTGTTTCCCGGCTTGCGCGACGAACTCGTCGCGGAGGGGGCGGTGCTCGCCGACGCAGGGGACATGCAGATCCTCAACCCGCTCGGCTGGCTCGCCAAGACGCACCTGGGCATGCCGCTGCTGTCGCTGAGCCGTCCGCTGCTGGAGACCTGCATCAGGCGGCGCGTCACCGCCGAGATCGTGGACGGCGTGCACGTCACCGGGCTGTCGTTCCGCGACGGCGACGTCGACGGCGTGCTCACCCGTGACGGCAGGGTCGACGCGGACCTGGTCGTGGACGCGTCCGGCCGGTCGTCGAAGCTGGCGGCCTGGCTCGCCGAAGCGGGGATCGCCACGCCGGAACCCGAGGTCGTCGACTCCGGCACCGGCTACGCGACCCGGATCTACACCGCGCCGAAGGACTTTCCCGTGGTGTACGCGGAAAGTCTGTCCGCGCCGAACCTTCCGCGCGGCGTCGCGGCGATGCGCGTCGAGGGCGACCGGATCATGGTCACCGCACAGGGCGCGATCGGTGATCACCCGCCGCGCGACCTCGACGGCTACCAGGAGTTCCTGGACTCGTTGCGGGTGCCGATCTCGAAGCTGCTCGCCGACGCCGAACCGCTCACTCCCGTCTACCTGTTCGCGCGCACGGCCAGTCGCCGCAACGCTTTCGAGGACGTGGCGAACTGGCCGGGCGGACTCGTGGCGGTCGGAGACGCCGTGTGCGCGTTCAACCCCGTGTACGGGCAAGGCATCACGGTGGCCGCGATGGAGGCGCTGTTGTTTCGGCGGCACGAGGACTTCAGCGCCAAGGGGTGCCGGGCGTTCCAGCGGAGGATCGCAAAAGCCTCGAAGGGGTCGTGGACGATGTCCAGCAACGCCGACCGCAACTGGGTGGAGGCCCGGCGCGGCGGTCTGCTCGGCTGGTACCTGAAGAAGTGGCAGGCCGGGATCGTGCACGACCCCGACCTGTTCCGCCGCTTCGTCCGGGTCGTGCACATGGTCGCGACGCCGGCGACCCTGCTCAACCCGGTGGTGTTCAGAAGGCTGGCAAGGTACTCCAGGCCTGGCCCGCGTCCGGAGCGTCGTCCCGCAGGATCGACCCCTCGATGAGCCCGTACGGGCGGTCCGCGGCGTAGAAGACCTCGTTGTCGTTCTCCAGGCCGAACGCGCTCAGGTCCACCAGGAAGTGGTGCTTGTTCGGCATGGAGAGCCGTACCTCGGCGACCTCAGGACGTGCGTTCAGCACGGCCTCGCCCATCGCGTACAGCGTCTGCTGCAACGACAGGGAGTGCTTGTCCGCGAACGTCTTCAGCATCACGGCCCGGATCTCCGTGAACGACTTCGCCCAGTCGACGTCCGTGCCGGCGTAACGCCAGCGAGCCGTCACGGACGTCGCGAGGATGCGGTCGTCGGTCTCCTTCAACGTCGTGTACGGATCCTTCGGATAGCCGTGGAACTCCGAACCCGTCGACTTCAGCACCACGAGGTCGCGTACGCCTGACACGACCCACGCCTGTGAGCCCTCGATCGTCACGGCAGTGGTGCGCTTCTCGTTCGAACCCTGCGAGAACGCGTGGTCGTGGCCGTCGATGCGCTCCCACGCGTGCTCGTCGATCAGGATCCGTGCGCCGGAAATGGCCTCCTGCGTGCCCACGAAGTGGCGGCCCAGACGCAGCGCGAAGTCCTCGATCTCACCGACCGGGGCCTCCTTGGCGAAGGCGTAGACGGTGTTCTTCTGCGTGTCGGTCGCGAGCACCTTGGTGTTGTCACCGGTCAGGTGCGTGTCGGAGAGGTCTCCGCGCAGCGAGGTGCTGACGGTCAGGTCTTTGATGGTGTGCACGGAACCGTTGCGCGACACCGTGACGAGGCGGTTCTCCGCCTTTCCGTACTGGTTGGGGCCCAGGACGATGGCCATGTTCAGCTCCCGATCAGCTTCTGCAGCCGCAAGGCGGCGATCTTCGCGAGTTCGTCGTTGACGACGCGGAGCTCGACGTCCGGCGGGTTGTCCATCCGGGTGGACAGGTTGCCGAGCATCTCCGCACCGCTCAGGCCGGTCGCGCACACCAGGTAGATGTGCCCGAACCGATCCTCGTACGCGGCGTTGGCGGCCGCCAGGCGATCAGCCTGGGAGGCGTCCACACCGGACTGTTCGGACCGCGACCACTTCGCCGACACCCCACCTGTCTTCTGTCGTTCGCCGATGCGCGGGTGCCCGGCGATGGCGCCGAGCACCTCCTCGTCGGAAAGTCCTTGTGCGGCAACCGAAGAAGCCGCGAGGAGTGCATCCATCGACGCGTAGGGCCTGCCCGCCACCATCGCGTCGATCCAGCGGGGTACCGCGAGGCACTCGGTGAGCAGAGGTCGCAGTTCGGCCTCCGGGGCGCTGTTGAAGCTGTCCACGGCTCTCCAAGTTTCTGTATCGCGGAATCTAACTTCCACATTCTTGACCTGGGTCGAGCGAGATGTCTAGTGTCTCCATAGAGCGAAATACAACTTCCGCAGAGTGGAATTCCTCCTGGGTGGGAAGGAACGAGCCAACGATGTTCGACGCAAACCTGTCCATGCTCTTCACGGAGCTGCCCCTGCTGGAACGCCCGCAAGCGGCGCGGGCTGCCGGGTTCGACGCGGTCGAGATCTGGTGGCCGTTCGCGGACGCCGTACCCGAGACTCGGGAGATCGAGGCGTTCGAGAACGCCGTCGTCGACGCGCAGGTGCGCCTCGTCGGCCTCAACTTCTTCGCGGGCGACATGCCGGCGGGAGACCGCGGGCTCGCGAGCTGGCCGGGCCGCGAGACGGAGTTCCGCACGAACGTCGAGATCACCACGGCCATCGCGGCCCGTCTCGGCTGCCGCACGCTCAACGCGTTGCACGGCAACTTCGAGACGACCGCGCAGACCGTCTCCAACTACCGCTTCGCCGCCGACGTCGCGGCGGAGATCGGTGCCCAGCTCGTGATCGAACCGCTCAGCGGCGCGCCGAAGTACCCGATCAAGACCGCCCACCAGGCGTTCGAGCTCATCGACGAGATCGACCGCGGCAACGTGAAGCTGCTCGCGGACCTCTACCACCTCGCCACGAACGGCGACGACCTCGACCTCCTCGCCGACCACGTCGACCGCATCGGTCACGTGCAGATCGCCGACGCTCCCGGACGCGGTGAGCCCGGCACCGGCGAGCTCGACCTCTTCGGGCACCTGCAGAAACTCCGCGCCAACGGCTACACGGGCTTCGTCGGCGCCGAGTACAAGCCCGTCACCCACTCCTTCGCTTGGAGGGACAACGCATGACCAGGATCGGTTTCATCGGACTCGGCATCATGGGCAGCCCGATGGCTGCCCACCTCGTAGCCGCCGGGCACGACGTGACGGGCTTCGACCTCAGCTCGGCCTCGCTGGAGAAGCTCGTCGCGGACGGCGGCAAGGCTGCTTCCGACGCACAAGAAGCCGTGAGCGGCGCCGAGGTCGTCATCACGATGCTGCCGAACCACCCGCAGGTGGAGGCGGTGATCGACGAGGTCACGTTCGACGACGGCACGCTGCTGATCGACATGAGCACGATCCGCCCGTCCACGTCGATCGGGATCGCGAAGAAGCTCGGCAACGTCCGCGTGCTCGACGCGCCGGTCAGCGGCGGCCAGACCGGTGCCGTGCAGGCGAGTCTGAGCATCATGGTCGGCGGCGACGAGGCCGACTTCGCCGCCGCCAGGCCGTTCCTGGAGGTCGTCGGCAAGACGATCGTCCACGTCGGACCGCACGGCGCGGGCCAGGTCGTGAAGGCCGCGAACCAGCTGATGGTCGGCGGCATCTACGCCCTCGTCGCGGAGTCGATCGTGCTGCTGGAGGCGTCCGGCGTCGACCCGAAGGCGGGCCTCGACGTGCTCGCGGGCGGTCTCGCGGCGAACCGGATCCTGGACCTGAAGCGCGAGTCGATGATCGCGCGCGAGTTCCAGCCCGGCTTCCGGATCGACCTGCACCACAAGGACATGGGCATCGCACTGGACGCGGCACGCGCCGCCGACGTCGCGCTGCCGGTCACCAACCAGATCGCCGCACTGGTCGCGGCGGCACGCGCGCAGGGTTACGGGTCGCTCGACCACTCCGCGCTGCTCAAGGTCATCGAGAACTTCGCGGGAAGGTCGTAGACAAATGCCGAAGATCCCAGTCATGCAGGCGGTCGTCGAGGTCCTGAAGTCCGAGGGCATCGACACCGTGTTCGGCTGCCCCGGCGCCGCGATCCTGCCGCTGTACAAGGCGATGGAGCAGGACGGTTCGATCGAGCACCTGATCGTGCGGCACGAGGAGGGCGCAACCCACATGGCGGACGGCTGGTCGCGCACGACCGGCAACGTCGGCGTCGCGATCGGCACCTCGGGTCCCGCCGGCACGAACATGATCACCGGGCTCTACACCGCGCAGGCCGACTCCGTGCCGATCCTCTGCATCACCGGCCAGGCCGCGGTGTCGAAGTTGCACCAGGAGGCGTTCCAGGCCGTCGACATCGTCTCGATCGCCGCTCCCGTCACCAAGTGGGCGGTGCAGGTCAAGGAAGCCGCGCAGATGCCGTGGATCTTCCGCGAGGCGTTCCGGATCGCCCGCTCCGGCCGTCCTGGCCCGGTTCTGATCGACCTGCCGATCGACGTGCAGAAGCAGGAGATCGAGTGGGATTCGAGCATCGACGAACCGTTGCCGGTGCCCAAAATCGTGCCCTCCGACGCACGGGTCGAGCGCGCGCTGGAGATGTTGCTCGCCGCGGAACGCCCACTGCTGCTCGCGGGTGGCGGTGTCATCCTCGGCGAGGCGTCCGCCGAACTGCTGGACCTGGCCGAGTTCCTGCAGATCCCGATCCAGGCCACGCTGATGGGCAAGGGCGCCATCGACGAGGACCATCCGCTGTACGCGGGCATGACCGGCATCCAGACCTCGCAGCGCTACGGCAACGCGTCGTTCCTGGAGTCGGACCTGGTGCTGGCGCTGGGCGCGCGCTTCGGCGACCGGCACACCGGCGACCTCGCGACCTACCGCGGTGATCGCAAGTTCATCCACGTCGACGTCGAGCCGACGCAGATCGGCAAGGTGTTCGGTCCCGACCTCGGGGTCGTCGCGGACACCAGGGTCTTCCTGCAGGCGCTCCTCGAAAAGGCGAAGGCACGGGGACCGCGGGCGGCCGGCGAGTGGGTCGAGCGCTGCCAGGAGCTCAAGCGGACGCTGCTGCGGCGCGAGGACTTCGAGACCGTGCCGGTCAAGGCGCCGCGGGTCTTCAAGGAGATCAACGAGTTCTACGGCCCGGACACCTACTTCGTCACGGCGATCGGGCTCTACCAGATCTGGTCCGGCCAGCACCAGAAGGCGCACAAGCCGCGGCACTACCAGGTCTGCGGCCAGGCCGGTCCGCTCGGCTGGGAGATCCCGGCGGCGATCGGCGTGAAGAAGGCCAGGCCGGACGCCGAAGTGGTCGGGATCGTCGGCGACTACTCGTTCCAGTTCCTCGTGGAGGAACTCGCGGTCGGCGCCCAGTACGACGTGCCGTTCGTGCTGATCATGCTGAACAACGAGTACCTCGGCCTGATCAGGATGGCCGAGGACCACGGTGGCTACGACATGAAGTACGAGGTCGACATCCACTACGACACGAGCGGCTCGGACAACGTGAAGATCATGGAGGCCTACGGCTGCTCCGGCGTCCGGGTCGTCGACCCCGGCGAGATCCGCAGTTCGCTGGAGTGGGCGCGCAAGGAGGCCGACCGCACGTCACGGCCGGTGCTCGTGGAGATCATGATCGAACGCGAGGGCAACACCGCGAACGGCACGTCGATCGCCGCGATGAGGGAATTCGAGCCGCTGCCGTGAGTTCAGTGATCGTCGCGCCGGACAAGTTCAAGGGATCGCTCACCGCCCCGCAGGTCGCTGCCGCCGTCGCGCGCGGCCTGCGGGAGGCGGTCCCGGACGTGGACGTGCGCCTCCTCCCGGTGGCCGACGGCGGCGACGGCACCGTCGACGCCGCCGTCGCCGCCGGGTTCGTGAAGGTGGGGCGCTGGGTCACCGGGCCCGCCGGGCGGCCCGTACCCGCGTCCTTCGCGGTCAAGGGCACGACCGCCGTGGTCGAGGTGGCCTCGGCGGCCGGGCTGACGTTGCTGGAGCGGCCCGCGCCCCTCGACGCCACCAGCCACGGCGTCGGTGAGCTGCTGAAAGCCGCTCTGGACGTCGGCTGCACCACGATCGTGCTCGGCCTGGGCGGCAGCGCGTGCACGGACGGCGGCGCCGGGATGCTGGAGGCGCTGGGCAAGGCGTCGTTCGACGGCGTCGACCTCGTGCTGGCCTCGGACGTGGACAACCCGCTGCTCGGTCCAACCGGAGCCGCGGCGGTCTACGGGCCGCAGAAGGGAGCGTCACCCGAGCAGGTGGAGATCCTCGAAGCGCGGCTCGAAGCGTTCGCCCAGCGCGTCGGTCCCGAGTACGCGTCGAAACCGGGAGCGGGTGCCGCCGGCGGGATCGGGTTCGCGGCGCTCGCGGTGCTGGGCGCGCGGTTCCGGCCCGGCATCGAGGTGGTGCTGGAACTGGCCGGGTTCGCGCGGGCCGTGGCGGACGCGTCGCTGGTGATCACGGGCGAGGGGTCGCTGGACGCGCAGACCCGGCACGGCAAGGCGCCGTACGGGGTGGTCAAGGCCTCAGGCGACGTGCCGGTGGTCGCGGTGGCGGGGCAGTGCTCGGTCGAACCCGGTGACCTGGGGCTCAAGGCCGCCTACGCACTGTTGGACGTCGAACCGGACGTGACCCGCTGCATGGCCCAGGCGGAGACGCTGCTGGTCGATCTCGGCGGTCGCATCGCCCGCGACTGGGTGTCAGAGTGAGTGCCATGGACCTGGTCTTCCGCGCCCGCAGGGTCGTGACCCCGCAGGGTGAGATCGCGTGCGACGTAGGTGTCGTCGACGGCAGGGTCGTCGCCGTCGAGCCCCGCATCGACTCGCCGAACGTCGTGCACCTGGCGGACGACGAGGTGTTGCTGCCAGGCCTGGTCGACACGCACGTGCACGTCAACGACCCAGGTCGCAGCGACTGGGAGGGCTTCGAGACCGCGACCCGTGCCGCCGCGGCCGGTGGCGTCACGACGATCATCGACATGCCCCTCAACAGCATCCCGCCGACGGTCGAGGTGGCGGCGCTGGAGATCAAGCGCAAGGCCGCCGCTGCCGTGTCGGTGGACGTCGGGTTCTGGGGCGGCATCGTCCCCGGCAACCTCGCCGACCTGAAGCCGTTGCACGAGGCCGGCATCTTCGGCTTCAAGTGCTTCCTGCTGCACTCGGGCGTGGACGAGTTCCCAGCCGTAACGACCGCCGAGCTGGAAGCGGCTCTCCGGCAGTTGGCCACGCTCGACGCGTTGACGATCGTGCACGCCGAGGACGCGCACACGGTCCGTGACTCGGAGCCGGACTACGCGGGCTTCCTGGCGTCGCGGCCGCGCGAGGCCGAGAACAAGGCGATCAGCGACGTCGTGGAGCTGACCCGAAGGACCGGCGCCCGCACGCACATCCTGCACCTGTCGTCGTCGGACGCGCTCTCGATCCTGGAGGCCGCGAAACGCGAGAGCCTGCGGATCACCGCCGAGACCTGCCCGCACTACCTCACGTTCACCGCCGAGGAGATCCACGACGAGCAGACGGAGTTCAAGTGCTGCCCGCCGATCCGCGAGGCGGAGAACCGCGAGGCGTTGTGGCAGGGCCTGCGCGACGGCGTGATCGACCTGGTCGTCAGCGACCACTCGCCGAGCACGGTGGAGCTGAAGGAAGGCGACTTCGCCACGGCATGGGGTGGCATCGCGTCGTTGCAGCTCGGTCTGCCGGCGGTGTGGACGGGCGCACGGGAGCGCGGCTTCCAGCTCACGGACGTCGTTCGCTGGATGGCGACGCATCCGGCGCGTCAGGTCGGGTTGGAGACCAAGGGCGCCATCGAGGTCGGCAAGGACGCGGACCTCGTGGTGTTCGCGCCGGACGAGACCTTCGTGGTGGACAAGAACAAGCTCCACCACCGCAACCCGGTCACGCCGTACCACGGCCGCACGCTGCACGGCGTCGTGCGCCAGACGTGGTTGCGGGGCAAGGAAATCAGTCAGACCAGGGCAAGTTCGCCCAAAGGAAAGCTGCTCAGAAGAGGAGAAGCATGACCGAGTGGACCCGGCTCCCCGACCTCGCCTCGCGCGCGGTCGGAGGTGGTGTGGTGTGGGCGAACGACGAGCTGTTCGCCGAGCGGGAGAACCTGATCAAACCCGCCGAGCCGGTCTACCAGACCTACACCTTCGGTCACAAAGGCCAGGTCTACGACGGCTGGGAGACCCGCCGCCGTCGTGAGGCGGGTGTGGACCAGGCGGTGGTCAGGCTCGGCATGCCCGGTGTCGTGCGCGGGATCGTCGTCGACACGGCGTTCTTCAAGGGCAACTACCCGCCGTTCTGCTGGGTCGAGGGTGCCCAGGTCGACGGCTATCCGGGCGCCGACGAGATCACCGAGTGGTTCCCGCTGGTCGAACGCACCGCGCTCAAGGGCGACGAGAAGCACTACTTCGACGTCACCGAGGGACGGCGCGTCACGCACGTACGGCTGACCATCGACCCGGACGGTGGTGTGGCTCGGTTGCGCGTGCACGGCGAACCGCTCGCCGATCCGCGTCTGCTCGTGGGTGGCATCGACCTCGCCGCGCTGGAGAACGGCGCTGTCGTCACCGGGTGCAGCAACATGTTCTACAGCTCGCCCAACAACCTCATCGCCCCTGGTCAGGCCACGGTCATGGGGGAGGGCTGGGAGACCGCGCGCCGGCGTGACGACGGCAACGACTGGGTGTCGCTCAGGCTCGCCGCACCCGGTGCCGTGCAACTGGTCGAACTCGACACCAGCCACTTCAAGGGCAACGCGCCGGGCTGGGCGTCCGTCCGCGGCTGCGACGAGCGCGCCGACCCGGACACGTGGTTCGACCTGCTCCCGCGCACCCGGCTGCAGCCCGACACGCGGCACCGGTTCGTCGTGGACGCGACCGAGGCGACCGCGGTCCGGCTCGACATCTATCCGGACGGCGGAATGGCACGCCTCCGAATCCTCGGCACCCCTACGAGTGACGGTCTAGCCCACCTGCAGGAGATGTGGACCAAAACGACTAACTGACGGTGGTTGTACGACCACGGTTTGATTACGCTTCCTACCTAGGTTGGTTGTGTACGTCACACGATCGGTGGAAGCGTTCCTCCCGCAAGTTCGGGGATCCAGGGAGGAATTCCATGCAACCGATGGTGCGCGCCTTTGGTGCCGCGATCGCCAGTTCTGCATTGGTTCTAGGAGCGAGTCAGGTCGCGATCGCGGCTCCGGAAGGGCAGCCGGAGTACCAGGTCGGCGCGGTCGACTGGAAGCCGTGCGAGGAGAAGCCGACGGTCGACTGCGGCTTCCTCGAGTTGCCGATCGACTACTCGAAGCCGAACGGTGAGAAGTTCAAGCTGGCCGTGTCGCGTCTCAAGGCGGCCGATCCGTCCAAGCGCATCGGCGCGATGGTGATCAACCCCGGTGGACCGGGTGGTTCGGGCGTCGACTTCTCGATGTTCGCGGACCGGTACTTCAGCAAGGAGATCATCGACAAGTTCGACGTCATCGGGTTCGACCCGCGTGGTGTCGCGCGCAGTGCGCCGATCAAGTGCTCCGCGGAGCTGCTGCAGAAGACGCCGTCGAGCTACCCGAAGACCAAGGCCGAGTTCGACGCGCTGGTCACGTTCAACAAGGTGCTGCGCGAGGACTGCGCCAAGCAGAGCGGCGCGATCTTCAACTTCGCCTCGACCGCGGAGGTGGCGCAGGACATCGACTCCATCCGCCGCGCGCTGGGCGAGAAGAAGATCAACTACTACGGCATCTCGTACGGCACGATCATGGGCCAGCACTACGCCGAGAAGTTCGGCCGCAACATCCGCGCCATGATCATCGACTCCAACATGGACCACAGCCTGGGCACGAAGCAGTTCCTCGACTCCGAGGCGCGCACGGCTGAGGACTCGTTCAACGAGTGGATCAAGTGGAACGACCGGGACGCGTCGTCGCCGTTCCACGGCCAGGACCTCCGCAAGATCTGGAAGGACCTGCTGGCCAAGGCAGAGCGCGGTGAGGTGCCCGCGCCGTGGGACCCGAACGCCAAGCTGACGCCGGAGGACCTCGGCGGCGGTGTGGTCAGCATGGCCTACGGGCCGTCCTGGAAGGGTTTCGCCGACCAGATCAAGCAGATCATCGACGGCCTGCAGGCCCCGAAGGCGGCCTTCTCGGCGTTCGCCGCCGAGGAGACGTTCGACAACCCGTTCCCGGGCATCTTCTGCAACGACTACAACCTCCGCGTCAGCTCGTGGGGCGAGTACCAGTCGCTGGTGAAGTCCGAGTACCGGATCGCGCCGAACACGCGTGGCTCGTCGCTCGGCCACGGCGCCATGATGGGCTGTGTCGGGTTCCCGAAGGCCACGAACCCGCAGCGCACGCTGAAGATCAAGAACTCGCCGAAGATCCTGCTCACCAACGCCAAGCACGACCCGGCGACGGCGTACGAGTGGGCGGTCAACGCGCACCGTCAGACCCGTGACACCACCGTCTTCGTGACCTACGAAGGCTGGGGCCACGGCGTCTACGACCGCAGCGAGTGCACCCTGAAGATCAACAACGAGTACCTGGTCTCGCTGAAGCTGCCGCGCAGTGGCACGTCGTGCGCCGCGGTCGAGCCGCCGGCGCAGACGTCGATCCAGTCCGCGAAGCCGCGGATCCCGGCGGGCCCGTTCTCGGTTCGCTAACGCTGGTCAGCAGCTGTGCCCCCGGTGTTCGCCGGGGGCACAGCCGCTTCAGCAGCGTTCGCCCGGACGCCACCGCCGGTCGCACCACACCGTGTGCCCGTCAGCGTCGGGCAGCGGTTCGGTGACCAGTGGCTGGAGCGTCGGCGCGCGCTGGGTCCGGGCAACCCCGTCGAGCAGGTAGTCGACCTCCACCTGCCAGTCGGCCGTCATCTCGCCGTGCACCTCGACCTCGATGTCCTGCCGGTAGCCGTTCGCAGGAACCTGCAGCGGAAACGCACCCTCGACCGGGTAGGCCGCCGACCTGCTCGTGTCGACTCGCACCCTGGTCGCGGGAGGGTCGGCGGGCCCGGCGCAGTGGTACAGGTACGTCGCTGTGCGGTACCGGGGCGAGACGGCGTTCACCTGGAGCCTGATCGCGGTGATCACGAGCTGCTGCCGGGACTCGGGCAGGACCTCGAGGGTCACCCTGGTGTGGCCGGAGTGCGGGAGCGGCATCTTCAGCGCGTTGAAGGGATCGGCGCAGGTTCCCGTCTCGTTCCTGACCTCGCCCACCACCTGTTCGCCGTTCGTGACGACGTCCCATCCGTGCGTGCTCGCGACCGCCACCGTCAGGCCTCGGGGCAGGGGACCCGCCGACGCGGTCATGACCGGCTCTCCCGACGAGCCCTGCGAGAGCCGGAAGTTCGACATGGCCCACGCGAACGCGCCGAACGCGGCAAGAGCGACGACCACCAGCATGATCGCGAATACGCGCATCAGCCGACGGTATCCAGCGACTGCTTCCGGCGCGGCCGAATACCCCGGAAGGGGAGCCTCCGACTACTGCTCGCGACTACTTCTCGTTATCGGGCCGACGCCGTGAGGTGGCCGAATCGAGTCCGTGAACGCCGCGAAACGTGGACGTAACACGTCCACATCGACAGTTCACCTCCGCGAAACGTTGGGCGTGGGTGGGTGAAACAGGACATCTCGATGCTCCCTGCAACCGACGTGCAGTGGAGGTCGAAGTGGATACAGGGGACACCGCCTGGGTGCTCACCAGCGCCGCATTGGTGCTGCTGATGACGCCGGGCCTTGCCTTCTTCTACGGAGGCATGGTCCGTTCGAAGAGCGTGCTCAACATGATGATGATGAGCCTGGGCGCGATGGCCGTGGTCGGTGTCCTCTGGGTGCTGTTCGGGTACTCGACGGCATTCGGCGCGGACGTCGGCGGAGGCCTGCTGGGCAAGCCGTTCGAGTTCTTCGGCCTTGACGGGCTGCTGGGCGCCGACTCGCTGGCGGGCAAGATCCCGAGCACCGTGTTCGTGGCGTTCCAGGCGATGTTCGCGATCATCACGGTCGCGCTGATCTCCGGTGCGATCGCGGATCGCGCCCGCTTCGGCCCGTGGCTGCTGTTCGCCGGCCTGTGGGCCACGATCGTGTACTTCCCGGTCGCGCACTGGGTGTTCGACTTCGACGGCAAGGACGAGGCCGGCAACGTCATCGATCCCGGTGGCTGGATCGCCAACAAGCTCCTCGCGATCGACTTCGCCGGTGGTACGGCGGTGCACATCAACGCCGGTGCCGCCGGTCTGGCTCTCGCGATCGTTCTCGGCAAGCGCGTCGGCTGGCCGAAGGAGCCGATGAAGCCGCACAGCCTGCCGCTGGTCGTGCTCGGCGCCGGTCTGCTGTGGTTCGGCTGGTTCGGGTTCAACGCCGGTTCCGCTCTCGGCGCCAACGGCCTGGCCGGTGTCACGTTCATCAACACGCTCGTCGCCACCTGTGCGGCGATGCTCGGCTGGCTGATCACGGAGCGCATCCGTGACGGCAAGGCCACCACGCTGGGTGCCGCGTCCGGTGTCATCGCCGGCCTGGTCGCGATCACGCCCGCCTGTTCGTCGGTCACCCCGATCGGTGCCATCGCGGTCGGTGCGATCACCGGTGTCCTCTGCGCCCTGGCCGTGTCGCTCAAGTACCGCTTCGGCTTCGACGACTCGCTCGACGTCGTCGGCGTGCACCTCGTCGGTGGTCTGTCCGGCACGATCCTGATCGGCCTGTTCGCCAGCGAGGCGGCTCCGGCCAAGGTCAACGGTCTGTTCTACGGCGGCGGCTTCGACCAGCTGTGGCGTCAGGCGGTCGGTGCGTTCGCGGTGCTCGGCTACTCCTTCGTCCTGAGCCTCGCGCTCGGTTACCTGGTGAAGTTCACCGTCGGCTTCCGCGCGACGGAAGAGGCCGAGGTGGCGAGCATCGACGAGTCCGAGCACGCTGAGCGGGCTTACGAGTACGGCAGCCTCACCAGCGCGCGTGGTACCGGCAAGCCGAGCGTGGCCGCTGGCGCGACCGCGGTCCTCGAGGGGAGCAACAAGAAATGAAGCTGGTCACCGCGATCATCAAGCCGTTCACGCTGGACGACGTGAAGGGCGCCCTGGAACAGCTCGGGGTGCTGGGCATGACGGTCAGTGAAGTGCAGGGCTACGGGCGCCAGAAGGGCCACACCGAGGTCTACCGCGGTGCGGAGTACTCGGTGGACTTCGTGCCCAAGATCAAGATCGAGGTCGTCATCGACGACACGGCCGTCGAGAAGGTGCTGGAAGCGGTGGTCGAGGCCGCCCGCACCGGCAAGATCGGTGACGGCAAGGTGTGGGTGACTCCGGTCGAAACCGTCGTTCGTGTGCGCACGGGCGAACGTGGATCGGACGCGCTTTAACAACTAGGAGACGGCCCGTGGAGAACAACGAAACGGCCGTCGTCACGGCTGACGACCTGGTGCGAGCCCGCGAGAGGCTGCTCGTGCCAGGTCGTCGTCGCTTGGCCGCCGAACCTTTGCGCGAAGCACTCGTGGACCTGCACGAGTTCTGGTTGACCAAACATGCGGGGGGAGCGGGGATATCCGGATCGGGTATCGCGCTCGTGGCGGTCGGCGGGCTGGGGCGGCGCGAGCTCGTGCCCTATTCCGACCTGGATCTGGTCCTGGTGCACAACGGCGTCAAGAACGTCGACGAGATAGCCGAGAAGCTTTGGTATCCACTGTGGAACTCCGGCATCGGGCTCGACCACTCGGTCCGCACTGTCGGTGAGGCTTTGAGAGTCGCCGCGGGAGATCTGCGCACCGCGTTGGGACTGCTGGACATCCGCCACATCTCGGGCGACCCCGAGGTCACCCAGAAGCTCGCCGAAGGTGCGAAGCAGGCGTGGCGCGGGAACGTGCGCAACCGGCTGGACGAGATCGCCGAGTCGTCGCAGAAGCGCTGGGGCCGCAGCGGCGAGATCGCACACCGCGTCGAACCCGACCTCAAGCACGGCCGCGGCGGACTGCGGGACATCACGATCCTGGACGCGCTGTCGGTCGCGCAGGTGGTGGACAGACCTTCCGCCGACGTCGACGAAGCCCGCAAGCTGCTGCTGGACGTGCGCACCGAACTTCGTCGTGCCGCACGGAAACCTCGTGACGTGCTGCGGGCGCAGGATGGCGACGAGGTGGCGTCCGCGCTCGGACTGACCGATCGTTTCGCATTGGCCCGCTCGCTTTCCTCCGCCGCACGCACTGTCGTCTACGCGTTCGACGTGGCGATGCGCACAGCCCGTGCGGCCGCACCGAAGCGTGGGCTCGGTGCGTTCCTGAGGGGACAGCCGCCGCGCAGGCCGTTGGATGAAGGCGTTGTGCTGCACGGGTCTGAGGTCTCGCTCGCGCGTGACGCGATTCCCAGCCGTGATCCGGCATTGTTGTTGCGCGTCGCGACGGCGGCGGCACGCAGCAAGCATCCGATCGCGACTGGAACGTTGTCCAGGCTCGCGGACTCGGCGCCGGAGCTGCGCCAGCCGTGGCCGCGCGAGGCCCGCGAGGAGCTGCTGGCGTTGCTGGGCAGCGGCAGTGGGCTCGTGGACGTCGTGGAAGCGTTGGACCGCACGGATCTGTGGGGCCGGCTGTTCCCCGAGTGGGGTGCGGTGCGGGACCTGCCGCCGCGCGACGCCGCGCACGTGTGGACGGTCGACCGGCACCTGGTGCAGACCGTCGCCCACGCGGCCCGGCTGGTGACCACGGTGTCACGGCCCGACCTGTTGCTGCTGGGCGCGTTGATCCACGACATCGGCAAGGGCAGGCAGCAGGACCACTCCGAGGTCGGGGCCGCGCTGGCGACCCAGATCGGCGAGCGGATCGGGTTGTGGCCGCAGGACGTCGAGACGTTGTCGATGATGGTGCGCCACCACCTGTTGTTGCCGCACACCGCGACCCGGCGCGACGTCGAGGACGAGGCGACCGTGCACCGCGTGGTGGAGACGCTCGGTGGCGACGCGGTCCTGCTGGAACTGCTGTACGCGCTGGCGGAGTCGGACTCCATCGCGACCGGTCCCGGCGTGTGGACGGACTGGAAGGCCGCGCTGATGGCCGACCTGGTCTCCCGCTGCCGCAAGGCGATGGCGGGGGAGGCGTTGCCCAAGCCGGAACCGCTCGACCCCGTGCACGTGGCGATGGCGGAACGCGTTGCGGCGTCGGGAAAACCGGACGTGCTGCTGGAGAAGCAGGACCACGCGGCGGTCGTGACGGTGATCGCGCCGGACCGCCCTGGGTTGCTGTCCAAGGCCGCCGGTGTGCTCGCGTTGAACTCGCTGGAGGTCCACGCGGCGACGTTGCACTCGCACGGCGGCGCCACGGTGGACACGTTCACGGTGTCACCGCGGTTCGGCTCGCTGCCGGACGCGGCGCTGCTGCGCGAACAGCTGTCCAGGGCCATCGACGGTTCGTTGCCGTTGGCCGACAAGCTCGCGGCGAAGGAACGCGACTACGGCGGCCCGCCACTCGATCCGCCGCCCTCGAAGGTGCTGTGGTTCGACGACGAGGCGACCGGCGCGGTGGTGCTGGAACTGCGGGCCGCCGACCGGATCGGGCTGCTGCACCGCATCGCCGGGGCGCTGGAGCAGTGCGGTGCCGACGTGCAGTGGGCTCGCGTGTCCACGTTGGGCGCGACGGTCGTCGACTCGTTCAGCATCGCGGGCTCCGACCTCGACCGGCGCCGGATCGAACGGGCGGTGCTCGACGCGTCCAGGTAGAGGTTGAGTAGCTCTACGCACAACCTCTCCGGGTGCTCACGCTCCTGCGCGGCTCCGAAACACGGCAGTGTTCGTGGTGTCCGGAAAGCGTCCTCGAGGGGTGGATCGCTTCCCGGACGGGCAGAGGGTGGTGGTGACGAGTGACGGCGCCGGGGGAGGTACCGCGCACTCGCACCACCGCCGCTGTTTCCCGGTTCTGACGACGAGACAGCTTCCTGGACAACCTTCGCGCGGTCCGGGCAAGGTCAGGTTCTCGTTGTTCTGACTGGGGAGGAAGAACGTTGAGAACCGCCATGGTGGCCGCCGTCGTCGCGGCCCTGATCATTCCCGCCACCGCTCAAGCGGCTCCACTGGCCGTGGAAGACCTCGGCACGTTGCCGGGTGATCTCCGGAGCACGGCGATCGACATCAACGACTCCGGCTCGATCGCCGGTGTCTCCTACGGCGCAGGCACCTCGCAGCACGCCGTGCGCTGGGACCGGTTCGACGGCATCAGGAAGCTCGCGGACCTCGGGTTCGACTCGCAGGCCACCGCCATCAACCGCGACAGCGTGATCTCCGGTTACGCCGTGAACTCGGCCGGTCAGGCGCAGGCGGTGAAGTGGAACCCTTCCGGCGCACTGGTTCAGCTGGTGGTGGCGGGTGCGACGAGCTCCGTCGCGTACGACGTCAACGACTCCGGCACCGTCGCGGGCGCCGCCACGATCAACGGCGTGAGCCAGGCGGTCCTCTGGGACTCCATCGGTGACGCCACGATCCTGGGCGCGGGCAGCGCGCACCACGTCACCAACGCGGGCTGGGCCGTCGGGTACACCGGCACCGATGTGGTGCGCTGGAACGCGTCCGGCGTGTGGACCGTGCTCGACACCGGCACGGTGCTCGCGGTCAACCAGCTCGCCGACGCGGGTGGCACCGCGGGCACCAACGGTGTGCTCTGGTTGCGCAACAACACCCGCACCCAACTGGGCGTCGGCGCGCGGCCGTTCGACATCAACGACAACGGGTTCGCGGTCGGCGAGCTTTCGTCGCAGGCGATCCGGTGGGATCTCTTCGGCGGTGGCAGTGCCGTGCTGGCGCCCGCACCTTCGAGTGCCGCCGAGGTGAACAACTCCGGTGTCGTCGCGGGCACCGTCGGCACCGCGGCCGCGACCTGGACCATGGCGGGCACGCGGACGTTGCTGCCGGCGCTGCCGGGTGCCGCACGTCACTCCGTGAGCGGGCTGAGCGAGGTCGGGCAGGTCATCGGCGTCGCGAACTTCGCCAACGGCACCTATCGCGCCGTCGTCTGGCGCTGAACCCCCGTGCATTTCGGCCGAAATCGGACCAAACTGAACGAGAAGGATGGTCAAGACGTCTTCTAGGACATGACCGCCGTGTTGAACACGCAGACCGCAGTCGTCCGAGTGCGCCCGCGCTCGCTCGTAGTCCTCGCCGGGATTCCCGGCGCGGGCAAGACGACGCTGCTCACCCGCCTCGACGCGGACGAGCCGGTCACCGTGCTCGACTCCGACCAGGTGCGCTCGTGGCTGGAACCGCGCGTACCCCTGCCGTACAAGTACTGGCGCGTCTTCGTGCACCTCACGCACCGGCTGCGCGTGTTCTGGGCAGCGCTGTTCTGCGCGGGCCTGCTGGTGGTGCACGAGCCGTCCACCAGGCCCGGCACGCGGTTCATGCTGGTGCTCGCCGGACTGCTGTCGGGGCGTTCCCGCCACTTCCTGTGGCTGGACGCCTCGGCGGCCCAGGCGCTGGACGGCCAGATCGCTCGAAAGCGCGTCGTCCGCACTCACGCTTTCGAGCGACACGTCCGCCGCGGTTCGTCAATGCGCGCGCAGTTCGAGGCTGGTTGGGTGCCGTTCGGATTCAGCGGCGTGACGCTCCTCACCCGTGCGGGCACCTCGGGTGGTCTGCGCATCATGGTGTCGTGATCAAGGCTGTCCTCTTCGACTTCGCAGGCACCCTCTTCGGGCGCCCGACCTACCAATGGCTCTCGCCGCGGCACCTCACGGTGCTGCGGGCCCCGGCGCCGTTCGTGGCGCGAATGAACGCCGCCGAGCGCGCGGTGTGGGACGCCCGTGACCTCACGGCGCTGGCCAACCGTTCCGCCCACTGGACCCTGTTCCGGCTGGCGGGGCTCACGATGACCGACGAGTTGTTCCAGCGCCTGCACAACCCGGCGTTCTGGCTGCCCTACACCGACACGGCCGCGGCCCTGAACGTGGTGAAGCCGCTGAAGGTCGGGGTGCTGAGCAACATCTCGTGGGACATCCGGCGCGTGTTCGCGCGCGAGTCGCTGTCCGTGGACGCCTTCGCGTTGTCCTACGAGATCGGCGTCTCGAAGCCGTCCGCACGCGCTTTCGACGCCGCCTGCGTCCGGCTCGACGTGGAGCCGGACGAGTGCCTGTACGTCGGCGACGATCCGGTGGCGGATGGAGCAGCGGTGTCGGCGGGGCTGCGGTTCGCGCAGATCTCCACTGCTCCGGTCGGACGTCGCGAGCCGGTGCTCCTGGATGCCCTGGCGAGCCACGGGATCGGGTGAACGTTCGGTTAGCTAGTCTGGACGACGTGTTCTCCACGCTTTCCGACCGGCTGACCACGGTTCTCCAGGGCCTTCGCGGCAAGGGCCGGCTCAGCGACGCCGACATCGACGCGACCGCCCGCGAGATCAGGGTCGCCCTGCTCGAGGCCGACGTCGCGCTGCCCGTTGTGCGCAACTTCATCGCGAAGGTGAAGGAGCGCGCCAAGGGCGCCGAGGTCCACCAGGCGCTGAACCCGGCGCAGCAGGTCGTGAAGATCGTCAACGAGGAGCTCGTCAACGTCCTCGGTGGCGAGACGCGGCGGCTGAACCTCGCGAAGAACCCGCCTTCGGTGATCATGCTGGCGGGTCTGCAGGGTGCCGGTAAGACGACGCTCGCGGGCAAGCTGGCCAAGTGGCTGAAGGGTCAGGGCCACACCCCGCTGCTCGTCGCCGCCGACCTGCAGCGCCCGAACGCGGTGACGCAGCTCCAGGTCGTCGGTGAGCGCGCGGGCGTGCCCGTCTTCGCTCCCGAGCCCGGCAACGGCGTGGGCAACCCCGTCGAGGTCTCGCGCCTCGGCATCGCGGAGGCCAAGGCCAGGCAGCACGACATCGTTCTCGTCGACACGGCCGGCCGGCTGGGCGTCGACGAGGAGATGATGCAGCAGGCCATCGACATCCGGGCCGCGGTCGACCCCGACGAGATCCTGTTCGTGGTCGACGCCATGGTCGGTCAGGACGCGATCAACACCGCCACGGCGTTCCGCGACGGTGTCGGCTTCACCGGTGTCGTGCTCACCAAGCTCGACGGTGACGCCCGCGGTGGTGCCGCGCTGTCGGTCCGCGAGGTCACCGGCCAGCCGATCCTCTTCGCGTCCAACGGTGAGAAGCTCGATGACTTCGACGTCTTCCACCCGGACCGGATGGCGTCGCGCATCCTCGGCATGGGTGACGTCCTCACCCTGATCGAGCAGGCCGAGCAGCACTTCGACCAGGACCAGGCCGAGAAGGCCGCGGCGAAGCTGCACTCCGGCCAGTTGACGCTGGAGGACTTCCTGGAGCAGATGCTCGCGATCCGCAAGATGGGACCGATCGCGAACCTGCTCGGCATGCTGCCCGGCGCCGGTCAGATGAAGGACCAGCTCGGGATGCTGGACGAGAAGCACCTCGACCGCATCCAGGCGATCATCCGCGGCATGACCCCGGCGGAGCGCGACGACCCGAAGATCATCAACGGGTCCCGCCGGCTGCGCATCGCGAACGGGTCGGGCGTCAAGGTCAGCGACGTCAACGACCTGGTCAACCGCTTCTTCGAGGCCCGCAAGATGATGGCGTCCATGGCCGGCCGGATGGGCTTCGGCGGCGGGGGCGGCAGCAAGACCCGCAAGGGCAAGAAGGGGAAGAAGGGCAAGGGCGGACGCGGCCCGACGCCTCCCAAGATCAAGGGCGGCTTCCCGCCAGGGATGTTCCCCGGTGGCATGCCCGGCATGCCCCCCGGCGGGATTCCGGGCATGCCTGCCGGTGGCGGTCTGCCGAACCTGGGCGGCCTGAACGAGCTTCCCCCCGGTTTCGACCCGTCGAAGTTCAAGTTCGACGGGGACGACAAGAAGAAGTGACCATGCACCTGCGCGGCGTCGTCCTGCCGGACGGCGAGCCGCGGGACCTGTGGGTCGTCAACGGCCGTGTCCGCACCCGGCCGGTGCCGAACGCGCAGACCGTCGTCGACGGCGGGTTCCTGGTTCCGGGCCTGGTCGACGCGCACTGCCACGTCGGCCTGGGCCCGCAGGGCGGCGTCGAGCTGCCAGAGGCCGTCGAGCAGGCGCTCACGGACCGCGCCGCGGGCACGTTGCTGATCCGCGACTGCGGTTCACCGATCGACACGACGCCGTTGCAGGAGCGTCTGGACCTGCCGCGGATCATCCGCTCCGGCCGGCACATCGCGCGCCCGAAGCGCTACCTCCCGCACATCGGCGTGGAGATCGAGTCGGACCTGGCGACGGCCGTGGCCGAGCAGGCCGCGTACGGCGACGGCTGGGTCAAGCTCGTCGGCGACTGGATCGACCGCGGCGAGGGCGACCTTGCTCCACTGTGGACGGACGAGGAGCTGGCCCAGGCCATCAAGGTCGCCCACGCAGCCGGCGCGAAGGTCACGGCCCACGTGTTCGGCGAGGACGCGCTGCCGGGCCTGATCACCGCGGGCATCGACTGCATCGAGCACGGCACCGGCCTGACTGACGACACGATCTCGCTGATGGCCGAGCACGGCACCGCGCTGGTGCCCACGCTGATCAACATCGAGACGTTCCCCGGCATCGCGGACAAGGCCGGCAAGTACCCGAAGTACGCGAACCACATGCGTGACCTGCACGCACGCGTCTCCACCACCGTGGCGTCCGCGATCGAGGCTGGCGTTCCCGTCTACGCGGGCACCGACGCGGGCGGTGGCATCCAGCACGGGCGCATCGTCGACGAGATCGTCGCGCTGCACGGCGTGGGGATGAGCCCTCTGGACGCCATCGGCGCCGCGTCGTGGGGTGCTCGCGAGTGGCTCGGCTTCCCGTCGCTGGCTGAGGGCGCGGCCGCGGACATCGTCGTCTACGACGAGGACCCGCGGGAGAACCTGGAGGTCCTCCGGACGCCGCGCATGATCATGCTCAGGGGCCGGATCCACTAGTTGTTCTGAAGTTCTGCCATCGCTCCGATCTGGTACGAGCCGCCCTTCTGGTGCGTGATGACGGCCATCCGGTTGGCGGCGTTGATCAGCCCGAGCAGGCAGACCAGCGCCGCGACCTGCTCGTCGTCGAAGTGCTTGCGGACGTTCTCCCAGGTCTCGTCGCTCACGCCGTCCCTGGTGAGCAGGGTGCCCTCCTCGGTGAACGCCAGCGCGGCCTGTTCGGCCTCGGTGAACACCGTGGTCTCGCGCCACCCGGCCACCAGGTGCAGGCGCAGCGGGTCCTCGCCGGCCGCGATGGCCTCCTTGATGTGCATGTCGAGGCAGAAGCCGCAGCCGTTCAGCTGGCTCGCCCGAAGGCTGACCAGCTCCGCCGTGATGGCGGGCAGCGACGTCTGGTGCACGGCCTGGCCGAGGCCCGCGAACCGCTTCGCGAGCTTGCTGCCGGTCTCGGTGCCGAAGAGGTTGAAGCGCGGTTCCATGACTGTTTCCTCCCTCGTGGACTTGCTTGACGACCACGAGATGCCGCTGCCCCCGATCCTGTGACTGTGATCCAGCCCACTGTCACAAACGGCCGGCGGCTGGTGTCTTGTGTCCATGGACGCCGCCACCGACACGTTCGTCAGCCACCGCAACCTGCTCTTCACGATCGCCTACGAGATGCTCGGCTCGGCCGCCGACGCCGAGGACGTGCTGCAGGAGACGTGGCTGAAGTGGTCGGGCGTGGACCACGGCGGCGTCGAGAACCACCGCGCCTACCTGGTCCGGATCGTCACCCGCCAGGCCCTCGGCCGGCTGCGGACCCTGGGCCGCCGCAAGGAGTCCTACGTCGGCTCCTGGCTGCCGGAGCCGTTGCTGACCGCCCCGGACGTCGCCGAGGACGTCGAACTGGCCGACAGCGTCTCGATGGCGGTGATGCTGGTCCTCGAGACCCTCACCCCGACCGAACGGGCGGTCTTCGTCCTGCGCGAGGTCTTCGACCTGGACTACGACGAGATCGCCGCTGCCGTCGGCAAGAACCCGGCCGCCGTCCGCCAGATCGCCCACCGGGCCCGTTCGCACGTGGCCGCCCGCCGGCCGCGCGAGGTCGTGACGCAGGCGGCGTCCCGCGCGGCACTGGCGGCCTTCCAGCGCGCCACCGAAACGGGTGATCTCCAGGCCCTGCTGGACCTGCTGGCACCGGACGTCGTGTTCCTCGGCGACGGCGGCGGCGTGAAGCAGGCCGTACCGCGTCCCGTCACGGGTGCCTCGAAGGTGGCGCGGATGCTGCTCGGCGGCCTGCTGAAGGTCACCGGATGGACGATGGAACCCGCTCAGGTCAACGGATACCCGGCTCTGGTCGTGCGGTTCGACGGCGAACTGGACACCGTGATCGCGGTGCGCGTCGAGGACGGCCGGATCAGCGGCCTGTACGCGGTGCGCAACCCGGCAAAGCTCTCGCACATGGAGCAGGAGACGACGCTGCGGCGCTGATGATCAGCGGCGCGGGGGTTTAGTAGCAGCCTTTGTTCGCCGATCCACACACCAGGAGTGGGACATCCGGCGGGGACTCGATCTGACCATCTTTTGGCCAGGTGCTTGGCCCCGTTCGTGTCGGTGCCGCACAGTAGCCTCGGATTCGGGGCGGCAGCGTCCCCCGAGGGGGCTCGCGGTCCCCACTCCAAGCGTATCGCGAGGCGCCGACAGTGCATCGGTGCTTCAGAAGCCGTCGATCGCGAGGTGGGCTGATCATGAGTGTGCCAGTGCCTGCTGTTCGTCCGCTGGTAGCCGCCGCGTGACTAGATTGCAGAGCGTGAGTGAAGCGGAATCCCTGGAGCCGAAGCGCGGCTTCATCGAGAGCGTGCGGGACATCAGCCGCAACCCGGAGCCCGAGCGGGTCGGCCAGCGCTGGGGGTTCGGCGCGTTCCTGCTGGTGGAAGCTGTTTTCATCCTGAGCGCCGTGTTCATCACGGCGATCGCCAGGCAGTTCGGCGTGAACCTGCTGGAATCGGTGCCGCTGGTCCTGGTCGGCTCGATCGTGCCGACGATTCTCGCGGCAGGCACCGCCATCGTGATCACGTACGTCCGCGGCAACGGCCCGAAGATCGACCTGCGCCTGAGCATGACCAAAGAGGACCTGGCCATCGGCCTGAAGCTCGGCATCCTCGGCCTCGTCCTCACCTACTCCGCCGCCACGATCTGGGCGAAGGTCGTCGGCGAGGAGAACGCCACGAGCGCGGTCGGCGACCTGCTGTCCGGTTCGAACCTGCCGCTCTCCGCGGCGATCACGATGTTCCTGTACGTCAGCCTCATCGGGCCGGTCTGCGAGGAGATCATCTACCGCGGCCTGCTGTGGGGCGCCGTCGAACGCCAGGGCTGGAGCCGCTGGGCCGCGTTCGGGCTCACCACGGTGATCTTCGCGATCGGTCACTTCGAGCCGCTGCGCACGTCGTTGTTGCTGGTGATCGCCATCCCGATCGGCATAGCCCGGCTGCTCACCCGCAGGCTCGGGGCGAGCATCGTGGCGCACGTGATGAACAACTTCCTGCCAGGGCTCACGCTCCTGCTCGTCTCCGCCGGAGTCATGTGATGGACCTGAACAGCGACCTCGGCGAGGGCTTCGGCATCTGGAAGCTCGGCGACGACACCGCGTTGCTGGGCGTCATCACCAGCGCGAACGTCGCGTGCGGCTTCCACGCCGGTGATCCGTCCACGATGCGCAAGGTCTGCGAAGAGGCCGCCAGGAACGGCGTGAAGATCGGCGCCCAGGTCAGTTACCGCGACCTGGCCGGGTTCGGGCGGCGGTTCATCGACGTCGATCCCATCGAACTGGCCGACGAGGTGCTGTACCAAATCGGTGCGCTCGACGCGTGTGCGCGAGCAGCAGGAGCCGAGGTCGCGTACGTGAAGCCGCACGGCGCGCTTTACAACGCGACGGTGCACCACGAGAAGCAGGCCAAAGCCGTGGTCGACGGCGTCAAGGCGTTCAAGGACCTGCCCGTTCTCGGCCTGCCGGGCTCCCAGCTGCTCGAGAAGGCCGGTCTGGCAGGCCTGAGGCCGGTCCAGGAGGCGTTCGTCGACCGCGGCTACACCCCGGAAGGCACGCTGGTCCCGCGCGGTCAGCCGGACGCCCTGCTCACCGACACCGCGCTGATCGTCGAACGAGCGCACCGGCTGCTCCAGGGCGAACTCGTCGCCGTCGACGGCACCGTCCTCAAGACCAGCGCGGAGTCGTTGTGCGTGCACGGCGACACGCCAGGAGCGGTCGCGCACGCGCGTGCCGTGAAGGAAGCGCTCGGCACCGTGCGACCGTTCGCGTAGGACCCGATTCGGATCCACCGGTCCCCATCTGGCAGAATTGCTCGCTGTCCGTCGTGGCCGGCCCCTCTGCCCGGGCCACGACTGTGCGAATCATCAACACAGAGCATTCGAGGAGTACCAGGCCAATGGCCGTCAAGATCAAGCTTCAGCGTCTCGGCAAGATCCGCCAGCCGTACTACCGCATCGTGGTCGCCGACGCGCGCACCCGTCGCGACGGCAAGGCCATCGAGACGATCGGCAAGTACCACCCCAAGGAAGAGCCGTCGTTCATCGCGGTCGACTCCGAGCGCGCGCAGTACTGGCTGGGTGTCGGCGCGCAGCCGACCGAGTCGGTCCAGCGCCTGCTGGAGATCACCGGTGACTGGCAGAAGTTCAAGGGCCTGCCGGGCACCGAGGGCACGCTGCGCGTCAAGGAGCCGAAGACCCCGAAGGCCGAGCTCTTCGCCGCCGCGCTCGCCGCCGCGAACGAGGAGCCGATGACCGACGCCACCACGCCGAAGGCGAAGAAGGCCAAGAAGGCCGACGACGCTCCCAAGGCTGAGGCCGAGGCGCCCAAGGACGAGGCGTGAGTTTGTTGGCTGACGCCCTCGAACACCTCGTTCGCGGCATCGTCGACCACCCGGACGAGGTCCGGGTGAACCTCGTCACGACTCGCCGCGGCCGCACCCTCGAGGTCCACGTCCACCCGGACGACCTCGGCAAGGTGATCGGTCGTGGCGGTCGCACCGCGACGGCTCTGCGCACCGTGATGGCCGGTATCGGCGGTCGTGGTGTCCGGGTCGACGTCGTCGACACCGACCGCTGAACGAAGCTGCAAAGGGCAAATGGACGTCGTCGTCGGCCGTGTGGCCAAGGCGCACGGGATCACTGGTGAACTCGCCATTGACGTGCGCACTGATTCACCCGAGTTGCGTTTCGCGCTCGGGCAGAAGATTCAGGCCAAGCTGCGTGACGGCACGTCCCGAAGCCTCACCGTGTCAGCCGCCCGGCCTCATGCCGGGCGGCTGCTCGTGCGTTTCGAGGAAGTCATCACGCGCGATGTCGCGGAGTCGTTGCGCGGCACGTTGTTGCTGGGCAGCACCGACGACCTGCCGCCGACCGGCGACCCCGACGAGTTCTACGACCACGAGCTCGAAGGGCTCACGGCCGAACTCGTCGACGGCACGAAGATCGGTACGGTCAAGGAGATCCTGCACGGCCCCGGCGGCGAGCTGCTCGTGGTCATTCGTGACAGCGGGGAAGCTCTGATCCCGTTCGTGCGCGAGATCGTGCCCACTGTGGACGTTCGCGGCGGCCGTGTCGTGATCGACCCGCCAGAGGGCCTGCTCGATGCAGATTGACGTCGTCACGATCTTCCCCGAGTACCTGGCGCCGCTGCGTGCCGCGTTGCTCGGGAAGGCGATCGACAAGGGCCTGATCAGCGTCGGCGTGCACGACCTGCGTGACTGGACCCAGGACGTGCACAAGGCTGTCGACGACAGCCCGTACGGCGGTGGGCCCGGCATGGTCATGAAAGCCGACATCTGGGGCCCTGCCCTGGATGACGTGTGCACGGACGAGACGCGTCTCATCGTGCCGACGCCGGCCGGACGTCCGTTCACGCAGGCTGTCGCGCACGAGTACGCGAACGAGTCGCATCTCGTGTTCGCGTGCGGGCGCTACGAAGGCATTGACCAGCGTGTGGTCGATGACGCCGCACGGCGCGTACGCGTCGATGAGGTGTCCATCGGGGACTACGTGCTCGTCGGTGGCGAGGTGGCGGTGCTCGCGATCGTGGAAGCGGTCGCACGACTGCTGCCAGGCGTGCTCGGCAACCCGAAGTCGCACGCGGAGGACTCGTTCCAGGACGGGTTGCTCGAAGGGCCGAGCTACACGCGGCCCGAGGTGTGGCGCGAGCTCGCGGTGCCGGACGTGCTGCGTTCGGGCAACCACAGGCTGATCCATCGCTGGCGTCGTGACCAGTCACTCGCCCGGACCTTCGAACGGCGTCCTGACCTGCTGGAATCGCTGCCGGCGGAGGCGTTCGACAAGCACGACCGCGCCCTGCTCGCGCACCTGCGCGAGGGCGGGGAGTAAGCCCGATTTCATTCCGGAGTGCCTGGTCTGGCACACTGGAACAGTTGCCGCAGCCGGTGTCACATCGGCGTGCGCACCAAGCCGAACCCCCACCATGTCGTGCACAGCCATGGAACATGCTCTGGGGAGTTCAAGACACGTGAGGAACCACCGATGAACATCCTGGACGCGCTTGACGCCCAGTCGCTGCGCACTGACATCCCGGCCTTCCGCGCCGGTGACACGCTGAAGGTTCACGTCCGCGTCATCGAGGGCTCGCGCGAGCGCGTCCAGGTGTTCCAGGGCGTCGTGATCCGTCGTCAGAACGGCGGCATCCGCGAGACCTTCACCGTCCGCAAGGTCTCGTTCGGCGTCGGCGTCGAGCGCACCTTCCCGGTGCACTCCCCGAACATCGCCGAGATCGAGGTCGCCACCCGCGGTGACGTGCGTCGCGCCAAGCTGTACTACCTGCGCGACCTGCGCGGCAAGGCCGCCAAGATCAAGGAGAAGCGCGAGGCCCGTCCGGTCTCCTGATCGGTGGCTTCGAGCCCAGAAGACTTCGAGGACGCCTCCGCACCGGATGAACCGGAGCGGGGGCGTACTCCTGTCTGGAGAGAAATTCTCTACGTCGTCATGACGGCCGTCGTGCTGACGGTGCTCATCCAGGCGTTCGTGGCGCGGGTCTACGTGATCCCCTCGGCGTCGATGGAGAACACGCTGCACGGCTGCACCGGCTGCGAGAACGACCGCGTGCTGGTCGACAAGATCACCTACCGCTTCGGCGACATCGAGCCGGGCGAGGTGGTCGTGTTCCGCGGCCCCGAGGCGTGGACCTCCAACGACTTCCGTGCTCCCCGGTCGGCGAATCCCGTCGCGGGTTTCGTGCAGAACATCGGTTCGTTGCTGGGCATCTCGCCCGCGAACGAGCGCGACTTCGTCAAGCGCGTGATCGCGTTGCCCGGTCAGACGGTGATGTGTTGCGACGAGCAGCACCGTGTCGTTGTGGACGGAAAATCGCTCGACGAGCCGTATGTGCACTGGCAGCAAGGCACTTCGCCCGCTGACCACGAGCCGTTCGAGCCGATCCGGGTGCCGGATGGACGGTTGTTCGTCATGGGGGACAACCGGATGAACTCCACCGACTCGCGCAAACAGGGCGGCGGGGGCGTAGCGGGCACGGTGCCCGTCGAGAACGTCATCGGGAAAGCCCGGTACGTCGTTTTCCCGAAAGATCGGTGGAGTGTTGTGTCGGATCACAACCCCCAGCCCCTAGGCTGATCTCGTGGTCGACGACGCTCCAGAGCAGAACCCGTCCGGTGACGAGCCCAGTTCGGACGCTTCGGGCAAGCCCGCGAAGAAGAAGAAAAAGGGCAACTTCTGGAAGGAACTGCCGGTCCTCATCCTGGTCGCGTTCGGCCTCGCGATCGGCATCCAGATCTTCCTCGGCCGCGTCTACATGATCCCCTCCGAGTCGATGGAGGCGACGCTGCACGGCTGCACCGAGTGCTACGGCGACCGGGTGCTCGTGGACAAGGTCACCTACCGCTTCACCGATCCGTCGCCGGGTGACGTGATCGTGTTCCGCGGACCGCCGTCGTGGCAGAACGACTTCATCTCCGACGAGCCGGCCAACCCGATCTCGCAGGGGCTGTCGTGGCTCGGGTCGCTGATCGGGCTGCCGTCGGCGAACGAGGAGGACTTCGTCAAACGCGTGATCGCCGTCGGCGGGCAGACCGTGAAGTGCTGCGACGAGCAGAACCGCGTGACGGTCGACGGCAAGGCGCTCGACGAGCCGTACAAGCACTTCGACGAGGGCACGCCGGCCGAACAGGAGTCGTTCGAGGAGCTCAAGATCCCGGACGGCATGCTGTTCGTGCTCGGCGACAACCGCAACCACTCGTGCGACTCGCGTTGCCAGGGCCAGGGCGGCCTCAACGGCCTCGTGCCGGTGGACGACGTGATCGGCAAGGCACGTGTGATCGTGCTGCCTCCGTCGAGGTGGGGCGGGGTGACGGACCACGACCCGCAGGCCGTGTCGATGGGTGCGCCGGGATGGCAGCAGAACGTCCCGCTGGGGCTCGGTATCGTCGCGGCGTGGCCGCTTCTGCTGCTCGGACGTCGAGTGCGAGACCGATTCCGCCGATGACCATGCTGATGCCGCCTCGCGCGGTGGTGCGGGGCTCGTCCGGGAACTGGGCTTTGCAGAGCACGCTGGAGCGCCGGGGCCTGGGGCCCGTCGCCGGCGTCGACGAGGCAGGGCGCGGGCCGTGCGCCGGCCCGTTGGTGATCGCCGCGTGTGTCCTTCGACCGGGTGATGCTTCGCGGTTCGAAGGGCTGAACGACTCGAAGCTGATGACGGCGTCGGCGCGCGATCGGATGTACGACCTGGTGCTCAAGCGTGCGCTGGATCACTCGGTCGTGGTGGTGTCGCCCGCCGACGTCGACTGGCTGGGCATCCACGTCATGAACATCGAGGGCATGAGGCGTGCGGTCGCGCAGATGGCGACGCACCCCGGCTACGTGCTGACGGACGGCTTCAAGGTGCCGGGGATGCCCGCGCCGAACGTGGCGGTGCTCAAGGGCGACCAGGCGGCGGCGTGCGTGGCGGCGGCATCGGTGCTGGCCAAGGTCACGCGGGACCGGATCATGGCCGACCTGCACACCCGTCATCCGCAGTACGGGTTCAACGTGCACAAGGGGTACTGCACGCCGGAACACACGGCGGCGTTGATGGAGCACGGGCCGTGTGCGGAGCATCGCTGGTCGTATGTAAATGTGGCAGCGGCGGCCGCCAAGCACGGCCTCGCCGCGCCGCACAGGGTGGCGCGCGGCACGACCGCGCAGGCCGTGGTCCAGAATGATGCAACCCCGGCTGACGCCGGGGAGCTCGCGACGAGTGAGGGCGCGGAGCAGATGACCCGCGCGGAGGCGTAATGAGTGCAGAGGATCTCGAGAAGTACGAGACCGAGATGGAGCTGTCGCTGTACAAGGAGTACCGCGACATAGTCAGCCAGTTCTCGTTCGTCGTGGAGACCGAACGGCGTTTCTACCTGGCCAACTCGGTGGACGTGCAGGTGCGCAACGCCGATGGCGAGGTGTACTTCGAGGTGCGCATGTCGGACGCGTGGGTGTGGGACATGTACCGCCCCGCGAGGTTCGTCAAGAACGTTCGTGTCATCACGTTCAAGGACGTGAACGTGGAGGAGCTGGACAAGCCGGACCTGCGTTTGCCGGAAAGCGGGCCGTTCCCCACGTAGGCCACTGGTGGCGTGACCCGAAACGTTGGCGGCGAATTCGCGCGGCAACGGTTCAGGCCACGCCACTAGCACACCCCACTGACAAATCCGCCGTTTCAAGATCCACAACGGCCGACTTGTCCACAGGCGCTGAGTTGTCCACAGATTGCTCTCAGCCCCGTCGCTCCTCCCGCCCCGCCCGGCAAGGTCGTACCCAACGACCCGCAGGGAGGCGAGGGCAGTGGTGGCACAGGCATCGGTCGAGACCAGGCAGCAGGAGAAGGGGCGTCAGGGCGAGGACCTGGCGTGCAGGTACCTGGAAGAGCAGGGCCTAGTGGTCCTGTCGCGGAACTGGACGTGCCGCGATGGCGAGCTCGACGTCGTGGCCGTGGAGGGCGACCGGCTGGTCGTCTGCGAGGTCAAGACCAGGTCGGGCCCTGCCTGGGGCCGCCCGGACGAGGCGGTGGACGAGCGCAAGCTCTCGCGCCTGCGCAGGACAGCCCTGCGGTGGCTGGCGGTGCACGGCGTCGGCTGGTGCAACGTCCGCGTCGACCTGATCTCGGTCACCTGGCCTCCCTCCGGCGAAGCGCGCCTGCAGCACCTGCGGGGAGCCTGAGATGGGCTTGGCGCAGGCGTGGTCCGTCGCCCTCTACGGCGTCGACGGCCTGGCTGTCGAGATCGAGGCCGACGTGGGCGTGGGCCAGCCCCGCACCCACCTCCTGGGGCTTCCCGACGCGTCCTTGCACGAGTCGAAGGAGCGGGTGAAGGCCGCCGTCCGCAACAGCGAGGAGGAGTGGCCGAAGCAGCGCATCGTCCTGGGACTGTCCCCGGCGAACCTGCCCAAGGGCGGCAGCAGCTACGACGTCGCCATCGCCTGCGCCACCCTCGCCGCCGCCGGCTCGGTCCCGTGCGAGCGCCTGGCCACCACCGTCCTGCTGGGTGAGCTGGCCCTGGACGGCCGGGTCCGGCCGATCCGCGGCGTCCTGCCCGCCCTGCTGGCCGCACGCCGAGCAGGCCTCAAGGCGGCCATCGTCCCGGTCGACGCCCTGCCGGAGGCCGCCCTGGTGGACGGCATCGAACTCCACGGAGCCCAGACCCTCCGCGAGGTCCTGGCCTGGCTGCGCGGCGAGGACGTGACACTGCAACCCCCACCCGCCTGCGTGGACCCACCACTGCCGGACGTCCCGGACCTGGCCGACGTGGTGGGCCAGCCAGAAGCCCGCTGGGCCCTGGAGGTGGCCGCGGCAGGCGCCCACCACCTCCTCCTGACGGGCCCGCCGGGCACCGGCAAGACGATGCTGGCCGAACGCCTCCCCGGCCTGCTCCCACCGCTGTCGCGCCAGGACTCCCTGGCGGTCACAGCCGTCCACTCGGTGGCAGGCGTCCTGTCCTCGGACTACCCGCTGGTGGCCAGCCCGCCGTTCGTCAACGTCCACCACACGACGTCGATAGCGGCCCTGATCGGCGGCGGCAGCGGAATGGCCAAGCCGGGCGCGGCCTCCCGGGCCCACAAGGGCGTCCTCTTCCTCGACGAGGCCTGCGAGTTCGGCCAGAAGACCATCGACACCCTCCGCACGGCCCTGGAAGAAGGCGAAGTCCGCATCCCCCGCCGGGACGGCATAGCCCGCTACCCGGCCCGCTTCCAGCTGATCCTCGCCACCAACCCCTGCCCGTGCGCCCCGCCGAAGGAAGTCGACTGCATCTGCACGGCCACAGTGCGCCGCCGCTACCAGTCCCGCCTCTCCGGCCCGCTGCTCGACCGCGTGGACCTCAGGGTCCGAATGAGGGCCACCACAGCCATGTCCAACGCGGACGCCGCCCCACCAGAACCGACATCGGTGGTCCGCGAACGAGTGCTCAAAGCCAGATCCCGAGCCGCCACCCGCTGGTCGGCCCACGGCCACACCTGGCAGGCCAACGCCCTGGTCCCAGGCCCAGCTCTACGCCGAGAGTTCGCCCTGCCAAGACCAACCACGGCCCTCCTGGACCGAGCGCTGGCCGTAGGCGCCCTGACGGGCAGGGGCGCAGACCGCTGCCTACGAGTCGCCTGGACCCTCGCCGACCTGGCCGAAGCCGACCGCCCAACCCAGGACCACGTGGCCGCAGCCCTCCAGTTCCGAGAACGCCGAGCCCCCTAACCACACCCCGCACACCACCACCAACCACCCCGACCCAGCCACAGAGCCACCAGCGCTCCACCCCCCAGCTCTGACCGGCTCCGCAACGCCCCCAGCCCTGAGCGGCTCCACACCACAGCCGGAGCCGTGGGCAGCGCAGCTTCACACTCCGCCCAAAACCACCGCCCGCGGAGCTTGGCGCTCCGCCCCAAGCCGCCGGTCGCGGAGCTTCAACGCCCCGACTCCGCGTCCGGCCCCAGCAGAGCGGGCGCTCGTCCCCCTGCGAGCGCCCGCTCACCCTCCAGACACCTCACCCCGCTCACGCCCAGGTCCCGCCGCCTCAGGTCTGCACGGGGCACCCATGTCCGCCAAGTCCCATGCCCGCCTAGGCCCGATGCGCATCTGGGCTACCTGGGTTCCAGATCTGCCGATCAGGCGCGAGCTGCCCGGCGCCGGCGGCCTCCCCAAGCAGCCGGGCGCGGAGCCCCACTCCCACTCCGCGCCCGGCACCGATCCACCGAGACGTTCGGACGCCTGTCCCAACCCAGGCGTCCGAACCACCGGACACGAGCCTCGAGCCTCGGCTCGTGTTCGGCCCCGAGCGGGTCGCCCGCCCTTTCCCAGCGGGCGACCCGCTCACCTACCGATTCACGAACCTCAGCACCTTCGAACAAGGAGCCCGACCATGACCCCTCTCCTGATCCCAGCCGCGACCTCGGCAACTGCCATCACGGCCGCCGTACCCGCTTTCCTGCAACTGCAGTGCACAGTCCGCAAGCGCACATCCGGTGTAAGCCCGCCAAGTCCGTGGCGCCCCGACCCCTGGCGCCGCTGGCTACCCTGGTGGTGGTTCCGGTGACCACAACGCCGACCAACCCACTCACCGCGTCGCCAACTGCTGCGCCCGCCGACCCGGCCACCACCGGAGCCACCGACCCGGCCGCCGTTCCAGCGAGCGCCCCGGCCAGCGAATCCGCCGTCGCGCGCGTCGTGCCACCCAGCGCGCCGCTGGTCCGCGCCCCACTCACCGCATCGCCCACCACCACCACCACCACCACTCGGCCCACCACATCGCGGGCTGTTCCGGCAGCTCGTCAAGCCGCCGTACGAACCGCCGGCCCACTCACCGCATCGCCCACCACCACCACCACATCGCTGGCTGTTCCAGCAGCTCACCAAGCCGCCGCACCAATCGCCCGCTCGGCCCCCACCGGAGCCGTCGACCCGGCCACCACTCGAGCCACCGATCCGGCCGTCGTTCCAGCGAGCATCCCGGCCACCGATGCCGTTCGTCTGGCAAGGGCCTACCTGTCTCGCGTCGCAGAGCCCTACCCGGCGGCACTCGCGGCGCTGGTCGCCGAAGTCGGGCCCGTCGAGGCCGCGGAACGTGTGCGGGCCGGCGAAATTTCGCCGTCCGTGGCCAGTCAGACGGCTGCCCGGCGGGCTGAGGAGCGGGCTCACGCGGACCTTGCCGCCATTGGCAGGGCGGGTGGGCGGTTGGTCATCCCTGAAGACGAGGAGTGGCCGCGGTGGCCGTTGCTCGCGCTGGAGAACGTGGGCGGCCGTCGGTGTGGAGGTGAGCCGCTCGCGTTGTGGGTGCGTGGGCCGCATTTCCTCGCTGACGCGGTGGACAAGGCCGTGGCCGTGGTCGGGTCGCGGGCTTCCAGCGGGTACGGGGAGCAGGTTGCCGGCGAGTTCGCCTACGGGCTGGCGTTGGCGGGCATGACCGTGGTTTCCGGTGCCGCGTATGGGATTGACGGTGCGGCCCACCGTGGTGCGTTCGGCGCCGGTGGGCTGACGATCGCGGTGCTGGCGTGCGGGGCGGACATCGCCTATCCCGCCGGGCATCAGGGACTGCTCGCCAAGATCGCGCGGGAAGGCCTGATCGTCAGCGAGTACCCGCCTGGCGTGATGCCTGCGCGGCATCGGTTTCTCACTCGCAACAGGCTCATCGCGGCGTTGGGCGGCGGCACCGTCGTCGTGGAGGCCGGGCGGCGTAGCGGGGCCAAGAACACGGCCGCGATCACGCTTGCGCTCGGGCTTCCGTTGATGGTGGTGCCGGGGCCTGTGACGTCGGCGAGTTCTGTTGGTTGTCACGAGTTGTTGCGGGACGGGCGGGCGGTGTCGGTCAGTTCGGTCGCCGAGATCGTGGAGTCGGTGGGGCGGTTCGGTGACGACCTCGCCACCCAGCCCGCCGAAAAGGAGAGCGACATCGGTGCGCCGCACGGGGAGGCCATGCGGGTGTACGAGGCCCTCGGGAAGCGGAACGGGGTCAGCGACGAGGTCGTGTCGGTCGAGTCCGGGGTGCCGTTGGAGCGGGTGCGGGCGTTGTTGCCCGAGCTGGAACTCGCCGGGCTGGCACACCAGGTCGACGGAGGCTGGCAGAAGCTGGAGATGAGGTGAGTTTTGTCCACTGTGGATGGACGAGTCAGCGGGTGCGGAGGTAGCGCGGGACGGCGAGGGCTATCACGACGACCGCGGCCGTGAGGATCGACCAGAACGTGATGCCGAAGTCCCTCGCGACCGTCATCGCGACGTCGGACTGCGGCGTCGGGGACTGGCAGATCGGCAGGTTCCTGGCCTCCTCGGCCGGACAGCCGAGGTAGACGCCACGAAGCCTGGCTGACCAGGTCCACAAGACCGCGAACAGCCAGCCACCCGCCACGCAGGCACAAGGCACGGCATACGTGAGGAAGGAGGGCATCCGGGAAGCGCCCGGGTCGGTGCGACGCCATGCCGTGCCGAGTGCGTCGAGCCACCAGCACAGGCCGAAGATTCCCAGAGCGAGCGCGAGGAGCATGGATGGTGCGATCGGGACGCCGATCGGAGCCTGGTCGAAGATCCCGGTGTAGAGCGGCAGGTGGCTGCCGATCACCAGGCCGCCCAGCAGTGCGGCGGCGGTGAACAGGGGGCGCAAGCGGCTGCGGTCTTCCTGCCAGGCGCCGCGCCACAGGGAGAAGCCCGCGAACAGCGTCAGCGGGATGCCGATCGCCACGCCGGTGAAGATCGGGGTGCTCCTGTCCTCCGCGGCGCCGCTGAGGAGCATGTCCTGCAACGTCACGAAGGCCGCGCCCGCCGCGGCGGCACCCAGCGACACCTGGCCCATTGGTGAGGCCAGCAGGCGCAGCGGGTTCGTCAGGGCCTGGGAGCGTTCGTCGGCTCCGGGGTGGTGGCGCAGCCAGGAGCGGACCACCGAGCGGGTCTGGTCGGTCTCGTGCGCCTTGACGGCGGCCAGCAGGCCTTCCACGCCGAACTCGGCCGCGTGCAGGTCGGCGGCGTGTTCGCGGGCGCGCAGGAAGGCGCGGGCGATCAGTTCGGTGACGAGCGTCAGTGCGGCCAGGCGCAGCGTGCTCACGAGGAAGGAGGTGACGTCGCCGCGGTCCAGCAGGACTTCCAGCCACAGCACCAGCAGGGCGAAGAAGCCGGTGGAGAGGTTCGAGAACCGCAGGACGGTGGCCAGTTGGTACCACCAGAGGTCGCCTGCGTGCACGTGGGCGAGTTCGTGGCGCACCACGGCGTCGAACACGGCTTTGCGTTCGCCGGGCATCGAGTGCAGGGCCAGGAGTTCTGGTCCCAGCACGACGATCGGCTTGCGCGGCGCCCCGGTGACGTAGGCGCGGCTGCCCAGGCGTTTGCCGAGGCGCACATCCACGTGGCGCGGCGGGTTCACCTGCCGCACGAGCTCCGCCACCGCCTTGCCGGCCTCGTGGAGGCCGGTGTCGGCGATCGGTGTGGAGCGGCGGACGCGGACCGCGGTGTAGAAGCCGTAGGCCGCGAGGCCCGGCGTCAGGAGCATCTGCAGTTTCTGCAGGTAGGAGGCTGCGCCGCCCTGTTCGAGGCCGGACAGCCAGTTCGCGACGAAGAAGACGTTGAGCAGCACCGTCACGGCGAGGAGGAGAAGCAGGAGGATCATCTCGGACGGTAATGCCCTGGGGTTGACCTGCGGCTTCTCGTCCGTCATCCGGAGGTGTCACCGGCCTCGCGTCTGGCGTCGCCGCCGCTGTCCTGGGCGTTGTCGCGCAGCACGAGGGCGGCGATGACAGCGTCCGCGAGCGCGTCGGCCTTCTGCTGGTCCATGCCGAGCGAGAGAGCGCGCTCGAGGGCGATCTGGCGCACCTCGGCGAGCTGGGTCGTGGTCAGCGGCGTGGAGGGCAGTTCGAGTGGTGTGGTGGGCTTGCCGCGGAACTTTCGCCAGGCTTTGCGCACGGCGTTGGTGGTGCCGTCGCTGACGGCCTTGCCGACGCTGTCGGAGACGGCGGTGATCACGCTGCCGGACACGAGGGCGATCACCGGGGTCGCCATCGCGACGATGTCGCCCAGGCCGAAGCCCAGCGGGTCGTCGTGGGCCTGGCGCAGGCGGCGTTCGGCCTGCTTGGGGCTCTCCAGGTACGGAGCGGCGACGATGTCGAACGAGGACAGCTCCTCGGGAGCGATCTTGCGCACGACTCGGCGAGCGAGCTCATCGGCTGTTCGGACGGTGGTGCTGGCTGCCATCACTACTCCGAAAGGTGATCTGTGCGTGCCGCCAAACCCCTGCTCGTCACAGGGAGTTGAAACGTTATCGTGTTCCCGATCATGAGAGCGCTCTCAAATAGCGCGGGGGTGTGGCGATACTTGACCAAACGCCCCGACTGGCGCAGCGTCTTGGCCTATGTCCCCGCCGCCGCATGGTCGGACACGTCGTGTCGATCTCGTTCGCCTGCGCGAAAAACTGCCGGCGACCGTGGCAGACGTGGTGCGGCAGTACGAACGGCACCTGATGTTGGAGCGTGATCTGTCGCCGCACACGGTGCGCGCCTACATAGGTGACGTCGTGGCATTGCTTGGACACGCCGCGGGGAATATCCCGGAAAACGCTGATGTCGAGCGCATCGACCTGACGAATTTGCGGTCATGGCTTGCCGCGCAACGCACCGCGGGTGCGAGCCGCACGACACTCGCGCGCCGTGCGGCTGCCGCGCGCACGTTCACCGCGTGGGCGCACAGAGCTGGGCGTTTGGCCTCGGATCCGGGGCCTCGGCTCGCCGCTCCGCGACCGCATCGGACGTTGCCGTCGGTGTTGCGCGAGGACCAGGCGAAGGACGCCATGAGGGCCGTATCCTCTGGCGCGTCCCAAGGCGATCCGGTTGCGCTGCGTGATCAGGCCGTGGTGGAGTTGCTGTACGCCACAGGTATCCGCGTGGCCGAACTCTGTGGTCTTGATCTCGACGACGTGGACTACTCCCTAAGGGTGATTCGAGTTCTTGGCAAAGGTGGACGCGAGCGCAGCACGCCGTTCGGCGTGCCGGCCGAGCGAGCGCTGCGGCGGTGGGTGGACGAGGGCAGAAACGCCCTGGTAGCACCGGATTCGCCACCGGCAGTGTTCCTCGGCGCCCGCGGCGGCCGGCTGAACCAGCGAGCCGTTCGCACTCTTGTGCACGAGGTCGTCGCCGTCGTACCGGACGCACCGGACATCGGGCCGCACGGGTTGCGCCACTCCGCTGCGACCCATTTGCTGGAAGGAGGAGCGGACCTGCGCACCGTCCAAGAACTGCTTGGTCACGCTACGCTCGCAACGACTCAGCTTTACACACACGTCACTGTCGAACGGCTGAAGGCGATCCATGACCGAACCCACCCCCGTTCCTGACGCCGCAGGGGGAGGATCGCGTACGGCGACCGTGCCCCCTGAACCCGTCCTGCCCGCACCAGTGTCGAAGCAGGCGAGCAACGGGCACCGTCAGAACGGCGCGCCACGCACCGAGGCGACCCCCGAGCCCGGTGCCAACACGCATGTCAACGGCACGCCCGCTGCCGTTCCGACTGCGGTGACGCGCGCGGACGTGCGGTCCGGTGACGACGTCGAGGCCGGCATCGTCGCGCTGTGGCGCAGCTACGGCGAGTCCCGCGAGCAGAGCCAGCGCGACCGCCTGGTGCTGCACTACGCGCCGCTGGTCAAGTACGTCGCCGGCCGCGTCGGCACTGGCCTGCCCGCCCACGTGGACGTGGCCGACCTGATCCAGTCCGGCATCTTCGGCCTGGTCGACGCGATCGAGAAGTTCGAGCCGGAGCGCGGCCTCAAGTTCGAGACCTACGCCATGCAGCGCATTCGCGGCGCGATCCTCGACGACCTGCGCTCCCAGGACTGGGTGCCGCGCTCGGTCCGCAGCCGCGCCCGCGACGTGGAACGAGCCCTCGAACGCCTCGGCGCCAAGCTGCAGCGCACGCCCACCGACCGCGAGCTCGCCGCAGAGCTCAAGATCGGCCTGGCCGAACTGCGCGAGCTCTACGGCCAGCTCCAGCTCACCAGCGTCGTCGCCCTGGACGAGCTGATCGCCCCGAACAAGGGCGGCTCCTCGCTGGCCGAGTCGCTCCCCGACGACGCCGCGGAAGACCCGGTGGCGAGCCTCGTCGACCAGGACAGCCGCCGTCAGCTGGCCGACGCGATCGCCCAGCTGGCAGAACGCGACCGCGTGGTCGTGACCCTCTACTACTTCGAGAACCTGACCCTCGCCGAGATCGGCAAGGTCCTCGGTGTGACCGAGTCCAGGGTCTGCCAGCTGCACACCCGCGCCGTCCTGCGCCTGCGCACGAAGCTCAACGAGCAGTCCGAGGCCTGACCACACCTCGGCCCACCCCGGCAGCCTGGCGAGTGCCGGGCTGCCGGACACCCGTACCGAGAAGTCGTACGGGCCTCCTCAAGGGGGCTTGAACCTCCTTTCCGTCCGTTGCCAGGGCTAATTCACTCGAACGGGTGGTGCTCAGGTCTGCTCCCAGCACGCCCCGTGCCGACTCGGGCATCCCGGCGAACGCCTGACCCTGGAGTCGGGCAGCGAACTGCCAGGTGCGCCGAGCGTCGCGCGGACACCGGAACAGGAGTGGCCGCGGTCCTGCGAACCGCGACAGCAACAGGTGGGCAGCACGAAGACGGCCGGACCGCAGCCGCGCGGCAGGCGTTCGGGCGCCGTGCGAACCGGGCAATGGGCGAACAGGCAGACCGGGAGACGGGCGAGGTGAGGGGACGGCCGTCTCCCGGCCACCTGACGGGCGCTTGCGGCGTGTGTCGGGGTTGCGCCGCTGCTCAACCGCCGTGGGAACGGCGGGAAGCGCCCGATCGGAGCGCCGCGCGGGGACAGTGCCGCGCGACGGAGGCCGCTAGCCGCCCCGGGAGGGCGTGGTCAGGGGCAGCAGCCGCACCCGGCCCAGGCTGACCAGGCGGAGCGGGTCCAGGTACGCGTGGCCTCGGCGGGCGCCCCAGTGCAGGCAGGGAGACGGGCAGTGGCCCGCTTCCAGGTGACCGATCACCTCGCCCCTGCGCACCGGGCGGCCGGCACTCACAGTGGGGGCGACCGGCTCGTAGGTGGTGCGCAGGCCGTTGCGGTGCTCCAGGGACACCAGGGTCCTGGCGGCCACCGCGCCCGCGAACACCACGGTGGCATCGCCCGCGGCCAGGACCGCTGTGCCGGCGGGCGCGGAGAGATCGACGCCCCGGTGACCGGGACCGAACGGGGAGGCCGGCGCCTCGAACGCGCGCACCACGGAGTGGGGCGGTGGCAGCGGCCAGGCGAACCGGACTGGGGCGGGGGCCAGGAGCGTCGAGACGAGCAGAGCGGCGGGGAGGAGGGGCATGGGTCAACGGTCGCGGGAGGGGGTGCCGGGGACCAGCGGGTATTGGGAATCTGTGGATTACTCGCCGGTTGTGGACAACTACCCCCGGCGAGGTGGGGGCGATTCGAAGTTTGTCGGGGGTGAGGAGTAGACTTTTGGGCGCGTCCCGTCTGTGCGCGGGACGACTTCGCGTGCCAACGCAGATCCGACCGGCTGATCCCAGCAGGGTCGAGTCACGACGTTCGACGGTCCCGACGGCGCAGAGATGCTCCGAGGGTACGAACGGCGGCTTCGGCACCAGGGCTGAAGGCCGAACCGGGCCGGAAGCGAAAACCGAACTGACGCGCAAAGGTGAGACCTCGCGCGTCCCGACAGATGAGGTGCGAACCGGCCATGGCCGTCGTAACCATGAAGCAGCTGCTTGACAGCGGCGTGCACTTCGGGCACCAGACCCGGCGCTGGAACCCGAAGATGAAGCGCTACATCCTCACTGAGCGCAACGGCATCTACATCATCGACCTGCAGCAGACGCTGACCTACATCGACCGGGCTTACGAGTTCGTGAAGGAAACGGTCGCGCACGGCGGGTCGATCCTGTTCATCGGCACGAAGAAGCAGGCGCAGGAGGCCATCGCCAACGAGGCTCTCCGCGTCGGCATGCCCTACGTGAACCAGCGCTGGCTGGGCGGCATGCTCACCAACTTCTCGACGGTCCACAAGAGGCTTCAGCGCCTCAAGGAGCTCGAGTCGATGGAGCAGACCGGCGGTTTCCAGGGTTTCACCAAGAAGGAAATCCTGATGATGAACCGCGAGAAGGACAAGCTGGAGCGCACGCTCGGCGGTATCCGCGACATGTCCAAGGTGCCCAGCGCCGTGTGGATCGTGGACACCAAGAAGGAGCACATCGCGGTCGGTGAGGCTCGCAAGCTGAACATCCCGATCGTCGCGATCCTCGACACCAACTGCGACCCGGACGAGGTCGAGTTCCCGATCCCGGGCAACGACGACGCGATCCGTTCCGCCGCTCTGCTGACCAAGGTCGTGGCCGAGGCCGCCGCCGCCGGTCTCATGCAGCGCTCCGGTGCCCGCCGCGACGCCGCCGAGGGCCAGGACAAGCCCGACGTCGCCGCCGACGAGCCGCTGGCGGAGTGGGAGCAGGAGCTCCTGACCACCAACGCCGCCGTCGCGACCGAGGCCCCGGCCGAAGCCCCGGCTTCGACCGAGCAGCCCGTCCAGTCCTGATTTCCCCCACGAGGTGCCCGCCCACAAGCGGGCACCTCGTGACCTAAGCGCGTACATCGCAGAAGGAAAACGATGGCGAACTACACCACCGCGGACGTCAAGAAGCTCCGCGAGCTGACCGCCGCCGGCATGATGGACTGCAAGAAGGCGCTGGACGAGGCGGACGGCGACTTCGACAAGGCCGTCGAGATCCTGCGCATCAAGGGCGCCAAGGACGTCGGCAAGCGCGCCGAGCGCACCACGTCCAACGGCCTCGTGGCCGTCAAGGACGGCGCGATGGTCGAGCTGCGCTGCGAGACCGACTTCGTGGCCAAGAACGCCGACTTCATCGCCCTGGCCGACGACATCGTCGCGCTCGCCAAGGCCAACAAGGTCGCCGACGTCGAGGCCCTCAAGGCCGTCGAGGTCGACGGCAAGACCGTGGACGCGCTGGTCCAGGAGTTCTCCGCCAAGATCGGCGAGAAGCTCGAGCTGGCCAAGGCCGTCGACTACGACGGCACCGTCTCGGTCTACCTGCACAAGCGCGCTGCCGACCTGCCGCCCGCCGTCGGCGTGCTCGTCGAGTACACCGGTGACAACGCCGAGGTCGCCAAGGGTGCCGCGATGCAGATCGCCGCGATGCGCCCGAAGTACGTGACCCGTGACGAGGTCCCCGAGGAGCTCGTCGCCAACGAGCGTCGCATCGCCGAGGAGACCGCTCGCGAGGAGGGCAAGCCCGAGGGCGCGCTCCCCAAGATCGTCGAGGGTCGCGTCAACGGCTTCTTCAAGGACGTCGTGCTCACCGAGCAGGCTTCCGTGACGGACAGCAAGAAGACGGTCAAGGCTCTTCTGGACGAGGCCGGCGTGACGGTTACCCGTTTCGCTCGGTTCGAGGTCGGCCAGAGCTGATTCGCATGAGGGCGGGGTTGCAGGTACCAGCGACCCCGCCCTTGGCGTGTCCACAGAAGTTTCCAGGCCAAAAGCGCGAGGAGAGGACCTGTGAGCGAAGAAGGTAGCCACGGCTACAACCGGGTGATGCTCAAGCTCGGTGGCGAGATGTTCGGCGGTGGTGGCGTCGGTGTCGATCCCGATGTCGTCCAGACAGTGGCCAAGCAGATCGCGGCCGTCCACAAGTCCGGCGTGCAGGTCGCCGTCGTGATCGGTGGTGGCAACTTCTTCCGCGGGTCCGAGCTCCAGCAGCGCGGGATGGACCGTTCGCGCGCCGACTACATGGGCATGCTCGGCACGGTCATGAACTGCCTGGCACTGCAGGACTTCCTCGAGCGCGAGCACGGCATCGACACCCGCGTGCAGACCTCCATCCAGATGACGCAGGTCGCGGAGTCGTACATTCCCCGCCGCGCGATGCGTCACCTCGAGAAGGAACGCGTCGTGATCTTCGGCGGCGGCGCCGGCCTGCCGTACTTCTCCACGGACACCACGGCCGCCCAGCGCGCGCTGGAGATCGGCTGCGAGATCGTCCTGATGGCCAAGGCCGTCGACGGCGTCTACACGGCCGACCCCAAGATCGACCCGGATGCGCTGATGTTCGACAACATCACCCACCGCGAGGTGCTGGAGCGCGGCCTCAACGTCGCCGACGCGACGGCGTTCAGCCTCTGCATGGACAACAACATGCCGATCCTCGTCTTCAACCTCCTCACCGAGGGGAACATCGCGCGCGCGGTGCGTGGTGAGAAGATCGGCACTCTGGTCAGCACCCCCGGTGGCCGTCCGGCCTTCTAGACCTGGTGGGATCTCTCCAGGACCGGGAATTGGGCACGAACACGCAGAGCAAGGAGCAGTCGTGATCGACGAGACCCTCCTCGACGCCGAGGAGAAGATGGAAAAGGCGGTTTCGGTGGCGAAGGAGAACCTCTCCTCCGTCCGAACCGGTCGTGCGACTCCCTCGATGTTCAACCGAATCCACATTGACTACTACGGCTCGATGACGCCGCTCAACCAGATGGCGAGCATCACCGTTCCCGAGGCGCGCATGGCGGTCGTGAAGCCGTACGACGCGGGCCAGCTGAACGCCATCGAGAAGGCGATCCGGGACTCCGACCTGGGCGTCAACCCGAGCAACGACGGCGCGATCATCCGCATCGTCATCCCGCAGCTCTCCGAGGAGCGCCGCCGGGACATGGTGAAGGTCGCGAAGTCGAAGGGCGAGGACGCGAAGGTCTCCCTGCGCGGCGTGCGTCGCAAGGCGAAGGAAGAGATCGACAAGCTCGTCAAGGACGGCGAGGTCGGCGAGGACGACGGCGCGCGTGGTGAGAAGGAACTCGAGGCTCTGACCCACCGCTACGTGGCGCAGGTCGAAGAGCTCGTGAAGCACAAGGAAGCCGAACTCCTCGAAGTCTGATGTTCCACTGATGGTTCGCCCGGCCGAGTCGCCGCAGGCGTGAATGCCCAGGCCGGGCGGAGGTCTTGATGGGAGCACAGGTGGCAGGCGGTCCCGCGGACGTCCCCACGTCGAAGCCGTCGCGCGCTGGACGTGATCTGCGCGCGGCGATCCTGGTCGGTGTCGGGCTCGGCGCCCTGATCATCGTGTCGCTGCTGACGGTCAAGGAGACCTTCATCGGCATCGTCGCGGCCGCCGCGGCGGTGTCGACGTGGGAGATCGCGAACGCCTTCAAGAAGGCCGGCATCAACGTCGCCCTGTGGCCCGCGCTGATCGGCGGCCAGGCGATCATCTGGCTGTCGTGGCCGCTGGAGCGCTCCGGCATGATGACCGCGTTCGTGGTCACCGTGCTGGTGTGCATGATCTGGCGGTTCCGCGGCGGCTCGGACGGCTACCTGCGCGATCTGAGCGCGTCGGTGTTCACCGTCGCGTACATCCCGTTGTTCGCGGCGTTCGCGGCCATGCTCGTCGTTCCCGAAGACGGTGCGGGCCGCGCGTTCGCGTTCATCATCGGTGTCGTGCTCTCCGACGTCGGCGGCTACGCGGCCGGTGTCTTCCTCGGCAAGCACCCGATGGCGCCGACGATCAGCCCGAAGAAGTCGTGGGAGGGCTTCGCCGGCTCGTTGACCGCCGGTGCGGTCGGCGGTGCGATCACGGTGACGACGCTGCTCGACGGCCAGTGGTGGCAGGGCGCGCTGTTCGGTGCCGTGCTCGTCGTCACGGCCACCGCGGGCGACCTGGTCGAGTCGCTGATCAAGCGCGACCTCGGCATCAAGGACATGGGCACGCTGCTGCCCGGCCACGGCGGCCTGATGGACCGGATGGACTCGCTGCTCCCGTCCGCCGTCGCCTCCTGGCTGCTGCTGCACCTCTTCGTGCAGTAGCAGCCGCTCAGTCGTCGTACGGGTCGTCCACCTCGGTGCGCGGCTCGGCCTCGATTACGCGGGACTGGTCGATCACGGAGAACGCCATTCCCGCGTGGTCCTCGACCACGGTGATGCGTCCGAACGGGGTGTCGTAGGGCTCCACGGTCACCCGGCCGCCCAGTTCCAGCACCCGGTACGCCACCGAGTCGGTCCCGATCTCGGGCGCGGCGTTGAAGTAGACCATCCAGTGGGAGCGCTCTCCATACGGGAACTCGCGCCCCATCTTCTGCCGGCCGATGACCTCGGTGCCCTCGACGGACCACGACGCGTAGTCCAATCGGTGGCCGTCGCCGATCTGCGTGATGTCGTAGTGGCACAACTCGCCGAAGAACTCGTCGGCCGCCGCGCCGTCACGGGTGTTCAGCTCGGCCCACGCGTAGGCGCCGTGCCCGCCCGTGCCGAACCGCCAGTCCGGTGGCACGTGCCGGAACCCGACGACGGCGCCGGTCGGGTCGGCGATCACCGTGCTCTGCGTGTGGTCGGCGGCGTCCTCGGGGTTGCGCAGCACCGATCCGCCGAGGTGGAAAGCCTTCTCCGCGGTAGCACGCGCATGGGGCGTGACCAGGTACAACCGCCACTCGTCCGGTTCGCCCTGCGGCAGTCCGGCGACGGGGACACCGTCGACCATCGCCACGGTGTAGCCGTCGTCGTCGGCGTAGTGCCAGCCGAACAGGCCGGTGTAGAACTCGATCGCGCCCTTGAGGTCGTCGACGGATCTTTCGACCCAGCACGGACTTCCGGACAGCAACGGCGCGAGCTGGGGCGTGTTGGGCGCGATCGACACTGCCGCCTCCTGCAGGGAAAGAAGTGCCATAACGCTACGCCGTAGGTGGACGAATTCGAACGGTCATCGGCAAATGGAGGCCCTACAGTGTCTTCGTGAGGGGATTCGTGCGAGCGGCGCTGAACGCGGTGCGTCCGGCAGAGGTCGTGCCCAGTCCGAACATCTGGCACTGGCCCGACGTCTACGAGGTCGAGAACCGCGCGCAGGACGTCCACGGCGCGATTTGGACGGCGTTGAGCGAAGAATGTCCGTTTGACGGTCAGGACGTGGTGGACGTCGGCTGCGGCGACGGTTTCCACCTGCCGTTGATCGCGCGCACCGCGAAGTCCGTCACGGGCGTCGAACCGCACCCGCCTCTGGTCGTCCGGGCCAGGCACCGGACGGCCGAACTGGCGAACGCGCGGGTCGTTTCCGGTCCCGCGCAACGACTTCCGCTCGACGACGCCTCCGCCGACGTGGTGCACGCCCGCACCGCCTACTTCTTCGGACCGGGCTGCGAACCGGGACTGCGCGAGGCGGACCGCGTGCTGCGGCCGGGCGGCGCGTTCGCGATCGTGGACCTGGACGGCTCGGCCGATCCGTACGGTCCCTGGCTGCGCGCCGACGAACCGCGCTACGACCCGGCCGCGGTCGAGAAGTTCTTCGCGGACAACGGGTTCTCGCTGCGGCGCGTCACGGCGGAGTGGCGGTTCGAGAAGCGGGAGGACCTGGAGGCCGTGCTGCGCATCGAGTTCTCCGCGAAGGTCGCCGAACGGGCGATCGCCTCCGTGAACGGACTGAGTTTTCCGGTCGGCTATCGCCTGCACGTCCGGCGCAAGCCGAAAGGGCTGATCGTGTGATCCGCGACTAGGCTTCGGTTCGTGGAGAAGCGAAACGCAGGCAGGTTGGATCGCCAGGTCGGCGTCGTGGGACTGGGCTGCTGGCAGCTCGGCGCGGACTGGGGCGAGGTGGACGAGAGCGACGCGCTCGCGTTGCTGCACGCCGCGGCCGACACGGGGGTCGACTTCTTCGACACCGCCGACGTGTACGGCGATGGTCGTAGTGAGACGCTCGTCGGGCGGTTCCTCAAGGAGCGCAAGGACGACGGGGTGTTCGTCGCCACGAAGATGGGGCGGCGGCTGCCGGCGCAGGTCGCGGAGGGGTACAGCCGGGAGAACTTCCTCGCGTGGAACGACCGGAGCCGCCGCAATCTGGGTGTCGACACGCTGGATCTCGTGCAGCTGCACTGCCCGCCCACTGCGGTCTACAGCCGTGACGAGGTGTACGACACCTTGGACGAGATGGTTGAGCAGCAGCGGATCGCCGCTTATGGCGTGTCAGTGGAGAAGGTCGAGGAGGCGCTGGAGGCGATCAGGCGTCCGCACGTGGCCAGCGTGCAGATCATCCTGAACGCGTTCCGGCTCAAGCCTCTCGAAGAGGTGCTGCCCCAGGCGGCCGAGGCGGGGGTCGCGATCATCGCGCGGGTGCCGCTCGCGTCCGGGTTGCTGACCGGGAAGTACGACAGGGCAACGACTTTCGGTGCGGACGATCACCGCAGCTACAACCGCAACGGCGAGGCCTTCGACGTCGGCGAGACCTTCTCCGGGGTTCCCTACGAGGTGGGCCTGGAGGCGGTGGAACGCCTGCGGCCGCTGGTGCCGGAAGGTGTCACGATGGCGCAGTTCGCGCTCAGGTGGATCGTGGACCAGCCCGGCGTGACGGTGGTGATTCCCGGTGCTCGCAACGTCGAGCAGGCTCGGGCCAATGCGCAGGCCGCTGAGCTGCAGCCGGTGGACGACAAGGCCGTCACGGCGGTGTACGACGAGCTGATTCGCCCGCACGTGCACGAGCGGTGGTAGGTCACTCCTCGGCGAGGATCGCGTACAGCTTGCGGCGCAGCTCGTTGTAGAGCTCGGCGGCGCGGGTCTTCTGCTCGGGCGTGCCCGCGTGGGAGATCTGCTCCATCGCGGCGCCGAGCAGCCGGACCGCTGTGCGCAGTTCGCCGTCGACCGGGTCGAGCTGGATGTCGATGTCGTGCCAGGGCGGAGCCGTGTGCTCCGTCCTGCCGTGCTCGGTGAGGTTGAACAGCTTCTTGCCGCCGTCCTCCGCCGCGGAGACCAGGCCTTCGTCGGCGAGCATCTGCAGCGTCGGGTAGACCGAGCCGGGGCTCGGGCTCCACACGCCGCCGGTGCGCTTGGCGATCTCCTGAATGATCTCGTAGCCGTGCATCGGCCGTTCTGCCAGCAAGGACAGAACCGCCGCCCGGACGTTGCCGCGCCTCTGACGGCCGCCCCTGCCGCCGCCCCCGAAGGGACCGCGGCGATGCCTGTGGTGGTGCTCTCTGTGGTGTGGTCTCATCATCATGTCGCTAACGATATATCGGAACCTATCGCGATGCAACGGTCTTGTGTTGGTGAAGTTCGTGGGACACTAGATGTGCTATGACCTCGCTTCCCCTTGTCTTCGACGCGCCCAAGCGCGGCCTGCCGCCGCGCCACCTGGTCGACCTCTCACCCGCCCAACGCGCGGAAGCCGTTGCGGCCCTGGGGGAGAAGCCGTTCCGGGCGAAGCAGCTGTCGAACCACTACTTCAGCCGCCTGACCGTCGACCCGGCCGAGATGACCGACATCCCGGCTGACACGCGCGACAAGCTCGTCGCCGACCTGATGCCGCCGTTGTTCACGGTCGTGCGCAAGGTCACGGCAGACGAGGGCACGACGTCGAAGACGCTGCTGCGCGCGCACGACGGCACGCTCATCGAGTCGGTGCTCATGCGCTACCCGGACCGCGCGACGCTGTGCATCTCGTCGCAGGCCGGCTGCGGCATGGCGTGCCCGTTCTGCGCGACCGGCCAGGGCGGCCTGCAGCGCAACCTGTCGACCGCGGAGATCGTGGACCAGGTGCGCCTCGGCGCCGCCGCCATGCGTGACGGCGACCTGCCCGGCGGCCCCGGCCGGCTCTCGAACATCGTCTTCATGGGCATGGGCGAGCCGCTCGCGAACTACAAGCGCATCCTCGAGGCCGTTCACCGCATCTGCGACCCGGCGCCGGACGGCCTGGGCATCTCGCAGCGCCACGTGACGGTGTCGACGGTCGGCCTCGTGCCCGCGATCAAGAAGCTGACCGAGGAGAACCTCCAGGTCCGCCTCGCCGTGTCGCTGCACACGCCGGACGACGAGCTGCGCGACACGCTGGTGCCGGTCAACACGAAGTGGAACGTCGCCGAGGTGCTGGAGGCGGCGCGCGGCTACGCGGACAAGACCGGTCGTCGTGTCTCGATCGAGTACGCGCTGATCCGCGACATCAACGACCAGGGCTGGCGGGCGGATCTGCTCGGCAAGAAGCTGCGCAAGCACCTCGGGCAGCTCGTGCACGTGAACCTGATCCCGCTGAACCCGACGCCGGGCAGCAAGTGGGACGCGTCGCCGAAGCCGGTGGAGCGGGAGTTCGTGCGGCGGGTGCGTGAGCAGGGTGTCGAGTGCACCGTGCGGGACACGCGTGGGCAGGAGATCGCGGCAGCCTGCGGTCAGCTCGCCGCCGAGGGCTGAAATCGGTCGCGGTAGTCGGTGACCTGCCTCTAGCGTTCCCGCGATGAAACTCGAGGGGGAACGCTGGCGCACGCTCGTCAGCACGGTGAGGCTGGGCAAGGACGAGTACCGCGTGGTGCGGCCTGCTCAGCCCGTGAAGCACGCACCGCTGTACGAATCGTGGGTAGGCGCTGAGTCGTGTGTGGACAAAGCCGCGGCACGGACTATCGCCATGGCTTGGGCGTTTGCGATGCGGTCGCCGCGCACGTTGGTGTACTTGCCGTTGAAGCGAACTGACGCCGAAGAGTGCGTCTGGAGCGACGGCCCGTTCCTGGATCTGGTGCTGTTGCACCACAGTCTGGGTTTCCGGCTGTCGAAGTGGAAGGAAGTGCGGGCCAAGCTCGGTCCCGGGCGGCCGCACACCGTCACCTGCCAGGGCTTTGGGGCGGAACCCGACTACGAACGGTTGCACCACAAAGACAACCGGGACGTGCTGCGCGGGGAGATCTCTGGCGACACCGTGTTCATGGTGGGGAGCGCACCTGCGTTCCACTCACAGGGACAGGAGTTCCGGAGGCTGGCCGAGGACGGCCCTCAGTTCATGCACGAGAATCCGGGCGAGCACTGCTGTGCGGAGATCACCGAAGACCAGCGGCACTGGAAGTGGCTGCACGTGATCTACTGCGAAGAGCATCGCGTACATGCCTGAAGGGACCTCGAAATGGGCGTCTTGTACGACTACTTCGCCGCGCCGTCGGACGAGCTCGCGGCCGCCACGATCGACGACGGGCCCGTGAGCAGTCCGTTCAGGACGGTCGAGACCAAGTCTCTCGATCCTGTTGTGGTTATGGGGCAACTGGAAGAGCTGCTCACCGGCCGGCCCTACGACGACGTGTTCGAGGACCCGCGGTGCGGTGACGACCTGGCCATCGAAGATGACGGTGAGAGGCTGGTCCTCACCGTCACCGACGGGCTGAGGGACGCGCTTGCCGGAGCGGACGAGCTGACCGATGTCGCCGTCGCCTGGGCGAAGATCGAGGAGCTGAACGGGTTCGATCCCGTCGTGCTGGCCGAGATCCTGCGTGAGCTCCAGGCGCTGGCCGCGGAGGCGGTCAAGAATGAGGAGCGGCTCTACTGCTGGGTGTGCGTCTAGGGCTTCACCTCGGTCAGCACGCCGGTCGCCACGTCGAACACGAAGCCGCGCACGGAGTCCTTCACCGGCACGAACGGGTTGCCGACGATGCGCGCGAGTGACTGGCGCACGTCCTCCTCCAGGTCGCCGAACGCCTCGGCGGCCCAGGAGGGCTTCACGCCGACCTCGTCCTGGATCGAGCGCTTGAACTCGTCGTCGGTGAACGTCAGCATGCCGCAGTCGGTGTGGTGGATGAGGATGATCTCGCGGGTGCCGAGCAGGCGCTGGCTGATGGCGAGCGAACGGATCTCGTCCTCGGTCACGACGCCTCCGGCGTTGCGGATGACGTGCGCCTCGCCCTCCTGCAGACCCAGCACGCGGTACACGTCGATGCGGGCGTCCATGCATGCCAGCACGGCCACGTGCTTGGCCGGTGGCAGGGGGAGCGGGCCGGAGAACTGGGCTGCGTACGTGGCGTTGTTGGCGAGCAGTTCGTCGGTCACCGACATGATTCATGTCCTCTCACCTGGATGTACAGGTGAGCAAACTGTTGTATGCGCATACCTGCAACCGCGCCCGAAGGATGAGAAAGGCCCCCACTCAGACACAAGCGGGGGCCGACACATCTACAGCTGCCAGTTCTGGTTCGCGCCGCCCGTGCACGTCCAGATGTTCAGCCTCGTGCCGTCAGCGGAGGAGTTGCCGGCGGCGTCGAGGCACTTGCCGGACTGCGGGTTGCGCAACGTGGTGCCGACGCGCGACCACACCTGCGCGCCGGTTCCGTTGCACGTCCACAGTTGCACGACCGTTCCGTCCGCGACGCCGGATCCGTTGACGTCCATGCACTTTCCCAAGGCGCGCAACGTGTCTCCGACGCGTGACCACTGCTGGGCGCCGCTGCCGTTGCATCCCCAGAGCTGGATCGCGGTGCCGTCGGCGGTGCCGGAGTTGCTGATGTCGACGCACTTCCCGCCTATGCCCACGATCGCGCCGGACCCCGACGAGGTCAGGAACTGGCTGCGCGCCACGTTCCAGTGCGTCGCCAGGTAGGAACCAGAAGCAGGGTTGGTGTGGAAGTAGTCGTCGCCGCCGCAGTCGAGCTGGTTCTCCGGGGCGCCGGGGCAGACGTTCACCAGGCCGCCTGGCGGGTTCGGGATGCCGCCGTCGTTGTAACACATGATGTCCTGGTCGTCCCAGCAGTGACCGAACGCCGTGGAGTGCGGCGCCGAACGCTGCACGGCGCCCAGCGTGTGCAGAAGTTCGTGGCCGCTGGCCTGCCACGTCCAGCAGCCCGTTCCCACTGCGGCGTAAGAAGGTCCCGAGTTGTAGCCGTTGTCGGCGCCGGGACGGTCGTCGCCCGGCGCGCCCCACGCCACGCCGCAGCCGCCGGAGTCGTGCCAGAACAGGTACTTGCGATCGGTGCGGTTGTAGCCACGGGCAGCCAGTTGATCCGCAACGGCCGAAGGGGAAGACATCGCCGACTGGGGAACGACAACGTTGTCGACCTTCGCGCGACAGTCGGCCTGCGTCACGAAACGCACGTGCCGGACGCCACCGCCCAGGCGTGAGGCCGCTTCGACGAACGAGTCGTCGATCTGGTCGGCGAACGTCTGGAACTGGGCCACGAGCTGTGGATACCGGTCCGCGGACTGGTCGCCGCGCACGTACACGGCCTGAACGCGCTTGCCGCTCACCCCGTCGCCGTCACAAACGACGGACTGCACGGAGAAGGGGGGTGAAGGCTGCCGGAACTCGTCCGGCAGGTCGTCCACGATGGGACTGAGCAGGGACAACGCCGCGAGCAACACGCCAAAAGACATGAGAAAGACCGCCTTCAACGCGATGACAGGGAAGCGGTCTAGACCATCTCGAACGGTAGCGAACCCCGCACGCACTGTCAGCGGACAGAACCGGACAGGAAACCGGCCGACGCGGCCGTGCGGCTACCATGCGGCGTCGTGGGGGAAGACACGAGGCTGGTCGCGGGCAGATACGCGACGATCCGAGAGCTCGGCCGGGGCGGCATGGGGGTCGTCTGGCTCGCCGAGGACCGGGTCATCGGACGGCAGGTCGCGCTCAAGGAGCTGCGGACCACCGAGACCGAGCGGGTGCTGCGGGAGGCCCGCACGGCAGGCCGCCTGAACAGCCCGAACGTCGTCGGCATCTACGACGTCATCGTCGAGCACGGCGTGACGTACCTGGTCATGGAGCTCGTCGAGGCGCCCACGCTCTCCGAGGTCATGACGCGCAGGGCACTGACCGAGGACGAGGTCGCGGACATCGGTCTGCAGACCCTCAACGCGCTCGAAGCAGCGCACGCGGCGGGCATCGTGCACCGGGACGTCAAACCCAGCAACATCATGGTGCTGCCCGACGGACGCGTGAAGCTCGCCGACTTCGGCATCGCCCGTGCGATGGACGATCCGGGACTGACCGCGACCGGCGGCATCATGGGCTCGCCCGGCTACATGGCTCCGGAACTGTTCGCGGGCAAGCAACCTTCGCCGGCGAGCGACCTGTGGGCGTTGGGCGCCACCATGTTCCACGCGATCGAGGGCCGCTCGCCGTTCCAGCGCGACACGACCGCGGCCACCATGCACGCGATCATGTACGAGGAGCCGGTCCTGCAACGGACCAGGGGCCCGCTCGCCGACACGATCATGGCGCTGTTGACCCAGGACGACACTCATCGGCTCACGGCGGCCCAGCTGCGGGAACGACTCAGCGGCGCCACCAGGACGGTCAAGCCGCTGACGCCGTCCGAGCAGACGGTGGTGATCGAACCGGTCACCGCCTACGTCGCGCCGAACACCCCGACGCACGCCGACTGGGACGAGAAGCCCAAGTCGCGCAAGAAGATCGGGGTGTTCGCCGGTGCCGCGGCCGCGGTCGTGGTGATCGCGCTCACCGCGGTGTTCCTCCTCAAGCCCGAGACCCAGCGGGGCACGGCCGCCGCACAGCAGGGGCCGAGCTCGGAACAGCCGTCGTCGAACGCGAGCAGCACCGCGTCGAGCGCGCCGGCGAGCAGCAGCAGTGCCGCGCCGAGCAGCAGCGCGGCGCCGTCCAGCCAGCCGGTGAAGTCCTCTCAGGCGACGCAGCCGGCCCAGCCGCCGACGACGCAGCCGAAGCCGCCGCGCGAGACGCTGGTGCTGACCCGTCACCTGAAGGCGGGCGGCTTCCACTTCAGCGGCACGTCACGCGTGGCGACGCCGGCCGGGTTCGCGGCGGAGGCGAACACCCTCGGCAAGCTCCTCGCGAAGGAGGAGGCGGGTACGAAGCCGCTCTACGCCTGCCGCATCAACGGGTCCGAGGACCACATGACCTCGGTCTCGCCCACCTGCGAAGGTCAGACGGTCGTCAGCGCCACCCCGCTCGGCCACGTCTTCACCGGCAAGCCCGCCGACGTGCCCGCGCTGCCGCTGTACCGCTGCCTGTTCAAGGGCACGCACTTCGACTCGCTCGACGCGAAGTGCGAGGGCTACCAGCCGGAGTTCCAGTTCGGCTGGGTCGTCGGCTAGCGAGTCGTGGCGGGCTCCAGGCCCAGGGGTTCGGAACCGTCGAACGTCTCGCGCGCCTCGGCCACGGACTCGTAGTTCTTCTGCGCCCACAACCGCAGCGCGGCCAGCGGCTCCGTGACGCTACGCCCGAGTTCGGTCAGCTCGTACTCGACGCGCAACGGCACCGAGGGGTACACCGTGCGCGTGACGAGCCCATCGCGCTCCAACGTGCGCAACGTCTGCGTGAGCATCTTCTGGCTGACGCCCTCCAGTCGGCGCTTGAGTTCGCCGAACCGCTTGGGCCCGTCCTCCAGGTCGCCGATCACCAGCGCCGTCCACTTCGACGCGACCATGTCCAGCAGGTCGCGGCACGGGCACATCTTCAGATAAACGTCCCTGATCACGGATAGTTTCTACCAGGTACCTAGTGCACAAGATAGTGCCTAATTGCGAAGAGTGACCAACTCTCCCATGCTTGACAGCATGCGAGCGATCATCCAGAACGAGTTCGGCGGCCCTCTCACCCTCAGCGACGTGCCCAAGCCCGCGCCGCTCCCGACGGAGGTCCTGGTCAGGGTGCACGCGGCCGGCGTCAACCCGGTCGACTGGAAGACCCGCGCCGGCAGCGGCATGGCCGGGATGCAGACCTTCCCGTTCATCAACGGCTGGGACGTCTCCGGCGTGGTCGAGGAGGTCGGCTTCGGCGTCACGACCCTCAAGCCCGGCGACGAGGTCTACGGCATGCCGTGGTTCCCGCGCGCCGCGAGCGCCTACGCCGAGTACGTCACCGCGCCGTCCCGCCACTTCGCGAAGAAGCCGAAGAGCCTCACCCACGTCGAGGCGGCCGCGTTGCCGCTCGCCGCGCTCACCGCGTGGCAGGTCCTCGTCGACACGGCGGACGTGCAGCCGGGGCAGAAGGTGCTGATCACGGCTGCGGCAGGCGGTGTCGGGCATCTCGCCGTCCAGATCGCGAAGGCGCACGGCGCGTACGTCATCGGCACCGCGCGTGAGCCCAAGCACGCGTTCCTGAAGGAGATCGGCGCCGACGAGGTGATCGACTACACACAGGGCGACTACGCGGGCAACGACGTCGACCTGTTCGTCGACCTGGTCGGCGGCGCGTCACCGGACTCGGTGCGTCCCGGCGGGGTGTTCGTCGGCGTGCCGTCCGGAGTGGACAGGCCGATCCGCGGCGACATCAGGACAAGCCCGATCCTGGTCGAACCCGACCGCGCGGGACTGCGGGCGATCGCGGCGCTGATCGAGTCGGGCGAGCTCAAGGTGCACGTCGACGCGACGTTCCCCCTGGAGGACGCTGGAAAAGCACATGCCCTGGGCGAGACGGGCCGCACCCAGGGCAAGATCGTGCTGGAGGTCTAGCGGCGCCAGGACGTGCGGCGGCGAGCCGTGTCCCACACCAGGAACGCGATGATCGTGACGCCGGTGGCGATGAGGAAGATGTTCTCGGTCTTGCCGTGGTGGTTGCCGATCAGCATCAGGAAGCAGAAGCCGGCCGAGAGCCAGCCCGCGATGCGGGTGCCCTTGGGGAACGTGCCGTGCCAGCCCCACTCGTGCGACGGTTCCTCGTGAGGGTCGACGGCAGGACGCTTGTCCAGTTCCGAGGACGTAGCCACGGTTTCCTCCACTGCTCATCCGGATTACGAGGTCATCGTCGCACATGATGGCGAGCACGGAGGTGTGAGGTCGCGCGCGCACGACTGACGGGCGAGGTCGCACGGGTTTAGGCTCTTCGCGGCCTACCCGTTCGATCTTGCGAAGGCGCCTCGACTTGACCGGCTTCTCTCCCGCCGAGGCCTCCGCCCCGGACACGTTCGCCCCCGTCGAGATCGGTCTCCACGGCGTGCGCAAGCGCTTCTCCGACCAGGTGGCGGTCGACGGCGTCTCGCTGAACGTCCACGAGGGCGAGTTCTTCTCGGTGCTCGGCCCGTCCGGCTGCGGCAAGACCACGGTCCTGCGCATGATCGCCGGTTTCGTCGACCCCGACGAGGGCCGCATCGAGCTCGACGGCAACGACATGGTGGGCGTCCCTCCGTACCGGCGGGACGTCAACACCGTCTTCCAGTCGTACGCCCTGTTCCCGCACATGTCGGTGTGGGACAACGTCGCCTACGGCCTCAAGCGCAAGAAGATCCGCGGCGACGAGCTGAAGAAACGCGTCGGCGAGCACCTCGAACTGGTGCGGTTGTCACAGTTCGCCCAGCGCAGGCCCACGCAGCTCTCCGGTGGTCAGCAGCAGCGCGTCGCCATCGCCCGTGCGCTCGCGGCCGGTCCGCGGCTGCTTCTGCTGGACGAACCGCTCGGCGCGCTCGACGCCAAGCTCCGCAAGGAGTTGCAGATCGAGCTGATGCGCATCCAGCGCGAGGTCGGCACGACGTTCCTCTACGTCACGCATGACCAGGAAGAGGCGCTGGTCCTCTCGCACCGCATCGCCGTCATGAATGCGGGCAGGATCGAGCAGGTCGGCTACCCGGAGGACGTCTACGAACGTCCCGCGACCCGGTTCGTCGCCGGGTTCATCGGCACGTCCAACATCCTGGACGGCGAGGTGTCCGGTGTGGACGGTGAGTTCGCCGCGCTGACGGCTCCCGGCGCCACTAACCTGCGCGCCAAGTTCTCCGGCAGCATCAGCCACGGCCAGAAGGTCGCCGCGACCGTGCGCCCGGAGAAGGTGCGCCTGTTCAACGAGACCGCCGAGCCGCCGACGGGCTGGTGCGTGCTCCAGGGCGTCGTTCAGGACGTCGTCTACACCGGCGTTTCCACGCAGTTCGTGGTCGACACCCCCGGTGGCGTGCTCACGGCGTTCGTGCAGAACGCTCAGCGCATCGACGACGCCGGCGCGCCCGGCCAGACGGTGCGGATGGCCTGGGACCCCGAGTTCACCGTGCTGCTGGAGCAGAAGGATGGCTGAGCACGTCCGGATCGCCCGGCTGTGGGACGTCGACAGCCCTCGGGTGACCCGCCGCACGATGCTGGGCTCGATGGCCTTCTTCGCGCTCGCCGCCTGCGCGGTCGGGCCCGCGCCCACGAACACCGGCGGTCCGAGCGCGGGCAAGGCCGTGAACCTGACCGACGAGCCCAAGCTCAACTTCTACAACTGGACCGACTACATCGGGCCGGAGACGTTGCCGGGCTTCACGGCCGTGAGCGGCATCGAGGTCACGTACGACAACTTCTCCACCAACGACGAGATGGAAGCCAAGATCGCGTCCGGCCAGGCGGGCTACGACCTGGTGGTGCCGAGCGACAACTTCCTGCGGCGCTTCCTGCGGTCCGGCCTGCTGCAGCCGCTGGATCACGACGCGATCGGCAACCTGCGCAACCTGGAACAGCGGTTCGTCGAGGCCGAGTACGACCCCGGGAACAGGTACTCCGTGCCGTGGGCCTGGGGCACAACGGGTCTGGCGTACTCGAAGTCGCAGATCGGCGGCGACGTCACCGGGTTCGACGCCTTCGACCTGCCGAACGCGCAGGGCCGCAGCTCGATCCTCGACGAGGCCCGCGACGGCATGGCGATCGGGCTCTTGAAACTCGGCCACGACCCGAACACCACGGACGCGAGGCAGATCGACGACGCGGCGAACTTCCTGCTGTCGTTGAAGAAGAAGCTCGGCCAGATCACCTCCGACGTGATCGAACCGCTGACCTCGGGCCAGGTGCGGCTCGCGCAGTCGTACTCCGGTGACGCGTTCCAGGCGCGTGCCGCCAACGACGACATCGGGTACGCCATCCCGACGGAGGGCGGACTGTCCTACGTGGACCTGCTCGTCATCCCGAAGGACGCGCCGCACGCCGCGAACGCGCACCGGTTCATCGACTACGTCCTCGGCGCGGAAGCGGGTGCGGCGCTGTCCAACGCAGTCCGGTACGGCAGCCCCAACGCCGCCGCGAAGCCGTTGATCGACAAGGAACTGCTGAACGACCCGGTGGTCTACCCGCCGGAGGACCAGCTGAGGAAGCTCCCGTTCACCAAGGACCTCGGCGGCGACGTCGAAGCGCTCTACGCCGACGCCTGGACGAAGGTCAAGACCGGCTGACCGGCATGCTCTTCATCCCGCGGATCACCACCGAGTCGCGGAACACCACCGGACCCGTCTGCCGCAGGTCCGGCATCCGGCGGGCCAGCGCGCGGAACGCCACCTCGCCCTCCATGCGCGCGAGCGTCGCGCCCAGGCAGTAGTGGATGCCGCTGGAGAACGCCAGGTGCTCGGGCTTGTGCACGCGCATCACGTCGAACTTGTGCGGCTCCGGGTAGACCTCCGGGTCGCGGTTGGCGGCGGCGATCAGCAGCGTCACGACCTCGTCCTTGCCGATCCGGTGGACCCGCTCGTGCGCGATCCGGCTGGTCATGTGCACCGGCGGCGCCCACCGCAACGTCTCCTCGACCACCGCGGACGCGAGTTCCGGGTTGGCCTTGAAGAGCTTCCACTGCGACGGGTGGTCGAGCAGCGCGCGCGTGCCGTTGCCGATCAGGTTCACCGTGGTCTCGAAGCCCGCGACCAGCAACAGCACCAGCGTGCCGAGCATCTCCTGCGCGGTGAGTCTCTGCTCGGCCTCGGCGGCGATCAGGGAGCTGATCACGTCGTCGCCGGGTGTCCTGCGGCGTTGCGCGATGAGCCGGTCGAACAGTTCGAGCACCTTGTCGTTGGCGTCGGTCATCTCCGCGGTGACGCCGGTGTCGATCGACGCGGCGACGAGCGCGCCGTAGTCGGCGAACTCGGCCGTGTCGGCGTCCGGGATGCCCAGCAGGTCGCTGATCACCGAGATCGGCAGCGGCGCCGCGAAGTCCCCGATCAGGTCGAACTCGTCGCGGTCGAGCAGCGCGTCGGCGACCTTCTCGACGCGCGCCCGGTACTCGGCGATCCTCTTCGGGCTGAACGCCGGCGTCGCGATCCTGCGCAACCGGGTGTGGTCCGGCGGGTCGAGCTCCAGGAACGACTCGGCCAGCAGGCCGCCGTTGGCAGGGGAACTCCCGTCGGCGAACCGGACGCCGAACCGCCGGTCGCGCAGGATCGTGCTGGCCACCGGGTGGCTCGTCGTGAACCAGAGGCCACCTTCACCGGTCAGCGGCCCGAGTGCGCGTATGCGTTCGTAGATCGGATGTGGGTCTTCATGTCCGGTCAGTCGCTCCAGCACTGCCTACCCCCTCGAACACCGTGGTCAGCACGAACCGGGGAGCGTCCAGCGGCGCGAGACGGCCGTCGCTGATCGCCTCCCAGGCGTTGAAGAGCCCGGCGTAGAGGGTGTGCAGGATCCACCACGCGGGCAGGTCGCGGCGCAGCCTGGTGCCCTGCAGCCGGGTGATCAGGTCGAGCACGGGCCGGTCCATCTCGCGGATGCGGGCCGCCAGTTCCTCGTCGCGGTCGAGGCCGGGGAAGCGGAGCAGGAACTCCACCCGCGGGCCGAGCGCGATCAGGCGCGTCATGAGGTCTTCCAGCGCGTCATCGCTGTCGAAGTCGACGTGGCACGCCACCGACTCGATCAGGTCCAGCGCGTCGCTCGCGACCGCGCGGACGAGTGCCGTCCGGGTGGGAAAGCGCTTGTGGAGTGTGGTCCTGCCGACACCGGCGGCCCGCGCGACCTCGCCCAGCGCCGCGGTCGGGTCCTTGAGCAGCACGGACGTCGCCGTCTGCAGCAGGTGAACACTCATGTTCACAACGGTACACGGATGTTCACTCGGCTTGGTGGTCGAAATCGGCGAAGCCCATTTCGACCACCAAACGAACTTCGGCTTCTAGGAGTGTCACTGGCAGGATGTGTGCTCGTGCTTCGACGCTGGCTGAAGGCCAACGCCCTCCTCGCCCCGACCGGGCTCTGGCTGGGGTTCTTCCTGATCGCGCCCCTCGTCGTGGTCGTCGAGTTCAGCTTCGCGACGCGCAACACGGGGATCGCCCGCGCGGTGCTGCCGTGGACGACACAGGCGTACCTGACGGCGCTGGACCCGGCGTTCCTGCCGATCTTCGGGCGGACCCTGCTGTACGCCGGCGCCACGACCGTCGCGTGTCTGCTGCTCGGCTTTCCGCTGGCGTGGTTCATCGCGCGGCACGGCGGCAGGTACCGCACGGCGTTGCTCGCGGCGGTGCTGATCCCGTTCTGGTCGAGCTACCTCGCGCGGATCTACGCGTGGAAGGCGCTGCTGGACGGCGAAGGGCTCGTGAACACCGTGCTCGGGTGGGTCGGGCTGGACCGTGACGGCGGTTTCCTGCTCACGCACGGAGCGGTGGTTCTCGGTCTGACGTACGGCTTTCTGCCGTTCATGGTGCTGCCCCTGTACGTGGCGTGCGAGCGGTTCGACGTCCGGTTGATGGAGGCGTCGTACGACCTCGGGCACGGGCGCGTGTCGACGTTCTTCCGCGTGGTGCTGCCGGGGGTGCTGAGCGGTGTGCTGGCCGGGTCGTTGCTGGTGCTGGTGCCCGCGGCCGGTGACTTCGTGACCCCGAAGCTGCTCGGCGGGGTTGAGCAGTCGACGTTCGGGTCGGTGATCGACGACCAGTTCCGCGGCGGCAACAACTGGCCGCTGGGCTCGGCGATGGCCGTGCTGCTGCTCGTGCTGGTGGTGTTCGTGCTCGTGTTGCGCGGACGGCGTGGGGAGGACGTGCTGTGAACCGTCGTCCGTGGGCGCTCGGCGCTGTCGTGGCCCTGGTCTTCCTGTTCTTGTACGCACCGATCGCGTGGCTCGCCATCGCGTCGTTCAACTCATCGCGCTCGTTGTCGCGGATCAGCGGGTTCTCGTTGCAGTGGTACGCGGAACTGCTCGACGACACGCGCGTCTTCGCGTCGTTGCAGCTGACCCTGCAACTGGCGCTGGCGTCGGCGGCGATCTCGACGGTGATCGGGACGCTGGCGGCGTTCGGACTGCGGCGCGCGTTTCCCGGCCGCGGACTCTGGACGGTGTTGCTGTCACTGCCTTTGGTGGTGCCCGAGGTCGTCATGGGCGTGGCGATGCTGGGGTTCTTCGTGCGGCTCGCCGGGATTCCACTCGGGTTCGGCGCGCTGTTGTTCGCGCACGTGGCGTTCTCGCTGAGCTTCGTGGTCGTGGTGGTGCGGTCGCGGGTGTCCGGAATGGACGTTCGGATGGAGGAGGCCGCGGCCGACCTCGGGGCGTCGCCGTTGGAGGCCTTCCGGACCGTGACGCTGCCGCTGGTGGCGCCCGCGGTGGTGGCGGGTGCGGCGTTCGCGTTCCTGCTGTCGTTCGACGACGTGGTGATCTCGTCGTACCTGACCGGGGTCGGGTCGACGACGTTGCCGGTGTTCGTCTACGCGCAGGCGTCCAAGCGGGGGATCTCGCCGGAGATCGTGGCGCTGTCGACGTTGATGGTGACCGCGACGGCGCTCCTTCTGGTCATCGGCGTGGTGATCGCGTCGTGGCGGGCGCGCAAGGCGGGGGCAGCCGCTCGGCTGGTGTGAGCGTCAACTTTCGTCGTGTGAATTCGATACTCCAGCGTGCCGCGCGGACGTGGGACGTCTCGTAGCTTGAGAGCGTGATTACTGCTGTGCGGACCAGGGCCGAGGCGTTCCGCGCCGACACCCTGGCCCGGTTCCGGGCGCTGACGCCGGTGCGGCTCATCGGCGACCTGCTCGTCGTGGTCGGCGCGATCCTGCTGGACGTGTGGCCGGGACCGTGGGCCGAGGCGAAGGCGACGGGCTGGACGATCGTCGCGTACGCCGCCGTCTACGTCGTGCTGCTGCCGTTGCGGCATCTGTTCCCGGCGACGGCCATGATCGCGGGTGCGGCGATCCCGTTCCTCGGACCGGCGATCATGGTGGTGCTGAGTTACACGGCCGGCCGCCGGCTCGAGTCGTGGATCAAGGCGGTCGTGTCGACCGCGCTCACGTTCATCGTCGTCGTGCTGCTGTGGGACTGGGACTCACGGCCGCTCGACATCGAACCCGTCTACGGGATGCTGATCCTGATCACGATCTTCGGCGTGGGAGTGGCGCTGCCGTTCCTCGTCGGGCGGTACCTGGCGCAACGCGAGGCGCTGGTGCAGGCCATGCAGGAGCGCGAGGCGCGCATGCGCGGCGAGCACAAGATGCTGTCGCGGCAGGTCCGCCTGCGGGAACGCAGCCGCATCGCCCAGGACATGCACGACAGCCTCGGTCACCGGCTGTCGCTGATCTCCGTGCACGCCGGCGCGCTGGCGCTCGACCCGTCGCTGGGGGACAAACAGCGCGAGGCGATCGGGGTGCTGCGCTCGGCCGCGTTGACCGGCATGGGGGAGCTGCGGTCGATCATCGGCGTGCTGCGGGCCGAGGACGGTCCCGACGACGACCCCGCCACACGGACCGCGGAGTCCATCGACTCGTTGGTGAGCGACGCGCGCAAGGCCGGTGTTCTGGTCAGTCTGGTGCGTGGTGGACAGGCACACCCGTTGCCGTCACGTGTCTCTCACGCCGCCTATCGCGTGGCGCAGGAAGGCCTGACCAACGCCGCCAAGCACGCGCCGGGCGCCGCGGTGCAGGTGACGGTGAAGTACGAGCCGGACGCCCTGGTCGTGGAGGTGCGGAACAACCCGTCGCGCAACGGGTCGCCGGTCCAGGAGCCGGGCGTCGGCCTGATCGGCCTCACCGAACGCGTCCGTGTGGCAGGCGGAATCCTGCACGTCGGCGCGCTGCCGTCCGGTGGCTTCCGGATCGCCGCCGTGCTGCCGTACGAGGAGACGCCGCTTCCCGACGAGCCGGAGGACGAGCAGGACGAGACCGAATCGCCGCGCGGCATCCGCAAGTGGGCGGGCGTCGGCTCGATCGCGGGCGCGTCCCTGGTGCTGACGACCATCATCGGCGGCTTCTCCTACCTCGGCGCCCAGCCGGTGACCGAGGTCGTGTCGCAGGAGAACCTCGACCGGATCCAGGAGGGCCAGTCCGAGGCGGACGTGCTCGCGCTGCTCCCGGCCGGGGACGAACCACTGGTGGCGGACGGCGAACGCAAGTCCCAGGCCAGCCCGGAACCGCCAGGCGCGCGCTGCGTCTACCACATCACCGACGAGCAGTCGTACCTCGCGAAGGGCACCCGAGTGGTGCGTTTCTGCTTCCGAGACGGCAAGCTGGTCGAGAAGAAGATCCACGTGCAGAGGACAGGTCAATGATCCGGGTGCTCATCGCCGACGACGAGCCGCTGATGCGCGCCGGCATCAAGGCCATCCTCGGCACCGCCGACGACATCGAGCTCGTGGCGGAGGCCGGCGACGGCCGGGAGGCGCTGCAGATCGTCCGCGAGCGCCGAGTCGACGTGGCCGTGCTCGACATTCGCATGCCGCGCATGGACGGCCTCGCGTGCGCCAAGGAACTGCGCGTCGTCGCACCGTCTGTGCGCGTCGTCATGCTGACGACCTTCGGCGAGGACGACAACATCGTGCGCGCGCTGTCCGACGGTGCCGCCGGCTTCCTGCTGAAGGACTCCGCACCCGAGGAACTGCTTCGAGCCGTGCGCGCCGTCAACAACGGCGAGGCGTACCTCTCGCCGATGGTCACCTCACGCGTCGTCGGCATGGTGGCGACGTCCGGCCAGCCGAAGCGGCAGGAGGCGCAGAAGGCCGTCGAGGGACTGACCGACCGCGAGGTCGAGGTGCTGGCGCTGCTCGGGCAGGGCATGTCGAACGCCGACGTCGGCGCGAAGCTGCACATGTCCGAGGCGACGGTGAAGACGTACGTGTCGCGGCTGCTCGCCAAGCTGGGGCTCACGAACCGGGTGCAGGCGGCGTTGCTGGCGCGGGACGCGGGCATCGCCACCTGACCTACCACAAAACGAAAAGGCCGTTCGGGTGTCACCCGAACGGCCTCAAACGTCTGCGCGGCTAAGCGTGACTGCGCCTACCCGTCACCAGGCGGTAGATGCCCAGCAGGATCAACGATCCGACGATGGCCAGCAGCCAGGTCTTGATCTCGAAGAACGAGCCGAGGTCGGTCCCGAAGAGCGCGGATCCGATGAATCCGCCGAGAATCGCACCCACGATGCCGATCAGCATCGTGATGATGAAACCACCGGGGTCGTTACCAGGCATGATTGCCTTGGCAATGGCGCCTGCCAGCAGACCGAGCACGATCCATCCGAGGATGCCCACGGAGAGTCTCCTTCCAACGACTTGACGCCGATGGAATGCCCTCGAACTGGCGACTTCACACCTCCCAGACCACTTCGTTATCAAAGTAACGGGCTGTGCCGGGCTCTCAGGCACTCTCCGGAACAATGAGGAGCGATGAGTACTCCACGCACTGTCCTGATCCTGGGCTCGACCGGCTCTGTCGGCACCCAGGCGCTCGACGTCATCCGGCGCAACCGCGACCGCTTCAAGGTCGTCGGGCTCGGCGCGGGTGGACGTCAGCTCGACCTGCTCAAGGAGCAGGCAGCAGAGTTCGACGTGAAGACAGTCGCCGTGGCCAACGGCACTGAGGTGCCCGGTGTCAGGACGCTGACCAGCATGGTCGACCTGATCGAGGCTTGTCCCGCGGACGTGGTCCTCAACGGCATGGACGGGTCCAGGGGGCTCGAGCCGTCGCTCAAGGCGCTCGAGACCGGGGCCGTGCTCGCGCTCGCGAACAAGGAGTCGCTCATCGCGGGCGGAGCGCTCGTGCTGAAGGCGGCCAAGCCCGACCAGATCGTGCCGGTCGACTCCGAGCACTCGGCGCTCGCGCAGTGCCTTCGCGGTGGCACCCACGACGAGGTGCACAAGCTGGTGCTCACGGCGTCCGGCGGGCCGTTTCGCGGGAAGACGCGCCAGGAACTCGAGGCCATCACCGTGCAGCAGGCGATGGCGCACCCCACCTGGTCGATGGGCCAGGTCGTCACGATCAACTCGGCGAACCTGGTCAACAAGGGCCTGGAGCTGATCGAGGCGCATCTGCTGTTCGGGGTCCCCTACGACCGCGTCGACGTCGTGGTGCACCCTCAGTCCATCATCCACTCCATGGTCACCTTCACGGACGGCTCGACGCTCGCGCAGGCGTCGCCTCCGGACATGCGGCTGCCGATCTCGCTGGGGCTGGGGTGGCCGGAGCGCGTCGCGGGTGCCGCGGCCGCCTGTACCTTTGACACCGCCACCTCGTGGACGTTCGAACCCCTGGACAGCGTGACGTTCCCGGCGGTCGAGCTCGCGCGGCAGGCAGGCACCACCGGTGGTTGCCTGCCTGCGATCTACAACGCCGCGAACGAGGAGGCACTCGCCTCCTTCGTCGCCGGCGACACGTCGTTCCTGTCGATCGTGGACACCATCGGCCAGGTTCTCGGCGAGGCGAATGACTGGCAGAAGGACCCCGCGGACGTCGCGGAGGTCCTGGCCGCCGAGGACTGGGCACGCGCACGTGCCCGCGAGCTGGTTGGAAGGAACTGAACTTTCCGTGAACACATTCATCAACATCCTCGGGGTGCTGCTGTTCGCGACCGGCATCGCGGTGTCCATCGCGCTGCACGAGTTCGGGCACCTGCTGACCGCGAAGGCCTTCGGCATGAAGGTCACCCGCTACTTCATCGGCTTCGGCCCGAAGCTCTTCTCGTTCCGCAAGGGTGAGACCGAGTACGGCCTGAAGGCGATCCCGGCCGGCGGCTTCTGCGAGATCACCGGCATGACGGCGCTCGACGAGGTGCACCCGGACGACCGCAAGCGCGCCTTCTACAACCAGAAGGTGTGGAAGCGCGTCGTCGTGCTGTCCGCCGGCTCGATCACGCACTTCATCCTCGGCTTCGTCATCCTGCTGATCCTCGCGATGTCGCTGGGCCTGCCGAACAACAAGGACCTGCCGGTCCTCGCCGAGATCACGCCGTGCGTGCAGAACCACACCGTGGGCCTCACCGCGCCGTGCCAGGCCGGCGCCCCGGCCCCGGCCAAGGACGCGGGCCTGCAGCCCGGCGACGAGGTCACGTCCATCGCGGGCAAGCCGATCTCGACGTGGTCCGAGATGCTCACGATCACCCGCGAACTGAGCGGGCCGACCGAGTTCAAGGTCCTGCGCGACGGCAAGGAACTGGCGCTCACGGTGAACGTGCCGAAGGTCACCCGCGAGGTGACGGACGGCAAGGGCGGCCGTGAGGTCAAGGAGGTCGGCGCCATCGGCGTCACCTGGCAGCAGAACTTCGAGTACAGCCCGCTCGCGGCGGTCCCGGCGTCCCTGGCGTTCACCGGCGACATGTTCGTGAACACCTGGAAGGGCCTCATGCGCTTCCCGGAGCGCATCCCGGCCGTGGTCAAGGCCATCGGCGGCGGCGAGCGCGACCTCGACACCCCGATCTCCGTCGTGGGCGCGTCGCGCCTCGGCGGTGACGCCGCGGAGCGAGGCCTGTGGGCGTTCTTCATCCTCATGCTGGCGGGCCTGAACTTCTTCGTCGGTGTGTTCAACCTCCTGCCGTTGCTCCCCCTTGACGGTGGTCACATCGCCGTCAACCTCTACGAACGGGTGCGAGACTGGTTGAGGAAGCTGCGCGGGAAGCCCGCCGGCGCCCCGGTCAACTACATGCGCCTGTTGCCGCTCACCTACGTGGTCATCTTCCTCGGCGGCGCCATCACGCTGCTGACCGTGACCGCCGACATCGTCAACCCGATCAGGTTGCAATAAGTGATCCACGGAAAGGTGCACAACCCATGAGTGACGGCGTGATGCTCGGAATGCCGGCACTGCCGCCGCCGGTGCTGTCGGAACGTCGCAAGACCAGGCAGCTGATGGTCGGCAACGTCGGTGTCGGCAGCGAGTTCCCCGTCTCAGTCCAGTCCATGACGACCACGTTGACGTCCGACGTCAACGCGACTCTGCAGCAGATCGCGGAGCTGACGGCGTCTGGCTGCGACATCGTGCGCGTCGCCTGCCCGTCGCAGGACGACGCCGACGCTCTGCCCGCGATCGCCAGGAAGTCCCAGATCCCGGTGATCGCCGACATCCACTTCCAGCCGAAGTACGTCTTCGCCGCCATCGAGGCTGGTTGTGCCGCTGTCCGGGTCAACCCGGGCAACATCCGCAAGTTCGACGACCAGGTGAAGGAGATCGCGGCCGCCGCCAAGGACCACGGCACCCCGATCCGGATCGGCGTCAACGCCGGTTCGCTCGACCCCCGCCTGCTCAAGAAGTACGGCAAGGCCACGCCGGAGGCGCTGGCCGAGTCGGCGATGTGGGAGGCGTCCCTCTTCGCCGAGCACGACTTCCACGACATCAAGATCTCCGTCAAGCACAACGACCCCGTCGTCATGGTGCGCGCGTACGAACTGCTGGCCGAGCAGTGCGACTACCCGCTGCACCTGGGCGTCACGGAGGCCGGTCCGGCCTTCCAGGGGACCATCAAGTCGGCCGTCGCGTTCGGCGCGCTGCTGCGCCAGGGCATCGGCGACACCATCCGGGTGTCGCTGTCCGCCCCGCCGGTCGAGGAGATCAAGGTCGGTCACCAGATCCTGCAGTCGCTCAACCTGCGGCCGCGCAAGCTGGAGATCGTCTCCTGCCCGTCCTGCGGTCGCGCGCAGGTGGACGTGTACACGCTCGCAGAGCAGGTCACGGCCGGTCTGGAGGGCATGGAGGTGCCGCTGCGCGTCGCGGTCATGGGCTGCGTCGTGAACGGCCCCGGTGAGGCCCGCGAGGCCGACCTGGGCGTCGCTTCCGGCAACGGCAAGGGCCAGATCTTCGTCAAGGGCAAGGTCATCAAGACCGTGCCCGAGCACGCGATCGTGGAGACCCTCATCGAGGAGGCCATGCGCCTCGCCGAGGAGATGGAACCGGTCGAGGGCGGGACTCCAGCCGTCACCGTCGGCTGAAAACCGGCACGCGGGGACCTTTCGTTCGGTACGACCGAACGAAAGGTCCCCGCGTGCGTTCAGCGGCGAGGCGGGCCTTCACCGTGTGTGGGGTACTGGCGCACTGTTGGCTGATGCCACACACGCCGTTCATCTGGCACGCTAGATGACGTGCTGAGGCTGGCCGGAGCGCGCGTGCTCGACGAACGCGACCTGATCGATGTGCGCGGGGTCTTCGACAACGACCCCGTAGCCGCCTGCATGGTCGCGGCCAGGGTGGAAGTGGCCGGCCTCGACCCGTGGCGTCTGGGCGGCGAGATGTGGGGCTCGGACTCGCGGCCACTGCGCGGCCGGGTCGACGGCCTGTGCTTCTCCGGGCCGAACCTGATCCCGCTCAAGGGCAGCGCGTCGGCGATGCGCATGTTCGCGGACCGCGCCCGCCGCCGGGGCCGCATGTGCTCCAGCCTGGTGGGTCCGGCCGAGCAGGTCCTGACGCTCTGGGACGAGCTGCAGCCCGACTGGGGCCCCGCCCGCGAGGTGCGCGGCGACCAGCCGTTGATGGCCATCTCGTCGAGCCCGAAGATCACCCCGGACCCGCTGGTGCGCCAGGTCCGTCCCAGCGAGATCGGCCGCTACCTGCCGGCCGCGATCTCCATGTTCATCGAAGAGGTCGGCATCGACCCGTGCGCAGAGGACGGCGGAGCCGGCTATCGGGCCCGTGTGTCGGAACTCATCGCCGCGGGCCGGGCGTTCGCGCGGTTCGAGCACGGCGAGGTCGTGTTCAAGGCCGAGATCGGCGCCATGTCGTCCCGCGTCGGCCAGATCCAGGGAGTCTGGGTGCGTCCGGACCGCCGGGGCGAGGGCATCGGCACGGCCGGAACGGCGGCGGTGGCCGACCGGCTCACCAGGGTCCTCAACCGCACGGCCAGCCTCTACGTCAACGGCTACAACCACGTGGCCCAGGCCGCCTACCGCCGAATCGGTTTCGAACAAGTCGGGCAATACGCCACTGTCCTCTTCTGAACGGGCATACTCGCGCGAGTGCGACTTCTCGCGACGATCACGGTGGTGCTGGTGACGGTGAGCGGCTGTGGGCTGTTCAAGTCGGAACCGGGGGCCCCGGAGATCACCAACGACTTCCTGGCGAAGCTCGCGTCCGGTGACGTGCAGGGTGCCGCAGGGATGACCGACAACCCGAACGACGCCAAGGAGACCCTGGACAAGTTCCGGGGAGCGCTCAAACCGGAAGGCCTGAGCAGCAAGGTCGACCAGATCCGCAAGAACGGCGAGCTGGCGTCGGAGGCGTCCGTCACGCTCGACTGGAACCTCGGCAAGAACCGCCACTGGACGTACTCGACCAAGTTCGACGTGCGCCAGGAAGGCGACACGTGGAAGGTGCACTGGGCGTCATCGGTGGCGCACCCGAAGCTCGCCCCGCAGCAGTCCGTCAAGCTCGCCGAGCTCACTCCGGACCCGGCGCCGGTGCTCGACCGCGACGGCACGCCGTTGCTCGCACCGGAACGCGTCGTCTCGGTGATGCTCGTCGCGAAGGAGGCCGGTGACGTCGCCGCCGTCTCCAAGTCCCTCGCCGACGCGCTGAACCCGCTCGACAAGGCCATCACCCAGCAGACGATCACCGACGGCGTGGCGAAGACCCCCGAGGGCCAGGCCTACCAGGTGGCGGCGCTGCGCGACCCGGACTACCAGTCCGTGAAGCCGCTGATCTACGAACTGCCCGGCGTGCGGTTCAGCTCGCAGACGTCGTTGCTGGCACCGAGCCGCAACTTCGGCACCCAGGTGCTGCCCGCCGTGCGCAAGCTCGTCGAGAACGACATCGCCGGCAACGCGGGCTTCCGGATCAGCACTGTCGACGCGCAGGGCACCGAGGTCGAGGAACTGCACTCCAAGGCCCCCGAGCCCGCCAAGGCCGTGACCATCGCGCTGTCACGGGCGATCCAGGCCGCCGCCGAGGACGCCGTCGAGCCGGTCACGCAGCCCGCGATCCTGGTGGCCATCCAGCCGTCGACCGGCGACATCCTGGCCGTCGCGCAGAACGACCCGGCCGACGCCCAGGGCGCCCTCGCGCTGACGGGCCGCTTCCCGCCGGGCTCCACGATGAAGGCGGTCTCCGCGCTGGCAGTGCTCCAGTCCGGCAAGGTCAACGCCGACACCCCGGTGCCGTGCCCCGGCAAGACGACCATCGACGGCCGGCGGATCGTGCCGAACTCCAGCGAGTTCGACAAGGGCACGATCCCGCTGCACTCGGCGTTCGCGTTCTCCTGCAACACCACGTTCGCGACGCTCGCCGTCGACATGACGCCGGAGCTGCTGCCGAACGCCGCCCTGTCGCTCGGCCTCGGCGTCGACTTCGACATCGCGGGCCTCACCACGATCACCGGTTCCGTCCCGCCCGCGACCGACGTCGTGGAGCGGGCCGAGGACGCGTTCGGCCAGGGCAAGGTGCTCTCGTCGCCGTTCGGCATGGCGCTGGTCGGGGCGTCCATCGCGAAGGGCTCGATGCCGGTGCCGCAACTGGTGCGCGGCAAGGAGACCAAAGCGGACAAACAGCCCGCCGCGCCGCCCATCGCCGCGCTCGACCCGGTGCGCGCGATGATGCGGGAGGTCATCGAGTCGGGCACTGCGCCGCAACTCAAGCCGTACGGGGACGTGCGCGGCAAGACTGGTACCGCGCAGTTCGGTGACGGCGTGCACTCACACGGGTGGTTCATGGGCTACCGAGGAGATCTCGCGTTCGCGACCTTGGTGCTCAGCGGAGAGACTTCGACTCCAGCCGTGGACGTGGCGGCGAGGTTCCTCAAGGCGGTGCCGTGATGAGCAAGACCAGAGATCTGACCATGCGTGAACGCCTGCTCCGGGCGGGCATCCTGCTGCCAGCGCCGCGGGTGCCGGAGCCGCGGGCGGAGGACCAGGTTCGGGGCAGTACGCGACTGGGCGGCTAATCTGGAACGCATGCCTGTTCGTGCCCCTCTGCAGCCTGGTGTGCAATCTCCGCGGCGTCAGGTGCCTTCGCGCATCGTGCGTCCCGAGTACGTCGACAAGCCCGCGCCGCAGCGCGGCACCGACCCGTGGGTCCAGACGCCGGAGATCATCGAGGCCATGCGGATCGCCGGGCGCCTCGCCGCCCAGGCGCTGCAGGAGGCCGGCAAGGTCGTGGTGCCGGGCGTGACGACGGACGAGATCGACGCCGTGGCGCACGAGTTCCTGTGCGACAACGGCGCGTATCCGTCGACGCTGGGCTACCGCGGCTTCCCGAAGTCGTGCTGCACCTCGCTCAACGAGGTCATTTGCCACGGCATCCCGGACACGACGGTCGTCGAGGACGGCGACATCGTGAACATCGACGTCACCGCGTTCATCGGTGGCGTGCACGGCGACACGAACGCCACGTTCCTCGCGGGCAACGTCTCCGAGGAGGCCAAGCTCCTCGTCGAACGCACGCACGAGGCGACGATGCGCGCCATCAAGGCCGTGAAGCCCGGCCGTGAGCTCAACGTCGTCGGCCGCGTCATCGAGGCGTACGCGAACCGGTTCAACTACGGCGTCGTGCGCGACTTCACCGGACACGGCATCGGCCGCACGTTCCACAGCGGGCTCGTGGTCCTGCACTACGACGAGCCGTCGGTGAAGACCGTGCTGGAGCCCGGCATGACGTTCACGATCGAGCCGATGATCACCCTCGGCGACTACGAGGGCGAGATGTGGGACGACGGCTGGACCGTCACCACGAAGGACAAGAGCTGGACCGCTCAGTTCGAGCACACGATCGTCGTGACCGAGACCGGCTCGGAGATCCTCACAGTGTGCTGATCACTGCCTTCAGCGCGGCCGCGACAGCCGACGGCGACGTCGCGGCCGCCAGGTGGTGCGACTCCAGACGCTCCACGGGCCAGCCGAGTTCGGTGGCCTCGGCCGCCGCGGCGTCGTAGGCCGAAGACAGCTGCACGTACCCGCACGCCCCGGACCACTCGACGCTCGGGCGCGTCTCCTTCAGGAACTCCCACGGCACCTCGGGCGCCTCGTCGCGCATCTCCTCGCGCAGGCCGGCGGGCACGAGCTTCAGCGGGTCCGAGTCGAACCAGCGGTCCCAGCGCGGCAGCTTGCCGTCCCGCACGGACGCCTTGACCTTGTTCACGAGGGCGGGATCGACGGTCTCGCGCCACGACCTGCCCGGCGTCGGCAGGTCGGAGTCGAGGAACACGAGGCCCGCCACCTCCACTTCGAGGGCGTCGGCGAAGCACGGCAGCAACGGGCCCGCGCCGCTGTGGCCCACGAGCACCAGCGGGCCGCCGACGCCGGAGTCCTCCAGGGCGTCGGAGAAGGCGCCGATCAGCCGCTGGTGCACCGGTGCCTCGTTGATCGTCATCTGCAGGTCGGTCAGCAGGACGGCCACCCCGTCGGAGGCCAGTTCGTCGGCGAGCGGGCGCATGCTCGACGGGCCGAGGAACGGGCTGTGCATGAGCACGACGGTGAGCATGGGGGTGATGATGGCAGCATTGGCGTCCATGCGGGGCGCGATGTTGATCTGTGGGACGACCTCGGACGCGGGCAAGAGCGTCCTGGTGGCCGGTCTGTGCCGCTTTCTGGCACGCCAGGGCGTTGACGTCGTGCCGTTCAAGGCCCAGAACATGTCGAACAACTCGTTCGTCACACTCGACGGTGGCGAGATCGGGCGGGCTCAGGCGGTGCAGGCGCGGGCGGCGTTCAAGGAGCCGAGCGTCAGGTTCAACCCGGTGCTGCTGAAGCCGGGCAGCGACCGCACGTCCCAGGTCGTCGTGCTCGGTCAGGCGGTCGGTGAGGTCTCCGCGCTGAGCTACCGCGAACGCAAACAGCAGCTGCTCGGCACCGTCCTGTCCACATTGGACGGGCTGCGGCGGGACCACGAGGTCGTCATCTGCGAGGGTGCGGGCTCGCCGGCCGAGATCAACCTGCGCCCCAACGACATCGCGAACATGGGACTGGCCGTCAACGCGAACCTGCCGGTGCTCGTCGTCGGCGACATCGACCGCGGCGGTGTGTTCGCGCACCTCTTCGGCACGGTCGCGGTGCTGGACGCGGCGGACCAGGCGTTGATCTCCGGCTTCGTCGTCAACAAGTTCCGGGGCGACGCGCGACTGCTCGAACCGGGTCTGCACCAGCTCAAAGCGCTGACCGGACGGCCGGTGCTCGGCGTGCTGCCGTGGCGCGAGGAACTGTGGCTCGACGCCGAGGATTCGTTGTCCTACAACGCGGACGGCGTGATCGGCAGGCCGCAGCCTCCGGTGAAGGACTGGCTGCGGGTCGCCGTGATCCGGTTGCCGCGCATCTCGAACGCCACCGACGTCGAGGCACTGGCCTGCGAGCCCGGCGTGTCCGTGCGGTTCGTGACGGAGCCGTCGAGGCTGGCCGACGCGGACCTGGTCGTGCTGCCGGGTTCCAAGGCCACGGTCTCCGACCTCGCGTGGCTGCGGGAAACCGGCCTGGCGCAAGCGATCCAGCGGTTCGACGGTCCGGTTCTCGGCATCTGCGGCGGCTTCCAGATGCTGTCGAAGCACATCGAGGACGACGTGGAGTCCAAGAACGGCACGGTCGACGGACTCGGCCTGCTCGACGTCGACATCCGCTTCCAGCCGCGCAAGACCCTCGCCACGCCGTCGGGCACCGCGTGGGACGAACCCGTCACCGGCTACGAGATCCACCACGGGCAGGTCGTCCGCAGCACCGAGGAGCCGTTGATCGGAACGGAAGGCGCCCAGACCGAAAGGATCATCGGCACCCACTGGCACGGCCTGCTGGAGAACGACGCGTTCCGCCGGAGGTTCCTGCGCTGGGCGGCCGAGCGCGCGGGCCGCGACTTCGAACCGGGTGACGTGAGCTTCCAGGCCGCCCGCGAGGCCCAGCTGGACCTGCTGGGCGACCTGGTCGCCGATCACCTCGACACGTTGGCCGTCATCGACCTGCTGGAACGAGGGGCCCCGGCAGGACTTCCGTTCGTGCCGCCCGGCGCCCCAGCAGCAGCGGAATAGCCAGTCCGGCCAGCACCAGGCCACCGGCCGCCGCCTGCAGTCCGCTCAGGTCCTCGCCGAGGAACGCCCACGCCGAGAGCATCCCGAACACCGGCACCAGCAACGAGAACGGCGCCACGACGGACGACTCGTACTGGCGCAGCAGGAATCCCCAGATGCCGAAGCCGAGCAACGTCGAGATCCACGCGACGTACCCGACGGCGGCCGCCCCGCTCCAGTCCAGGCGGCCGAGCGCGCTCATGTCCTCGGTCAGTGCCGACAGCGCGAACAACGGCAGCACCGCCACCGCGCTCACCCACACCATGAACCGCAACGTGTCCGCGGGCCGCGCGTATCGCATCAGCACGTTCGACACGCCCCAGCAGGCTGCCGCCGCGATGATCAGCGCGAACCCGAGCAGCGGTGACGAGAGGCCGTAGTCCCAGGCGATCACCCCGATGCCCGCGACGGCCAGGGCGATGCCGGTGATCTGCACGGGCTTCGGCCGTTCGCGCAGCACGATCGCCGCGAACACGGTCGTGAAGATCACCTGGCTCTGCAGCACCAGGCTCGACAACCCGGACGGCATGCCGGCTTTGAGACCGATGAACAGGAAGCTGAACTTCGCGACGCCCAGCACCAGCCCGACCGCGATGATCCAGCGCCACGGCACCGACGGCCTGCCGACGAAGAAGAGCGCGGGCACCGCCGCCGCGAGGAACCTCAGCGCGGAGAACAGGATCGGCGGGAACTCGTCCAGGCCGACCTTGAGCACGACGAAGTTGAAGCCCCAGATGGCGGCGACCAGCACGGCGAGCAGGAGGTGACGGGGACTCATGGATCCAAGCTTGCGCCCGCTAACTATTTAGCACCAGTTCCGCTTTCTAAGCTGATGGGTTTAGCATTGCTACATGCTCGATCTGGGAAGGTTGAAGGCGCTGCACGCCATCGCCGTGCACGGCACGGTCGGCGCCGCCGCGGACGTGCTCGGCTACACGCCGTCCGCCGTCTCGCAGCAGATCGCGAAACTCGAACGCGAAACCCGCACCACGCTGCTGGAACGCAACGGCCGTGGCGTCCGCCTGACCGACGCCGCCCGCCTGCTCGCCGACACCGCCGCCCAGGTCCTCAAGCTGGTCGAGGAGGCGGAGGTGGCGCTGGAGGAACAGCGCGGCGCCGCGATCGGCCGCCTGTGCATCGGCGCCTTCGCCACGGCCTCGCGCGGCCTGCTGCCCGACGTGCTGGTGAGCCTGGCCGAGCAGCACCCCGCCCTGGACGTGCGGCTCACGGAGATCGACCCGCCCTACGCCACCGAGGCCGTCGCCCGCGGCGAGCTCGACCTGGCGATCGTGCACGACTGGGCGAACACGCCACTTCCGGTGCCGGAGTCGCTGTCCCGCGTCTTCATCGGGGACGACGTCGCCGAGGTGCTGATCCCGGACGCGAACCCGTTGTCGCGCAAGGAGTTCCTCGAACCCGTCGACCTCGCCGGCGAGCGGTGGATCTGCCAGACCGAGGGGTCGATCTGCTTCGACTGGCTGGAGCGGACGTTCCACGGCGCGGGCATCGAACCCGTGGTGGCGTACCGGATCAGCGAGTACCGGACGCAGATGGCCCTGCTGGCCAAGGGGATCGGTGTCGCGCTGATCCCGCGGCTCGGCAGGGAGGAGGTGCCGGACGGCGTCACGGCCGTGCCGTTGCGGCCCACGCCCACGAGGCGGCTGCACGCGGTGTGGCGGACCCAGGCCTCGCGCAGGCCCGCCATCACCGCGACTCTCGACGTGATCAGGCAGGTGGTCTAGGGAGTCAGGATCACGTGCGGTTTCTTGGGGGACATCACCTTCAACACCGCCTTGGCCTCGCGGATGACGCCGGCCATGTCCTTCTTCGTGGTCTTGAAGTACGGCTCGATCGTCAACGTCGCCGCGTCCTTGTTCTCCACCACGTTCCAGGTGCCGCGCAGGAACCCGTCCACGAGGAACGTCGGCGGGAACACGCCGTTGCGCACCGCGCCCCACCGCGACCGCGCGTCCTCGCTCATGATCCGTTTCCGGTCGGCGTGACCCAGCAACACGTTGTCGAACGCGGGCAGCAGCCGTGCGGGTGCCGGCACGTCCTCGGACACGATCACGCCGTCCGGCACGTCGAGCAGCACCTTGCCGTCCTCGTTCTTGTACTCCACCAGGTCGAGGTCCGCCGCGTGCGCCTTGAGCCCGATCAACCGCGACCAGGCCTGCATGTCCGCGAGCGTCGCCGGTCCGAACGCCCGCAGGTACCGTTTGATCAGCTCCGGCACGGCGGCCTCGGACGGCAGCTCCCGCCCGAGCCATGAGGCCATCGCGACGTTCTGCGGAACGCCGCCCACGCCCCAGATCCCGCGTGGCGGTACCTGGATCATCGGCACCAGCATCTGCGCCTGCGTGGACATCTCGCGCGCCTTGGCCCCGGGGAAGTGCTCCTCCAGGTGCGCGCCGATCTCCGCGACCGTGCGCGGTTCGGCGTCGATGTACTCGCGCGTGATGCGGGCCAGCTTGTCGAGGTCGATCTCGACGCGGGTGGCGGGCGGCATCACGATCTTCGCCCACTTGTTGAGCTCCGGCTGCAACGCCGTGCGCATCAGGTACACGTCGTTGGCCGAGATCAGGTGCAACGTGCCGCGCCACAACGTCATCCGCACCAGCGAGCGGTCGATGATGAGCTTGCTCAGTGCGTCGACCTTGTACGGCTTGAGCCGCGTCCAGAGCGCGAGGTACGGCGGAATCGGCGCCTGGGCCTGGAGTCCGCCGAGATGTTCGACGGCCTCGACGATCGGCATGGACGTCCGCTCCAGCAGCATCTGCCGCGCGAGCAGCGTGCGGTTGAGGGTGCGGTTCGAGAGTGTTGTGCTCACAGCGAATCGAAGAACTTCCTGATGTCTTGGACCAGCAGGTCCGGCTCCTCCATCGCGGCGAAGTGGCCGCCGCGGTCGAACTCCGTCCAGTGCACGATCGACGGGATCATCTTCTCCGCCAGCGACCGCACCGGCAGGCTCAGGTCGTGCGGGAAGACCGCGACACCGGTAGGCACGGTCGAAGGCTGCTGCTGACCCCAGGTCGCCGACTGCTCCTTGTACAGCGCCGCCGACGAGCCCGCCGTGCCGGTGAACCAGTAGATCGACACGTTGGTCAGCATCTGGTCGCGGTCCACCGCGTCCTCGGGTGCGCCGTCGTTGTCCGTCCAGTCGTGGAACTTCTCCGCGATCCACGCGAGCTGCCCGACAGCCGAGTCCGTCAGCGCGTAGGAGAGCGTGCGCGGCCGGCTGCGTTGCAGGTGCATGTAGCCGGAGAGCTCCTTCTGGTAGTGGTCGAGCGACTCCAGTGACCGCAGCTCCTCGTCCGACAGGTCGTTCACGCCCTGCGGCCGGAACGTCTGCAGCATGTTCACGTGCACGCCGATGACCTGCTCGGGGAACACCCGGCCGATCTCCTGCGCGATGCCGGAACCCCAGTCGCCTCCCTGAGTGCCGTAGCGGTCGTACCCCAGGCCCTCCATCAGCTTCGCGAACGCCCACGCGACGCGCAGGACGTTCCAGCCGGGCTTGCGGACCGTGCCCGAGAAGCCGAAGCCGGGGATCGACGGGATGACGAGGTGGAAGTCCTCGGACAGCGGCCCGATCACGTTCAGGAACTCGACGAACGAGCCAGGCCAGCCGTGGATCAGCAGCAACGGCGTCGCGTCCGGGTTCTTCGAGCGGACGTGCAGGAAGTGGATGCGCTGCCCGCTGATCTCGGTCGTGAACTGCGGGAAGGAGTTGAGCCGCTCTTCCTGCGCGCGCCAGTCGAACCCGTCACGCCAGTACTCGGCCAGCGGGCGCAGGTAGCTCAGCGGGATGCCGTAGGACCAGCCGACACCGGGCAGGTCCTCCTCGGGCCACCGCACGGTGTTCAGGCGCGAGCGGAGGTCGTCGACGTCGGTCTGCGGGATCTCGATGCGGAACGGCGTGATCTCCATGGCCCCCACGCTATGAGCTCATGCGGACAGCCTTTGTCCGCGTTTCAGCAGAACTTCTCGATCAGCTCCTCGAAGAAACCGCCTGCCTCGATCGCCGCCTTCTCCTGGTCACCGTCCCGGACCGCGTGCAGCAGCCCGGTGTGCGACACCTGGTCGGTACCAGGCTGGCTGGTGTCGACAGAGGCCGCCACCGAAGCTTTGACGGCCTCGGTCAAGCCCTGGTAGAGCTCGGCTAGAAGCGCGTTGTGCGAGCACTGCACGAGCAGCACGTGGAACGCGGTGTCGTGCTCGATCACCTCGGCCCACTGCTCGGCCTCCATCGCCGTGTCGCGCTTCTGCAGCAACTCGGTGAGGCGCGCCAGCTCGGCGTCCGTGCGGTGCTTCGCGGCCAAGCGCGCGCCCTCCATCTCGAGGGTGCGGCGGACCTGGAGCACCTCCTTCAGCTCCGTCCCGCACATGCGGCGGACCGCACCGGAGAGCTCGCTGGTCGCGCGGACGAACGTGCCGTCGCCCTGCCGCACCTCCAGCAGTCCGGCGTGGGAAAGCGCGCGCACGGCCTCTCTGACCGTGTTCCGGCCCACCCCGAGCGCGGTGACCAGCTCGGGTTCGGGCGGGATGCGCTGCCCGACGGGCCATTCACCAGTCGTGATCGCGCTGCGCATCTGCTCGATCACCTGGTCGACGAGGCCCGCCCGTCGGGTAGTGGCCAACGGCACAGCGTCATCCTTTCATCCGAACATCCTACGTCTGCGATAGTGGTGCCCGTGACGATGAAGCAGACGACTCTTGCCGCACAGACTGCCACCGATCCAGGTCGCAGGGTGACGGTCGTCATGAATCGTCACGTTCCGCTGGTCGGGTCCGCGTTGCTCGCGATCGGGGTCGCCCTCGCTGCCGCGAATCTCCGCCCTGCGGTGACCAGTCTGGCCTCGGTGCTCGGTGATGTCCGCGCCGCCCTTGGGGTTTCGGCCGCTTGGACCAGTGCGCTGACGGCCGTTCCGGCGCTTTGTTTCGGCTTCGCGGCCTTCGCGGCCCCCTGGCTGGGTCGCCGCCTCGGCATGGCTCGTGCGATCGGACTGTCATTGGGGGTGCTCACGCTCGGCCTGGTGCTGCGCGTGATCGACGGTCCGTGGGTCGTGCTGGGCGGCACCTTCATCGCGTGCGCGGGCATCGCGGTGTCCAACGTGCTGATCCCGGTGGTGGTGAAGGCGTCCTTCCCGGACAAGGTCGGCCTGATCACCGGCGTGTACACGGGAGCGCTCGCCGCTGGTGCGGCTGTGGCCGCGGCGCTGACTCCCCGGCTGGAGGACTGGCTCGGCTCCTGGCGGCCGGCCGTCGGCGCGTGGGCGTTGTTGTCGGCCGGTGCGGTGGTCGTGTGGTTCGCCGCGGCACGGCACGGTGAGGCGGCTTCGGTGGTGCGGTCGGTTGCCCCGGTCGAGAAGCGGTCGTTGCTGCGCAGCCCGCTGGCGTGGGTGATCACGGTGTTCTTCGGCCTGCAGTCGTTGTTCGCCTACACCGTCATGGGCTGGCTGCCCGCGATGCTGGTCGACTCCGGCGTCGACCGGAACACCGCCGGCATGCTGCTCGCCGGCTCGATGCTGCTGAGCGTTCCTGTGAGCCTGTTCGTGCCGCCGATCGCCGCCCGGTTCTCCAGCCAGGCGCCGGTGGTGCTGGCGCTGGGAGTGCTGTCGTCCGCCGGGATTCTGGGCATGCTGGTGGCGCCCGCCGCCGCGCCCGGACTCTGGGTGGTGCTGATCGGGTTCGGCATGGGCATGTTCCCGCTGGCGCTGCTGATCATGTCGCTGCGCACGAAGTCCACTTCGGACACAGCCAGGCTGTCGGCCATGGCGCAGAGCATCGGCTACCTGATCGCGGCCTCCGGGCCGTTCGCGTTCGGTGTGCTGCGTGAGGCCACCGGCACCTGGACCGTGTCGTTGACGCTGCAGCTGGTGCTGCTGGCCGCACTGACCGTGCTGGGCATGATCGCCGGGCGTCCCAGGTACGTCTAGCCAGCCAGTCGGTCAGGAATCGAGAAGCGGCGCGTTCTCGCTGGTCCTAGCGTTACGGCCATGGACATCAGCATTCACACCACGTTCCTCCCGCACACCGATCCCGACGCCTCGCTCGCGTTCTACCGCGACCTGCTCGGCTGGGAGGTCCGCGCCGACGTCGGCCAGGGCACGATGCGGTGGATCACGGTCGCGCCCGTCGGCTCCGGCTCTGCCGTGGTGCTGGAACCGCCGGCCATGGCCGACGGGTTGACGGACGTTCAGCGCACCGCGATCAACGAGATGATCGAGAACGGCTCGTACGGGTTCATCAACCTGTCCACGCCCGATCTCGAAGGCGCGTTCGACAAGCTTCAGGCCGGTGGCGCGGACGTCGTGCAGGAGCCCGCCGACCAGCCGTGGGGCGTGCGCAACTGCGTCTTCCGCGACCCGGCGGGCAACACCGTCCGGATCCAGCAGGCCTAGTTGGAGACGAACCCGCGGTGCAGCACCGTGAGCTGGTCGGCGAGGTAACGAGCCCATGCCTTCGCCCGGTCCCAGTCCGGTGCGTCGCCGCCGAAGCTGATCGGCCCGTGGGCGTTGAGCTTCCGGGCCATGCGCATGACGTCGTTCGGTGCCGGGGCAGTGCCGCGGTGGAACAGCCACACGGGCGTGTGTTTGAGGGAAACCTTGTGCCGCCGCACGAACCGATGCGCATCGCGGGTGGCGGCGTCACCCAGAATCACGGCACCGAACCCGTACAGCGTTTCGGCCGCGGTGACCGGGAGCACGATGACTCTCAGCCCGCAGCCCGCGAGTTCGGTGCCGATGATCTGGGCGATCTCGTCGGTGGCGGCGACTTCAGAGGTGTAGGCGACGAGGACTTTGTCTGTCATCGCTGCATCCTGGTCGGAGATCGCCGTTCGCGGCAGCGGCAGAAGTCCTGTCGTTCAAGGACTTCAGTCCAGCGGCAGGTTCAGCAACGCGTTCTCGACCAGTTCCGGCATCGCCGGATGGATCCAGTACTGGCCCTGTGCCATGGACTTGGCGTCCAGACCGAAGCTCATCGCCTGGATCAGCGGCTGGATCACCGTCGACGCCTGCGGGCCGATGATGTGTGCGCCGAGGAGTTGCCCGGTGGCCGGGTCCGCGATCAGCTTCGCGAATCCGGTCGTGTCCTCCATCGCCCAGCCGTACGCGATGGACGCGTAGGCCTGGCTCGCGGTGACGTACCGGATGCCCTTTTCCTTGGCCTGTTCCTCGGTGAGGCCGACGCTCGCGATCTGCGGGCTGGAGAACACGGCGGCCGGCACGAAGCGGTGGTCGCTCCTGATCTGGTCGTCCGGGTGCTGCAGGTTGTGCCGGACCACCTTGGCCTCGTGGTTCGCGACGTGCTTGAGCTGGTAGTCCGAGCTGATGTCGCCCAGGGCGTAGATGTGCGGCTGGGACGTCTTCTGGTACTCGTCCACCTTCACGCGTCCGTCCGCGTGCGTGTCGAGGCCGGCGTTCTGGACCTGGAGCAGGTCGCTGTTGGGCTGCCTGCCCGTGGCGATGAGGAGCTGTTGTGCCTCAACGGTTTCCTCGCCGTTGGGGCCTTCCAGGTGGAGCTTCACACCGGTGGGCGTCTTCTCGGCGCGGGTGGTCTTGCGGTTGAGCAGGACGTTCCACTTCTGCTTCGCGATGTCCGTGAAGCGGGTGGCGATCTCCAGGTCCTCGTGGCGGAGGAGCAGGTTCGAGCGGGCGATCAGCGTGACCTCGACGCCGAAGCTGCTGAACACGTGCGCGAACTCCGACGCGATGAAGCCGCTGCCCACGATGACCAGGCTCTCGGGGAGCTCGTCGAGGCGCATGATCGTGTCGCTGGTGTGGAAGCCCGTGGTGTCCAGGTCCGCGATGTCCGGGATCGTGGGGCGGCTGCCCGCTGCCACGACGACCCGGTCGGCGGTGATGGTCTCGCCGGTACCCGTGTCGATCGTGTTCGCGTCGATGAAGTGTGCGGTGCCTTCGTAGACCGTGACGTTCGCGTTCTCGTTGGCGCGCCAGTTCCGGCCGCCTTCGGCGATCGGGTCGATCCTGTTGAAGATGCGGTCGCGGATTTCTGGCCAGTGGACCGCGTCCAGCGTGGCGTCGACGCCCAGCTTTTTGGCGTTGGCCGGGGCTGCGGCCTGGTCTGCGGTGTGGACGAACATTTTTGTGGGGATGCAGCCCACGTTCAGGCAGGTGCCACCGAAGGTCCCCTTTTCCAGGATGGCGATCTGCCAGCCTGCCATGGCTTCCGTCGGGATGCTGTTGCCGGAGCCGGTGCCGATGATGACCAGGTCGAAGTGCCTCACGTGTGGATCCAACCATTTCCGGGTGAGGGGTGTTCCCCGGTCGGGGGTTACGTGGGGCTTACGGGTCGGGGGGGGGGGGGGGGGGGGGGCCCCCCCCCCCCCCCCCCCCGGGGGGGGGGGGGGGGGGGGGGGGTGGTGTGGGCCCGCCCCCGGGGGGGGGGGGGGGGGGGGGGCGTGCCCCCCCCCCCCGCGGGGGCCGG